>NZ_AGTR01000080.1 GCF_000235625.1 Marinobacter manganoxydans MnI7-9 | reverse complement strand
GCTACAAGGCGCTGTAGGTGGCCCCGTCGGGTTGGAATGGGGGAGTCCTGACTGCCCATATGATTAGGCGCCTGAAGGCGGTCGTAAGGCTCGTCACCATGCTGTTGCTCCTGTGCCGCAGCAAAAAGTGCAGGATGCCATCGTCCAGGCCGCTAAAGACTACGAAATTCAATCAATCCCTTCCCTTTGGTTATTGAGAAAAGAACTCGAGGTAGCGTAGAACCTCCCGAAAGCCCTCAATCGAACTCAAGCGATCAATCGGTCTGCATTTGAATGCTTCATTGGGCGTTCTCAACCAGTGAGCCAGGTTGTCTCGATCGTTCCCGATGACGGCGTGCATTCGATGGTAGAGCGCTTTAAACAATATGCAAACGTCCTCCCGCGGACAGTTCGCTAGAAGGGCATTTTCCGGCAGCTCCTCTCTGCAGACACCTAGCTGCTCCGCTATATCCTGGATGCTTAGGTCTTTACCAGAGTCCATTTTTCAATTGCTCCAGGCTCTCATAGACTTTTTTTAGGGAATCAATCTCACCGGTCAAAACGAAATCGAGAGGCCGCCGACCAAAATACGGGGAATTCTGGTTAGCCGCGGTCATAAAGCCGAGGTGATTCTCCGGGTTCTGAAAGACCTCTCTGAGAGACGCGTGAATATTCAGAAGATAAGAAATCGTCACCAACTGGCGCTCTGTCAACGCCTTGAGTTCCTCAGTTGAGTCAAAAGTGTTTTGGTCAACGTCGAGGATGCGGCTTTGATCTGAGTCTTCGACCCCCCAGCCCTTCATGATCCGAGACGCCGCCTTCAGGCCCGCCTGACGTTGTTGGAGTGTTTTTTGTTCGGATGTAGGACTCATCACTGACTGGGTAGGCTCCTCAAAAAGCCATTCGTTTCTGTGGTGTTACGTTGCCACAGAAACGACGGGAAGAACACCATCGATCGGAAAGGTGCGTGCCCTGAGCGGAGAGAGCGAAACAGTGGTTAGGTTAAAAGCCGCTTTCCTCTGTCCCCTGAGGCCAGGTTCCAGTCGATTTCAAAGGTGCAATTAATAATACAATGCCAACTCAGTGCGTTACCTCGATGACTCATTCCGTTGTCAGCACTACCTGGGGCTATGCGGATAGTTCTGCCTCGGGCACTTATCGGGTCGGGAAATGTATTGCGTTATAAAGCGCGGGCTGAGATACAAGCCAAGCTCACCTTGAGTCTTGGCACTTTTATGGGGGCTCATCATCGCGCTTGGCCGCTAGTTACGAGCGGCAACTACTCACAAAGGTGCTGAGCCACTGTGATTCCCGCTCAGACGGCTTCAGTCCGTACCTAAACAGAAGCGAACATTCGATGCATCCCCAATTACCGGTCTTCTCACTCCCCGAAACGGGCAAAAATCGCCTTTCAAGACCCCGGCAATGGAACGGGCGGACACACGGTTCTGGCACGTCGATCGCCAGTGTAATGGGTGCATGTCCGGTTGTTCGGGTGAGGCACCACAGGAATACACCAATCGCATGTCCAGATAATTCCTGATTTGATGCACAGACAGGGTGCAGCGACGGAACGCTTTGGAAATGACATGGCCTAGCTCCTGGGTGCTGACCTACGTTCAAGATTGGTATCGAACATTCAGGTATTAAAGGTCATGTTGGTAACGCCTTGCTCTGTCGAGCATAAGGTGCGCAATCCGCTGTCCCAGTTCGAAACCTTCCTGCACAGTCACCAGCTGCGCGCTTGGTTTATCTCGCCCCCAGGCCTCCCCGGCCTGTCGAGAGGCAAAGAAAAGGACATCGCAACAAAACGCACTTCGAATGTCTCCCGATGCGGCCACCGACACTAAAGAGACGACCGCGTCCTCCGGCTCAAGCGAAACCACTCTCTGTGGCGTAATCGTCATGTTGATCGGGTTGTTCGTCTGCGGGCAACGCGATTGCACCTGCGCCCGTTCGCCAATAACGGTTGGAAACATCAAGGCATCCAGTGCACACCAGGTGTAAAGGGGCCGATCGTTGATGACAAATGCATGCGGGGTTTCTCGCAGTGTGATGCCGGAGCCGATCAGCCGTCCCTGGCCGTCGTACTCGATGGTCCCGCAGGGCAGTTTTTCCAGCACCAACTCTGCCTCATCAGTCGTCCAGTTGAGCGACTTCGCGAGCCGCTCAACAGTGACCGGTTGTCCCAGGGCAAGCTCGCGCAACAGCGTCACATGAAGCGCGGCTTCCCTTTCGCCGGTCAGACCCAGCCGTTCCACGATCTCATCCATGTTATACATTGGCGGCACCGTCTTATCCCGCACAGCACGACAATTGCTTCACGTCCTTGGTGAAGGTTTGGGCACAGAGCTTGAGCCCCTCCACCATGGTCAGGTACGGGAACAGCTCATCGGCAATGTCGTTCACGGTCATACGCGCACGCAGCGCCATGACGGCCGTCTGGATCAGCTCACCGGCTTCGCCCGCGACGGACTGGACACCCAGCAATCGTCCGCTGCCACGCTCAGCGACCATCTTGATGAAGCCCCCGGTATCGAAGTTAACCAGGGCCCGGGGCACGTTATCGAGGGTCAGGGTGCGGCTGTCGGTGTCGTATCCCTGAGCCTGGGCCTCCGCCTCGGACAGACCGACGGTGGCCACTTGTGGATCGGTAAAGATCACCTCGGGCATGGCGCTGAGGTCGAGGCTGGCGTCACCGCCGGTCATGTTAATGGCGGCCCGACTACCACCGGCGGCAGCCACGTAGACGAACTGGGGTTGATCGGTGCAGTCCCCGGCTGCATAAATGCCGGACGCGGTCGTTTGCAGGTGGTTGTCGATCCGGATCGCGCCGCGCTCGGTAGCCACGCCGACGGCCTCCAGGTTCAGGTTCTCGGTATTGGGTGTGCGGCCACTGGCCACCAGCAGTTGCTCCGCCTCCAGGGTGCCGGCGTTGGTTTGGAGGGTGAACACCCGGCCATTGTGGGTAATCTCACTGGCCTGGGTCTGCTTGAGCACCTCGATGCCCTCGCGACGGAAGGCCGCTTCCACGGCTTCACCCACCGCCGGGTCTTCCTGAGACAGCACCCGGCTGCGGGCCAGAATGGTGACCCGACTGCCAAGGCGGGCAAAGGCCTGAGCCAGCTCGATGGCCACCACCGAGGCACCAATCACAACGAGGCGCTCGGGAATGTGATCCAGCTCCAGCGCACTGGTGGACGTGAGATAGGGCGTCTCGGATAGCCCCGGAACAGGCGGTTCGGCGGGCCGGGCACCGGTGCCGATAAAGGCCCGGTCGAAGTGCACCGTCTGCTCGCCGCCGTCGTTGAGCGTAACCGTCAGTGTGCGCTCGTCCACGAACCGCGCCTCGCCCTTGAGGACGGTAATCGCGGCATTGTCATTGAGAATGCTCTGGTACTTGGACTCGCGCAGCTCCTCCACCCGGGCCTGTTGCTGAGCCAGAAGGGCTGAACGATCCACCACCGGTGCCTGGGCACTCAGTCCGTCGTCAAACGGGCTTTCCCGGCGAAGGTGGGCGATATGCGCCGACCGGATCATGATTTTGGACGGTACGCAACCAATGTTGACGCAGGTTCCGCCGATGGTGCCGCGCTCAATCAGCGTCACCCGGGCACCGCGCTCCGTCGCTTTCAGGGCCGCAGCCATGGCACTGCCACCGCTGCCAATCACCGCAATGTGCAGGTTGTTGTCACTCATAAACGTTACTCCTTGGTTGAAGGGCTATCGCAGCAGGCGTCGTGTTTCTTTTTACGCCAGACGGCATAGCAGGTCAGGCCAATAAAAAAGACCAGTGCGGGCAAAAGCACGTAGTCGAGATAGCCGGTGAGGGCTGCCAGGCCTAAGGTTCCCAGCAAAACCACCAGTATTGGGGTAAAGCAGCACAGGGCGACCAGCACCGTGCCGATGACGCTCACCCGCAACAGGGTTTTGGGGTTTGCCATGGTTACTCCTGTTTTGCCTGAGATTGTTTCAGCGTGGACGGATAGCCGGCGTTGGTGGTGGCTTGCGTCAGTGCCTCAACGGTCGTTTTCTCGTCGTCGAAGGTGACCGTCGCATCGCGTTCTTCATAACGAACATCCACAGAGGTCACGCCCTCCACCCGGTTGAGAGCGGCCTTGACGGTGATCGGGCAGGCCGAACAGGTCATGCCAGGGACTGACAGGGTGACGGTTTGTGGTGCTGCCAGGGCCGGCAGGCTAACGAACAGGAATAACGCTGTGGCGATCAGTGATTTTTTCATGGTGCTATGCCTCTCAGTAAAATAGGGGTAAAACATAAGGGAACGCCAGCGCAGTCAGAATGAGCAGCGCGACAATCCAGAAAACAACCTTGTAGGTTGTGCGTACTTGCGGCACCGCGCAAACATCGCCCGGCTGGCAATCCTGTGCAGGCCGGTATATCCGGCGCCAGGCAAACACCATGGCCACCAGTGCCGCACCGATGAACCAGGGCCGATAGGGTTCCAGGGCGGCCAGATTGCCGATCCAGGCGCCTGAAACTCCTAACGCGATTAAAACCAGGGGACCAAGACAGCAGGCGGATGCCAGGACGGCGGCAACGCCCCCTGCGATCAGCGAACCGCGACCGGATTTGGGCTCAGACATTACGTTGGCTCCTTTCATGAGATGGATGACTGAGATAAGGTTACTCCCGTAGTCAGCTACGGAATCAACCCCCTATGTCCAAGAAACCACGTTCAATGACCATTGGCGCCCTGGCCAAGGCCGCCAATATCGGAGTGGAAACCATCCGCTATTACCAGCGCCGGGGACTGGTGGCAGAGCCTGACAAACCCTATGGAAGCATCCGCCATTACGACGATCAGGCGTTGGCGCGTCTTCAGTTCATTCGAACGGCCCAATGGTTGGGCTTCAGCCTGGATGAAATCGGAGGACTGCTAACACTGCAAGACGGCACCCATTGCGATGAAGCACGGGTACTGGGCGGACAGAAGCTCGCCAAGGTGCGTGAGAAAATTTCAAGTCTGCGGCGTATCGAGCGAACGCTGGAGGGGCTGGTGCAGGCATGTTGCACTGAGCAGGGTGACGTGAAGTGCCCGCTCATTACGTCTCTTTATAAGGGCGTAGAGGAAAACACGTCGTGAGCTTATCTACGAGAGCCAACTTCTCTGCCGGGGTCGGTTATGGCAACCAGCAAGGGGGCCGATCCGGTCGGCATCATACGTCGCCGCTTATCCCCGAGCCTACGCCAAATCTAAACGTTCGCTTTGCGACCTGAGTTATCACAAGATCCTACGAAAAAGCGGGTGCTGCAACCTCCTAAATGCGGGGCCGAGACGGCCCCTTCTGTTAGCGATTACAGTTGAGCCATTTCATTTTCCACAAACGAATCACTTATGACCTCGATTTCCTTGGCCTTACCGTTCTGATCAGAGGAATGCTCTGCCGCAGGCTCTGGATGTTTAGCCACTACGAAGCGGACCTTATCACCAGACTTCAGCCGACGATCCCTTTGTTCCTGAATCACATTTACCTTCGCGAAGTAATACGATCCGTGGGCAGCATCAATGAACCCATAATGCCCAAGCCAGCGCCTAACCACTCCTTCTGTGACCTGATTTGTCTCTTCCGGCACAGCACCATGTTTAAGAGATATAAAGCAGCGGTCGTGTGTCTCACTTTCCATTTCAAATAAATGAGCATTAGCCTTTATTAAGGCCTTTAAAGATGGGAATGAGTAACTACGAGGGTCAAACGCCGGATCAAGCTTTTTGAGCTGAGTTCCGAGCTGCCCTAGGTACACAGCCTCCCCATCGCTATCTGTCGCCCGATAAGCTCTGATCAACAACTCTTCGAGAGATTGTTCTTCTGCTACAACTGGCTCGGGCTCGTCTTTCTCAAGCAGATCAGTGTAAACGAAATGATGGCAAGCTCTTCTAAGTCTTGTCGGAGTATTTCTCTTACCTATGCCCATCACGTAAAGCCCCTTTTCGCGAACTCGCTGGGCAAGTGTATGAAAGCCGCCATCGGATGAAACAATACACACCGCATCGATCCTTGGATTGCTAATGGTTAGTTCAATAGCATCCATTATCAGCGCATGGTCAGCGGCATCTTTACCATAGTTGAACTGGTGCACGGGGCGGGCACCAGTCTCATGTAGAATTTCTTTCCAGCCCGCCCTGTGAGGCTGAGTCCAATCGGCGTAAACCCTCTGTATAGCTACGTCACCATTTTTCTCTACTTCCCGGACGACCCCTTTAAAGTCCTTAGGGCTAATGTTTTCGCCGTCAACAAGTACTGCAAAAGTTTTACTTTTCATTGTCGTCGTCCTTGCATCAGTGGTCTGCTTCAAAACAAAGGCGGAAGCCTATTTTTATGTGTTTGGCTTTTCCGGTGCTACTGGCTGGAACAAGATCTCGATTCAATGAATCTGATCCATAGATAGAAACTAGAGATTTCGAACGGACGGCTGCTGCCATTTTTCCGTTCGGGTTTTCATATAGCCACTCTGCGAAGTTGTCCGAATTCACAAAATGTAGCCCTTGTTGATTGCTAACGAGCTCGGGTTGATTTCTAAACCTACACTGTAGATTCTGGAAAGATGTCTCATTCATATAGGGAGGGTGCGCACCGTAATTCCGGCCGGATGATTCGTCAAAAAACTCCAAAAGCTCGTTGGACCTTGAGTCAGGTGCACCCGCTAAGCCCCTTGGCACTCGTCCAGAAGTTGGACTGCGAAGTTCTAAATACTCAGCGATTTTCAGCAGTCTTACAGGAAGCTGATAGACGTCTTCAAAGTACTTTGCGTAAGCACAAGCATCAAACCATGTCACGGTTGCCGGGGCTTCGAGTTGGTCCACATTCATACTGACAAGCCTGTCCATCTTGAATGCATTTTCCAGGCGTTCCCGCGCGCTGAAATAGTCGGACCTCTGGTTTGAAAACTTAGCGAGCTCTGAAATGGGAACGAGATTGGAGACGTAAAGACGTTTGCCGTCGAGCTGGACGATATTAAAGGCCAGAGGGCAGTCTTTTTTTACTTCTGATCGTGCTGAGGGCGGATGATAAAGTTTGCGCTTTAAGAGGGAGGCTCGAAGTATTTCAAGTTCGCCCGGATAGTCAGCTAGCGAGCCGCCACCGGCATAATAATCTTGCTCAGCGAGATGCTCGGCCTGCTCACGCCATCCGCTGAATTCGAAATAGTACCAGCGCAGGAAATGATAAGCTTCATTCATCTGTGCGGGAACATCTGATCTCTTTAGAAACGGGTCGTAAATCTGATGCTCGAAGGCCGCTGAGCGGTAAGCGTCCGGTGATCCCATCTTGAGCCTGGCGCTGCCGTCGTCAGGATAGTGTCCACTTATTTTCTAGTGGACACTTAACATGAACGAATTAAGCGTAACCAAACCCTGCCAACGCCGTCGCCGGTTTTCCCGGGAATTCAAAGCCGGGATTGTCGCCCAGTGCCGAGATCCGGGCGCATCCGTCTCCCGGATCGCTCTGTGTAATGGCCTCAACGCCAACATGGTCCGACGCTGGATCAAGGAGGCGCGACGAGTGCCTAAAGCACCAGCGACAACGCCGGAGTTCGTGCCGGTCAATCTGCCAGCAGCAACTTCAGCACGGAGCCACCACTCGGTCTCGGACAAGCGTAGCACCATCCGCATCGAGATTCCCCGCGCCAGTGGCGCGGTTGTCGTGGAGTGGCCTGCGGAGCAGGCCCACCAGTGTGCCGCCTTGTTGCGGGATCTGTTGGGATGATCCGCATTGATGAGATCTGGCTGGCCACCGAACCGCTGGACATGCGGGCGGGACCGGATAAAGCTCTGGCACGAGTCGTTCAGGTCTTCGGTTCGGCCAGACCCCATTGCGCCTACCTGTTTGCCAACAAGCGAGGCAACCGGATGAAGGTGCTGATCCATGATGGCCTCGGCATCTGGCTGTGTGCCCGTCGTCTAAACCGGGGCAAGTTCCACTGGGGCGAATCCTGGCGAGGCAAACAGTTATGTCTGACCGAAGAACAGTTATCCGCCCTCGTTCAGGGCCTGCCATGGCAACGTATTGGGGCCGATGGCGTCATCTCAATCCTGTAACCACAAGCTGAGCAATACCGCCATAGCCAGAACTGCGAATCGCTTGCAGTACAAGGGCTTGGCATACTAAGGGGCATGACTCAGCGCCCCGACATCAACCAACTCTCTGCCGGTCAGCTCCGTGCTCTCGCTACGGAACTGTTTGATCGTGTTGATAACAAAGAGCGGGCTCTGGTGCACCGTGATGCGGTCATCGAGAAGCTGACCCACGAAGTGGCCATTCTCAAGCGCCATAAGTACGCCCGGCGTAGCGAGCAGCTGGACGCGGTTCAGGGAAAACTGCTGGACGAACTGATCGACAGCGACCTGGCCTCCATCGAGGTCGAACTGGAACAGGCGATGACCGAGGAGCAGAAAGCCGCTCGGCCAAAGCAGCAACCCAAACGCACACCGCTGCCACCGGAACTGCCCCGCACCCTGATCCACCACGAGCCAGAAAATACTCAATGCCAGTGTGGCTGCCAGCTCAAGCGCATTGGCGAAGACGTCAGCGAGAAGCTGGATTATGTCCCGGGTGAGTTCACCGTTGAACGTCACATCCGGGGCAAATGGGCCTGCGACAGCTGCGAGACGTTGATCCAGGCACCGGTGCCACCGCAGGTGATCGACAAAGGCATCCCCACCGCTGGCCTGCTGGCCCAGGTGCTGGTGGCCAAGTATGCCGACCATCTGCCGCTGTACCGTCAGGAACGCATGTTCGGCCGTGCCGGCCTGGAAATCCCGCGCTCCACCCTGGCCGAATGGGTGGGTGCCTGTGGTGTGCAGTTGCAGCCGCTGGTGGATGCGTTGAGAAATACTCTGCTGGAACACAGTGTTCTGCATGCCGATGAAACCCCGGTCAGCATGCTGGCCCCGGGCAAGAAGAAAACCCACAAGGCCTACGTCTGGGCCTACTGCACCACACCGTTTGCCGACCTGAAGGCAGCTATTTACGACTTCGCACCCAGCCGTGCAGGCGAACACGCCCGAACCTTCCTGGGTGACTGGCGGGGCAAGCTGGTCTGTGATGATTACGCTGGCTACAAGGCCGGGTTCGGCAACGGCATTACCGAAATCGGCTGTATGGCCCACGCCCGGCGCAAGTTCTATGACCTGCACGAGGCCAACAAGAGCGAATTGGCGGCCAAGGCCTTGGAATACATCGGTGGACTCTACGAGATCGAGCGGGAAACCAAAGATCTGCCACCGGATATGCGGCGGGAAATCCGGCAAACCAAAGCCAAACCCCTTGCCGATGCGCTGCATCAGTGGATGCTGGCCCATCGCCAGAAAGTGCCGGATGGCTCCGGCACGGCCAAAGCCCTGGATTACAGCCTCAAACGTTGGGAAGCGCTGACGCGCTACCTGGACGATGGCGCTGTGCCCATCGACAACAACTGGGTGGAAAACCAGATCCGACCCTGGGCGCTGGGGCGCAGCAATTGGCTGTTTGCGGGTTCACTGCGCAGTGGTCAACGTGCGGCTGCGGTCATGACCCTAATACAGTCAGCGAAGCTGAATCGGCATGATCCCTATGCCTACCTGAAGGATGTGCTGACTCGCCTGCCGACACAGAAGAACAACGCCATCGACGAGCTATTGCCCCACAACTGGAAACCGGCCATACCTAACAAGGTGTAGGCCGGACGTGTATGGAGAGCCTTCTTCGAAAGCTGGACAAGGTGCCAACTCTAGACGGCAGGATATGCCCTGGGAGATCGATGAGAGAAAGAGGAGGCCATAAGTAGAAAATTTCCCAAGCGACTGGTGGCTCGCTAGGCATACGTGTCGTGTTACTCCTAAGTTATTAGACACACTAGATTTTCCGGGCTTTGCTGGGCTGCGGGTGTCGCAGGTGTATGCCGCACGGAGATCGCAGTTAAACCTGATACTAGGCCGGCTCATGCACTAGCCGGATGTCGATTTCTCTGTCGACATACTTCCACTCCACCGAGGCCCGGAGTTCGGCCAAAAGCCTGTTAAAGCCCGGCTCATCAGACGGGGAATATTCGAACCACGTCAAGAAGTCGAAGGGTTCGCTCTCGCCCAGGTCCCGACAATGGTGGAGACGACGGGCCACAGCAGGGAGATATTGGAGCCCAATGTGAATGTGACGGGACTGCTCCTCAAAAATCTTCCGGCGTTCGTCTTGAGCCAGTCCCCACCATGAGGGGTTTTTCCGGATAGGGATCAGGGCGGCACAGGTGGCCTCTGCTCGACCCAAACTTGGCTGCTTCGCCACGAGACGATCCTTCTCTTCACGCACGACATAACGCTCGTTACTCGTTATCCCGCGAAGAAGCCATTTGGTGCCCAAAGGCTGCGGCGAAACAGAGCCAGCGGCTACGTCGAGCCGGGGGATTCCAGGGAGAGGGGCTCCCGCCACGGCATCCATCCGAACAACGCGCCAAACACCCGTTTCTCCACCAGCGAACGTAAATAATCGTGTATTCATCAGTTTCCTCTCAGGCCTTTCGCCTATTTCTCAGCCAACGCAAAACCGGCATTGCCCGGCGCAACCACTGAAACAAATATAAAAGGTTCGGGGCCAGAGTTCATTGCACCATGTACCTGCCCAGGTTTTGCGATCGCAATATCTCCAGCTTTAAGATGAGTGACTATGCCGTTACCTTGATGATATTCGGCTTCACCTGAGATAACCGTCCAAGTATCTTGGCCGTGAGGATGTACATGGGAAGCTATTTCCTGCCCAGGGTGGGCGTGCCAAACAACGACGACAGAGTCATTGGTTTCCAGAACAACCGAACGAATCGGTTCGCCGTTAGACGGACGAACATATTCATCCACCGAAAAAATCCGCGATTCAGTTTCTGCTCTCATGTTCACACCCATTTAAAACTGATTGGACACGTACTCTAAACGCAACTGCGCCTGGACAGCACATGAAGATATGTACCTAAGCGCCCTTCGGGAAAACTATGCTCTGGCGCACAGAGACCGTCAATACTCCGTCGTGGGTAGGCATGACATAACGGGAGGAGACGGGCGACGCTTTGGTCATATGTACATGAGAAGGTGGCTCGCCCGCTCGGCAGGGTTGTTGTCGATGGGCAGGTGTCCCCCTTTCGATGTAGCGGATCAGCTTTAACCAGTTGCTCGCAAGGCAATTGATTGCTTGCCCAAGGCACTTTGACGACGTGACCTGGGGAGGGGTTTTGTCCAGCCTAGCTTTCAGTTGCTCCAGGAAAGCCTGGCTTTGCGACTGGCGCGTCTGGTATCGCTGGGCATCGCCCGCCTCTTCCATGTCGCGCTCGATGCCGTAGAGCTTGTTGATAAGAGTCAGTGCCATCTCCGCTCGGCCGATCTTGCCCTTGGATTGAGTTTTCTGATGAACTTGCGCCGCGCATGCCCAGCAACCTATACGCTCGACGCCTTTCTGCCTCCAGGAGGCGCTGCGGCACCTCCTGGGTACGGCTAGCGGTGTAATTGAACAGGATGACCGGAAGATTTGGTGGGCCACCGCGATCTCCTCAGTAGCTATAGCCAAACAGGTTGGGTATGAGAAGTTCAAGGGGGGGCGAGCAAAGCCCCCGTTCCAATTGATTCTCTATTCCACACAAATGGCGATATAAGCCGGCGGGTGATGACGACCCTGGAAGCTCTGGCATCGAGAGTGGATGTCTACTCCATCGACGAGGCGTTTCTGGATCTGACCGGAATCGACCGGGTGGTAAGCTTCGAGCCTTTTGGTCGGCAGGCGATTTGGCTCAAGGTGGAATCACCGGACGGTTACGCTGAGCGTAGGCCTGGAACGACAAAATCGTACTTTCCATCTGCTCCTTTAAGAAACACCAAGCGATCATTAAATGGAATGACTTCGACCCAGCCTCGTTCGCTACTTTCTATTTCTTCGCGAAAAAGGTCCGCCAGTTTAACTGTTCCTTGGTATTCCTCCGCGAAGCAATCAGGATCATAACTTTGAGGACAATACAGCTTTGGTAAAGAGCTGTTATCCGAGGCTGGCTCTACTAGAAAGTCTCCTAGCAGATTAAAGCTCGGATAAATGCACTCAAAATAGAAACCACTGACTACCATATCCCTGGTTCGCCTAGAGGAGTCGCCAAAATTAGAGTCGGGACCTTGCTTTGCCTTCCCTATTAACTCATAAAATCTGGTAGAGCCAATTGACGGGATCCCGCCGAATTGGCGATACATAGTCCTATTGAACGTCCATTTTCCATCATCATAATGAGCGTGATAGTCAAAGTTATGACCGGTAAATAGCTTTTTGGGAAGAGGCGACCCCGATTGAAATAGCCGCCCGCAAACCTGCTCGACTGTTAGTTTAAGCGGGACCATTGCGTCGGCGGGCTTTCCGGCTGGATGCAACAGATCAGCCCTGAAATGCAGGCCGTTATGCTCCATGAAAGGCTTTATGGAATCAGAGTAAATTTCGCGATATTCCGAAAACCCGCCTTTAAAGCCGAGCTCTTTGACTACGAGGTTGAGCAACGAATTGTGTTTGATTTTTTCGCGATCTCTCAAACAGTTCTTTGCTGAATTCTTGAGTTCTTCAGGGGAAAGTCCGCGCAGCGGCAGAATATGAAACTTCTTAGTGGGTAAATAACGAACGACGTTAGACATTTCTCATTCTCATTGTGATGCTCCCAGCATTGTTGAAAGCTGGAGTGCCTGAGCAAAATAGAAACGAGAACAAGTGAATCTGAGGAGCAAGAGAATGTTGCTTTTCAGAGGAGGGCTTTTGTTTGATGAGACACTAACACCAACCGCAGGGAACCCTATACCTTTCGAAGGATACTATCGGCGTTGATTGTGCTGGTCAACCCTTTGACGCTTCAGCGGAAGATAATCATAGTGGACTTCCCCCGATACGCGTGACACACCCTAGCCTCAAAAGGAGGACTTCGGAATCGGATCTGAATGTTCGCTTTGCGACCAGGCCGGCCCCCTCGAGTTCATTAACAAAAGCCAGATCTAGGGTCGAATGACTCAACGCCGCCTTGTAGACCTAACCGAAAAACCTTCGAGGCAAATAGTCAGTGGTTTTGATCTGAGTGAATGGAGCTCGGGCGGCCTTGCTCTTCCCCAGAACCGCCCAAAGCCAACTGAAATAGATCTCTTAAAAAGTTCCCTTTCGCCTCCTCTTCAAAGAACCCTTTAGGCACACCGATGTCTTCTTCCAAACGATGCATTTGCGCTCTTCCGTTCTTCTGAGCGAGAGTTGATTTGATCCAGCTCCGATAACGATTTCGTCTGTAAGCTAATGAAAAAGCCGACTGCTTCATGCCACAGCGTTGGCTTTTGTCGACAAGATGCTCACAGAAACCGACGCCACCTTTTTGATGGTCGACCGTCAAAAAGGTGGGCGGGCACTGGAACGACGCATATCCTTTTGTGCGATTACACCAGCCTTCAGGCTTTTATGGCGTTGCTTCGCGACCATTAGGGCGCCATCGACTGGATGAAACAGGGTTTAACAACGGCTTTTTCGAATTAGCGACGGGTGTTGAAGTCCTGAACTATATCCATTCACTTATGGACGAAGTATTTATTCCATCGAAGCGTGTCCGGTTTAAATGGGGGCTACTACACTGTAGTTGCCCCCGCTAAACCGGACACCACCTCATTCGTTTGATGCCAGTTCCGCCCGGTACTCCCAGGGCGATTTCATTTTCAGCCCCTTGTGCGGGTGGCTGCGGTTATAGTCCTCGATCCATTCCGGCAACCTGGCCATCACCGTGGCGGCATCAGGAAGATCGTTCAGGTACACATAGTCCCGCTTGAACGTCTTCACGAAGGCCTCAGCCATGCCGTTGCTCTGAGGGCTTCTCACCGGTGTGGTACACACTGCAAAGCCCAGAGAGGACGCGAAGGCTCGCGTTTCTTTGGCAATGTAGCAGCTGCCATTGTCCGTCAGCCATTCCAGCGGATGAGGCACTCGCTCTGACTGGCCGAACCGGTATTCCAGGCTTTCCAGTAGTAGGTCCTGAACCATCTCACCGGTGATGCCACCAGTGGTCGCTACATAGCGCATCAACTCGCGATCACAGCAGTCCAGGCTGAAGGCTACACGGACAACCTCCTTGTTCCAGCAGCGGATCTCAAAGCCGTCTGAGCACCAGCGAAGGTCTGGCTTCAACGTAATGATCTGGCCGTTGTGACAGCGCTCCTGAGGTCGGCCCGTATACCGGGGCAACAGCAGCCCATCCTGCTTCATCAGTCGATACACGCGCTTGTGGTTTACTCGCTCATCGTTGGCTGCGAGCAACCGATTCAGTCGAGCCGTGATCCTTCGATAGCCATTGGCAGCACGGGCCTCGCACAGCTCACGGATAAACGGTAAATGCCGTTCATCGTCCTGTTTGCTGTATCTCGGGCTTCGGCCTTTCTGGCGACCATGAAGGCGATCCAACAGATTGGAGCGCGATACCTTCAGCACTTCAGCAACCCGCTTCAGAGGGTATCGTCCGGTGGCAGCAACGGCATGCGCGAGATCAACTTTTTTGACTGAGCCACCTCCAGGGCTTCCCGGAGTATTTCAGCTTCCATCGTCTTGCGGCCCAACATCCGCTCCAGCTCCCGAACCTTTTTGTTCAGAGCCTTCACCTCGGATGCACTGACAACCTCATCACCGGACTCAATCGCGGACATGCCACCGTCTTTCATCAGCTTCTTCCAACGGAACAACAGACTTGCTGATATACCATGACGCCGGGCTACAAGCGATACTGACATGCCTGGCTGCTCACACTCCGCAACCATGAATGCCTTCTCCTGTGCGGAATACCGGCGACGGCGCTGCACTCCGGTTATGACTTCGATTCTCTCCACCTTGGACACTCCTTTGCACTAGGTCTATGCCTAGGCCTTTGCTTCTACCAAGGTGTCCGGTTTAAATGGGGGCTACTACATAATGTAGTATTCGCACTTTATGAATATTACTTTTGTGCCATTAGCGGACACTAAATCTTGTCACCAAGTGATCAAAAACCAATCGAACACGTTGTGGTACTGGACCACGTTGAGGGCGATAAATAAATAAATCCCAAGGCACAGGCTCGGCCTCTTCTAACACTCTCACAAGTTTTTCTTGGCGTAATAAGTCTTGGGCCAAAAAGTCAGGAATTTGAGCAAATCCCAGTCCATTTTGTACACCCATTAATTCAGCTTCGGCGTCGGCACTTCGAAAACGTGTTATGGATGGCGTCCACTGTCTGTCCATGGAAAAAACCCATGGCCAAAGCTTTCCCGTATTGCGATCTACTAACCCTGTAACCGGCAAGTGGTTTAGATCTTCAATAGAAGAAGGCCTTCCCACTCTATCTATTAAGTCAGGCGAAGCCACGACATACAGATTAATTTTGGCGAGCTGGCGGGCAATAAACCGACTATCCCTCATGAAGCCGATACGAATCCCAATATCTATTTTTTCGTCAACGACATCCACGCGCTCGTCACTGAGTGTCAGGTCTATATCAAGTTGAGGATGTGCTGTTGAGAGTTCCATTAATGCTGGCATCAAGCATTTATGACCAAAACCAACAGGCGCTGCGATACGAACCCGCCCTTGTAATTCATTACCCGAGTCAGGGGTACTTGTTTGAAACAATTCATCTACAGCGCGCAGGCGTTCTTTTGCGATCACAGCAAATTTTTCTCCAACCAGGGTCACTTGTATGTGTCGCGTATTTCGATGAAATAAAAGCTCCCCTTGCAATCGCTCTAACTCCTTCACTGCTCGCGTCACTGCCTGAGGAGAAATTCCCAGACGGTTAGCCGCTTCTTTAAAGCTGCGAGACTCTGCAGCAGTACAAAATATCCGGAGCATTTCCAATCTGTTAAGCATCACAGTCACACTCAGGCTTGGTATGAATACACAAATATTATTCCAAATTCTGGAATTGTCAAATCAAAACGTTTCCATTTATTGGTTTTTGAAGGTGAGGAATAATTTGCTTGTCAGTTAGACATAGTCATTCATTCAACTGATTTGAGGATATTAACTATGAGTAGTGTTTCAGCAAACAACATCAGCGGTAAGGTCGTTGTGATCACTGGTGGTAGCAGCGGTTTAGGCGAGACCACGGCAAGACATTTAGCCAGTCTTGGCGCATCTGTTGTTTTAGGTGCCCGACGCATCGACAAGCTTGAAGCTATTGCTGCTGACATACGTACAGCGGGCGGAAAAGTTGCGGTTCAAGCGACAGATGTGACTAGCCAGGACGAAGTGAAGGCCCTTGTAAATCTTGCACAAGAGCGTTTCGGTAAAGTTGATGTGGTTATCAATAATGCAGGGTTAATGGCTATTGCACCGTTAGCTGAGACTCGAGTTGACGAATGGGATCGCATGATTGACATCAACGTTAAAGGTCTGCTGTATGGAGTAGCCGCAGCGCTTCCGATCTTTCAGGAACAGGAATCCGGCCACTTTATCAATATTTCGTCCGTAGCGGGCATCAAAGTATTCAGTCCCGGCGGCACGGTTTATAGCGGAACCAAATTCGCTGTTCGCGCTATTGCCGAAGGCTTGCGCCATGAAGTTGGAGGTAAAATTCGTTCAACAATCATTTCACCAGGTGCAGTCGAATCTGAATTAAAACATGGAAGTTCAGATGCTCAGGGTGCAGCCTTTGTAAAAGATTTTTATCAGCAAAATGAAATTCCATCTGAATCTGTTGCTCGTGCTATCGCATACGCAATTGAGCAGCCTGCGGATGTGGATATCAACGAGATTGTTCTGCGCCCAACGGTTCAAGAATTTTAATTCGTTGAATAAAAGACCTATTAACCAGCGGGTGATTTAACCACCCGCTGAATATTCAGTTTGTGAGGTTATTGATGACTGCGTTAAACGGACAAATGCGTGCTTTGATATTAGATAGCTATGAAGAAGGTACAGTATTCCGGGATGCCCTGATTAACTTACCTTCTCCATCAGCAGGTCAGGTGCAGGTAAAAATATTTGCGAGTGGCGTCAATCCTATTGATTACAAGATCCGCCAAGGTATCGCTCCTTATGCCATGCCCGAATTACCCGCAGTACTTGGCACCGATTTGGCTGGAGAAATTGTTGCTATCGGCGACGGCGTCACCGACTTTGCAGTAGGCGATGCAGTTTATGGTCTGACTGGCGGAGTGCGAGGATTGCAAGGCTCATTGGCTGAATATGCCAACGTAGATGCTGAGTTGCTTGCTCTCAAACCGAAAAATTTGTCCATGCGTGAAGCTGCGGCTTTACCTCTGGTTGCACTTACCGCTTGGGAAGGTTTGGTTGACAAGGCGAATGTTAAAGCGGGCCAGAAAGTCCTTATCCAGGGTGGAGCTGGCGGAGTTGGGCATGTAGCTGTGCAAATTGCTAAGGCCTTAGGTGCCGACGTTTATGCCACTGCATCGACTGGAAAACAACAACTGCTCAAGGCGCTTGGTGCCACGCCAATTGATTATCACACTGCAAGCCCTGCGGAGTACGTGGACGCATACACCCAAGGCAAAGGATTCGATATCATTTACGACACTGTCGGTGGCCCTGTACTCGATGCCTCATTAGGTATCATTGCACATTATGGACATATTATAAGCTGTGCTGCATTCGGCTCACATAACCTGGCACCGTCGTCACTACGCTCTGCAACATTGTCAGCGATTTTTGTGTTACACCCACAGCTCAGCGGAGAGGGGCGCAAACATCATGGTGACATTCTGCGGCAAATTACGGCTCTCGTTGAAGCTGGACAAATTAAGCCAATACTCGATCCGTTACGCTTTTCCCTAGACACGGCAATGGATGCACATAATGCCGTAGAGTTGGGGTCCATGGGTAAAGTAGTTATTGATGTAATTGCTTAAAAAGTCATTGTTGAGGATGCATATGAGCCCAAGAAAACTAATTCGAACTGTTCGTTTCCATGAATTAGGTGGCCCCGAGGTGTTAACTATTGACTCGCTGGCGAGTCCAGGTTTGCAGGCCACTGATGTTCGTATTGCGGTCAAAGCTGTTGGGCTCAATCGTGCTGATGCCATGTTCAGGCGAGGCCAGTATATAGAAAAGGCTGACTTCCCTTCGCGAATTGGCTATGAAGCATCCGGGATAGTCATTGAAGTCGGGGAAGAGGTGAATCATTTACGCCTTGGGGACGAGGTTTGTATTGTCCCTCAGATGGGGCTTTCTCAGAATGGCTGCTACGCAGAAGAGGTTGTCGTACCCAATGAATATGTGGCACTCAAACCAGCAGGGCTAACCTTTGCCGAAGGCGCAGCAGCCTGGATGCAGTACCTGACAGCTTATGGCGCTTTGGTCGAAATTGCTAACGTGCAAAAAGGCGATGCAGTACTGATAACTGCCGCATCGAGCAGTGTTGGATTGGCAGCGATTCAAATTGTGAATGCTCTGGGGGGTATCCCTATCGCTACAACTCTAACAGGAGCTAAAAAGGCTGCTGTGCTCAAGGCTGGCGCGGCCCATGTGATTGCAACCCAAGAAGAACCGCTGCTGGATAGCTTGAGAAGCATCTTGGGAGCAAACAATTTAAACATCGCATTTGATGCTGTCGGTGGGCCGCAGATAGCTGAAATTGCTGAAGCAATGAGCCCTGAAGGAATAATAATAGTACACGGAGCATTAAGTCCCGAAACAACCCCTTTTCCCTTAAAAATAGCACTTCGTAAAAGTCTGACCGTTAGGGGGTATGTGTTTACTGAAGTTATAAAAGACATCGGGCGTTTTCGCAGAGCAAAGCAATTTATCCACTCGGGTTTATCCGAAGGAACACTCAAGCCTGTCATTGATCGAAGCTTTAAATTTGAAGAGATAGTGGCAGCGCATCACTATCTGGAGTCAAATCAGCAGATTGGTAAAATAGTGGTCGAACTTGATTAACAGTTCGTAGCTTCCGCTAGTCTCTGGCCGGCGCATAATTCACCGCCAGAACAATAAGAAAAAGGGGTAGTGTATGGTAGTTAGCGATCTTCTCTGGCGGCGTCCGCGCCATCACATGGATGTCGATGAAAACCACGACCACGTGCACTGGGTGGAACTTTTCTTCGATCTGGTCCATGTAGTGACAATTTTCATTCTGGGGAATTACCTGTCCCATCATCTGGGGTGGCAAGGATTCTGGGTGTTTACCGGACTGTTCCTGGCAATTTTCTATGCCTGGGCAGACAGCTCGGTCTATAACTCGCTGTATATCTCCACGGACATGCCGCATCGCGTGGTGATGGCACTTAAGATTGTCACGATGATGACCGTCGCGGCGGCGATTCCCGACGTGGCCGGTGAAGGCTGGACGTATTTCGCGCTGGCCTATGCGTTGAATCGGGCGCTGACGGCCTATCTTTACTGGCGGGCGCGCTGTACCGACAACGCGGCCAATAGGCTGGCGCAGGAACAGGCGCGGAATTTTTTCGTGTTGGCCGGGGTGTTCGCGCTGTCGGCTTTTTTGCCCACACCGGTCGCCTACTGGGTCTTTGCCGCCGGCGTGGTAGCAATCCAGCTGCAGTACATGCTGCCGCGCGTGGGCACGCTCCGCTTCGAACGCTTTGTGCCTCAACTCGGACACATCTCGGAGCGCTTCGGCCTTCTGATGTTGATCTTGCTGGGTGAAGGCTTCTTTAAACTGGTGGTCACGCTGGCCGAGAAGGGTGTCCAAAGCGTCAGCGCGGGTACGCTGTTCAATGTGACCATGGGCGGCTTGTCCCTCTTCGCGCTGGCCTGGACTTATTTCGACTGCGCCGGCAATGAAAAACCGAAGAGCCGCACCAGTGCCGTGCTGTTGAGATACTGGTTTGCTCACATCGTGATTTTGTGGAGTACGGTGACGATTGGCGTTGCGCTGGCCGGAGAAGTCTACGTCGGCCTGTGGGAGCCTTATCCGCCCGGCTACGCCGCGCTTGGCTCTGTCGGCCTTGCGGTTTTTTTAGCTTCGCTATGGGCGCTGCGTCGAACCGTGGCTGATGCCACCGACAAATACCATAGCGCCGGTCTGAGGCTGTTCGGCATTGTCATGGCGCTGGTTGTGCTAGCCGTTCATCCCCTCATACCGTCGATTGTCAGCAACGGCCTTTGGGCCCTGGCGCTGTTCTCGCAGATTGGTGTGCCGATTTTTCTGGCGCTAAGAGATGCGCGCCGGTCTGATAAAATGCTGTGATGGAACATGGCTACGCCCATGCAATTTGACAGATAGCCGTCAGGGATTTGATGCGTTCTTCTTATGCTCATTAAGCCGTAGAACCACATTCTTTTCGGAAGCATTCATCAAGCCGGCCTTTTTGTTTTCGTGATCAGTGATTGTCCGTTGGCGCTGTCCACGCCGGCGCTTCGTCCTCAGTTCGCCGTGCGTCCTCCCGCATGGCGTGCCCCAGTGACTCTTCGAGCTTCACGAACAACTCCCCGTAGCGCCGGCCGAGGCCGAAGTACATGCCTTCCTCGATGTTGCGCCAGGTTTCGAACAGTTGGTCTTCGTTGGCTTTTTCGCTGGCAACGAAGGACTGGGTCATCCGGCGAGCGCGTTCTGGGTGGACGCCCATGGCGGTGAGGGCATCGCCGCCGAGTGCCAGGGCGGAGTAGTAGGTTTCGCTTACCACGTCGTCGGCGCCGGCTTCGCGCAGTTCGTAGCTGTGGCCGCGGTCGAAGGCGCGGGCCAGTACCCAGACCTCCGGGTAAAGCTGTTTGACATGACGCACCAGATTAACGGCCCGGTTGCGGTCATCAATGGCCACAACGAGCAGGCGTGCCTCGGCAATGCCGGCCGTTTCCAGTAGCTGGATGCGGGTGGCGTCGCCAAAGTAACTTTTCAGTTGGATTCGGCGCAGGTTTTCGATCTGCTCCAGGGATTGGTCCAGGGCAACGCTCGGAATGTTGTTGGCGCGAAGCAACCGGCAGACGATCTGCCCGAATCGGCCGACCCCTGCCACGATCACCGGCGCCTGTTCTTCTATCTCATCCGGCTCCGCTTCTTCATTGGAGGCCTTCTGATAGCGCGGCAGCACCACCCGGTCATAGACAATGAACAACAGCGGCGTCAGGAACATGGACAGGGCCACGACCAGTGACAGCATTTGCGCGGTGTCCGCCGGGATCACACGGTTCTGAGTGCTGTAGGTCAGCAGCACAAACCCGAATTCACCGGCCTGGGCGAGTCCGAGGGTGAACAGCCAGCCATCACTGCTGCGGATGCGGAAGGCGAGGGCCAGACCAACCAGAATCAGGGCCTTGCCGATGATCACCGCCAGGGCGAGAAGCAGGACGATATCCCAGGACTCCGCCAGAACGCCGAAATTGATTCCCGCGCCCACGGTAATGAAGAACAGCCCCAGCAGCAGCCCTTTGAACGGCTCGATATTGGCTTCCAGTTCGTGCCGGAATTCGCTGTTGGCCAGCACCACACCGGCCAGGAATGCGCCAAGAGCCGGCGACAGGTTGACCAGGCTCATGAGCGCCGCGATGCCGATAATCAGCATCAGCGAGGTGGCGGTGAACACTTCCCGCATGCCGGACTGTACCACGTAGCGGAACAGCGGCCGGCTCAGGTAATGGCCGCAGACAATCACCAGCACGATCGCCCCCACAACCACCAGCCCATGGGCCCAGCCCGGCAGGTGCTCAACCAGGCTGAGGCTGCTGTGCCCGCCCTCGCCGCCACTGGGGGAGATGCCGGGCACGGCCAGCAGCGGGATGATGGCCAGCATGGGAATCACTGCAATGTCCTGGAAGAGCAGCACCGAGAAGGCACTCTGGCCGCCTTCGGTTTTGACCAGGCCCTTTTCGGTCAGCGTCTGCAGCACAATTGCCGTTGAAGACAGGGAGAACAGAAACCCCACCGCCACTGCGGTTTGCCAGGCCAGCCCCAGCGACCAGGCAAAACCGGTGGCGGCCGCTGCGGTGAGTGCCACTTGCAGCCCACCCAGGCCGAGCAGCCGCACCCGCATGGCCCAGAGGGATTTGGGGTCCAGCTCCATCCCCACCAGGAACAGCATCATCACCACGCCGAATTCGGCAAAATGCTGAAGGGTGACGGTCTCTTGGCCCACCAGCCCGGTCACCGGCCCGATGACCACACCGGCCACCAGGTAACCGAGTACCGAACCCAGCCCGAACCGCTTGGCCAAAGGCACCGCGATTACAGCCGCCACCAGGTAAATAAAGGCCTGAATAAAGTAGTCAGTCATTAGAGCCGCCAGTTATGTCCGTCGGGTGATAATTAGATATTCGTTCTTGTAGCCTTAGACCAAAGGCCGCATTTCATCTCCCGTTTCGAAACCGGGGACAGATCAGACGTGCTTTACTTCACCACTATGTCCAGCGCGGACATCTTCGGGCCCATGAACATCTGTAGTAGCCCCCATTTAAACCGGACACCTTGGTAGAAGCAAGTTGACGAAGCGTTTTGTGGTGCCGGGCCGAGGCCATGGCTGTCACCCGGTAATTCCGCTGCACGGCCAGTTGAACCAGGAAACGTCCTACCATGCCGCCGGCACCGGTAATGAGTACATCGGCCTCTGGCATGCGTGGGATTTTTTCAATTGCCTGCCAGGCGGTCATCAACGGGCAGGGTAGCGCGGCAGCTAGTGACAGCGGCAGTATATAGGGCTACTCGTCGCCGTGTGGGGCATTGTCGGACTACGATGGATATGAAAAACGCACCGTCCCTGGTGCCAAGACGCAAATGAAACCTCTAACGCTTAACCGTGGCTTTCGGACTTCACTTCGCCGCGGATAACAACCTGTCCGCTATAGGGGGCCGGCTGAGGGGCTTCGACGCCCGGTTCATCGGATTTGCGATCTGCCAGAGTCGCGTGGGCAGGAATAGCCGCTACCGCGATGAGTGAGGCGAGGGTTACCAGTGCAACTTTACGCATAACATCTTCTCCTGAGTTTGAATGAGTCAACGCTTTCATCGGAACTGCCTGGGTGGTCGGCAGTTGATGGGGAGAAGTATGGGGCTGGGGAGGCGACCTGAATAATTCCGAAACAATATGGAATACATCATCTCAAATTATGATAAACCGTTTTTTTGCTGCCGAAACGTTCACCAGAACGTTTTAGGATTCCGCGGTTAAAAACAAAAATTATCTATATATCATTAGTTAAGGTGTGATTTCTATAGTTCTTCCTAGAAGGGAGACTCAGGGAATGAGCCTGAAAAAGGCGGTATAAGTACCTATGCATCACTATCTGTGATGTTGCGGATACCGTCTCTTGATTAGTCTGCCGCGCCCGTCATCCGAAAAATAGCCGCCAACTCGATTCACACAATTGAAGCACTGGAGTTGGCCATGCGTTCCCTTTCACTCGCTCTTGCACTCGGTTTTGCTGTGGCGTCGTCTGTCAGCCTGGCTGGTGAGCCCGCTTCCGCCATTGCACTGTCTATTGATAACGATCTGTTCGCCCCGACCCGGACCGACCGGGACTACACAGCCGGGGTCGCCATAACCTATTCCTCCAACTCCGAGGCGCTGAACAACAGCCTGGTTTCACGCGCGGTGGGAGCGATCGACCAGGGTCTGGTTGGCAGTTTTGGCCGGCTGCCGGACCAGCCTGAGAACACCTCGGTGGAGTTCGGTGCCTACGGCTTTACCCCCGAGGAGATTACGGAGCAAGGTATCGACAGGAGCGACCGACCGTACAGCAGCCTGGTGTATCTGTCCACGAGCCGCAGTTATCAGTCAGCCGGTGGCACCTCGGGATGGACCACCTCGCTGACCGTTGGTGCCCTGGGCTTAGACCTGTTTGAGCACAGTCAGAATGCGATTCACAAGGCCACCGGCAGTGACAAGCCCGAAGGCTGGGATCACCAGATCTCCGAAGGGGGCGAGCCTACCGTGCGGTACTCCGCGGCCTACCACCAGTACCTGGATGGCAGTGAGCCGGGCAGCAAGTTCAAGGTGACCTACTTTGGGAGCGTCGGATACCTCACTGAATTTGGCGCCGCCCTGGTGTTCCGGGGAGGGCTGATTTCGTCGCCGGATAACCGCTTCAACCCGGAATTGATGGCCTACGGTGAGCGGGCGCCCAGCGTCTCCGCGGTCGGCGGTCGGGAGAACTACTTCTGGGGTGGCCTGTCGGTGAAGGCCAGGGCATACAACGCTTTCCTGCAGGGTCAGTTCCGGGATTCCGATCACGAACTCAGTGCCAATGATCTGAATGTGCTGCTAGCGGAAGTCTGGGCCGGTTACACCTACACGCTCTGGGACAACATGGAGCTGAGCTACGTGTTGCGTGTGCAGAGCTCCGAAATCAAGAACGGTACCGGTGATCGCACCCTGGCCTGGGGCGGACTGGTGCTGAGCAAGCGCTTTGGCAGTCACTGACAACCGGTGTACATCACCCTGGGAAATACCATGTATACCGCTGAACAATTGGTTTTCAGCAAGAGCAGGGCGCATGGTTAGGCTCAGGCATTACTGGAAACGGAGAAACGATATGAGCAACATCGTTGAAGTAAACGACAGCAACTTTGATGCGGCCGTTGGTCGTAACGACAAGCCGGTCCTGGTCGATTTCTGGGCACCCTGGTGCGGCCCCTGCAAGACCGTTGGCCCCATGCTTGAAGAAATCGCCGACGAACTGGGCGATGAACTGGTAGTGGCCAAGGTCAACGTGGATGACAGCCCGGAAACGGCGGCTCGCATGGGAATCCGCAGCATTCCGACCCTGGCGCTGTTCCGAGAGGGCGGCGTGGTGGCCCGGCAGACCGGTGCCGGTACCCTGGGCCAGTTGCGTGCCTTCGTCAAAGGCAACCTGTAACTCACCGGCTCGAATCAACACCCTCCTTCTATGGGAGGGTGTTTTTGTGTGCCGGTTGCACTGCCCGCCAATGCTGGTCAGACTTATCCGGGTCCATTGCCATCATTCAGGTACCCCACGATGAAAACCCAGGAGCTGCAACTCCTCTATATTTTCGACGCCATCATGACCGAGCGCTCGGTGACCCGAGCCGCCGAGCGTCTGGCCATGACCCAGCCGGCGGTATCCAACGCAATTTCCCGGATGCGCCAGATCTGGAGCGACCCGCTGTTTGTCCGCAAAGGTCGTAACATCGAGCCAACGTCTTATGCCTTGAGCCTGTGGGACCAGGTAGGCGGGCCCATGTACGCGCTAACCAACGCGGTTTCAGCCACTCAGTTCGACCCCGCCAATTCCAAACGGAAATTTCGCATCGCCGCTACCGACGTGATCGTTGAGATGGTCTGGCGCCAGTTAATCGAATTGCTGGAGCGGGAGGCGCCCGGTGTCGACCTGCACGCGGTCCCGTACACGCCCGATGGCACCTACGACGATCTGCGCGAAGCCCACGTGGACCTGGCGGTTGGCGTTCTGAACCAGCACGACCACAGCCTGCGGAGCACCTGGTTGTTTGAGGGTGGCTACGTGCTGGCGATGCGCGAAGGACATCCGCTGGCGGGTAAGCCGATCACCATGGAGGAATTCCTGGAGGCCCGGCATTTGCTGGTGTCCATGTCGGGCGACGCCCATGGTTTCGTGGACAGCTACCTGGACCAGAAGGGACAAAGCCGCCGGATTGCCGCCACCGTCAACCATTTCTCCATTGTGCCGCAGGTGCTTCGGGAGACAAACCTGATTGCGGCGGTGCCGGAACTCATCAGTCAGGACTGCGGTTTTGTGAACGGGCTCTGGATGGGAGAGCTGCCCTTTGAGGTTGATCCCACCAGCATGTACCTGGTCTGGCACGCCCGCCATGACCGGGATCCCGGCATTATCTGGATTCGGGACCACCTCGAGCGCCTGCTGCGGGATCGCTGGCACGAAATCATGACCACCTCGCCCTGCGGGCGGCACCTGAAAGCGGTCTAACCGGCCAGAGAAGTCGCCGCCACGGATTGTGGGGTTGGCCAGGTAAGCGCCGGCCGCAACCATGATGGACCCCGCACTTCGGTTCAACTTCTTCACTAGTGTCCCGTCTGGCTAATTCCTTAATCTACTGAGCTTCTCAGAAGCTCCCGAAGGGCTTGCCTCTGAGGACTCTGAGCCGGTGTTGTCAGTCCTTGATGTGGAACAACCACATCTGCAGACTGACGCCTTGGTCAGAGTCCTCAGAGGCAAGCAGTAGATTAAGGAATTAGCCAGACGGGACACTAGGGCCTCAGACTGGAAGAAACAAGAAAGGAGATCGCGCTTTCAAAGGTCATGTGTTCTGCGCAACGAAAAAGGGGGCTAACAGCCCCCTCTCGACATTATGCTTCAACTAACTCTTTCAAGGTAAGGGTAGTCAATATACCCTTCCGCACCCTGGGAGTAAAAAGTCGCCGGATCTGCTTCGTTGAGCTCGGCGCCAAGCTTCAGGCGCTCCGGTAGGTCCGGGTTGGCAATGAAGGGCACGCCAAAGGCGACAGCGTCGGCCAGTCCGGATTCGATGGCTTGTTCTGCTTCTTCACCGGTGTAGCCCATGTTGAGGATCAACTTGCCCTTGAAGTGTTCGCGGACCGGAGTAATGACGTCCGCTTGCTGTTCCCCGAAAAAGTCGCTGCGCATCAAATGAACAAAGGCCAGGCCGTAGTCGTTCAGGCGCTTGGCGAGCCAGGTAACCAGACCGACCGGATCACTGTCCTTCATGCTCTGGAAGCTGTTGAGGGGGCTCAGTCGAACACCGACGTTCTCGGAACCGAACACTCCGGATACGGCTTCAATCACCTCCAGCAGAAGTCGGGCGCGATTTTCGATCGGGCCACCGTAGGGGCCTTCTCGATGGTTGGAGCTATCACGCAGGAACTGGTCCAGCAGATAGCCGTTGGCGCCATGAACCTCAACACCGTCAAAGCCGGCGCGCTTGGCATTCTCGGCGGCGGTGCGGAAACCGTCGATGATGGCCGGGATTTCGCTGTCGGCCAGTGCGCGGGGAACCGTGTAGGACTTCTTACCTTCTGGTGTGTGCACTTCATCGCTGGTGATGGCAATGGCGCTGGGCGCTACCGGATCCTTGCCATTGTTTAACACCGGGTGGCAGGCGCGGCCACCGTGAAAGATTTGCAGATAAATCTTACCACCTTTGGCGTGTACCGCATCAGTGACTTTCTTCCAGCCTTCAACTTGCGCCTCGGAATAGATACCGGGCTCGCGCCAGAAGGCCGAATTGCCTTCGATGGCCATGGTCGCTTCAGTGATGATCAGGCCGGCAGAGGCACGCTGGGCGTAATATTCAACCATCATATCCGTGGGAACGTGATCAGCGTCGGCACGGACGCGGGTGAGGGGGGCCATGAAGACCCGATTGGCCAATTCACTGGCGCCCATTTTCAGGGGAGTAAAAAGTGTGTTCATAGCAAGCATCCTCGGGAAATTTTGTGTACAAGAGCTGGTAGCATATCCGCCCGTTGGCCGGGCGGACTAATTCGGACGAGATATATCAATCATCATCCTGACTTATACGACAGGCTGTTCATCTTTTCCTCCGGACAAGCGATCCGGAGGAAAAAAGCCGCCGGCAATCATTGCATTCATCAGTTCGCCTACTTTTGCACGCAGGTCATCCCTCAACAACCTCATTGCCGGCGTTATTGACTGTCGGGTAGGACAAATCAGCCACAGCTCGGATACCGGCGGCGCATAGCCCGGCATGATGGTGGTGACACGGCCTGCAAGCAGATCATCCGATATATCAAGACACGATTTTATCGCAAGACCGCGGCCAGCAACGCACCATCGGCGAACCAGATCGCCATCGTTTGAGGCGCGATCGCCCGTCATTTTGACTCGATATTCCTCGTCTCCGCGTTTGAACGTCCAGAGGTCAAATGGGATGTCCTGCAACTGATAGAACAGCCCGTTGTGGTTCTCAAGGTCATCAGGATGAATAGGGCGACCATGACGCGACAGGTAATCAGGAGATGCGCAAAGCAGGCGCGGCACATCGCAAATTTTGAATCCATACAGGTTGGTGTCACTGGGCGCGCCGTAGCGAAGCGCCATGTCGACCGAATCCCGGTAAAAGTCCACGTTGGTGTCAGTAATCTGAACTCTGAGGTTCAA
Source organism: Marinobacter manganoxydans MnI7-9 (assembly GCF_000235625.1). Classification (GTDB taxonomy): domain Bacteria; phylum Pseudomonadota; class Gammaproteobacteria; order Pseudomonadales; family Oleiphilaceae; genus Marinobacter; species Marinobacter manganoxydans. The sequence continues at coordinate 192,519 of NZ_AGTR01000080.1, read as the reverse complement.
ACCTGGATGCGTTGCCATCAATTCGTCGATCCAGGGCACAACGCGGTTACGACCAAGATCGGATGAAACCGAAAGCCGGATTTCGCCTGTTACAGAGTCAACTTCAGATCGAAGGTTCTGTTGCGCCTGGCTCAACAAGTCAATCGCTTGCTTGCAGTGAGGCAAGTATTTTTCGCCAGCGGCAGACAACCGCAACCTTCGCGTGGAGCGTACAAACAACTCAACACCCAGCTCCTGTTCTACACGCTTTACTGCGGCGCTGGCTGTGGCAGCTCGCATATCAAGGCTGGTGGCGGCAGCGGTAATGTTGCGGAATTCAGCGACCCTCAAAACCACGATCAGATCATCAAGACTCATTTTCAAAAATTCTTTGAATATGTTTAACAAATTTTCCCGTTTATCCGAGTGTAAACGGCGACCATACTGTGCGCTACTCGAAAATCATTGCGGAGACAGATAATGAAAGCTGTTGGATATCGGGAATCTCTTCCTATCGAAAACCCTGATGCGCTGCAAAATGTTGAGATGGAACGTCCCGTCGCAAAAGGCCGGGACCTGTTGGTCAGAGTCAAAGCCATCGCCGTAAACCCCGTTGACTTCAAGGTACGCCAGCAGGCAGAGCCCGAACCAGGCCAGATCAAAGTACTTGGATGGGATGCCGTTGGAGAGGTAGTGGCAATAGGCGAGGGCGCTTCACTCTTCAAAGAAGGTGACACCGTATTTTATGCCGGTGACGTTACCCGTCAGGGCAGCAACGCTGAATACCAGGTCGTCGATGAGCGTCTGGTTGGTCGGAAGCCTGCCAGCCTGTCCGACGCCGATGCTGCGGCGTTGCCCCTGACCACGATAACAGCATGGGAAATGCTGTTTGACCACCTGCAACTTGAGCGACAGTTGGCTGGATCCATCACTCCCAGCGACGATGTGGTCCTTGTGATTGGCGCCGCAGGAGGCGTGGGTTCAATTCTCGTTCAATTGATCAAACAGCTGACAGGCGCGAAAGTACTCGCTACGGCATCTCGCCCGGAATCGAAGGCCTGGGTTGAATCATTGGGTGCGGATTTTGTTCTGAATCACCGTGAACCCTTGCAGCCCCAGATCGAAACACTGGTGTCTGCCGGCAAAATTGGTTCTGTAACCCATGTGGCCAGTCTTAACGCCACAGATCAATACTTCGACGATTATGTGGCGGTGCTTAGGCCGTTTGGAAAGATTGCCATGATCGACGATCCTGCAAGTCTGGACGTAATGAAGATCAAGTCGAAGAGTCTGTCATTACACATTGAATTCATGTTCGCCCGCTCAATGCACCAGGCGGATGATATGCAGGTTCAGCACGACTTGTTGAATGAGGTCTCACGGCTTGTAGATCAAGGCTTCATCCGGACAACTGCAGGGAAGCACCTCGGAGCGATCAACGCTGAGAATCTACGTGCCGCACACGCCGAACTGGAATCAGGAACCGCCGTTGGCAAGATTGTGCTGGAGGGTTTTGCCTGACGGGTTCTACCCCGTTACTGCGGGCATTCCTAAACAAACCTATGCCCCGGAATTCAAAGCTGACGCGGTGGAGTGGAGGTATCAGGTTCAGCCGTTGGACTCCAAGCCTTCCAGAATATGCGGCCAGCAGGCTTTGCATCGGCTGCGTAGCAGGTCGCTGTGGCCGATTTCTTTCAAGCCAAAACTGCCTGGTTCCAAAAAATGTTTTTTTATCTGGGCGTTGGGCAGCAGGCGCAGAAAGTCTTCCACGTTTGCAGGCACGGCAATGTGGTCATCTGTTGCGGTTAGCGACAGCACGGGGGCTTTTATATCCGCATAGTGATGCTGCCTTATTTCCTCTCCAAAACTGTTTTCTACGTACCCTGGCGAACGGCACCACTGTCGCCATTGCCTGGCGACACCGGCGGGAAGATCCTCACCGAAACCGATGATTTTGGTCGGCCAGTATCCTTTGACTGCAACGGAGAGCGGTTGCCAACCGTGGAACAGTAGTTTGGCGGCCAGCTTTGTTTTCAGTTTCAGGTTATCGAAATGGCCTGACGATGCTGCAATCAGAACGTAGCTGTCTATTTGAGCGAAGTTGGGCATTAAACCGATCAACTGCGCACCGGCGCTATGGCCAACAAGGCTTACCGGCAGGCCTGGTGCAAGAGCGACGAGTTTTTCTAGCGCTGCCGGCAGGTCCAGCGTACCCCAATCGACCAGGTCACTAGAGATCTCTGCTAGAGGAATACCGTTGCGAGAATCCCCAATGCCTCTATTGGAAAATGCCAGCACGGCGAAGCCTTGCTCGCTCAGCCAGGTAGCAAAACTGAAATAGACCTGATGTCGAAACCCGGTGGCAGGGGCGATGAGAACGGCACCGCGAGGAACGTCTGTTGCTGGTCTGAAAAAATGCCCGGTGAGCCGATAGCCGTCGTCACAGGTTATTATGGTTTTTTCCATCATTTACCCAATTAGTAAGCCGCTGTTGCCAAAACAATTCGGCAGTTGTGAAATAAAAGAACAAAATTCGGTAAAAGAATATTATTTTGTTTTTGCCGAAGCTGTCAAACGGTAGAATGAATGTCACGGCTAGTTCAAACAGGCTAATTTCGATTTGATGAACCCATTCCATATTTTAGAAAACAGGTTTCCGGGCCGCAGGGCTGCGCTGAAAAGGGACATCCTGGAACAGGCGCTCTATTGTTTTATTGAGCTTGGGGTGGAGGCCACCACGATCGAAGCCATCAAAGCCCGCTGCGAAACGAGTGTAGGGGCGATCTATCACCACTTTGGCAACAAGGAGGGTATTTTAAGCGCACTCTTTTTTGCAGCTCAGGATGATCAGCGACAACATCTGGACCGGGAGTTAGCCAACACCAACAGCCTTCGCGAGGCTGTGTATTCAGTTATCTGTAGTTATCTCGACTGGGTTGTCGCCAATCCCGAATGGGCAAGGTTTCTGTATCAGGCGCGATCAGCAGTCGCCAAAGGGCCGTTTCAGGAGGAGCTGAAAGATCGGAATGCGAAAGGCTTCCAGGAACTCAAAGCAAAGTTGCTTGGCTTCGGTAACGAAAGTAACAGCATTGTTCAGCCGTTCGAGATCGTAATCTCTCTGATCGTCGGCCCGTCGGAAAATTACTGCAAAGCCTGGCTGGCTGGCCGGGTACAGACTTCGCCTCGGGATTATCGGGAAGAATTCGCGGAATCCGCATGGCGATCGCTTCAGAGGTGATCCAGCTGAAAATATTTGCCTCGCGTTGTTCCTGGATCATATTCCGCCACAATGGGTGATTATGCAAAGCCATAATGAATTGCTCTTCTGGATACGTACAATTTGGAAGCCTGCGCTAAACTTTCGCAGACATCCAACGGCGCTCTCTTTCATTATCGGGACGACGCGAATGTTTGAAACTAAACACCATTTGGTGACCACCACGCCCGCGGCTATCGCTCAAAGAGTAAGTCGGTACGGATGATGTATTTAGTGCCCGAAGTGATCTCCGTTGAACTGTGCAAGCAGTGCAGGGGGTGATGGCCGTGGGGAAAGCACAGAACGCCGCCGGCCGGCGTTCGTACATCGATCTCGCGTACGTTGTCGCTTCGCCTTGCCGGTTTGGTAGGGTCATCTGCATCGACGAGAAAGCGGGTTTCACCACCCTCGAAGTCGTCGCTGAGCAAAATCAGGAACGTCATCTGGCTGAACCGGTCCGGGAAGGCATCCGCAATCAGTCGGCCGCCAGCAACTCTGGAGCCGGGCCAGGCACCGTCGATGTGAAACTTGAAGAAATCTCCTTCACGGTAACGATAAAAACGGAAGCGCCGATTGATGCCCAGAGGCTGCTTGTTGCCGAAGAGGTCCAGGTTGTCGGCCACGGCATCGCGCACCCGCTGCCAGATCAGGCGATCGGTCACTTCATCCACAACCCAGGTCACGTTGTCGTTGTGGCGAACTTCACGAGGCAGTGAGACCGCCGCGTCTTTCAGGTAACCCAGGTTTTCGGTCAGTTCGATGAGGCGGTCACACTCCTCGCGACTAAAGACATTGAGCAGCTGATAGGCTCCAGGCACTTCCGGAATTTCCCGCCGTGACACCGCCGAGGCCTCACGGCTCTCGTCCAGTTCCGCTGGGTTCGGCACGCTATTTGCCCAAGTCGGTAGCGACGGGTTTTCTGCACCCGGCTCACGGGCAACGACAAAAAATGAATCCTGATGCTGTTTCATAGCCACCTCTTAAAAGTTCATGACGCGTACTTGAGCGAATTGGCGATGGCCTGCGGCCGAGCCATGAAAGCCAAAGCCACTCTGTTTGGCGCCAACCCAGGGGCTGCCGCCGGCCCCGCCATTGACTGACACCATGCCGGCCTCCAGCTGGTCAGCGACGGCTGCGGCGCCCCGGCCGCCAAAGACCACCGCTCCCAGGCCGTAGATGGAGTCGTTGGCACGGGCGATGGCGTCTTCGATGGCATCAAATTCAGCCATGGCAACGACCGGGCCAAAGGTCTCTTCGCGCTCAAGGAGCATGTCGGGGGTCATGCCATCGACAACCGTGGGTTGAATAAATGGCGCTGGGTAGTCGGCCTTGCCGAGCAGAAAGCGTGCGCCTTTTGTCTCCGCATCCTTGAGATGTCGCAGCACAAGCTGATGCTGGGTAGTGTTGGCGATCGGGCCTATGTTGACGCCCTGTTGATCCCATGGGCCGACCTGGTAAGCCGATGCAACCGCTACCACCTGGCGTTTGAATTCCTCGGCAACGGTCCGGTCGACATACACTCGCTCGGTTGACGTGCACATTTGCCCGGCATTCTCGAATGAGCTGGCAACGGCAAATCGCGCAGCAGCCGACAGATTGGCGTCTTTCATGACAATCAGGGGATCATTGCCACCGAGTTCCATGACCAGGCGTTTAACGCCTTCGGCAGCGTCCGCCATGATGCTGCGACCGGTGGCCATCGACCCGGTAAAGGCGATCATATTGATGTCAGATTTCACCAGCGCCTGACCGACGTCTCCGTGGCCGTGGGCAATTTGAATCAGATGCTCGGGCAGATGACCCTGTAGTGCGCGAACGAACAGATCGGCAACCAGCGGCGTGTGTTCTGAGGGTTTCAGAATGACGCTGTTGCCCGCCATCAGGGCAGGGATCAGCAAGTTGTTGGCCATTGCTAATGGGTAATTCCAGGGTGAAATGACAGCAACAACCCCAAGCGGCCGATACTGGATACGGCTGCGGCCTTCGCCTTGTTCGGTTTGCAGGGCAGCGGCGGCCTCCTCAATGAAATAGGGGGCATTCGTTACAGTACCGGCGACCTCATAGGTTGCGCGTCGTGCATCCTTGCCCATTTCCAGGCTGATCAGTCGGGCGAGTTGATTCTGAGCAGGCGCCAGCGCATGGTAGGCAGCCCTCAGGCGGGTTGCCCGCTCGTCTAGCGATAACCGGCCCCAGTTCGCCTGCGCGATCCGACTCCGGCCCACAATTTCTGTCAGCTCGGACCGGGAGGTGATTGGCACCTGTCCGACCGGCTCCTGATTCAACGGGTTCAATGACACAAGAAATTCGCTCATGACTTCCTCAACTAAAGGCGATGACTCGCACTTCCAGGCTGTTTCTGTTGCGGGCGTTGTCCGGTGTGTTCACGGGGTCGGCCGCGGTGTGTGGGGTGCCAAATATGCCCTCGGGGGAACGTGAATCGAAGACTTTCAGCAGCAGGGCCTCGCCGGGTTCCATGTCTGACAGGTAGTACCAGCGATGATCCGGGTTGTAGGAGATCCCGGCTATCTCACCGATGCGATCGGGGTACACCAGTTTGATGCGATGAAAGTCATCCGCAGCCACGGTGTTGATGTCCAAGACGGCCAACGGGGATTCCTCGACACGGTGGCCGACAGGCATCCACAGGTTCACCAACCGGTAAGGGCGGTCGCGAAGCTCTGGTCGTTGCTCGGTCTCTTCCAACATGCGGTGGAGCGCAGACTTCTCGGTGTAGTCGTTGTGAACAGTCTTCACTGGCGCCCGGTTATGGATGGTCTGGTCCTGGCGGTTGGTTGACCGATAAGTGTGATCAAAGACCAGCACTTCGCTGGCCTTGAGTCGGTCACGGAGGTACTCGATCACCTGCGGATACAAATGTTCGCGAATGGCGTCGTCATTCTGGTAGTCGTCAAAATCAAAGGCGACCCGGACCGCCTTGAAGCCCTGGTCGTCCAGGTTGAAGTCGTTGGCCTGGTTGCGAATGTCTGTGACGTCAATGTGTCGGGTGTCGACGGATTGAGTGAGCTCGGAGGCACCTGGACCCTTGTATCGTTGGTCGTATTCGAGGCCGCCAACGGGCTGGACGTAGTTGATGCTGAACATGGCTCCTCCTTGCGGGTAGGGTTGCTGGATTCTTGGTTTGCCAGCTTAGGGAGTAGCCGATAGGATTTGAAACAAGGATTTGATGTAAGAGATACAAGTGAATGCTTTAAACCGGGTAGACCTTAAACAGTTACGAACGCTTCAGTGCCTGCTTCGCGAAGGCAACCTGTCCCGTGTGGCGGATCAACTCGGGGTGACCCAGCAGGCGGTCAGTGACCAGCTGAAAAAACTCCGCGCCACCTTCAATGATCGCCTGTTTATCCGCAGCGGCAATGGCGTTACTCCGACGGCGTATGCCCGAACGTTGGGGCCGAAGCTGGATCTCATCCTGAATGCCGTTGGCGAGTTGCTGGAACAGGATGAGTTCAATCCCGCAACAACGACGCGGACCATTACCATCAGCTCCACCGATCTGGAGCAGAAAACCATCCTGCCTTTTCTGATGCAGCGCCTGAGAAGGGAAGCGCCGGGTCTGAGGCTGGCGGTGAAAAAACTTGAGCTGGATGAGATGGCAAATGACCTGCTTAATGGCACCGTGGATCTGGTGTTGACCAATCCGAAGTTTGCGCCACCGAGTTATCCGTCGTTAACCCTGTATTCGGAGCACTATGTCTGTGTGGCAGGGAAGGCCAATGAGGCGGTTCGCAGCACTATGTCGGTTGCCGAGATCGCTGACATGCCTCAGGTAGTGGTGTCGCCTTCGCGGGGAGACTTTACCGGTGCCGTCCATCGCTGGTTTGAAGACCAGGGGCACCCACGGCAAGCCATGCTCTCGGTACCAACTTTCACGGCGGCGAAAGCAACGATTTCTGAGACTGACCTTGTCGGCTTCATCCCGTCGCGATTGCTGCCCGACGACTCGTTGCGGCCGATTAAGCTGAATGCCGAAATCCCCGGATTCGACGTGATCGCCGTGTGGCACCAGCGCTCATCGCAGGACCCTCTGAATATTTGGATTAGGGATTTACTGGTTCAGGTTTCACGCTGATCTGGAGTAGCGCGATCTCCTGAACTCGAAGTCCGAGCTTGAAGCTGATCTAAATCAGCGCCGTATTCTTTTCCGGGTAACGATACTCTTTAATCTCACCCAAGAGGTGGGCGAACTGTTCGGGCGTGAGCACGCGCGCCTGGGCGGTCTTGCTCATCGGGAAAGCTCCTACTAAGCCACTCGGATGCGAGGAGAGTAAAGGTAAAATCCGTAATAATATTATTTAAACTGATATTAAACTGCGCATAATGTATATTCAGAGGTCTGTTTTTTAAGGGGTTTTCGGGTCACACCCTGTGCGAAATATCGATCCCAAAAGTCGACAGTAGCTCTCGTTTATGGCGGTAGTAGGTTTCGCGGGACATGAGGTGTAAATTTATCAGCCGATTAGATACTTCGCATGGAAGCGAAGGTGCTCCTCAATAAAACTGGCGATGAAGTAGTAGCTGTGGTCGTACCCTTCATACCGGTTCAGTTCCAGCGGATAGCCACTTTGTTTGGCAGCGGCTTCCAGCATTTCCGGCTTCAACTGCTCGGTCAGGAAGTTGTCCGCTTCGCCTTGGTCCACCAACGCCGGCACAAACTTGCTCGCCTTTTGCATCAGCAAGCTGGCGTCGTACTCGGCCCAGCTGGCGGTGTCTTTACCGAGGTAAGCGCCAAAGGCCTTCTTACCCCACGGGCAATTGACCGGGTTACTGATCGGGCTGAACGCCGAGACGGACTGGAAACGCTCCGGGTTGCGCAGTGCCAGCACCAACGCACCATGCCCGCCCATCGAGTGGCCAAAGATGGAACGCTGATCGCTCACCGGGAACATATCTTCAATCAGTGCCGGTAATTCGTTGAGCACGTAATCGTACATCCGGTAATGCTTGCTCCAGGGTTCCTGAGTCGCATTTACATAGAACCCGGCGCCCTTACCCAAGTCGTAGCCTTCATCATCGGCGACATCGTCCCCGCGCGGGCTGGTGTCCGGGGCAACAATGGCGACACCCAGTTCGGCAGCCATGCGATGCGCACCGGCTTTTTGCATGAAGTTTTCATCGGTACAGGTCAGCCCGGACAACCAATACAGCGCTGGCACCTTTTTGCCATTGGAGGCCTGCGGCGGCAGGTAGATAGCAAACCGCATCGAACAGTTCAACGTCTCGGAGTGATGACTGTACTGCTTGTGCCAACCACCAAAACTTTTATTACTGCTCAGATTTTCAATAGTCATTGCAACCTCTCAACAAAACGGTCGCCCGCCTGACTGGCAGGCGACCAGATTTCATTACTTGTCGTAGTGAATAACGGTACGGATGCTCTTGCCTTCGTGCATCAGATCAAACGCCTTGTTGATATCTTCCAGCCCCATGGTGTGGGTGATGAAATCGTTCAACTTGAATTCACCTTGCATGTACCGCTCAACGATGCCCGGCAGCTCGGAACGGCCCTTCACGCCACCAAAGGCAGAGCCTTTCCAGACCCGACCGGTCACCAGCTGGAACGGACGCGTGGAAATTTCCTGGCCGGCGCCCGCAACACCGATAACCACCGACTCACCCCAGCCTTTGTGGCAGCATTCCAGTGCTGAACGCATTACATCTACGTTGCCGATGCACTCGAAGGAATAATCCACACCGCCGTCGGTCAGTTCTACGATCACTTCTTGAATCGGCTTGTCGTAATCTTTCGGGTTGATGCAGTCGGTCGCGCCCAACTGGCGGGCCAGCTCAAATTTGCTCTCGTTGATGTCGATAGCAATGATGCGGCTGGCTTTAGCCATGGTGGCACCAATCACCGCCGACAGGCCGATGCCGCCCATACCGAAGATGGCCACGGTAGCGCCCTCTTCTACTTTGGCGGTGTTCATCACCGCACCCATGCCGGTGGTTACGCCACAACCGAGCAAGCACACTTCTTCCAATGGCGCTTCTTTGTTCACTTTTGCCAGAGAAATCTCGGGCAGTACGGTGTACTCGGAGAAGGTTGAGCAACCCATGTAGTGATAGATCGGCTCGCCGTTTAACGAGAAACGAGTGGTGCCGTCTGGCATCAGGCCCTTGCCCTGGGTTTCACGAATCTTCCCGCACAGGTTGGTTTTACCAGAGGTGCAGAATTTACATTCGCCGCACTCAGGGGTGTACAGCGGAATAACGTGGTCACCCACTTTCAGGCTTGTAACGCCTTCGCCTACCGACTCAACAATACCGCCGCCTTCGTGGCCGAGAATGGTCGGGAAAATGCCTTCGGGATCTTCGCCAGACAAGGTAAACGCATCGGTATGACACACACCGCTAGCGATCACCCGGATACGTACTTCGCCAGCTTGAGGCGGCATCACATCCACTTCTTCAATGGACAGAGGTTGTTTCGGGCCCCAGGCGATAGCGGCTTTAGATTTGATGGTCTGAGTCATGTTGTGTGCTCCAGATTTTGTCGGGCTTCGGCAGGTTCTTCTGCCATGTTGATGGGATCATTGTATTATTGTTCTTAAGATAGATAATCGGCCAGTTAAGCAAATCACCTTTACTGTATAGTAACAATGAACCGTATTTTGTTTGCTGGCGGCATTTTGTATCTAAGCTCACCCAAGTCGTAACGCAAGGAACTGAACATGTTTATTTGGGAAGGGGTCAGTGAGTTTGTGGCGGTCGCGGAAGCCGAAAGTTTTACCGCTGCGGCGAAACGATTGGGCATTTCCACAGCTCAGGTGAGCCGGCAGGTCAGCGCACTGGAATCCCGGCTTTCGACCAAACTGCTGTATCGCACCACCCGCAGGGTTTCGGTGACGGAAGCCGGCCAAACCTACTACCAGTATTGCCGCCAGGTACTCGATGGTCTGGAAGAGGCCGAGCGGGCCATGACCAACCTGCAACTTATCCCCAAGGGAAAATTACGGCTGACCGCACCGGTGACCTATGGCGAGAAGGTGATCGCCCCCTTGGTGAACGATTTCATCCTGCGCTACCCGGAGTTGGAGGTGCAGCTGAATCTGACCAACCAGAAGCTGGATCTGGTCGGTGGCGGTTACGATTTGGCGATTCGGCTGGGAAAACTGGAAGATTCATCCATGATGGCCAAGCGGTTGTCGTCACGAACCTTATACGTGTGCGCCTCGCCGGAATACTTATCCACCTATGGTGTGCCGCATTCGCTTTCGGAACTGGACCGGCACAATTGTTTGCAAGGCAATCTGGATTACTGGCGCTTTCAGGACCGAGGTAAGCCCTACAACGTTCGCGTTAAAGGCAACATGAAGTGCGACAGCGGTTGGGCGTTGCTGGACGCGGCCCTGAAAGGCATCGGGATCGTGCAACTTCCCGATTATTACGTTCAGCCGTCATTGGCCTGTGGAAAACTTATGAACTTGCTGGAACATTATCAAGAAGCCGACGATGGAATCTGGGCGATTTATCCACATAACCGGCATTTATCCCCAAAAGTGCGGATGCTGCTGGATTTCCTGGACGAATCGTTAAGTTAAATTCTGTGGGGCAGTAGTTTTGTCAGTTTGTCCAAATGCGCCGTTTGGCCTGCGTCAGTTTCGCGGCGGTCTCCAGCCGTACATATACCAAACGCCTCTGGTCATCCGCCGCGTCGCAACTCCCTGACACCCCGACCCAGCTTGCGGCGCAACAGGGCCCGCAGGGTCACCCCATCCGAGTACCCGACCTGTGCGGCGACTTGGTCGACGCTCGCGTTTCCGGTGCGCAAGAGATGGACGGCATGCTCCACGCGCAGGTCCTGGAAATACGACAACGGTGTCTTGCCCAAAACGCTTTGCAGCCGCCGCGCCAAGGTGCGCTCGCTTGTGCCCGCGGCGCTGGCCGCCTCGGCCAGCGAGAACCCCTTCGCGAGCTGACTTCTGGCCCAGCACTCGAAGCGCTCCACCATCGGGTCGGCATGCGCAAGGTGGTCGGGAATCACGAACTCGGCTTGCGAACTGCGTGTCTCGACCAGCAGATAGCGTGCCACCAGGACAGCCAGCGCCGGACTGCGCTCCCGGATGATGCGCAAGGCCAGGTCGACGTGGGCCAAAGCGGCACCCGCGGTGGTGAAGCGTGTCGAGTTCACGATCATGCGTGACTCGTCCAGCGTGACGTTCGGATAGCGCTGCCGAAACATCGGCCCCAGCCACCATGACGTCGTCGCACGATGCCCATCAAGCAGGCCGCTCTCTGCAAGCAAGAAGCTACCGGAGCAGGCGGCACCAAGGTGCGCGCCAGCGGTGGACCACTGCTGTAGCGCGGCGACCGCATCGGGCACGTCGGGGCGTGTGAGCCGAGCCGAGAGCGTGTCAGGCATCTTGTCACCAAACGCGGGCACGAGCACGACGTCTGGTTCCGGCACACCACGCGCAGGGACCACGGGGACCGTCAAGCCTTGCGCAGTTCGGATGCGACGCCGCACGCCCACCAGCGTGAGCTCTATGTGCGCGGGAGCTTGTGGCAGCGAGCCTGCCATCGCATTGGCCAAGCCCACTGTGTCAGTGAGCGCCGCAAGCCCCAGATCAAACACGCCATTACAAACAAGGATGTGGAGTTTCATGGCAAGAATGATATCAAAGTTGTCATTATTGTCTATAGAGATGGCTGTCATGACGACTTAGACTTCAGGCTCGTTGATCCATTCACCTAACCCATTTACCCAAAGGATTACAGTATGACCAAGCTCGCCCTGTTTGTTCGCCTCGAAGCCAAACCCGGCCAGGAGGCTGCGCTTGCCGACTTCCTGGCCAGCGCACTGCCGCTCGCCAACGCCGAGTCCGGCACCACTGCCTGGTTCGCATTGAAGTTTGGCCCTTCGACGTTCGGTGTGTTCGATGCCTTTGCCGATGAGGCAGGTCGCCAAGCACATCTGAACGGCCAGATCGCCGAGGCCTTGATGGCCAACGCCGAGACCTTGCTCAGTTCTCCGCCCAATATCGAGAAGGTCGAACTGCTTGCAGCCAAACTGCCTGCATGACAACCCGGCCTTGACTCAATCAGGTCACGCTGCGTAGGGCCACACGGCCCTACGCAGCCCCCCCTCGATTGCCGGGGGGATGTTCGGCGACAATTAGGATGACCAGTTGGCGACAATTCTCTTGGCAGCCAGCCTTCTGATTTTAACAAGGTCGATAATACTGATGCCTGTAGTTGCCCCAACTAAACTGAGCACCATCTTGCCAGTTCAGCCCGGTATTCCCCGGTGGCATTTCAGACTCTTGTGCGGGTGGCTGCGATTATAGTCTCAGATCCATTTCGGCAATCTGGCCATCACAGTGGCTGGATCAGGAAGGTCGTACAGTATACATCGCCCCGCTTAAACGTCTTCACAAAAGCCTCCGCTATGCCGTTACTATGAGGGCTTCGCGCGGGTGTGATATACACCACAAAACCCAGAGCGGATGCGAAGACTCGCGTTTCTTTGGCAATGTAGCAGTTGCCATTATCCGTCAGCCATTCCAGAGATTGTGGCACCCACTTCGACTAGCCGAACCGGTATTTCGGGCTTTCCCGCAGTACTCCTGTTACCTGCCCGCTGAACTGGTGGCTGGATTATCAGGCCACATCTCCAAAGGTCCTGCGCCAGTCACGAGGGCTTACGTGGTGACGTTGCTTGAAATGCTGCCGGAATGACGTTGCTGTGTGGAAGCCGATTCTTTCCGAGATGGCTTCCACAGACAGCGATGTGGTCTCCAGCAGTTCCCGTCCTCGCCGAAGTCGTTCACTCACCAACCACTCCACTACCGTCATGCCGGTGGCTCTCTGGAAATGGCGGGTGAAGGTGCGCCGGCTCATGGCGGTGCGGGCGGCCAGTTCATCGATTGTGTGTGTTTCGGCCAGATGTTCCCGCAGATAGTCAAGTAGTCGGTTGATATGCGCATCCTGAGTGGAAATCGCGACCGGCTGCTCAATGAACTGAGCCTGGCCACCTTCCCGGTGCGGCGGAACAACCATCAGGCGGGCAAGGGTATTGGCGGTCCTGGCACCGTAATACTCCCGCACCAGAAACAGGCAGCAATCCAGCCCCGCCGCTGTGCCAGCGGACGTGACCAGCCGGTCATCCTTCACATAGAGGGCGTTGGTATCCAGATTCACCTGTGGAAACCTATTGAGGAAGTCCTGTTCTGCCAGCCAGTGGGTCGAGGCTCTCTTGTTATCCAGCAAACCCGCATAGGCCAGCGCATAGGTGCCGTAGCAAAGGCCTACCACATGTGCGCCCCGTTCATGGCAGCGGGTGAGAGCCTCCGCCAATTGCGGCGGTGGGGCTTCGCTCAGATCGTGCCAGCCGGGTACTACCGCAATATCAACCGCATCCAATAATTCCAGCCCGCCATCTGGCTGAACGGTCATGGCCCGTTCGGATGTGAGGGGCTTGCCGTCTGGGGTGATAATCAGCAACTCGAACAAGGGGCCGTCGGGCAAGGCAATACTGAACACCATGTAAGGAACAGAGAAATGGAAGGGGCTGAATTGTGGGTGAAGGATAAGCCCGACTTTCGGTAGCGCCACGGTGTCACTCCTGTGGTTCATTTAACCCGATGATAACTGCTTGGCCTGATTCTTTCGATCATTGTCTTTCAGGTCAATATTGGTGGTGATCACATCTCCGTAGACATACTCCATCAACGAACACCCTGTTGGAGGATAAATACCATGTTGATCAAAACTTTCGCTGGCGCCCTGATGCTTGCTTCGACTGTTTTTACTGGCGCTGCTTTCGCCGAATCGTATACCCGGGAACCCAGCCACCAGATACAGCAAATCCGCAATGCCACCATCAAGGTTACATACGGAGAGACCACCTTTCTGATTGATCCTATGCTGGCCGAACAAGGAGCTTACCCGGGCTTTCCGGACACTTACCGCAGTGAGCTGCGTAATCCTTTGGTGGGCTTGCCCATGGCCGCTGAGGATGTGATTGAGGGTACCGATGCGGTGATCGTTACCCATACCCACCTGGACCACTGGGACGATGCCGCCCAGAAGCTGTTGCCGAAGAACATTCCCCTGTTTGTGCAGAACGGGGCGGATGCCGAGCTGATCCGCTCACAAGGCTTCAAGGATGTGCGTATTCTGGATGGCGAGGCTGAATTCGGCGGCGTGATACTCCATAAAACCGGCGGCCAACACGGCTCCAATACCCTTTATGCCATTCCCGAGCTGGCCAAGGCGCTCGGTGAAATCATGGGTGTGGTTTTTGAAGCCGAGGGGCAGGAAACCACTTACGTGGTAGGCGATACCGTGTGGCGTGATGAAGTGGTTCAGTCATTGGAGCGCTTTCAGCCGGACGTTGTTGTGTTGAATGCCGGGGCGGCGGAACTGACAGGCTTTGAGGGCGACTCGATCATCATGGGCAAAGAAGATACCCTGCGAGTGCACCGAGCTTTACCAGATGCGGACATTGTCGCCGTGCACATGGATGCGGTGAACCATATGACCCTGAGCCGTGAAGAGCTGGCAGAGTTCGTGGAGAACGAGGGGATTGATGAGCGGGTATTGATCCCGGCGGATGGTGAGATTCTTTCTTTCTGACCAGAACACCCCTGAAACAAATGATCCAATGAGGAACAGTCAAATGAGCAAGCGAGCCGTTATTGTTGTCGATATCCAGAATGAGTACTTTGCCTCCGGCAAACTGCCTCTGGTGAACATTGAACAGGCAGCCGCCAAGGCTGCCCAGGTGATAGATACAGCGCGTCAGAACAAAGACCTGCTGGTGCATGTTCACCATGAGTTTCCGGACCCGGATGCGCCTGTATTCACCCCGGGTACAAACGGCATCAACATCCACGAATCCGTGGCACCAAAAGGTGATGAGCCGGTGATTCTGAAGAATTATCCCAACTCATTCCTGAAAACCAACCTGAAAGAGCTGCTGGATGCCAGCGACATTGAGGAAGTGGTTGTGATCGGTGCCATGAGTCACATGTGCATCGAAGCCACCAGCCGAGCCGCTTCAGATTTTGGCTACAAGGTCACTGTGCTGGAAGATGCTTGCGCCACGATGGACCTGGAGTTCAACGGCGTGAAGGTGCCGGCGGCACAGGTTCATGCCACGGCTATGGCGGCTCTTGGGTTTGCCTATGCGAGTGTCCAGTCCACCCGGGATTACCTGTGAGGATCTTGCTCTTCGTATCTGTCGGGTGGTTGCTCCCGTAAACTGAAGCCGACCGGCCAGAAACATTTCAGCCGGTCGTTTCAGTGGTATCGTTCGGCCCGGATCTATTGCTGGACGGCCTCATATGTTGCGTGCAGATTCCAAAAATCTGAATGTTCGCTTTGCGACCAAACCTAAAATTACTGATCGATTTTGTTTGCTCAAATATAGCAGGGTAGGTGTGCCACAGAGATGGTGGGCCGGAAACTGTCCAAAGATCACGTTAATGGGTGGTGATGTATCCGCCTACAATGACTGGGCACTGCCAAGGCGCCATTTGGGCACAGGCGCAATAATCGAGAAAAATTCCTATTTTTAATCTTGCTGTGCAAGGGTCACTGATGGCATAGGAGGTTTTCAAATTGCTCAGCTGAGAGTGATTTAGGCTAGGGGGTTATTATGATGATAACTCGCTGATTTGCCGAGTTAATGGCCCGCCCGTCAGGATTCGAACCTGAGACCTTCGCCTCCGGCGTGTCGTAGATCCGCTCAAAGAGGTCGATCGGTGGGAAATGACAGGAGGTGATGTGGTGTGCCCGCTACTCGGGAAGGACCAGTTACGGTGTAGGCCTCACGTCCAACCCCGTTTCGCATCGAAGTAACGTCTGGCCTGCATCAGATGCTTCATCGAACCCCGGGCCATGAAGTCCAGGGCGGATGACCCAGAGAAAGGGACTTCACTGGTTGGCAGCCGAACCCGGCGATTGGCACGCTCCGCCGATGGGTACATCACTCTCAGTGACTTGTAGATCCCCATGATGTAGCTGATGCGCTCCAGCGTGTCCCGAGAGAGCTTGATGTGGGGGAGCTTCTGGTACTTGGAAAGCGTGGTCCGGGAGATACCGCCGAGCATTTGCATCATCTCTTCTTGGGAGCAACCCCACTCATGGCAGATGTTGAAGAAGCCTTTGAGGGCAACATGCCCGCGCAGAGCCTCGGCATCGGAGGTTTCGGGTTGTCTCTCGTTCTGTTGGGCCATTGCGAAAGTACCCTCATATGACTTCGTATAAACATTTTAGAAAAGATTTGCCCATATGTGCACATTTTTAAGTGCGGTCCCAGTCCGAAAACACGCTGTTTCGGGTCGTCTGAAGCAGCAATTAGAGCCGGATTTTTCTGACAATGAGCGGTACTTGTGGTCTGGTAATAAAGTCGGTAACAAGGTAATAAAGTTGGTAACTCATTCCGCTGGGGATACGCACAGTAGCCGGTGACGTACCCCAACATTCCCATGAGGTGAGTGTCGGCCTGCGCCTCGGGTTCGATTTCTTCAGAATCACTCTCTTACAATGTCACAAAACAGCATATAAGCCGTATTGCACACATAGGGTGTCCGTGCTATCGTATGTCACATACTCGGATATAACCTGATTTGAGCAACATGAATGTCCATTGAGAGACTGTTTAGCGAGAGCGATGTGCAACGCCTCATCGACATGAATTCAGCACCGCCTTTCGGCAAGCGAAACGCCGCTTTGATCATGGGGGCGCTTTACTGGGGACTTACGCCTTCCGAGGCCAGCTTGCTCCGTCTTGAGGATGTGATGGACCAGTCCGGCGATTTCTTCCGGATCTGGACCCTGCCGGACAGCACAGCCTATAACGGCGAGGCTCGGGAGCTTCACACTGAAGATCATGTATTGCCCTTTTTCGAGGGCTATATGGACTGGCGAGTGAGTGAGGAACTTTGCTTGAGCAATCAGGCCTGGTACCGGGGGTCAGACCCGAAAAGCGCCTTTTTCCTGAATGATCGTGGCGAACCTTATAAGCTCTCGCCTCGCAAGAAAGGATCGACGGACTACCAGCCCAGGGCAATGTCAGCCAAGCTAAAGTCTTTCATTGAGAAGGCAGGCATAGAGGGCGCTACGGTAGCCACGTATCGTGATAGCTGGGTCAAGGCAATGTATGAGGCGGGCTGTCACCACAAAGACCTGATGCGTGTCTCAGGCATCAAGCAGAAAGAGACCATAGACAGGAAGACGCGCCCGGCGATCCAGGATCTGGAAAAGGTGTTCAAAGACGTTTACGCCCGAGTGCGGGTGTCACAATAGGAATCCGAAGAATGATAAACGCATCACCAACACCTGAGGACATAGAGGTTGCTCGACAGCAGCTTTCGGAGAGAATCGCGCAGGAAAAGGATGCCGGGATTCCAGCGTTTGATCGCACAGATGCTGTCACTGACATGAAGCGAACCCCATTTCTTATGGCCATGCGAACAAACGGATATACGGCCAAGCTGAATCGCTCGGGGTGTCAAGTCTTGGAGTCGTGCCCATTGTGCCGGGGCTCTAACCGCCACACCTTCACCAAGGGCGACCAGGAAATACACTTGTGTTCGGATTGTGGCAAATGATGGGAAACCGAAGCATTATGCAGACGAAGGTAAGTACACCGTTTTTAGACACGGGGTTTTGGAGCAGCGCTCTCAAGGTCTCCTATTTCTACATGACATTGATGGCTATGGGGCTCTTTGTTGCCTACGGAAATGAGCTTGTCGGGGATCATCTTTCTGGGATTGATGAGCATGGAAAGCGATTGGCTCTAGCTTTTTTTAGGGTAGTGATCGTGGGGATTGCTCTGTCATGTATTCAAAATGTATTTATTTTCAAGTTTCATCCGAGGTCATTTCACAAGCAGGGTGCATTTTTGAACTGCGGATACGTTTGGTTTCCGTGCATGATTGTTGTTTTGGTCTTAGGGATCACGAGCCCAGGCCTTTTTTATTGAAATTTATGGATTGGAAATCGTGAAATGAAGGGATTACAAGCAGTTGTTACCAAAGCGATCGAGCGTTGGAAAACGTTTCGCCCCGGCTAAAGACGCTTTGTTATTGTTGCTGGCTCCATCGTGAGTATTGCGGGCCTGTTGGCTCTTTGGGCGGGTGCTGAACTTGGTAGCAGGGGCAGCTTTCAGCCCCCAATGCCATGGATAGTGATTGCACTATGCCAACAGACTATCTGGTTCGGAACTGTAATAGCTATCAATAGAAAATCTAAAGCAACCTGATTGGAATCCCGGCGGCAAGTCGGCTGTGCGGCGCCCGGCGCTGGCCGGTGGCAAGGGGCAACACGCTGGCCAGCGGCCCGGTTCACGCTTGGGGCGCGGGCACACGGCGGCGCGCTTCGCGGGCACCTCCCTTACGCCATTCTCGCGCCGGGTGACCATCAAGACCTTGCTGGTCAACCAGCGCCAGGCCAGCCCGCGGTCGCTGGCCAAGCACCTGCGCTACATCGAACGCGACGGCGCTGGCCGCGACGGAGAACCGGGCCGCGCTTATGGGCCGCAGGAGGACGAGGCCGACCTTGGTGCATTCAGGGAGCGCTGCCAGGACGACCGGCACCATTTCCGCTTTATCGTCGCGCCAGAGGATGGTGCCGAGCTGGACGATCTGCGCACCTACACCCGGCATCTGATGGGGCGCATGGAGGCCGATCTGGGCACGCGGCTGGACTGGGCGGCGGTGGATCACTGGAACACCGATAACCCGCACACCCATATCGTCCTGCGTGGGCGCGACGACACCGGCAAGGACCTCGTCATCGCCGGCGATTACATCGCCCACGGCTTCCGCCACCGGGCCGCGGAATTGGCCACCGAATGGCTGGGGCCACGCACCGAGCTGGAGATCCAGCAGACCCTGCAGCGCGAGGTGGAGCAGGATCGGTGGACGAGCCTGGATCACACGCTGAAACGTGAGGCTGGTGACGATGGCCAGATACATGTCGAACGCCTCAACGAGCCCCGTCTGCAACGCCAGCGCCTGCTGCTGATCGGCCGCCTGCAACGCTTGCAGCGCCTGGGGCTGGCCGACGAGACACAGCCCGGCACCTGGGCCGTCCAAGCGGACGCGGAAAAGACCTTGCGCGCCCTGGGCGAGCGGGGCGACATCATCCGTACCCTGCAGCGCGCCATGGGCGGTCAGCCGCGCGAGCTGGCGGTGTTCGAGCCGGGACAGGAGGGGCGTACCGTGATCGGCCGGGTGACCGCCAAAGGGCTGGCCGACGAGCTGCGTGACCGGGGTTATCTGGTCATCGACGGTATCGACGGCAAGGCCCACTACGTTGCGCTGAACGCTCGTGACGAACTGGCGAACTACCCCACAGGATCGGTGGTGGAGGTACGTGGCTCGGCTGAGATACGCGCGGCCGACCGCACCATCGTCGCGCTGGCGAGCGATGGCCTGTATCGCACCGACCATCACCTGGCGGTTGCTCAGGGCCAGGCAAAGGCTGGCCGCGATCCGCAGGAGGTCGTGGCGACTCACATCCGCCGCCTGGAAGCCCTGCGTCGTGCCGGTATCGTGGGGCGTGTGGCTGAAGGATTGTGGAAGGTGCCCGACGATTTGCCCGACCGTGGTCGCCAGTACGATGCACAGCGCCTGGGAGGCGTGGCCGTGGAACTGAAATCGCACCTGCCGATTGAGCGACAGGCCCGTATGATCGGTGCCACTTGGCTGGATCAACAACTGATCAGCGGTGGGCAAGGGCTAGGTGACTTCGGATTTGCCGGTGAGGTGAGACAAGCCATGAAGCAGCGTGCCGATTTCCTGATCGAGCAGGGGCTGGCCGAGAAGCAAGGCCAACGTGTAATCCTGGCGCGCAACCTGTTGATGACACTGCGCAACCGGGAGTTGGCCCAGGCCGCTAAGGATATCGCCGCCGACACCGGGTTGGAGCATCGGCCCGTGGAGGACGGGCAGCGCGTATCCGGCATCTACCGACGCAGTGTCATGCTTGCCAGTGGACGTTATGCCGTGCTCGATGATGGTAAGGGATTCAGCCTGGTGCCGTGGAAACCCGTTATAGGGCTGCGATTGGGGCAACAGCTTACTGCGACACTCCGCGATGGAAGGGCATCATGGGAGATTGGACATTACCGTGGACCGTCTATTGGATAAAAAAGCGGGATGGCCGGCTGTGACCTCGGCCATCCCGCAAACTCGGGTATTCAGGTGAGTTGTGATGATCCCTCGTCGAATAGGCTCCCGAGATTTCTGCGAACTGGCCCGTTCAAAACAAGCCATTCAAATTGAGCCACCCCGGCTGGAGAACAGAGACAGGATATGGCCGGTTTGCGGGCTTGCATGGCCGGCCAGTACCTCCCGGTACACTCGTTTGACCGCATCGGGCCCCAATCCATGCTCGACGCTCAGCCACTGCCCGGTGAACGTGGTGAAAGCGGACCAGCGTTCTGCCAGGCGTTGGTGAAATCCAGCACCGCCCCATTCCAGCAGACGCTTCTCGGCCTGCGCCGGAGCGAAAAACAGCTGTGGCGCTGCTCCGGGCAGGTTCTTGGGTAATCCTCCGCGCTGATGCCAGTGTGAGGCACCGACCAGGCAGCTATGGCGCAGCTGCGCAGCGAAATGGGCATGCAGGCGGCCGAGCAGTTCACCGTTGCCGGCGAAATCAACCGTTGCCGTTGGCACTCCGGCGTCCAACTCGGTTACTTGGTCGTAACCAAGCACCCGGTCGTAGCAGCCCAGGCCCTCGACGAATGCTCGGTTGGCCGGCGAGGTCAGCCCGACTATCTCGTAGCGCTGTTCGCGCTGGCCTCGGTCGCGATGCAGCAGGTACGCCATGCCTATCGCGGTCTTGCTGGACGCGCTGGTCAGCACCAGGCGCTCGGCATTGAAGAAGTGGTTGTCGGCGAAGAAGTCGTCGAGCAGGAACGAGGTGGTGAACAACGGGCGCAGCAGCATCTGCAGGGCCTCGCTGCCCGCCCTGTAGAGCGGGTCGCGGGAACAGCGCAGGTACTGGTTGTAGAGGATCGGCAACGGCCGCCGGTGCTCGCGGCCATCAACGAAGCCACTTTCCTTCACCTGCACCGGCTCCACCACCAGGTGTGTAGACATGGGGTAGCAGCCGTAGAAGCGCACCCCCGGCTCGACACCCTCGCAGCGTGACGCCTGTACCTCAGCGAAGCCCCACACCGGAATGAGACCCTTGCCTGCCGGAGCGGGGAAAAACTGCCAGTAGTGCATGGCCTCGCCCATCACTGCATAGGTGATGTTGTTGGCGGTGAAGGCGAAGTGATCGATCCGCAGCAGCGCCTGGCCTGGCGCCAGGGCTTCTGCGTCGAGTTGTTGTTCCCGCAGCTCGCTACGGGAAAGGTCATCGCGGTCGACCAGGAAATCCAGCACAGCGGTACTTGCCATGATTCCGTCCTCCGAACCCCATGGGGAAAAGGGGGGGGGGCGGCGCCCCCATCCTGTTCAAGCCTGGCCTTGCTCGCGGCCAGATAGGAGGCAAGGCGGCTTCCCATCTCGTCACCCAGTGCCTGCAGGCCGCTCATGGGGCGGACCATGACCTCGAACTCGACGATCTTGCCGCTCTCGTCGAAACGGATCATGTCGATGCCCTTGAGCTGACGGTCGCCAACCCGCGCGCTGAACTCCAGTACCACGCTCAAACCGTCTCCCGTGGCCAGTTGGCGGTGATAGGTGAAGTCCTGAAATACCTGAACCACGGTGTTGAGAATCGTCGAGGCCACGCGGGCGCCGGGGTAGGAGGTGTGGGCCATGGGCGAGCGGAACACGGCCTTGGCGTCGAGCAGCTTGGGCAGGTCGCTCAGGTCTCCCTGAGCGACCATTGCGTGCCAGCGTTGCAGGGAGGCGGCAGCCTGGGGATGCAGTTGCAATTCGGACATTTCGTTTTCCTCGAAGTCAGTGTTTTCCAGTAGAGGCATCAGATTTCGGCCGCCAGGCGCGAGCCCTGGTTGATGGCGCGCTTGGCATCCAGTTCGGCGGCCACATCGGCGCCGCCGATCAGGTGCACGTTCTGTCCGGCGGCGATCAGGCCGTCCTGCAGTTCGCGCAGCGGGTCTTGCCCTGCGCAGACGATCACGGTGTCCACCGGCAGCACCTGCGGCTCGCCCTCGGCGATGCGGATGTGAAGGCCTTCGTCGTCGACCTTGAGGTACTCCACCGAGTTGAGCATCTGCACGTGCTTGTTTTTCAATCCGGTGCGGTGAATCCAGCCGGTGGTCTTGCCCAGACCATCGCCGACCTTGGATTTCTTGCGTTGCAGCAGCCAGACCTCACGCACGGGGGCGTGGGGCTGCGGCTTGATGCCGGCGATGCCGCCGCGTGCTTCGAGATCGAGGTCAATGCCCCATTCCTTCCAGAAGGCGTCGCGATTCAGGCTGGTGGCTTCGCCTTGGTGGGTGATGAGTTCGGAGACATCGAAGCCGATGCCGCCGGCGCCGATCACCGCGACCTTCTGGCCGACCGGCTTGCGCTCGAGGATGGCATCCAGGTAGCCGATCACCTTGGGATGGTCGATGCCCGGAATCGCCGGAGTGCGCGGGGCAATGCCGGTGGCCAGGATGATCTCGTCGAAACCGCCCTTGCTCAGCTCGTCGACGCTGACACGGGTGTTCAGGCGCAGCTCGACGCCGCTGGTTTCCAGCTTGCGCTTGAAGTAGCGCAGGGTCTCGTAGAACTCTTCCTTGCCCGGCACGCGCTTGGCCACGTTGAACTGGCCGCCGATCTCGCCGGCCGCGTCGAACAGGGTCACCTGGTGGCCGCGCTCGGCCGCCACGGTGGCGGCGGACAGCCCGGCCGGGCCGGCGCCGACCACGGCGATCTTCTTCACCTGGGTGGTGGGGATGTAGTTCAGCTCGGTCTCGTGGCAGGCGCGCGGGTTGACCAGGCAGGTGGTCAGCTTGCCACCGAAGGTGTGGTCCAGGCAGGCCTGGTTGCAGCCGATGCAGGTGTTGATCTCGTCGGCGCGGCCGGCGGCGGCCTTGTTGACGAAGTCCGGGTCGGCCAGGAACGGGCGGGCCATGGACACCATGTCGGCGTCGCCCTCGGCCAGCACCTGCTCGGCCACTTCCGGGGTGTTGATCCGGTTGGTGGTGCACAGCGGGATGTTCACCTCGCCCTTGAGCTTGGCGGTGACCTTGGTGAAGGCCGCGCGCGGCACCTTGGTGGCGATGGTCGGGATGCGCGCCTCGTGCCAGCCGATACCGGTGTTGATGATGGTGGCGCCGGCCTGCTCGATGGCCTTGGCCAGCAGCACGATCTCGTCCCAGGTGCTGCCGCCCTCGACCAGGTCGAGCATGGACAGGCGGTAGATGATGATGAAGTTCGGGCCCACGGCCTCGCGCACCCGGCGCACGATCTCCACCGGCAGGCGCATGCGGTTCTCGAAACTGCCGCCCCAGCGGTCGGTGCGCTGGTTGACATGGGCGACCAGGAACTGGTTGATGAAGTAACCCTCGGAACCCATGATCTCGACGCCGTCGTACTCGGCCTGTTGGGCCAGCAGCGAGCAGGTGACGAAGTCCTGGATCTGTTTCTCGATGCCTTCTTCGTCCAGTTCGCGCGGCTTGAACGGGTTGATCGGCGCCTGGATGGCGCTGGCCGAGACCGATTTCGGACTGTAGGCATAGCGGCCGGCATGCAGGATCTGCATGGCGATCTTGCCGCCCGCCTCGTGCACAGCGCGGGTGACGATCTTGTGTTTCTCGGCCTCTTCGGTGGTGGTCAGCTTGGCCGCGCCGGCATAGACACTCCCTTCCTCGTTCGGGCCGATGCCGCCTGTGACGATCAGGCCAACGCCACCACGAGCCCGTTCAGCGAAAAAGGCGGCCATGCGCTCGAAGCCGTTTGGCTTCTCTTCCAGGCCGGTGTGCATGGAGCCCATCAGGGTACGGTTTCTGAGGGTGGTGAATCCCAGATCAAGGGGGGCCAGCAGGTGCGGATAGAGCGAGGATGTCATGGCAGTTCTTCTCCAGGTTTGAGGATCACGGCGATTTATCTTTGCACTGATAAGTTGTGTGGCCACGTTAGCGAATGCCTGATGCTGCAGCAATGATCGAAAGTGACGTAAGAATGATCAAAAGGAACAATCTCCACGACTGAAGCGTGAACATTGGGAGTTCCCGAAAGGCGCGACGCAAGAGTTGACAGTGAAAACATAAAGAGGCGTCCCTCAATCTTCCGCGCGCAACTCCGCACGGAGGATCTTGCCGATGGGGGATTTGGGCAGTTGCTCGCGAAAGACGATCTGCTTCGGCACCTTGTAGGCGGTCAGTCGCTCGCGGCAGTGGCGGATGATTGCCTCGCCATCCAGGCCGGGCCGCCGCAACGCGACAAAGGCGCGTATTGCCTCGCCGGTGATCTCGTCCGCCACACCGATCACCGCCACCTCGCTCACGTCCGGGTGCTCGGCGATGACGTCTTCCACCTCGTTGGGATACACGTTGAAGCCCGAGACCAGGATCATGTCCTTCTTGCGGTCGATGATGCGGATGTAGCCCTGTTCGTCCATCACCGCGATGTCGCCGGTACGGAACCAGCCATCGGCGAAGGCCTCGGCGGTCTCGTCCGGGCGGTTCAGGTAGCGTTCGACGATATGCGGGCCACGTACCAGCAGTTCGCCAGGCGTTCCCATCGCGAGCTCGCGTCCCGCAGAGTCCGCTATGCGCACCTGGCTCCCGGGCATGGGTAGGCCAACAGTTCCCGGACGGGATGTTGGTCCCGGCGGGTTGAATGACACGAAGCAGCTGGTTTCCGTCAGCCCATAGCCCTCCAGGATCTGGCCAACCGCCGCCTGCCAGCGCTCGGCGGTGCTCGGCCGCAACGACGTGCCACCGGAAACGGCCAGCTTGAGCTTGGGTGGATTGGCCTGCAGCCAGGGTTCTGCCAGCAGGCCGGCATAGAGCGTATCCACGCCGGTCATCCAACGCACCGGGAACTTGTCGAACGCCGGGAACACGTTGGACAGCGGGCGAGGATTGGGCACCAGCAGGTTGCGCCCACCGCGGCGGAAGAACAGCAGGAAGTTAAAGTTGAAGGCGAAGATGTGGTAGAGCGGCGGCACGGTGACGATCGCTTCGCCGGGCTCGATGTATACGTCATGGGCACTGATGTAGTCCTCGGCCATGCGCAGCACGGCGAGGAGGTTAGCATGGCTCAGCACGGCGCCCTTGCTGCGCCCGGTGGTGCCGCCGGTGTACTGGTAGAGCGCCACGGGATGGGGTTCGGCTTGTACCGGTAGCTGTCCTTGGCCGATGGCCAGGGCTTCGCTGAAGCGCTGGTGGGCGATGCGTGGGGTTAGGTCGCCGCCGCTTTCGGCGGCCAGCTTCTGCTGGATCGCGGCGCCGACGGCTAGCGGGAAGAAGTCTCCCAGGCTGGTGGTCACCAGGCGCACACCCTTCTCGGCAATCACCGCCTCGGCGCGACCGACGAACAGATCGCAGGCGACCAGCAGCTTGGCGCCGCTGTCGGTCAGCTGCGCTTCCAACTCGCGCGCGGTGTACAGCGGGTTGACGTTGGTGACGATCAGTCCCGCCTTCCAGGTACCCAGCACGGCAATGGGGTAGTGCAAGCTGTTGGGCAGCTGGATCGCCACCACGTCGCCGCTTTTCAGCCCCTGCTCCTTCAGCAGGTAGGCGGCGAAGGCATCCGACAGTGCGTCGACCTCGCTAAAGGTGATGTCGGCGTGTAGCCCTGTGGGCAGCACGATGGTGAAAGCCGGCGCGTCGGCGAAGTGCTCGGCGCCATGACGGGCGAAATCGGCGACGCTGCCGCGCAATGCTTGGGGATCTATCCGGTAGTCGCGCAGGCTGGGTGGATAGCTCTGCTGCCACGGTTTGGACATGCTCATCTTCGGTTTTCCTTGTTCTTGTTCTCGGGCGTTGTTCGCGCCGCCCGGTATGGGCAGACGGAACTGGAGGCTAGAGCTGGATCTCGATATCCCCCGTGGGGAACGCGACGCAGGAATAGATCCAGCCGAAATCGCGGTCGGACTTGCGCAGATGAGCCTCCTGCGGATTGAACACAGCACCGGAAACCAGCTTGACCCGGCACAGGCTGCATTCGCCGGAGCGGCAGGCGTTCTCGGTGCCGTAGCCGTTGCGTTCCAGAGCATTGAGCAATGGTTCGCCGACACGGCTGCGGAAGCTGCCGCGGCCACGTACCGTCACGGTGACCTCGTCGTCCAGCGAGACGCCTTCTGGCCATCCCGTCTGCTCGTTCGGCGCCTTGGGTGCGCCGTTGGCCTCGACGCGGATGCGCCGACGCTTGACACCCAACCTAGTGAGCAGTTCGACGCAGTTGTCGTTGAACGGGGTCGGGCCGCAGATGTAGAACATCTTGTTACCGATGTCGCCGAGCAGACGCTGCAACAGCTCTTCCGTCAGACGCCCCGTGTAACCCCAGTAGCCGGTGGGCGGGCGGGAGATAACCTCGCTCAGGGTGAAGTTCTCGTGACGGTTGGCCAGCTCGCGGAATTCATCGTCGAAGATCACGTCGTCGATGTAGCTGTTCACGTAGACGAGGTGAAAGCGATGCGACAGGCCACGGTCGAGGATGTCCAGCAGGATGCTGCGCGCGGGGGCGCCACCCGATCCGCCGGCGAGGAACACCAGATCGTCGCCGTGGTACAGCGGGTTGTGGTGGAAGGTGCCCATCGGCCCGGAACTTAGGAAGCGTTGCCCTGCCGCCACCCGGTCGAGCAGGTAGTTGGAGACGAAACCACCCTGGGCCCGCTTCACGGTCAGGTCGTAGTACACCCGCTGCGATGGCGAGGACGAAATGGCGTAGGGCCGAGCGGTCGCCACCCCATCGATCTCGACGAACAGGTTGATGTACTGCCCGGCCTGGAAGGGGGGCAACAGGCTGTGATCCGTTGCGACCAGGCGTAGGGTCCGGGTGCTGGCTGTCTCGTCGATCACCTCGGCGACCTCCAGTTCCAGCCGTTTCGGGTGCAGCTGCACAACAGTGCTGGCGACCTCGCCCTTGATCTCGTGGAAGTCGGTGCCGCTGCGTTCCAGCGCTTCCTTGGCTTGCCACGCCTCGCGGAAGCCGGCGATGGAGTTCAGCAGGTTCTGCTCAGACATGTTCCACCTCTTTGACTTTCAACTGTTTGAGCACCGCTCTGGCCGTGGACTCGCCCGCCATGTAGGTCGGCTGGAAGCCGCCCATGGACGTCCATGAGCCGGCGATGTAAAGGCCCGGCACGCCGTCCAGGCGCTCGCGCAGCAGGGCCGAGTCCTGGGCGCTCTGCTGGAAGCCGTAGATGGCGCCGCCGGGGGTGTTGAGGTAGCGCATCATGGTCAGCGGTGTGGCTACCTCGACCTCCTCGATGTATTGGCGCACCTTGGGGTAGACCTTCTCGATCAGAGCGATGAGCTTCTCGGCGAAGTCATACTTGGTACGGGCGTAGTCCTCGGGTGCCACCGACTTCCACACGTCGCCGTACTGCAGGCAGACCAGCATCACCTGGCTCTTGCCGGGTGGCGCGGCGCTTGGATCTTCGAAGTTGTAGCAAGTGAGCATCCCGCCCAGCGGGGTCTGCAGCGTGCCCATGCGGTCATGGATCTGCTCCTCGTCCAGCGTCTCGTAGATGAAACTGGAGGCCGCGGTCACGCCCAGTTCCTGCGGCGTGCAGTCCAGGCCGAGGTAGATCACGAAGGCCGAGGTACCCATGCGCCGGGATTTGAAATCCTGCTGAATCGCCAGTGGCGGACGCTCCAGATCCAGCAGTTCGTTGAAGGTGATCAGCGGGCTGGCATTGGACACCACCGCATCACAGGACACTCGCTCGCCACCCTCCAGGCGCACAGCGCATACCCGGCCGTCCTCGGTCAGGATCTTCTCCACGCCGCAGTTGAAACGCACCTCGCCGCCGGCCTCAAGGAACGACTCCACCAGAGCCGTCGACATGGCCTGGGAGCCGCCCTTGATGTGCCAGGGCTTGAACACCGCGTAGGCATAGAGCATCACCGCCAGGTCTGGAAACGGCAGCATGCTCGGTGGCACTCCAAGGTAGAGCCAGTAGGTCGCCAGTACGTTCTTCAGCTTCGCGTCGCTGAAGAACTCGTCGAGCACGTCGCGGGCCGAACGGAAACCGTACTGCACGTAATACGGGCACAGCGACTGGAGAGCCGCATCGCTGTTGGCCTTGCGCGCCTTCGGCAGGGTCATGAAACCTTCCAGCGACACCTTCTCGCAGACCAGCAGAAAACGCTCGATGGCCTCGCTTTCGGCCGGGAACATCCCCTGCAGCAAGTTGCGCAGCCCGGTCCAACTGGCCGGCAGGGTGACGTCCAGCTCGCCGGGTACCACCAGGCGATACAGATCGTGCTCCTGGACGAACTCGACCTTGTCCAGCACACCCAGCTTGTCGAATAACTGGCGCATGACGAAAGGCTTGTCCTTGGTGCCCAGGCCACTGAGCTGATGCAGCGCTACCTCGAACTCGAAGTCGCCGCGCACGAAGGAGGTCGCGCAGCCGCCCGGAATATTGTGTCGCTCCAGCAGCAGAGTGCGGCTGCCGCCACGCTGCAGCGCGGTTGCTGCGGTCAGCCCGGCATTGCCGGCGCCGATCACCACGGCGTCATAGTGCTTCATGATTACCTCAAACTTATCATTGATAAGATTTGGTTAAAAAAACGCCCTAAAAAGTGCGCTGTAGTTCAATCAGATCGGCGAACTGCGGCGAAACTCCGGTCGCCCGCGCACCGACCGAACGCAGGATGTCCTGCCCACTCAGGATGGCGCTTTGCAGCAGCACCGTGTGTTGCAGGGACTCGTAGACCCCATGGTCGCGGCTGTAGAGCATGGCGCGCTTGATACCGTTTATGGCCACGGGCGGGCGCTCGGCAATGCGTCTGGCGGCGGCGAAAGCACCTTCGAGCAGGGCCTCGTTGGTCGGGAAAATCTTGGCCAGCAACCCCAACCGATACGCCTCGGCAGCATCCAGGGTGTCGCCGGTCAGTGCCAGATAGCGCGCCACGCCTGCAGGAATCAGACGCTGCAGGCGCTGCAATACTCCCAGATCGGCCATCATGCCGACGTTGGTTTCCTCGATGCGGAACTTGGCGGACTCGGATGCAAAGCACAGGTCACAGGCAGAAACCAGATCAAAGCCGCCACCGAGACAGGCGCCCTGTATTGCGGCAATCACTGGAAAGCGCGCACGCTCCAGAGCATTCAATGCATCCTGCATCCGCTCCAGGTTGGCTTGCAGGACCTCGCGCTCTTCGGGGCAGGTCGCATGGAACTCCTTGGCGGTAGAAAACATCTGCATATCCAGGCCGCCGCAGAAGACCTTGCCCTGCGCCGATATGACCATCGCCCGCACCTTGCCCGAACGACTCAGCTCGCCGACCGCCTCCGGCAGCTCACTCCAGAAGGCCCGTGTCAGGCTATTGGCCTTGTCGGGACGGCTCAGTTGCAGGTGGGCGATGCTGTCCTCGACAGACACCTCGAAGCATTCGTAGGGTGAAGCCATGGTGAAACCTCTTGCTTGGCGTGGCGGTAAAGAGTCAGACACGAACCCGCGCGACGAAATCGATCATGTGCTTCGCCGGGTTGGACAAGACGGGTGAGCGCCCCGGAACGGGCGCTTGCAGAAGAGGTGATGACCCATGCATAGGAGGCGTCGCGAGCCGCCATGGAGCTGTATGAAATCAGGGCTCCTTGCATGACTCGGTGACAGGATCGACTCAGGCGTACTTGCGGTCATGGTTTGCTCCTGGGTATTCGGTGGGCTTTCTGGCACGGGCCAGGTCCATCGGTTTCCGGGCTTTTGCCGTAAAGGGTGCCCCCTCTTTCGGCTTTGTTGTGGAGCGCAGTCTACGAATCAATCTTATCGCTGTCAAGATATTTTTCTGTGCTAAGATCAAGGCAGTTCACCCCCTTCCAACTACCTCCAGTCGAGGCTACCCAAGCATGACCAAGACCTCCGTCCGCTCGCGCGATACCTACCATGTGGGCAACCTGGCTCCCCAACTGCTCGATGCAGCTCGGGAGATGCTTGAGGAGGTGGGGCCGACCAAGCTCTCTCTGCGGGCGGTTTCGGAGCGGGTCGGCGTCAGCTCGACCGCCGCCTACCACCACTATGCCAACCGCGCTGAGCTCATCGGCCACCTGGCCGCTCAGGGCTTCCGCGAGCTGGCCAAGGTGCTGGTGATCAGGGATACCAACAGTGACGGCGTGCAGAAACTGCGCAACGCCAGCCTGGCCTACTTCAGCTTCGCTCGCAGCAATCCGGCCCTCTATCAGCTCATGTTCGGACCCGAGTTCGCCAACGGCGAGATGATCCCGGAACTGCTCGCTGCGCGTGAGGAGGCCTTCGGCGAACTCAAGCGCATCATCGCCGAGATGCTTGGGCTGGACGTGGAAACACCAGAGGTTCGCCGGGCCGCGCTAGCTGGCTGGTCCTATACCCATGGTCTGGCCTCTCTGGTGATTCACAGTGTCTTGCATTTCCCCGTCGGCACCACCGACGAGCGTTTCGTGGACAGCACCCTGCAAGGCTTCGAGCATCTGTTCAGGGCGCAAACAGCGAGCGCGTGATAACCCTGCCTCATGTGAGAAGGGTATGAGGCTGGATCGGTGGGGTTGCTGCATCTTCGTTGCTGGCCGAGGAACTGAATAACATGCCTGTTGCTGGTGTTCCTATATCTCGGATCAGCCAGTGACATACCGAAGGAGAGGATGAAGCAATGGAGCTTCGGCATCTGCGCTGCTTCCTTGCTGTTGCAGAGGAGCTACACTTTGCGCGGGCGGCTGAGCGGTTGCACATTGAGCAGTCGCCTTTGTCGCGTGCAATCAAGGATCTCGAAGAGGAGCTAGGCACACAGCTTTTCATGCGGACCACGCGGAGCACGAGGCTTACGCATGCGGGGCGGCTGTTTCTGGAGCATGTGCCGCGTGTGTTCACTGCGCTGCAACAAGCTCGCGACAGCGTGAAGGCCGCCGCCAACGGGTTCCGCGGTCAACTGCGGGTGGCTCTCTCGGACGGGATCTCCCCGTCGCGTTTTTCCTCGTTCCTGGCGCTATGCCGGCAAGAGGAGCCGGAAGTCGAGATTCGCCTGTCTGAAGTGCCGTTGTCGCAGCAGATCAAGGGACTGCACGACGATTTGTATGACGTGGGTTTTGCCCAGTCGGATGAGGTCGGGGATGGCGTCGTCGCCACTCCGGCCTGGAGCGAGCCGCTGGTGGTGGCAGTGCCGGAGCGCCATCCCATCCTGTCCCACAAGCGCATTCCGTTGGAAGAACTGCTGCGTTATCCACTGGTGTTATGTGACCCACAGGCGTGCGAAGGCCATGCGCGCCAAGTCGAGCGTTTCCTGCGCCAGGCTGAAGTGGAGCCGCTGGTCGCGGAGCAGGTGGCCTCCTGCGACCTGATGATGGCGCTTGTGGCAGCCGGTTTCGCCCTGGGATTGACGGGAGAGTCGAACATCCCAGCCTGCCGAGAATCCGGGGTTGTTGGTCGCCCACTGGCGGGCTGCTCTCCAGAACTTACGACCTACCTGCTGCGCTCGACGCGCGAACCCTCGGCGACGCTGGCTCGTTTCATCGAGCGGGTACAGACCATCGAGTCTTCGGAGGGCGCCTAGTTCACATCATCCAGCCAGATCGATACCTTGGAGGAACTCGAGCCATGAAGAAGATCATACCGCTTCTATGTGTCCTGGCCCTCACGGCCTGCGGCCAGTCCGAAGCACCGACGCCATCGGCGTTGCCCTCGGTTGATGAGCTCGCGGCCGATCCCGCGCGGCTGAAGGAGCTGCGCGAGCAGTGCAAGCTGGAATCCAATGATGATGAATCTAAAAGGCATAAACCCTGCTGATATTTTGGCCGCGACGGTACAAGGGACGGTGCTGGAATCCAAAGACCATCAGGATTTGGTTGGATCGGATCTGGAATTCGCCTTTGCGAACATCGAGTGGAATTCAGAAGGCTGTCTGGATGGCGGGGTCGCAGTAATGCTACCGGGAAACAGTTACATGGTAGTAAAAATCTCGTCCCTCAAGTTTGTTTGACGATATGGGAATTCGCCGGGGTAAAGATTTATGAAATGGATCTTGATACTGACACTCGCCAATGCGGGCACCTCCTACGACGGCAAAGCCATTCATAGCGTCAGCGATTTTGCGTCACAGCCTGCTTGCGAACATGCGGGCGACACCTGGAAGGCAGGCCTTGATGGTTCTGACAAAGAGTTAGCGAGCTGGGTGTGTGTCCCTAACAAAATAGAATGATGGAATCCGGCAAAGGGGCTTAGCATGATAGACAATATGGCATTTATCGGAGCGGGGCTCCTAGTAGTCGGACTCGCAGTGTCGGTCCTCGCGGGAGTTGCAGAACAGCGGCGGTGGCCATTGACTAAGATCTTTTACCTCGCCCCGTTCTTGGTTTTCTGTGGCGTGTCCCTGGTGGCAGTCGATATGTCTGCTAGCCAGGTGGATGAGTTGCAAGATGCTTTTCTGAGACTTCTTGGGTTTGGTCTCGTGATGGGCTGCTCATTGGTTGTGGCCGCTGTCCTGGTATGGCTTGGCCATAAGACCGGATGGCGAGTATCGAAGCGAACGACAATTTTATGATGGGAATCCGACAGGAGGGGTGTTATGGCGACTAAAGAGCATACGAAAGTAAAGCCAGGCTTCAATCTACCGACGGTGCCGAACGGGTTTGATCAAGTTTGTGCTTTCGCGTACCAGGATGGTGATTGGGAAATAGATTTCATCAATCACGAGCGCTGCGATTTTGCTTCCGAGACGATGGATGTAAACATTGAGTGGCCATGGGTTGATGGTTTTGAGCCAAGGGAAGCCGACTGGCAAGCAATTGGCGTATGCGCAATTTATGAGTAATGGGAGTCCGGAAGGGTAAGCAGATGATGCCAATGAAGGGGTTGCTGGCAGCTCTTTTGACGATGCTCGTGGGTTGCGACCAGGTTCAGGAAATCATGGATAACCAGCCGAAGCCGGATGTCATGCTCGGTGCTGGGATCGAAGTTCAAATTGACGACGACCGAACCGCAAGAGTGTTTGGACCTGATCACTGTGAAACCGGGTTCGGAGACAACGACCCCAGTAATGATGAACCAGGTTGCACTCTCCTAACTGGTAACGACCGAGTACAGGTAACGCTTCTGGTTGATGACCGAAAGATTCAGGAAACCTGGACCGTTACCAGGGACAACGACCGTTACACCATTGCTCGCCCGAATGGATACCTTATTCGCACAGCCAGGGCTGACAACTAAACAGGATTGGAAAACGGTACAAAGTTACCAACTTTATTAGTACGGGTTGCAGGCTTTCCGGCGTTTGAACAGCGAATTTTTGCCAAAAGTTACCTATTCTATTTTCCAGGGTCGTGTTCGCAAATCCATTTTATGCGGCCTTCGGCGCTGATTTGTTACCAACTTTATTTCAAGCCCACAGTACTGTAACGAGGTCATGCATAGCTGGTACCTAGGCTAGGAGTGTCGACTGCACTGGGGCAGGTCCATGGCTCATCCGCTACCGCCCAATTTTCTCTGTCAACTCTTTTAGTTGATCCTGCACCTGTCGTAGCTGACGAGTAATTTCATCTCTTTCATCATGAGCGTCCTGAGCCTGTTTGGCGTTTTGTTCCTCGCTCATTACTTCCAGAATGGCACCGATCATCATGTTCAGGAATACAAATGCAGTTAAGAAGATAAACGTCAAATAATAGATCCAGCTCAGCGGATAGAATTCCATCGTCTGATACATTATATCTGTCCAATCCTCAAAGGTTGCCACCCGGAAGAGCGTGAGCATCGCAATGGATAAATCACCCCAGAGAAACTCGTCCACGTTAGCGAAGAGCATCGAGCCCATTGCGGCATAGATGTAAAATATGATGAACATCAGCAGGGCGATGTATCCCATGCGGGGAATAGCTTTGAGCAGTGAATTAATCAAAAATCTTAGTTCCGGGACGACAGAGACTAGCCGCAACACTCGGAATATTCGGAGTAGTCTCCCTAGCAGAATCGCTTCTGAGTTATCCAAGGGGACGAGGCTACCAATGACCACGAGAGTGTCGAAAATATTCCAGCCATCGAGAAAGAAACGACGTTTTACTGGGCAGGCGGAAAATCGGAACAGAATTTCTAACAAAAAAAATACTGTGATTGCATTGTCAAAAAACGTCAACGATTTCTCGAATATCGGAGGTAGGTCGTAGGTTTTAGCGCCAATAGTTAGAGCCGATAGCACAATGATTGCGATAACTACGCCCTGAAAAATTGGGCTCGCCTCAATGCTTCGCAACTTGGAAAAAACAAGGGACTGAGAGTATGCATTTGATTCCATTTGATTAATTCTCTTCGGAAATGCAGGAGGTCTGTGATTCTACTCGCACTTCATCGTCTTTCGCGGCTTTGCGGCGCCGTGGCTCGCAGACCCTTAGATCCGGCAATATGGGAATTGACCGCCACGTGCAAAAGAACTTTCTACAAAATTGCCTAAACAGTACTTTGTTCAAGGTATTGCAATGTCCCAATGGCCGATATCAACTCGTTCAGCCATTACTCATTATTGCTCAGGCAATCCCTAGTTTCTTTTTTATCGGGAGAGGAAGCTCGTCATATATTTCATTCAGCGGCTCTTCGAGCCGCATTTTCAGCTCATCATAACGATGTTCGGCTAATCGGACTCGTTCAATCAAATCCTCTTTCTTGCTCCGATGCATTCCGCCTGGCGTAGGACTTTGAGCCCGTCTCAGCTTTTCGTTTTTTGCCTTTTCCAGTTCTGAGTTAACTGCCTCAATGTACTGTGCTAGATCGCCTGAAAAACTTGAGGTGTTCATCAGGGCGGATCGATTCATTCCCAGCGTCCTTGCTACCTCAGAACCTTTAATTTGATAGTGTTTCTTAATTGAGAAATCGGTGCTTGTTCGGTGGCGTCTTATAAAGAGTTCCTTTTCGCGTCTTAACTCCTCAACACATTTCCATGCCGCCCCGCTGGCGTTTTTTTCCGATACCCAGCTCGGGGGATTTTCCCCTGTTTCTTTAGCTGCTTTCTCTAAACGATCTTTCAGATACCCCATTACCATCATGCAGCCCTCAATCGATAGTTCTCTAGGGCGGTCTCCAATTCCGGGAGTGCTTCGTGTGTTGCGTTTAGTGTTCGGAGATGGCGTGCAGTATTGCTAACCAGTTCGTAGGAGGAGTGCTTGAAAATACCCGGTACAACAGGATCATTGAGGGCCTCGACATGGTGAATAATTGTAAGCAACATCCACTCTACATTCTGGGTCTGCATGAAATTGTGGAGGCATCCGAGGCATAATTCTGGCGACGCATTGTGGCGCATCGGTTCGCCACCTTCAGCGCATTTGGCTTTGTGGCGCGTCCGGCGCATCAGAAGGCAGTAGCCCCAAGGATTAGCTTTAATGTTTTCGATTTCCTTTGTCGCCAATTGGTCTGCGAGCTCCATTTGCTGCTCGGAACTTAGTACCTGGGTTGAACGTGATAGTCGCCGAAGCAGCTTGTTCATCTGACCAGCGTATCCCTCTCCGTGGTGTTGGATGTAGTTTCTTACTAACGAGTGGATTACCCTGAGTTTTGCACGCTGATGGCCTGCGCGGTTGTCCTTGTTGCGGATATAGGAGAGCCACATGGTGCGACTAATGTGCTTAAACTGGGAGCGAATCATCCAGCCGGCATCCCCATCAAAACGCCGATAAATAGCCTCAGCCCACATATGCCGAAACGCATGAGGGCTCGGATACAGCGCCTCAGCCAATAGCTCGTTCATCAGCACTCTTCCAACTACTGCATTGGATTTGCATTCTTTGTCGCTTAATGAGGACAGCCAGGTCTTGGTTTCATCGGAGAGTTGAGTATCAAGAAGTGCAGCCCAATCGGAGCGCAATACGCCGTGCCGATATTGTAATACCCAATCGCTAGCTTCACTGTTCTTGGTCCATGCAAACGAGAGCATTGGCCATTGTTCGCGAACCTGTCGCCGGGCCTCCTGTAAATTTTCGTCTACGGTGAAACTGTTCCACTCCGCGGCGCCTTTAATTTGAAGAAGGCGCTCTCGTTCCTGATGTTGTGCCATTGTAAGAACGTTGCCCGAGGCTTCGATTTGGGTCAGTGTTTGCCATGATTTCCAGTCGTCGATCGCCTCGAAACCTGGATACTTAAAAACAAAATGAGGCCACAGTGCTGTAACAGCGATATTAACCGCTATACTGGAATCGAATTGATTTCTCTTCGAAGATTTCGTTGAATACAGACATGGTTGATTTTCCCCCGTGCAGTTAAGGCGCTTTAGTCGTTCAATAATTGTAATTGTGCTGAAAGTCACCTCACGTAATTCACGGACTTGCCCATTGGTTTTGTGCACATACCAATCGATCTGGTATCGGTGAGGAAAGGCGTACTCATCAAGTTTGTCTTTGTTGTGAGTTTGCTGAATCGCCGTAAAAGGGAAACCGAACTCGCTTTTCCGCCACCCTGTTAATGCCGCAACGTTGGTTAATCCGGCCTTTGCGACTCGGTTAATAAATTGTCCCAGCAGGCCTCGTTTATTTGCTTTAGTTTCGTGTACAGCTCCCTCCGGTGGAAGGTCAAAAGACTTAAAAAATGCAACCGTGGGCGAAAAATTGGGCATGTCATCGCATCGCTGTTTGACTTCGTTCAATGCCTCTAAAAAAGAAGACCATGACACGTCTTCGTGACATCCGTGAAGGAGGCGCTGCGTTTCTTTCTGGTCACGAGTCTGAAGCCAGTTCCAAATCACAACTCGCAAGCGGTCTACGTTGTCTGGAGACGCGGCCAATCGAAATTTGAATGCGATTTCTCTCAATATATCCTCTTCCAAGAGCTTACATTCAAAGCGAGTCTGCCGATGGAGAGACCAGAAATGTTTGAGCACGACTGGCTGGATGCGGCGGATATATCTCGGACTTAGCGAAGAAAATTCCTCAGGGGAATTGCCTTCGAGAATCCGGGGTAGAATGGCTTTCAGTGTTTGAGGTTTGATCTTGAGTTTTTTGGCAATTTTCGGCAATTCTTGTTGTGTTTGTCGCAGGGCTATAGCGAGTGGAGCATGTTCTTCGAAAAAGTTCAGACAGTGCTCCACGTAATAGCGACCGTGATCCAGCGTAAGTAGGTTAAAGCTTTTCCCTTGCCTCCAGTCTTGGTAAGTGAGCTCGCCGTCTGCTATTTCGGGAATAAGTGTTTTTAAGGTAGCGCTAACCTGCGCTTCTGAGATTTTTCGGCTGATTAAGGGTAACCCCATTTCCTCACAAACTGTTTTCAGGTTTTGCAAGGTTGGCCTCTGGAGTGTCAGCTTGCCCTTTAATACTCTTGATGGAACTGGACCTTCGCGAGACCAAGTATGAGTC
Source organism: Marinobacter manganoxydans MnI7-9 (assembly GCF_000235625.1). Classification (GTDB taxonomy): domain Bacteria; phylum Pseudomonadota; class Gammaproteobacteria; order Pseudomonadales; family Oleiphilaceae; genus Marinobacter; species Marinobacter manganoxydans. The sequence continues at coordinate 154,935 of NZ_AGTR01000080.1, read as the reverse complement.
AAAACAAATTTTATGAGGTTTGGAAGGTTTTCACGGGTGATGACATCGGCATTATGTTCTGCCATGGCCCACATCCAGAGCATGAGGTTTCGGAAAATAAGGGGGTAAGTCGAAATTGTTAAATGTTCGGCGAGTAATGTCCAAAGACCTTTGACCAGCAATACTGAGTTGACACCCCTCAAATGTTTCCACTCCGGATAGGCACGGGAAAGAGCCAAAGTCTCGTTAAAGTTTATGTTGTGAAGGTATTTGTTGTGGTCAATGAACGACCACGAATCGTCCATGAGAGAGTTATTATGGTTTCCAGGCAGCGCGCTCAAACGTGCGTCGAGTTCTCTACCATCAAGCCGGAACGATTCGTCTCGAGCAGTCAGAGTTGTCATTCTTGAGTCTCTAGAAAGTGATCAAACATGGGGGGGAGGTGGGGCTTAAGGTTGCGATACTGTTCTCGTGCGGCGCTTTCGGATCTCATCTTCTGCAATGTGCGAGTCATCCACTCCAACTGAACCAGCAGGGTTCGCTCTACCCAGTCTGGCCGAACAGTAAGCAGTTGCTTATATTTATTCTCGGCTTGGTCGATTGCATGTATGAACATTAGAGCCTGTTCGACAGTGTCAGGCACAATTATCAGACCGTCCGTTTCGTGTTGCTTTGAAGGAGGGTAGAGCGTTTGAACCTGAGCATTATCAGATCCTGTGGCATCAATTACTCGGCTGCGCAGCTCCAAATCTTTCAGGGCATTCGCCATCGAACTGACTGATGGCTGGTAAACGACATTTTCAAGATCATTGAGTATAAGGCGTGTGATTCGCCCTGCACGGTTTACAAAATCCTTATTTGCGTCGGTCAAGTAAGAATGTTTTTCTGTCCGAGACGTATGTGAGTGGTGATTGATAAGGTCTCCCTCACGGTATTGATCCGACCCAGCGTGAACCGCAGTAGTTTTTATATGAGTCAGACTGAATAAGACTGTGGGTAGGGGTCTAGAAACGGAATTTCTATAGTTTTCCAAGGTTCCATTACTTTTTCCTGTATTGGAATGCCAAGTCTCACTTCCTTCCTTTAGCGCCAAAACAGCATCCAAAAATATTGTTGGGGTGCCGACGGCTTTGGTTGCGTTAGCGATTCGGGATTGGAGTTGTGGTAATTGCCATAGGTTCCATAGCAATATCATATCTGTGTGCCTGGAGATGCTATTGGGGTTTTCAGTGATGTTGGGCATTGGTTTCTGTCTGGAGACATCGAAACTAAAAAGCCTCCCAGCATATGGCAGTCCATTGATGTAAGCATACTGTGCTTTGGTCCAGCAATCTGAGGCCATTAGCATGGCTGGTTCACGTGAAGATCCCGCTCGTCCTTTATAGTAGCGGCATTGCATTGCAATTAGGCGGCCAGAAGAATTGTGTTCGTAGGCGTAATCAGTGGTTTTGAGTTTATTGATATCGGTGGGTTGCACTGTTTCGCAGGCTACTAGCCAGGCCATTAGACACTCCTCCAAGGGAGAGTACGAATGCTGGTAGTCAGGGTGAAAAAGAGCAGGAGGCTGCCATGGTCGCGTGGGCTTTCCGTCGACATACGGCTTCCTCCTCAGTCCTCCAAGTCCTTCTCTCGCGATGAGGAGTTTGATTTGGGCTTGCTTGTCGGGCCTAGTGAAGTCGAGTAACAGCAGACGTGTTAAATCATCCGCCGGCTCACCATGTGCTTCGAAAGCGCCACAGCGCTGGAGTACGTTGATATTCCAACTCTCAAACCAACTATTTTGGGAGAGTTGTGGTTCGGTCATGCCCAGAGCCTGTTTTTGCCAACGTGCTCGTACTTCGAGCAGGTAAGATAGTGTCGCCGCCACTGTGACGCGAAAGCTTGTTAATAGCCGACTGGGACTCTCCAGTGACAAATATTTATGCTCACCGAGAATCGATCTTAACCAGGGCAAAGCGAGCCAGTCTGTAAGCGTGTAAGGCTCTGGATTTGCGTTTCTGGCTGCTTTTGACAGTCTTAAAAGCGTCGTCATGAAGGAGTATTCTTCCTCAGTCAGAGACTTGCTTCCGAGACCGGCTTTGAAAGCGGGAATAAGAGATTTAATTGGAGAACTCTTACAACCTTCGTCGTTCATCTTTGATGATTCGTAGTCTTTGAGGCATTGGTAGCGTCTGACCTCAAAAGTTTCGTGTTCAGTGTTGTTCAGCCAATTTACAAAGCCTTTGAACGTTTCAAAACGGTCTATCTGGGATCTCTCAGTGAGGTTTCTAAACCACGATGTTTGAGAAGATGCGTAAAAAGTTTTGAATATGGCTCGGTGATATTGATTGTCGTGTTCCAACTCGATCGTTACAGTTGCACCAGATCGCCTTTTGAAAGCAATTCGGGTTGAGCTGATGCCAGCTGATGCCACTAATTTGGGCAAGGTCTGATCAAAAGCCCTGCTCATTTCGTCGTCATAGGAAGATTCCTTAACCGTGTCGTTAAATTCGGTCAAAAGATCCCCTCCATTTCTTGCATCTGTATGCGCATCCGTATGTACCGAGTCGTCACCTCTGGCGCATGACCGTTTTTGGTTATGGAGTGCCCAAGCCGCTGTGCAACGACAATAAGTGCTGCCGATTCGGAGCGTGTCTCTCTGCCTTCTGGGCCTGTGACTTCCTCATGAAACAGCTCAGTAGCAAATGTATGACGCAGATCATGAAACGAAAATTCAGGTTTGAGACCCGCCGCTTTTGCTCTTTTCCTGAAAACATTTGTGGCGTGGCTCTTGCTGATTTCCTTGCCAAGGCCACCTTGGTCGGTTCGGAGAAAAAAACTTTCATGATTGCTTGCACTGGCATCAATCAGCCATTGTCGCTCTGTCTCGTAGTATCGCTGCATATCGCGAAGAAGTTCACGATCAAAATAGATCCATCGGGACTTACCTGTTTTGGCATATCTGCCCTCTAACCAGAATTTGAACAGCTCGACGTTTTCAAAATCTTTATTGTTAAGTTGGAGAAATAGTTTTTGCAGAGCAGGTATGCGAAGACCTGGTAGCTCGGAGGTCCGCAGGCCAACCTCGAATCCCATTCGCATCATCAGCTTTTCAGCTAAAGTGCGGCAATGTCCAATCAATGCGCTGCGTGAGTGCCGAGGTATGTATTGGATGTAATGCTGTTTGGTACTGCTTTCGGCCATTGCCTGCCTCGTGCATCTAGAGATTTCCAATCTCAAACGAGGCGTAAATTCCATGTAGTGGAGAAAGTTGTAGTAAGCGATAAGCGCTGATCGATGGGTGGCAAGCGATGAAGGTGACTTCAGTCGGCGAGCGAGGACTGCATTCAGATAGTGATTCACGAATCTTTCACTGCAGGAGGTTGACGCATGCATACCGGGTGTTTGGTCTTCCAAGCGACATTCCTCCAGGTAGCTTAGAAATTTTGCGAGAGCATATACATAGGCACGAATCGTCGAATCAGATATCGTCCTCTCAATTAATTCAACTTTTTCTCCACCATTTCTCTGCGTTGCTCCACTCGAGAAAAGTCGGGCTTCGAAAACAGTGTTGAATCGGGCAAGAAATGTAGTAAACAAAAGTGGCGCCAACGGTGGCTTCCAGCGTTCGTTATAGATCACCCAGTATGGCTCCAGCGAGTAGCCGTCATATGTTCTGTTTGCAAACTTTTCTACTTGGATGAGCACAACATAATCCAATAATTTAGTTATCATTAGTATAATCAGATTAAATCGATAAAGAACAACACTTTCTTAGACTGTTTTGTGATCTCGAAAACATCACATCGGTCCAGTCTTCGAAGGTAGCCACCCGGAACAGGGTCAGCATGGCAATGGCCACATCTCCCCAGAGCTCCTCATCCACGCTGGCGAAGAACATCGACCCCATGGCCGCGTAGATATAGAAAATGATGAACATCAGCAGGGCGATGTAGCCCATGCGCGGAATCGCTTTTAGCAGCGAGTTGATCAGGAACCGGAGCTCCGGAACCACCGACACCAGGCGCAACACCCGGAAAACCCGCAACAGACGTCCCAGCAGAACCGCTTCGGAGTTATCCAGAGGAATCAGGCTGCCGATGACCACCAGGGTATCGAACAGGTTCCATCCGTCGAACAGAAAACGTTTCTTGTTGGCGCACACACCGAATCGGAACAGGATTTCCAGCAGGAAAAACAGGGTGATGGCGTTGTCCATCACGATGAGCGACTTCTCCACCAGGGGCGGCAGATCATAGGTTTTGGCGCCAATGGTCAGTGCCGACAGGATGATGATGGTGATGACTGCGCCCTGGAAAACCTTGCTGGACTCAATGCGGCGGAGTTTCTCGAAACCGGAGGCGGGGTTCAGTTGGGACGGCATGGCAGGCGACGGCTCCAGAAGATTCGGGGAAGGCCGAATTCTAAAGGGCCGGGACAGAATTGGATAGCCTCAACATGGGTCGTTCGTTTTGCAAGGTGCCTGGCTGGGTGTAATTAGCAGGATTTATTCAGCCTGATCAGAAATATTCATTCGTGCGATCCGCAAACCCTTCCCATAATCAAGTCGCAAACAATAAAACCAAAAAGCGAGTGACAATCCATGGAAGATAGACCGGAGTTACCCGGCTGGCGCTGGGGGCCGTTCACGTTCCGCGTGCCCTTTTACCACACGCGCCTGTGCTGGTCCGAGTTCCTGCAGGGGCTGTTTGTTTCAGCTGCGACAGGCCTGGCATTAATTCCCGTAATGACCGCCTTCTTTGGCCTCAGTTTTGAAGAAGCCGTTGCACTCTCAATGATTCACGCCTCCCTGATTGCCTCGATTGCGGCGCTCAAGCGGGTCTTCGTGGATGACGCCGAACGCTTTCTGCTTGAGCAGCCAATTGCCACGGGTCTTGCCTGCGCCTACATCGCCATGTCGATTCCGAGGGATAACGCGTCCCGGGGCACGGTGGTTCTGATTGGCGCCGCGCTGGCATTCTTTGAACCCTGGATGGGGCTGTTGATTGGCGTTGTTGCGACTCTGGCACTGGTGGGCTGGGACCGTAGCCCGGATCCGATTTCTCACGACGAGTGACGCGCCGATGGCAGATCCCTGGTCTCAGCCAGCCTGGTTCAGGATGATCTGCCATTCCTCCTCGCCCACGGGCATCACAGAGAGCCGGTTACCCTTCCGGACCAGAGGCAGGTCTTCGAGCCCGGCCATGGATTTCAGTTCTTCGAGCGGGATCAACCCTGGCAGGGTGCGAACATACTTCATGTCGACAGCCTGCCAGCGAGGTTTTTCCCTGGTGCTCTTGCCATCGTAGTAGGGCGATTCCGGGTCAAACTGGGTTGGGTCCGGATAGGCGCTGCGAATAACCGTCACGATGCCGGCAATCCCGATGTGCTTGCAGCTGGAGTGGTAGAGGAAAACCTCGTCGCCCTCCGCCATTTGGGCCAGGAAATTCCGGGCCTGGTAGTTACGCACTCCGTCCCACGGGATCACACCGTCCGGGGCTTTCGCAAAATCTTCTATGCCGCATTCCGCAGGTTCTGATTTAACCAGCCACTTGGCCATGATGTTTCTCCCATTTGCCGGATCAGCCTCATTGAAGTCCCGCAATTATACGGAAAAGCCCCGCAGTGCGGGGCAACGAGAGGCAATCAATCAAGCGGCCTTATGATCCGCCGGCTGTTGGCGGTGGCGCCAGCGGGTCTTTGGGCTTTTTGCGGTTCAGTGGGTAAAACAGCTGTGGCGAGGCCAGTTCCGGCAAATCCGTTCTTTCCTCGTTGGCGGCCCACTCCACCCGCTCGGCAGAGCGGATTGCGTAGTGCATCCACGCCAGGGCAGCTGCAACGATCACGAACATCAGCATAAAGCAGCTCTGCCAGATGCCCGTAAGGTCGTTCAGTACGCCGAAGGTCAGTGGCAGGATAAATCCTCCAAGCCCGCCGATCATGCCAACTACACCGCCTACGGCGCCGACATGCATGGGGTAGTAAACCGGAATGTGTTTGTACACCGCTGCCTTGCCCAGGGACATAAAGAATCCGAGGATAAAGATCAGCGCCACGAACATGGGCAGGTTCATGGCCAGGGTAAAGCGGATATCACCATCAATTCCCTGAACCACGTAATCGGTGGGCGGATAGCTCAGCAGAAATGTGCACAGAACCGACGCTCCGAAGGTCCAGTACATCACCCGGCGGGCGCCGAAACGGTCTGACATCCAGCCGCCCAGAATCCGGAACAGGGAAGCAGGGATGGTGTAGAGCGCGGCAATGATGCCGGCGGTTTTGATGTCCAGGCCGTAGACGCCAATCAGGAAGTGCGGCAGCCAGAGGGCCAAAGCCACAAAGGCGCCGAACACAAAGAAGTAGTACAGGGCAAAGCGCCAGACCCTCAGCTCCCGTAGGGGTTCCATCTGCTCCAGGAAGGTTTTGGACTTGCTGCCAGCCCGCTCTGCCGCCAGGGGATCTTCCTTGGCCAGCAGAATGAAAACAACACCCATAATCGCCAGCACCGTGGCGTAGATCTGCGCGGTGCTTTCCCAGCCGAATGCCACCAGCAGGAACGGGGCCCCGAAATTGGTTACTGCCGCGCCCACGTTGCCCGCACCGAAAATGCCCAGGGCTGTGCCCTGCCGCTCCGGTTCAAACCAGGCCGCCGTGTAAGCCACCCCCACGATAAACGCACCACCTGCCAGGCCAACGCCCAGAGCGCCTACCAACAGCATGAGGTACGTGGTCGCGAAGGTGAGCAGGTACACGCAGGCGGCGGTGGTTAGCATCAGAATGCCGAATACCCAGCGGCCGCCGTACCTGTCTGTCCATATCCCCAGGAAAAGTCGGCTAATTGAGCCGGTAAGAATGGGGGTGGCCATCAGCAGACCCAACTGGGTATCCGACAGCCCGAGATCCTCGCTGATGCGAATCCCGATGATGGAGAAAATGGTCCACACCGCAAAGCACAGGGTGAAGGCGAAAGTGGATAAACCGAGCGCACGGTATTGCGCTGGCTTTGACGGGGTATTGGCCATGCTCCGCTCCCTCCGCTTGCTCATCAATTGAGGTCTGAAAACACTTCTTAAACCTTACCAAAACCAGGGTTTTTCCATGCGGGGCATTGGAGGTACCTCCTGCTGGGTGCAGTGGTGGTAGGCAATCAGAGGGTTTTGGGGGCAGGGGGATAGACCCCTGATTGCTCTGGTGGGGTACGCGCTCTCAGCGTTGATTTACGTCAATTATGGGCGGCCCCGGAGTGTGGGCTAATGCTGACAGATATCAATGGATGCCCCTTGAAATAGCCTTTGAAAGGGTACCGAAAGCGCCCTTTGGAGAACTCAAAAATGAAAATCATGATTGCCTACGACGGCTCGCGAAATGCCAGGTTGGCGCTGGCCCAGACCATCACCATGTTCCGCGACCTCAAACCGGTCATTACCCTCGTGGCCGTTGCCGAAAACCCCCGCGACATCACCTCGGGAAACGAGGACATGTTCCAGGAAGAGTTGAACGATCTGAAAAAGCACATCGCCGAGGCCATGGAGGTGTGTGAGCAGGAACAGATCTCCGTCGAAAACATGCTTCTGGAGGGCGACGCCCGAAAGATGTTGCTGTTCGCAGCGGAGAAAAAGGTTCATCCGGACATGCTGGTTATCGCCCGCCACAGCCATGAGCCTGACGGCGGTTTTATTGCCCGCTCACTGACTTACTTCGTGGACGAACTGGATTACATGACCTTCGGCAGCGTGAGTTCCTTCCTTGCCCGTCGCATCCAGTGCCCGCTTCTTATTCTGCCCAGCCGTTGAGTCTGGCTATAACCGTTTCTGTATCTGAAAGCCCAGGGAGGCTGACATGAAAGTCGCAGACGTTTTCCACGTCAAAAATCCGGAAGTCAGGGCTCTGCACCTGACCTGGATCGCATTCTTTATAACTTTCTACGTGTGGTTCAACATGGCGCCGCTGGCATCCAGTATGCTCAAAAGCGTCAACTGGCTCACCGCGGATGATCTTCGCCTGTTTGCCATCGCCAACGTAGCGCTGACCATACCTGCCCGGATTATCGTGGGCATGGCCCTGGACCGCTTCGGCCCCCGCCGGGTGTTTTCGGTACTAATGGTATTGATGGCCATCCCTGCCCTGGTATTTGCGTTCGGCAACACCATGACCCAGCTCCTGGTCAGCCGCCTGGTGCTCAGCTCCATTGGTGCCAGCTTTGTGGTGGGTATCCACATGACCGCCATGTGGTTCAAACCGAAAGACATCGGCTTTGCCGAAGGCTTCTATGCCGGTTGGGGCAATTTCGGCTCGGCCGCTGCGGCTATAACTCTGCCAACCATTGCACTGCACATGTACGGTGGTGAAGACGGCTGGCGCTGGGCCATCGCCCAGAGCGCAATCGTGATGGCGGCGTATGGTGTGTACTACTGGTTTGCGATTACCGACGGCCCGGCGGGCACCGTTCATCGCAAGCCGCGCAAGGCCGTGGCTCTGGAAGTCAGCAGCTGGGGGGACATGATCAAGTTGATCCTCTGGACCATTCCCCTGGTGGGCGTTCTGGGCATCCTGGTATGGCGAATCGAGAACATGGGGTACCTGAGTGCGACCGGAGCCGCTATCTGTTACGCGGTGATCGTGGCCATTGTCTGCTATCAGATTATCCAGATTCTCCGGGTTAATATTCCCTTGCTGAAACAGGGTGTGCCCGAGGACGACAAGTACCCGTTCAACAGCGTTGCAGCTCTGAACAGCACCTACTTCGCCAATTTTGGTGCCGAGCTGGCGGTGGTGTCCATGCTGCCGATGTTCTTCGAGGAAACCTGGAGCCTGAGTGCGACCGCAGCCGGCCTTATCGCTGCCTCCTTCGCTTTCGTGAACCTGGTGGCACGCCCAATGGGTGGCCTGGTTTCAGACCGTATGGGCAACCGCCGGTTTGTGATGCTCAGTTACATGTTCGGCATCTCGGTGGGCTTCGCGCTTATGGGCCTGATGAACTCTAACTGGCCGCTGATTATTGCCGTGGGTATTACCGTATTCACCTCGTTCTTCGTGCAGGGTGCCGAGGGCGCCACCTTTGGCATCATACCCTCTATCAAGAGGCGCCTGACCGGCCAGATCTCCGGCATGGCGGGCGCTTATGGTAACGTGGGTGCGGTGGTGTACCTGACCATCTTCACCTTCGTAACCCCGACCCAGTTCTTCTACATCATTGCCGGTGGCGCGTTTGTCAGTTGGTTGCTGTGCATCATGTGGCTGAAGGAGCCGGAGTCAGGCTTTGCCGACGAATACCAGGTGTCCTCTGTGGATCTCCAGATCGAAGAGGAAGAGCGTCGCCGGCAGGCTGCCGCTACCAGCTAACCCGGAACGGTTGAAGAAAAGGCCGCCGAGGCATTGCCCGGCGGCTTTTTTGCGTTTGAAGGGACATCATTTTGGGGGCCAGGCCAGTTCGATATCGTCGCTGCACTCCTGGTCATAGGCTCTTACGGTGTCCGTCAGGCAGTCGAGCCAGAGGTCGTAGAGGTAGGGCTTGATGCTCAGATGGCGGGCGCTGTGCAGGCAGGCAATTCGATGAAGGACATCGTCAACGTTGCCGCTGGCGTAAAAGGCTACGAGGCTGAAAAAGGATTTCTTCAGCATACTCCGCTGAACGGCCATATCGGTATTGCGAAACAGTGCCCGGACCTCGGGAGAAGACATCAGGAACCGGCGATAGAAGCCTTCAAAGAAGTCAGGCACCTCGGGTGGGGTCTGTAGGACACGCTCGTAGCTCGCGTCGAATAGCTCTTCGAAGGACATGGCAGGCTCCCTGGTTCTCTTGGGATTAAATCCAATATCCTGAATCTAGCATTTGCCAGCGTGCGCGTCATTTTGTGCAGGTAAGGAGGTAGCCTTTGATGGAAAGCAGGCATAAAAAAACCGGCGCCCTTCACGGACGCCGGCTGTTACTTGAACCCTGTATCAGGGGTTCTTGATGTACGCATCCTTGCGCAGGTAGAACCACCAGTTAACCACCAGACAGAGTGCGTAGAACACCGCAAAGCCGTACATGGCCACCTCTGGGGTGCCGGCCTGGATTTCCTGGCCCATCACCCTGGGGGCGATAAACGCGCCGTAGGCGGCAACCGCAGAGGTCCAGCCCAGAACCGGGCCTTTCTGCTGCTGGTTGAAGATGAAACCGATGCTGCGGAAGGTGGAGCCGTTACCGATACCACTGGCCGCAAACATGATGATGAACAGGATCAGGAACGGTGCAAAGTAGGCGTTCGGATCAGTGGAGTTGTAGGCCAGCATCATCACGTAGCCGGTGGCCACGGAGGCTGCGACCATCACAACCGAGATGATCTGGGTAACGATGGATCCACCCACCTTGTCGGAAATCCAGCCGCCCACCGGGCGAATGAGCGCGCCAACAAACGGCCCCATCCAGGCCCAGGTCAGTGCGCTCGGCGCATCAGGGTTGACCACACGGGTTACCGTGCCATCGGCTGCCACTTCCATCATGTTGCCGAAGATAACGGTAATGGACAGCGGCAGGGCAGCGGAGAAGCCGATGAATGATCCAAAGGTAAGGATGTAGAGCACGGTCATGGACCAGGTGTGCTTGTTGCTGAAGATTGCAAACTGGGCCTGGATGTTGGGCTTGATATCGCCGGGGATCAGCCGCAGAAGAATCAGTGTGAGCACGATGGTCAGGGGCAGGGCCAGCCACATGTTCAGCACGCTGAGGGCCCAGACGCCTGCGATGGAGGCGAGAATACCTACGCCATAGAGCCCCAGAATCTTGCCGAAGGCCGAAAGCGGGTTGCCCGGATTCGGGGTAACCACTTTCAGGTTGTTCATGCCAAACCAGCCGGCAAACGCCAGCGGAATCAGAAACACCAGCCAGATAAACCCGGCGTTCTGGATCCAGGTATCGGTACCCGCCTCAATGCGGCCAATCAGCGTGCCGCTGGGGCTCTGCAGCTGCATAGGGTCACCGGCCAGGGCGCCGAAGATACCCACGGTCATGACCAGTGGGATGACCACCTGCATGGTGGTGACGCCGAAGTTACCGAGACCGGCGTTCATGCCGAGGCCATAGCCCTGCTTGCTTTTCGGGTAGAAGGTACTGATGTTGCTCATGGAGCAGGCGAAGTTACCGCCGCCGATACCGGATAGCAGTGCCAGGGCCTGGAACACGATAAACGGTGTATCCGGGTTCATCAGGGCGATGCCGGTACCGGCAGCAGGAATCATCAGGAGGGCAGTGGTCAGGAACACCGTGTTTCGTCCGCCGGCGATCTTGATCATGAACGAGGCGGGGATCCGCAGGGTGGCGCCAGACAGGCCTGCAATCGCAGACAGTGTAAACAGTTGCTCAATGCTGAAAGGAAAACCCAGGTTCTTCATCTGGGTGGTGATCATCCCCCACATCAGCCAGACGGCAAAGCCCATCAGCAGGCTGGGGATGGAAATCCACAGGTTGCGGGAAGCAATGCGCTTGCCCTCCCGCTCCCAGAATTCTTCGCTCTCGACATCCCAGTGTTCGATGTCTGCGTTGGTTTTGGCCATGATTTTGACTCCCTCGGTTAACGTGCCCTTGGCCCCGTTTCTGGTGGCGCTCGGGCTTCTCGACACCATTGTGCAAAGCGAGGCGGGGAGTCATGCTTGATATTTCTCAAGGACAAAATGACGTGTCAGAAGGTGAGTTTTTTGATGAAAATCCAGGCGCGCTTCAGATCGATAAAATCTATTAAAATCAAATGGGTGCGATAGTGATATCCCGAAGTGGGTAGGCGTTATGGATGCTGGCGCAGTGGAGGTAGCCAATCATTTCCGGCGGTTCTGGCTATCCCGGAACAGTAAAATCGTCTGCAGCGCCACAAAACCGTAGATGCAGGACCAGCTCGCCGATGCCAACCAGAGTGCAACCGGTTCAAGAAAAGGCGCGTTGCCCGCGTAGAGTCGGGCGACTGCCGCAATGGCCATGCCCGAGGCGATGCCAACAACCTGCCAGATGGGTGGTGTCATTCGTCTGGCTCGCTGCCAGGCAAGCCGCAGCATGACACTGGTGGAAAGCGTGCCGAGGGCTCCGATTGTTATCAGGTGCATGGAGGCGACGGGATCGTTTTCTTTCAGAAGGCTTAACCCGCTTGCGCCAGCGCCTGCAGCCAGCCATAAGTAGCCAAGTGCCAGTACCAGAAGGTCTGGCCGGTTTCGGCAGTGCCAGAGCTTCCAGCGAGCAGCGCGAACCACAATCAGAAAACCCGCAACCAGCAATAACAGACCCACGGCCGGGGCCGCGACTGGCAGAAAGCTGAGCAGCAGTGCCAGCAGCAAGATGGCCAGAAGGGTTCCCTCAACATGTGGCTGAACCCGGGCCTCAAGGGGGATGCCCCGTTTCTCAAGCGTGCCGGCCACAGCCGGCGCAATGACTCGCCCGCCGATAAACGTCATCAGAAGCAGCAAACCGACAATGGCGGTTGTCAGTACCTGGCGGCTATCCAGTATTGCCGGTGCGCTTGCGGCCAGTGTGTTGCTGGCAAGCCAGAAAACGACCGACAACAGGCAAAGAAGCAGAATCAGCGGGCCGGCAATCCGGTTGCGCCATTTTTTGGCCGCCTGAAATCTCGGGACCGCGTAGCGCGCCAGCATGAGGGCGAAGGCCGGGCTTAACAGTTGGGCGGCAATACTTTCCGGCGCCAGAACCCAGCTGACCCTCGCGAGTATCCAAAGCACAAAGAGCAGAGTGAGTACCCGGCCAGGTTGGGGGCCGAGGGTGTAGCCGGCGATGAGGGCCAGGGCGAAGCCGAATATCAACTCATGGCCGTGTCCCGCACCGAGCAAACCGGGCGGCCAGCCTGTCCCGGACAGCACGCTGTATATCGACAGGGGAACCGTTAATGCGGCGAATAGTGATGCGGCAGGGAAGAATAGCCAGAACGCATGAATGTTCTTTCTTGGCATGCCTGAGTTGTCCGAAGTCATCTCGTGTCCTTGACCGTTCGGCGCACCGAAACTATCAGTAAAAATAACGCGGGAAACATTTTAAAGGTGCATCATGAATATTACACAACTTGCCCGTCTACCATTTTCCGGCAATGGCGCCTGGTCAGAGCTGCGGCGCCTTGACCTGTCCATTCCGTTCCTGGCCTGGGTGGTGGTAGTGCCGATGTCGTTTCTGCCGCCGGTGCTGCTCTACTATGCCGGAACGCAGTACGGCGACGCCTTCATGCAGGGATTCGGAGACAAGGAGTGGCGGTTTATCACCACTATCCTTTTCCTGGCAGAGTTACTCACGTTCTTCGTGATGGGCTGGCTGATCCACGCCGTTATGGATAGTCATCAATTGAAAATCAGTTATCAGGATGCCTATTTGCTGGCCGCAATTGCGCCGCTACCGCTCTGGCTGTCATCACTGGCGCTGCTGGTGCCGGTGCTGGCAGTCAGCGTTGTGGCGGTGTTTGCCGCCTTGTTCCTGTCCTGTGCGCTGGTCTACCAGGGCGTTCGCTCATTCTGCGAGCGAAGCGATAATGATGTGGTGGTCATGTCGGCCACCTACACCGTTATGTCGGCGTCTTTGCTGGCATGGGGCGTGCTGATGGCAATGGTTTGGGCGTTCTGATCAGGCCGTGTGGGGGAGGACGCCAAAATAGATGGCACTGAAGTGGCAGGCGCTGCCGCCGATTACGAACAGGTGCCAGATCGCATGCATATAAGGTATGCGGTCGGCCAGATAGAAGGCGACACCGGCGGTGTACAAAATGCCGCCGGCAATCGTCAGGTTCAGGGCTGTTTCACTCAGGTTGGCCACCAGATCGGATGAGGCGAACGTGATCAGCCAGCCCATGGCCACATAGATGCCAACCCTCGCGAGCTTGAAGCGGTTTTTGAAAATAACCTTCAGCACCACGCCGGTGATCGCCAGTGACCAGATCACCGCAAACAGTGTCCAGCCCACCGTGCCGCGCATGTTTACAAGCAGAAAGGGCGTGTAGGTGCCGGCGATCAGCAGAAAAATGGCGCAATGATCAAGGGTTTTGAACGCCCTTTTCAGTTCTGGCCGCCGGGCACCGTGATACAGGGCTGAGGCCAGATAAAGAAGAATCAGGGACGCGCCGAAAATACTGAAACTGACAATCTTCCAGGCATCCCCGAATTGACTGGCGCCCACGATCAACGCGGCCGTGCCAATAACGCTCAATATTGCGCCCAGACCATGGGTGGCGCTGTTCAGCCACTCTTCAATGCGGTGATGGTTATTATTTGCGGGGGATGGAGTTGCTGTCACAGAGCGGTCTTCCGAATTAGCCATGGCCCTAAAATACTTCAGCGTACACATGTACGCAATGCCTGATCGTGAACATCCTGTGACCCTGTTCAGAAAAACTGAACGACCTGTCGGAAAACTTCCGATTTCTCTCGAGTCTGCCGCTGGTTAGCATGCGTATATCCGATCAAAGACAGAGGAGGTTCTCCCGATGGCAAAAGTGCTTGTGCTCTATTACTCCATGTATGGCCATATTGAGACAATGGCAAACACCATTGCCGAAGGTGCAAAAGGTGTCGATGGTGCAGACGTTACAGTCAAGCGTGTGCCGGAAACCATGGCCGACCAGGCATTTCTGGGCGCTGGCGGAAAGGCGGACCAGGAAGCCCCGGTAGCCGATCCGAAAGAGCTGGCAGAATACGACGCGATCATTTTCGGTACGCCCACCCGGTTCGGCAACATGGCCGGGCAGATGCGGACCTTCCTGGATCAGACAGGCGGTTTGTGGGCCGAAGGCAAGCTTCACGGCAAGGTGGCCAGTGTGTTTACCTCCACAGGCACCGGTGGCGGGCAGGAGCATACCATCAGCTCATTCTGGACCACACTGGCCCACCACGGCATGGTCATTGTGCCCCTGGGTTACGGCATCCCGGAATTCTTCGATATCTCGGAAGTGAATGGCGGGACTCCCTACGGAGCGTCAACTATCGCAGGCGGGGACGGCTCACGGCAGCCCAGCGAGAAAGAGCTGGCGATTGCCCGCTTCCAGGGTAAGCACGTTGCCGAGCTGGCAGTAAAACTGCACGGCTGATTCTGAAGTTTTAGCAAAGCGTTGAGCGTTTTTCAGGGCAGCAGGCGAGAGCTTGCTGCCCTTTTTTATGCGGTATCCGGTTGGCTTCAGGGCCGGCTCTTCGCAGTTGCGGTTTTCAGGCGGGAGAAAGTCGCCGGCACAACACCGAGCCATGATGCCAGTTGATTATCTGGCACCCGTTTAACCAGTTCTGGGTATTCTTCCAGCAACAACTTGTAGCGTTCTCTTGCCGGCATGGTGTGCTTGCGGAATTCTCTCATACTGGTCAGCTCGGCAATTTCTTCCGTCAGGGCAAGGGCGAACCGGGGCCAGAGCCCTTCACCGTGAGACTGGATAGCGGACCGGAACGCCGCGAAGTCAGCCACCCAGGCCGTTACCGGCGTTACTGAGGTCAGGCAAAGGGTGTTTCGTACGGTTCGGCTACGGCCAAAAACCGGCCAGACCATATCGCCTTCGGAAAAGAAGTGGTGGACGGACACCTTGCCGCTGGGTGCTTCCCGGAACAGCCGAAGGATGCCGTACTGAACCAGATAAACGTTTGCCCAGGGTGTGTCGTGCTTCTCCAGAGCGGTTTCGGGGTCAACCCTGCAAAGGTGAAACAGGCGGGCGAGGTCTGCCAGAAACCGTGCGTCGGGATCATTCTCGTGCCCTGCCAGGCGAATTCCGAAAACCCGGCTGAGGCCATTCAGCAGGGCAGCTGACTCAGGTGCGGCATCCTGCTGGATAATATCCGGGTTGTTTTCTCCCAACATGCACGGGGCGGAGGAAACGTCTGGCCTGAAGATGCTGTTCATGGCGTTGACCCTGTTATGAGTGTCAGGTGAATTATGGTATCAGAGAAACATCTTTTGAAATGACTTAAATCATTAAGCCTTTTTCACTGAGTCGATATCGCGATCTGACGAACGTTCAGTGATAGACTCCGCCTCCTGTTGCTGGAAGTTTCCCCTTTCCTCACGGAGTCCCTATGGCCGCAGCCTTTGCCCTTTTCTTCAAGCTTATTCCGCTCTACGTAACGGTCGCCCTGGGCTGGGTCGCCGGTCGTTATCTTGAGGCCAGTGGTCGTCATATCGCCGGCATCATGCTCTATATCGTGACGCCCTCAGTGGTGTTTTCCGGGGTGATGGTAGCGCCGCTTTCTCCCGAAGTTATCTTGTTGCCGTTTCTGGTATTCGGGATTTCTTCTGTGCTGGGAATTGCGCAATTAAAGCTGGCAAAGCGGGTGCTCTCCGACGGCAGTGCCAACATCATTCCCCTGTGTGTGGGTTCCGGTAACACGGGGTACTTCGGTGTGCCGGTTGCGTTGTTGCTGTTCGGTGAGGAGGGGCTGGGGCTCTACATCGTGTGCATGCTGGGCACCACGCTGTTCGAGAACTCCGTGGGCTTCTATCTGGCGGCGAGAGGGCGTTACAGCATCAAGGATTCGCTCTGGCGGGTGCTGAAGCTCCCGTCGGTATACGCCTTCCTGGCGGCCGTCGTCCTTAACCTGGCGGGCATCGGAATTCCGGATATCTTTGTGCCGCTGTTCGATAACCTGCGCGGCGCCTACAGCATTCTGGGCATGATGATCATTGGCATGAGCATCACCAGCTTTCGCGGCCTGGCGGGCAATGTCCGTTTCACGGCCCTGGCGTTTTTCGGGAAGTTCGTGGTCTGGCCACTGGTGGCCATTGTGTTCTGGTGGCTGGATTCAACCGTGCTGGGCATCTATGAGCCGGCCGTACACAAGGCCATGTTCCTGATTTCGATCACGCCGATTGCCGCGAATACTGTGGTCATTGCGACCCTGCTGGATACCTCGCCAAGGCAGGCAGCGGGTACCGTATTGCTTACCACGCTGTTTGCCCTGGCGTTTATCCCGGTGATGATCTCACTTGCTTTCTAGCGGCTGCTTGACGGTGTTGCCGCCGGTTGCGCTTCGCTGGCCCTGGCTTCTGCGATATCGCTGCGGGCATGGCGCACCACGCTGATACCGGCCGTTATCGCCAGCGTACCCATGATTGCGGCAACGATCAGGTCGGGCCAGGCAGTTCCGGTACCGAACACACCGAGTGCGGCCACCATAACGGCGATGTTGCTGATGGCATCGTTCCGGCTGCACAGCCAGACCGAACGCATGTCGGAATCCCCTTCACGGAATTTGAACAGTATTGCGGCCACGCTCACGTTGGCGGTAAGTGCCAGCAGACCAACCGCCCCCATGGTCAGCGGCTCCGGTGTAATGCCTGCCTGCACCACCCAGACGGCCCGGGCCCAGACCACCAGGCCAAACACCGTCATGGTGATGCCCTTAACCATGGCTGCGCGCCCTCGCCAGAGCATACCCATGGAGAGGACGGTGAGGGACAGAATGTAGTTGGCGCTGTCGCCGAAGAAATCGATGGCATCGGCCATCAGCGAGACAGAGCCCGATGACAGACTGGCGATGCCTTCCACAACAAACATGGCCAGGTTCACCCACAAGGCGATCCATAACGCCCGGCGGAAGCCCGGGGCAGGGGATTTTGGTTCGGGGGCAGAGCAACTGCACGCCATAAAGACCTCCTTGGTTCAGATAGTCTTATTGAAAACCCTGTAGTAGCTACAGGGTCAACAGTTGCTGCAGAAAATTTTGAGATTCGTCAGTTCTGGCCCGGCCCATGGGTACCGGGAACGTGGTTGTGGCGGTCCTCGGGCTCTGGAGTCTCGAGCTCCGTGCTAAGCCCGCCGAGGATGCCGCATTCGCGCACTGTGCGGCCATCGGAGCAGGCTTCCTGAAGTTGCTCGAGAGTTTCTTCAAGGCTCGCCAGCTCCTTCAGCCGTTCCCGTACATGAGTCAGATGGCGAGCCAGCAGGGCGTCTACTTCGCTGCAATCCGCTTCCGGTTGCTCGGCCAGCCGGATCAGCTCGCGGATCTCGTCCTGGGCCATGTCCAGGTTGCGACAGCGTTTGATAAAGAGAAGGCGTTCCAGATGGGCGTTGCGATACGAGCGGTAGCCGCTGGCGTCCCTGTCCGGTTCCGGTAGCAAACCGATTTTTTCATAGTAGCGGATGGTTTCAACAGGAATGGCCGTTGTCTTTGCGAGTTCACCGATCTTCACTGCCTGATACCCCCGGTAGTACCCGGAAAATGGACCGTTGCCTTGAATCCTCCGGTCGAGCCGGAGCTGAAATTCAGGGTACCACCATAGCGGTCTGTAATCTCCCGCACGATGGCCAGCCCCAGGCCATGCCCCGGCGTTTGTTCATCCAGACGCAGCCCGCGGGTGCCGAGGGTGTCCAGCGCGTCGGGAGGAATTCCGGGGCCATCGTCCTCAACGGTGATGGCAAATCCTTTCCCATCCTCGTGCAGACCAAGTTCCACGAACCTGGCGGACCACTTGCCGGCATTGTCCAGAAGGTTGCCCAGAACCTCATTCAAGTCGTGCTCTTCGATGGGCCAGCGTCGTTCTTCGGTCAGTACGGTCGACATTTCAAAGGATTTTGCCGGATACAGCCGGCCGAGCATCCAGAGAAGGTCTCGGGCCTGCTTCAGAGGGTAGGCGCTTTTGCCGACCTGTGGACCCGCGAACCGGCTGCGCCGCATTTCTGCCTCAAGTTGTCTGTCGATATCATCGAGCCTGCCGGCCATTTGTTGTCTTAGGGTGTTGGGGAGGGGGCGGTCGGTATCTTCCAGAATCTGGCGAACGGCAGCGATGGGCGTTTTAACGCTGTGGGAGAGATTCGCAAGCGCATCCCGGGAGCGCTCCAGCCGCTGGTCCAATGAGTCGAGCAACTGGTTGAGCTGCAGTACAAGAGGTTGGAACTCCTCGGGGGCCCTGACATCAATCCGCGATATCTCGCCATCCTGCAGCCGCTTTAATGCGGCCTTGAGGCTTACTACGGGGCGCATGGACAGGTTGATACCCAGCCAGAGTGTGCCAACCAGCAGCAGGATCAGCAGCAGGGAAACAACGGCCGTCCAGGCGTGAAGCTCGGCCTGGCTCCGGCTCAAGGCACCAAGGTCTTCGGAAACGATCACCACGATGGGCTGGTCGTCCACGCGAAAGGACTTCCGGTAAGCAAGGATATCCGAGGGCGCCTCCGCAATTTCGGCGCCACTGACCCGCAGTGTACCTTCCTCGCCGGACTCCACCAGTGGCATCAACAGCGGTGCCCAATTCTCGGGGGAGATGATGGTCCGGGTGTCGGAATGGATAGCGAATGCGTGGTGAAAAACTTCCTGGAAATAATCACCGGTCTGTAGGGTGTCCAGCCGACCACTGGAATCGCGAATCTGGTGTTCCAGAAAAGCGACTTCGTCTTTGAGCCGGGTGAACGGATCCGTCTGCGCTTCATCAACTCTTCCGCCATGACCTATTTCGACGTTCGCATTCCCGGTCTGGAAATGACCGTGGTCCAGGCGGATGGCAACAATGTGCAGCCGGTGAACGTGGACGAGTTCCGCATTGGCGTGGCAGAAACCTACGATGTGATCGTTCGCATCACGGATAGGAAAGCCTGCACCATCTTTGCCGAATCCATGGGCCGCTCGGGCTTTGCCAGGGGGACTCTTGCGCCGGAAGAGGGGATGACGGCAGAAGTGCCGGAACTTCGGGAGGCGCCATTGCTGACCATGGCCGATATGGCCGGGCATATGGATCATGGCGATATGAATCATGGAGACATGAGCAAAGACGCCATGGGCGGCATGAACGACGACGGCATGGACAGTGGTGAAATGGCCGGGATGGATCACAGTGCCATGGGCCATGGCAGTATGGGCGGGAGCGATGGAGCTTCCATGCCGGAAGATCCCTTTTATGCCAGTGGCAGCGGGTTGATGCCCACCGCCAGCAATGGTGGAAAGTTCCTGTCCTATGCCGATCTCAGGGCACAGAACCCGTTGTACGAACACCGCGAGCCAACCCGCGAGATTGAATTGCGCCTTACTGGCAACATGGAGCGCTATGAGTGGAGCATCAACGGCATCAAGTATGAGGATGCCGACCCCATCGTCCTGCAGTATGGCGAGCGGGTCCGCTTCAAATTCGTCAACGAAACCATGATGACCCACCCCATGCACCTGCACGGTATGTGGTCGATCCTTGATGTGGGCGAGGGCAAATGGAACCCCCTGAAGCACGTGATCAGCGTGGCGCCAGCCACCACTGTCTATATGGAAACGGAGGTGGATGCACCGGGTGAGTGGGCGTTCCATTGCCATCTTTCCTACCACGCCGCCTCCGGCATGTTCCGCAAGATCGTGGTTGAAGGTGGCCCGGACAGCACCGTTGCCGAGGGCAAGCCAAGCGGCACACAGGGAGGTGAATCATGAGTCGGTTAACAGCCTCCATGTGCGGCCTGACTCTGGCCGTGACTGCAATGTCCACACCAGCGATTGCCCAGGACGATCCGGCCAAAAAGACCCAGACCGCCAAGAGCTTCTGGGGTGTGTCTGCGGAGAAGTTTGAGTACCGGTATAGCGATTCGGACGAGGAGCTGGCGGTTATTGAAGGCGATGCCTTTTATGGCACCGATGAACTGAAATTCCGCTGGTTGTTCGAGGGCGAGTGGGAAGAGGGTCACAATGCCTGGGAAACCCTGGAAAACCAGTTTGTTGCCCAGACTCCGGTGGATGATTTCTGGGATGCCAAGGCCGGAATCCGCATAGATACCCCGGAAGGTCCGGACCGGGTCTATGGCGTGCTTGGGGTCACCGGGCTGGCACCCTACTGGTTCGAGGTAGACACCAACCTTTATGTCAGTGATGAAGGCGACGCCTCGGCGGACTTTGAGGCGGAATACGAGTTGTTGGTCACCAACTTCCGGATCCTGTCGGCTTCGTTCGAGACTCTTGTGGCGTTTTCAGAGGATCGGGAGATTGGTGTCGGCAAGGGGCTCAATTCCACCGAGTGGGGGCTGAGGCTGAGTTATGACCTGATTGACCGGGCCTTCTCGCCCTATGTGGGCGTGGTACACGAGCGCAAGTACGGCGACACTGCTGATCTGGCAGAAGCCGGGGGCGGAAGCACAGAAGACTGGTTTGCCGTGATTGGCGCGCGAATCGCCTTCTGATCTTTCGGATAGCGTGCCGGGGCAGAACCCACCCCGGCACATTCGCGCCTCAGAGCACTTTCTTCAACTGGCCATAGTCTCCGCCAGTGCGCAGTACCAGAGTGATGTTATTGTCGTTACGGTTCCGGAAAAACCACCCGTGGTCGCCGGTAAAGGCGGCCTCAAGCTCTCCTTCATCTTCAGGAACACCTCGGCCCTTCTCGTAAGAGATGGATTGGCCGCTACCGTTGCCGTGGGTGTCGTAGTTGATAGGGCCGCCTTCAGACGCCCAGGAGTATCGGGCCACAGCCCCTTCCTCCATAGTGAGTTTGAATTCGGTTCCCTCGCCCGGCGTCAGCACCACGCGTACTTCATCCTGCCATTGCGGTTCGACAGCTACTGGTTCAGCCGCGGGCCCTGGTTTCGCAGCCGTGATCTCTGCTTCGGGCGCAGAGACCGATTCATCTGAAGGCTCGGCCATGACAGGCTCCGCGACTTCCTGAGGCCCTTGTGCAGACGACGATTGAACGGCAACCATCTCGGCCTCCGCGTCGGCGGCGGCTTCCTCGGCCAGCTGTTCCTTGATTTCACCCATTTCGGTCAAGCCCAGCAGTCGTCCGGCTCCGGTCGGATCGAGCGCGTACTCCGCGGGCATCACAACGGTAACCAGCAGTACCAGCGCCACGATGGCCGCAACAATGGTTGATCGAATCAGTTTGGCGGTACTTGGCAGTTCTTCTCGATTAGGTATGTCAGTGTTGTACATAAAGGTTCTCCAGAATCAGGCGACGAAATAACCGGTAAGCTGATAGCCGAATAGCAGGAAGCCTGCACTCATCATGGCCACATTCGCGGTGTAGGCGTGACGGAAAAAGCCGTCGGTTTTGCGCCAGAAATTGATGGCAATCAGGATCATGGCCAGGGCAATGAGCTGTCCGATTTCCACGCCTACATTGAAGGCGAGAAGATTCGGAATCAGCCCGTCCGGCGAGATGTCGTACTCAAGGATCTTGGTGGACAACCCGAAGCCGTGGAAAAAACCGAAGATGAGCGTGGCGGCTTTGGTGTTGGGCTGAAAGCCAAACCAGCGCTGATAGGCGCCGATATTGTCCAGTGCCTTGTACACGATCGACAGGCCGATAATCGCATCGATGATGTAGCTATTGATGCCGACGTTGAAGTACACGCCCAGCAGCATCGTGGTGGAATGCCCCAGGGCAAACAGGCTCACGTAGATAGCGATGTGCTGCATGCGGTACAGGAAGAAAATGACCCCCAGCAGAAAGAGCAGGTGGTCGTAACCGGTGACCATGTGTTTGGCACCGAGGTAGGTAAAAGCAATCAGGTTTATGCCGGTAATCTCCTGAATGTATCCCTTGTCGCCCTGGGCGACGGCATGGGCCAACGCATCCGCGCTGAGACCGAGCAGGCCCAGTGTCAGGAATATCCAGAAAAAACGATTTCCGCCGGCAGCAACCCGCGCCCAAGGGCGAGGTTTGCCAAGCAAAGTTGACAGCATAGTAACTCCGTAGAATGGGTTTTCGTTCAGCTGCTAAGGCAGCATTGCTCAGATAAACGTGCAGAGCTTTGGCGGGCGGTCGAGCCGGTAACGAAAACTGCGGGGATTCTCTCCAGCAAAGGGAACAGGGCGCCGGAGTGAAGGTGTCAGGTTGGAGAATACCGGCATTTTCAACCGGTCTGCAGACTCGTGGGAGTGGTTGCCAGAGTCATGATGAGAGTGGCGATCTTGATGGTCTTGCGCGCTCTGGCTGTGATGATCATGACTGTGGCCGTGATCGCCTTCGTGCAGGATGTTGGCTTCAGTCAGCTCCGGTACTCCATGGGATAACGTTTCTCCCATGACTGAGAAGGTCATGCCGATGAGCGCAATCAGCATGACAATAATCGGTATTCTTTTTTACGGTTAACGGCCGTAATCATAAGAACCAGCTTCTGAACTCAAGCTCCGTAAGTGCGTTAATCCGCAATGGGGCGATGCAATGGTTGGTAACGAGAGAATACCATTCCCAGCCAGTTTTTAAGGAATTAAAACAATGAAATGTGATTGCTCTTAAACGTTTGCGGTTCAACTGGATGACCCATATCAATCTGTATGTTGTTAACCACTCTTGATGGATACTTTTCAGTTTCAATTCAGTTTCATGGTCTTTACTGATGGTGATGCACAATGTTGCAGCCAATAAGGAGGAGGATCTCATGAACAGATTAGGTCGTTTCGTTGCGTGTTCCGTGTTCGTCGCCTTGCCTGCCTTTGCTTTTGCTCAGGACAACTCCGGGCAAATGCCAGGTGCTGGCATGATGAATCAGGAACAAGTGCAGCAGATGAATGAAAACATGGCACGCATGCAGGCCATGATGCAGGAAATGCGAAACGCCGACTCCAACGCTGAACGCCAGAGACTGCGCGAGCAACACATGGAATACATGCAGGAGCACATGCAGATGATGCGTGGCGGCATGATGGGCCCCGGGATGATGGGCCAGGGCATGATGGGCAATGGTCAGGGAATGATGGGTAATGGCCAGGGCATGATGAACAACCAGGGCATGATGAACAATCAAGGCCAGGGTAAAAAGCAGTCTGGCCATGCCCAGGGCAACCGTTCTGGTGGTCCGGGGATGGACAACGAGCAGCGCCTGGAAATGATGGAAAACCGGATGAACCAGATGCAGATGATGATGGAGCAAATGCTGGAGCATCAGCGGCAACTGAACCGCAACTGATGCGGGTAAGCGGTCTAGTCGAACAGTGACAGCTGATCGGATTGCTGCTTCGATGGCACGCGGGGGCGTTTCTGAACAGGTCCCTTGCGACTGCCGTGTCGTAGCAGCACCCGATCTGTTTCTGTCTTGCTAACACGCTGCTTGCGAAAGTCGCCAACCGCCTTACGGGCAACCCGGGCCGCCTGTTCATGATCGCACACCGGCGAGATGTAGGTGTTGCCGCCGTAACGCTCTTTCTGGGCCGGTGTCATTAACCAGGGGGTGTGGATCATTTCACTGGGCACGCCAGCCAGCTCGGGTATCCAGCGCCGGATGAACTCGCCATCGGGGTCCAGTTTCCGGCTTTGCAACACCGGGTTGTAGATTCGTAGGGCATTGATGCCGGTCAGGCCGGACTGCATCTGGGTCTGGGAGTAGTGAATGCCAGGCTCAAAATCGGTAAACAGCCGGGCCAGGTGAAGGGCGGGATCGCGCCAGTGCAGCCACAGCTGATAACTGGCGATTGCCATCAGCATGGCCCGCATCCGGAAGTTGATCCAGCCCGAATGATTAAGTGCACGCATGCTGGCATCCACCAGGGGCCAGCCCGTCTGGCCTTCCTGCCAACGCTGCAGGCGTTCGGTATCATTGGGCCCGGTTTTTAGCGCCTCCATTTCCCGGTGCATGGCCCGGAATTCCAGCTCCGGTTCGTCCTCCAGTTTCTGGATGAAATGGCAGTGCCAGTGCAATCGCGACCGGAAACTGGTCAGGCTTTTCTTTTTCCGGGGCAGGGTGTTGCGGTGATTGCCGGTGGCCTTGGCCTCCTGGTAAATCTCCCGCAGGCTGACGGTGCCGTAGGCAATGTGCGGGCTGAGGCGCGAGCAGGCCCTGACCGCAGTATTCGGGCTGGAGATGTTGTACTGGTAGCCGACGCAGCGGCGGTCGAGGAAAGAAGCGAGCAGTTTTTCTCCTCGGGTGCTGCCTCCGGCCTGACGGTCCGGGCAGCTATCAGGCAGTGTGAAGTCCCGGCTGTCGTAGCCACTGGCATCGCCCTCGATGCCTTTCATTTCCGGTATTCTTGCTGGGGCCTCTAGCAACGGCTGACGCATCAGCTCGGTCCAGGCTCTGTCCCAGACATTCCGGTCGCCCAAGCGGCGAACCACACCGAACTGGTTCCACTCGCGGAATTCCACCTGGTTTTCCGAGCACCAGCCAATGACTGCCTTGTCTCGCTCGAAGGTCCAGTGCCCGCCGGTTTCCTGGTGGCAGAACACGCGTTTGACGTCTTGCCTGGCCTGAAGCTGTTTCAGCGTATCAATCACCGACCCTCTCATCACCAGGAGCCGGCTGCCGGCCTTTCGCAACTGCCGGTCAAGATCGTCCAGGGAGTCTCTGATAAACGCCCATTGACGGCCGCTGGTGTCCGGCAGTTGCCAGTATTCGTCCTCGATCACATACAGCGGTATGACCGGTTCGCCCAGGCTGGCCGCTGCCACCAGGGGGGCATGATCCCGGGTACGCAGGTCGCGCTTGAACCACACCACGGTGGTCATGAGAGTGCGTTCCGCTCGCGCCGGCAACGTTCGCTGCAGTAGCGAACATTTTCCCAGTCCTTCGCCCATTTTTTGCGCCAGGCAAACGGGCGCTGGCAGACCGGGCAGGTTTTCTCCGGGAGATTGAGTTTCTTATGGGGCACCAGTGTCTTCCATTCGGGATGTAGGGCTTTCTACGTCTGCTCCGCAGGGCGGGATCAGCGCCCGAGGCGGCGACAGGTATGGGTATCAGGAGCGTGATCCCTGTGCCAGCTGGGCCAGATCTTCACTGATCTGCTCTGGCGACAGTCCGGGTCGCAGGAGCAGCCGGGCGTTGCCGTCGCGATCGAAAACGTAAACGGCGCTGCTGTGTGAAACGTTGTAGTTGCCGCTGGCGTCGGGTTCGTCGTAACCGAAGGTGGTCCGGTAGCGTTTGGCGAGTTTTCGAAGCGCGGGTTCTTCTGCAGTCAGGCCAACGACCCGATCGCCGAAGAAATTCACGTAACTGGCCAGGCGTTCCGGGGTATCCCTGCGCGGGTCAACGCTTACGAACAGGGTGGTGACGTCGTCCCGATACTTTTCGGGAAGTTGCTGAACCGAGCGGCGCAGATCAGTCAGCGTGGTCGGGCAGACATCCGGGCAGGAGGTGAAGCCGAAATACACCAGGCGGATGTTGCCCTGCGAGTCTGCGGGAGTGACAGTGTTTCCGTCGGTGCCCTGGAGCTGGAACTGGAGCCTGGGCATCAGGCCCGAGATGTCCTTGCCATGCCAGCTTTCCTCATTCCCGGCACAGCCGGCGAGCATCAGGGCAACGAAAACAGGCCATAGTGGCAGCGTTCTGTTCATGCGTTTCCTCCTGCCATCGAGCGGCTTTTGGGGAATTTGCCATCTTCATGCATGGCCCGGCGGAGCACAATCAGGATGCCAATGATGCTCATCATGGCCGGGGGAATCCAGGTCAGCAGACCGCCCAGTAACTGGTCGGTTTCCGGGGGCATGGGCCAGGCCCGGCCGCAGACTTCGTAGACGTCATAAACCATGCCGCGGGAAAACACGATCCAGGCCCCGAGAATCATCTGGGGGATCGCCACCAGCGCCAGCAGGAGTATACGTTTGCCGTAGCCCAGGGCACTGGTGATGGCCGGGGAGCGGGGATCGAAGATCAGCCACCAGAACAGCAGGCCGTCCAGCAGCATGCTCCAGTTCATGATCCAGTACAGCTGCCGGCTGAGCATGGCGTCAAAATGGATGGACGGCCTAAATCCAGCCCAGCGGCTGCAGCCAGTAGCGAACAGAAAGTGAGATCTTCTGGTACCAGAATCGCATCACGGGCAGTGGATTGGACAGCGCAATCAGGCTCGGCCCCTAGTGGTGAAGAATCAGGTGCTGGCCCCGATGGACGAAAAACATGTACTGGGAGTAGTAATCAAATCGGGTCTGCATCACCGCGTAACAGAGCATGACCCCGAGCGTGAAAGTGATGATGCGGCCCGATCCCGGCCGGTCCTGCTCCGGCATCCTCAGTAGCCCGACACCATAAAACCCGAGCACCAGCATATAACTGAGCAGGGTCAGCGGTGAAAAATCATAGGGCAGCAGGTAGCTCGATACTGGCATGGATCAGACTCGATGCGTGCACGCATTGGAAACCGGGTTTATCTTTCTTGTCAGTACCGCCGAGTTTTGCCGGCCCGGCGGCGGATTTCAAGGCCGGCTTCAGGAAACTTCTGATGGAGGCGGAGCATGGCCCGATTCTGTGATTCCATTTCAGCGCCGTCAGTGCTGATTTTCGACTGGCACGGCACCCTGGTAGACACCCACGATGCCATGTTCAGTGCTATGGAAGACATGTTGCCGCAGTTGGAGGATCTGGGGCTGGTGGAGCGGCTGCTGCCGGAGGATAAATGCCGAACATCGGATGATGCCCGCCTGGTGCGTTACATCCGTATCTTCCGGCGCCTGCATCCGCGCATTCTGGCGGAGCGCCGGGTGTCGAGGACCGATATTTTCAACGCCATCTTCGGGGATGACAAAGAAGCCAAGCTGATCGCTCACAAGGCCTACAACGAGGCCTATCGCCGCTATTTCGGGCAGGTAAAACCGTTCCAGCCCGGCGCCTATGAGTATCTCTCCGCCCTGAAAGCCATGGGTATCCGGCTGGCGGTATCCACCAACCGGAACCGGGAGTTTCTGGATCGGGAATTACAGACGGTGGACGAAGGCCGATGGCGGAACCTGTTTGATGCCACGGTGTGTGCCGACGACGTAACCGAGTATAAACCCGATCCGGAGGTGATTCTCAAAGCGCTTGAAAAGCTCGGTCTGCCAGCGGATGAAACGGCCTGGTATGTCGGCGACAGCTACGTCGACATGCTCACCGCCAACAAGGCCGGCGTCTCGGGCGTGTTCTACAACGGCGCTTGCTGGGAATCCGGCCGGATCGACAGCTGGTTTTCGCACCGGGACGCGCCCGCGGCCATTCTGGACAGCTTTGAGGACCTCATGGACCTTTTAGCCCTGCTTGAGCGGAGCCAGCCGGAGGCCTTCGAACAAACGCCTGCCGAGGTTCGCCCCCGGCCGTTTCCGCCGCCACAGCGACCCGAGCCAAGAATTGAGCCGGACTGGCACCCGGCGGTGGTCAAGCTCATCCGTCCGGCAGTCATCCTGTTCGACTGGCACGCCACCCTGGTAGATACCCTCGACGCCATGTACCACGCGGTGGACGACATGCTGCCGGATTTCCACAAGCTGCAGCTTATGGACCGTATGGTGGCGCCGGAAGACAGCAAAACCCCGGAAGATGTGAAGCTGGTGGCCTACGTGCGGGAGTTTGCGAAGCTGCATCCGAAGGTGAAGGCAGACCGCAAGATTTCCCGAACCGATATCTTTGAGGTGTTGTTCGGGGATGACCAGGAAGCCAAGCAGATTGCCCACCAGGCGTTCAACCACCACTACCGGAAACACTACGGTACCGTGAAGGCGTTTGAGCCGAAGGTGCGCGAAGTTCTGGAAGGGTTACGGCGGCTGGGCATCCAGGTGGGTGTCATTACCAACCGGGACCGCGAGTTTTTCGAGCACGAACTGGCGGCGGTGGAGGATACCGGCTGGACGCATCTGTTTGATGTCGACGTCTGCGGCGACGATACACCCCTGCGCAAGCCCCACCCGGATCAACTGCTGCTGGCGGTCCAGAAACTGGATTACCCGCCCGACCCGAGTGTGTGGTACGTGGGCGATAGCACGACTGACGTTATTGCCGCCAAGCGCGCGGGCCTGACCTCGGTATTCTTCAACGGGGCCCAGTGGGATCTGCCCTGGCTGAACAAGATTTTTCCGGGTACCCACAAACACCCGGATAAGCCGGATGTGGTGGTCAACGACTTCTCGGAGTTCTGGGCTCTGGTGTTGGCCTGTGAAGTCGGACCGCCCTGAGCAAAAGATCAGGACGCCAAAGTTCTGACCTAGAGCTTTTCAATATTGGCGATCAGATTCTCCGCGCGCTGGAGCAGCGCTTCCCGTTTCTCGGGCTTCTGCTTGTCCCAGTTCCGGTACATCATGCCCATACGCGGGTTTTTGGCAAAGTCGTCCCGATGGCGATCGATGAAATGCCAGTACAGGGCGTTGAACGGGCAGGCGTCTGATTCGGTGGATTTGTTCACCTTGTAATGGCAGTTGGCGCAGTGGTCCGACATGCGCTGGATGTACTTGCCGCTGGCGGCATAGGGCTTTGAGCCCAGGTAGCCGCCATCGGCGTGCATCACCATGCCAAGCACGTTGGGCAGTTCCACCCAGTCGTAGGCATCGGCGTATACCGCCAGGTACCAGTCGCAGATCTCCTCCGGCTTGATGCCGGCCAGCAGCGCGAAGTTGCCGGTAACCATCAGGCGCTGAATGTGGTGGGCGTAGGCGTTACGACGGGTGGCATCAATGGCCTTGTGCATGCACCGCATCCTGGTGTCCCCGGTCCAGTAGAACCAGGGCAGGGCGCGGGTGTTGCCCAGGCGGTTCTCCTGCGCATACCCGGGCATGTTCATCCAGTAAATTCCCCGCACGAATTCGCGCCAGCCCAGTATCTGACGGATGAATCCCTCCACCGCGTTGATCGGCGCTCGCCCTGAATACCACGCCTGGGCCGCCGCCTCGCAAACCGTAACCGGATCCAGCAGCCCGGAATTGATATAGGGCGAAAGAATCGAGTGAAACAGCCAGTCCTCGGTGTCGGAAATCGCGTCCTGATAATCGCCGAAACAGGGCAGAGCGAAATCGATGAAGTGCTCAAGCGCAGCTTCTGCGTCCTCGGCCGTTACAGCAAAATGGAAATCGCCGGTGGTGCCGAAATGATCGCCGAAATGCTCGTCCACCAGACCGATCACATCCCGGGTAATGGCATCCGGCTCTATCCGGAATGGCGCCGGCGCCGGCGGTTTGCCGGTCCATTTCTTCCGGTTGTCCGCATCGAAGTTCCACTGCCCGCCCTCGGGCTCACCCTCAGATGTCATCAACAACCCGGTCTTGCGCCGCATCTCCCGGTAGAAGAATTCCATCCGCAGCTGCTTGCGGCCCTCTGCCCAGTCGGCAAACTCCTGTTTGGATGCAATAAACCGTGTATCCGGCCGGATTTCCACCGGCACCCCGAGGCGTTCGTGCCAGCCACTGATCTGCTCATGCAGTCGCCATTCGCCACACTCGGTGGTGATTACTTTTTCCGCATTGAGCCGCTTCACCTGTTCGCCAACCACGGCCTCAAGGCTCTGGTGTTGGTTGTCCGGATGATAGGCCTGGTAATGAACCTGCCAGCCATCGCTCTCCAGTTGCCGGGCAAAGTGACGCATGGCACTGAACAGCAGCACGATTTTCTTCTTGTGGTGGTTGGTGTAGCTGGCCTCGTCGTGTACCTCCGCCATTACCACCAGATCCCGGTCCCGGTCGGCGTTTTCGAGTGCGTTGATGTCTCTCGTTAATTGGTCGCCGAGGATCAGAATCAGGTTGGCCATGGTGAGGAATTCTCCAGTCAGTATGCTGCGGGCTATGCCCACAAAGGGGTAAACCAAGTACGCCAAGAGCCCAAGGGTGGTTCAGTAACCGGACTGGTAAACTGAAACCATCAGTCACCTGACCCGAATCAAAAAACCAGTCAAAGGATTGCCCTAAAATGCCGGCAAATCCTGGATGCCCCCGTTTTACCCCAGAGCGCCTATTATGACCTCCACACCCGCACTCAAAGCCCAAGACTCAACACTGCCAGAATTCATCTGGGATGACGCCCTGATTCGCCGCTACGACCTCAGCGGCCCGAGGTACACCTCCTATCCCACGGCCGTCGAGTTCAACCAGAACTACCCGATTGAGGACATGGTCAAAGCCGCGGCTCGCAGCAAGGCCAGTGGCCGGCCGCTGTCGCTGTACACTCACCTGCCGTTCTGCGCGCACCTTTGCTACTACTGCGCCTGCAACAAGGTGATCACCAAAAAACGCGACAAGGCAATGCCCTACGTGGAGCGGGTGCTGAAAGAGGCGGCCATCCAGTCAAAACTGTTCGGGGCCGACCGGCCGGTGACCCAGCTGCATTGGGGTGGCGGTACCCCCACGTTTTTGCCTAAAGATGTGATGGAACACCTGATGGCGGGATACGGGGAGCTGTTCAACCTGCAAACCGGTGATGAGCGGGATTACAGTGTGGAAATTGACCCGCGGGAAGTGGACCAGGATACCCTGCCAACCCTGTGGAACCTGGGCTTCAACCGGATCAGTCTGGGGGTACAGGATGTAAACCCGGAGGTTCAGAAAGCAGTGAACCGTATCCAGCCCCGGGCCATGACCGAAGCCGTGCTCAACGAGGCGCGGCGCATCGGCTTCCGGTCCATCAACCTGGACCTGATCTACGGCCTGCCGTACCAGACGCCGGAAAGCTTCGCCGAGACCCTGGAAGCGGTGCTTGAAATGTCACCGGACCGTCTCTCGGTGTTCAGCTATGCCCACCTGCCGGACCGCTTCTATCCGCAGACCCGGATTCAGGGCGACACCTTGCCCAGTCCACAGCAGAAGCTGACCATCCTGCACAACACCATCAACCGCCTGCTGGACGCCGGGTACGAATACATTGGCATGGACCACTTCGCCAAGCCGGATGACAGCCTGGCCGTGGCGCAACGGGAAGGCCGTCTGCACCGGAATTTCCAGGGCTACACCACCCACTCCGAATGCGATCTGGTCTCCCTTGGCGTTTCCGCGATCGGTCAGACAGATGATGCCTATTTCCAGAACAATCACGACCTGCCTTCCTGGGAGGCGGCCATTGATGCGGGCCAGCTGGCCATCACCAAAGGCGTCAACCTCACTCGGGACGACCGAATCCGCCGCTGGGTGATCGGCCAGCTGATTTGCCAGTTCCGGCTGGACCGTCAGCTGTTTGCAGATGTCTGGCAGGAAGATCTGAACCGTTATTTTGCCGATGAGCTCAGCCGTTTGAAGCCGATGATTCAGGATGAGTTGATTGCTGATGATGGCAATGCCCTTCAGGTTCAGCCCGCCGGCCGGCTGCTAATCCGGGCCATCTGCCAGATCTTTGACCTGTACCGCAAAGAAGGTGCCAGCCAGCGGTTCTCCCGGATTATCTGACGGGAATAGCGAACTGGGGGTCAGAAGAAAGCTTTCTTCTGACCCCCAGTTATTTTCCAGAGTAAAAAAAGGGGCTGCCCGTTACCGGACAGCCCCTTTTTTCGTTTGCAGGTTTCAGCTGTAGGCCGGCACCTTGAACTCGTTGGCCAGGTCCTGCAGGACCCTGGCCAGCCGTGCCTGCTCGCCGGTCACCTGGGTGATTTCCTGGGAGCCGGTGAGGGTCAGGATCGCCGCTTCACTGACCGATTCCATATTGCCCGCCAGTTCCCGGGTAACCGCGACCTGCTCTTCGGAGGCGGTGACAATCTGGCTGGCCATATCGGAGATGCTGTTCACATCGGTCAGGATATCGGCGAAGGTCTGCTCCAGTTCTGATGCCTGCTCGCTGGTGGCGTTCGCCAGTTTGTGGCTTTCCACAATCGAACGGCTGGCACTGTCGGTAATGCTCTGGAACCCGTTGATAATGTCCTCAATCTGGGTCGTAGACTCGTGAGTCTGTTGTGCCAGGGTCCGGACTTCGTCGGCAACCACGGCAAACCCCCGGCCGTGCTCGCCTGCGCGGGCGGCTTCAATCGCAGCGTTCAACGCCAGCAGGTTGGTCTGGTCGGCAACCTTCCGGATTACGTCCACCACGTCGGCGATGGTTGAGCTGCGGTTCTCCAGTTCTTCGATTACCTCATTCACCGTCTGAACCGACTTCGCCAGGGAGCGAATACTCTTCACGCTGCCGTGCAGCACCTGCTCGCCACTGCGGCTTTTCTCCATGGCGCTGCGTGCGGCATCGGCCACCTGCTGGGTGTTCCGGGAGATTTCCTCGGAGGTGGCCGACATTTCTTCGGTGGCCGCAGCCACCTGCTCAATCTGTTGCTGCTGGTTTTTCACCTGGCTGGCGTTCTGGCCGGCCGTAGAGCTGGTCTCTTCCGTAGCAGTGGCCAGCTGGACGCTGGATTTGTCGATGTGGAGCAGGGCATTGCCAAAGCGTCCGAACAGGTCGTTAATGGCCTTGCCAATGGTGCCCACCTCATCATGGCTGGAGATTTCAATCTCGCGGGTCAGGTCCTTGTTGTCCATGGCAAACCGAACGCCATCAAGCAGGCGGCCGACCTGGAGATTGATGGCACGGATAATCACCAGCATCAGCACCAGTACAGCCAGAACGGCACCTGTGGAAATGCCGGAGGCCAGCCTCAGGTCGTTCCGGGCGTCGGCAACGCCTTCTGATGCCAGGCTCATTACGTCGGATAACATCTCCTTTCTCGCCTGATTGAGGTTGCCGATTCGCTGGGTGGTGGTTGTGAACCAGTCAGAAGCGTCCAGTGCATACATGCCTGACGGGCTGCTGAACAGCGTTTCACGACGCTGCGCCAGCGCCTGGCTTGCAACGCTGAGGCTCTGGTTTTCCAGGGTTGCCCGGATCTCATTGTCAGCGGCCAGCATTGTTATGGCTTCGTTGAGAAAGGCTTCCTGCTGCCCGCCGAGACCCGCAATTCGGGCCATGGTGGGCAGATCGAAGTCACCGCCGCGAATCATGGAGGCGCCCGCGGCTCTTTCGCGGCCGGCCATCTCGGCAACCTTGGCGAGGGCATAGTAACCGTTAACCTCGCGGGTCAATTCCGGATCGGTTGAGCGCCGGACAATAAGGCCAATCCGGTCGATTAATCCCATGATCATCGCGGTGTAGCGGGGAGCAACGTCGCTGCGGTTGTCAACGGAGCGGCGCAGGGCGTCGATGTTGTCGAGCTCCTGGCGAACGGACTGAATGCTTGTTTCAACCGTCCTGTCAAACGATGCATCTGTCATCAGGGCATTGATGTGGCGCTGATAGTCTGAAATCCGCGTGTCGGTTTGTCGCCGCTGTTCCGCAAGATCTCTTTCGGCCTGCCGGGCGGCATCGCTTCCCGGGCTGCTGGCAAGGAAAACCGCGGAGCGACCACGCTCTTTCTGAAGGGCTTCGGTGAGAGGATCACCGGCTTCAGCCAGTTCGATCTTTGCGAGCAGTTGTTGCATGTCGTCCAGTTTGCCTTGATTCAGAACGACGCTTTCTGCCGCGAAAAACAGGATAACAAGCAGGGCCGGCACCACCAGAGTGATCAGTTTGCCCCGCATGGAGAGATTGTTGATAAATTTCATAGCGTTCTGCCTTGGCTGTCCGTGTCGGATATGCCGCTATTATCCCGGCATAGCAAGGTCGCTCTCTATCAGCGTGAAGGAGTAGCAGTGGAGGTAGTTACGGGCAGGTAAGCTTATGTTTCTGCTTGTTAAGTTTCTGATAAATATCAATTAAAAACAGGGTCCGTACTACCGCGTAGAGTACTACCACAGAGGTATTCAGCAGATTGGGAGTATCCTGCTGACAAAGGTCAAGGTAGCCGGGCGACGTGTCCGATATGGTCGATGCCGTTACTTCAAGGCGGAAAAAACCATGGAACTTGTGTGCCCGGCCGGCAGCCTCCCGGCCCTGAAAACCGCCGTTGATAACGGTGCCAACGCTGTCTACTTCGGTTTTAAAGACAGCACCAACGCCCGTCAGTTTGCCGGCCTGAACTTCAACGACAAACGCGCTGCCGAGGGTATCGAGTACGCGCACCTCCGGGGCACGCGAGTTTTCTGTGCCATCAATACCTACCCGCAGCCAGATGGCTGGGAGCAGTGGAAAGGAGCGGTAGACCGCGCCGCAAATCTCGGCGTCGACGCTATTATCCTGGCCGACATGGGCCTCCTGGATTATGCCGCCACACGATATCCGCACATCCCCCGGCATCTGTCGGTTCAGGGGTCTGCCACCAGCCACGAAGCGCTCTCTTTTTACAAAGATAACTTCGATATTCGCCGGGCCGTGCTGCCCCGGGTTCTTTCGCTGGACCAGGTGCGTGGTGTGGCCAAACACAGCCCGGTGGAACTGGAAGTGTTTGCCTTCGGTAGCCTGTGCATCATGGCTGAGGGCCGCTGCTACCTGTCCTCCTACCTGACCGATGAATCCCCTAATACCCGGGGCGCCTGTTCCCCTGCCAAAGCTGTGCGTTGGCAGGAAACCTCCCAGGGTCTTGAATCCCGACTCAATAATGTCCTGATCGACCGTTATGGTCAGGGCGAATCCGCCGGCTACCCGACTCTATGCAAAGGCCGTTTTGAAGTTGAGAGTCATGTTTATCACGCCATTGAAGAACCGGTGAGCCTGAACACCCTGGACCTTCTACCCGAGCTTCAGGCGCTGGGTATCAGTGCCGTGAAGATTGAGGGGCGCCAACGAAGCCCGGCCTACATCGCGGACGTAGCCAGAACCTGGCGCCATGCCCTGGACGACCTTCAAGCCGGCACCAACGGCTTTACGGTTGAGCCTCAATGGCAGCAGACGCTGGCGGGTCTTTCCGAGGGCGGCCTGACAACACTGGGCGCCTACCATCGCAAATGGAAATAAGGTTTCACCACCCATGCTGAAGTTATCCTTGGGGCCGATCCTGTGGTTCTGGTCCAGGCAGACGGTTTTCGATTTCTACGCCAATGCCGCCGAGTGGCCGGTGGATACCATCTATCTGGGCGAGGTGGTGTGCTCCCGCCGGCGGGAACTGAAACCGGATGACTGGCTGGATCTGGCCCGTGATCTGAAAGCCTGTGGCAAGAATGTGGTGCTCTCCACGCTCACGCTGATTGAGTCGGAGGCCGATTTGCGTCGCCTGCGCCGGTTCTGTGAGCAGAATGAATTCCTGGTAGAGGCCAACGATCAGAGCGCCCTGCAGGTGGCCATCCGGAACAGGATTCCGTTTGTCACCGGCCCGTCCATGAACATCTACAATACCGCTACCCTGAAAATCCTGGCAAAGCAGGGCTTGCAGGGCTGGAATCTGCCAGTGGAGCTGGGCAAGGAAACCCTCGAGCAACTCATCAAGGAGCTGAAAGGCGAGGAACTGGATTTGCCCGCTGAGGTGTTTTCCTGGGGCTTCCTGCCCCTGGCCTGGTCCTCCCGTTGCTTTACCGCCCGCCATTACAACCTGCCCAAAGACAACTGCGAGTTCCGCTGCCTGCAGCACCCGGACGGCATGGAGTTGCGCTCCCGGGAAAGCCAGGAGCTGTTCCGCATCAACGGCATTTCCACCTTGTCTGGCTCCCGTTACGACCTGATGCGGGAGTTGCCGGATATGGAGCGTATGGGGGTAAGCACCGTGCGCCTGAGCCCGGAACATCAGGGCATGGAGGAGGTGGTCAGACGCTTTGATCAGGTCCGCCGGGGAGAAGTGCCAGCCTCCGACCCGCTGCAACTGGTGGAGGCACCGCCGTGCAACGGGTACTGGTATGGCAAGCCGGGGATGGACCTGATCCCGACTTGATATAGATAAACCGCCCCTGCGACTTTTGCTGGTTTTTGTTAGCGTCGTTTGCTGAGATTGCTCTATATCCCGAGTTTTATTCTCTGGAAAATCCGGGAGGAATGCGCTTATGGATATCCGACTGAAACGCGCTTATGCAGAACCCTCAACCTCAGATGGCCCACGGCTGCTTGTTGACCGTATCTGGCCTCGGGGAGTGGCCAAAGAAGATGCGGATATAGCTCACTGGCTGAAGGGTCTGGCGCCGTCAACTGAACTGCGCAAGTGGTTCGGTCACGATCCCGAAAAATGGCCGGAGTTTCGGGAGCGGTACCTTGAAGAGCTGACATCAGGTGATGCCAGCGAGGATCTTGAGGCACTTAAGAAGCTGCTTGAGCAACATGACCGCATAACGCTCGTGTTTGCTGCGAAGGATACCGAGCACAACAATGCTGTGGCGCTCCGGGATTATATTTTGAATGACCAACTCTGAATCATTGGAGAATGGCGGCCCGTTGGGCCGTCCAGATTGCTGAAAACGCTCGCACCTTCTTGGTCTGTCGGCGAACCTTATTCCTGGCTGAGCGCTTCCTGAGCCCACTGCCAAGCGGCAACCGTCGCCGGAAAGCCTATCGAATTCATGCCCAGCACCAGCGCGTGCTCGATTTCCTCACGTGTGAGGCCCAGTTCCAGACTACGACGAATGTGGGACTTCAACGCGGATTCGCGACCCGCACCAACGCAAACGCCGAGCTTTACCAAAGCGCGCATTTTTTCATCCAGAGGGCCAGCATCGGCGAGGGCTTTACCAAGCTGTTTATGCGCTTGTTGCAGCTCTGGAAACCGTTCGCTGAAGGCAACGAAAGTTTTGGGGAGTTCGCTGTCGTGTTTATTCATTTGATTGCCTCGTTTGCGGGTTCCGCCAAGCCTCCGTGGTCGGTTTCACCGGTGAAGAGATTCTGATATTAAACGAAAACCTTACCTGACATTGCAGGATTATAGAATCGGTAAATGCATTCAGATAATGCAGCCTCTGCCGTATCCAGGCGTCAATAGCGTCAGTTTGCACATGCTAATCGACCAACTATTCGTGTTGGCGGCTTATTTGCAATTTTTCAGAGAAATTACCAGTGTTCAGCGAGATTAGGCTGCGGCTTCTACTCGGTCCCGCCCATTGGCTTTGGCCTTGAACAACGCCATATCCGCTCGCATTAAAGCTTGGCACGGCAGCTCATTGGGGGAAACTTCAGCAACCCCCAGACTAATCGTCTGATGGCCGACCAGGGGAAACGACATTTCCTTAATCCTTTTTCGCAAAGCATCTGCCAAAAGCAGAGCGCCCCAGAGGCTCACGCCAGCAGCATTGGCCCAGACAATGTTGAGATGTTGTATATCAAAAACCCAGAGTGGGGTTTGTAATCGGTCAGCCACCAAAGTGGGTGGTTGTAACGTCCTGTGGGAGTTTTGGGATAGGCTGTTCATCGGTTCAACGAGATTGAGTTCCAGAGTATGCTGTTTAATTTTCGCCCACTATCAGCGTCGTTGCGATACCCATAACAGGTCCACCTAATCATGGGTAAGTGCAGACTTAACTGACTAGTCGCGCTGAACGATTCGGCAGGTTGTTGTCTGCGTCTTGCGCTATTCTGTGACTACCGGCTTTTCGATAGAGGTGATATCAGTTGGCGAAATCACAGTTTGACGGATCAACGACTTTCGAGATTTTTCCCTGGAACAGGAATTTTGAGACCGGGTTTGGGGATATTGATGATCAGCATAAAGCCCTGGTGGAGATTCTGAATCGACTAGCGTGGCATTTTGCCTCAGATGCTTCGGAAATGACGGCAGATCGGGTAATGGACGAACTGCTGTCTTATGCATCCTATCACTTCCAGTTTGAAGAGCAGATCTGGGATCGCGCCCTGGGCGATTCGGAAATGGCCAAGAATCACCACGACAACCACCAAATGTTTTTTGCGCGAATTCAGATGCTCAAGCAAGGGCCTGGATCCCACGAAGAAAAACTGACCGAGCTATTTGACTATCTTACCAAGTGGCTGGCTTTTCATATTCTTGAATCAGACCGACGTATGGCGCTTACCATTCGGGCGATGGATCAGGGGCTAACGGTCGGAGAGGCGAGCGAGAAGGTGGATTCCGAGTTGAGCGGTTCCATTTCTGTGCTGGTCAGCGCGCTGCTCGAAATCTATGGCAAATTGTCTGCAAGCACCATTCAGTTGATGCGGGAAAAAATGGCGCGACTGCGAACCGAAGATGAACTGCACCGTCTTCAGCAAGAGCAAATAAAGGAGGCCTTGGATAATCAGGCCAGCGAATATCAAATACAACTGGAAGCGCTCGCATTTGAGGATCCGTTGACAGGCTTGTTAAACAGAAATGGAATCGTTCAAGCACTCAGGAAGCAGTTACAAGGAATAGGTCAGAGTGGGTCGGGCTGGTCGGGTGCTGTGGTTGCTATTGATCTTGATGATTTTGTGATGATCAATGCCACGCTCGGCGAAGACACCGCCGATTATTTCCTCAAGCTTCTCACGCGACGTTGGCTTGATTCAATCCCGTCGGGAGCCCGCCTCGC
The DNA here is from genome assembly GCF_000235625.1 of Marinobacter manganoxydans MnI7-9. GTDB lineage: Bacteria > Pseudomonadota > Gammaproteobacteria > Pseudomonadales > Oleiphilaceae > Marinobacter > Marinobacter manganoxydans. Next base: position 116,144 of record NZ_AGTR01000080.1, on the reverse strand, counting down.
CCGAACAGGGGGCGATGAGTTTATACTGCTACTACCAGATACGAGCGAAATAGAATCCACGCTCGAAGCTCTGCGCCTATCGGGCCTGCAGGCCTTTCATCTGAATGATCAGCAAGTGATCGTCGAATTCACGGCCGGTATCGTGTTTGTCGTGGAGCAGACGGTTTCGGATGCTGATAGTTTGCTTCGCAAAGCGAACCAGACACTGTTCCTTGCCAAGCACGAAGCGAAAGGCGACTGGCTATATCTGGATGCTGAAGAACAGGGCCGTTACCGTGCCAGAGAGATAATTCTGTCAGGAATCCGTGAGGCCCTTACCAGAAACAATTTCCGGCTCCTGTATCAGCCCAAAGTTAACCTGCGAACGGGCGAGATCGTCGGGGCTGAGGCGCTGATACGCTGGCAACACCCGGACAAAGGGTTGATGTCTCCGGGCAAGTTTCTGCCGGCAATTGAACACCACAATCTGAGCATCTCAGTTGGGGAGTGGGTTCTGCGGGAATCGCTGCGGCAAATGCAACGTTGGGATCAGCAGAACCTCGAACTGAAGGTGAGCGTTAACATTGCTGCCTTGCATCTGCAGTCCGAGGCGTTTCCTGAGACCCTGACAAATATTCTCAAGGAATTTCCGGACATCAATCCCTCTCGACTGGATCTTGAGATTCTTGAATCCGCAACGCTGGGTGATCTGGGGCAGGCCGTGGCTACCATCTCAGCGTGCCAGGCTCTGGGTGTGGTTTTCTCACTCGATGATTTTGGAACCGGCTACTCTTCATTGTCGTATCTTAAACAGCTGCCAGTAGAAACTCTGAAACTCGACAGGGAATTCGTTTCTGGTGCCGAAAATGATCTGGAAAACCACTCGATACTCCGGAGTGTTATCGAGTTGTCCCGGGTATTTCGCAAACAATTTATTGCGGAAGGTGTGGAGACGGTTCGTCAGGGTGAAATCTTGCTGGAGCTTGGTTGTGAGGTCGCACAGGGCTATGCCATCTCGCCGCCAATGGAGCCCGAAAAGCTGCCAGCATGGGTTGCCAGTTGGCGGCCCTTTCCCGAATGGCTAAAACATCGCTAACGCAAGAGAGCTATTGCCGCAACAGATTTCGCAGACTGAGACACCACTCCAGGCTATCCAGCAGGTTTTTTACGCCCAGGCCCAGCTCCGTGTCACCTTCGATAACCAGCTTGCGCTGGAAAAACAACTGGTCGGGGTCCTGTCGACGTTCCGCCAGGGTTCTGAAGGCGGTCAGCGAGCCGCGGATTGTTGCCTCCCCGGGGCCGTCGATCACCCGCAGGCGGCCGGCCCAGAAGCCAATGGTGATGCCGGGTTGTCCGCCGTTCACCTCCAGGCGAATCCGGCGGCCTTCGAAGTCATCGAATTCTCCCTCATCAATGGCCTGGGCAAAAATGCGGTTGAGCGGTGCTTCTGCAGCCAGCTGCTTGAGGGGCACCGGGATTCTGCGATCAATAGCGCCCAGCATGGGCGCGGGGGAGGGTAGGTACTCCCGAAGGACGGAAAGCGTTTGCCCAATCAGGGGAGAGTTCAGGGAGGCAGTGGAAGGTAGTGAAAAAGCCATGCTTTACTCCGGGCGGTCAGTAACCGGCACAGAGTAAAGCAAAGTACTCTGGAACGATTTGATATAACTCAGCCCTTGTGGAGGCCTTCTTCCACTGCCCAAACGGCCACTTCCACCCTTGAGCGCAGGTTCAGTTTCTTCAGCAGGTGTTTCACATGGACCTTGACGGTGCCGTCACTGATGTCGAGCTTGCGACCAATCATCTTGTTGGAGAGACCCTCGGCAATCAGGCGCAGAATATCCTTTTCCCGTGGCGTCAGGCTGTCGAAATCCGGGCGTGATGCCTGTTGGGGCTTGTTGGAGCGCAGGGCCTCTGCCAATAGGGTGGTCAGTCGGTCACTGATCACCATTTTGCCGACCGCAGCCTGATGGAGCTGGGTGATCATGTCTTCCGGTTCCATGTCCTTCAGCAAGTAGCCGTCAGCACCGGCCCGGAGTGCCGCCACAACATCATCTTCCTGGTCCGACACGGTGAACATCACAATGCGGGAGCTGATGTTCTGTTCCCGCAGTTTCTTCAGAGCCTCAATGCCGTCCATCTCTGGCATGTTCAAGTCCATCAGGATCAGGTCGGGTTCCAGTTCGGTGGCCAGCCGAATGCCGTCGGCAGCGTTACTGGCCTCTCCGGCCACGCTCATATCGTCTTCCATGTCGATCAACTGTTTGATGCCCTGGCGAAGAAGCGGGTGATCGTCGATCAACAGAATACTTGCGGGTGACTCAGACATCGGGTTCTCTCTTTTTTTCAGGCATTTGATGCTTCTGTGGGAATCAGGTTTCGGCTTTTGGGAACAAATCCCAGGGTGACTTCCACACCCCCTTCATCCCGGTTGCTTACTTCGACCTTACCGCCCAGGGTCCGGGCGCGGTCCTGCATGATTATCAGGCCGTAATGATTGACGGGCTGGTCACTGCCGGGCAGGCCCCTGCCATTATCCCGGATCCGCACCCGTACCTGCGGTGATTCGAACAGAACATCCACAGTTATGTCTGTGGCGTCCGCATGTTTGACCGCGTTGGCAAGGCCTTCCCTCACAATCTGCAGGGTATGGATCTCTTCATTCGGCGACAGGGTCTGGGGCGGCAGATTGTACTGCAGCCCAACCGGCTTACCCAGCCGCTCGGAAAACTCTTCAATGGTCTTTTGCAGGGCAGTAGCAAGATCCGGCGTGTCCAGCTTCAGCCTGAACGTCGCCAGCAGCTCCCGCAACTGGCGATAGGCACTGTTCAGGCCGGTACTGAGTTCGTCGAGAATTGCCTCGTGAGTTTTTTGTTGCTCGCCGTCGATGTTGAGGCGTCGCAGCCGGGCAACCTGCATTTTCAGGTATGAAAGTGACTGGGCCAGAGAATCATGGAGTTCCCGGGCAATCACGGTGCGTTCTTCAGCAAGCGTCTGCTGCTGCTCCTCGGTAATCTGCCGTTCCAGGAAAATGGCCGTGGCCAGCTGGTCGCTGAGGGTTTCCAACAGCCGCCGGGAGGTTTTCGAAAGACCTTCCTCAGCCGGGTACCAGACCTCCAGTGTACCCAGCAGCTGTCCGGGGGTACGGATCGGTAGCAGGAGCCGCCGACCGTCGTTGGATTCCACGGGAAGCTCGTCATAGGCCTCTGGCGTCACCAGGCAGGCATTGCAGTGGTGATCACGGCAGTAGAAGGGCCGTTCCCGGCTGGCGGTCGTGATTGCTTGAATTGGCTCTGAGGATTCCTTGTCATGGAGATAGAGGCGGATCGGGCCAATGCCCAGTAGCTGCTCAAGCTCCTGAAGCATGGGGATCGCCCCATTGCACAGGTCGTGTTTGGCAAACAGGTCCCGGCTTGCGGAATGCAGGAGTTGAAGGGCCGCGTGGCTCCTTTCAAGCTCTTCCGTTTTCAGGCGGGCCCTTTCTTCCAGCTCGTAATAGGTCAGTGCCAGCTCGCTGGTCATCTGGTCAAAGGCCTGGCCAAGTTGTGCCAGCTCGTCGGAGCCGCTCAGGTTGGCCTTACGGGAAAAGTCCTGGTCGCCCACGGCGATGGCGATGCTGACCAGCTTGCGCAGTGGCCGCAAAATACGGTTTTTCAGATCGATGAACAGCGCCACGATGATAAGAATGGAAAAAGCCAGGCTGATGATCTGAATCAGGTGCAGCAGGTCAATACGGGCTTCGGTTCGCTGTTCCAGCATATTGACCAGCTGGTCTACGTTATCAACGTATTGCTGCGTTGAAGCGAGCATGGCCGCGGAAATGGGGGTGCTCTGGTCGTGTTCCTGCAGGGCAGGCCGAAGCACGGTTTCCCAGGATTGAAGAATGGCCTCGTACTGGGCGGCCAGAGGATGGTCACGGTTCTCGGGGATGGCGTCGGTAATGCTGGCGTCAGCCAACTTGGTCTCGTAGCGCTCCAGCATCTGCCCGATTGAGCGCTCCCCGGATTCTGAAACGACAGGCCCCGCGCTCCGGGCAAGCAACTGAAAGGCCCCCATGCGCAGGGCGCCCGCCAGATTGATCGCGGTGGCATTGCCTTCGATGCTTTTGGAAACCGCAAGCGTGGTCGCCATGCTGACAAGGGCTGTCACCACCACGGCGCCAACAACGAGGGCGATTCGGTTTACAAGCGGGCTTCTGGATTTCATTCAGTCTCTTGCGCATCAATGCGTGTGGCGGGGGTGGGTGAATTATGCCCCGCACCAAGATTCGGTGATACCTCCTTGAGGATAGTCAATTACCCCAATAGTTGGTAACCCATCATAATCTTTGACCCTTTTATGATCAAAAGAAGAAACTGAAAAACAGGTTTCCAGAAGAGCGACAGTAATGAAGTCCGAAACGGATCATGCAGATGACCGGCTGGCGTCATTGGCAGTGGTGCTGCCGTTGGCGGTGGCGGGCTTTGTTGTTGCTGCCGGGTGCTGGACTCTGTTTGCGGTGGCCGGAGTCCATCTGCGTTCGGAGCTGGCTCTCAGCGACTTGCAGTTTGGATTCCTGCTGGCGATGCCGATGGCGGTGGGCGCGGCGCTGGCCGTTCCAGCGGGCCTGGCGGCGCAGAAATTCGGCGCCCGCCGGATCATGCTGATTTGCCTGGCCGGACTCGCAGCCTGCATGGTGATACTTCTGACCACCGATACCTTCCCCGGGTACCTGATTGCCGCCGGCGGCCTCGGGCTGGCGGGTGGATTCTACAGTGCCGGGTTGCAGTTCGTGACAGGACACTGTGAATCTAGACGCCTGGGCCTTGTGCTCGGGGTGTTTGGCGCCGGTGTGACCGGCGCGGGATTCAACTACTACCTGGTGCCACTGTTCCATGAGGCCTTTTCCTGGCACGGGGTGCCGCTGGCCTATCTGATCGTGCTGTTGCTGGTGCTTGCGCTGCTGGTCATGCTTACCGATCCGGAAGACGCCGAGGCGGACCCGACCGCCGAAACCTCAGTCCGGGTGCTGCTCCACCGCATGCAGACGAGGCGGGCCGGTCAGCTTTGTGGCTATTTTGGCGTTGTCGCCGGCAGCTTCTTTGCGTTGGCTTTGTGGCTGCCGGATTATTTGTCGTCACAGTTCGATCTGTCAGTGGATTCCGGCGCGCGCCTGGCTCAATGGTTTGTGATTCCCGGGGCCCTGGCCCAGATTGTGGGAGGCGGATTTGCCGATCGGTTCGGCAGTGCAAGGGTTGTCAGCCGAGCACTGATGGTCTGTCTGATGGCGCTGTTTGTTTTGTCCTACCCACCCATGACCCTGTTTATCCAGGGCGTTGACGCCACTATCCGGGTTGAATTTGCCCTGCCCATGCAACTGGAGGGTGTGTTTGTCGTCACGCTCGGGCTGGCCATGGGCTGCACCATGGGTAGCCTCCAGCGGCTGGTTATTGTTGAAAATCGTTCGGTGGCGGCCTTTGTTGCCGGCTTGCTGCTGGTGAGTGCCTGTTCCGTAGCCTTTGTTCTGCCGGTGATTTTCAGCAGCGTTAACCACTGGCTGGGTATCCGCAGTGCGGTCTTCATGATTCTCTTCCTGCTGCTTGTGGGCTGTCTTTTCCTGTTTGCCCGGGAAAGTCGCCGACACGAGCGTGAACACCTACTCCACCCGGGGATATAAGCCACCTACCCCCAGGGTGGTAGAAACGGGTTATGAGGTAGTAACCACGCAGATTTCGCGGTTTTTCTCACACACAATGGTCTCAAATCGGAGAAACGATCCGGCAGACGGAGAGAGACCATGAGTCATTTGATCGATAAACTGAGTTACTTCAGGAAGAAGCGCGAGCCGTTCGCGAACGGACACGGCGAAACCCACGAAGTCAGCCGCGAGTGGGAAGACAGCTACCGCCAGCGCTGGCAGCACGACAAAGTTGTGCGCTCCACCCACGGCGTAAACTGCACCGGCTCCTGCAGCTGGAAAATTTACGTCAAGAACGGCCTGGTTACCTGGGAAACCCAGCAAACCGACTATCCCCGTACCCGTCCGGATCTGCCTAACCACGAGCCCCGTGGCTGCCCCCGTGGTGCCAGCTACTCCTGGTACATGTACAGCGCCAACCGGCTGAAATACCCGCTGATGCGCAAGCATCTGATGAAGCTTTGGCGTGCCGCGCGCATGCAGTTCAATGATCCGGTGGAGGCCTGGGCTTCTATCGTGGAAGACCCCAAGAAAACCGCTGAGTACAAGCCCCGCCGTGGCATGGGCGGGTTCGTGCGCTCAAGCTGGGATGAAGTCAACGAGCTGATTGGCGCCTCCAACGTTTACACCGCCAAAAAGCATGGCCCAGACCGCATCATCGGCTTCTCGCCGATTCCTGCCATGTCCATGGTCTCCTACGCAGCCGGCAGCCGTTACCTGTCCATGATCGGTGGCGTCTGCATGAGCTTCTACGACTGGTACTGCGACCTGCCGCCGGCCTCCCCGCAAACCTGGGGTGAGCAGACCGACGTGCCTGAATCCGCAGACTGGTACAACTCCGGCTATATCATTGCCTGGGGCTCCAACGTACCCCAGACCCGTACCCCGGACGCCCACTTCTTTACCGAAGTTCGCTACAAGGGCACCAAGACCGTCGCCATTACTCCGGATTACGCCGAAGTCTCCAAGCTGTCCGACGAGTGGATGAACCCCAAGCAGGGCACCGATGCCGCTCTGGGCATGGCCATGGGCCACGTGATCCTGAAAGAGTTCCACGTCGACAACCCCAGTGAGTACTTCACCGACTACGTGCGTCGCTACACCGACATGCCTTACCTGGTCATGCTGGAAGAGAAGGATGACGGCAGCTTCGTGCCGGGCCGCTTCCTGCGCGCCAGTGACCTGGTGGACGGGCTGGGTGAAGAAAACAACCCCGAGTGGAAAACCATCGCGATCGATGAGGCCTCCGGTGAGCTGACGGCGCCCAATGGTTCCATTGGCTACCGCTGGGGCGAAAAGGGCAAGTGGAACCTGAAGCAAACCGCCAAGGGCTCCGACGTCAACCTGCAGCTGTCCATGGTCGAGAAGCACGATGACGTTGTGGACGTTGCCTTCCCGTACTTCGGTGGTATCGAGCACGACCACTTCAAGCACGTGGAAATCAAGGACATCCTCAAGCACAAGCTGGGTACCCGCAAGGTGCAGCTGGCGGACGGCTCCGAAGGGCGCGTGGTCACCGTTTACGACCTGATGGTGGCCAACTACGGCATCAGCCGTGGCCTGGGCGAGGACGACGGTGCCACTTCCTATGACGAAGTGAAGCCCTACACCCCTGCGTGGCAGGAAAAGATCACCGGCGTCCCCGCCGAGAAAGTGATCCGTATTGCCCGTGAGTTTGCCGACAACGCCGACAAGACCAAGGGCCGGTCCATGGTCATCGTCGGTGCCGGTATGAACCACTGGTACCACATGGACATGAACTACCGCGGCCTGATCAACATGCTGATCATGTGTGGCTGTATCGGCCAGAGCGGTGGCGGTTGGGCTCACTATGTAGGCCAGGAAAAGCTGCGTCCGCAGACCGGCTGGCAGCCCCTGGCCTTTGGTCTGGACTGGCAGCGTCCGCCCCGGCATATGAACTCCACCTCCTTCTTCTACGCCCACTCCGGTCAGTGGCGTTACGAGAAGCTGGGTGTCGATGAGATCCTGTCGCCGTTGGCGGACAAGTCCAAATTCGGCGGCAGCCTGATTGACTACAACGTGCGCGCCGAGCGCATGGGCTGGCTGCCGTCTGCCCCGCAGCTCAACCGCAACCCGCTGGGTATTGCTGCCGAGGCGGAAAAAGCCGGAATGGAAGTGTCGGACTATGTGGCGCAGTCCATGAAGGACGGTTCCCTGGCGTTTGCCAGTGAGGATCCGGAAGCGCCCCAGAACCATCCGCGCAATATGTTTATCTGGCGATCCAACCTGCTGGGGTCCTCCGGTAAGGGCCACGAGTACATGCTCAAGTACCTGCTGGGTACCAAGAGTGGCCTGCAGGGCAAGGATCTGGGCCACGAAGGTGGCGCCAAGCCGAAAGAGGTCAAATGGCATGACGAGGCGCCGGAAGGCAAGCTCGACTTGCTGGTGACCCTGGATTTCCGTATGTCCACCACCTGTCTGTATTCAGACATCGTTCTGCCAACGGCCACCTGGTACGAGAAGAACGATCTGAATACCTCCGACATGCACCCGTTCATCCACCCGCTGACCGCCGCTACCGATCCGGCCTGGGAAGCGCGCAGTGACTGGGAGATCTACAAGGGCATTGCCAAGGCGTTCTCCAAGGCCACCGAAGGCCACCTGGGTGTCGAGAAAGACGTGGTTACCCTGCCGCTGCTGCACGACGCTCCGGCCGAGCTGGGCCAGCCGTTTGATGTGAAGGATTGGAAGCGCGGCGAGTGCGACCTGATCCCGGGCAAGACCGCGCCCAACTTCATCACCGTTGAGCGGGACTACCCGAACACCTACGCGCGCTTCACTTCGCTTGGTCCTTTGATGGACAAGCTGGGTAACGGTGGCAAGGGCATCAACTGGAACACCGAGAAGGAAGTGAACTTCCTCAAGGATCTGAACTACACCCACATCGAGGGGGCGAACGCAGGCCGTCCGAAGATCGAGAGTGCCATTGATGCAGCCGAGGTCATCCTGACACTGGCCCCGGAAACCAACGGCCAGGTTGCGGTGAAAGCCTGGGCTGCGTTGTCAGAAATGACCGGCCTGGACCACACCCATCTGGCGAAGAACAAGGAAGAGGAAAAGATCCGCTTCCGGGATATCGTGGCGCAGCCGCGCAAGATCATCTCCAGCCCGACCTGGTCTGGTCTGGAAGACGAGCATGTCTCCTACAACGCCGGTTACACCAACGTCCATGAGCTGATCCCCTGGCGCACCCTGACTGGTCGTCAGCAGTTCTACCAGGACCACGAGTGGATGCGCGCCTTCGGCGAGAGCCTGCTGGTGTATCGCCCGCCGATCAACACCAAGACGGTCAGCAGCATGATCAACCAGCGCAGCAACGGCAACGCCGAGAAAGCGCTGAACTGGATCACGCCGCACCAGAAGTGGGGTATCCACAGCACCTACAGCGACAACCTGTTGATGCTGACCCTGTCCCGCGGTGGCCCGATTGTGTGGCTGAGTGAGGACGACGCAAAAGAACTGGCCATTGAGGACAACGACTGGATCGAGCTGTTCAACGCCAATGGCGCCATTGCAGCCCGGGCGGTTGTGAGTCAGCGGGTGATGCCCGGCATGGTGATGATGTACCACGCCCAGGAGCGGATCGTGAACATTCCGGGCTCGGAAATTACCGGTACCCGTGGCGGTATCCACAACTCGGTCACCCGGGTGTGCCCGAAGCCGACCCACATGATCGGCGGCTACGCCCAGTATTCCTACGGCTTCAACTACTACGGAACCGTAGGTTCCAACCGCGACGAATTCGTGGTGGTTCGCAAGATGCACAACGTCGACTGGCTCGACGGTGAAGGCAATGACACTGTTCAGGAGGCTGTAAAATGAAGATCCGTTCCCAAGTCGGCATGGTGCTGAACCTGGACAAGTGCATCGGTTGCCACACCTGTTCAGTCACCTGCAAAAACGTATGGACCAGCCGTGAAGGCATGGAATACGCCTGGTTCAACAACGTCGAGACCAAGCCCGGTATCGGCTACCCGAAAGAGTGGGAGAACCAGGACAAGTGGAAGGGCGGCTGGATGCGTGACAGCTCCGGCAAGATCCGCCCGAAGATCGGTGGCCGTTTCCGGGTACTGGCGAACATCTTCGCCAACCCGGACCTGCCCCAGATCGACGACTACTACGAGCCGTTCGATTTCGACTACCAGCACCTGCACACCGCTGGCGACAGCAAGCACCAGCCGGTTGCCCGGCCGCGCTCGCTGATCTCCGGCCAGCGCATGCAGAAAATCGAATGGGGTCCCAACTGGGAAGAAATCCTGGGTACCGAGTTCGCCAAGCGCCGCAAGGACAAGAACTTTGACCAGGTACAGGCGGATATCTACGGCCAGTTCGAAAACACCTTCATGATGTACCTGCCGCGCCTGTGCGAGCACTGCCTGAACCCGGCGTGTGTTGCCAGCTGCCCGAGTGGTGCCATCTACAAGCGTGAGGAAGACGGCATCGTCCTGATCGACCAGGACAAGTGCCGTGGCTGGCGGATGTGTGTCTCCGGCTGCCCGTACAAGAAGATCTACTTCAACTGGAAAACCGGCAAGTCCGAGAAGTGCATTTTCTGCTATCCGCGGATCGAAGCCGGCATGCCCACCGTGTGCTCCGAGACCTGTGTTGGCCGGATTCGCTATCTCGGTGTGCTGCTTTACGACGCAGACCGCATCGAGGAAGTGGCCAGCGCCCCGGGCGAGCATGAACTCTATGAAAAGCAGCTGGAAATCTTCCTGGATCCGTTCGACCCGAAAGTGATCGAGCAGGCGAAGAAAGACGGCATCCCGATGAACGTGATCGAAGCCGCCCAGCAGAGCCCGGTGTACAAGATGGCGGTGGACTGGAAACTGGCCCTGCCGCTGCACCCGGAATACCGCACCCTGCCCATGGTCTGGTACGTGCCGCCCCTGAGCCCGATCCAGTCCGCGGCGGAAGCCGGCAAGGTCGAATTCGACGGCATACTGCCGAAGATCGAAAGCTTGCGGATCCCGGTGAAGTATCTGGCCAACCTGCTTACAGCTGGTGACGAGAAGCCGATTGTCCGGGCTCTCAAGCGGATCATGGCCATGCGTCTGTACAAGCGTGCCGAGACCGTTGAAGGCAAGGAAGACCTGCGCGCCCTTGAAGAAGCCGGTCTGACCAAGGCCCAGGCGGACGAGATGTACCGCTACCTGGCCATCGCCAACTACGAGGACCGCTTCGTGATTCCCACCAGCCACCGCGAGCTGGCGAAAGAAGCCTTCCCCGATGCCACCGCCCATGGCGAGCGCAACGGTTGCGGCTTCAGCTTCGGTGAAGGCTGCAACGGCGACAGCAAGTTCAACATGTTCGGTGGCCGCAAACAGACCACCAGCATGGTCCAGAAGCTGTCGACCGTGAAGCAGGTTGACCCGAAACAGCTGCAGGAATAAGGAGGCCAAGATGCAACTCTTAAAAGTACTGGCCCGGGTGCTCGAGTACCCGACCGAAGAACTCCAGGCCTCCAAAGATGCCCTGATTGCCGCTGTCCTTGAGGACAGCCGGCTGCCGAGGCAGAACAAGGAGCAACTGCTGCGCTGCGTGGAAATGGTCTGCGATGGCGACCTTCTGGACATGCAGGAGAACTACGTGGGTATGTTCGACAAGGGCCGGGCCACGTCCCTGCTGCTGTTCGAGCACGTGCACGGGGAATCCCGCGACCGTGGCCAGGCCATGGTGGACCTGATGGAAGAATATCGCAGCAACGGTCTGGAAATCGACGCCAGGGAACTGCCGGACTACCTGCCACTGTTCCTGGAATACCTCTCAACCCGACCCTGGGACGAGATCCGGAACTGGTTGGAGGACATCCACCACATCCTGGGCTTGCTGGGTGAGCGTCTGTACCAGCGGGAAAGCTTCTATCACGTGGTGATGGATTCGCTGCTGACCCTCTCCGGGCGTGCGGCAAACCGCCAGGAGCTGGCCCGGATCGTCGCCTCGGAAGAGCGCGACGACACCCCGGAGGCTCTGGACAAGGTCTGGGAAGAGGAAATGGTGAAGTTTGTTGATGATCAGGGCAGCTCCTGCAGTACCGGCAGTGTTGTAGGCCAACGCCGCCGGGAACTGGAACAGACCCAGACCATTCACCTGAGTGATCAGCTGATGACGGACGCAACACCCCGTCAGGCAGGGCGCGCCTGAGGGCGCAGGAGGAAACGGAAATGATGTCCTATCTCAATACACTACTGTTCGGGGTTTATCCCTACATTGCTATCGCGATCCTCGTGATCGGCACCTGGGCCCGTTACGACCAGGGCCAGTTCACCTGGAAAGCCCATTCCAGCCAGATGTTGCGCAAGAAAAACATGGTGATGGCCAGCGTGCTGTTCCACGTCGGCGTACTGGTGATCTTCTTCGGCCATCTGGTGGGCCTGCTGACACCGCACGCGTTCTACGAGCCGTTCATGACACCCGGCACCAAGCAGATCATGGCGATCGTGGTGGGTGGTATTGCCGGCATCATGGCTATCATTGGCGGTGGCATGCTCGCCTGGCGTCGTCTGACTGATCCACGTATCAAGGCCAGCAGCACCTTTGCGGACAACATGATCATCGTCATCCTTGTCATTCAGCTGGCACTCGGCCTGCTGACCATTCTGCCCACCATGGGTCACCTGGATGGCAGCACCATGCTCAAGTTCTCTGCCTGGGCCCAGGGCATTGTCACCCTCCAGGGCGGCGTGGCCGGCTACATTGCCGACGTGCACTGGATCTACAAGACCCACATCTTCCTGGGCCTGACCATCTTCGTACTCTTCCCGTTTACCCGACTGGTGCACATGCTCAGTGTGCCGGTGGAGTATTTCGGACGGAAGTACCAGGTGGTTCGCAAGCGCGCTTGATGCAAATGAAAACGGGGTCAGATGAAAGCGTTCGTCTGACCCCATGTTTACTGAGGTTATTGCTATGCAACTCATCCCCGTCGGCGACGCCGAAAAGCCCAGAAACCAGTTCCCGCCGGTCACCGTGGGTGAAACCCTCATCGGCGAAGACGACATCGCCCGGGAAATGCAGCACCACCCGGCCGAAGAAGTGGCCGAAGCCTGGCACGACGCTGCCAGAAGCCTCGTCATCCGCGAGCTCCTCCTGCAACAGGCCAGCCGCCTCAAGCTCGACGACATCGCCGACGAGGAAGACCGCATTGCCCGGGTACTGGAACTCGAACTCAACGTCCCGGACCCCACCGAACAGGACTGCGAACGCTTCTATAACGCCAACCCGGCCCGCTTCCGCAGCCCAACGCTGATGGCCGTCAGCCACATCCTCCTCGCTGCTGCCCCGGACGACGTCCAGGAACGCATCCGCCAGGAAGAAGCCGGCCAACAGCTGCTGTCGTCCCTCATCGACGGCCGCTCCCAGTTCGCCGAACTGGCCAAACAATACTCTGCCTGCGAATCCCGCCACCAGGGCGGCAGCCTCGGCCAGATCAGCAAGGGCCAGACAGTGGACGAATTCGAACGCCCGGTTCTTGCACTCCAGGAAGGACTCAACCCGGAACTGATCGAAACCCGTTACGGCTGGCACATCGTCCGCGTCGACCAACGCATTGACGGCGAGCAGCTGCCCTACGAGCACGTGAAGCCCCAGATCCGGCAGTACCTGAGCGAAAGCGTGACCAGAAGAGCGTTCCGCCAGTACCTGCAGGTTCTGGCTGCTGAAACTGGTGTAGAAGGTGTCGATCTGGAACTTCCAGACTCTCCCCTGATGCAGTAAAAGGCGCAAGCCCAAACGCCAAGCTGGCTAAAAATGAAAATCTTTGAGTTAGATCAATTACTCCCGAATAATCCCCCTATTACCCCCATGGGGGGAGCGATTTTGAACCAGTATCCCTCTACTATTAAAAATATAATTTTGGATGCATTAACATGCAGAGAGGATACACCAATGGCACTGACCCAAACGGCCGAAACCCGCTACACCAAACCCGTGCTCGTCGCCGTCAACAAACCCTTTGACGACGAAGACGGCCTCCAGGCCCTGCGCAGCCATCCACTGTTCTCGGAACTCAATGGCAAAGACCTGCAGCACCTGATCCAGCAATCCCGAAGAATCCGCCTTGGCCATCACCAGCTGCTCTATCGCCAGGACATGCCGGCGCACCATTTCTTCTTCGTGATCTCCGGCCGCTTGCGCCTGTACCGCCTGGACTCCTCGGGAATCGACCGAACCCTCGACAGCATCGCCCCTGGCGACTGCTTCGCCGAAGTCATGATCTATGCCGATCCGCCCCGGTATGCCTGCTACGCCGAGGCCCTGAAATCCAGCGAGGTTCTGATGATCCCCGTGAAAGCCTACCAGGACATGCTGGAAAGCAACCCGAAATACGCCCAGGCAGCCCTGCGGCATTACGCCAAACGCGCGGTTTCCCGGTTCCACGACCTGGAAATCATGACCGTACAGAACGCCCGTGACCGCCTGATCCGCTACCTGATCGACCTGCTGCCCAATGGCGCAGATGAGGGTGGAGAAGTCGAGTTGCCGCTACCCAAGTGCCTGGTGGCCTCCAGGCTGGCCATGCAGCCGGAAACCTTCTCCCGGATTCTGGCGGATCTGAAAGCCAACGGCCTGGTTCGGGTTAACCGAAGCCGATTGTTTATTTCAGACCCCCAGCGCCTGATTGAGATCAGCCAGTAACTGAACGCATTCAAGCCTCCAGGCTTTTGGGAAAGGAGGACACGTGACCGCGAGAAAGCAACGTCCACTGATTTACTCGTGTTCCGGCTGCTCTGACGTGGCGCAGCTGGCCAACAATGTGGCGGTAAGTCTGGACCATGCCGGCGAATTCGAAATGTCCTGCATCTCGGGCGTTGGCGGCAAGGTGCCGTCCCTGGTGAAAACCGCCAGATCCGGTCGCCCGATCACGGTTATTGATGGCTGCCCGTTGCACTGTGCCCGGGCCTGTCTCGAGAACATCGGTGTGGAGCCCGATGAGCATGTCCGGCTCTACGACTTCGGCTTCAAGAAACATTATGGACAGAGCTACGGCGAAGATGCCGTGGAAGAAGTCTGCGACGAAGTTCGCAGGCTCACCTCGTCCGACCAGCTCATTGCCCGCCACGCGTAAATCGCAGCGGCCCGGTACCAGTAAGGATTCACCAAGATGATCAGCAGTTACAGTGACCTGATTCAGGCCTCCCACAGCCAGCAGGAGCCCCAGCGCCTGCTATTCGTTTTCTGCCGGGCAGAGTTGCCGGACGAGGCCTCCCCGGAAGAAAGAGCCGCTTTTGAGCGCGGTGAAGGCGGCGCCCTGACGCCGGTGATCTGCGTCGACAAGACGCCCGAAGAGGCACCGGATTTCGGGGCCTTGCAAGAAGAATCCCGGGCCACAGGCCAGTCCTGGGATGTGGTGTTCGTCGCCGCCATGTCCGGCCGCGGTGGCACGCCCCCATCCACCGATGAGGCGCAGCAGCCGCTGACCATGATGGTGGAGTCCATCCGCCTCGGCCATATAAGTAATTACCTCCCTCTCGATTCATACGGAAACGCTGTCAGCCTGGGCTGACAGCGTGAAGTCGATCAGTTCCTCCGCCAGGTGTATTCAATAAGAGGTATTTGATTTTCCTCTAATTTGCCTAGGCTGAAGCAATAAGGCGCTTTTTCTCAGGGAGTCTTCTGTGTCCGTTTTTTCCCGCTTCGCTTTTGTCTTTTTCGCGTCGATCATGGCCATGGCCCTGGATGCAGCGCCTCTGTCCAAGTATGAGCCCGTTGCCGGTCGTCAGGTCATTGAGCAGGCGTTTCCCGATGTCACCCGGGTGATTCCCCGGAAAGGCAATCGGGCCATCCAGGAGCTCTACGTCCGTAAGGAGTTGGTGGGCTACGCCTATCAGTCACTGGATTTTGTCCAGACCCCCGCCTACTCGGGCAAGCCGGTCAATGCCATGGTGGTGCTGGATGCCGAAGGCACCATCAAGGCCGCCAAGGTAATCCACCACGACGAACCCATTCTCCTGGTGGGCATACCCGAAAGCAAAATGCACGCCTTTACCGATCAGTACACGGGCCTCAAAGCGGACCAGCGGGTAACCGTGGGCGGAACCTCTTCGGAACGAAAGGTGGCTGTGGACGGATTGTCCGGTGCCACGGTGACCGTGATGGTGATCAATGAAGTGATCATGCGCACCGCCCATCGGGTGGCCGTGGAACTGGGCATGGTTGAGGGCGAGGATGGGACCCGTCCGCCGGTGGCCACCGTCGACAAACAGGCCTTCGAGGAGAAAACCTGGCAGGAACTGACCGGTGACGGCTCTGTGCGCCGGTTGATGCTTATCAAGGGCCAGGTGGATGATTCCTTCAAGGGGACGGAAGCCGAGGGCGTTGATACCGCTGGCCCGGAGGAACGCAAAGAGCCGCTGATTGATCTGTATGCCGCTTACCTGGATGCGCCCACCATCGGCCGGAATCTGCTGGGCGAAAGCCAGTACCAGTGGCTGACATCCGAGCTGGAGGAAGGCGAGCATGCCATTGCCGTGATGGCCAACGGTGAATACTCCTTCAAGGGGTCAGGTTATGTTCGCGGCGGCATCTTCGATCGCATCCAGATCCGTCAGTTCGGCGACACCTTCAATTTCCGTGACCTGGATTTCTACCGGCTAAGCGACGTCTATGCCGAGGGCATGCCGGAATTCACGGAGATGGCGATCTTCATCATTCGCCAGCAATACAACTTCGATCCCGGTACACCGTGGACACTCGAGCTCACGGTGAAGCGCCAGACCGGGCCGCTGGACAGCGAATTCCAGGTATTCCCGCTGGAGTACCAGCTGCCGGAGCAGTATTACACCCGTCCGGAGACAGTTGTCTCCGAGGAAGAATGGCTGGAGAGCCAGCCCATGTGGGTGCAGGTGTGGTACCAGCGGGAGTTCCAGATTGTGGTGCTCGGTATTGGTATCGGCGTGCTGATGTTTATCCTGTTCTTCCAGGACTGGCTGGTGAAAAAACCCAGAATCATGCGTTGGATCCGCCACGCATTTCTGACCTACACCCTGTTCTTCATCGGCTGGTTTGCCATGGGGCAGCTGTCCATCGTCAACGTGCTCACGTTTGTGAACAGCCTGATCAGTGGCTTCAGCTGGGAAACCTTCCTGATCGACCCGGTGATTTTCATTCTCTGGGCCGTGGTGGCAGGCATCATCCTGCTCTGGGGCCGGGCGGTTTACTGTGGGTGGTTGTGCCCGTTCGGCGCGCTGCAGGAACTGCTGAACGAAATTGCCCGCAAGCTGAAAGTACCCCAATACACCGTGCCTTTTGCCGTGCACGAGCGGCTATGGGCCATCAAGTACATCATTCTGCTTGTGTTGTTCGGAGTGTCGCTGGATTCCATGGCGACCGCCGAACGGCTTGCAGAGGTGGAGCCGTTCAAGACCGCCATCACCCTGAAGTTTGATCGCAGCTGGCCTTTCGTGACTTACGCCGTGTTGCTACTGGTGGTCAACCTGTTCACCCGCAAAGTGTTTTGCCGCTACATGTGTCCGCTGGGCGCGGCTTTGGCACTGCCAAGCAAACTGCGAGTGTTCGACTGGCTCAAACGCCGCAAGGAATGTGGCAATCCTTGCCGGCTGTGCGATCACGAGTGTGAAGTTCAGGCGATCCACCCGGACGGCCACATCAACTACATGGAATGCCATTACTGCCTGGACTGCCAGATGACCTATTTCGATGACCACAAGTGCCCACCGCTGATCGTCAAGCGACGCGGCAAGCGCCGTGGCCATAACGCACCAGGCCACCCGGAGGAAATACCCGTGGTTCAGGTGTCTTGAGTAGTCCCATAAAAAGAAAGCACGAGAAGCAAAACCGCCATTACCAATAACGGAGTTGGATGTTATGAAAAAAAGAGATGATCTGACCAAGGATACCCAGGCGCTTCCCGAGAGCGGGCAGAGTCGCCGCCGGTTCATGGGTGCCGCGGCACTCGCCGGTGTTGCCGGGGCAACCGGCCTTGGTGCTGCAGTGATGTCACGGGAATCGTTCGCGGCTGCCGCCGAAGAAGCCCGCAATAAATACGTTGTGCACCCCGGCGAACTGGACGAGTACTACGGTTTCTGGAGTGGTGGTCACTCCGGTGAAGTACGGGTCCTGGGCATCCCATCCATGCGGGAACTCATGCGTATCCCCGTGTTCAACGTGGATTCTGCGACAGGCTGGGGGATTAGCAACGAGAGCAAAGACGTATTGGGCCATGACAATACCCACCTGAACGGTGACTCCCACCACCCGCATATTTCCATGACGGATGGCCGTTACGATGGCAAGTATCTGTTCATCAATGACAAGGCCAATACCCGGGTTGCCCGTATCCGTCTGGACATCATGAAGTGTGACAAGATCACCGCCATTCCCAACGTTCAGGCCATCCATGGTCTGCGGCTGCAGAAGGTGCCGAAGACCAAGTACGTCTTCTGTAACGGGGAATACGTGATCCCGCACCCGAACGACGGCAGCGATACCAGCCTTGAAAACAGCTATACCATGTTCAATGCGGTGGACGCGGAAACCATGGAAGTGGCCTTCCAGGTGATTGTGGATGGCAACCTGGACAACACCGATGCAGACTACACCGGCAAATACGCCTGTGCCACCTGCTACAACTCGGAGAAGGCACTGGATCTGGCCGGCACCATGCGCAACGATCGGGATTGGGCCGTCGTGTTCAACATCGAGCGCATCGAGAAGGCAGTCCGGGACGGTAACTACAAGACCCTGGGCGACTCCAAGGTGCCTGTGGTGGACGGTCGTGCAGGCTCGGACCTGACCCGCTACATCCCGGTTCCCAAGAACCCGCATGGCCTGAATACCTCCCCGGACGGCAAGTACTTTATTGCCAATGGCAAGTTGTCGCCAACGGTCACCATTATTTCGATCGAGAAGCTGGATGACCTGTTCGACGGAGCGATTGAGCCCCGTGATACCGTGGTGGGTGAGCCAGAGCTGGGTCTTGGGCCCCTGCACACCACATACGACGGTCGGGGTAACGCCTACACCACTCTGTTTATCGACAGCCAGGTGTGCAAGTGGAACATTGCCGATGCCATCAGGCACTACAACGGCGAGGACGTGAACTACATCCGCCAGAAGCTGGATGTGCATTATCAGCCGGGCCACAACCACGCGTCTCTGACCGAATCCCGGGATGCCGATGGCAAGTGGCTGGTGGTGCTGTCGAAGTTCTCCAAGGACCGGTTCCTGCCGGTTGGACCTTTGCATGCGGAGAACGACCAGCTGATCGATATCTCCGGCGAGGAGATGAAGCTGGTTCACGATGGCCCGGCCTTCGCCGAGCCCCACGACTGCATTCTGGTCCGTCGTGATCAGATCAAGACCAGGAAGATCTACGATCGTGACGATCCGTTCTTTGCCTCTGCCGTTGAGCAGGCCAAGAAGGATGGCGTTACTCTGGAAGCCGACAACAAGGTTATCCGCGATGGCAACAAGGTTCGTGTTTACATGACCTCAATTGCGCCGCAGTACGGGATGACGGAGTTCAAGGTGAAGCAGGGTGATGAGGTGACCGTGTATGTGACCAACCTGGACACCATTGAGGATGTGACCCACGGTTTCTGTATGGTGAACCATGGTGTGAGCATGGAGGTCAGTCCGCAGCAGACGGCTTCGGTGACCTTCAAGGCGGATCGTCCCGGGGTGCACTGGTACTACTGCAACTGGTTCTGTCATGCGCTGCATATGGAGATGCGCGGTCGCATGATTGTAGAGAAGGCCTGATTTAGGTCGGTCTTGCCGGGGCCTGATGATCGGGCCCTGGCAAGCCTGCTGCTTGGGTGTGGCAAACCGATGGCAAAGGGCTTTCCGAAACACGCCCGCGAGTACGTCCCTGTAGGGCTCGGATCGGGCCATCCATGGCCCTCTACGGTTTCGGAAAGCCCTTTGCCATCGATTTGCTCGAAGTAAAGTGCAGTTCGCCAATTTCCTTACTCTTGAGAAACGTTGATGTATCGAATTTTGCGTTATGGAGTGGCCCTGACAGTCGCTCTGTTATCGCTGACCGCGCAAGCGGACCTGCAAGAACAGCTTGATGCCCTGGAACCGGGCGCGAGCTTTGAGCTTCCCCCTGAACAGATTTCGTCTCTGGCAATCCGGGTGCCCGGGGTGTCTGTGTCTTGCCATGCCGAGACGGTGATTGACCCCGGCGGGCAGGGCAATGCGGTGGATATCGTCGCCGAGAGGGTGACGTTTTCCGGATGTGCCGTTCGCAACTGGGGCAGCAATCTGAACGAGCTGGATGCGGGGATTTTTGTGGCTCGGGAGGCCAGGGGCGCGGTGGTTGAGAACAATCGTTTGCAGGGGCCGGCGTTCGGGGTGTGGCTGGATGCAACGCCGGATGTGACGGTCCGCGATAATCGGATTCGCGGTGATGACAGTCTGCGTCCGAATGACCGGGGCAATGGGATTCATCTGTTCAATACCACCGGCGCGCTGATTGAAGGCAATGACATCCGTCGGACGCGGGATGCGATTTATATGGAGACGGCGAATAACAATACGATCCGGGTCAATGAGATGGCGGATCTGCGTTATGGCATCCATTACATGTACTCGATGAATAATCTGCTGGAGAACAATGTCACCCGTAACACGCGAACCGGTTATGCGCTGATGCAGAGCAAGCGTCTGAAGGTGATTAACAACCGGTCGGTTAATGATGAGAACTACGGGATTCTGATGAATTTCATTACTCAGTCAGAGCTGCGGGGGAACGTGGTGACGGGCGTGTCCCAGGGGCAGACCGCCGGTGTTGCCATTGAGGGGGCTGAAGGTAAGGCGGTGTTTATCTACAACTCGCTGTACAACACCTTTGAAGGCAATGTCTTTGCCGACAGTAATATCGGAATTCATCTGACGGCGGGTTCGGAAGACAACGAGGTTTTTGGCAACGCGTTCGTGAACAATCAGCGTCAGGTGAAGTATGTCGCCACCCGCACGCAGGAGTGGTCCAGTGACGGTAAGGGCAATTACTGGAGTGATTACCTGGGCTGGGACCGGGATCAGGATGGCGTTGGCGATGTGCCCTATGAGCCCAATGACAACGTGGACCGGCTGCTGTGGAAATACCCGGAAGCCAAGGTTCTGATGTTCAGCCCGGCGGTGGATACCCTGCGCTGGGTGCAGGCTGCGTTTCCGGTGGTCAAGTCCGCCGGTGTGACCGATTCCCATCCCCTGATGCGGATGCCCGCAGAGCTTCAACCGGAGAACCGATGAGCTGTTTTCGTCTTGAGAATGTGAGTTACCGGTACGACAAGAGCCCGGTCCTTACGGGGATCGACCTGACTCTGGAGCCGGGGGAGATTCTGGGGTTGTTCGGCCATAACGGGGCCGGTAAGACAACCTGTATCAAGCTGATCCTGGGGCTCATGAACCCCAACCAGGGATCGGTTTCCGTGCTTGGCGGCCATGCCGGCGATCCGCAGGTAACCCAGCACATCGGTTACCTGCCGGAGAACGTGATGTTCTATCCGCAGCTGACCGGTCGGGAGATTCTGAACCATTTCGCCCGGTTGAAGGGCGCGTCCCTGCAACAGGTGCCGCAACTGCTCGAACAGGTTGGCCTTGGCGATGCGATGGGTGCCCGCACCAAGACCTACTCGAAAGGCATGCGCCAGCGTCTTGGTCTGGCCCAGGCGCTGTTGGGTAAGCCCAGGCTGCTGATGCTGGACGAGCCTACGGTGGGGCTGGATCCGGTCGCCACGGCAGACCTGTACCGGTTGCTCCGGGAGCTGCGTGATGGGGGCACGGGCATTGTGCTGTGTTCCCATGTCCTGCCCGGTGTCGAGCCTTACATCGATCGTGCGGCCATTCTCACCGATGGCGCACTGAAGGCCGCTGGCGATCTGGCCGCACTGAGGCGGCAGGCGAATATGCCGGTAACCCTGTCTCTGGAACCAGCCAACAGTATCTCGGCGCTGGAACATGTGATCGACAGGGCCTCGAGCAGCAGTGGCCTGATCATCAAGACCGATAGTGGGCGCCTGCGGGTGGATGTGCAGCCGAGGGAGAAAATGGCCCTGCTGAATGCAGTGATGGCATCGGGGGAAGTGGCAGATCTCAGCATTCATCAGCCCAGCCTGGAAGACATCTACGTGCACTTTATCGGTTCCGGTGGCCTGGCCCACCGGGGAGGCAGTCAATGAACAGTATCTGGACCATTGCCCGCAAGGAACTCAGTGACAGCCTGCGCAACCGCTGGCTGATGGCCATTTCCCTCGTGTTTGCGACTCTGGCCCTGGGCATTGCCTGGTTTGGCGCTGCAGCCTCGGGGCAGGTGGGGTATGCCTCCACGCCGGCCACCATTGCCAGTCTCGCGAGCCTTGGAATCTTCCTGATCCCGTTGATTGCACTGCTGCTGGCCTACGATGCCATCGTCGGGGAAGAAGAGGGTGGAACCCTGCTGTTACTGCTGACTTACCCTCTTAGCCGAAGCCAGCTGCTACTCGGAAAGTTCCTGGGCCATGGCCTGACTCTCGCGCTTGCCACCGTGATTGGTTTCGGCGTTGCCGGCGTGGCCATTGCGGTGCTGGTGGAAAACGTTGCTATCGCCAGTCTCGCGGCAGCCATGCTGCGGTTTATTGGCTCCACCGTTCTGTTGGGATGGGGATTTATTGCCCTTGCCTACGTGATCAGTGTGCGGGTCAGCGAAAAGCCCATCGCCGCCGGCCTGGCCCTGGCGATCTGGTTCTTCTTCGTGCTGATCTTCGACCTGATGCTGCTGGGCACCCTCGTGGCCAGCGAAGGCCAGTTCAGTGCTGAACTGTTGCCCTGGCTGTTGATGCTCAATCCCACGGATGTCTACCGCCTGCTCAATATCGTTGCCTTCGGCGATACCGCCCAGCTCAGCGGCGTCCTCAGTCTCGGTGCCGATCTGCCCATCGGCGCCACCGGCCTGTGGATCGGCCTGGTGCTGTGGTTTGCCATCCCGCTGGCAGGCGCCCTGTTACTTTTCCGAAACCGCCGTATCTGAACGGAGTTGTCCCGATGAACAGAAGTAAACTCAACTGGCTCCTCGCCGCTCTGGCAGCCATAACCCTCACCTCCTGTTCGGGCAATGAGGAGCAGACCATGGCCAAACCCGAACCGGTGCATTTCGAAAGCGGCGATGAATGCCACGTCTGCGGCATGGTGATCTCCAATTTCCCGGGCCCCAAGGGTGAGGCCATAACCGAGAAAGAGCAGCACGTCCGTAAGTTCTGCTCCACCAAGGACATGTTCGCCTGGATGCTCCAGCCGGAGAATGAAAACCGTGATCACACCCTCTACGTCCACGACATGACCCAGACCGAGTGGGAGCATCCGGACGACACCGCCCTGATCGACGCCCGGGACGCTTTCTTCGTGGTTGGCTCTGACCGCTCGGGCGCCATGGGGCCGACGCTTGCCTCCTTTGCGACCGAGGAAGCCGCCCACGGGTTCATGATGGAACATGGCGGTGAGGTTCTGAAATACAGTTCGATCACCATGGAGCATCTGAATACCGGCATGGCGAAGCATGGTATGGATGGTATGGACGGAATGGACCACTAGAAATGAAAAAGGGTCAGATGAAAGCTTTCATCTGACCCTTTTGTTGTGCTGGTTGCTGTGCCGGCCGCTTAGCCGCCGGTCATGTTCATGAACCGGAGGATCTGCACATCCCCGTTGCTGGAGAAGTGATGCCGCTCCGGCTTCAGATCCATGGCATTGATAATGGTTTCCCGCAACTTGTCATCAGTCACCGGATTGCCCCGTAGCACCCTGCGCAGATCCACCGAGTGCTCGTTACCCAGGCACAGCAGCAGCCGACCTTCGACGGTCACC
Source organism: Marinobacter manganoxydans MnI7-9 (assembly GCF_000235625.1). GTDB lineage: Bacteria > Pseudomonadota > Gammaproteobacteria > Pseudomonadales > Oleiphilaceae > Marinobacter > Marinobacter manganoxydans. Next base: position 92,665 of record NZ_AGTR01000080.1, on the reverse strand, counting down.
CGCACCCGATTACAGGTAGAACAGAAGTTGTGGGAATGGGGAGAAATGAAACCGACCCGGGTCTCGCTGTCTTCCATGCGGTAATAACGGGCGGGACCGCCGGAATCCTCGGTAGCGGGCACCAGCTCGTGATGCTTGCGGATGATGTCCCGAACTTCTTCGCTGGTGCAAAGCGCCAGGCCCCGATCGTGTTCGGAAATCTCACCCAACGGCATCTCTTCGATAAAGCTGATATCCACCTTTTTCTTGCGGGCGAACTCGATCAGCTCCGGGATCTCCTCGTCGTTGCGGCCCTTCATCACCACTGTATTGATCTTGATGCCCCGGAAGCCAGCTTCCCGGGCAGCATCAATACCGTCCAGCACATGTGACAGTTTGCCGGTGCGGGTGATGTTGCGGAATTTGTCGGCGTCCAGGGAATCCAGGCTGATGTTCAGGCGATGCATCCCCGCCTTGCGCAGAGGCTCGGCCATGGTGGTGAGCTGGCTTCCATTGGTGGTCATGGCAAAGTCGCGCAGACCGTAAGTGCCAATCTCCTTTACCAGCTCCAGGATATCCTTGCGTATCAGCGGCTCGCCGCCGGTCAGACGAATTTTTTCGGTACCCAGGTCAACGAAGTTGCGGGCAACGCGGGCGATTTCTTCCAGGGTGAGAACCTGCTGGCGGGGCAGGAAAGTCATGTCCTCGGCCATACAGTACACGCAGCGGAAATCGCACCGGTCAGTGACGGACAGACGCACGTAGTTGACGGTGCGACCAAAACGGTCTGTCAGCTTGTTCTGGGGCATCGGGTTGGTCCTGTTGCCGATTGTTTTTTAACCTGAGTATAGACCAAGTATTGCAGATCGGATCACCAATTCCGATACCCCTCGGGAGGTAAGCCTGCTGTCAGGTAATTCAGAGTGGGCCGTCCCTGGCCCGGGCTCTTTTTTTCAGGCGCTGAGCTCGCTGGTTGCGCCGCTTTCATCGGTTTCGAGGGCAACCGGCTCCAGATCCGGGAAGAAAACGCCCTTCACGATTTGCCAGGTGACGGCGAGGGCGCCGACGATGAAGACCACGTCGCCAATGGTTCTCACCCAGCGCAGGGTTTGCAGGATATCGCTCTGCATGAAGGCTTCGCTGCGTGCGTACCACAGGCCCTCGCTGGCGCTGGCAATGAACTGGATGATGCCGACGGGCAACAGGCTGGTGAACAGCATCAGCACCAGCCAGAACACGATGCCGAGGAACTTGCCAATCTGCCAGAGGCGGCCAAGGTCTACATACTCGTAACCCTGGTGGCCCAGCATGACCTGGAAGGTGAACAGGCCAACCACCAGCAAAAGGTATTTGCCCAGTGCTTTTTGCGAAGGCGTCAGCCCAACCTCGCTGAGCGGGTCCTTGAGTGGGGCCTGTGGTTCTTCATCTTCTTTGCGAAGGAAGGCCCAGGCCCAGACCAGGCAGTCCAGAAGAAAAACTCGGTCATCCGCTCGCGCCGCTCGGCGCTGGGCAGGGTGTTTTCCTTCATGGCGTAGTTTTCGCGGGTTGACTGCAGTTCCGGAGCGTCGCTGAACAGTCGGCTGTAGTAGTCGGCTGTTCTGGCAATAGCTTCGCTCCTGCGCTCGGAAAGGTGCAGAGTGCTGGTAGCGGCGTCGTAGGTATTGGTGCGGTACTCGGTTTTCAGGTCGTACTGCAGGGCGTTCTGCTGCTGCCCGCTGAGGCTGTGCCATTCCTGCCCGTACTCTTCCTGGGCTGCGATTTCCAGCCAGGTTTCCAGTTCACGGTGCAGCCAGTCGGCGGTCCAGTCCGGTGCCTGGTAGGCACCGTGGCCCCAGATCGAGCCAAGCTGCATGCCTCCGACGGACTGCCAGGCAGTTTGTCCATCAAGAATGCTTTCCTCGGTCATCAGGGTGTCGCCGTCGGCGGACACAACGCGATCCGGGATGGGCGGTGCTTCGCGGTACACCTCGGCACCGAAATACCCCAGGAGCGTGAAGGTTACTGCCAGGATTCCGATCAGCAAAAACCAGAGGCGGCGGTACTTAGCCATGGTGCGCTCCTCCCAGTCGGGTCGGGTAGGCGTCTTTCTGTTTCATAACACTGTCTCCTCATTAAACATTTATTTAAGATAAATCTTTATGCAGGAATTTTGATTTGATGCATTTAAGGTGTCAAATTTATTTTGTGGGTATATCGGAAGTCGTAGATGGGTAAGGGAAGGTTTTTAGGTGGGTGACTTTCTACGGTTTGATTTTTTTCTGGTGCCGGCTTAGCATTAAGATGTATTTATAGTAAATGTTATAGGTGGATTCATGAGTGAATACGAAAAGTGGCTTTTCACAGCAAACAGCACCCTGGGACTGTCAGTGTTGGGTTTGATGGTTACAATTCTGCTTGCATACCCGTTGGCGGGCGCGCTTGCACTGTCTGTGCAAATTGCTGCCCATATCGGAACCCTGGTTTTTGCGGTCGGTATCAAGGTGGCCTATGTGGCGCGTCTGGTTTTTCTCAGCCGTTTGGGCAGACCTGTCCATTGAATCCCGGTAGAATAGATGCAGTTATGAACCTTGGTGAGAACCCCGTGATGGGCGATCGTTTTGGGAAAACCGGATTTCGTATTCTTGCGTATATCTCGATTACGCTGGCTGCTGCAGGAGTGGTTCTGCCGTTGTTGCCCACAACACCCTTCGTTCTGCTGGCCGCATTTTTTGCCAGCAAGGGGTCTCCGGCTTTTGCTCAGTGGCTTGAAGACCATCCCAGGTTTGGTCCTGCCATTGATCAGTGGCGTACACGCAGGGCAGTGCCGGCACGGGCGAAGGTGCTGGCGTGCAGCATGATGGCCCTGAGTTGGGGGATGCTGTTTGCGTTGGGAGCGTCAGCGATGGTGTTGGGCATTTCTGGCGTATTTTTGTGCGGCACCGCCTGTTATCTGGTAACCCGACCTTCTTATTGAACGATTGCACACACGACTGGAGTATTGAATGCACATCACCCGTTACACGGATTACTCACTTCGCGTACTGATCTATCTGGCAGTGCAGGGTGATCGTCTGGCGACCATTCAGGAAATCGCCGATAGCTATGATATCTCCAAAAACCACCTCATGAAGGTGGTGCATCAGCTGAACAAAAAGGGCTACATCGAAACCATCCGGGGTAAGAAGGGCGGGATGCGTCTGCATCGTGCGCCGTCGGATATTAACGTCGGTATCCTGGTACGGGAAACCGAGCAGGACCTGAGCATCGTGGAGTGCTTTTCCTCCAAGAACGCCTGCAAGATAACCCCCGTGTGTGGCCTGAAATCGATGTTCGGTGAGGCGTTGAAGGCCTTCCTGGAAGTGCTGGATAAGTACACTCTGGCCGATGTTATCCAGGATCAGCACAGGCCCCAGCTCTTGAGATTACTTCAGATAGCCTGACGCGGCCAGGCGCGCCCTTGGCGCCTGGCCGCTCCAGCCCTGTCAGGCCGCTCTGGCCATTCCCATCAACTTCTCCGGCAGTGAATGTCGGAGTATGCGTTTGACTACCGTGCCGTACTGCTTGGCAAAACTGCCGGTGTTGTAGTGAATGCCGTGCTTTCGACACACCGCCTGTACCTTCCCGGAAATCTCCGGATACCGGTGGGCGGGCAGGTCCGGGAACACGTGGTGTTCCACCTGGTAGCTAAGATGGCCGCTCAGAATATGAAGCCAGCGGCCCCCGGTGAAGTTTGAGGACCCCGTGAGCTGGCGCAAATACCAGTGGCCCTTGCTCTCGCCCTCGCATTCCTCCTCTGTGAAGGTTTCCGCATCCTGGGTAAAGTGGCCACAAAAAATCACCGTGGATGACCAGAGATTACGGATCAGGTTGGCGCCCACATTCCCCGCCAGAACAATCGGAGCCACCGGAAAGGTAAGCAGCGGGAAGAAAACGTAGTCCTTGAAGGCCTGGCGGCCACCCTTGCGGGCGAATTGCTTCAGGAACGGCAGTTTTTCCCGCCAGCTTATTTCCCGGCTTCGCAGCTTCTCGGTTTCAAGTTCGTGCAGGCCCACGCCCCATTGGAAGAACACGCTCAGCAGAATGTAATTGATGAACTGCAGCGTGTGCCAGGGTTTCCAGGGCTCGTCATCGGTCAGTCGTAAGACGGCGTAGCCGTAGTCACGGTCCTTGCCGATGATGTTGGTGTAGGTGTGATGTTCATAGTTATGGGTACGGCGCCAGGAGTCACCTGTGCAGACCGTATCCCACTCGTAGGTCTGGGAATTCAGGCTCGGGTCGTTCATCCAGTCATACTGGCCGTGCATGACATTGTGACCGATCTCCATATTTTCCAGGATCTTGGCAATGCCGAGGGTTGCCGTGGCAGCAACGAACACCGGCGGAAGGAAGCCGAATGGCATCATGATCCGGCCACCGGCCTCAAGACTCCGGTGCAGCCGGATCATTCTCCGGATGTAACGTGCGTCCCGTTCTCCGAGGTCCGCCAGAACCTCCTCCCGGATCGCGTTCAGATCGGTTTCAAGTTCTGCGAGTTGCGCTTCGGTCATCTTTTTCATGGTCATACTCCCTGCGGTGCGCTCAGGCCCCGCAATAAAATCGGATGTGGGTTCTTAAAGGTCGAGTGAGACCGGGCCGCGGGGAACGGAGATACAAAGTTGGACAGTCTCCTCGCCGGGGCCGGAAGTTTGGCCGGTCAGACGGTTGATGACGGTACCCGTGGTTTTCCGGCAACTGCACTGGTGGCAGATGCCCATGCGGCATCCGTGGCGCGGTGTCAGTCCGGCGGCCTCGGCGATTTCCAGCAGGGTGGCATCGCCCTCGGAACCGACCATCATCTGGCTGCTCTCAAACTGAACCTCACCACCGAGTGTTTCGTTTCCAAGGTTGGCACTTGGCACTGAAAAGAACGTGCTGTGGATATCCGCGTCAGCAAAGCCTCTCTCGGAGAGGAGGCCTTGGGCCAGATCCATCAGGCCTTTGGGGCCGCAGAGATAGACCTGCCGAGCCTTGATGCCTGGCACTGTGTCCAGATCCTGGCCACGCAGGTAGCGGGGTTCCCTGGACTCGTTGGTGGCGATGATATTAAGCGTGAGGGCGCTATAGCGTGCCTTCAGGGCCAACAGTTTCTCCCGGGCAATAACGTCATCACGGGTTCTGACGAAATACAGCAGAGTCACCGGTGCCCGGTAATCCTGGGCCGCCATGGTCTCAAGCTGGCTCAACACTGGCGTGATGCCGCTGCCACCGGCAATAAACAGCACCGGTTGGGCCGGTTCTGGTATCAGAAAATCACCAAAGGCTTCGCCCAGACCGATTACCGCCCCAGTTTGCAGGTGATCGTGAAGCCAGTTGGTCACCAGGCCGCCGGGAAGGCGTTTGATGGTCAGGGTGACCAATCCCTGTTCCCGCCAGAGCAGGGGTGAACTCGAGAGGCTGAATGTGCGGTTGCGGCGGACTCCATCAACTTCAACACAGATGTGCACATGTTGGCCGGCACTGAAGCCGGACCAGCGTCGGGCTGGTTTCAGAACCAGGGTTTTGGTGTCATGGGTTTCAGAGAGAACCTGCTCCACTCGAGCCGGTGTGTACTCTTGTACCCACATTGGATTGATGTGCTCGAGCAGAGGATCGAAAAATGCCTCTGGATCGTTCCGGTTGAACAGCTGCCTGCCGAGCCATTGCAGTGCTTTGTGCTGGGTGTTTCTCACTAACATGCTGACTGCCTCCCTGAGGCTTTCGGTTATTCATGTGTACAAGTGTTCACTAATGTGTACGACTGTACACACGGAGAATTAAAGTGACAACGGATCAGCTGGTAATGGCTCGAAATGACAAGCATTCTGTACTTTTATTTTTTCGGATGTGTACACTTGTGAACCATTCGTTGACGGCAGGCGGTACGGACAAAAGATGGCGGAAAAACAACGCAGAAAGCCCGGTGAAACCCGCGAGAAACTGATGACCGCGGCATTGACCCTGGTCGGCAAGGGGCGGCATTTCGCCAGCTTGGGTATCCGGGAAGTGACCCGTCAGGCGGGCGTGGTACCAACCTCGTTTTACCGGCATTTCCGCAATATGGACGATCTGGGGTTGCAGCTTGTGGATGAGCTGGGCCTGGTGCTACGCAGGATGATGCGAGAAGCCCGGGCGAATGTGTTGCAGGCGGACAAACTGATTGAAGAGTCGGTGGCCATCTTTATCAGCCACGCGCAGGCCAACCGGAGTTTCTTTCTGTTCATGGCCCAGGGGCTGGCCGGTGAGAGCAGGGCAGTGCAGGAAGGTATCCGGAGCGAGATGCGTTTCTTTGCCAGTGAGCTTGCGAATGATCTGCGCAGGTTGAGGCTGGTGGACCATCTGACCGATCAGGATCTGGACATGACCTGTGACCTGGTGGTGCGCAGTGTCGCCTTCAGCCTGACTGATCTGCTCGGCGTATCCGCCGAAGACGACTACCAGATCGAGCAGATCAGGAAGCGGACCACCCGCTTCCTGCAACTGATTTTCGTGGGCGCCGCTCACTGGCAAAGCGCGGGCTGATTGTCCGTTGTATCAGTCCGCTTTACTCTTTTTCGTTGGCTGTTTGCGTGGCGCACTGGGCTTGGCCACAGCTTTCGGTTTGGCCTTTGGCGGAAGAATCAGGCTTTCCAGTTCGTCCAGTGCTTCACCCGTGTAAACCGCAAGTCTCTGCATGCTTGGCAGGGTATCCCTGCAGCCCGTATAGCCGAAGTTCAGTGAACCGTCATAGCTCAGGCAGGTGATGTTCAAAGCGCCACCGTGAGTAATCAGCGAGACAGGGTACATGGCTTCCAGTTTCGCGCCCTCGTAGTAAAGCGTTCTCTGGGGCCCCGGCACATTGGAGATCGTAACGTTAAATACCGGCCGCATGCGACCGCCAAGGCCGGACATCAGCTGCAGTATATAAGGCGACATCAGGAGCATGGTGTACTGGGTGAGCGCGCTTTTGGGCAGCTTCTGCAAATGCTCTTTGGCCCTTCGCGTTGACGCCTTGATGTTTTGCAGGCGGGTCAGCGGATCGGCTTCGTCGGTCGCAAGCGAAGAGATCATGAAACTGATCTGGGTGCCTGTCCCTTCGTCATCGGACGGCCGGATGTTGACCGGTATGCCGGCGGTGAGGGGAGCGTCCGGCAGTTCATTCTGTTCCAGCAGAAAACGCCTGAGGGCAGTTCCGCACAGGTACAGAACGATATCGTTGAGGGAAGCGCCGGAAACGTGGGCAAGTTCCTTGATCCTGTCGAGCTGATAATGCTGGGTGGCAAACCGGCGCTGGCCGGTGACCCGATGATTGATCTTGGAGACGGGCCCGGTGAACGGCGCCGTCAGACCGTCCTCGGGGTGGCGGACCGAATGCACCAGCCGGTTGCCCGCCTGCAGCAGACGCGGTGCCATATCTGCCTGCAGTTTCAGGGCATCCATGGCCTGTGAAACCGCACCGGGCACGCTGGCCTCGGAATCGGATTTGCTGCCGCGACGGCGCTCCGGCCGAACCGACCAGGGTGGCGGCATGTCCCGTTTGTCGGGATCGGTTGTCAGTACCCGTTGCATCAGGCGTACACCACTGATGCCATCAATCATGGAATGATGCATCTTGGTGTAGAGCGCAAAACGGTTGTTCTCGAGGCCCTCGATAACGTGGCATTCCCAGAGTGGGCGGGCAAAATCCAGGGGGTTGGAGTGCAGGCGCGATACCAGTATGCCCAGTTCCCGTTCACCGCCGGGGCGCGGGAGTGCCGAGTGACGCACGTGGTAATCCAGATCGATTTTCTTGTCGACTTTCCAGCCCGGCGCCAGTACCCGACCCAACAGCCCGGACCAGGCAAGCTTTAAACCCCAGGGGGGCGCGACATCGCCGGTTTCCTTCATGCGGGTCACCATGTCCCGGAGGAAGGTTTCAGGGGCGCCCTCCGGTAGCGAAAAGATCTGCAGGTTGCCCACATGCATGGGGGTGTCTTCAGATTCTACGGCCAGCCAAGAGGCATCCAGCGTTCCCAGGCGTTTCATTCCTTGTGCGTCTCCACCAGTATCCACGTATTTTAGTTATCTGCTGCAAGTATACTTGCAACTGCTTCGTGACACGATGTTTCAGGTCATAAAGTTCCCCGGTTTTGCAGTGCTTTATCGCCTCAAACGTTTGCCGTTTTAGTCTCCCGAAAGAGGCGAGTGTGTGCTACTTTTCATCGGTTGGTTGCAGTAAAAACAAAAACATCCGGAGGCGTTGTGGAATCCAGCCCGCTTATCTCGGCAGGTCTGCCGATTGCTCTGTTCATCATAATGATCGGTATCGGCATGACCCTGACGATACGAGACTTCCGCCAGGTGGCGGTGTATCCGAAAGGGATGATCGTCGGCACCATTGCCCAGATTCTCGTCATGCCCCTCATCGCCTTCATGCTGGCCACGTTGCTGGCGGTTCCGCCGGCCATAGCGGTCGGACTGGTGATCATCGCTGCCTGCCCTGGAGGCACCACCTCGAATCTGTTTGTGCTGCTCTCGCGGGGGAACATTGCCCTCTCCATAGTACTGACCGTCAGCGCCAGCCTGATCACCATTCTTACCCTGCCGCTGTTTACCAATATTGCCCTTCAGTACTACATGGGAACCGAGGAAGACATTGTGCTGCCGGTCTGGAAAACCGTGGGCATGCTGATTGGCATCGTGCTCTTCCCGGTCGCCATCGGGATGGTGGTTCGTACCCGCAAGCCGGAGGTTGCCCGCAAGGCAGAAAGCATTGTGAGTATCTTCGGCGGTATCGTGCTGGCGGTGCTGATCGTGGCGCTGGTGTACGGTGTTCGCGACCAGATCTGGGAGCTCCTGAAGCAGGCGGGGCCGGCAACCATCCTGTTGAATCTGGCCGGTATTGGTCTCGGCCTGGCGGCCGGCCGGATGGCGGGTCTGACCCAGCGGGAATCCCTGGCAGTGGCGGTGGAGCTGGGTGTAAAGAACGGCACCATTGCCCTCATGGTCACTCTGACTCTGCTGGAATCCAGCGCCATGTCGATCCCGGCTGCGGTCTACGGGGTGCTGATGTTCCCCATCGGCTTTGTTCTCGCCATGTATGGTCGAAGCATCATTCCCATTTCGACGGTACAGAGCAAAAACTGACTGGAGTCCTGCGTTATGCAGTTCCTGAACGGCATTACCCTTCTGCTTGTCTACCAGTTGATAGGGGAGATTACAGTTCGCTTGCTCGGTGTTCCCATCCCCGGGCCCGTACTTGGCATGGTGATGCTGTTCGTAACTTTGATGATACGGGGCAAGGCGCCGGAGTCTGTCGATCAGGCGTCCACGGCCTTGCTCAGTCATCTCTCGCTTCTTTTCGTTCCGGCGGGCGTGGGCATGATGGCGCATTTTGGCCGCATCGCCGACGAGTGGGTCCCCATAACCCTGGCGCTGCTGTTAAGTACCGTGATAACCATGGTCGCCACCGCGCTGATCATGCAGGTGACCACCCGCTGGTTTGCAAAGCCGCTGGCCGAAAAGGAGGGCGGCGATGAATGAGCCGGGTCTGAAAGACATCTGGGTCTACCTTTCGACGTCCCCGCTCCTCGGACTGACCATTACCCTGGTGGCCTATGGTCTGGCCTACCGGCTGTACCTGAAAACCAACTCCAATCCGCTGGCCAATCCGGTGGTCACATCGGTGGCCATGCTCATCATCCTGTTGCTGGCCACCGGCACCTCCTACAGTGACTATTTTGAAGGCGGTCAGTTCGTTCACTTTCTGCTGGGACCGGCGACGGTGGCGTTGGCCGTTCCCCTGTATCAGCAGTTTTCCAGGCTTCGACAACTCTGGTTGCCGGTAACGATTTCGCTCTTCTGCGGCGTTGTCATCGCCGCCGGCAGCTCCATTGGCCTGGCTCGGCTTCTGGGTGGGTCCCCGGAGATCCAGATGTCCCTGGCGCCGAAATCGGCAACGGCACCGGTGGCCATGGGGATTTCCGAAAAAATCGGCGGGCTTCCGTCGCTGACTGCTGTATTGGTGGTCATCACGGGTATTACGGGCGCCGTTCTGGGCACCAAGTTGTTTGAATGGATCCGGGTTCGCGATGACACCGCCAAGGGCATTGCCATGGGCGTTGCGGCCCACGGTATCGGGACCGCCCGGGCATTTCAGGTAAGTTCGCAGATGGGCGCTTTTTCCGGGCTTGCGATGGCGCTTTCCGCCTTCGCTACCGCCTTGCTCGTGCCCTGGCTGGTCGATCTGCTTGAAGCCTGGATCCCCGCCTGAGCCGGCTCTTCCGATGGATTCAATGGGATAACTCCATTTCCCCATCGCTGGCGTACCCGTTATCAAGAGAAACCTTGATAAGCGAACCCTGAGGAGGCCCCTTGAGCAGGAATAACTACCTGGCAGTGCTTGTTCTGTCACCGGTGTGGATGTCGAGCTCGCTTCCGGCGATTGCACAGTCGTCATTGGACAACGATGAGGAGCTGGTGCTTCAAGTAACGTCACCAAGACTGGTTCGGGATCTGTACGAAACGCCCGCGGCAGTCTCGGTCATCAACGCACCCGATATCCGTGAGGGTCAGCAGCGTCTGCAACTGGATGAATCCCTCAATACCGTTCCGGGCCTGTTTTTTCAGAACCGCTACAACTTCGCCCAGAATCTCAGATTGTCTACTCGCGGATTTGGTGCCAGAGCGCCCTTCGGTATTCGGGGTATCCGGATTCAGGTGGATGGTATCCCCTACACGCTGCCCGATGGCCAGTCCCAGATCGATGCCATTGATCTGGATTCCGCCCAGCGAATCGAGGTCATTCGGGGGCCTGCCTCCGTTCAGTATGGGAATGCCGCGGGCGGTGTGATCGATATTTCCACTGCGTTGGGTGATGAGCTGCCCCAGGGCGGTCGGCTGCGGCTCGATGGCGGCAGTGACGACTATCGCAAGGCCGCGATACAGGGAAATGGCGTTGATGGTGATACCAGCGGCATAGCAACGCTTTCCTGGCTGACCTTTGATGGCCACCGGGAGCAGAGCAAGGCAGAGAAAGCACTGTTCAACGCCCGTGTGGCACGGGATCTGGATTCTGGACGGCGGATAACCGCCACATTCAACGCGCTGCATAACCCCAAATCCGAAGATCCGGGTGGGCTCACCCTGGCCCAGGCCGAAGAAGATCCGGAGCAGGCCACCGCATTGGCCAAGAGGCTGGACAGCAGCCAGACCGTGAACCAGCAGACCCTGGGTGTAAGATTTGAAGACTCGGGCGTCCTTCCCGGCCAACTCACCCTCGATACCTTCTACACTCACCGGGATTTCGCACAGCAGTTGCCGTTTCCCGGAAGCAGCCGCATAGCCTACGACCGGCACTTTTACGGCATCAGTTCCCAGTATCAGCAGGAATCGACGCTGGCCGGATTGCCTCTGGTGTGGGTAACCGGCCTGGATGTTCACCATCAGTCCGACGACCGGCGCCGCTATTCGGTGTCTATCGATGGCGATATCACCGGCCAGACCCAGGCGGAAAACCAGAGTGCTACCAATGTGGCGGTGTTTGGCCAGGGCGACCTGGCGCTGAGCGACGCACTCAACGTCTCCCTTGGCGTGCGGTTCGACCGGTTGCGTCTGGCCATTGACGACGACTGGCTGCAAGACGGTAACGATGATTCGGGCAACCGGACTTTCCGGGAATACAGTGGCGTTGCCGGTATCAGCTACAAGCTGGCACCGGCGCACCAGGTATACGCCACCCTCGGTACGGCGTTCGAGTCACCCACCTTTACCGAGTTTGCCAATCCGAATGGCGGCGGCTTCAATCCCGAGCTGGAGCCGCAGCAGGCATTGAATCGCGAGATGGGTATGCGCGGCATGCTTGGCCGTGGCCTCAGCTATGACATGGCCCTGTTCTCCATCCGGGTGGAGGACGAGATCCTGCCCTTTAACGTGGGCGATCAGACCTTCTACGAAAACGCCGGCGAAACCCGTCGCAATGGTTTTGAACTGGGTCTGGCCTGGGACCTTTCGTACGCCTGGCGGGTAACCAGCGCGCTGACCCTGGCGGATTACGAGCTAAGGGACTTTGTGGATGAGCAGGGCAACGACGCCAGCGGCAACGCTATTCCAGGTCTGCCGGAGCAACTCTGGGTGAGCGAGCTGGAGTGGCGCGGTGCAGCCGGTCGTTTCGCGGCTCTGGAGTGGCAGTATGTGGGCGAGTTCTACGCCGAAAACAGCAACCAGACCCTGGTGAGTGACTATTGGCTGGTCGGTATGCGTGCCGGCGATTCAGTACGGATGGCGGATCAGACCCTGAACCTGTATGCCGGAATCCGCAATCTGCTGGATCAGGACTACTTCAGTAACGTGCGGATAAATGCCAACGCGAACCGCCCTGTGGAAGACCGGGGCTATTTCGAACCCGCCCCGGGAAGAACTTTTTATGCGGGCCTGGAATGGGTATTCTGAGGGGCGATAACAACACAAACAGTAGGGATTTTTAATTCATGCAAACCAAGTTCCTTCTCGAAGAAAGCCAGATGCCGAAATACTGGTACAACCTGCAGGCGGATCTGCCTGAGCCGTTGCCCGCCGTGCTGCACCCGGGCACCCAGCAACCAGTGGGCCCGTCCGATCTTGAGCCGTTATTTCCGATGGCCTTGATTGAACAGGAAGTGACCACTGAGCGGGAAATCGAGATCCCTGAGCCGGTACGTGACGTTTACAACCTCTGGCGGCCGGCGCCTCTGTACCGGGCCCATCGTCTCGAGAAGGCCCTCGGCACACCGGCAAAGATCTTCTACAAATACGAAGGCGTCAGCCCGGCGGGCAGTCACAAACCGAATACTGCAATTCCCCAGGCTTTCTACAATCGTGAAGCGGGCATTCGCACCCTCACTACCGAAACCGGTGCAGGGCAGTGGGGCACATCGCTGTCCTTTGCCGGCTCTCTGTTCGATATCGACGTTACGGTGTTCCAGGTTAGGGTTTCCTACAACCAGAAGCCCTATCGCCGAGCGGTCATGGAAACCTACGGCGCCAAATGTGTGGCTTCGCCCTCGGAGCTGACCGAGTTTGGCCGCAAGGTGCTGGCAGAGACTCCGGACCACAATGGTAGTCTGGGCATCGCCATCTCCGAAGCGGTGGAACTGGCGGTCAAGGACCCGAACACCAAGTATGCCCTGGGCTCGGTTCTCAACCACGTATTGCTGCACCAGAGCATCATCGGCCTGGAAGCCATGCAGCAGATGGAAATGGCGAACTGCTGGCCCGATGTGATTGTGGGTTGTACTGGCGGTGGTTCCAACTTTGCCGGAATTGCTTTCCCGTTTATGGGGCACGCCCTGAGAGGCGGCGAGAAATCCCGGATTGTGGCGGTAGAGCCCTCGGCCTGTCCCACGCTGACCCGGGGCAAGTACGCCTACGATTACGGTGATACTGCCCACATGACCCCGCTGACCAAGATGCATACCCTGGGCTCCGGCTTTACACCGCCGGGCTTCCACGCCGGCGGTCTGCGGTACCACGGTATGGCACCCCTGGTTTCACATGCCAAGGAGCTGGGGCTGTTTGATGCGGTGTCCTACACTCAGCGGGAGTGCTTCGAGGCCGGCGTTCTGTTTGCGAGGAACGAAGGTATCGTGCCGGCTCCGGAGGCCAACCATGCGGTCAAGGGTGCCATTGACGAAGCCCTGCGCTGCAAGCGGGAAGGCAAGGATGAGGTGATCCTGTTCAACCTCTGCGGTCATGGCCATTTTGATATGGCAGCCTACACCTCCTACTTCGCCGGTGAACTGAGCGACCACGAGTACGACGAACAGGAACTGGCCATGGCCCTGTCCGGGCTGCCCTCGGTCAACGCCTGATCAGTCGTCTTTCGCCCGCTGTTTGAAAATCGTACCCCCGCCGCCGGCATCCAGTTGTCGGATGGCGGTGGGTGCGCCCTCGTCATCCAGTCGCACGTCTCCGATGCCCGCGCCGTTCCACAGCCGCTCGCCGGCCTCGCGGCCCTCGGGTAGCCTGGGGGAAATCCACATGCGCCGTCTCTTGGTGAACCAGTTAAGGGGCGACCAGGGTGCGAACAGCCAGCGATTGAGCCGGTCCAGCCATTCCAGCAGGGCGTTGGGGAATTCGTTCTTGATGCCGCTACTGGTGATCTGCCAGACGCGGGGACCGTTCTGTTTGTGGCGCACCCTCACATCGTAGGCAAACGAATAGTGAACATCGCCTGAGAGAATCACGAAGTGTCTGGGCGTTCGGGGGTGGCCGAAGATATTCAGTAGCACACTGGCCGCGCCCCGATGCGCCATCCAGTTTTCAGCATCCACCAACAGCGGCTTGCCAAAGAAGGTAAACACCCGCTGGATCATCTCGATGAGCTTTACCCCGAACATTGGCGCCGGCGAAACCACCACGACGGCATCCTCGCCCATGATTTCGTGTTGAAAATCGGTCAGTGATTCCCAGTCCATCAGTCCGGAGGGGTGACTGCGCCGGATTTCGCTCCGCCAGCGATGGGTGCGGGTGTCCAGCACCACCAGTCTGGGTGATGTTGGCAGGCTGAAGTGCCAGTGTTGAAAGTGGAACAGCTGGTCGATCAGATCATCCTGAATGGCCGTATCCAGCTCGTGTTGCCCGTTGCTGGACTCGAACAGCCTCTGACACTGTTCGATCAGTTGGCCGAAATTGCCAGGCTGGTTGCCCCAGCCCTGGCACAAAAGATAGCCCAGCAGGGCATTGCCAATAATGCGCCGGGAAAAGGGGTGTTCGTAAGCGGTGGTTTCCCAGAGCGCGGAGAGATTCCAGTCGTCCGTCACGTCATGATCGTCAAAGATCATATAGACGGACACGTTGGCCATGGCCCGCGCTGCCTGCGGAAGGCTCTTGCGGAACTCGTCGATGGCGGCCTGTTCTTTCCGATAGCGTGCCAGCTCGTCCGGGTCATCGACCGGCTCAGCACTGGTCACAAAAGCCCAGGGTTCCGGCGACCAGACCAGCAGATACATGGCCATAACCTCGGCAAAGGAAATCAGGTGATTGCCGGCATTGGCGGTGGTGAACACTGGTTTGCGGACGCCACCGAAGAAGCGCTCGGTCAGGTCTTCATTGAATTCGGATTCCGGCAGCAGTTCATCCCGGTGGTAATAGGCATTCGCCACCGAAGTCAGTTCCTTGCTGTGCGACAGCGAGGCGCCTTCCAGTACCTCCTGGTAAAGGCCCAGTTGGTGAATGACACACTGGATGGCATGTAACATCGGGCCGGCCACATCATCGGCGTAAACCTGGTCGCCGGTCATCAGGAGCAGAGACGGAACGTCCTCAAGCTTCTTTGCCTTCTGCAGCTCTTCATCCACTCGAACCAGCCCGTCAGGAGAGGGGTGGTGGGGTCTTCGGCAGGAGCCGTGGAGTATTCGGTCCAGCCTGGATTTCAGGGTAAAGCCCGGCCTCTCCCGGCCCTCGGGGCAGAGATGTGGAGCCCACGTCCGGATCCACTGGCAAGCCTCTGAGCCTTCGGCGGTGAGCCCCAGGTCGTATTCCAGCCGGGTGTCCTTTGGGAGAGTAGCCTCAGGCGTAATGGTCAGCAGGTTCAGCCAGGCTCGGGTACCAATTCTGAGTCGTGAAAACTCTGAATCGGCTAACGGACGATCCAGCAGGAGCTCTGTGCCTTTGAATACCTGAATTGCGAACTCTGACTGTTCGCTGGTTACCAGCCACAGAACAATAGAGTCCGGCGCGGCATGACGTAGAACCGGGCCGGCCAGTACCGGCCCGAATTTGTCACCAGGCTCCAGATTCAGTCCTCCTCAAATTCCCGGGGCGGGCAGTGGTGGTCTTCCACAACCGTGCCATCCTCTACGCTTTCCAGGTGCACATCAAAGCCCCACAGCCGGTGTACGTGACGCAGGACTTCGTCGGTTTCCTTGCCCAGGGGCACGCGGTCCACGGGAATGTGTCGAAGGGTCAGGGAGCGGTCGCCCCGCACATCCACATTCCACACCTGGATGTTGGGTTCCCGATAACTGAGATTGTACTGCCGCGCCAGTTTCTCGCGCAGATCCCGGTAGCCCGGCTCGTCGTGGATGGCGGTCACCCGGTAGACGTCTTCCTGATCGTCGTTCTGGATCGCGAAGAGTTTCAGATCCCGCATTACCTTGGGAGAGAGAAACTGCTGGATAAAGCTCTCGTCCTTGAAGTTCTTCATCGCGAAATGCAGGGTTTCCAGCCAGTCGCTGCCGGCGATGTCGGGGAACCATTCGCGGTCCTCGTCAGTAGGGTTCTCGCAGATCCTGCGCAGGTCCGTGAAGATCGAGAATCCGAGGGTGTAGGGGTTGAGGCCCGAATACCAGGGGCTGTTGAACGGCGGCTGATACACCACGGCTGAGTGACTCTGAAGAAACTCCAGCATGAAACCGTCGGTCACCAGACCCTTGTCGTACAAGCGGTGCAGCAGGGTGTAGTGCCAGAAGCTGGCCCAGCCCTCGTTCATCACCTGGGTCTGGCGCTGAGGATAGAAGTACTGGCCGAGCTTCCGAACGATGCGGATGATTTCCCGCTGCCAGGTTTCCAGCAAGGGGGCGTTCTTCTCAATGAAATAGAGAATGTTCTCCTGGGGCTCTTCCGGATAGCGTTTGCCGCGTCTTACCGGGTCATCGTCGTCGTCCGGTTTCGGAATGGTGCGCCAGAGATCGTTGATGCGCCGTTGCTGGTAATCTTCACGCTCTTTCTGGCGACGCATTTCTTCCGACGCCGATATCGGAGCCGGCCGCTTGTACCGGTCCACCCCATAGTTCATCAGGGCATGGCAGGAATCCAGGATTTCCTCCACCGCATCGACGCCGTAGCGCTCCTCACACTCCGCCACGTAATGGCGGGCAAACACCAGGTAATCAATGATCGCACTGGCGTCGGTCCAGGTGCGGAACAGGTAGTTGCCCTTGAAGAATGAGTTGTGGCCGTAGGACGCGTGGGCAATGACCAGCGCCTGCATCGGCAGGGTGTTCTCCTCCATCAGATAGGCGATGCAGGGATTGGAGTTGATCACGATTTCGTAGGCCAGGCCCATCTGCCCGCGCTGATAGCCCTTGGATGTGCTGAGAAACTGCTTGCCGAAGGACCAGTGATGGTAGCCAACGGGCATGCCCACGGAGCTGTAGGCGTCCATCATCTGCTCGGCGCTGATCACCTCGATCTGGTTCGGGTAGGTGTCCAGACCGAACTCAGCGGCGCACTTGGCAATCTCGTCATCGTATTCCTGGATCAGCTCGAAGGTCCACTCAGAGCCTGTGGAGATTGGCTCCCGGGCCCTGGGCTGATCACTTCCCGGCATATTGGGGCGGTCCATGAGGTTGGTCATGCGGCTTTCTTCTCGAACAGCTGGCGGAATACCGGGTAGATTTCACCGGGGTCGGCGATCTGCTGCAGGGCAAAGCTCTGGGGGAATTGCTCCTGAATCTTCTCGTATTCATACCAGAGCATCTGGTGGTCCTGCGGCGTGATTTCCACATAGGCAAAGTACTGAACCAGCGGCAGGATATTGTCGGCCAGGATCTTGCCGCATACCGGGGAATCGTCGTTCCAGTTATCCCCGTCTGACGCCTGCGCTGCGTAGATGTTCCATTCTGCCGGGGAATAACGGGACTCAATAATCTTGTGCATCAGCTTGAGGGCGCTGGAGACGATCGTGCCCCCGGTTTCCCGCGAATAGAAGAACTCTTCCTCGTCCACTTCCTTGGCGCTGGTGTGATGTCGGATGAAGACCACTTCGATCTTCTTGTAGTTTTTCTTGAGGAACAGGTACAGCAGGATGAAAAACCGCTTGGCGATGTCCTTGTGCATCTGGGTCATGGATCCGGATACATCCATCAGGCAAAACATCACGGCGCTGGTGGCCGGCTGCGGTTTTTTCAGGTGCTGGCGATAGCGCAGGTCGATTTCATCAATGAAGGGAATGCGGCGAACGTTTGCTTTCAGTCGCGCGATTTCCTCCTCGAGTACCTGGATCTGATCCTCATGGCTGAACGCCGGGTCCAGATCTTCTGGCGCCGATTTCAGCGCTTCAAGCTGCTTTTCCAGATCCCGGATCTTCTTCTTGCGCGCCCCTCCCAGGCCCAGCCTGCGCGCGTGGGCCCCGCGCAATGAGCGCACTACATCAAGCTTGGCCGGCACCCCATCGGTGCTGAAGCCAGAGCGGACATATTTGAAGGCTTCGGTATCCTTGAGTTTCTTGCGGGCCAGGTTCGGCAGTTCGAGATCGTCGAACAGAAAATCCAGGAATTCTTCCTGGGTAATCTGGAAAGCGAACTCATCCATGCCTTCGCCGTCCGGGCTGGCCTGCCCCTGCCCGGAGCCCTGGCCCCCACCACCATCGGGCTTGGGAATGGTGTCACCGGCCACAAACTCCTGGTTGCCCGGATGCACCATCTCCCGCTTGCCGCCCTGGCCATGGTGAAAGATGGGTTCTTCAATGTCGCGAGACGGAATACTGACTTTCTCGCCCCGCTCTATATCGGTGATCGAGCGTTTCTGAACAGCATCCGACACCGCACGTTTGATGTGGTGTCGGTAACGGCGCAGGAACCGTTCACGGTTCACTGCGCTCTTGTTCTTACCGTTCAGTCGCCGGTCGACTATGTGGGTCATTCCCATGGCGTTACTCCAGCTCAGTGAATGGTCACTGACTTAGTGAGACTTGCGAACCCGCAGGTACCATTCAGCCAACAGCCGCACCTGCTTCTCCGTGTAGCCTCGGTCGACCATACGCTCGACGAACTGCTTGTGCTTGTTCTGATCTTCCTGACTCGCTTTCGGGTTGAAAGAAATCACAGGCAACAGATCCTCGGTGTTCGAGAACATTTTCTTCTCGATCACGGCGCGCAGTTTCTCGTAGCTGAGCCAGGACGGATTCTTGCCACCGTTGTTCGCCCGGGCCCGCAGGACGAAGTTGACCACTTCGTTGCGGAAATCCTTCGGGTTGGAAATGCCCGCCGGTTTCTCGATTTTTTCCAGCTCTTCGTTGATTGAGGAGCGGTCGAGGATCTCGCCGGTATCCGGATCCCGGTATTCCTGATCCTGAATCCAGAAATCGGCATAGGTGACATAACGGTCGAACAGGTTCTGGCCGTATTCGCTGTAGCTCTCGAGGTATGCGGTCTGGATTTCCTTGCCGATAAACTGCACATAGTGCGGTGCCAGGAATTCCTTGATGAACCGGAGATACTTCTCATGAGTTTCAGCAGGGAACTGCTCCTGTTCGATCTGTTTTTCAAGAACGTAGAGCAGATGCACCGGGTTGGCGGCCACTTCAGTGGTGTCGAAATTGAACACCTTGGACAGGATCTTGAAGGCGAAACGTGTGGAGAGCCCATCCATACCTTCCATCACGCCGGCGGCGTCACGGTACTCCTGGATCGATTTGGCTTTCGGGTCCGTGTCCTTGATGTTCTGGCCGTCATAAACCCGCATCTTGGAGAAGATGCTGGAGTTTTCCGGCTCCTTGATGCGCGACAATACCGAGAACTGGGCCAGCATATCCAAAGTGTCGGGCGCGCAGGGAGCACCTTCCAGGGAGCTGTTGCTCAGCAGTTTCTTGTAGATCTCGATTTCTTCCGTAACCCGAACACAGTAGGGCACCTTGACGATATAGACCCGGTCAAGGAACGCCTCGTTGTGTTTGTTGTTGCGGAAGGTCTGCCACTCTGATTCGTTGGAGTGGGCCAGGATCACGCCATCAAAGGGCACCGAGCCCATGCCTTCGGTGGTGTTGTAGTTGCCTTCCTGGGTCGCGGTCAGCAACGGATGCAGGACCTTGATGGGAGCCTTGAACATCTCCACGAACTCCATCAGGCCCTGGTTGGCCTTACACAGGCCACCGCTGAAGCTGTACGCATCCGGATCATCCTGGGAGAAATCCTCCAGCATGCGGATGTTGACCTTGCCCACGAGGGCGGAAATGTCCTGGTTGTTGTCGTCCCCGGGTTCGGTCTTGGAGACAGCGACCTGGTCGAGTACCGACGGATACATTTTCACAACGCGGAACTGGCTGATGTCGCCGCCGAATTCGTGCAGCCGTTTAACGGCCCAGGGCGACATGATGTTTTTCAGGTAGCGAGCGGGGATGCCGTATTCTTCTTCCAGAATCTGGGCGTCTTCGGCCGGATCGAACAGGCCAAGTGGAGATTCGTTCACTGGCGAGCCCTTGATGGCGTAGAAGGGCACTTTTTGCATCAGTGACTTGAGCTTTTCCGCGAGGGAGGATTTACCACCGCCCACGGGACCAAGCAGGTAAAGAATCTGTTTCTTTTCTTCCAGGCCCTGGGCAGCATGGCGGAAGAAGGAGACGATGTTTTCTACGGCGTCTTCCATGCCATAGAACTCGGAAAACTCGGGGTACCGCTTGATGACCTTGTTGGAAAATATCCTTGAAAGCCTCGGATCTTTCGAGGTGTCGACGAACTCTGGCTCGCCGATGGCAATTAACATTCTCTCAGCGGCCGTGGCGTAGGCCGTTGGGTCCTTTTTGCAGATCTCCAGGTATTCCTCAAGACTGTATTCTTCTTCCTGAGTACTCTCATACCGGTCTTTGAAGTGCTGCAGTATGCTCATAGATCGCCCTCGCTCGCTGTATCTTCAGCTTTCAGTTCACGCAATTTCCCCGTTGCAGTCAGTTCCGCCCGTCCGGGCGGTTTAGTTAGTTATGGGTGGAAGGAATGGATACTTACAAGCCTGTGCACGATCTTGTCGAGGTCGGCTTGCTTACTTTGAGCTTAGTTCACGGTTCGGGAGTTGGACAGTGTGTGAGTGGTTAAGGTTCATTAAATTATGTTAGGCGGGTGTGTTGGTTTTGTAGCCTTCTGGCGGAGGGGGCTGGAGTGCACCGGGTGGCTTTCTGACAACGAATTGGCAACTCGCTTCGCTCAGACATCAAATTCGTTGTCAGAAAGCCACCCGATACACTCCGATCAGGCCTCCGGGGGGATGCCCCGGGAAGCTAGAGTTTGGTTAAACGGAAGACGCTTTCAGATGCGTTTTCCAGGCCTTTTCTCTTTGTAAACGGATGATCCTTGGCCAGGGTATTGGTCAGGATGTGCTCGATTTTATAGTCGTCCTGGTAAAGTTCCCGCACTTCCTCGTCACTGACGTTGAACGGCGGGCCCTTGATTTCGGTGTCGTAGTCCAGGGTGATGAGCAGGATTCTGGTGCCGTCGGGGATTATGGCGGTAAGGTGGTTTACGTAGTCTCTGCGCATGTGGGGCGGCAGGGCGATCAGGGCGGCCCGGTCGTAGACCAGTCGAACGTGTTTGAGGTCTTCCGGAACCAGTTGGAAGAAGTCGCCGCACCAGAGCTGCAGGTTGTCGTGTTTGAAGGTTATGAAGGGTTCGCCGGGGTGAACTTTGGCTTTCTCGCCGGCTTCTTCGAAGAAGTCCTTGCAGGCCAGTTCGCTCAGCTCTACACCGATGATCGGATGGCCGCGGTCGTGGAGCCACCACATGTCGTGGGCTTTGCCGCAGAGGGGCACGAAAACGGCGTCGGTGCCTTTGCCAGCCAGTTCCGGCCAATGGTCGTGGAGATACTGGTTAACCGTGCCCTCGTGGAAACCGATTTCTTTTTTGGCCCAGCGTTCGTGCCAGAATTCATGTTCCATGGTTCATACCCTGTTCGTACTTGGACATGTTGAGTTTTGGACGTTTAACCAAGTCTACCCTAATCTGTGGCCATCTGGATTCAGGAGAAAAGTATGAAAGCTGTGTTTCTTGATGCCAAAACTCTTGGCGACGATGTGGATCTCTCGCCCATCGAGTCGGTGACCGGCGGGTTGGAAAAGTATGATCGGACCACGCCGGATCAGATCCTGGAACGCATCCGGGGGTTCGATACCGTGCTGGTCAATAAAGTAGTGCTCACCCGTGAGCATTTCGAGGCCTGCCCCGAACTCAAGACCATCGCCGTGGTGGCGACCGGATTGAATAACATCGATCAGGCGGCGGCGAAGGATCACGGCATCAAGGTCATGAACGTGACCAACTACGGCCGCTCAACGGTGGCGCAGCACACCATGGCGTTGATGCTGGCACTGGCCACTCGGCTTCTGGATTACACCCGCGATGTCCAGGCAGGGCGATGGGGCAAAAGTGACATGTTCTGCCTGATGGATCATCCGATCATGGAACTGGAGGGGCGCACTCTTGGTATTGTCGGTTACGGTGATCTGGGGCAGGGCGTGGCGGAGCGGGCTGCGGCCTTTGGTATGAAGGTTCTTCTTGGAGCTCGGCCCGGGCAGGAACCGGGTGTGGTCGATGGCTATTCGCGAATTCCACTGGACGAATTGCTACCCCAGGCAGACGTGCTCTCGCTGCACTGCCTGCTGACCGACGAGACCCGGGATCTGATCGGTGCCCGCGAACTGAAAATGATGAAGCCCGACTCGTTGCTCATCAACACCAGCCGCGGAGGCCTGGTAAACGAACAGGCGCTTGCGGACGCGCTGCGCGCCGGTGAGATCGGCGGTGCCGGTTTCGATGTGTTGACCGAGGAACCGCCCCGCAACGGCAACCCTTTGCTGGCGGACGATATTCCCAATCTGATTATGACCCCGCACTCGGCCTGGGCCAGTCGGGAAGCGCGGCAGAGGATCGTCGGCATCACCGCTGTCAATCTGAAATCTGTGCTGTAACAGGAAAGCCCCGGAAGATCCGGGGCTTTGCAGACTGGCCTTGGGAGATCAGTATTTCCAGCCCACGCTCACCGAGGCACCCAGCTGGTACATTTCCAGATCAATGGTCTGGTTCGGTGCCAGTGGGTTGGGTCCGGTCACTGTCTTGGCCGGGGAGTAAAAGGCCATGCCAGAGACATCGAGGTTTTCGGTGAAGCTGTGGGTGAATCCGCCAGTGAAGTGCCACTCCTGAACGCCCGGCGCCAGGATGTTGAACAGCACATCTTCGTCGGAGATAGGATTCTCTCCATAGCTGACGCCGGCCCGCCAGGCATGCGCCGGTGTTTGCTGCCACTGCCAACCCAGCTTGACGATGGTCATGTCGTCCCAGCCAAAGCCTGCGCCGTTATCATCGCCAAGCTGTGCGGTCTGCAGATTGGGCAGCAGCGGGTTGCCCACGCTGTTGATCTCGCTGTAACGGATGTGTTGGATATCCAGCAGGAACCAGTGGTTTTCAAGTCCGGACCAGGCGATGCCCGCGTTGAACATCTGGCGAATGTCGAAGTCGCCCTGTTCCGCAAAAAGGCCGCGGTATTTGTCGAATTCGTTCATCTTCAGAATGTTGCGCCAGCTCAGGCCGCCGCGGAGGGTGTCGGTGATTTCACCTTGCCAGCCGATCTGGTAACCGTAGCCCCAGGCATCGTCGGTGCCGTTGTTGGAAAGCGCGCCCGGGTCTGATGAGAATGGCGCGAAGCTCTGCAGGCCTTCAGCTTCGAAGCGCTGGTAGGCAATGACTGGTGAAATGCCGAAGGCCTGGTTGTCGGAGAACTCCCAGGACCAGGTCGGGGCAATAAAAAGCTGTTCGAGGTTTACGCCGGTACGGCCTGCATAGAAAGGCCCGCCACTTTCACCAGAGTAGTCGGTGTTCATGCCACCATTGGCATACACTGAAACCCCGAAACGTGTGGTGTCGGAAAGTTCCCGATTAAAGCCCAGGTGGGGGATAACGAAACCGTTGCGGCTGCTTTTGTATGTGCCCGGCTGCAATGAGAACGCAGGGGGAGGAGAGACTGGACCCTCTACGGTGTATTCCCGCCGGGGCGAAAAAACTTCGAACCCACCGTCAATCCGGTTCCCGACAAAAGCCATACCGGCCGGGTTGGTTGCCGCTGCAATGCTGTCCTGGGACAGCGCAGTGCCTGCGCCGGCCATGCCTTTGCTGATGGTGCCGTAGCCGTGACTGAAATAGCCGTTGGTGGCCAGGGCAGTCATCGGTGAGAAGGCGGTAAGTGCAGCAACGCCCAGAGCAAGTTTGATTCGCATAAGAAAATACCTGGTCAGAAAATACCATTTCTTGAATAGCGGCCTTTTTACAGAAGATCTGTTATAAGAGGAGGTAATAAATGATGATATGGTTATATTGGATGTGTGTCCCTCGCAAACTGCCGTTAATCGGCCATACTCTGGTTACACCGGATATCTGACTGATAATCTGAACAAAACATGGAACGACAGGACCTAAAGTGGCTTCATTCCAATTAAAAGACCGGCTTCAGGCAGCTGAGCGCTGGATTCTGGCGAATCCCAATCCGCCCCAGAGTTGGCCCTGGACCTGGTTGTACAAGGTCGGCCGCACTGCCTATGCGATGGCCCGGGATGTTCTCAGTGGACAATTGACTCTCCATGCCATGAGTCTTGTGTACACAACCCTGCTGAGTATCGTGCCTCTGCTTGCCCTTAGCTTCTCGGTGTTGAAGGCGCTGGGAGTGCATCAGCGAATGGAGCCGTTCCTGTTCCAGTTCTTTGAACCGCTGGGACCCCAGGGGATAGAGCTCGCCGAGCAGATTCTCGGATTCGTCGATAACATGAAAGTCGGAGTGCTCGGTTCTGTGGGGCTGGCGTTGTTGGTCTACACGGTGGTTTCCCTGCTGCAGAAAATAGAACGCTCCTTCAACATGATCTGGCGCGTCCCGGATATGCGCTCCATGGCGCAGCGCTTCAGTAACTACCTGAGCGTGATCATGGTGGGACCACTGCTGATGGTTTCGGCCATTGGCGTCAGCGCCACCATTTTTTCCTCAACCATTGTCCAGAAGCTCATAGAAATTGAGCCGTTTGGTTCAGTAATTCTTGTTGCCAGCCGTTTCACCCCATTTTTCCTGGTGGTTGGCGCATTCACGTTCGTTTACGTGTTCATGCCCAATACCCGGGTCAAGTTGCGTTATGCGGCCATCGGCGGTCTGGTGGCTGGTGTTTCCTGGCAGGCAGGCGGAATGCTGTTTGCCTCCTTTGTGGCGGGCTCTGCCAAGTACGCAGCAATCTATTCCAGTTTCGCCATCGGCATCATCCTGCTGATCTGGATCTATCTGAACTGGATGATCCTGCTTCTGGGTGCCAGCCTGGCGTTCTATCTGCAGAATCCGGGATCAGTGGCCAAGCGCCGGCAAGTGCAATTGGCGCCGGAACTGCAGGAGAATGTAGCGTTAGCGACCATGTGGCTGGTGGCCAAACCCTTCAGCGAGGGTAAGCCGGCACCTCAGCAGGAGGTGTTGGAACACCAGTTGAGGGTGCCAGGCGAAGTAACCCGCGCGCTCAGTGACAAGTTGATCCGGGCGGGGCTGCTTAGCCTGGCCGGCAGCCAGGGCGATCGACTTGTGCCGGGGCGTGCGCTGGATCTGATCACCGTGGGCGAGGTTTTGAAAGTGGTGCGCAACGATGAGGACCGGATCGTTGACCGGTTACCAAAGGTCATCCCTGCCGAATTGATAGGCCCGCGCAAGGTGGAGGAAACGCGAACCTTCGCTGAGTTGTTGCGGGCCGGTGATGACCTGGAGAAGCCCAGGCGTCGCGCTCAGGCGGAACCTGTGTCAGCTTCTGACAGTTGAGCGGCCGCCCTCCCGGAGCATCTTCTGCAGCGCCTGTCGCACGCTGCTGATTTGCTCCGGGGTCAGGCGCACCACTTTGGGCAGATCCTCTTCCGCAAGATTCCGCTGGTGGGCGTGCCTGAGTACTTCCCGGGTACCAATGACCATGCCATCGGTCAGAGGCGTGTGCTTCTGTCTGGGGGCTGGTCGTTCTGCCGCCAGGAGATAGGCGTGGTACTTGGGAGGAAGGTTCCATTCATTCGCAAGTAGCTGGCAGGTGGCCCACTGGTACCTCGCCAGGGCATGGCGTATAAGCGCCGGCTCCGGTTCACCAGTTGCTGTGCGTGACCGGCAGATACGCTGCAATTCCCGACGGATAGTGATGTAAGCCAATGAGGGCAGCAAACCCACCATGAAGTGCGCACTGGTGTCCTCGCCCTGTGTTCTTGCGATCAGTTCCGCTGCCCGGGCACAGGTCAGACCCCAGCGCCAGGCGCGCTGGCCAAATAGTGCTTCACGGCTGTTCCTCGCCGCCATCATGGGGCGCATGACGGCGGCGGAAATGACGTTCCGGATGCCATCCACCCCAAGCACAAACACCGCCTGGTCTACCGATTCAATGGCATGATCACTGGTTCGGAAGTAGGGGCTGTTGGCAATCTGGAGTAGCTGATCGGTCAGCGACGGATCACCAAGAATGATTTCTGTGAGCCGATGGCGGTCGGTTGATTCATCGGACAGGGCCCGCATGAGCATCGGCAGGCTCATGGGTTGGCGGGGAAGCTCTTCCATCCGGTTGTTGGTAAGACGCTTGTATAACTCTTCCAGCACCTCATCCCATACTGAAAGATCGGCCCGCAGCGTTGCGGGTTCTGCGTCCAGCAGCCAGGAGAACAAGTGGTCTTCCAGATGTTGGGCGAGTTCCGGGCCTGTGTCCGGAGTGTCGTTGGCCGGTTTCTCCGGAGACGGATTGAACAGCCGCGCTTCCGGAGCCGGCGGTGCAGGCTGCTTTGTTGCGAATAATCCTGAAATCCAGGAGAGAAAACCTGGCATCCGTTGCCTCCGGGTCGAACCTGTTCGAAGTAATGAACCTCCGTTTCCGAGAGTATAGATGTACGACGCATCCTTGCACAGGTTTTAAGCCCGTGAATTATTGCAGGAATTTACAGGAACGACTCCCCGAACACGAACACCAGTTGGCAGACACCGGCGCCAAAGCCGAGGAATGCGCCCACCAGGATCAGTTTGATCTCATCTTCCTGGAAACAGGGCCGGAGCAAGTCCTGAAACTCTTCGGAAGACAGGGCAATCATCCGCTCCACCATGATGGATTCCACGGCCCGGGCCCGGTCCTTCTCGAACACCGGGTTGTTGAACGATGTCTGCGATATTTCGATGGCTTTTTCGCCGACCTTGTTCTTGAGGGTGGCAAAGCCGGTGGGCCCGAAGGCCATCTGGGTCAGCGCCTTGCCCATGCCAGCGGTTTCATCCACCAGCGGTTTGATGTGTTTCTTGACCATGTTGCGGGCGCGGTCGCCTTTGGGGCCGTCGAGAATGGCGTTGATAATGTTGCCAACGGTGAGAATCTCGTGGGTAACAATGTGACAGAAGGACTCCGCCACGGCCGGCTGGCGTTTCAGGAACAGGCCCTGAATCCGGAAGGGGCCGACTTTTTTCGCGTGCAGCGGCCGGAAAATCACGTTCAGGGCAATCCAGTTGGTGGCCCAACCCACCAGAAGGCCGAAGAAGGGAAGCACCCACCAGCTCGGGTAGAGATACCAGACCGCCATCTGGATCAGGCCGAACAGGAAGCCGAAGTAGAGCCCCGAGTTGATGATGAACCGGAATTCCACCTCGCCGCATTCAATAAAGATCCGGTTCAGCAGCTCCTTGTCGGCGGCCAGGCGCTCGATGACCATGCCCTTGATATCCAGCAGGTCCTCGATGTTGTCGGACACGTCTTCCACCAGATTGTCCACCAGCTGAGGCGTGGATTTGCGGACGCGATCGTAGACCATCTTCCGGGCCGAGGCCGGCAGGTTTTCCCAGAAGGTGGGGTATTCCTTGAGCATCATCTCATCCACATATTCTTCGATGCGGGGTTCGACGGAGTGAACGATATGGGTGGCGAGGACTTTTGGATCGATCTGCTGGAAGATCTCCCGAACGGTGCCGATCTTTGAAATGGTGGCATCGACGCTGATGGCCGCCATTTTTCGCGCCTTGGAGGGAATAATGCCTTGCCAGCCCAGTAGCGGTGGTTTGCCGATGAATTCCAGGGGGTAGAAGGTCATCTTGATGGCGAGCCAGTTGGTGCTCCAGCCGATCAGGGCGGCAATCACCGGGATACTGAGATATTGCCAGAATTCTTGGGTGTTTAGCAGGCTTGTCATCCTGGTACTCGCAGTCTCTTTAGTATTTTTGCTCTGACTCTGAGCGGGCGCGGGCAGGCGCTTCTGAAACACGCTGTGAATACGTCCCTGTATGCTCGGCTCCGCCATCTATGGCTCCGCACGGTTTCAGAAGTGCCCACCCGCTGTCAATGACCTGGGCGCCAGCTTGCGACGGCGGCACGGTCGGGGGTTGATCAACCGCTGATATTGCCTCATAACCATTTCCGGGCAGGAAGTATGTGTTCAGTCTAGATTCAGCTTGATCACATAGACTGGACACTAACGGTTAGCAAGAGCCGAAAGCTACACGCTTTCACCTCGTCCTGTTCTGGCCCATGGGTCGAGCAGATTCCCGTATCGCGGTGAGAGATTGAAGTGCGGATTTTGGCAATGTCTTCCTCGGGGTGGCCCTCGGTTTCATACTGGGCAAAACAGTTGGGGGTGTTCATCTTCGCTTGGCTGGCAATCCGGCTGCGCCTCGCAGAACCAGCTTAACCAAACCATATCCTGACACTGAGAGCTAAAACGACTATGAATACCAAGCTAACGAGAGACAAGGGGCCCGACCCGATGGTCAGGTCTGACAAACAGGCCACCATCCAGAGCAACCCGGCGGCGGAACTGTTCGCCTACCAGACCGACCTGTGGCGGCGCTGGGTGCGCTACCTGGACACCCTGCGCGAGCGAGCCAATAACATGCTCGAGCATGAGCAGGCCGGCAAGCCACCGCTACTCGACTTCGACTATGAAATGATCCTGGACGGCCGCCGACTGGAGCGCCCCGCCAATTATGCCCTGCTACGTATCACCCGGGTCGGCGAGGACTGTCTGGAAGACTGCCTTGACGAGACCAAACCGCCGGTGATGATCGTCGATCCGCGCGCCGGTCATGGCCCCGGCATCGGCGGTTTCAAGCAAGATTCCGAAGTAGGCATGGCACTCCACGAGGGGCACCCGGTCTATTTCGCGATCTTCTTCCCCGAGCCCATGCCCGGGCAGACGCTGGAGGACGTGTTAAACGTACTGCGGCGCTTCGTCGAGACGCTGGCCGAGCGCCATCCCGGCATGCCGCCGGTGCTCTACGGCAACTGCCAGGCGGGATGGGCCATCGCACTGCTCTCGGCTGATTGTGAGGGCCTGGTCGGGCCGGCGGTGCTTAACGGCTCACCGCTGTCCTACTGGTCCGGCGAATCCGGCGTTAATCCCATGCGCCTCGCCGGCGGGCTGCTGGGCGGCGCCTGGGTGACGCACCTGCTGGCGGACCTGGGGGGCGGGCGCTTTGATGGCGCCCATCTGGCGGCCAACTTCGAATCCCTCAAGCCGGCAAATACCTTGTGGCAGAAGGACTACCAGTTGTTTGCCGACATCGACGGTCAGCGCGAGCGATTTCTGGACTTCGAGCGTTGGTGGACCGGCTTCTATAGCCTGAGCAAGGAAGAGATTGTTGCTATCGTCGAGAATCTCTTCATCGGTAACAAGCTGGAGCGTGGCGAGTTTGAAGTCCATCCCGGTTGCACCGTTGACCTCAAGCGCATCCGCAACCCGCTGGTGATCTTCGCCTCCAGTGGAGACAACATCACCCCACCGCACCAGGCGCTCAACTGGATCCCCGCGGTGTACCCGGACACCAAGGCACTCAAGGCCGCTGGCCAGCGCATCGTCTACCTGATCAACCCACACGTTGGCCATCTGGGAATCTTCGTTTCCGCCAAGGTCGCACGGCTGGAGCACCGGGCGATCCTCGAGAGCGTCGGCGATCTCAATGACCTTGCCCCCGGGCTCTACGAGATGAAGATAGACAATCCCACCGGCGACCCGGACTGTCACAAGCCCCAGTTCCAGGTGCGTTTCGAGGAACGTCAGGTGGAAGATCTGGAGTACCCGGACCAGGCACCGGAGTTCGAGCGCGTAAAAGCCCTCTCCAGGCGCAATGTGGCCCTCTACGAGACCTTTGCCGGGCCCTGGGTACGGCGGGTCACCACCCCCTGGTCGGCCGAGATGCTGCGCCAACTGCATCCGGCAAGAACCAGCCGCCTGATGTTCTCGGAGCGCTTCGCGCCCTGGATGGGCGGGGTCAAGTGGCTGGCCGAGAGGATGGAGACCAGGCCAACGCCGGTCAATAGCAGTAACCCCTATCGGCAATGGGAGACGTCAATGAGCGACTCCATCGCCTCGGCACTGACGCTTGCGGGCACGGCCCGCGACAGTGTCTTCGAGATGGCGTTTAAAAGGCTCTATGGCGGGTTATGGCCCGGCAAGGACAAAACAGATACGCGAGGTGATCAATCATGAAAGAATCCAACGTCGTTCTCTGCGCCCCGGTACGCACAGCCATCGGTACCTACGGTGGCACACTCAAGGCCATACCGGCACCCGACCTCGGTGCTACTGCCATCGCCGAGAGCCTGCGCCGCTCGGGCCTGACCCCCGACGATGTGCAGAGTGTGGTGCTGGGTCAGGTGGTTCAGGCCGGCGCCAGGATGAATCCGGCGCGCCAGGCTGCGATCCACGCCGGATTGCCGGTGTCGGTGCCGGCCATGACGGTCAACCGGGTCTGCGGCTCCGGCGCCCAGGCGGTGATTAACGCCGCGCAGGAGGTGATGCTCGGGCATCGTGACTGTGCTATCGCCGGCGGAATGGAGAACATGGATCTTGCGCCCTATCTGGATCTGCACGGGCGCTGGGGCCACCGCATGGGCAATGGCGAGATTTACGACAGCATGCTGCGCGACGGGCTCAATGATGCCTTCTCTGATCAGCACTCCGGGTGGCACACCGAAGACCTGGTCAGCCGCTTTGACATCAGCCGCGAGGACCAGGACCGTTGGGCTGCGCGCAGCCAGCAACGCTTCAGCGAGGCTCAGGCGGCAGGACGCTTCGACGCAGAGATCGTGCCGGTCGAAGTCACATCCCACAAGAGCACGGCGGCCTTCGGGCGCGATGAGCACAATCGCCCCGACGCCACCGCCGAGGGCCTCGGCAAACTCAGGCCGGCCTTCCGCAAGGACGGCACCATTACCGCCGGTAACGCCCCTGGGCTGAACACGGGTGCGGCAGCAATGATCGTCGCTGATCGCGCCTGGGCGGAACGCCGTGGCCTTGAGCCCATGGCGCGGCTGGTGAGTTACGGCATCGGCGCGGTGGAGCCCGGCTATTTCGGCCTGGGCCCGGTACCGGCGGTGCAACAGGCACTGGCACGTGCCGGCTGGAGCATGGGTGATATCGAGCGCATCGAGATCAACGAAGCCTTTGCCGCCATCGTCCTTGCCCTGACCCGGGAGCTCGGTCTGGCCGAGGATATCGTTAACGTGGAAGGCGGCGCGATTGCGCACGGCCATCCAATCGGAGCCACCGGCGCAGTGCTGACCACCCGGCTGTTACACGCCATGGCCCGGGATGGCGTGCGCCGTGGCGTGGTTACCCTGTGCATCGGTGGCGGCCAGGGGGTAGCGCTGGCGTTGGAACGCCTGGCGTAATCACGAATCAACCCGCACGCGCAGCTCGATAAGCTCACCGATGCGGTGGTCTGTTAGTGGAAAGGCGCAGCAAAATCTGCATTATTGTGAACTGTAAAAGAGAGAGGGCAACAATGAAACGCGGACGAGAAGAGCAAAAATCTTTCGAGGATCCGGTCTGTGGCATGCAGGTCAGCTACAAGACAGCCCCTGCGGAGTCCGAATACCAGGGTAAACACTATTACTTCTGTGCGACGGCTTGCCGCGAACAGTTCGACGCGGACCCCGAACGGTATGTTCGGGCGCACCGGCAGCATGGGTCAAGGCGTGGGTGAACCTGGCAGCATTCGTGATCGTGATCGGCGCCGCCCTGGCTGTTGAGTGATGCCCGGCTTTGCTGCAGGCTGACAGGGATTATGTCGCCGACCCCTCTATGTCGATGACGTGGGCGCCAGATCGAGACGGCGGCACGGTCGGGGTTGGTCAGCTGCCGATATCGCCCCATAGCCATTGACAAAGCGCCATGGCTGCAACCGGTGCGGTTTCGGTTCTCAGTACCCGAGGGCCCAGGGCCACCGGCAGGAAACCTTCTTTTTCCGCCTGGGCGATTTCCTCGGGGGAAAGGCCGCCCTCGGGGCCGATCATCAGGGCGACGCGTTCGGGGGGATAATGGATTTGAGTGCATGCTCGGTACGGTGGTGAAGGACAAGACGCACTTCGCAGTCCCGGCTGTGTTCCAGCCACTGGGAAACGGTCATCACCGGCAGGATCTCGGGCACCCGGGCGCGACCGCATTGCTCGGCGGCGCTGATGGCGACGGATTGCCAGTGGCGCAGGCGCTTGTCTTCCCGGTCGCCCTTGAGTTTTACGTCGCACCGTTCTGTGCTCAGCGGCACGATGCGGGTAACGCCCATTTCCACCGCTTTCTGCACTGCGTAGTCCATGCGGTCACCCTTGGAGAGAGTCTGGCCGAGAACGATTTCCAGTGGGGATTCGGTGGTGTTGGCTTCCGGGGTACCAACCTGGACTTCCACGTTCTTCTTGCTGGCACTGGAAATGGTGGCGGGGTAGTCGTTGCCATCACCGTTGAAAAGCAGCAGCTCCTGTCCCGGCTGCATGCGCAATACCCGGCCCACATGTTGTGCGGCGTTGTCATCAAGTGCTGCGGTGCCGCCCTCGGTGAGGGCGGAATCGGTGTAGATGCGGGGTATGCGCATGAGCTGGTCTCTCAGATTCCGGGCGGCTGTCAGTCGCGAACTGCGATCTCAATGCCTTCCGTCGCAACCTGGCCCAGATGGCGGATCTGTTCTTCGGTGATCACGTAAGGCGGCATGAAGTAAACCACATTACCCAGGGGGCGAAGCAAGGCCTGGCGGGTCAATGAATGCTGATACACCCGGATTCCCCGCCGTTCCTGCCAGGGGAACGGGGTTTTCGATGCCTTGTCTTTCACCATCTCTACGGCGAGGGTCATGCCGTGCTGGCGGATATCTCCCACGTTGGGGTGGTCCGCCAGGTGGGCAACAGATTCGGCCATGCAGGTGGAGAGCCTGCGATTGCTCTCGATAACGTTGTCGTCCCGGAAGATGTCCAGGGTGGCCAGTGCCACAGCGCAGCCAATTGGGTTGCCAGTGTAGCTGTGGCTGTGCAGGAAGGCCTTGAGGGTTTCATAGTCGTCGTAAAATGCGTTGTAGACATCATCGGTGGTCAGCACTACGGACAGCGGCAGGTAGCCAGCGGTCAGCCCCTTGGACAGACACATGAAATCCGGGGTGATGCCCGACTGCTCGCAGGCGAACAGGGTGCCGGTTCGGCCAAAGCCCACTGCAATCTCATCGGCAATCAGGTGCACGCCATAGCGGTCGCAGGCTTCTCTCAGCCTGGTGTGGTAAATCGGGTGGTGCATGCGCATGCCGCCGGCACACTGGATTAAAGGTTCCACCACCACGGCGCAGATTTCGTCGTGCTTTTCGGCCAGCAGTGTTTCCATGGCCTCAAACTGGCGCAGTGCGTAATCCTCATCGGTCTCACCCGGTTCTTTGTTAAACGCATCTGGGGAGGGCGCCGTCAGGACTTCCATCAACAAAGGCTGGTAGGTGTCCTTGTACAGAGATACATCGCCGAGGGCCAGTGCGCCCAGAGTTTCCCCATGGTAGCTGTTGCTCAGGTTCACGAAGTTTTTCTTGCCCGGTTTACCGTGGTTTTTCCAGTAGTGGAAGCTCATCTTGAGGGCGGCTTCGATCGCGGACGAGCCGTTGTCGGCGTAAAAGCATTTGTTGAGTCCTTCCGGAGTTGCCTCAATCAGGCGCTCGGACAGGTTGACCACGGGCTCATGGGTAAAGCCGGCCAGGATGACATGCTCAAGCTGGCCAATTTGTTCCTGGATCGCGGCGTTGATTCTCGGATTGGCATGGCCGAACAGGTTGACCCACCAGGAGCTCACGGCGTCGATGAACCGGTTGCCCTCAAAGTCTTCCAGCCAGACACCTTCGCCCCGCTTGATCGGGACCAGTGGCAGGGTTCCTTCATGGTCTTTCATCTGGGTGCAGGGATGCCACACGGATTTGAGGCCACGGGCGACGAGGTCAGCATTGCGCATGAGAATTCTCCATCAGACGGTCGTGTTCTGGATTGTCGGCGGTTAACCTGTGCGGATATTACCGTTAACAGCGGCGACTGGCCAATGCCGACAAACTTCCAGAGCCTCGGAATTCCTTAAGAAAGACTAAGGGGACGCTGATGGGACGGGGATTAAAAAATCCCAATAATTTACTGTAGCAGGATTTCAGGACGCAGGCCCATTGACCGGGCCTGCTTTCACTTGACCAAAATCACTGGAAAAGCGTCCGTAATCAGAAGCTTTTACTCCAGCCAAGCCAGAATTTCGGATCATCCGAGTTGACGGAGCCAAGGGCGCTGTCCGGGTCGATATCCGAATATTCCAGATTGATACTGACGGAGCCGAGCGTTCCCGCATCCTTGGTCACGTTGACGGCGGCGTGTCCATAGCTCGCCTCGCCCACGGACGGTTTTTTGTCGTCGGTAAAGTCGTAGTAGCCTAATGTAACACCTGCACTGAAATCATTTTCCAATGGCATGTGGGCGCTCAGGTAATAGAAGACATCACCTTCCACGAACAGCCCTGGTGTGCTGTTGTCACTGTTTACTGTATAGGCTAGCCCCGCGGATAAATACCCGTAACTCAGCTCCCCGTATATCTCCCCGAAATCAATAGAGGCGGGAGCGTCCGGGTAAGCATAATATATATACCCGACGTCATATCCGATATCGTTGATAGCGCCCGAGTAACCCGCATAGAGGTCAAACTCATAACTGGTCCCGTCGCCAAAATCCACATTGGAACCCCATACACCGGCATACAAGCCGGACGCATGCTCGTAGTCGAGCCCACCCTGGACAGCAGCTGAATTGTCTGTTTGTGTCACGCCACGGAAGAGGTAATTGCTGGAGACGCCTACATTGGCGCTTACGTCAGCGCTGACCATTGAAGGAGTTGCCTGAAGAACTGCAAACAGACCAACACCGAGCAATCCGGATTTTCTGAGAACTTGCTTATCCATTATGTACACCTTTTTAAGTTGCGCTTTTCGCATTCCTCAAGAGCAAACAAGGTGCCAATCATTATAACTTATTGTTTATTATAACTTTAAATCTAAAAAGCAGTGGCGAAGTCCGATTCATAAATCCGCGGCGCCCCAAAATGGAGCGATATCCATCGTTCGATCAGGGTGGCGCTCGATTTTAGTGCCAGCCTGGTCGCCCTTGACCTTTTTGCGCCCAAAGTCATCCGGCCAGCCCCGGCGCTGTGCCGGAACAACGCCGGTCAACGCGCTGCGCGCCATGTCGGGCGCACCATAAAAAAGGGGCAGAAAAATCTGCCCCTGAAACCTGATTAACTCTTTATCTCGCCAGTATCAGCGCCAACGCGGACAGAACCCAAACCCAATAACCATCTTGCTGTTTATACAGCAATTTTACCATTTGGCTTGAGCCTTACATAAGCGGAACCGGGGATCATGCATGATCAAAACGCATACTGGAACCGCGCACGGACCTCATCTCCGCTTTCGCCGCTGGCTTGCTCGCCATCCATGTAGCTCATGCCGAGTCGGACATTCTTATTGGCGTAGTAGTTGACACCCAGCGTCGTTTGCTCGCCGTCGGTTGTGGCCAGCCCCACATCACTGTATTTTCCATCACCCTCTTCAAAACGGGCGATTACTTCCCAGGCACCTCTGGGCGATGACGGCTTTACCCGCTTAAACACGCCCGCTTTGTAGGGGCGACTCTCTCCGGTAATGACCCAGCCGAGCTGCACGTAGTAGCCATCGACATCCAACTGCCCTTCCTCGGAATCGAAGTATTCGGCCTGAGCGTGGAAAGGCCCCATACGGCCAGCCAGTTCCAGATTGTAGGTATCGATTTCATCAGCCTGAACATCGGCCTCACGCGTGGTATAACCCGCGCCAAGATGAACAACGGCATCATTCGTTTGAATCGGCGCAAACGTACCCCGTGCCGTTATCGCCGTATTATTGAAGTCGTTGCTGCCGTCACCATCCGCTTCAAAATAACCGATACCGTAGGTCCAGTTACTTCCCTTTCCGCTCAGCTGAATACCGCCACTGCGTCCGGGAGCATAACGCTCGGTCATGGCGGAGCGCTCTAGCGCGGAAATGTCTTTCGAGCTTGTCAGTTCTTCCAGGCCGAAAGGCTCTTTCTGCTTACCGATGGTGACGCTTGCAACTGAGCCAAACCCCAGGTACCGAATGTAAAGGTCTTCGACGTCACCGCCGTCGGCACCCTCACTTTCCGCGACGTTAAACTGAGTCTTGTAGGCCCAGTCGCCATAATGGCCCTTGACGTATAAGCGTGCACGCCGCACATCAAAATCCTTGGTATCAACGCCGTTGTCATCCGACTGCGTTGCGTCGTAATCCCACTGGATACGGCCACCAAGCTGAAAGGATGCCAAATCATCAGACGTTTTGACCTCAATACCACTCTCGGTATTGATCACCAGGTCCTCACCGTCAGTCGTAACAGTACCGGCCTGTGCGGAAACAGCGGAAACCGCCAGCATCAAGCTCAAATATTTCTTAGCCATGGTTTTCTCTTACCTTGTCGGTTTGCTTGTGTATTTTGGAACACCGGGGTAAGTAAATTTGGCTAACATTGCGAAAAAGTTACAGAAAACCAATTAGTCGACCCTGAAAAAAGAAAAACCTGAAGAAAAGCCCCCGGAAGCAGGGGCTTTGCCTGGGCGGCTTAGCTCAGTGCGCGAGTACCCGTGACAGGAATGACTGGGTGCGTTCGTTCTGGGGGTTGTCGAAGACGTCTTCGGGTTTGCCTTGCTCGACAATCTGGCCCTCGTGGATGTAGATCACCCGGTCGGCCACTTCGCGGGCAAAGCCCATTTCGTGGGTGACGACCATCATGGTCATCCCTTCTTTGGCCAGCTCGCGCATGACGTCCAGCACTTCACCGATCATTTCCGGGTCCAGGGCTGAGGTTGGCTCGTCGAACAGCATGAGGCGCGGTTCCATCGCCAGCGCTCGGGCGATTGCGACCCGCTGTTGCTGGCCGCCGGACAGCTGGCTGGGGTACTTGTCGGCCTGGTTGCCGATGCCCACACGGTTGAGCAACCGCTCGGCGGTGGCATTGGCAACAGTTTCCGGAGCATCCTTGACCTTCTTGGGCGCCAGCATGATGTTCTTTTTCACCGTGAGGTGAGGGAAGAGGTTGAACTGTTGGAATACCATGCCGACTTCCTTGCGGATTTCAGCCAGAGCTTTCGGATTGCCGCTCTTGGGCGCGAGCTGTTGGCCGTCCACTTCCAGTGTTCCGGATTCATATTCTTCAAGGCCGTTCACACAGCGAATCAGGGTGGATTTGCCGGAGCCGCTGGCGCCGATAATAACCACCACTTCGCCCTGTTCAACGGTAAGGTCAATATCTTTGAGGACATGCAGTTTCCCGAAGTACTTGTTCATGCCCTTCATTTTTACAATCTGAGTCATGGGTAACGTTCCTTCAGACAGAAGCCAGTCCGCGGCGCTCAACGAAGCGGAGAATGATGGACAGGGACAGGGTGATGGCCAGGTAGAGGATCGCGACCACAAAATACACCTCGAAGGCGGTAAAGGTGTTGGCGATGTAAATCTGACCCTGACGGACCAGTTCACCAACGCCAATCACCGAGAATAGAGATGTGTCCTTGATGCTGACAATGGCCTGGTTACCCAGCGGCGGAATCATCCGGCGGAAGGCCTGGGGCCAGACGACAGACCAGAATGTCTGGTTACGGGACAGCCCCAGGGAAAGCCCGGCTTCGGTCTGGCCCTTGTCGATGGACTGTACGCCACCGCGAACCACCTCGGAAATGTAGGCGCCGGAGTTCAAAGCGATGGCCGCGATGCCGGCCGTCAAGGGATCAATTGGACCGCCAATCAGGTCCGGCAGGCCGTAGAAAATAAAGAGGACCTGAACCAGGATCGGAGTGCCACGAAAGATTTCGATGTAGGCGGTGGCCGGCCACCGCAGGAACCACTTCTTGTTGATGCTCAGCAGGCCAAAGAAAATGCCCAGAGCAAAACCGATCAGAAGACCGCCGAAGGAAATCAGCAGGGTGTAGGGGATCCCTTTTATCAGAAAAGGGATGGAGTCGATGGCTGCCTGCCAGTCGAACTGAAACTGGAATTCCACAGTGAGAGTCTCCGCAGAGTTTTGGAGTCACGAAGTGCCGGGGCAGTGAAGCCCCGGCAAAGGGAATCAGACCTCTGGGGCCCGGGAGCCCTTACATGCCCTCGGGCATCGGGCCAAACCATTTTTCGTAGATGGTTTTGTAAGTACCATCTTCCTTCATTGCGGCAAGGGCTTCGTTTACATCATCAACCCACTCACTGCCACTCTTGAGGGCGATACCATACTGCTGGCCTTCGTAAAGCGGGCCGACGGTTGTCACCTTGCCTTCACCTTTGGTGCGGGCAAAGTAGCCTACGTTTGGCGCATCGTAGAACACTGCATCAATGGCACGGGACATCAGCGCCATGTACATATCAGAGCTGCCCGGGTAGGGGGTTACACCGTCATCGGCGTCAAGGTTCTTGACCAGGTAGTCATAACTGGTGCTACCAATCTTGGTGCCGATTTTCTTGCCTTCGAGGTCGTCGAATTCGCTAACGTCGTCATTACCCTCGCGAACGAGGATTCGCAGACCCGAGTCGTAGTACGGGTCGGAGAAATCGACGATCTCTTCACGCTCTTCAGTAATCGTGATGCCGGCAATGGCAATGTCGACGTTGCCGGTTTGCAGGGCGGGGATGATGCCGTTGAAGTCCATGGTGTTGAGGTCAA
Organism: Marinobacter manganoxydans MnI7-9; assembly: GCF_000235625.1. GTDB lineage: Bacteria > Pseudomonadota > Gammaproteobacteria > Pseudomonadales > Oleiphilaceae > Marinobacter > Marinobacter manganoxydans. The sequence continues at coordinate 54,015 of NZ_AGTR01000080.1, read as the reverse complement.
TTTCGAAACCTGCACGGTCGGCTACCTCGCGGATGATCTCCATATCGAAACCGATCATCTCACCGGTTTCCTGGTCCATCATTTCAAACGGAACGAAACTCGGGTCAGTGACGACGCGCAGGGTTTCTGCGCTCACGGTTCCTGCGGCAACGGTCAGTGCCAGGCTGGCGCTTACGGTCTTCAGCCACTTCGTGCTCATACAATCTCCTTTTCTTTCTTATGAGGCTCCATTTGCCCGGTAAGGCAAGCCGGACCAATCACTGCTGTTGACTGCGATCTCCGGGGAGCGTTGATGGAACTGCATCACATACACTCTAGACTATTACGCAGATGTATACAGGAAATCAAATGCTTGGCGGGGAGGTCCCGCCGGACGGGGAATAAAAAAGGGGCAGATGAAAGTGTTCATCTGCCCCTTTTATTTCGTGGAGAGCGGATAGCGCGAAGCCTTAAAACGCAATCTTCTCCCGCTCACTGATGCCCAGATTCTTCCAGATGCTGATGCTGGGCTCTACCTGATTCAGGGTGTAGAAATGCAAGCCCGGCGCGCCTGCTGCCAGGAGCTTCTCGCACATTTCGGTGACCACTTCCTCACCGAATTTGCGAATAGATTCTCTGTCGTCGCCGTAGGCTTCGAGCTGCTTGCGAATCCAGCGAGGAATTTCCGCGCCGCACATGTCGGAGAAACGAACCAGGTTGGAGAAATTGACGATGGGCATGATGCCCGGTACCACCGGAATGGTAACGCCCATTTTCTCCAGCCGGTCGATGAAGTAGAAGTAGCTGTCTGCATTAAAGAAGTACTGGGTGATGGCGCTGTTGGCACCGGCCTGAACCTTGCGGGCAAAGTTCTTCAGATCTTCTTCGGCGTTGCGGGCCTGAGGATGAAACTCAGGGTACGCGGCTACTTCCAGGTTAAACGTATCGCCGCTGTGCTCACGGATAAACTCCACCAGCTCGTTGGCGTAGCGCAGCTCACCGGCGGCACCCATACCGGAGGGCATGTCGCCCCGTAGGGCGACAATCCGGTTGATTCCGTGCTCCCGGTACAGATCCAGAAGCTCCCCGATTTCCTGGCGGGTGCCCCCGACGCAGGAAAGATGAGGTGCCGTGGAAATGCCCTGGCTATGCAGGTTGAGCACGGTCTCGATGGTGCGGTCCCGGGTGGAACCACCGGCGCCGAAGGTGACGGAGAAAAAGTCCGGATTCACCTCGGCCAGCTGGTTGCGCACGTTCTGCAGCTTTTCCTTGCCCTGGTCGGTCTTGGGCGGGAAAAACTCAAAGCTGAAACGACGCTTGAACTGTTTCTGGGATTGCATCTGTTTACCCGATCAGTACTTGTAGCTTTCTGGCTTGTACGGGCCTTCGACCGGTACACCGATGTATTTCGCCTGCTCCGGAGTCATCTTGGTGATCACGCCACCAAAGCCTTCCACCATGGCCCGGGCCACTTCCTCGTCCAGGTGCTTGGGCAGAACCTGAACGTATACGCCTTTCTCGCGGGCATCTTCCGGCAGATCGGCGAACTTGCGCTCGAACAGGTACATCTGGGCCAGAACCTGGTTGGCAAAGGAGCCATCCATGATCCGTGACGGGTGACCGGTGGCGTTGCCCAGGTTCACCAGGCGGCCTTCGGACAGCAGGATCAGGTGGTCGTTGGTGGCCTTGTCACGGTACACAACGTGCACCTGCGGCTTCACCTCGTCCCATTCCCAGTTCTTGCGCATGTAGGCGGTATCGATCTCGTTGTCGAAGTGACCGATGTTGCACACCACGGCACCGCTTTTCAGGGCTTTGAGCATGTGCGCGTCGCACACGTTCATGTTGCCGGTGGTGGTGACCAGCAGATCGGTGTTCTGCAGCAGGTCGCGGTTCACGGCAGACTCGGTACCGGTGTTCACGCCGTCAATGTACGGAGACACAACTTCGAATCCGTCCATGCAGGCTTGCATGGCACAGATGGGGTCGGCCTCGGTCACTTTTACAATCATGCCTTCCTGGCGCAGGGAAGCAGCAGAGCCCTTGCCTACATCACCATAGCCAATCACCAGGGCTTTCTTGCCTGCCATCAGGTGGTCGGTAGCGCGCTTGATGGCGTCATTCAGGCTGTGGCGACAACCGTATTTGTTGTCGTTCTTGGCCTTGGTGACCGCGTCGTTCACGTTGATGGCCGGCACCTTCAAAGTGCCCTCGCGCAGCATTTCCTGCAGACGATGCACACCGGTGGTGGTTTCTTCGGTCACGCCGTGGCAGTTAGCCAGGATTTCCGGGTACTTCTCATGGAGCAGGGCGGTCAGATCGCCGCCGTCGTCCAGAATCATGTTCGGTTCCCAGCCGTCTACATCGGCTCCGACTGTACGCTCCAGGCACCAGTCGTACTCTTCGTCGGTTTCGCCCTTCCAGGCAAACACGGGAATGCCCTGCGCGGCGATGGCGGCCGCGGCCTGGTCCTGGGTGGAGAAGATGTTGCACGAGGACCAGCGCACGTTCGCACCCAGTTCAATCAGCGTCTCGATCAACACGGCGGTCTGGATGGTCATGTGGATACAGCCCATCACATTGGCGCCTTTCAGCGGCTGCTCGGCTTTGTATTTCTCGCGGAGCTTCATCAGGGCCGGCATTTCGCCTTCAGCGATGTTGATTTCCTTGCGGCCCCAGCCGGCCAGGGAAATATCGCGAACTTTGTAGTCGTCAAAGCTGTTCAGCTTTTCTGCGGGAGTGCTCATGGTGTTCTCCTGTCAGTTCAATCAGTTTGGCTTGGGCGTATGCCTGATGACATACGCCCGAAATCGGTTTAGATACCAGCCGCATCTTTCAGGGCCGCGGCGCGATCGGTCTTCTCCCACGGGAAGGCGGTAAAGGTTTTGCCGCCAACCGTCATTTCATAGGGGTCGCGACCGAAGTGGCCGTAGGCGGCTGTTGCCCGATACATCGGATGCAGCAGGTCAAGCATGTTGGTAATCGCATACGGGCGCAGATCGAAGTTCTGGCGCACCAGTTCAATGATCTTGTCGTCGCTGATCTTGCCGGTTCCGAAGGTGTTCAGGGAGATCGACGTCGGTTGGGCTACGCCGATGGCGTAGGACACCTGGATCTCGCACTTGTCGGCCAGGCCGGCGGCGACGATGTTCTTGGCTACGTAACGGCCGGCGTAAGCGGCAGAGCGGTCAACCTTGGACGGATCCTTACCGGAGAACGCACCACCACCGTGGCGCGCCATACCGCCGTAGGTGTCGACGATGATCTTGCGGCCGGTCAGGCCACAGTCACCAACGGGGCCACCAATCACGAACTTGCCGGTCGGGTTGATGTGGAATTGAGTGTCCTTGTGCAGCAGCTCGGGCGGCAAGGCGTGCTTGACGATCAGTTCCATCACCGCTTCTTTCAGGTCTTCCTGGGTCACGTCTTCATCGTGCTGGGTGGACAGAACCACGGCGTCGATACCGGCAACCCGGCCGTTTTCGTAGCGGCAGGTCACCTGGCTCTTGGCGTCCGGGCGCAGCCACGGCAGCAGGCCGCTCTTGCGGGCCTCGGCCTGGCGCTGCACCAGACGGTGAGAGAAAGTGATCGGCGCCGGCATGAGTACGTCGGTTTCGTTGCTGGCATAGCCGAACATCAGGCCCTGATCGCCGGCACCCTGGTCTTCAGGCTTCTTGCGATCAACGCCCTGGGCGATATCGACGGACTGCTTGCCGATAATGTTGATGATGCCGCAGGTGTCGCCGTCGTAGCCCACTTTCGAGGAGGTGTAGCCGATGTCCTTGATGACACCGCGCACCAGGTCTTCCAGATCCACCCAGGCGCTGGTGGTGATCTCACCGCCAACGATGGCCACACCGGTTTTTACCATGGTCTCGCAGGCAACGCGGGCATGGGGATCGTCGGTCAGGATGGCATCCAGCACGGCATCAGAGATCTGGTCTGCCAGTTTGTCCGGATGGCCTTCAGAGACCGATTCGGAAGTGAAGATGTTGTAGTCAGCCATAGCGCATGCTCCTCTGTGAGCGATTCAAATTCAGGCCGGTAAGCGGTTTTCTTAAAGCGCTTTCCGGTATCCGGTTTGTTGGTCTGTGTGAGGATACGTAAAACTACGTATCCGTATATCAAAATTTGTTGATATTGCGATCCAGGTCGTCAAATCTGACCGCTGTGTTTCCAGAATTCCCGAACCTGGATCTGGAACCCGTTCCGCAAGCCGATAAACAGCTGTTCTCCGGCAACCAGGCCGGCGTCCGCGGCCCAGGTGGTAAGCTCTTCCGGCTCAAACCCGAGCCAGAGATCACCGCAGTTTGCTTTTGCCCAGTCCTGGTCATGGCTGCACAGGTCGCTGATTACGAAGCAGCCGCCGTTGTTCATCAACGCCGCGGCATCAAGGAAGATGTCAGCGGGGCTGGGCACGTGATGCAGAACCATATTCGCAACGACCAGGTCGAAGGCGTCGCCCCTGGCCAGCAGGGTGTCGGTAACACCTTCTATCAGGTCGATGTTGTTCAGCCGTTCGTCAATGCAGGTGCGGGTGGCCTTGGCCAGCATGTCCCGGCTGTTATCCAGGGCAACCACATGCCCACAAAGCTCTGCCAGAACCGGTAGGAAGGCACCTTCGCCGGGGCCGATTTCCAGTGCGGCCTGCCATTGATGTTTGCGGGACCGTTTGCGGATCATTTCCGCGACCGGCTCTGCGTAAAGATCAAAAGCGGCGATCAGTTCCTGCTGCTCGCGGAACTGCTCTGCATGCCGGGCGAAGAAAGCCTGGGACTGGTCTGCGCGCTGAGTGCGAATGGCCTCAATGCGCTCCTGCAGATGTGGTGGCAGTGGCACCCGGTCTACCGCTTCAAATATCTGTCGGATGGTCTGGTCGGTTGGCTTGTCGCTGTCCAGGTGCAGCGGGCGGCGATAGAAAATCGCATTGCCTTCACGCTGGGGCTCAAGCAGACCAGCCTTGTTCATTACCTTCAGGTGGTGGCTCATACCGGACTGGCGCATATCAAACAACTGGCTGAGCTCCAGAACTCCGAACGTATCCCGTCTCAACACACGCAGAATCTCCAGCCGCAACGGATCCCCGCCCGCTTTGAAGATCGGGGCCAGTGCGTCCACGGAGGACAGGTTGTCGGCGTATGTGTTCATGGATGTCATGGAAACGAAGTGTAGGGGGCTTCGGGTGGTCAATCAATAGGCATATCAAAAAATTTTGATATAGATTTATCGTTCTTTGAAATCAGACCTTTCGGAAATCCACAGGCAAACAATCGTGAAACAGGCGCATGCCGATTTGCCCCGGCACACACTAATCGGCGAAAATACGCGCCTCATTTTGATCGCCCTTTAATCACTACGAATTCTTTTCCTGCAAAACACTGGAGAAACGTCAATGCCGTCTCGTAAAGATCTCGCCAACGCCATTCGCGCGCTGAGCATGGATGCGGTTCAGAAAGCCAAGTCCGGCCACCCGGGTGCGCCCATGGGTATGGCGGATATCGCCGAGGTTCTGTGGAACGATTACCTGAGCCACAACCCGGCCAACCCTCAGTGGGCCAACCGGGACCGCTTCGTGCTGTCCAACGGTCACGGCTCCATGCTGCAGTACTCCCTGCTGCACCTGAGCGGTTACGACGTTTCCATCGAAGACATCAAGAACTTCCGTCAGTTGCACTCCAAGACGCCGGGCCACCCCGAGTACGGCTACACCCCGGGTATCGAAACCACCACCGGCCCCCTGGGCCAGGGTATTGCCAACGCCGTTGGTTTCGCCATTGCCGAGAAGTCCCTGGCAGCGCAGTTCAACCGTCCGGGCCACGAGATCGTTGACCACTACACCTACGCGTTCCTCGGCGACGGCTGCCTGATGGAAGGCATCTCTCACGAAGTTGCCTCCCTGGCAGGCACCCTCGGCCTCGGCAAGCTTGTGTTCTTCTATGACGACAACGGCATCTCCATCGATGGCGAAGTGGATGGCTGGTTTACTGATAACACCCCGCAGCGTTTCGAGTCTTACGGCTGGCAGGTGATTCCCGCAGTCGACGGCCATGATGCTGACGCCATTCGCGCCGCGATCGAAGCCGCCCGTGCCAACACCGAACAGCCCACGCTGATCTGCTGCAAGACCATCATCGGCTTTGGTTCCCCGAACAAACAGGGCAAGGAAAGCTGTCACGGTGCCCCCCTGGGTGACGACGAAATCACCCTGACCCGCGAGCAGTTGGGCTGGCAGTACGGTCCGTTCGAAATTCCGGCCGACATCGCCAGTGCCTGGAACGCCCGTGAAAAAGGTGCCGCTGCCCAGTCCGAGTGGGAACAGAAGTTTGCCGCCTACGAAAAAGCGGAGCCGGAACTGGCGGCTGAGTTCAAGCGCCGCATGGCTGGCGACCTGCCCGCCGACTTTGCCGAGAAGGCCCAGGCTTACATCCAGGAATGCCAGGACAAGGCCGAGACTGTGGCTTCCCGCAAGGCGTCCCAGAACACTCTGAACGCTTACGGCCCGCTGCTGCCGGAACTGATGGGCGGCTCTGCCGACCTGGCCGGTTCCAACCTGACTATCTGGTCCGACACCAAGGGTCTGACCAAGGAAGATGCCAGCGGTAACTACATCTATTACGGTGTCCGTGAATTCGGCATGGCTGCGATCATGAACGGCATCGCCCTGCACTGCGGTTTCGTGCCCTACGGCGCGACCTTCCTGATCTTCATGGAATATTGCCGCAACGCCGTGCGCATGGCTGCGCTGATGAAGCAGCGTTCCATCTTCGTGTTCACCCACGACTCCATCGGCCTGGGTGAAGATGGCCCGACTCACCAGCCTATCGAGCAGATGGCCAGTCTGCGCACCACGCCCAACATGAGCATGTGGCGTCCGGCGGATACTGTTGAATCCGCAGTGGCCTGGAAAGCAGCTCTTGAGCGCACCGATGGCCCGACCGCCATGGTCTTCTCCCGTCAGGGGCTGCCGGCACAGCCGCGCGATGCCCAACAGCTGGCGGACGTAGCCAAGGGCGCCTATATCCTGTCAGACAGCGAAGGCACGCCGGACCTGATCCTGATTGCCACCGGCTCCGAAGTCGGCCTGGCGCAGGATGCGGCTGCCCAGCTTCGTGATCAGGGCAAGAACGTGCGCGTGGTTTCCATGCCGTCCACGGACGTGTTCGATGCCCAGAGCGCCGAGTACAAGCAGCAGGTCCTGCCGCTGGATGTCACCAACCGCATCGCCATTGAAGCCGGCATTGCCGATTACTGGTACAAGTACGTTGGCCTGGACGGTCGCATCATCGGCATGACCACCTTTGGTGAGTCCGCCCCGGCCGGTGAGCTGTTCAAGGAATTCGGCTTTACCGTCGACAATGTCCTGGAAGTGGCTGCTGAGCTTCTGGACGCCTGATGACGGACTCTGCGCCTTTTCGTGTCGCCATCAACGGGTACGGCCGAATCGGCCAGTGCGTGTTGCGTGCGCTTTATGAAAACGGCTTCCGCGATCACCTTCAGGTGGTCGCGATCAACGAGTTGTCGGATATCGACACCATTGCCCACCTGACCCGATACGATTCCACCCACGGGCGTTTCCAGGGTGACATTTCGGTATCGGGTCAGGACCTGATGGTCAATGGCGATGCCATCCGCGTGTTGAGTCACGCTGACCCGGCAGAGCTGCCCTGGCGCCTGCTTGATGTCGATCTGGTACTGGAATGTTCCGGCGCCTTCTCGGATCGTGCTACGGCCGAGAAGCACATCGATTCCGGGGCCAGACGCCTGCTCTTCTCGCAGCCGGCCGAGTCCGATGTGGACCGCACCGTTGTCTACGGGGTCAACCACGCTGATCTCACACCGGAAGACGTGATCGTTGCAGCCGCCTCCTGCACCACCAACTGCCTGGTGCCTGTGATCAAGGTGCTGGACGACGCCTTTGGCGTGCAGCAGGGCAGTACCACCACGATTCACGCGGCCATGAATGACCAGCCGGTTATCGATGCCTACCACCACCAGGATTTGCGACGAACCCGCAGCGCCCTGCACAACATCGTTCCGGTGGAAACCGGTCTTGCGAAAGGTATTGAGCGGTTGCTGCCGAGCATGGAAGGCAAGTTCAGTTCGGTCGCCATGCGGGTGCCGACCATGAATGTCTCCGCCATCGACATGGTGGTGAACGTGGGCAAAGCCACCAACGTGGCAGCGGTGAACAACCTGTTAGAAGAGGCCGCCAACGGCCCGTTAAAGAGCATACTCGGCTATACCGACGAACTGCTGGCCAGCTCCGACTTCAACCACGATGCCCACTCCGGCGTGGTGGATGGCGGCCAGACCCGGGTCACCGGGGGCACCATGGTGAAAGTGCTGTGTTGGTTCGATAATGAGTGGGGGTTCGCGAACCGGATGCTCGATGTCAGCAAAAGCTGGTTAACCAAACATTCTTAATCTGAAATTTTGTTGAAGGGACGAACGTTATGGCCATCAAGAGAATGACCGACCTTAACCTCGCCGGTAAGCGAGTGCTGATCCGCGAAGATTTGAACGTGCCGGTCAAGGACGGCAAAGTCTCCAGTGACGCCCGCATTCGCGCGTCACTGCCCACCATCAAGGCGGCTAAAGACGCGGGCGCCAAAGTCATGCTGATGTCCCATCTGGGCCGCCCGGAGGAAGGCGTTTACGACGAAGCCTCCTCCATGAAGCCGGTCGCCGACCACCTGACCAAGGTGCTGGGCCAGGAAGTTCGCCTGATCAAGGACTATCTGGACGGCGTTGAAGTCGCCGATGGCGAAGTTGTCCTGTTCGAGAACGTTCGCTTCAACAAGGGCGAAAAGAAAGACAACGAAGACCTCGCGAAGAAGTACGCGGCCCTGTGCGATGTCTACGTCATGGACGCCTTCGGCACGGCGCACCGCGCCCAGGCTTCCACCCATGGTGTGGCCAGATTCGCCCCCGAGGCCTGTGCTGGCCCGCTGCTGGCGGCCGAACTCGAAGCCCTGGGCAAAGCCCTGGACAACCCGGCCAAACCGGTGGTTGCCATCGTTGGCGGCTCCAAGGTTTCTACCAAACTGGACGTGCTCAACGCCCTTGAGAAAGTGTGTGACTCCATCATCGTGGGCGGCGGCATCGCCAACACCTTCCTGGCAGCGGCCGGTCACCCGGTCGGCAAATCGCTATGCGAACACGACCTGATCGACACCGCCAAAGACATCGCCAGCCGCGTCGAAATCCCGCTGCCGGTAGACGTGGTGGTTGCCAGCGAGTTCGCCGAAACCGCCACCGCTACCGTCAAGAACATCTCCGACGTCACCGACGACGACATGATTCTCGATGTGGGCCCTGAGACCGCGGGCGAATTCGCTGAACTGCTGAAAAACGCCAAAACCATCCTCTGGAACGGCCCGGTTGGCGTTTTTGAATTCGACCAGTTCGGCAACGGCACCAAAGCGCTTGCTAATGCCATCGCCGAAAGCGACGCCTTCTCCCTCGCTGGCGGTGGTGACACCGTCGCCGCCGTTGACAAGTACGGCGTTGCTGACAAAATCTCGTATATCTCCACCGGTGGTGGCGCGTTCCTGGAATTCGTAGAAGGAAAGACGCTCCCGGCAGTAGCGGTGCTGGAAGAACGCGGCGCGTAACGAGTTACTGAAAGAATCCAACTATCCCCAAAGTCCAAATGAAGGAGACGACCCATGGCCCTGATTTCGATGCGGCAAATGCTGGATCACGCCGCCGAGCATGGTTACGGTGTGCCAGCCTTTAACGTCAACAACCTGGAACAGATGCGCGCCATCATGGAAGCCGCCGACAAAACCGATTCCCCGGTGATTGTCCAGGCCTCCGCCGGTGCCCGTAAGTACGCCGGTGCGCCATTTCTGCGCCATCTGATCCTGGCGGCCATCGAGGAATTCCCGCACATCCCGGTGGTCATGCACCAGGACCACGGCACCAGCCCCTCCGTGTGCCAGCGCTCCATCCAGCTGGGCTTCAGCTCCGTGATGATGGACGGCTCCCTTGGTGAAGACGGTAAAACCCCCACCGACTACGAATACAACGTTGATGTTACCCGTCGCACCGTTGAAATGGCCCACGCCTGCGGTGTCTCCGTAGAAGGCGAGCTTGGTTGCCTGGGTTCTCTCGAAACCGGCCAGGCCGGTGAAGAAGACGGCATCGGTGCGGAAGGTACCCTGGATCACAGCCAGATGCTGACCGACCCGGAAGAAGCGGCGGACTTCGTCAAGAAAACCCACGTTGATGCCCTGGCCATCGCCATCGGCACCAGCCACGGCGCCTACAAGTTTACCCGTCCGCCCACAGGCGACATCTTGGCCATCGACCAGATCAAAGCCATCCACGCCCGCATCCCGGACACCCACCTGGTTATGCACGGCTCCAGCTCCGTACCCCAGGAGTGGCTGAAGATCATCAACGAATACGGTGGCGAGATTCCGGAAACCTACGGTGTACCGGTCGAAGAAATCGTAGAGGGCATCAAGCACGGCGTGCGCAAGGTCAACATTGATACCGACCTGCGTCTCGCCAGCACTGGTGCTGTCCGTCGCTTCCTGGCTGAGAACCCGGCCGAGTTCGACCCGCGCAAATTCCTCAAGGAAACCATGAAGGCCATGACCGACGTGTGCATCGCACGCTACGAAGCCTTCGGTTGTGCCGGCAACGCCAGCAAGATCAAGCCGGTGAACCTTGAGCGCATGTTCGAGCGTTACGCCTCTGGCGAGCTGGACCCGAAAGTTAAGTAAGTTCTGTTATTCATTTGGGGCGGATCTCCGCCCCAAATGCCTGACCCACCTCAAGTACGAACGACCTTCCCCTTGTAATTTTCCCAATCTCATCAAATATAGTGGTTAGTAAGCGGGCATACGCCCAGCAGAATAACCAGTGGTGAGGATCCTGATGGACTTCAAAGACTATTACGCCGTACTCGGTGTGAGTGAGTCTGCCTCCGCCGAGGAGATAAAAAAAGCCTACCGAAAGCTGGCACGGAAATACCATCCGGATGTCAGTAAGGAAGAGGACGCCGACACCAAATTCAAGGAAGTGGGTGAAGCCTACGAAGTACTGAAAGATCCCGAGAAGCGCGCGGAGTACGACCAGCTGCGTAAGTACGGCGCCAGGGCGGATGGTTCGTTCGAGCCGCCTCCGGGCTGGCAAAGCGGTGCCGGTTTCGGTGGCGGAGGTTATACCGATGCCGACGCGCGCCAGTTCAGCGACTTCTTCGAGGAGATATTCGGAGGTGGTCGCCAGGGCGGTTTCTCCGGGGGCCACGGTGGTGGCGGTTTCCGCCAGAACATGAGAATGCGCGGTGAGGATGTGCATGCGAGGCTCGCCCTGTTCCTCGAAGAAGCGTTTCACGGCTGTGAAAAGCAGGTTTCTTTTGCGGTACATGAGGCCGATGAGCATGGCCGGGTGATGCCGCGGCAAAAGACCCTGAAAGTGAAGATTCCCGCAGGCATGCGCGAGGGCCAGCATATTCGCCTCAAAGGCCAGGGGGCGCCGGGCTTTGGTGGCGGAGAACCAGGCGATCTGTTCATTGAAGTGGAGCTGGCACCCCACCCGCATTTCACGGTGGAGGGCCGGGACGTATTGGTCACGGTTCCGATCGCCCCCTGGGAGGCCGCTCTGGGGGCAACGGTGACCGTGCCAACGATTGGCTCAAAGGTGAATGTGAAGGTGCCGAAGGGCTCCACCAGTGGACGGAAGCTGCGCCTCAAGGGTAAGGGTTTCCCGGGCAAGCACCCGGGCGATCAGATTGTCATCCTGCAGATTGCCATGCCCGAGAAACACAGCCCTGAGGCCGAAAAGCTCTACGAGCAGCTGGCCGAGGCCGAGAAGCAATTCAATCCACGCAGCAAGCTTCACGTGTGAGCGGGAGTAAGGTATGAGCAATAAAGATCATGTGCTGACGGTAGAGGTACTTGACCAGAGTGGCAGCACCTTCACCCTGCGTGAAATCTGCGAGCGTGGCGAGTGCCATGCCGAGTTTGTCATAAAACTGGTGGACTACGGGATCATTGCCCCGCTGGAAGATTACCCGGAGGCACGGCAATGGGAGTTCGATGTCGCTGCCCTGAGCCGATTGCGCAAAGCGCAGAGATTACAGAGGGACCTGAAAATGAATCTGCCCGGCCTGGCCATGTCTCTGGAACTGCTCGATGAGGTGGAGGAAATGCGTCGGGAAGTGGCCCGTCTCAATCACCGCATCCGGCAATTGATGGGGGAGTAAACGCTCCCCCCGCTTATTTCTTTTCGTCCAGCGCCTGGATCTCGGCGTAGATCTTTTCTGCCTCCTCCATGAGGGTTCCATGAGTTCTCAGATCGCCATTGCGCTGGGCATCCAGTGCCTTGGCGAGCTTCGCCTCGTATTGTTTCTGCAGTTTTTTCTTCGGATCGCCTTTCAAAAATCCCAACATCGTAATGAACCTGTTTTGGCTGAACGTTCAAAGATTTACGTTTTTTGCTCCATAAAGTTCACAAAATTTTCATGATCAAAAACTGGACAGCCAAAAATAATGGGATTAAATTCCCAAATAGATATATGGGAAAAAATTCCCAATTTATTGTCGGGCGCTAAGACGTGGTCGCCCGGGGACGTAACAACAAGCCTGGAGAAGAACGATGAATCGCAAACCTTTAGCAATTGCAGTGAAATTGGCCATGACCGGCGCTCTTGCTGGCGCGCTCGCCGCTTGCGGAGGCGGTGGCTCTGGAGACGCCTCAACAAGTGATGCTTCATCGGGGACCAGTGTCGGGGCGGTATCGGGCTTCGGCAGTGTTTACGTGAACGGTACCCGATTTGAGACCAACGGCAGCGTTAGCAGCGACGATGGCCTGGAACGCGAGGATCAGCTCGAAAAGGGCATGATCCTCAAAGTTGAGGGCGATTGGGATGACAGGGGTCAGGGGCGGGCGGACAAAGTCAGTTATGACGATACCCTGCGCGGGCCGATTTCTGGCATGAGTTGGGATGAGGTTACCCGCACCGGAACTCTGACCATGCTTGGCCAGAGCATTGCCCTGGATGGCAAAACCGTCTTCCGCGGCGCAACACCAACGGCCCTTGCCGACAATCCCCAGGGCTATCGTGTAAGGGTCAGCGCCTGGCGCCTTGAGGATGGCAGCTTCCGGGCAAGCTTTGTTGGTGCCCGGGCCATTGGCCTGGAATTCGATGACAACAACGAAGTAGAAATTGAAGGCGTTGTTGCCGATCTGGACACAAGCGCCCAGACCTTCACCATCAACGGTTTCCTGGTTGATTACACCAGCGCTGTCGGCGATGACGGCTTCTCTCTGGACGATCTGGCAAATGGAATCGTGGTGGAAGTGGAAGGCTACCTGGACGGCAACACCATCATGGCCGAGGAGATCGATGATGAGGACGACCTCTTCGACGATGATGACGATGTCGAAATCTCCGGCAGCATTTATGACTATGACGCTGCCAGCGGACAGTTCTCGGTGAATGGGGTGCGCGTCCAGATTGATGGTGGCACCGAGTTCGACGATCTCCGCGAAAGCAGCCTTGCCGATGGCCTGTTTGTGAAAGTGGAAGGGGGTTTCCGCAATGGCGTCCTGGTGGCTGAAGAGATCGAAGGCCGGGATTCCGATGCCGAGCTGGATGGTCGCATCGAGTCTCTTGATCTGACCAATGAAACCATGGTCGTCAGTGGCGTCCGGGTCCAGCTGACCGGCAATACCCTGATTGATGACGACGACGATGACGAAGATGACCGTCGCAGTCGCGTTCAGGATATCCAGAGCCTGCAGGTGGGAGACTATCTCGAAATTGAAGGTCGCCAGCAGAGCAGTGATGGCGGATTCCTCGAGGCCATCAGCATTGAACGCGAGGATGACGACGACGATGACGATTTTGAGCTCGAGGCACGGGTGAGTGCCATCGGAGCCGATTCCATCACCATCATGAATCTTGAGGTGCTTCGCAATGGCTACAGCCTGTCCGGCGCACAGGTTGGTGATGAAGTGGAAATCGGGTACCGCCAGACCATCGGTGGCCTGTATGAGCTGACCGAGAACGTCGAGGTCGACGACAGCAATGACGACAGTGACAGCGATGATTGATCAGTGAAACACCGGAGCGGGCCGGGGTGTTGTCGGCCCGCATTCTGGCTTTCGAAGTCGCTATGGGAATACAATCCCAAACATGAAAAAGCCCAACCCCCTGCATCAAGCGCTGTTTCGCATTCTGCGCCCTCTGGCGAGGTTGCTGTTGCGCAATGGTATTCCTTTCGGTGAGTTTTCCGAGCTGGTTAAACGTGCCTACGTGGAAGCCGCCCTGGAGGACTTCACCGACGACCGGAGAAAGCCCACGGACTCACGGGCTGCGGTCATGACCGGGCTGACCCGAAAGGAAGTCAAACGCCAGCGGGAGATCCTGGCAGGGGAAGATACTGGAAGCCGTGATGTGCTTCATACCAACCGGGCGTCCCGGGTGGTATCGGGCTGGGTCCACGATGCGGTGTTTCAGGCCAAGGACGGAGAGCCTGCAATGCTGGCTTTCGACGGGCCTGCAAGCTTCAGCGAGCTGGTCAAACGCTACAGCGGCGACATGCCGCCCCGTTCCGTGCTGGATGAACTGCTTCGGGTGGGGGTGGTTTCCGTGGAGGGGGAATCTGGCCGCCTGGTCCTGCAGCAAAGGGCCTTTGTCCCGGCAGGAGACAGCGAGGAAATGCTGCAGATTTTCGGTGAAGACGTATCGGATCTCATCGCAACCATTGATCACAATCTGGTCAGTGACGAGTCCGGGCAGCCACCTCTGTTCCAGAGAACCCTGACCTACAACAATATCCCTCCGGAAGTGATGGAGCGCTGGCGCAGGCATGCAGCCGAACGTTCCCAGTCTCTTCTGGAAGAACTGGACAAGTGGCTTGGTCCCCATGATCGGGATATATCCGGTCAAGAGCCTGAAAGTGTATCCGGTGAGCCCGTCCGAACCGGCGTGAGCATCTTCTTTTTTGAAGAGCCTGCCGGGAAAGGCGGCCGGGGTGGGGAATAAAAAAGTTTCCGCAGGCGCTTTAAACAAGCGATATGACAGATGCCGGCCAGGAACGCCGGTTACGGAGATAAAGGTTATGAAACGGCACTTCTGCAATCGTGTTATTGGGCTGGCAGCCGGCACAGTGGTCTTCGGGGCGATCTCCGCCTGCGGTGGCGCTGGCGGAGGCCTTGATGTTGCCGATGGTGGTATCCGGGGCACCGGGTCCAGCGTTGGTCCGGTTTCCGGATTCGGAAGTGTTTTTGTTAATGGCGTTGAATTCAGCACCGATGACATTCCGAATCGGGAAGTGGAAAGCAATGACGGCATCACTGCTGAAGGCCTTCTGAGTGAAGGAATGATTCTCAGGGTTGAAGGCGAGTGGTTTGATGATGGCGAAGGCACGGCCGAGAAGCTCAGTTACGACGATACATTGCGGGGTCCGGTAGACCTAGTGACCGCCGATCCAAGTGGTGCCGGTGAATTCGTGACCCTTTCAGTGATGGGGCAATCCGTGCGGGTTGATCGCCAGACGGTGGTTCGCGGCACAACTTACGCCACACTGCTTGGCGAACCCTCTATCACAGATCATGTCCGTGTCAGCGCCTGGCGTCAGGCCGATGGCTCCTATCGGGCCGGCTACATCGCGGTCATCAATCCGGATCTGACTAGTATCGAGTTGGAAGGCACATTGTCAGCGGTGGATATATCCCAGAATCAATTCACGATTGGCACGATCACCGTTGAATATGATGAGAACAGCGTCAGTTTCGGATCAGACCTGACCGAGGCGAACCTGATCAACGGCGCTGTCCTGGAGGTAGAGGGAACCCTGTCAGGAAGCGTGTTGACTGCCGCTACCATTGACCGGGACGACGCCCGACGCTTCAGTCGCAGCAGTGCTGACGATATCGAGTTCACCGCGATAATTGATGCGCCCTATACCGCTTCCGGTATCAGCTCACGCCCGGGAGAGTTTACGATGGGAGGTCTGACCGTTCGGGTGACAGATGCAACCGAACTGGATGACAGCATTACTCTCGACGAGCTTACCGAAGGGCTCCTGATACAGGTGGAAGGGCAGTTCGTCTCGGATACGGTTGTTGAAGCGGAGGAAATTGAGATCCGGGACGGCAATGCGAAAGTGAAGGGAGTAGTTTCTTCCTCTGCTGACAACTCTTTCCTAGTCGGCGGTGTTGAAGTTCGGATTTCGTCGACGACTGCCTTCACTGTCGAAGACGGCTCTGGTATCTCATTCCAGACCCTCCCCATTGGTTCGACCACAGTGGAGGTCGAGGGCATTGAGAAAGAGCAGGGTGCAGATGTATTTATCGAAGCTTTGAAGGTGGAGGTTGATGACGAAATTGCAGATTTCGATGATCGAGATCTTTACGAGCTTGAAGGAAAGCTTACGAGCATCACTCCGAGCACCATCACGGTTCTCGGTGTATCGATCGATGCCGGACCAGCGGTTTACGACAGTAATACTCAAAGTGAAATTATTGATCGTTTTGATGATGGCGAGCTTTTGATTCTCGAAGTTGAATATTCGAGGAACGGGAACAACTTCATCGCCGACGAAATCGATCTGGAAGAAAGCGATGACGATTAACTACAAAACCCGTACATAAATGCGGCCCACTCCGGCCCGGGTTTTGCTATACATACGGACACGCCAGGCAGGGACGCTGTTGCCGACTGTGCAGGATGCATGAAGCACACATGCTAGCGGAGTCCGTATGTCACTCAGTTTTATCCGGCGGCTGATCTCTAGCCGCCTTCTCCGACCGGTTTTTGTTGTTCTGGTCGTTGCCGGTCTGGTTCAGGTCCTGGTCAGCCAGTGGCTGATTTCCAGCCAGGTAGAGCGCCTGGTAGACACCGCAGGGTCCGCCCTTGAGGCCAGCAGCCAGCAGGTCAGTGCCTCCTTCGGTGATACCCGTGAGGATGTCCGATCCCGCCTGGAGACCATGCGGCAGAAGACCACCGAGGAACTCTCCGCCGAACTCACCCGCCAGCAGACGGCGCAGCAGGAACGCGTTGCCGGCAACGTTCGCACCGCTGTAATGGCGGAAGCCCAGGGTCTGGCTGACGTCCTCGCCGCTGTTGCGGCCCCGCTGATCTGGGATCGGGATGTCCCGCGCCTCACCGATCTTGTCGAACTGGCCGACGCACGTGAATCGGTTCTGTTTGCCGTGTATTACGACCAGTACGGTGAACGCCTGACCCGTTATGTGGACCGCACCGATGACCGGGTGCGCACCTTAATGGAGCAGGGGGAAGGTCGCGGTGCGGCAAATCGGGTCCTGGATGCGGCAAGTCGCGACCCCAACGTGGTCATCATTACTGCCGATATCGCTCCCCAGGGTTCCGCCATTGGTCAGCTGAAGCTGGGACTGTCGCTCGAAGGCATCAATCAGGACCTGGCGGCTCTGGAGCAGGAATTCAGCACTACCATCACCGGCAGCATCGACGCGCTGCATGACACCCTCGAATCAGAAACCGAGCAGGTTAACCAGCGCCTTCAGCAGCAGTTGGCGAGTATGGACGCTGACACTCGCTCCAGAATCCAGAACACTGTGGAGGCGTTGAATACCGAAGCCTCGAGCCTCTCCGCCAATTTGAGCATGTTGGCAATCGGTTCCGTGGTGGTTCTGATCCTGCTGGTGGCCCTGGTGCTCGGTGGAGGCTTGCTGCCCAGAGTTTTCCGTTTGAGCTCGGCGATCTGGGGTATCGCCGATGGCGAGGCCGATCTCACCCGCCGGGTTTCCATGAAAGGCAAGGATGAGCTCACGGAAATGGCGCAAGGCGTGAACCGCTTTATTGGACGAATCCAGGAGCTGGTCTCCGACGTGAAAGAGTCCGCTGAATCGGCAGCCGGCCAGGCCCAGGCTCAGGGCGACATAAGCCGTAGTGCCGTGGCCGCGGTGAATCGTCAGGAGCAGGACGTCGCCGAGGTGTCCGGCACCATGGAAGCCATGTCCCGCAGCATCTCTGAGGTGGCTGAGAACATACAGGACATCGCCGGATCGGTGAGTAATGTCAGTTCCGAGAGCGAGGCCACCGCCGGTATTTCCCGGGATGTGCGAAACCGGCTGGATCAGGTGGTCCGTAACGTTGAGCAGGCAGTAGATGCGGTTAATCAGCTGGACCACCAGAGCAAGGAAATCGGTTCGGTGCTGTCGGTGATCGGTGCCATCGCAGAGCAAACCAACCTGCTGGCTCTCAACGCCGCTATTGAGGCGGCCCGCGCAGGAGAATCCGGCCGGGGCTTCGCCGTGGTGGCCGATGAGGTCCGCACCCTGGCAAGCCGGACCCAGGAGTCCACCACGGAGATCCAGTCCATCATTGAGCGTTTGCAGAAGGGCAGCCAACAGGCGGTCAGCGCTATCGGTGAAGTGTCAGGCCAGGTTGCAGAGTCGTCGTCGGAATTCCGTCGGGCTGACGAGCATTTCGACCGGATCAACCAGCTGCTCAGCAGCCTTCAGGATCGGGCCATGGCTATTTCATCCGTGGCGGAAGAGCAGGGCCGGCATGCCAGTGAGGTCAGCGTGAGCGTGAGCGATATTGCAGGCTCCTCCCGAGAGACGGTGGAAGCCATTGAGCGCTCCGACGAGGCCAGCGGCCAGATTGCCCGGACACTGACCTCGTTGAAGGATAAAGCCTCACAGTTCCAGGTTTAGGAACCTGTCGATAACAGGCGCTCCCGGGCGTTTCTGTACTCCTCGGTCAGACGGCTCACCAGTTCCGAGACGGACAGCACGTCGTGGATCTGGCTGACCCCCTGGCCGGCGGACCACACGGTTTTCCAGGCCTTTGCTTCATCATCAATAGGCTTCAGTTTTTCGCCGTAGTTGATCTCGCCGGCCTGGTTCAGTTCGTCCATGGGGAAGCCGGCCGCTTCCAGGCTCTGGCGCATAAAACTGGCGGGCACACCGGATACCGCCGGCGTATGAATAATGTCGCCAGACACTGCCTCAATGATCATGTTCCGGTAGGCCTCATCGGCCTGGGACTCGAACGTGTTTATAAAACGGGTACCCAGGTAGGCCAGGTCCGCACCGAGGGCCTGGGCCGCCAGCAGATCCTCACCATGGGATAGCCCCCCGGCCAGCAAAATCGTGCCGTCAAAGACTTCCCGGATTTCATGCACCAGAACGAACGGGTTGATCGTGCCCGCATGGCCACCGGCACCCGCTGCCACGGCAATAATGCCGTCCACACCGGCTTCGGCCGCCTTGCGGGCATGCTTCTGGTTGGTCACGTCATGGAACACCACCCCGCCGTAGCTGTGCACCGCCTCCACCACCTGGCTGGCGGCGCCCAGGGAGGTGATGATAATGGGCACCTTGTGTTTAACACACAGTTCCAGGTCTGCCTGCCAGCGCGGATTGGTCCGGTGCACGATCAGGTTCACGGCGTAGGGCGCCGTTTTTGCTTCCGGATTGGCGCTTCGGTAAGCGGCCAGCTCTTCGTTCATCTGGATGAGCCACTCCTCAAAGCCCTCGCTGGTGCGTTGGTTCAAAGCCGGGAAACTGCCAACGATGCCCTGCTTGCAGCAGGCGAGCGCCAGTTCGGGCCCAGAGATCAGAAACATGGGTGCGGCCACCAGGGGCAGTGAGAGAGAGTCTGTCAGGGAAGCGGGCAATGGCATGAGGATTCCTTAATTTTTGTTGGAACTTTTGTAGAATATAAAGGATCTTAGCGTGCCACGCTCGATCTGAAAACGGTCGCGAGCTAATTAATTCCGGAAACCATAAACACAATAAGGAGTCCCTCCATGGGTGAAGCAAAACGTCGCAAGGAAACCGGTGCGCCGCCGCCCCAAAAAGGAAAATCAAACAAGCTTTTGTATGCGGGTATCGGACTGCTTGCGCTTGCGGCAGTGCTTCTTGGCGTATTTTTCCTGACCGCTCCACCAAAACCAACGTCTGACGGGCTGCCTGTGGCCGCTCCGAATGCCGAGGACTTCCCCGCCCAGTTGGACCAGTTCGGTGTCTCCGTGGGTCCCGACGACGCACCGGTCGTGGTGCGTGAGTTTGCCGACTATCAATGCCCCGCCTGCGGCAACTTTGCCTCTGCCAGCAAGCAGTTGAAGGAAGAGTATGTGGCTGAGGGCAAGGTTCGCTTTGTCTACTTTGATCTGCCATTACAGCAGCATCAGAACGCCATGCCAGCCGCCCAGGCAGCACGCTGTGCCGGGGATCAGGACGCCTACTGGGCCATGCACGAACGCCTGTACGATTCCCAGACCGAGTGGAGCGGCTCGAACGATCCGGTTGCCACCTTTACCCGCTACGCCGGTGCTCTGGGCCTTGAAGAGCGGCGCTTCCGCCGGTGCATGACCACCGAGTTGCACCGGGAAGCTGTCGAGCAGAGCCGCCAAGTGGCCATGCAGCTTCGGGTAACCAGTACGCCGACGGTTCTGGTGGATAACATCCGCCTGACCCGTCCCGGCTGGGGCCAACTTTCCGCCGTCGTTGAGCGCGAACTGGCCAACGGGGCGGAGTGACCTGTTGAACCCCGGGTAACCCCGCACTTGATCGTGAGCCTGAGTTGGTTAAAATTTGCGCCCTCTCAGGCTCCCGCCTCAGATGAACCTCTAAACCATGCTCCGGATTTACGGTCCGGCCCGCAGGAGAACATGATGAGCAACAATGTTGTTGTCTGCGCACTGTACAAGTTCGCAGTCCTGAACGATTACAAATCCCTCCGCCAGCCGCTGCTGGATCTGATGCTTGATAAAGACGTGCATGGCACTTTGCTGCTGGCGCGCGAAGGCATCAACGGTACCATTGCCGGCAGCCGCGAAGGCATTGATGCCGTGAAAGCCTGGATCGCCAGCGACGAGCGGTTCGACGGCATTGATTACAAAGAGTCCTTTGTGGACATCCAGCCGTTCAAACGCACCAAAGTGAAGCTCAAGAAAGAGATCGTCACCATGGGTGTGGACGGTATTGATCCGAAGCGGATTGTCGGCACGTATGTGGATCCGAAAGAATGGAACAAACTGATTTCCGATCCGGATGTGGTGCTGGTGGATACCCGCAACCAGTACGAAGTGGAAATCGGCACCTTTGAAAATGCCGTCAATCCGGCCACGGATACCTTCCGGGAGTTCCCGGAATACGTGAAACAGAACCTGGATCCTTCGAAGCACAAGAAGGTGGCGATGTTCTGTACCGGTGGAATCCGCTGCGAGAAATCCACCGCGTATCTGAAGGAGCAGGGTTTCGAGGAGGTCTATCACCTCAAGGGTGGCATCCTGAAATACCTGGAAGAGGTACCGGAAGAGCAGAGCCTGTGGCACGGAGAGTGCTTTGTTTTTGATGACCGGGTAACGGTTAACCACCGGCTGGAGCGTGGCGATTACGACCAGTGCCATGCCTGCCGCAGGCCGATTACCGAAGAAGACAAGCAGCGCCCCGAATATGAACAGGGTGTGAGCTGCCATCAGTGCATCGAATCGCTGACCGAAGAGCAGAAAGCCCGGTTTGCCGAGCGTGAACGCCAGATGCGTCTGGCAGAGGAGCGGGGCGAAGCCCACGTTGGTGGTGAAGCCGCGCGCATCATTGCCGAGCGCAAGGCCCGGAAAAAGGCTGAAAGAGAACGTCAGGCCCGGAAAAGCCTCGATGGCGAGAGGGCGAGGAGCACCGAGGGCGCCTGACCAACCCCCAAAGGAGACTTCATGGATTTACGACAGGCTGTAGCCATTACCGCAGTTGCAATCGCGCCCTTTGCCAGTGCGCAGGAGGCAGACAACTGGAAGGGCGAAACCGAGCTGGGTGTGTTGATCACCTCGGGCACTACCGAAGAGACCAACATCAAGGGTCGCCTGGGGTTGGTCCATGAAGTCGAAACCTGGCGTAACACCGGCGAATTCCGCACCAACTATTCCGAGACTGAAGACGAAACCACTGCCGAGAAATATCAGGCCGCCCTGGAGACCGACTACAAGTTCGCCGAGAACCGGTACTGGTTTCTCCGTGGCTCCTATGAAGACGATCGCTTCTCCGGCTACGACTTCGAATCAACCGTAACCACGGGTTACGGCAACCGGGTCTGGAACTCCGGAGATCGCTCGTTTCTGGACCTCTCAGTAGGCGCCGGTTACCGCTACAACAAGCTGGATATGGTGAATGCGGAAGGCGAGGATACCGAGGAAGAGGCCATCGCCCGCCTTGCTGGCCAGTTTGATTACGCCCTTTCGGAAAATTCCCTGTTCCGTCAGAAGCTCAGTACCGAAGTTGGCCTGGACGAAAACAACACGGTGACCGAATCGGAAACATCGCTGCAGGCGAACGTGGTGGGGAATCTCTCCATGAAGGCTGCTTTCCGGGTCAAGCACGTGTCTGACGCTCCGGCCGGCTCCGAAAACACCGACACCGAAACGTCACTCTCGCTGCTCTACGGTTTCTAACTGCGTGAATTCGGGGTCAGATGAAAATTTCATCTGACCCCAACTTTATCTTCAGACGTTGTTACGCAGCCCCAGCTCATCTGGGTAGGGCGTCAAATACTGCTGGGCATGCAGGTAATCCACCGGCTCCCTTCTTTGGGCCATACGCAGCAGCGTCATGGGAACCACCAGCGGTACCTCGCCACGATGGTAGGCCTCCATCTGCTCCATCAACACCTTGCGGTCTTCATCGCCCATGGAATCCCTGAGGTAGCCCATCAGATGCTGCATGGCGTTCATGTGTGAACCCCGGCTTACCTTCTTGCTCATGGCCTCCATGAACTGGTGGATATAGCGTTCGGCAATGTCTTCCAACGGCTCGGACTTCAGGTCTCCAAGCATCGGACCAAGCTGGCGGTAGATCTTTTCGGAGTGAGCCAGAAGCTGGAATTTGTGGCGGGTATGGAATTCAATCAGCGCCCTGGCCGAGAGCTTGTCTCCGGCCACGTTCTGCATCCAGTCGTCGTAGGCGAAAACTCTTTCAACGAAATTCTCCCGGATCATGTTGTCGTTCAGTCGGCCTTCCTCTTCCACCGGCATCAGAGGGTAGGCCTTCAGCAGCGCCTCGGCAAACATGCCCCGGCCATCCCGGCGGGTTACATTGCCATCCTCGTTATGTACCTTGATCCGCTCCATGCCACAGCTCGGGGACTTGGCCATCAGGATGTAACCACGAAGGTCTGCCAGGGTCGGCATCACCTGTTCGATAAAGCCCTGCATGGCGTCGGTATGGTCCGCCGCGCCCTTGGTCTCGATCAGGCGCAGGCCATCACTGTATTCGCGCAGGTGGATCGCCGGGCGCGGAACGCCCAGGCCCGCTTCCAGCTCCGGGCAGATGGAGCGGAAATCAAAGTGTTTCGAGAGCACCTGGGTGCAGTAGCGGGAATGTTTATGGCCGCCATCATGGCGAACTTCCTTGCCCAGCAGGCAGGTGCTGATTCCGACGGGGATGCCGCTCACGTTAGTCTCCGATAATTAACCAGGTCTGATAGCTAAAACTGTCTTTGTAATACGTGAATTCAGTCTAGCCCGATCAGGCCGCTGCGGAAAACTGTAACCCCACCTATTCAGGATGGATTATCGAGCCTTTTCGTTTCTTCGCGGCCATGGCGAGTGTGGTGGCGTAGATGGTGCGGACGTCTTGGGCGAACTGCTCCACTGAGTAGTCCCTGGCAAATTCCAGGGCCTGTTCGGAGAGTTTTTCACGCAGATCGTCGTCTTCCAGTAGCTTTTTGACTTGCGCCCGCCACTGGTCCTGTTTTTCCGGCGTCTTGAAGCCGTTGAACCCGTGTCGGACAACGTCTTCAATGCCACTGGAGCGAACCGCTACGACCGGCAAACCGGCAGCCATCGCCTCCAGAATTACCATGCCCTGGGTTTCGGAGATGGAGGCGAACAGGAAGGCATCCCCCAGTCGGTACCAGGTGGCCATTTCGTCCGGCGGCACGGCACCAACAAGGGTGAAGTGTTGTTGAAGTCCCAGGTCTTCGATCTTCTTCTGCAAGCGGTCCTTTTGGTGGCCATCGCCGATCATCAGGAACCGGAAGGGCACATGGGTTTCCCGCCGCAGGGCATCAATGGCCTCAATCATGAAGTCGATGTTTTTCTCGTTCGAGAGCCGGGAAACACTGACAAACACTTTCTCATTCCTGAGCTTCAGCTTCTCCCGGAGTTGCTCGACGTCCTTTTCCTGAACCTCCTGGAACTTGTGATATTCAATGCCGGTAGGCTGCACGAAGGTCGGTGTTTTAACCCCGATCATCCGCAGATATTCCTCCGTGGAGTAGGTAGGCACGATCACACCGTCGCACTTGTTGGCAAAGCGTTTGATCAGCGCGTGCGAAATCAGGTTCCGGAACAGCATGCCGGGTAGCGGCACGAAGTGGGCGTAATGCTCCAGGCGGGTATGGTAGGTGTATATGGCCGGGATATTCAGGGTGCGAGCCACGAACAGGCCCAGCGACCCCAGCCAGAACGGATGGTGCAGATGGATGATATCCGGCTTGAACGCCCGAACCCGTTTGCGAATCCGCCCGAGGAAAATATTGGCCAGCCGGAATTCCCGCTTCTCGCCCATGGCCAGTAGCGAGGGCACTCGCAAAACGTGGGATTCGGTTTCCGGCTGCCCCTTGTAGCGGGGCGCCACGACCAGCAGTTTATCGCCAAGCGCTTCCAGGCCCCGGCGCAGGCGTTCAATGGAAATGGGTACCCCGCCGATGAAGGGCAGGTAGTTGTTGGTAAACATGGCCACCCGCATCGGTTTGTCCAGCCAGGGCGAGGGGTCCAGGTCGTAGTCCGGGTAATAATCCTTGCCGATGAAAATGGCGCCGTACAGCTTGATCGCAATGGCCGCAAACACGGCGACGATCAGAATAAAGTTGAGGTAACCGGTGTAGAACAGGGAGTAGATAAAGAACCAGAGACTTTCCAGCCGCTTCAGAACCGGGTGCTGGCCCACTTCCAGTCGCTGCAGACGGTGTGTTACCTCGCCATCTGAGTCTACATTCACCTGCACGTAGTGATAGAAACTGGTGTCGTTGTTCATAACCAGGCCACCGGCGCCACCCGTGGTAACGAAGGTGGTGTCTTCTACCGTCTTTTCCGAATAGAGCGAGAGGTTGGCTGAAAATACCCGGTCAACGTCATGCTCCTCGATGGCCTGTAGAAGGGCGTCCCGGAACTCGGGCGGCGCCAGGTAATCATCCTTCTGGTCGAACGGGGCATTCTCGTCCGGATGAAGGGGAGGGTGCCCGATGAACAAGATCCTCGCCTTCGACGTGTCCTGGGCCAGCAAATCCTTCAGCCAGCGGATCTGCCAGCGCCAGGGAGTTTTACCGGTGCTGTCCAGAAAAATCAGCCGGCTATTGCCCGCTTCGATACTGAAGAAGTGCGGGCCGAAGTGATCGTAGAAACGGAAACTGCCAAAGTCCTCGTACTCGTGGGCACCGAAGGTCAGCAGATAGGGGATCTCCAGGTGGCTCAGAGTGCCGTAGAGTGCCCGGTACTTGTCTTCGCCGCCACCACTGACAGCGTTCCCCGCCGAAACCAGAAAATCCAGCCCGGATCGATTCAGCTCCGGGATGATGCGGTCCTCGAAGATGCCCACCGAATTATTGATATTGCCCACCACCGCGAAACTGAAGGGCTCGCCGGGTTCAAGTGCCTGATAAATCCGTTCTACCTGCTCGGTATGAACCCCCTCGAAATCCTCCGTGAACAGATTCAGGTAGGTTTTGTAGCCAACCAGCAGAAACACCACCAGAAGACAGAGGTAAAACAGCAGCTTGAGTGGGTTTCGGAAGATCATCCGGCTCTCCTGCGATTGGCAACAAGTTCCTTCTGTAGCACCACCAGCCCGATAATCATGCCCAGATAGATGGTCAGCAGACGCCAGCAGACGATGACCAGAATCAGGTGGTTTCCCGAGAGGATATCCCGGAAGAAGCTCCCGAAAACACCCTCCGAGATGCCTGAGGCGCCCGGCGTGGGCGAGAAGTACATCACGAAGGTGGTCACAACCAGCAGGCCCACGGACATCACATAATCAACACTGTAGTCCAGGCTGTGCATCAGCAGCGCCGGGAAGCTGAACAGGCTAAGCAGAAACACGGCGGTGAACAGGATGGACAGCCAGACGAACACCGGAGCACCACGCAGGTAATCACCAAAGCTCCGTGACAGCCGCAGCATTTCCCGGCGTGCCTTGAACTGCCAGCGCCGATGGCGGGGTTCACTGATCAGATGGAGCCGACGCGCGGCCCTCAGCAGCCGGGCCAGGGGGCCGATCAGCCAGCGGGTCCGGAGCAGCAGAACCAGGAAAAAGCCGAGGTACAACACAATCAGAACTGCCAGAGCGGTGCCGATATCGCCAGTGATGGAATTGCCGTCCAGGGGTTTGAGCGTGAGCAGGAATACCGGCGTCAGCGAAAATATGAACAGCACCGCCAGGATCGTCCGGATCGTGGTCGCAGCCGTCGCACGCCCAATCGGAACGCCATGGTGGCTCAGAAACCAGATCTGGGCGAAACCGCCCCCGGTGGCCATCGGCGTGATGTTGGAAAAGAACAGATTGATAAACACCAGCCGCACCATGGCCGGCAGGGGAAGCCGGTGCCCCAGGGCTCTCAGGGTAAAATAGAGCCGAAGGCCATCCGAGATGAAATAAACCAGCAGAAGGCCAGCCACCGATAACAGGGTTCCCGGAGCGATCAGCCTGGTATCGAAGGTAAGGGTGCGTTCGGCGAACAGATGGTAAACGGCATACAGCCCGGCAGCGGTGAGCGCCACAAACAACAGACTGAAAACCGCCAGCCTTTTTCCCGAGGCACGCTTCGAATGGTTGATGTCCGTGGAGTCAGTCATGGGCTGCCCGTCAGAGTGAGACGGGCAGTTTACAGCGTAGGGTGTGGTGGGTGTCCAGTGTCGCTGGCGGCGAACCCCATGGATTCCAGGGTCGAGGTTAAGAAGTCAGAGCCTGGTGAATGAGAGACTTCTGGTGCTCCGCAAACTCCCGAATCAACGCCTGCGCCTTAACCGAATCCCGCGCCAGCACCGCCTGCGGCAGATTGGCAAAAAACTCACTGGTCTGCGTCAAACCTCGACGATACCGATCGGCACTCAGATAATAGGCCCGACTGACCGCCGGCTTGAAATTCGACAGTGCCTCCGTGAGATACGGATTCCCCACCACCTCACAACAGGCATCCATCACATCAAAACTCGCCTCAACCACCCCGGAGATGTCGGCAGATCCGTCGTTTATCTTGTCAACAACCTTGCTCACCGCCCCAAGCACCAGAGGCTTGTCGCGTTCCTGCCAGCGCTCGCACAAACGCACCGCCATCATCATCAGCAAGTGCATATAAACATCGTAGAGCTCCGAAGCATGGGCCGCATCCAGCCGGGTTGCCGAAGCGCCCTTACGGGGCGTGATCTCCACCAGATGCCAGCGCTCCAGGGTGTACAGGGCTTCCTTCACCGATGCCCGGCTCACCTTCAGTTTACCGGCGAGCGTGGCCTCCTGAATCCGCTCACCCGGACGAATCTGCCCGGTCATGATCCGTTCTGCAAGGTAATTGGCAATCTGCTCGGCCAGTGTGTTCGGCACCTGAAAATCCATAAAGGCTCTCTGGACAGGTCGTAAAAACCGGTCGGCTGCTGCAGTAAGCCGACCGGCGGAAGAGTATATGCGCATGAGTTTATCACAGCCTCGGAGTGCGATAGCGACAACGCCTTGATTCGGCGGGGCTTCCTGACAATTGTCAAAAAACCTCGCCAGAAATGTTGACGACTGATGTACTGTAGGACAATAATGCAGAAAACAACAGGTGATCAGAGTTTCACCAACAAGCATTTGATGGAGAGAACCCAATGAGCACAACGCAGTTATCGGTCAATCGCGAGGCCACCCGCCGAAGGATATTGCTGACCCTCAAGAAGTACAGCTACCTGATCGCCATGGTGCCCCTGTTGCTGCCGCCTCTGCTGCTGGCCGCCGGCCAGGCCACTGATCTGGTGAACCTGTTTTCCTGGGGCGTCCCCGTGGTCGTGTTCGGGATCATCCCGGTACTGGACATGCTGCTCGGCAAGGATTCCCTGAACCCGGATGAAGAAACCGACGTGCCGCGGATGGTCGGCGAACGGTTCTATAAAGCCATTACCCTGGGCTGGGTGGCAGGCTTTGCAGCCTTACTGGTCTGGAGCATGCTGGAACTGGCGTCCGGCACCTTCAGCCTGGTGGGCAGTATTGGCTGGATCGTCTCCATCGGCATCGTCGGAGGCCTCGGCATCAACGTCGCCCACGAACTCATCCACAAAGACGAAAAACTCGAAACTCGGGCCGGCGGCTTCCTGCTGTCACTGGTCTGCTACGCCGGTTTCAAAGTCGAACACCTGCGCGGCCACCACGTACACGTCTCCACCCCGGAAGATGCCTCCTCGTCACGCTACAACCAGTCCCTGTATAACTTCTTGCCCCAGGCCTACATGCGCAACTTCCTGAATGCCTGGAAACTGGAAGCCGAACGCCTGCAACGCAAAGGCCACAAAGCCCTCAGCTGGCGCAACGAACTGATCTGGTGGTACAGCATCAGCGCCCTGGCACTGGCTGGTTTCACCATCGCCTTCGGCTGGCTCGGCGCCGTCTTCTTCCTGGGCCAGAGCTTTATCGCCTTCACCCTCCTGGAAATCGTCAACTACCTCGAACACTACGGCCTGCACCGGAGAAAACTCGAAAACGGCCGCTACGAACGCACCGGCCCCGAACACAGCTGGAACAGCAACTACTTCCTCACCAACGTCTTCCTGTTCCACCTCCAACGCCACAGCGACCACCACGCCTGGGCCAAACGCAGATACCAGATCCTCCGCCACCACGACGTGGCTCCCCAACTACCGGCCGGCTACTCCGCAATGATCGTCCTGGCAATGTTCCCCCCACTCTGGCGGCGGGTAATGAACCCAAGGGTAGAGGCTTATTACGAAGGAGAAGAACACCAGTTGGCCTGAAAGCGGGCCACTCCAAAGGTTCGGTCGGCAGGGGTGTGAGGGGGTTCTTTCTGCAGGGAAACGACTGTCTGAGCGAAGCGAGTTCGGATTCCCGGAAGAAAGAACCCCCTCATGGCCCTGCCAGCCACCGATCTTCAGAGCGTCTCTGAAGAAACGCCGGCCTAAAAAACCGGCCCTCAAGACCCCGGCGGTTCGTCTCTGGCCCCGGGGTCTTTTTTCACGCCCTTGAAATCCCCCTGAAACGCACACAGGTATAACCTTTGAATCCTGCGAAAAAAAGGGAAAACCAACATGCCCAAGCATTTCGAACAGGCCCCTGGCCTATACGAAGAAACCGTTCCCGAAACCGAAGGTTACGTCTTCAACCAGACCATGATGCGCATCAAGGAACCCGAGCGCTCCATGGACTTCTACACCCGAGTGATGGGCATGCGCCTCGTTCGCAAACTGGACTTCCCCGAAATGAAGTTCACCCTGTATTTCCTTGGCTACCTGGATGATCGCCAGGCCGGCCTCGTGCCGCAGGACGATGCCCACCGCACCACCTACACCTTCGGCCGCGAAGCCATGCTTGAGCTCACCCACAACTGGGGCACCGAAGACGACAACGACTTCGGCTACCACAATGGCAACGACGAACCTCAGGGCTTCGGCCACATCGGCGTAGCGGTGCCAGACGTTTACGCCGCCTGCGACCGCTTTGAAAAGCTCGGTGTGGAGTTTGTGAAAAAGCCGGACGACGGCAAGATGAAAGGCCTGGCCTTTATCAAAGACCCGGACGGCTACTGGATTGAAATCCTGCAGCCGGACATGCTTGAGAAACAGCGCAAGGAAGACTGATCTTCCTTACTCCGCACCGGCCTCCTGGCCGGCTGCGGGTTTACGGCCGTAGCGGGAGGCCACCACCACCGCTGCGGTCAGAATCAGTGCCCCCGCAATACCAATCGGCCCCAGAATCTCCTCCAGAAACACCCAGGCCAGCAGCGCCACAAACAGCGGTTCCAGAGTCACGATGATGCTGGAGAGCGTGGCCGGTGTCGTTTTCATGCCAGAGAAAAAACACACATAGCCAATACAGGTTGGCACCACCCCCACATACACCACCATCAGCCAGTGCCCGATACTGAGAGTTTCCAGCCCCTCGAAACCGCCAGACAGGGCAGCCACCGGCAACAGAATCAGCGCCGCCGTGAAGAAGCAGATAAACGCCGTCGTAAACACCGGGGTGCCAGCAGAGCTGTAACGGCTGGTGAGCGTAAAACCGGTGTACACACAGGCGGCCAGTAACGCCACCAGAATGCCCGCTAGCCGAAGTGTACCGGTGGTGTCCATATCGCTGAGAACCAGCATGCCCGTGCCCGCGATGGCGGCAAACAGCGACAGAACCGTCAAAAGGCTGGGCTTCTCTCCCAGAAGAGGCGCAGCAAGAATTGCCACCAGTACTGGCGGAAGGCAGAGCGCGATCAGGGTGGCGATGCCGGCACCGGTGAGGTCCACGGCCAGAAGGTAGCTGCCCTGGTAGAACGCCTGGAACAGGCCAAGGGCTGCCAGCGGAATCAGGGTCTTGCGGGTGAGGCTCCGTAGCGAACTGCCGGGCACTCTGGCGCCCGGGTTGGCGCGCTCAAGGCGTATCTGCTCCCGCCGCATCAGTAGCCAGAAAAACGGCAAGGCCACCGCCAGTCGCAGGAAGCCCAACGTAATGGCCTGCAGTTCGGTACCGGTAAACAGAAATTTCGCAACAATGCCCGTGGTCGCCCATAGCAGGGCAGCCAGGGCGATCAACAGGGCGCCTTGGATCATTCAATAATCAACACAATAAGCTCTTTGGGACCGTGAACACCGTAGGCAAGGGTTTGCTCGATGTCGGCGGTTTTGGAAGGGCCAGAGATTAGCAGGGCATTGGTCGGCATGCCAGCAGCCCAGTTCTGGGCCTTCATGGCTTCGTGGAAGGTGGTATAGAGCTCCGCGGCCCGGAGCACGGCAATGTGCACCGGCGGCACCAGGCTCATTAGCCGTGGCTCGTCCTCGTTTGGCCACAGGATCAGCGAGCCGGTTTCGGCAATACCGCCGCGGGTGGACGTAATGCTGGCGTCCACCTCGTTGAACAAATGCGACTGCCAGCTTTCGATAGGCTCGTCGTAGATCAACAGTTCCGGCAGATCGTTACGACCGGCAGTGCGAAGTGACTGTCCGATTTCGTGTTGTTTTGGAATCAGCAGATTCCTGGCCCCGCGGGTGTTCAGCACCTCCGCCAGGCGTTCCATCCACATGTCTTCGGTGCAGTGGTGCACCTCGCCGTGGACCGACTCGATCATCTTCTCGAACCGCTCGATACGCTCCTTTGTCGACCAGTCATCCCGTACCAGAACTGAAAAGTCGCACTCCGGCACCGTCAGTTCACCGCCGGTTCGGTTGCGCAGACGCTGAAGAATCGTTTCCCGGGAACTCATTGGCCACGCTCCTTCATTCGCTGGTGCAGGGTTTTGGCCGCCAGTTTGGGGGGCGTGCGGTAATCGGTCCAGGCGCCCGCTTTCGAGGGCTGCAATGCCCTGAATTTGCTGGCGGCACCGGTGCCGAAGCGATAAATGCCGGGGCTGGCGTGCATCCAGGCCCAGCCTTTCCAGATCATCGCTTCCATTGAGCTTCGCTTGGCCCCGTGGCCACGGACCTTGGCCGGGTGGAGCTTGTCGCCATCCACCGATTCCTGGCGCAGTCGCACCAACAGATCGGGAATGGGGATTTTCACCGGGCAGACCTCGCCACAGGCGCCACACAGACTGGAGGCGCTGGGCAGGTGCCGGCCTTCGTCCAGGCCAATCAGGTGCGGCATCAGGATCTTGCCGATCGGGCCCGGATAGGTGGTGCCATAGGCATGGCCGCCTACCCGTGTGTACACCGGGCAGTGGTTCATGCAGGCGCCGCAACGGATGCAGCGCAGGGTGTCCAGCAGCTCGTCGTCCTGGTAGATCGACGAGCGGCCGTTATCCACCAGCACCAGATGCACTTCTTCGGGCCCGTCCAGCTCCTCGGCCTT
Source organism: Marinobacter manganoxydans MnI7-9 (assembly GCF_000235625.1). GTDB lineage: Bacteria > Pseudomonadota > Gammaproteobacteria > Pseudomonadales > Oleiphilaceae > Marinobacter > Marinobacter manganoxydans. Next base: position 22,056 of record NZ_AGTR01000080.1, on the reverse strand, counting down.
GCGCGGGCCGGAAATCATGTTGAAGTAGGTGGTGATGTGCTGGCCGGTAGCAGACCGGGTCAGCAGGGCGAGCAGGGCAGAGACGTCCTCCATGCTCGGCACCACCTTTTCTATGCCGGTAACGGCAATATGGCACTTGGGCACCGTGGTGGTCATCCGGCCATTGCCTTCGTTTTCCACCAGGCATAGGGTGCCGGTCTCCGCCACCGCAAAGTTAACCCCCGAAACGCCCACATCGGCATTCATGAACTTTTCCCGCAATTGCAGGCGGGCACTGGCGGTGAGGTATTCCACATCGTTGGACAGATCCGTGCCGGTTTTCTCGTGCAGCAACTGGGAGATCTCTCCAGTGTTCTTGTGAATCGCCGGCATGATAATGTGTGATGGCGTTTCATCCGCCAACTGCACAATGTACTCGCCCAGGTCCGATTCCAGGGCTTCGATCCCCTGTTCCTCCAGGTAATGGTTCAGCTCCATTTCCTCGGAGACCATGGACTTGCCCTTGATCACCGTCTTGGCATCCCGGGCCTTGCAGATGTCCCGCACAATCCGGCAGGCCTCATCGCCATCCACCGCCCAGTGCACCCTGATGCCGTTTTCGATCAGCTTTTTCTCAAGCTGCTCCAGCAAATCTGGCAGGTTGGCCAGGGCGCGGAGGCGAACGTTGGCACCCAGATCCCGGAGGGTTTCCAGATCCCAGCCCTCGAACGCCGTCTTGCGCTTGGACATCAGCCCGTCCATGGCGCTGCGGAAATTCTTGCGGATCTTGGGGTCGTGAATGGCCGCCTGAGCCCGCGGATGGAACTCTTTCACGTCGATGTGATGGCCAGTGTGCTCGGCTGTCTCACTCATGACTGCTGCCCCCTTTGCCCTGGGTGCGCGACCACAGGAAACTGAGAATGTGCTGGCCTTCAACAGGCTTCTGGTTTTTCTCGGCGTAGCCGGCGATGTTCATCAGGCAGCCGCAATCGGTGGTGACAAACTGCCTGGTGCCGGTATCCACCAGTGCATCCACCTTCTCGCTCACCATGGCGCTGGAAATCTCCGGGTGGCGAACCGCAAAGGTGCCGCCAAACCCGCAGCATTCCTCCGGCCGGATCTGCTCTACCAGGTTCACGTTTTTGAGTTGTCCCAGCAGTTTGGGTCCAACCTCGGCCACGCCCATTTCCCGGCGGGCGGAGCAGGAGGTGTGCATGGCCACGGTGGTGGGTTCGCCCAAATCTTCAAGTTTGATGTGGCAAACATTGAGCAGAAAATCCGTCAGCTCCCAGACCCGGCCCGCAACCTCAGCGGCTTTCACCTCATCCGTGGTGTCCTTGAAAAGGTCAGGGTAGTGCTTGCGCATCATCCCGCCACAGGAGCCGGATGGCACCACAATGGGCCAGTCGCCGGGGAACAGGTCGAGCTGGGCCCTGGCTACTGATCGGGCCTCGTCGTGATAACCGGAAGTGTAGGCTGGCTGGCCACAGCAGGTCTGGTTCTGGGGAAACAGCACCTCAATGCCTTCACGCTCCAGAAGTTCCACGCCGGCAATGCCCGCATCGGGGTAGAACATGTCCACCAGGCAGGTGCCGTAGAAATAGACTTTCGCGGGTTTTGCAGGATAAACCTTGATCGGATCAACCATGTGCGGATGCTCAACGGTTTTTGAATTGTTATCCAGCAATAATAGGGTGGCGAGCGCGGTGTTGCCAGACGACTTTATGGGTAGCCGGAAAGAGGGAGGAAAGGGATTCAGAAAGAGGAAGGGCAGCGGCAGCGCGCCACTGCCCGGGGTATTACTTCACGGTGAGGCGAGCGGCATTTTTCTCGATGGTACGTTCGCCAATGCCCTTCACATTTGCCAGGTCTGCGGTAACTGCAAAAGGACCATTCGCTTCGCGATAGGCAACGATGGCTTCGGCCTTGCTCTGGCCAATGCCGTTCAGGCTGGCGAGGGTAGCCACATCGGCCGTGTTGATATTGATAGCGGCGTCCTGGGCGTAGGCAAAACCGGTAACCAGGCTGAACAGCAGAACGAGTGTTGCGAAAAGCGGTGTGCGTTTCATAGATACGAGCTCCTGAAGCTGTGTTGCGTTTTTTGGTTTTGTGCCAGGGCGCAAAGCAGCAGAAGCGAAATGTAAAGAAGAGAGCAGAAATGTCTGTGGGTACGGGGAGTGCACGGACGGGACCACATTCCTTGTGATCCCCGATTCCGTGGCTGACCCCTGCCTGTTCCCTCAGGCGTGCGACTCATCCTGAGCGCGTCTTTCCTGTGATCATCCCTGTAAGCCCTGATCCTTCGGGCAACTCCCGAGCCGCGGAGGGCTCTTCCCTGGAGTTCTCATCCTTGAGCCAACGTTCCTTGCTGGCTTGTCATCCCTGACACTAACCATTCTACTTTGGATCGAATTCCTACCTATCGGAGAATCGCTCCATGGTTTGTGCGATATATCTTACGGATCTGTAAGCGTTTCGGCGGGTTCAATTATGAACCTGAGTTCAGTATTTCCGGGGCCTGAGAGGCAATTTATTGCTCACTGCGGTGGGCAGCAGCCGCCTCGCGGATTCGCTCCATGGTGATTTCCCGCACGGCCTTCTGGCTGGCACGGATATGACGGGTGAGACGATCCGCCGCCTCGCTTGCCTGCCCGTTGCGCAGTGCCTCCAGAATCGCGGCATGCTCCACGTAAGTGGCATCAATACGCTCGTCCCGGCTGAAGTCCAGGCGCCGCACAATCCTCAGCCTGTCGGTGATCTCACGATGAATTCGTGTCATCTCCCGGTTTCCGGCAGCGGCCACCAGATCGCAGTGAAAGCTCTCGTCCAGCATTCTGACGGTGCTGCCCACCGCGCGCTCGGATGGATGGTCCGGGTTCCAGAGGGCTACCAGGGTTCGCAGTGCTGCAGGCTCTTCAGGCAGGTTGCAGATTTTGTGCACGGCCGCCCGTTCGAGAGTGATGCGCAGGTCATAGAGTTCCTCCACCTGCTGGAAATCGAATGGCTTTACCTGCCAGCCACTGCGGAACAGCACCTCCACATGGCCCTCCCGCTGCAAGCGGTACAGTGCTTCCCGCACCGGTGTCCGGCTTGCGTTCAGGCGGGTTCCGACATCCCCCTCGCTGAATCGGTCGCCGGGGATCAGGCGGAACTCGAAGATGTCCTCTTTCAGGGCCTCATAAACCCTGTCGGCTACGGACTCTTTTCGTCTAGGGTTTGCCATTGGCACCGTTTCCCCTCGTGGAGCGCCAGATTGCCCCGGCTTGGTCAGGCTCTGGAGGCGATATAGGCGCGCCAGCCACCGAACTCTGTTACATCCTCTGCGCCCTCGAAGCCGTAGCCCTCACAAACAAAACCGTTTACCCACCGGCCATCAGCCAGCTCGACGTTGCCTATGCCCAGAGGCGCAGGAATCAGGTCCACAAAGGAGCCAAAGGCCGAGGCGGGCATTTCCCAGACTTCCACAATGATTTCCCTGCCTTCGCCAGGGGCCGCCCGTTTCAGCCCGGGCTTCGGCGGTGTGGTGTTTGGTAGGGCGAACAGCCGGTAGTTGGCAGACGTTGTGGTTTGCTCAAGCAGAACCGCGTAGCGCTCACTGAGCTGGGTGTTCAGGGGCATGCCACTGAGGTGGGCACCAACAACGGCCACCTTGATGGTGGGTGTCGAAATGGCGGCCCCGGGGGCTTCTTCGGGGCGGTCGTTGCCTGTAGCGCCCAAAGGGGTCGGGTGGGCATTCAGCCACTGGCACGCCAGGCGTTGCAGCTCCGTGTCTTTCCAGGCACCAGTTATCAGGGTAACGCCAAAGGGCAGGCCGTCGTCCCGGAAACCGGCAGGAATCGCGAGCGCACTCATGTCGGCCAGGTTCACGAAATTGGTGTAGGTGCCGAGTTGGCTGTTGAGTGCAACCGGGTCCGCATTTACCGCTTCGATGGTGGGAGCCGTCGGAGCCGTGGGCACCAGCAGGGCATCCACATCGGCTAACAGTTCATCGATCTGGCGCTGCAGCTCTTCCTTGCGGTACTGGGCCTTGAAGGTATCCGTGGCGCTGAAATTCCCGGCCTTGCTGATAATGCCTTTGACCACCGGGTTCATGTCATCGCCGTGGCTGGCCATGAACGATTCCACCGCCGCGTGGCGTTCAGCCACCCAGGGGCCTTCGTAGAGCAGTGCAGCCAGTTCCAGCATGGGGCTGAAATCCAGCGGCACCAGTTCCACATTCTGTTGTCGCCACTGGCTGACGGCGGTATTCCAGGCCGCTTCTGCCTTCTGATCACCAAACCATTGCGGGTGGTCGGGAATCGCCAGTCGTTGGATGGGGCCGGGCCGCCGAAGGGCTGGCCCATCCAGAGGCAGCGCATAGGGAGGCTTGCGGGAAAATGCATCGGCGGCATCGAAGCCCGCCATGGTATCCGAGACCAGGCCGGCGTCATTCACGGTCAGCGCAAAAATGGACACGCAATCCAGTGAACGACAGGCCGGTACCACGCCGCGAATGCTGAAGAGCCCTTTGGTCGGTTTCAGCCCCACCAGATTATTCAGCCCGGCAGGCACCCGGCCGGAACCGGCGGTGTCGGTACCCAGGGCAAAAGGCACCAGACCTCTTGCAACCACAGAAGCCGAACCGGAGCTGGAGCCGCCGCTCACCACGTCCGGTTTGAAGCTGTTGGGCACGGCGCCATAGGGAGAGCGGGTGCCCACCAGGCCGGTTGCGAACTGGTCCAGGTTGGTTTTGCCGATGACGATGGCGCCGGCGGCCTTGAGTCTGGCCACGGTGGTGGCGTCTTCTTCCGGGGTATAGGCAAAGGCCGGGCAGGCTGCCGTTGTCTCAAATCCTGCCGCATCAATATTGTCTTTCGCGGCGAAGGGAATGCCGTAGAGCGGCAGCTTGTCGATCTCTTCGCCGGCGTCCTGGAGTTTCTGTTTCAACCCGGCAAGTGCCTCATCCAGGCCTTTTTGATCCAGAAGCGAAATCCAGGCAACGTCTGTTTTGTCCAGGCGGGTCAGTAACTCACCTAGCAATGATTCGGGCGTAGCGCCCTCTTTATAAGCAGTCTGCCAATCTCTGATGGTCCATCCGAGCATTGAAGGCATTGGTCATCCTCATGTGCGTAATCAACTTGTATACATGTGGAATGGCAATGCTTGTGCCATTTGCCAATTTTTCTTGATAGTGAGCAGAAAACATAAGGTTATGAGTATTTTTGAGGCACAAGACGGTTCAGGTCTGCCCATATCAGGTGCGGCCGCACCAAAAACGCTCAAGAATGCTGCACTCCGGAGGCGTATTCAGGAGCGCGGATGCCTCTGGTTTGCCTTGTATACTAGATAAGCATCTGTTTTTAATGGAGATATAAGGGTTATGGAACAGCAGATGCAAAGGCCCTGCTGCGTTTGAAGACGAACTGCATACCCAACTAAGAAAAGGACGCCTGAAATGAACCTCAAAAAACACGTGAAACTTGGCCTCTCTGCGCTCGCTCTCTCCATCTCTTTTAACTCCGTTGCAGCGGAAGATCCCATCAAGGTGGGCATCCTGCACTCACTGTCCGGCACCATGGCCATCAGTGAAACCGTTCTGAAAGACACCGTTGAAATGCTGATCGAACAACAGAACGCCAAGGGCGGTGTGCTCGGTCGTCAGATGGAAGCGGTTGTTGTAGACCCGGCCTCCAACTGGCCGCTGTTTGCTGAAAAAGCCCGCGAGCTTCTGGCCCAGGAAGAAGTCGACGTGATTTTCGGTAACTGGACCTCGGTTTCCCGTAAATCCGTACTGCCGGTGGTGGAAGAGCTGAACGGCCTTCTGTTTTACCCGGTTCAGTACGAGGGTGAGGAATCCTCCGAAAACGTCTTCTACACCGGCGCTGCGCCCAACCAGCAGGCGATTCCTGCGGTTAACTATCTGATGAACGAAATCGGCGTGGAGCGCTGGGTTCTGGCAGGTACCGACTACGTCTACCCGCGCACCACCAACAAGATCCTTGAGACCTACCTGATGGACATGGGTGTGGCCAAGGAAGACATCATGATCAACTACACGCCTTTCGGTCACTCCGACTGGCAGAACATCGTGTCTGATATCAAGCGTTTTGGTTCCGCCGGCAAGAAGACCGCCGTGGTCTCCACCATCAATGGCGACGCCAACGTGCCCTTCTACCGTGAACTGGGTAACCAGGGCATCGCGGCCTCCGACATCCCGGTTGTTGCCTTCTCCGTGGGTGAGCAGGAACTCTCCGGTATCGACACCGGCCCGCTGGTTGGCCACCTGGCTGCGTGGAACTACTTCATGAGCGTGGACAACGACGCCAACTACGACTTCATCGACCAGTGGATTGAGCACACCGGCAATGATGAAGCGGTCACCAACGACCCGATGGAAGCGCACTACATCGGCTTCAACATGTATGTGGAAGCGGTCAAGAAGGCCGGCACCACAGATGTTGATGCGGTAAAAGACGCCATCATCGGTGTGACCGTGCCCAACCTCACCGGTGGCTACGCCGCCATGATGCCCAACCACCACATCACCAAGCCGGTGCTGATCGGCGAGATCCAGGACAACGGCCAGTTTTCTGTGGTTTGGGAAACCTCTGGTCTGGTCGCGGGCGATGCCTGGTCTGACTACCTGCCTGGTTCGCGGGACATGATTGCAGATTGGCGCAAGCCGTTGTTCTGCGGCACGTTCAACACCGCAACCGGCACCTGTGGCGCGTCTGCGGGCGAAATGGCCGCTGAAGCCGAGTAAGGCTCAGACGGTAAAGCACCATCGACAGCCGGGGGTAGTTAAGCCTCCGGTTGTTGCCCCGCAACACGCTTGAAACAGACAGGACACTCTCATGAGCATTTGCCGATCGCTCACATTGCTGCTTATCGCCCTGTTTTCCCTGCTATCGCTGCCTGCAACGGCGCAGGAAGACGATCCTGGCAAGGCTCTGCTGATCAATCTCGCAGAGGCGCCGGCCAGTAAAGTGGAAGAGGCGGTGAACGCCATCGTCAGCAGTGGTGATGAAAGAGCCAGGGGCTGGCTCGAAGCCTACGGAAATAACCGCCTGAGCCGGGTAAAAGACACCGGGCAGGTTGTACTGGTACTGAACAACCGGGGCAGGGACTGGGAAATTGCCGATCCGCTGACCGGAGAGAATATGGGTGAAATGTCCCGCCGTGAGCTGGACAGAGTCGCCATCAATAACCGCATACGGGGCCAGCTTGAAGGCATACTGGCCATGCTGGACCTGAATGCCAAAGACCCGGATGTGCGCGAAGCCTCCGCGCAGGACATGATGGGCAAAGTGGATGCTTCTCTGGTCGAGCCGCTTGAGGCTCAGCTGGCGAAAGAAGAAGACGCGGCTGTACGCAACCGCATTGAAGAAGCCCTGGCCATCTACCGGGTGGGCGAGGGCAACCTGGAGGCCGTGGACGTGCTCGCCGGCAGCCTGCATCCCCGGGCCCGCGCCGCTTTGAACGAAGCCGTTCGCGGTGACAACGAGGCGCTGGCTCAACGTGCCGCCAAGGCCCTCGAAAGCATTGAACAGAAACTCCAACTGAACCGCGCCGCCGAGACCCTGTATTTCGGCCTTTCCCTCGGTTCGGTTCTGGTCCTTGCCGCCATCGGCCTGGCCATCACCTTTGGCGTGATGGGCGTGATCAACATGGCCCACGGCGAACTGATCATGCTCGGTGCCTACACCACCTGGGGCATGCAGCAACTCTTCCCCGGCCAACCTGGCCTGGCGCTGATTCTGTCGATTCCCGCCGGGTTCATGGTCGCGGCCACCGCCGGCATCATCATTGAACGCAGCGTAATCCAGTACCTCAAAGGCCGGCCGCTGGAAACCCTGCTGGCCACCTTCGGTATCAGCCTGATCCTGCAGCAGCTGGTGCGCACGGTGATCTCTCCGCAAAACCGCACCGTGGTAACGCCGGACTGGATGAGCGGCTCCCTGGTGATCAACGACGCGCTCTCGCTGACCCTGAACCGCCTCTACGTGTTGGCCTTTGCGCTGATCGTGTTCGCCGGGCTGATGTTGATCATGCGCAAGACCCGCCTGGGCCTGGAAGTGCGCGCTGTTACCCAGAACCGTGCCATGGCGCGCTCCATGGGCATCCGCGCCACCCGGGTAGACATCATGACCTTTGCCCTGGGCTCCGGCGTCGCCGGCCTGGCCGGGGTGGCGCTCTCCCAGCTCACCAACGTGGGCCCGAACCTGGGCCAGAACTACATCATCGATTCGTTCATGGTGGTGGTGTTCGGCGGCGTCGGTAACCTCTGGGGCACGCTCATTGCCGGGCTTTCCCTGGGCACCATCAACCAGCTGCTTGAACCCTGGGCCGGTGCCGTACTCGCCAAGATCATCGTGCTGGTGTTCATCATCCTGTTCATCCAGAAACGGCCGAAGGGGCTCTTCCCCCAGAAAGGCCGGGCAGCGGAGGGTTAAGGTATGTGGTTAACAAGACCCTTACAGGAACGTTCAACCCAGATATTTCTTGGCGTGCTGTTCGCGGCCGTGGTGCTGGTGACCTTCCTTCACCTGTTCATGCCCCAGGACAGCGCCCTGCACGTGAGCGCCTTTACCGTCACGCTTCTTGGCAAATACCTCTGCTACGCCCTGCTGGCAGTGGCGGTGGACCTGGTGTGGGGTTACCTCGGTATCCTCAGCCTGGGCCATGGCGCCTTCTTTGCTCTCGGCGGCTATGCCATGGGCATGTACCTGATGCGCCAGATTGGTGATCGCGGCGTGTATGGCGACCCGATCCTGCCGGACTTCATGGTTTTCCTGAACTGGCAGGAGCTGCCCTGGTTCTGGCACGGGTTCGACATGGCCTGGTTTGCCTTCATCATGGTGCTGCTGGCCCCGGGCCTGCTGGCGCTGGTGTTCGGCTTCCTGGCCTTCCGCTCACGGGTAACCGGGGTGTACCTCTCCATCATCACCCAGGCGCTCACCTTCGCGCTGATGCTGGCTTTCTTCCGCAACGAGATGGGCTTTGGCGGCAACAACGGCCTCACCGACTTCAAAGACATTCTCGGCTTTAACCTGCGCACAGACGCCACGCGCCTCGGGCTGTTCATCGCAACCGGTATCGCCCTGGCCATCGGCTACGTGATTTGCCGGGGCATTGTGACCAGCAAGCTGGGCCGGGTGAGTGTGGCCTGCCGGGATGCCGAGGCTCGAACCCGCTTCCTGGGTTACCGGGTGGAGCGGGTGCAGCTGTTCGTGTTCGTGGTCTCCGCCATGCTGGCGGGTGTGGCCGGGGCGCTGTACGTGCCTCAGGTAGGCATCATCAACCCCAGCGAATTCTCGCCTCTGTTCTCCATCGAGATCGTGGTGTGGGTGGCCCTGGGTGGCCGGGCAACCCTCTACGGCGCGGTGATCGGGGCCATCCTGGTGAACTACGCCAAAACCGTGTTCACCGGCATCATGCCGGACGCCTGGCTGTTCGCCCTCGGCGGCCTGTTCGTGCTGGTGACCGTGTTCCTGCCCAAGGGCATTGCCGGGCTGCTGCAGAAGCGCCGGAAAGCCAGCCAAGATGACGATACCCCCACCGCGCAGGAGGCGACTGTATGAGCTTGTTTCAGGAGCTGACCGACCGCGAGCATGTGTTCGAGTTTCTGACCCAGGTGCAGTCCCCGGTGGACGTGCGCCACGGGCCGATCCTGTATCTGGAAGACGTGAACGTAAGCTTTGACGGCTTCAAGGCCATCAACAACCTGAATCTCACCATCGACGACGGCGAGCTGCGCTGCATCATCGGCCCCAACGGCGCGGGTAAAACCACCATGATGGACATCATCACCGGTAAAACCCGGCCGGATACCGGCTCGGTGTGGTTCGGCAGCCGCCACAACCTGCTCACCATGAACGAGCCGGACATCGCCAGCCTGGGCATCGGCCGTAAGTTCCAGAAACCCACGGTGTTCGAAGCGCTCACCGTGTTCGAAAACCTGGAGCTGGCCATGGCGACGGACAAGCGGGTGTTCCCCACGCTCACCGCCATCATGAAAGCCGAATACCGCGACCGCATCGATGAAGTGCTGGAAATGATCGGCCTGGAATCCCTGCGCGACCGCCTCGCCGGCATCCTCTCCCACGGCCAGAAACAGTGGCTGGAAATCGGCATGCTGCTGATGCAGAAACCCCGGCTGCTGCTGGTGGACGAACCGGTAGCGGGCATGACCGAACAGGAAATGGAACGCACCGCCGAACTGCTCACCAGCCTCGCCGGCAAACAGTCGGTGGTTGTGGTGGAGCACGACATGGGCTTTGTGCGCTCCATCGCACGCAAGGTGACCGTGCTGCACCAGGGCAGCGTGCTGGCCGAAGGCTCCATGGACCAGGTCTCCAACGATCCGGAAGTGATCAAGGTGTATCTCGGGGAGGAGGCGTAATGCTGAAGATTGAAAAACTCAACCAGTTCTATGGCGAGAGCCACACCCTTTGGGATCTGGACCTGGACGTACCCCAGGGCCAGTGCACCTGCGTGATGGGCCGCAACGGCGTGGGCAAGACCACCCTGATGAAATGCATCATGGGTGAGGAAACCACCAAAAGCGGCAGCATCGAATTCGCCGGCGACGTGGAACTCACCAAAAAGAAAGTGGAAGACCGCTCCCGGCTGGGCATTGGCTACGTGCCCCAGGGCCGGCAGATCTTCCCGCTACTGACCGTGGAAGAAAACCTGCGCACCGGCCTTGCCGTGCGCAAGGACGGCAGCAAGAAAATCCCCGAGCGGGTGTATGAACTGTTTCCGGTGCTGAAAGAAATGCGCCATCGCCGCGGCGGTGACCTTTCGGGCGGCCAGCAGCAACAACTCGCCATCGGCCGCGCCCTGGTGATCGAGCCGCGCCTGCTGATCCTCGACGAACCGGGCGAGGGTATCCAGCCCAACATCGTGGCCCAGATTGGTGAGGTGATTCGCAAGCTCATCGAGGAAGACGGCCTTACCGTTCTGCTCGTGGAACAGAAGCTTCCGTTCGCCCGCAAGTACGCCGACCGGTTTGCCATCCTCGACCGGGGGCGCCGGGTGGCGGAAGACGAAATCGCCGGCCTCACCGATGAACTCATCAAGAAGCACCTGACGGTATGACGGTTTTTGAACGCATCGAACCCGCCCACAACTCCGGCCATCGTTTCGACGCCGGGCGGCACTGGGCCGCGTCCATTGCCCTGGGCTTCGACGCCCGGCCGGATGGCAGCAACACCGCCACCCGGATGACCCATGTACGCCACAAAGGCCCGTTGCGGGTGCAACGTCCGTTTTACCCGGAAGGCCGTCATGGCTGCTGCCACGTGTACCTACTGCATCCGCCGGGCGGATTGGTGAGTGGCGATGCACTGAGTATCGAGGCTCGGGTAGGTAAAGACTCACACACCCTGCTGACCACGCCAGCGGCGGCCAAGCTCTACAAGGCCGACAGCCATGGGGTGGCCTGGGCCCAGCACACCCTGCTGAAGGTGGAGCAGGGCGGCATTCTCGAATACCTGCCCCAGGAAACCCTGGCGTTTGATGGTTCCCGGGGCGAACAGACCACCACCATTGAACTGGAAGCCGGCGCCCGATGCATCGGCTGGGAAATCCTTGCCCTCGGGCGCCCGGCCAGCAAACTGCCGTTTGTTTCGGGCCACCTGGAGCAGAAATTCCGCCTGCTGATGGACGGCCGCCCCCTGTGGCTGGAACGCCAGTTGATGGACCCGAACCACGCCAGGTTCAAAGGCCACTGGGGCCAGGGCGGCGCCACCGTGCAGGCCACTCTCTGGGTGGTCGGCCTGGATGACGAAGCCGGCGCCATTGAAGAACTCAGGGAAGCCCTGCCGGAAAGCCACCGCTGGGCGGTGACCCGCCGAAGGGGTGTGGTGCTGCTGCGCTACCTGGGGCACGAACGAAACGAGGCCTGGGCGCTGTGCCAGAAAGCCTGGGAACTGATCAGACCACGACTCACGGGCCAGCCTGCCAGCGTTCCCCGAATCTGGCTGACCTGAATAACAAGCAGAATGCGACGCGATCAACGGAGCAAACAACGATGGAATTAACGCCAAGAGACAAAGACAAACTGCTGCTGTTCACCGCAGCCCTGCTGGCCGAGCGCCGCAAAGCCAAAGGCCTGAAGCTCAACTACCCGGAAGCCGTGGCCCTGATCAGCGCCGAAATCATGGAGGGCGCCCGCGAAGGCCGTACCGTGGCCGAGCTGATGACCGCCGGCACCGAAGTCCTCACCCGTGATGACGTGATGGACGGCATCGCCGAAATGGTCGACGAAGTGCAGGTGGAAGCCACCTTCCCCGATGGCACCAAGCTCGTCACCGTCCACAACCCCATCGTGTAAGGAGCGCGCCATGATCCCCGGTGAATACCAGCTCAAAGACGGCGACATCGAACTCTGCGAAGGCCGTGAGCGCATCCAGATAGACGTGGCCAATACCGGCGACCGCCCGATCCAGATCGGCTCTCACTACCACTTTGCCGAAGCCAACCCGGCGCTGGATTTCGACCGCGCCAAGGCCCGTGGCTACCGCCTGGATGTGGCGGCCGGCACAGCCATCCGCTTCGAACCCGGCCAGAGCCGCGAAGTGACGCTGATCCCGTTTGCGGGCGGCCGTGAAATCTACGGTTTCCGGCAGGAAGTCATGGGCAAACTGGAGGGCCAGAAATGAAAATCACCAGACAAGCCTACGCCGACATGTACGGCCCAACCACCGGCGACCGGGTAAGGCTCGGCGACACCGACCTGTGGATTGAAGTGGAAAGCGACGCCGCCCACTACGGCGACGAAGTAAAATTCGGCGGCGGCAAGGTTATCCGCGACGGCATGGGCCAGAGCCAGCGCGCCGATGCAGCGGTGATGGACACCGTGATCACCAACGCCCTGATTCTCGACTGGTGGGGCATCGTCAAAGCCGACGTGGGCATCCAGAAAGGCCGCATCGCCGCCATTGGCAAGGCTGGCAACCCGGATACCCAGCCAGACGTGACCATCGTCATCGGCCCTGGAACCGAAATCATCGCCGGTGAGGGCAAGATCCTCACCGCTGGCGGCATTGATGCCCACATCCATTTCATCTGCCCCCAGCAGGTCGAAGAAGCCCTGATGAGTGGTATCACCACCATGCTCGGCGGCGGCACCGGCCCGGCTACGGGCACCAACGCCACTACCTGCACACCGGGACCCTGGCACATTGGCAAGATGCTCCAGGCGGTGGATTCCCTGCCCATGAACATCGGCTTTCTGGGCAAGGGCAACGCCTCCCTGCCGGAATCCCTGGAGCTCCAAATCCAGGCTGGCGCCATTGGCCTGAAACTGCATGAAGACTGGGGCACCACCCCGGCCAGCATCGACAACTGCCTCACGGTGGCGGACAAATATGACGTGCAGGTGGCGATCCACACCGACACCCTGAACGAATCCGGCTTTGTGGAAGACACCCTGGCCGCGTTCAAGGGGCGCTGCATCCATACCTACCACACCGAAGGCGCCGGCGGCGGCCACGCACCGGACATCATCACCGCCTGCTCCAAGGATTACGTGCTGCCGTCGTCCACCAACCCGACACGACCCTACACCGTGAACACCATCGACGAACACCTGGACATGCTGATGGTGTGCCACCACCTGGACCCGAACATCCCGGAAGACGTCGCCTTTGCAGACTCCCGCATCCGCCGCGAGACCATCGCCGCCGAGGACATCCTGCAGGACATGGGCGTGATCTCCATGATTGCTTCCGATTCCCAGGCCATGGGCCGGGTGGGTGAAGTGGTTTGCCGCACCTGGCAGACCGCCCACAAGATGAAACAGCAGCGCGGCCTGCTGCCGGAGGATGAAGAACGTGGCGCCGACAACCTGCGCGCCAGACGCTACATCGCCAAGTACACCATTAACCCGGCCATCACCCATGGCATCGCCCACGAAGTGGGTTCCGTGGAAGTGGGCAAGCTGGCGGACCTGGTGCTCTGGAGCCCGGCGTTCTTCGGCGTGAAGCCGGCCACCATTCTCAAGGGCGGCATGATTGCCGCTGCGCCCATGGGCGACCCGAACGCCTCGATTCCCACGCCCCAGCCGGTGCATTACCGCCCGATGTTCGGCGCCTTCGGCAAGGCGGCCAGTGCCACCCGCCTGAGCTTTGTGAGCCAGGCAGCGATTGATGCGGGCATTGGCAAAGAGCTTGGCCTGGACAGCCCGCTATCCGCCTGCAAGGGCGTGCGTGAGGTGCGCAAGGGCGACATGAAACTGAACGACGCGTGCCCGCACATCACCGTGGACCCGCAAACCTACGAAGTGCATGCCGATGGCGAACTGCTCACCTGTGAGCCGGCCACCGAGCTGCCTCTGGCCCAGCGCTACCATCTCTTTTAATCAATACAGCTCAAGGCTGTTCTGAGCCGGGTACTGGAGAACTGATTATGTTGGAACTGACGAAACGCCTGAGCGAACAGGAAGCTGCCGAAATCGACAGCTCCGAAATCCTCGATAACCTGATTTTGCCGTACGAGCTGCGCATCCGTGGCCGCCTGCGCGCCACCACCCAGACCAGGGTGGACGTGGGCCTGTTTCTTGATCGCGGCCCCGTGCTGCGGGACGGCGACCTGCTACTGGCCAAAACCGGAGAGATCATTCGCATCCGCGCGGCCGAGGAACAGGTGGTCACCGCCCGAATCGAAAACGGCCAGCCCCTGGCGCGCCTGTGTTACCACCTGGGCAACCGCCACGTGACCCTGGCCATCGGCATGGACGACCAAGGCGCCTACGTGCGCATCACCCCGGACCACGTGCTGGAAGAGCTGGCGGAACGCCTGGGCGCCACACTGATCCACCACACCGCGCCATTCGATCCGGAACCCGGAGCCTACACCCAGGCCGGGTATTCCCATGGGCACGGGCACAGCCACGGCCAAAGCCACAGCCATTCACACGATCACGACCACGGGCATAGCCATGGCCACAGTCACAAACACACCCACTGAGGCCGCCACCCCGCAGGTGGACGACCTGGCATTGCTGGGCCTGATGCAACTGGTCAGCCCCGCACTGCCCATCGGCGCCTTTGCCTGGTCCCAGGGCCTGGAAAGCGCCTTTGAACTGGGCTGGGTGAATAACGAAGCCGAACTGGCCCAGTGGGTTGAGGGCGTGCTGGAAGACGGCCTGAGCCGCTGCGAACTGCCCCTGCTGGTGCGTTTGCAGACCGCGTGGGCCGAAGGCGATGCCATTACGCTGGCAAAGTGGAACGACTGGCTGCACGCCACCCGGGAAACCGCCGAACTGAGCGACGAAGACACCCGCCTCGGCGGCGCCCTCGTTACTCTTTTGCGCAACCTGGAGCTGCTGCCCGAGCCACACCTGATTCCGGAAGAGCCTGGCTACATCACCATGTTCGCCTGGGCCGCCCACAAACGCTTTGTACCCGTGCGCCAGACGCTGCTCGGCTTCGTCTGGGCCTGGCTGGAAAACCAGCTCGCCGTGGCCTGCAAGGCACTGCCTCTGGGCCACACGGCTGCCCAGCGCATTATCGAGCGGCTACGGCCACAGCTGGCTGTGGCCGTAGACACCGCCCTGGAACGGAACGATCACGAACTCGGGCCCATCCTGCCAGGACTGGCGCTCGGAAGTGCATTACATGAAACACAGTATTCACGGCTTTTCAGAAGCTGAATAACAAACGAGGAGAAACTGCCATGACACATTGCCTGAGAGTTGGCGTCGGTGGGCCGGTTGGTTCCGGCAAGACCGCTCTGCTGCGCCAGTTGTGCAAAGCCCTTCGCGACCACTACGACATCGCCGTGGTGACCAACGACATCTACACCCGGGAAGACGCCGACTTCCTCCTGCGCCACGAAGCCCTGGCCGCAGACCGCATCCTCGGCGTGGAAACTGGCGGCTGCCCGCACACCGCCATCCGTGAAGACGCCTCCATGAACCTGGCGGCCATCGACGACCTCCAGCGCCGCCATCCGGATCTGGAACTGGTGCTGGTGGAATCCGGCGGCGACAACCTCTCCGCCACCTTCAGCCCGGAACTGAGCGACCTCACCCTGTACGTGATCGACGTCTCCGCCGGCGACAAGATCCCCCGCAAAGGCGGCCCCGGCATCACCAAATCGGACCTGCTGATCATCAACAAGATCGACATCGCCGAACAGGTGCACGCCTCCCTGGATGTGATGGAGCGGGACAGCAAGAGAATGCGCGGCGAACGCCCATTCGTGTTCACCAACCTGTACGACGGGGTAGGGCTGGAGACGATCATCAGCTTCATTCTGGAGCGGGGCATGCTGCCGGAGCGCCGGCCTGAGAAGCTTGCTGAGACTGCTTAATAACAACGGATTTTGAGACTTAAACGAACAACGGAGAGACAACCATGAAACTGACTAACCGACTGACTCTGACTGTGGGCCTGCTGCTTATCTCAGGCGCTGCCTTTGGCCATGCCGGGCATGAAGCGCTTGGTGATGGAGTGCATCTTGAATACTTCCTGGCGGCTGGCGCGGCTGTGGCTGCTGGCACCTATGCACTGATGCGGCACAAGCGGGACGGGAAGGACTGACGCTTATATTGCAGAGCCTCAATCAGCGCAGTTATGGGCTGGCCTGGCAAAAAAGCTGATGGAAAACAGAAAGCTGCGTGGCGACGCCTCGCGGCTTTTTTGTGGCATAAAATTTACGTATCTTTGTAAGTGGAACAGACAACTAGCTCTGGTATGGTCTACCTTAGGTAGCTAAACACTACGGAAAACTCTTTGTTACGGATAACGTCCCATGATCAACTCAGTTCCAATACGGCCTTTTTTATCCTGCTGGTGTGTAATTCTGCGTGCGCTGGCGGTAATTGTAATGTGTTCTCATAGGTTCGAAGTCGATCGTGGAGAGTTCGTTATCAGTGCCGCGGGCAGCTTGTCACTAGCAAAAAAATGTCATCCTTTCATCAAGAGAATCGATTTCCCTTCGGAAGACAGGGCGGGCCTTCGTAGTGTCAAGCAACGGTTTTGGACTCCGGCTGTATCCATCCGTTTGCAGAGCTCTCAGCAGCCCCTGAACCAGGGCCTTAAGCATTCGACCATCTTTCGCGCCCCCCTTGGCTTGAATAATCAAAAAAGACGCATGGTCTAATGATACATATCCATATCTTGCCAGCGCTTTATGGGGACTCATTTTTTATACAAAGTAAGGATGAAAGTTTTAGCTTTCTTGTCGATTGTGGTTACAAAAGAACCTACTTTAATGAAATTAGAAAACTTACAAAGAGCGTAAACTTTATAATATTAACTCATATAGATGAGGATCATATTCTAGGTGCCATCCCACTAGTTGATGATATTCCAGAAAAGTTTGCCGTTGGGAAAGTTTATCTGAATACCCCAGACCTAATCACAGCTGATAAAAAGTCAGGGAATATCTCTGTCTTGCAAGCGGTAAGTCTACAAGAGATTTTGGCAGAGAAAGGTATAGATCAGTTGTCGTTAGTGCAGGGCGATGAAGTGATCGTTTCAAATGATTGCAAAATTTTCGTGATTTCTCCCTCTAATATAGAGCTGAATCACTTAGAGCTACATTTTAGAGAGTATAAAGAAAAGAAACCCGATTATACGCCGGTCAGCGTGCCTTCCGGGAACTTGGATAGTATTGATGATCTCAGTAAAAGAAAGGATTCATTCAAATCAAAAAGATCTGACTTTGTAAATGCTTCCTCAATAGCCTTCATACTATATTATCGTGAAAATGAAGTGCTTTTTCTGGGTGATTCTCATCCGACGGTTGTTGAGGATTATTTAAGGAGTATGGGTTACAATGAAAGTCAAAAAGCTTTATTTGACTACGTAAAGCTTTCGCATCATGGAAGTATAAATAGCATTTCCTTAGGCTTGATATCTATTATTCAGTGCTCGAAATTTATTGTGAGTACCATTGGTGGTCGCTCAAATAATAAGCACCCAAGTAGAGAAACCCTGTGCAAGCTGGTGGTCCACGTTGATCGCGGTCTCGATGAGTTCATAACATTCATTTTTAATTATCCTGTTGAGCAATATGAAGCCAGAAATGGTAAGTATTTCAGTGCCGAGGAACTCGCAGAGTATAAGATTAAAATGATTTACAAGAAAACGCTGGAACTGGAATGAGCTACATTAAGCTTTTGCCAAAAACCACGGTTAAAATACGGCGCTCGGATAAGTTTTTAGGTTCGGGTGTGTTGGTGACGGTGGACGGCAGATTTTACGTGATTACGGCC
Source organism: Marinobacter manganoxydans MnI7-9 (assembly GCF_000235625.1). Lineage (GTDB taxonomy): Bacteria > Pseudomonadota > Gammaproteobacteria > Pseudomonadales > Oleiphilaceae > Marinobacter > Marinobacter manganoxydans. The sequence goes on along the minus strand of NZ_AGTR01000080.1, from coordinate 3,869 downwards.
TTGCACGTAGTTGCGGATCAGGATGGCTGCTCAGTAACGGGGGCAAAGTTACTAGAACTGATCTATGAGTCAGAAGTATACGGAGACCTGAAATTTGTAGGTCTTGTTGGCTCGCCGGATGCTCAAGAAAAATACGATATCGTCGCCATTGAAGTTGGCTCTGAAAAAATATCGGATTTTCCTAACACAAGGTTCTGCAGTGATGTGAGCTTTCCTGATGTCCAGTTTATAGTCAGAGGCACTGCAAAATCAGAAACTCTTTCGCCACATTCTATACCAAGATGCGAAATCGATACTATTATTGAGAATGAAAAGAAGTTTCATCTAAGAATACCGTCAGATGATTACTCTACTGCTCAAGGTGAGTCTGGCGCGGAAGTCCTTCAAGGGTATTCAGGTAGTGGTGTTTTTTTTAAGGATTCAGAGGAGTTCTGGCTCGCAGGAATAGTTTTATCAGTTGAAAATAATAATTTTAATGGTCTTGTTTGCAGGTCGGTATCGGCTTTGGAGGGCTATTTTTTTGACTGCATGGAGTTGGATGATTATCACGGAGGAAATAAGAATACAAGGGTAAGCGTTTCGGAGCTTCGGGCTAGTATAACCGAACAGTTAATTGAAGAGCGGAAAAATAAAGGTTATGGGGATGTAGAGAATTTAGTTAGAAAAATGGAGGCTTTTTTGCCCGGTTGGACTACAGAGGATTTGGACCAATTTATTGTTGATATTTTGCTATGGGAAAGGCTGGATAGAAAATACATTAGGACTAACGAGCAGTATAGGAGCCTGGTTGAAGATGCAAAGGTTTATATTGCCTCAGGTAACAAAAAGTTTAGTGTGGGGACTCCGCATCAAGGAAATATTAAATTCCATAAGATTCAAGAAGAGTTTATGGGGCATCTCAATGAATTGCTTGATGGTAGTCCTTTAAAAATGAATTCTAGAATTATAGTTTCCGGGGAGCTCGCAAAGATGTTAGCGAATTGTAGTTTGGACTTCTGGTCTGATCATGGCGATTAACGGAGAAATTACAGAACGCTTTCTAGGAGAGACTCCTGCGGAGAGCAGTTTTCTTCATCTGACTATCGTTTGCGGTGCTCTGAAATATTGCTTGGGGCGGTCAAAGGGGCTTTCTTTTATTAAGCTTGCCTATATTTTCGATAAAACGATCTTGTTGGACGAAGGCGCTTTTAGTTCCAAAGTTACGTTGCTTCCATGGAATATTAGTTCCATCTACAGGACTTCGCTTATAATGGCTGAGGCGAACGGGTTTATCGAAATTAATTCGAAGTCAAGTGGTGAGATGAGTATCAATTTAAAAGGATTGGGCTTTGAATTCATCTCAGAGATAGAGAAAGCTGATGCTTTTTCAAAATATATCAGATTTCTTAAGCTCGCTAATATTCCTGAGAATCGATTTGATTTTCTAACGATTAGGTTGTCTCCAGATGTACATAAATAGCGTTAAGGTCGCGGTAAGAGCTCATACACCCGATGGTAATAAGGACTTCGGGTTTTTATTTGAGTTTCAGGAGGGCCTAAATGTATTGACTGGCGACAATTCTTCAGGTAAGTCGACAGTCCTTTCATGCATATATTACTGTTTAGGATTAGAGCAGTTAATTGGTAGTAAAGGCGTTAATGCATTGAGTCCTGCGCTGCATCAAGCTCTCATGTCAGATGGCTACAGCTGTAATATATATGAGTCTGAGTGCTTTTTGGAGTTCACTGATAAGGCGGGTAAGAAATGGAGCCTAAACAGGGTGGTAAAGGATGGTGAGACTGTTGGATCTAATGAAATAATAATAGAGGCCAATGGCGAAAAAATGTCGAAGTTTATTCATTCGCCAAGAGATCACTCACGTAACGGTTTTTTTAAATGGTTTGCTGAAGTCAATGAACTTGATATTTTTGATGTGGAGTCGACATCGGGCTTGTCAGCGAAGCCGCTCTATATGCAAAATGTCTTTACTCTTTGTTTTATCGAGCAAACCAAAGGTTGGTCAGATTTTTTTTCAATGATGCCTCCATTTGGTATAAAGGATCCGAAACAGAAAGTTGTTGAGTATTGTTTGGGGCTTAATTCACTCGCCGTGAATATGCAACTTGATGCGATCAAGGTAGGAAAGGATAGCATAGTTGAAAAATGGCGAGAACAAATTAAAGAGCTAGATCTTAGGGCGCAAAACCTTAATTTGTATTTGTCCCCGATTGATAAACTTAAACCCAAAACCAAAAGGCAGATTGAAAAAATTTATTTTTTCAAATAATGGAAGGTGATAAAGAGTTAGGTTATGACTCGCTAATTATTAGGCTCGACGAAAAAATCGATTCGATTTCTAGTTCTATATCGAAATTTGAGACAAGTCAGCTTAGGTCGGCGGCCCTTATTTCTGAAAACGACTCCCTTAAGATCTCTCTTAATAGGTATATTTCGGAGCGCAAGGAGATTGAAGAGCTTTTTTGGGACGAGAGCCATAAACTGTCCCGTTATCAAGACGCACTAAATCATGTGATCAACGATCTTCAGGATTTCAAGGATATCAATAAAGTTTCTATTGGGCGTGGATGGAATCGAATATCTAGTGCCCACTGTCCGGTATGTGATAGTGAGGTTTCGAATCTTGAAGACTCCAGATTGACTGATAGTTCTATAAAGAAGAGCTTGGCTTTTTTAAATTCACAAAAAGCAACGTATCAAAAATATATTAAGGGTTCTAAAAAGGTGCTTAATAGATATCAAGCGACGCTTGATTACTATGATAAATCGATTGCTCTGAAACGCGGCCAAATTGATAGCTTGCATAAGGATCTTGAGTCCGCTAAAGCAATGTCATATCGTAGTGAGTTTCAAATGTTGGCGGAGCGTAAACAACGCAAGATCGAACTGGAGACGTTTGATTTATATCTCCGACGTGTTAAGGAAGATTTGATTAGTTTAAGTCATGAATTCTATGAGCTTGTAGAAGAAGAGAAGCGCCTGAAAAATTTGGTTTCGTCGGATGAAGATAAGATCCGAGTTTTTAAGTCGGACTTTAAGATATTGTTGGAAAGCTTTGGTTATCGAAGTAATGGCTTAGATAATGTGGATATAAAGGGTAAAGATGCTCATAGGCTTTTTCCGTCTGTATACATTTCGGGACAAGAGCCTCAATATATCAGGTACGTTTCTTCTGCTAGTGATTTTGTAAGGTCTATATGGGCTTACTATATAGCTTTGCTATTAAATGGCGTGAGGCACCCTGGGTTTTTAGTAATGGATGAGCCTGGCCAGCATCAAATGAGAGTCGATAGCATGAAGTCGCTGTTGAAAACTTGTTCATCGCTAAGTTGCCAGACGATCATAGCTATTTCCCAAGATAGAAAATATGACCAAGAAAATGTAAATATCCATGACTTGGTTTCGGAGCTTGAGGAAGGAACCTTTAAGCTGATGCATATCGATGATGGGTCTGGTTGTATAGCCAGACTCGACAATTAACAGAAAGCCAAGTCCAATTTCCTTTTGGATGGATCGGATGCTGAAAACCGGGACAGATCTTTTTTTTCGTCTTCTTTGATTGCCCAGCGCTAAAGTAAGTCACTACCAACCTCCAACGTGCTTCGGTTAATATCGGCGTTCAGGGCAGAAAGGATTCTGTGTTTCAAACAGCAAGGAGGAGCTGATGCCAAGACGGGCCAAGGTGATTGTGCCCGGTATTCCCCACCATATTGTCCAGCGCGGTCATAACCGACAACCCGTGTTTGTCGAACGTCGTGATTTTGAGTACTACCTGGCGAATCTTCAGGAATGGAAGCAGGTCTATGAGCTGGAGGTGTTCAGTTACTGCTTGATGACAAACCATGTGCATTTGGTCATTCAGGCGAACGAC
>NZ_AGTR01000081.1 GCF_000235625.1 Marinobacter manganoxydans MnI7-9 | reverse complement strand
AAAAACCGGATACCGAACCAAGGATTTTCAGATGACCGTACTCGTACTGGATAACCCGGAGCTGATTGCCAATGCCGCGATAGCCGCCGGCTTCACCACTGCCACTTTCGAGGCCGGAACCAGGCGCCCGCACCGCATAAAGTTCCATTACGGCTTCAACAAGCACTCGGTGGACAATGATGACATGGCGTTCCTCCAGCAGCATGCCGCCTATCTGAAGGAACACCCTTCCGTCAGCGTCAGGATTCATGGCCACTCCGACAACTTCGGCTCGGAAGACTACAACCGGTTCCTCTCCCGATTGCGGGCCAACGCGGTAGCGCGGATTCTCATGCAGGAAGGGGTTGCGGAATCCCGCATTCTGATGAGCCACTGGGGCTCAGCCCGACCTCTGGCAACTCCGGAAGATCGGGCTGCCAACCGGCGGGTTGAGCTGGAATATCTGACTCTGGATGTGGCCCGGGCGCTCTGACAAATCGCCTACAGACGAAAAAAGGGGGCCAGGCCCCCTTTTGGATTCGCTCTCTGCAAATCTTGCCAGTAGCGTTTCGTTAACCGTAAACCTGCCAGACGTTCCACAGCAGCAGCAATGCAGCCACCAGGATTGCCAGCCAGGTCAGCAGGATGCCGATCATCCGGGCCCAGTGGGTGCCGCCGCGACCGTTGATCATGCCGAAGGCATGCAGAATACGGCCAACCACCAGCGCCATCCCGGTCCAGTAGATCAGGCCGCTGGCAACGCCGTTGAGTTCAGCGATAGCAAGCATGATCAGACCCAGAGGGGCGTACTCCACCAGATTGGCGTGGGCCCGGACAGCCGCCTCAAAATCCTGGTCGTCGGCGGTGCCGAGACCCTTTTTGTACTTCAGACGAAATTTGACGACCTGAGCCGACAACACCAGTAAAAGAATGCCAATTACTGCGGCAAACACTCCGGTTACGGGTACGATCATGCTCAGGCCTTCTTGATTGCGCTGACGATCGCCAGAAGCAGCACCGCACCCACCGTTGCGGTCACCAGCTCACCGACAGCACCCTGGGCCGCCAGCCCCAATAGCCGGAATACGAAACCGCCGAGAAACGAGCCGACAATACCAATACCGATGTTGGCCAGAATGCCAAATCCACGGCCTTTCATGATCAGACCAGCCAACCAGCCGGCCACACCGCCGATAATCAGAAACAGAATCAGGTTCATCTCTTGCCTCTCCCTGAGGGTCATTGAACGAAACAACCGTCCCGCAAGACTGCCCTGTTTCCAGTGGTGCTTCAAGCACTTCCAGGGAAGGGGATTACAGTGCGGCAATGGCCTCAGACATTTGCCGGTGGCATCGGGCCATCAGTTCCGGAATATCCTCGGCGGTAAGGCCCTCGGTTTCGATGGGCGGCAGAACCCGGATGGCTACCGATTCACGGCGGCCGCTCCAGCCTTTCGCCTCATCAGCATATTCCTGCACACACACCATGGTGATCGGCGCTCCGGATGCCACTGCTGCGTGAAACGCGCCTTTTTTGAATTTCTGCAGGCCACGGCCCTTGCTGCGGGTGCCCTCGGGGAAAACCCAGAGACTTTTCCGGTCCCGGGCAATGGCACTGCTTGTGGCCTTCATAACCGCAACGGCCTTGTGGGAGCGTCCGCGATTGAGGATCACGTTGCCACCAAGCCAGAACACCTGGCCAAAGAAAGGCACCCAGACCAGTGACGATTTACCGACAGTTACGGTTCGCGGCGGCAACAGGTCGCCCACAACAAACAGATCGTCATTGTGCTGATGGTTGGCAATGACGACCGTGGGCCGGTCCTGCGGCATGTTCTCCCAGCCTTCCAGCGGCCGTTCCATACCGAGGACTGCCCGCCCGAAACGCGCCACAGCACGCGCCAGGAAACGATTGTTATCCGGGTTGAACGGCCTTGCTGCGTAGAAAACCAACGCGAAAAGGCAGATGATCGGTACGCTCAGCCACGCCAGCAGTTTTCTGATAATACCCATGCAACCACACTCTGCAGCCAAATTTTGGCGCACAAGTGTACGCCAACTTTATATTCCGGCAACAGTGTCAATTTGCTCCCTTTGTTTGCCCTTTGCCGAGGCCCTTACCACGTAACGAAGCGGCCCTCCGGCATCGACACTGTCGAACGGGTAACAGGTCACCAGCAGAAGCGTCCCCTCCGGCAAACGCTGGGTGTCAATCAGCTCTGAACGGCTATCCACCACCCGGGCACCGTCTACATGGTAACTCTGCCACCGGCCATCCCGGCCTTGCAGGCGAACCTCATTGCCGGTCTCCAGCGCTTTCAGGCTCCGGAAATGGGTATCCCGGTGCCCGGCAATGATCACGGCTCCGCCATGATCCCTGCTTCCGGTTAACCGGCCTGGACCAAACGCCAGACTCTCGCCGTGGGTATCGGCCAGAACAATCATCGTGTCGTTCAGCTCCGGAATGGCCAGGCGAGCTACCGGCCAGGTGTCCGCCCAGGGCCAGGGCCGTGAGTCCGTCTGCCGGGCCTGACTTTCCGCCCAGGCCATCTCCAGTAATTCCTGGGCAATAACCGCCTTGAGCGGAATCCATAACCCGAATACCAACAAGGTAGCAGAGCTGGTCAATAACAGTAACAGGAGCCTTGTCATGGGAACGCCCTCCTCTGCAGCAGCACAATCGCCAGGGAAAACATCAGCCCGACCAGGCCGAGCGCAATCAGCAGCGGCGCCGACGTTGCCGTCTGCGGATAGCGCAGCATGCCGTCCTGGCTGCCCGCCGGCAGAAGAGTGGGCAAATTATCCGATTCCATTGGCGTTTCTGGGCTCCGGGCCGGCGTGGAATCCACGGCCACAAAACTGGTGTAGGCCGACATCAAGCCATGGCTGACCGCCAGCTCGGTAATGCCGGCCTTGTCCGGCTCCCGGCCCGTCACCCTGGCCTCATCCTCCAGGCTGTCGATCTTCTCTCTCGCCCAATGCCGATGAAGCCCGGTTGCCGGGGCGGCCTGCTGCAGGTCCAGCGTTCTGGTCCAGTCCTTGCCACCCGGCAGGCGACCCGACACCTTCAGTTCCCCCATGGCCGGAACACCGCGCACCACATGAACCAGCGGCTCGCCCTGGAACAGATCGCCCGAGCGCCTCGGAAATGACTCCTTGCCTGTCTCCTGGCCTGGCCAGTCGACCCGGATGTCCGTCAGAACCGGCGACTCCATGGCCGAAAACAGCGCCTGCAAAGGACCGTCCACATCGGAAGGCGAGTGGATCGCCGTATAAGTGCCCCGGCCCCAGCGGGCAGCCTCACGCATGAAATGCCGGTTCGGCGCAGAACCAATGCCTACGGTAAACAACCTCTGGCTGCCCAGTTGCTGACGGATCTGCCGGAACAGCGCCGCCTCATTGCCCACTGCGCCATCGGTAATGAAGATGACCTGGCGCACCCTCGCCCCGCCTTCAGTCTCGCCTGCACCTTCCAGGGCTCGGGACAGGGCCGGTGCCATCTCGGTACCGCCGTCGGCCCGCAGACGGTCAACGTACCGACGGGCCCGGGCGAGGTTATTGCCGGTCGCCACTTCCGGTTGCATAAACAGCGAGTGAGTCTGGCTGTTGAACTGAATCACATTGAACCGGTCACGTGGCGTCAGCGTGTCCAGACCGGCCTGAAGGGCACTTCGGGCCTGACGGATCGATTCCCCCGCCATGGAACCGGAGGTGTCGATCACGAACACCAGATCCCGGGGCAGCGCCATGGTGCCGTTTTCGCCCGGCACCAGCATCGCCATGAGATAGTCCTCACCCTGCCAGGACTGGTGAAAAACCGCTGCGGAGGGTTCCAGCCCGGCAACCGGACGCCACCGCACCACGAAATCACGATTCATCAGGATCTCGCCGCCATCGGGACGAATCCTGAAAGTCTGGCCATCCTGACTGGTCGCGAGACGGTGGGACGGGCTGGAGACGCTCTCCAGCGGCAGCCCGGAATCAATCACCAGATTAATCACCGCCCGGTGGCTGTCGGCCGCCACATCATCCGGGGTTACCGTAAACGGACTGATGGCACCGGCATCCGGCACCTCGGTCGTCGGCAGCGCCCACCCGCCTTGCCACTGATCCGGTGCGGTGCTGACCGGCGCTCCCGGCATGTAACGCGGCGTCAGCGTGGTCGGCACAGTGAGCTCGAACACCCCGGCCTGATACTGCACCGGTTGCTGGTACTTCAGCTTAACCGAAACCGTCTCCCCCGGCGGGATATTGGCAACCCGGGCAGTAAAAAGATTCGGACGCTGCTGCTCCACATTCGCCGCATGCTGCCCGGCCTGCTTTGCTTTCTCATAGGTCTGCAGCGCCGTCTCCCTGGGCTGCACCTTGCCCTCAATGGTCCGCTCCCCCACCGTCATCGTCAGACCGTACACACTGGCCTTCTCGGGCAACGGGAACACGAAAACGCCTTCGCGCCACTGGTCGCTGGTATTCTGGAAACTGCGCAGCAACCGAGTGTCGGCAATCAGTCCGCTGACCTGAATGTCGAATTCACTGTCCAGCACCAGCGCCGGTTCCTGCCATTGCCCCTGGCCGTCGACAAAATGCAACTGGCCGACCTTGTCTGCCTCATTCGCCTCGGCATACAGTGGGTGAACAAACAGCATCAGCAAAACTGCCAGCCAGAGGCTAATTCCCTCACAGATCTGCTTGAAACGACGGTGCAGAAAGCGGCTCATGAAAGAGGCCAGCGCCGGGTACCTTCCGAAACCGTGCGGAGCCATGGATGGCGGAGCCGAGCGTACAGGGACGTATTCACAGCGTGTTTCGGAAGGTACCCGGCGCTGGCCGGGCGGCAGACTCTTATCAGAAGAAGTCGAGTAGAGCTGCAAGAGAGAATTGGAGAGCATCATGAGAGAATCCTTGTGACTGCATGACTGTGCGAAACACCGCCATTTCAGCAATCCGGAGAGGAACTCCCATGGCAGAAAGCGACAAACCACCCTCAAAAAATGATGAATTATGGCAACAACGACCTGCGCGCTTGTTATCAGCACCTGCCGTGGTTAAATAGGCACACACCGGCAACGGGAAGCAGCCGCCACCATGAAGAAACACGTTGTACTGATCGAAGACGAACCCGCCATCCGCGACAACTACCGCGCCGCATTCGAGCGCCGTGGCTATCGCGTGACCGCCCATGGCGACCGGTCGTCGGCCTGGCAGGTGTTGCGGCAGTCCTTGCCGGACCTGGCCATCATCGACGTTGGCCTGGGCGATGAGCCGGAGGGTGGCTTCGCCCTGTGCCAGGATCTGAGGTCACTGTCCCAGACCCTGCCGATTATCTTCCTGACCGCCCGAGACAGCGACATCGATTCCGTCCACGGTTTGCGCCTTGGGGCCGATGATTACGTCACCAAGGACATGAGCCTGGACCACCTGCTGGCCCGGGTTACCGCCCTGCTCAGGCGGGCCGACGCCTGGGCCGAAGCCCTGCAGAAACCGGACGAGGTGCTCGAGCGGGGCAAACTCTCCCTCAATGTGGATCGCATGACAGTGGCCTGGGATGAAACGCCCATCGACCTGACCGTCACTGAATTCTGGATGCTGCACTCGCTGGTTCAGCACCCCGGCCATGTCCGCAGCCGGGAACAATTGATGGAAGCCGCAAGCACGGTGCTGGATGACAATACGGTCACCTCCCACATCAAGCGTATCCGCCGCAAGTTCCAGCAGATTGACGCAACCTTTGACGGCATACAGACCGCCTACGGCATGGGCTACCGGTGGAACGCCCGTGAGGTCTGAGTCTTGAATCTCAAGCGCCAGCTGTTCGTTGCCAGCCTTCTGATGCTGCTGATCCCCTGGGCGGGCCTTCAGTTTGTTCTGGAGCTGGACGATGCCCTTCGCCAACAGGCCCGGCAGCAACTCCAGGCCCAGGCCGAAAGACTGGCCGCGACTGCCGGCGATCAGATCATCGGTACGCCGGTGGTCCGGCCCGGTGAGCCCGCCATCTACGTGGAACCTTTTGCCGGCAACCTGAACCTGGATGGTTACGCTGACGATTGGCCAGGATATGACGAGGCAAACCAGACCAGAAACTGGCAAAGGGTCACCAGCGGCAAAGCCGGGGAAACGGCTCTGCAATGGCAGGCCGCTACCGATAGACGGAACCTGTACCTGCTAATTCGCGTTAGCCATAGGCAACCCGTGTTCTTTAATCCCGGCAGCCCGGAACAGGCCCATGACCGGCTGAGGCTCTGGCTAGAGCCCTCAGGCGGCAACCTGGCCCAGGAATCCGGCCGGCAGTCCTGGTTACTGCGCACACCGGCTCCCGGCCAGCTCTATGGCCTTGAAGAGAAAGGCGGCCAGCCTGACTATCGCCTCTCCGGCTTTTTGCAGGGCGCCGGTGATGGCTGGCAGCTGGAACTGAAACTGCCCATGCCTGTCGACCGCAGCCGCCTGGGTTTTGCGGCCTTATGGGGCAGTGATCAGGTAACCGGCGTCTCCACGTCGGTTGATCCATTGCCGGTGCTGGTCAGTCGAAATCTCGCCCTGGAGCGACAGCTGGAACCACAACTTAACCCCGGCCAGCAGGCCCGACTGGTTGAACCGGCCGGATGGGTCATCGCGAGACAACAGGCTGACTCAGCCGTCACAGCGCCAGAGTTCGATAGTCTCAGCCCGGTGCAGGTGATCGAAAAGATCAGTCTCAATGCACTCAGGGGCCTGGTGCGCCTTTACCAGCCAGAACCCACCTCAATCGAAACCGACACCAACCGTGTGGACGTTGAGGCGCTACCGGAAACGAGCCTGGTCCGTCATGAAGATGACAGCGTCTGGCTGCTGACCACCCGGGAGGTTTTCGGTGGCCGCACGCTGATTCTGGAGCAGTCGCTGGATCAGCTTCTTACCCTCTCCGGCTCTGCCCTCGGCTCGGTCATTGCCCGCAGCACCCTCATCATTGTCGCTCTCACCCTGGTTCTGCTTGGCTATGCCAGCTGGTTGTCCTGGCGGATTACCCGGCTGCAGCGTGCTGTCAGCGCCAGTATTGATGAAGACGGCCGGATCACGGGCAGAGTGCCGGATGCCCGAAGCAAGGACGAACTGGGCCAGTTGCAGCGACACTTCAGCCTGATGGTGGATCGTCTCCACGGGTACAACCGCTACCTGGAAAGCTTCTCCCGGCGACTCTCTCACGAACTTAAAACACCTGTCGCTGTGGTTCGTTCCTCGCTGGAAAACCTCAACCACAGCGATTCGGAGGAAGAGCGCAGGCAATACATCGAAAGGGCCGCTTCCGCCACCGAACGCCTCCGGCAGATACTCCATGGCATGAGCGAAGCGGCGCGTCTGGAGCAGAGCCTGGACCATGCGGATAAAGAACAGTTCGATCTGGCGGAGGTGGCCGCAGAAGCAACCGCTGCGTATCAGGCCCTCGACAGCAGCCATCAGATCCGCTACTCGGGGCCGCAGGCAGGCTGCAAGATCACGGGTTCGCCAGAACTGATGGTGCAACTGCTCGACAAGCTGGTGGATAACGCCCGGGATTTCACACCACAGGATGGACTGATTGAGGTAGGCCTGGAAACAACTTCGGAAGGGCTGTGTCTGTCGGTCTTCAATGAGGGTTCAACGCTGCCCGAAGACACAACAACTGACATCTTCAGCCCCTTCGTTTCAATGCGGGACGGCCAGGAACAGGGCCACCTTGGACAGGGGCTACTCATTGTCAACCTGATTGCCGACTACCATGGTGCCCATGTGGAAGCCCGGAACCGCGCCCAAGGTGGCATTGACGGTGTGTGCTTCCGGGTTATGATCCCAGCTATCCACTCTTGACCACAGGACCACCCTGCCGTGAGCGCACGCCTGGAATCCCTCGACATTCACCCGCTTCGGAACGATCTCTACAACGAGCTGCACTCAAGGCCGTTCCAGGTGCTACCGACACCGGCGCGGGTTACCCAGATGGCGGTTCTGACAACACCTGAGCAACGGCAGGAACAATTCCGGCACCTGCAGGAACTCCATCGGCTGATGGGGCATCCGGTACCGGAGAACGAGGTGGGCTGCTTTGAACATACCTTCGGTGCCCTGCGGGTGCGTCGCGAGATGCACATGGAATTCGCGTCCTACACCTTTATCAACCTGGCTGCGGGTGAGGAAACACCCTTTAGCGAGACCGGCATTACACCGTTGCCGGAGGGGTGGCTGGAACAGCTGACCGGTACAGTGATTGCGGCATTCCACCTGGAAGTACGGCCGGCCGCTGACGGAACCGAAGGCGACCTGGACTATGTACGCAAGCACTTCGAAGGCATGCGACTGGTCGGGAGCAGTCCCCAGGAGGGTGCCGCCAGGGTGTGGGGCACCTTCCGGCTACACAGTGACGGCTTTGGCCGGTTCATGGTGATGAACCACCACATGTCGGACAGCCAGCTGGGCCGTCTGACCCAGCGCCTGATGGAAATCGAAACCTACCGCCTGATGTCACTGCTGGCACTCCCCGTTGCCCGGGAAATCACACCGTCACTGAACGATATGGATGAAAAACTGGCCGTGATCACCCGGTCACTGGCGGAAAATGAGGATGTGGACGAAGAAAAACTGCTGGCCCAACTGACCAACATTGCGGCCCGTATCGAGGCCTTCCGGGCCCACTCCACGTTCCGTTTCTCTGCCACCCGCGCCTATCACCGGCTGGTACTGACCCGCCTGGAAGAATTGCGGGAAGACGAACTCTCCGGCCACCTGACCCTGACCGAATTCATGACCCGCCGACTGACTCCGGCAGTGAAAACCTGCGAAGCGGTGAGCGAACGGCTGGAAGACCTTTCCCGACGGGTCGACCGGGCCTCGGACATGATGCGCACCCGGGTGGAACTGGCCATCCAGAGCCAGAACCAGCAATTGCTCAGTTCCATGGACCGGCGCTCCAAGATCCAGTTGATGATGCAGCATACGGTGGAAGGCTTCTCGGTGGTGGCCATCACCTATTACCTGATCGGCCTGCTCAAATTCGGGCTGGATTCGGTTTACGAAGCCGGTGTTGTCTTCAACAAGACCCTGGTTCTGGGCATCGCCATTCCGGTGGTAATGACCCTGGTGTTTCTCGGGGTTCGGGTGGTCCACCATCACTTCATCAAGATGGCAAAACGGCAGTAGCTACTTCAGCCTGCCGAGATCCTGCTCGCCGGCAAACTGCCGGTAAAACTGCTGGGCCGTGCGACCATTGCGTACGCCCTTGGCAGTGGCGAAGCGGATCGCCTCCCGATGCAGGCCTTCCCGGTCATCAAAGTCGGGGAACAGCGCGTCCACCGCCTGCAGGTACACAGCCTGCGAAAACGCATAGAACGAAAGCTGAAGACCGAACCGGTCCGCCAGGGACACCTGCTCTTCGATGGCTTCGGCCGGGTGCAGCTCACCGTCGCGCATTTCGCTCTTGAGGTTATCGGACATGAACTCCGGCATCAGATGACGGCGGTTGGAGGTGGCATACACCCTTACATTCTCCGGGGGCAGTTCCAGGGAACCTTCCAGTACACTTTTCAGGGCCTTGTAGCTGGACTCACCAACGTCAAACGACAGGTCGTCGCAGAAGATCACAAACCGGAACGGCAGCTCGCAGATCTCATCGACAATTTCCGGCAGGTTGACCAGATCATCCTTGTCCACCTCGATCATCCGCAGCCCACGCTCCTGGTAGCGGTTCAACAGCGCCTTGATCAGCGACGACTTGCCGGTGCCGCGTGAGCCCCAGAGCAACGCGTTGTTGGAGGGTTCACCGGCCAGAAACCGTTCGGTATTGCGGGCCAGAGCCTGCTGCTGTCGGTCGATGCCCTTCAGATCCTGCCATTGCACCGGATCGAGCCGTCGGATGGCGCGCAGCCCCGACCGATGCCGACGCCAGACAGCCGCCGGTGTGGATTGCCAGTCAAACGATGTTGTCGCGGACATAAACCTCTTTCCTATTCCGAACCGGGCCAGCCTGTGAAACACTGGCACCGTAAAAACCTTGATAACAGGAGACTTTACCCCAAATGGCCGTAAAATCCGTCGCTTTGGTGGCACACGACAACAAGAAAAAGGAACTGGTGGACTGGGTTGCCGAAAACCGCACCCGATTTGCCCCGCTGAAACTCTACGCCACCGGCACCACGGGCCGGCTGCTTCGGGATAACCTGGAGCGGGACGATATCCATTGCCTGCTAAGCGGTCCGCTGGGCGGCGACCAGCAAATCGGCGCCAAGATCGCCGAGGGCGAAATCGACCTGCTGGTGTTCTTCTGGGACCCTCTGGAACCTCAACCCCATGACCCGGACATCAAGGCACTGCTGCGCATTGCCGCGCTCTGGAACATTCCCGTGGCCTGCAACCGCGCAACTGCCGAATTCATTCTTACCTCGGCGTACATGACAGACGACCAGCATCATCCGAAAAAGCCGGACTTCTCCGATTACACCGGCCGCCCAGTGAGCACCTGAGTAATGTTCAATCGAGTCGGTTAAGGCTACACTTAAGTCGAAGCAGTAAAGGATCGCCGGCTCGCCGATGAAGACTCCCGCTACTCACAAAGAAACTCGATACCGGAGCGTGGCCGCGACAGTCCTCTGGGCCCTTTGCCTTTTGCTCGCATCCCCACTGGCGATGTCCGAACAGGCCGACGACACCGTGACTGTCGGCATCGTGGGCGACAACAAACCCTTCTCGTTCGACGATGGTCCCGGCGCCTCCGGTTTTTCTGTTGATGTGCTTCGCGAGGTCGCCCGAAATGCCGATCTGAACTTCCGATTTCGCGCTGGCAGCTGGCCGGAAATCTACGATGCATTTTTGCGGGGCGAGCTTGATGTTATCGACGGCATCTCGTTCAGTGCGGAGCGGGCAGAAAACATCCTGTTCACAGAGCCCTACCACCTTCGCCAGACCTATCTGATGCACAACAACCAGAGGCCACTGGGGGACATCCGCACCCTCTCGGATCTGAAGGGACTTCGGGTAGGTATAGTGCGCGACGTCTACTATCGCGAAGCACTCGATGCACAGGGTGTATCCCTGACGAGCTATGATTCGGTCCACAGCCTCATTCGCGCTCTGGCATTTGGTTGGGTGGATGTCATTATCGGGCCGCGGCTGACGCTGCATTATTATGCCAACCAGGCCGGGTTCGGTTTTCTTGAGATTGCCGGCACCGCCCCCCTCGGTGATCTGGCGACCGAAGATTTTCGAATTGGTGTTCTGAAAGCCAAGAGCGAGCTGTACCAGAGGATTTCCTCTGGCCTGGAGCAGGTTCCGGCGAAACGCATCAACGAACTGCTTCAGCGTTGGCAGGAACTGGGAGGCAATAGCTTAGCCCGGGGCACCAGCTTTTCGTTGGGACCAGATCAAAAGGAATTCATCTCCGAAACCGGCCCCGTGCGCGTTGGTCTGATGCGGGATTACGCACCTTACAGTTTCGAGAGCGCAACTCGAATTCACGGTTTGAGCGTAGACGTGCTGAGCCGGATATCCGATCTGACCGGGCTGCAGGTAATACCGGTCGAGGGCCAGTGGATAGAGCTACTCCCACTATTCCGCGATGGCGAGATTGACGTGTTGGCTAACATGTCTTTCCGGCCTGATCGTCAGGCCTTCACCCGATTTACCCAGCCCTACCACACCATACCCAACGTCGCCTTTACCCGGGATCCCGCGTTAAGAATTCAAAGCCTGGAAGACCTGAAGGACCAACGCGTTGCTCTCGGCTCCGGCATTTACTACGAAGAGCCTGTTACCCAGGCCCTCGGCAACAACGCCCGGATTTTTACGACCCAGGATGCCATGTTCCAGGCTCTGGCCAGAGACGAAGTGGATGTTGTACTCGCTGCTCTTCCCAACGGCAACTTCTGGATCCGGGAGCTGGGCATACCAGGCGTCAGAATCGCGGGAGAGCTGGTTATCGAGGGACAGTCCGGGGAAGACCTCCGGTTTGGCGTCAGGCCCGGTCTCGCGCCCCTGGCAGACATACTCGATCAGGCGCTGGCTGCAATTTCCCCCGAAGAGATGCACACCATCGAAAGCCGCTGGCTGGGCGCGAGCGTAGACCTGGAGCTACAGGAAACGGGTGAGGTTTCCCTGAATGCGGTTGAACTGGCGTGGCTCAAGGTCCACGACAACCAGTTGAACATGTGTATTGATCCGAACTGGCTCCCGCTCGAAGGCATAGACGAAGAGGGCAACCACGCAGGCTTATCCGCAGAAGTGGCCCGATTATTCTCCTCACGGGCACCGGTTCGGTTCGAGCTGGTGCGCACCGACAGCTGGACCGAATCGATCGGAGCAGCCCGGCAGGGCAAATGCGACATTTTCACCATGGCCATGAAAACTCCGGAGCGGTCAGAATTCCTGAACTTTACCGAACCCTATCTCGAGGTACCGACAGTTGTGCTTGGCCGGATTGAAGCCCCCTTCATTGAGCGGGTCGGGGACTTGCGCGGACAAAGAGTCGGCGTTGTCAAAGACTATGCCTTCGCAGAATTGCTTCAGAGTCGCTACCCCTCCCTCAATCTGATCGAGGTTGCCAACGAGCAGATGGGCCTACGTAAACTACAGAACCATGACCTGGACGGCTATATTACAACTCTGGCAACAGCCAGCTATTACATGCAGGAGCTGGGCCTTGCGGATGTGAAAGTCATCGGCCGCATTCCGGCAGACTGGTCGCTTTCAGTCGCCACACGGAAAGACGAGCCTGTCGTCCTGGGAATCATGCAAAAACTGGTATCCAGCCTGACCGCGCAGGAACGCAAAGATCTCGAGAGGCAGTGGCGCAACATCCGTCTCAAGCAGTCCGTTGATTACACGCTGATCTGGCAGCTTTCAATCGCAGCCATATTGATTGCTCTGCTTCTGGTTTACTGGAACCGCAAGCTGAACCGGCTCAACAAAAACCTGACCGACGCCAACGAGACACTCGCGCGGCTCAGCGTGACAGACGACCTCACCAGACTGGGCAACCGAAGCTACTTTGATCAGGAATTCCGAAAGAGCTTTCAGTGGTGCCAGCGCCACCATTCTGGCTTCGCAGTGGCCATGGTGGATGCCGACCACTTCAAAAGGATCAACGACAATTACGGCCATGAAGCGGGCGACATCTGCCTGCAAACACTGGCAGAGCTTATGCGCAAACATTTCCGGCGGGAAACCGACCGGCTCTCGCGCTTCGGTGGCGAAGAGTTTGTTATTTTCGCCAGCTATGATGACAGTACCGAAATTCGTAACCGGCTGGAATCCTTCCGCAAACACGTCGAAAAAAGCTGCTCGGTATGCGGAGAACACAACGTTCACCTCACCATCAGCATTGGCCTTGCCACTGGCGTACCGGGCCCCGACGACTCGCCAGCAGAGTTTCTCAGACAGGCAGACCAGGCGCTCTACCAGGCCAAGCAGAACGGTCGCAACCGGCTGGAAGCGCGCTCAGTGGGTTCCTGAGTGGTGCTAGACTGAATAAAAACAAAGTAACAAGGAGAACGCCATGGCTCGCATCTACGAGGACAATTCCCTGTCCATCGGCAATACCCCACTGGTCAGACTGAACCGCGTGAACGACGGCGCCACGATCTGGGCCAAGATTGAGGGCCGAAACCCGGCCTATTCCGTTAAGTGCCGGATCGGCTCTGCCATGATCTGGGACGCCGAGAAGCGCGGTACCCTGAAGGCGGGCATGACTATTGTGGAACCCACCAGCGGCAATACCGGGATCGCCCTGGCCTACGTGGCAGCCGCCCGGGGCTACAAACTGATCCTTACCATGCCCGCTTCCATGAGTCTTGAGCGTCGCAAGGTCTTGAAGGCACTGGGAGCAGAACTGGTGCTGACCGAACCTGCCAAAGGCATGCCGGGTGCCATCGCCAAGGCCGAAGAGATCTTCTCGTCAGACCCGGATAACTATTTCCTGCCCCAGCAGTTCCAGAACCCGGCCAACCCCCGAATCCACGAGGACACCACCGGCCCGGAAATCTGGGAAGACACTGATGGTGAAATCGATATCTTCGTGGCGGGCGTGGGCACCGGTGGCACGCTGACCGGCGTTTCCCGCTACATCAAAGGCACCAAGGGCAAACAGATCGCCACCATTGCCGTCGAGCCTACCGACTCACCGGTGATCACCCAGATGATGAACGGCGAAGACATCAAGCCGGCGCCCCACAAGATCCAGGGCATCGGTGCGGGCTTCGTGCCCAAGAATCTGGATCTGGAAATGGTTGACCAGGTGGAGACGGTTACCAACGAAGACGCCATGGACATGGCCCATCGGCTGATGCAGGAAGAGGGCATTCTCTGCGGCATTTCCTGCGGCGCAGCGGTGGCGGCTGCGGTACGCATCAGCAAGCAGCCGGAGTACCAGGGCAAGAACATCGTGGTGGTGCTGCCGGATACCGCCGAGCGTTATCTTTCCACAGCGTTATTCGCCGGCCAGTTTGGCGAGCAGGAAAACGTTCAGTAAAAGAGAAAGGCGCAGCCCCGCGCTGCGCCCTGCACTCATCAGAACTGATGTTTCAGGCCGACCCGACCGGTATCAAACTCCGGACCGCTGTTGGTTACCTGGCCGTTGAAGTCCTCTTTATCAATGTCGACGTTGTAGCGATTGTATTCCGCGAATGCCGTCAGCGCGGGCGTTACCCGGAAATCCACACCGGCGCCGACAAAGGGCGATACTTCATCGTAGGTTTCACTTGCGTTGAATGCATCAACATCAAACGCAGACGCAAACGCGCCGGCCTTACCATAGACGCCGAAGCTATCGGTCAGAGGCAGACGGCCAACAGCGCTCAGGCCAAAGCCTTTCAGCTTGCCTTCAACCTCGTCCTCGCCAAAGTTGCCGAAATCAATGTATTCGGCCTCCAGGGCAAAAAACGGATTGAACTGGTAGCCGACAGCGGCGCCAAGCAGATCGTTTTCATCCTCGAACTCGCCGCCGTGTGATTTGTAGCCACCGTAACTGCCGCTGACATAGGGGCCTGACTGGTCCCTCTCCGCGTTGCTCTGAGCTAAAGCGACGGGCGCAGTAACAAGCGAGGCTGTGAACAGTGCGGCGCTGGTAATACGGATTGCGGAATTCATAGGGCGTTCCTCCTAATGAGTTCAAATATCCTTTCATTCCATGGAAATCGAAAGTTGCCTTTCAATTACCTGAACTCACCCTACTAGGAATTCCTGCCCTACCGGGTTAAACCCGGACTAAGATCCCGTAATCCGCAATTAACCTCGAAAAAACAACAACTTTGACTTATTGAGGGGTATTAGAATCTGGCTTGGTTTCACTCTCGTTCTCGGGAGTCTTATATGCAACGACCCGGTCGGGGTCAGACGACTCGGCCCGTTTCATCAGCACCATGCCACCTTCCATCAGCAATGATTTGAGCCTGGGATCCTTCTGCTCTGCGATACCCACTGCGAACGCCATCAACGCGGCCTCCAGGGGATTGGCTTTGATCAGATTGCGAATGGCATCGATACCTAAACCTGATTGCGCCTCTACCCCTTTTTGCCGTTTTCTGGAGGAAACCGGCCGTGTCAGGCGGTAGAAGACAAGCGCAAGGAAGAGAATGCAATCAGAACTGGCTGAGCCATAACACCACATTGGTGACTTCTTTGCGGAATTTAGCCGCCACGAATATCAGGCGCTAGGAACTGCTCAGATTCGCGGAGTAGCCGCCGTACTTCAGCGCCTGCCAGACCACATAACGATCGGATGTCATCCAGCTTCTTTTCGATAATGACCAGGTTGCCGTCTTTGTCGAGAACAAGTGAATCTCGGCGTCCACGGGTATCTTCAAAACCGTCGAACTCTTTCTGGATAATCGGAAGCTCTTCGCCGAAGGCTTCGGGAGCGTTTTCGAGCCATTCCTGACAGTGATTTCGCTCTAAAATCTTGCATTCTGAGAAGTTACCGCCATTGGTGTTATGCGGTTGGCTTCTGAGTCAATTTTGTACATTTGTTACTTCTGAGCCAAAAAGTCCGCCAATAAACGCTGACACAACTTCTTCGGTGAAATCGCCGCACGTGTTGCCCGAATCCCTAGTCAGGTTGGCAATCAGATCCTTACTGAGCAGGCGTCGCAGGACTTTCATCGTTGATTTGTTGGCAATCTGTGCCGTTTCCTTGCCGAGCAACTGAGCGCCCGCAAGTCTCGTATCCCAGCCGTAGGCTTCGAGGATGCTTTCATGCTGTTCGAAAAGCCGGTCCATCTGGCCAGGAATATTTTCATAGTTGGATGCCAGATAAGCGATATCGGCCGCGTCTTTGCGTCTTGTTTGCGCATCTCTTTCGGACCAGGCCACCAGTTTCAGAAGGGCCAATCCCTGAGGACTGGCAACAGGCAACTCCAGCTCTGACTCTGACTCTGACTCTGACTCTGCTGCTATCATCAACCAGTCGGCGTTATTCAGGGCATCCTGAAAACCGACCACGCTCATTTGCACTTCGCCAGAAGGCGGCCATTGAATAACTGAATCGTCACTTTCAACAGCTCCAAAAGGAAGAATGTCGATGGGTGCGCCGTTCGGGCCGTGCAAACGATGAGGGAGATCGGTTTTGGTATAACCTTTGCCAATCAAACTATCGCGGATGCGTTCAAAATCAGCCCAATCCGGGACCTGAACGGCAAGATCGATATCCATTGTTGCCCGTTGAATGGGTGCTCCATAGGCGTGATGCATTACCAGATCACGGGCGGAGGCGCCGACAATGATGAATGGCACATCCTGATCCACGGCGACACACTTGATGGCTCCGTAGGTCTTCAATTGAGTCGGATCAATATTCTTGGAATCGATCTTTAATCTGGGCATAAAGCCGCTCCGCTGCTTCCAGGTTACGCGAGTCGCCGGTCATCAGGAGGTCAGCATAGACAAGAATATCTGGGGCAATCCCAGGAGTTTGGTTTACGTTGAGTGAATCAGCGAGCCAGAATTTCTCGTTGATCTGCAATGTCTCGGACGTATTGGGTGAATTGCCCGGGCTTTTACGAAGCCTATATTCCATCACCAAGCTTTTCAGCTTTTCTCGGGGCAGATAAATAGTCCCCTGGGCAGGCGACAGATAGTTGCCCAGCCGAGAGACGGCAACTTCCCCGCCCCAACACCCACCCAGAAGCTCCGGCCGGATTTTCTTCCACGGCATCGCAGAGGTTGCCTGAAATAGCCCCATGTCCAACTCGGGTAGCAGTTTTTCCGGGTAGGACTCGGCCCAGCGATCAAGCAGCCCCATAGGGTTCTCAAGTGACCTTGCGCCCTTCTTTCCATGTTCTCGAACATAGCCCTTGTCTTTCAGGTCATTCAGAACCCAGCCGATGGCTCCGAGGGAAACACCGCTGACTTCTGCCATTTTTCGATAAGTTTCACCGACCAGATGAGGGTCCATTAGAAAACTGAAAATCAGCTTTAAACCAGATGAATTAAAGGCTCGGGAGGTTTTCCTTGCTGATGCATGAACCGGCCTTTTGCGATTACCTTTTACGAAGATGAAGAATGTCTTTTCGTTCAGATAAGCATTGCCGGCGGCGTCAATGAACTGTGCGCCGGCTTCTCGAAGGCGGTCTGCCATATTCGGGTTTACGTAATCAGCGACCAGCAATGCGGGCGGCGGCATTCGCCGTAGCTGAGCGACAATAGTGCCTATATTCGCCTGCTGCGCCCAGCGCTTCAGCTCAACGCTGTACTGGATGCCCGTATCGCCCAGTTCAAGAATGAGGCCATCAGAGCAGGGCATCACTTCACTCTCGACAGTAGGGTGTAAGTCTAAACCTGTCTCTTGATGGAACGCGCGGATTGCCTGGCTTAGAAATGCGCGCTCGTTGATTGATGGTTTCATAGCCTCTCCAACATTATGTTCACAAAATAGCACTGTTCATTAATAATGAACAAGACTTTTAAGTGAACAAGAGCTCAGGAGCGCTATTGTCTGTCCTCCGGAGAAACAGGCCATAGATTCACATTCTCTCCGGGGGGCCAACTTGGCGCTGCGCCGTCCCTACCTCAATGCTTAGACAACCCCATACAATTGGCATAGAAGGTCGTTGTCGCCGGCCAATCCGAGAAAACCCCAATCACACCTACCTCACGGGCCAGAACATCGATCACGGTGAGCACGTCGCCGTCGTTGTTAATGGCATCGGTCACCGTCTGGTAATACCAGCCGCCGCCCTTTTCCAGCGGACCGCTGCGCTCAACGGTCCAGGCAATCAGGTCCAGGCCGGCTTCGCGCGCATTCTCCGCGTACCGGGACGGAACGATTTGCCTCTGGCTGTCCAGAGTCAGCAGCTTCCAGAGCGCCGGCGCCAGAATGTTCACACCCCTACTTTTAAGGTAAGCCATATAGGTTGCGGACGCGTTCACAAGGGTAGACTCAGATTGGTCGAGGAAGACTGCTTGCCGACCAAATTCCGGCATCTCGTCTACCCAGAAAAGAACGTCCTTCAAATTGAAGGACTGGGGCCAGACGTCTTCCGGCTGCACACCGGCATCGATGTAATCCTGGATCATTTGGCGGGCATAGTCTTGCTGGCTGTAATCCCCCTCAAAGGGCATAGCAACCACCGGTGATTTCAATTCCGGAGTGAACTTCGCGCCCAGAGCCCTGAACAACTCGATGCTCTCCTGATGAGTCATCAAGGTGCCCCGGCTGGAGTAGAGATCAGTGCGCCAGTCTGCGGTGCCAGCCAGGTATTCCTCCGGCGTGGTTGCCATTGGGTTGTGGGCATCCATCTTGCCCTCCAGTGACTTGAACTCGGCCAGAGTGATATCGCTGGTGCGACACTCGGCCTGTGCCGGCGTGCCCGTGGCAGGATCGGCGGGCACAAAAGGCTGGGTACACTTGGCGTTCAATGCAGGGACGGCAACGATATTGGTGGTGGTATGAAGGTCGTCCTGGGCATGTCGGCAAACCAGTTCCCGATCCCTGGTGAAGGCGACATCACATTCCAGAATACCCGCACCCATGCGCGCTGCCGCAATGTAGGATTCACGGGTATGTTCGGGAAACTGCAGGGGCGCGCCACGATGGCCGATGGAGAAATCCGTTTTCTCGACAGTGTCGGTATTGCAGGCTTGCAGGCGCTCTTTGAGCGGACTGTCGTCCATTGCACCAACCAGCCAGAAAGGCCGTGGTCCCAGATGGACCGAGGGCTCCGACTGTTCAGGCGCCAGCGCAATTGATTGCGGGGAGAGCTCTTCAACGGTCGCCGCTTGTACCAGGGAAAGTACCGAGCACAGCACCAGCCCCGAAAGGATCCGTAACATCATAACCTCCTCCTTGTGAGACCGATGATACCCTATCAACAGTCTCCCCAAGGAGGATTACGGCCAATTGACAGCCGATGCTGGATTATCTGGCAGGTTGCCCTCAGCTAGCCGCCGAAGCCTCATACTCGCGAATCATGGCAAACAACTGGTCCTTCAGATTCAGCCGCTTCTTTTTGAGGTTTTCCAGATACTCATCGGAGGTGTTTTCAGCGCCCGTTTCAACGCGATGAACGGCATGGTCCACTTCATGATATTCGTCAAACAGCTTGGCGAAGTGAGTGCTGTTGGTTTTCAAAAGATGAATGGCTTCTTTGGATTCCGGCAGTTCGTGAATCAGATCGTGTTTTTCGAGGGACATTCGCGCAGTCTCCATGACTGTGGGGGATGAGATGTATTTGACTCATTCCAGTGTATGGCTAGCTGCGCTTGCCAGTCTTGACCCCCGTCAAGCGCCAGTGAGCCTGTGCGCTCAATTACCGCGCAGGTTCATCATTCCGGATACGGAGAAAGCTGGCAAAGCGAGGCAGCCCCGTGGCTGTGAGGCCATAGTGCTTGAATGTGATCGTGGTTCCGGGTCTCGGAGGAGACGCTCGCTCGGAATCGCTGAACCCCGTACCAATCCGGAATCGCCTGCCATCGTCCAACTCCACCAGCAGTGACCCCATCAGCCCCTCGTATTTGCCCTTTCCCGGCAGATGATGAACAACCACCGCTTCGGCATCCTGATACTGTTTTACTTTCAGTAGATCATCGGAGCGCCCACTTCGGTAATGACTGGACCCCAGCTTCAACATCAAACCCTCTGCGCCGCCGTCGACGATCTTATCCAAACGCTGCATCAGTTTCTCATGGGTGCTCGCCCGTTGCTGATCGACAAGCGCCATGTAGGGTGATTCAACCTCTTGGATTAATACACGCAGCCGGGCCAAACGTTGGTCGAAGGTTGCCTCCTTATCCGGAAGATCAAACACCATGAACCGAATCCGCCGCCAATCGTTGTCATCGGGCACCACCTGACGCACCGCCCCTGACAATTCCGCAAAACGGCCCCGCCCCATCCAGAGCTCACCGTCCAGGGGACGTGCCGGAAACCCTCTGGTGAACCAACCGGGTGCCCGATACTCATGACCGCCACGGGAAAGAAATCGCTCGCCAGTCCAGTATGCTCGCACCCCGTCGAGCTTTTCACTGAACCAGTAGCCGTCCAGCGGCATGCCCTTTTGATACACGTTGGCGAGTGTCAGCTCGGGCTGTTTCGCTACCGCCACGGGGGAAAACAGAAGGGAAATCAGCACCGGCAGCGCGGCGCTGAACAATCGAAACGGCATGGCAATTCCTTTGCTCTCAGTTGCTTTTTCCTACAGAGGTCAGACTTTCCTTTCCGCCCCTGGTCAGCATCCGCGTATTAGTCGTTTCCGCAGGTGCTCCTCACCTTTTCCCGGAAATCCTCACGAATACGGGTATTCTCGGCCTCATTGACATAAATCCGCTCGCCCTGATCGTTGATGTTGTAGAAGGTCGAAACGCTGGCAAGAAACTTGAGGCGCGCCCGAAGCTTTCTGCACAGCTCGGCTTGCTTCTCCGCCTTCTCCTCGGCTTTGGCATTGGCAGCCTGCCGCGTCTCACGCTCTTCCTGCTGCTGCTCCAGAAACTCGGTCATCTTCTGATGCCGCTCCCGGGCTCCCGCATCCACGCTGGCCGGGGCGGCCTTTACCGTAACTTCACTTGATGCTGCCTGAGCTGGTGGACGGTCCCCGAAATGGGTCTGACCGTTGGCATCGACCCATTTGTAGACGCCGGCGTTTGTGGAGAGGGGAATAAGGCAGAGGAGCATTAGAGCGATTTTTACAGACACCGCGAATTCCTTTTCAATGGCTAGTAGTAATTGGCTTTACCGAAAATGGCTTCAATTTCCTTCGGCCATTTGTATTTAAAGGGGGTAAAATTCCACCAAATAATACTCGGAACAAATAAAATGACCCCCAAACACTCAACAATTTTGATCCCAATTGATTTCTTTTTCAGATCCTCTTTATAGAAATCGTAATTAACCCAGGCAAGATTATCGAAGTCCTCTCTAGTGGTTCCTTCATCATAATACCTGACAATAAAATTCCATTTCTGGTAAATACGTTCTTCTTTAAAACCGGAAGATATTTTTTTCCGCTGCAGGGGCATCTTTGGGGGCTTTCCACAAAAGTAATGCTTTTCCCGCATAAAAAGGTGGGCGTAGTACTGTCGTTCCCATACAACCCCGGAGCCTAAATATTGCCAGTTGTAAGAAAAGGTCACTTCCAATTCGTCCCAAGGAATCCGGTAGAACGTCCCTCTATGCCCTACGTAAACAAATCCTTCCTTTCGGTCGATCCGGACGGGCAACGTGAGGGGAAGAAAAATTTCGAACACATAGACGGCCACCCAGACTGGCCCAAAAGCAATCAACATCGCAAACAGTGCTTTTGAATAAAAAAAGCTAATAACCCAACCCAATACCATAACAATAATCATGAAAATATTGATGATTGCTGGCAAGCCTGAGCGAAGAGACATTAAGGCAGTGCGAATGTCCACGAAACGTTCACCGATGCAGGCAAAACTGTGCTCCATCTTTTCCGACGAATCGGACACCCCCCTCACTTTTCGTGCCGGCGGACTAGCAAGCCGCGCTCCGTGGGTTCGGTACAGCTTCTTTTCCAGTTGTTGTTCCAGGTTCGTGTCCGGAAAATCACACTTCAAAGGCAAGTCTTTCATCGATACCCAGTTCCTCTACATCGTTGTTATCCAGAATGACTCTAAGCCCGTTTTCACCCGTTACGCTCCTGCCGTCTTTCTCATACTCGATCAGCATTTCGAGCTGTTCCCAATTGTCGTGATTGTAGTGCGTGAACCGATACATTAAGCCCTGCGAAGTGGAGTCTATCCTCGCTGTTCTATTAAACAGATCTGTGATTTCCCTCGACTCGTTCTCCACTAACCAGTTTCTATTAGCCACGAAAAGCTTGATGGAGACAGCGCAGTTACCTTCAATGTAACCTGGAAAATACACGATGAGACTGGTGAATTCTGATAGAACTCGCTGCTCACCCTGTTGGGTTACCGCCCAATGCTTGGGCATGTACTCAGTTATCTTTACCAGGGGGGAGAACAGCAAATAGTAGAATCCATCCAGTTCCGCTTCGAAATATCGCCTGACATCGACACCCTCACCCTGAGAAACAATGGTTCGGCTATCTTCCAGAAGCTCTGCGCTTGATGGCCTGGATTGCTCATCCCAGTACCGCAATGTAGGCGCGTTACCCCAGAATGACAGTGAAATGAAATCCTCGATCCTAGATCGGGCTATATATAGCTGTACCATACTGATGACGAAAGAGATCGCGACCAGTACTGAACCCACCACAAGCACAACGGGTAAACCCGCCCCGGTAACGGCGCCCGCTACTGCCAAAGACGCCAGGTAAGTGATGCCGATACTCAGCCCAATCTGGACCCCGGATAGCGACGCCATTGCGTAATGGCCTGTGTTCAGAGCCTTGTGGCTCGTCCAGCCTTCCAGACCTATTGACAGTATGACACCGACGTAAGGAAGGGGCTTTAGGCTGATTCTCGCAAGACTCACCGTAATATCTGCGACCTTGCTAACAAACCTTAGCCCATTAAAAGCCACCGAAACCCTGGCACCAGCCGCAGAGAGACTTGCCCCCAAGGCTCTGGCATATTCCTCCTTGACTAATACTCCACTGAGATTAACAACGCCCTCGCCGACGCTCCATAGGCCGGACAAAACAGCCCCCCACCGGTCAATAGCTGTCCTATCGCCAATCATCACGTCCTTCCGAGTCTTATCCAACCCAGAAAACAGGTTTGCCAGATTAATCGCGTGGAAGAAAGTCACGGCGCCGATGAACTTGCCCCTATTCTGCTTGATGCTTTCAACTACCGGGTCCAGACGGGTATGAAGCCAGCCAAAGGGGTTGTCCTTGAAGTCCGGGGTCAGGTGGAATACGTCGATCAGTGCCCTGTTCAGGTAGGCCCTGATACGTGCATCCGCCATTCCGGCGGCCAGGGGTGTCATTGCAAGTTCTGAGAGATTATGGCCGGCCCCTTCCAATGATTTACGGTGGACCTCGTGGAGCAAGTCGGCCGCGGTATTCAATGTTATTCCGTGTCGGTGGACATCAATGCCATAACGTCGCTGGACGGCCCTGGTCCACTTTCTCCACTGCGGCCAAGTTTGAGGGTCTTTCGCCCAGGTGCCCATCTTGGCAGCGGGAGCGGCAAATTCCAGCATCAGAGTATCGGTGGCGGTGCTCACCTGCACATAGGCAGGCATATCGAAGATACTATCCACGATCTTTAGGCTGCCATAGTCAAAGCCGGGCAGGCCTTTCAGTTTTTCGGTCATGCCGTTGGTAGCAGATGCGAGGAACAGGACGGTTTTTAACATGTTCCCAACCGTACCCGCGTCGCCCTCATCAGCAGCTAACCAATTTTCAGAGTCTTCCTTACCTTTCTCCGAACTGACGTAGCCATCCAATATATCTGCCAGTTCCTGCTCAACCGCCTTGAACCCTTCGGCGCAGTAACAGTCGTTGAGCTCCAGCTTCCTGGCCAGTTGGTCAGAATCAATCCATCGCTTCCAATCATCGAATACCAATGTTCGAGCGTGGTCATACTTTTCAAGCTGCTTGTGGTAGCTTTCGACGAATGCGTCTTTTTCCTCTGAACGAACTCGTTCTTTAAGTTCCTCAGCAGTTTCCTGCTGGTCCTCAGGCGATTCCTTTTTGCCAGCCTCACGGGCAATGAGCGCATCTACCATCTGGGCGGTTGTATAGGCGTATGCGTTCTCCTCGGCATAGTTCGTAATCAGATTCACATAAAGAGCATGCAATTGACTCAAATCAGATGTGATACCGATTTCGTCTTCAAGAGCAACGCAGTAAGAAAATTCAGTTTCTTTTTTGCATTGGCCCTGCAAATCCGATTCACCGATTCCATGCATTAAGGTGGTCAGACTCCATTCAAAATCCAACGGTTCTGATCGAAAATCTTCAACCACCTCGCTTATCGCTTCAGTTTCACTGATATTAACGGCCTCACCTCTTCCAGGTAGGCTTCGCAAGTCGAACGGCTGCATGTGCTCTTCGCGAATTTCCGCATCCGTGCGTACAAGTTCCTGCAAACGGGAAGTCCATCGATGCTGCACAAACTTAAGAAAAACTTTTCCTTCCGCAGGGTGATGTAAGGCGGGCAAAGCGCTTTCTGCGTCCACAGCGGAAAAAAGAACCGAGTTGAACCCCGGCTGCACTTCTGTCAACTCGCCTTGTTCGTCAACACGATACTCATGCAGCGTTCCGAATACTTCGGAGAACATATACACCCAACCGGGCGTTAGTTTTCGTACACAGTAATGCGTGGTTTCAAGCGCAACGGTGGGCGGTCGGAAGTGAGGGGGCAGCGCTACTTCTTCCTGACTGATCGCCCAACGTACCGGATACAACGCAACGGTTTTGAACTGGAGCGGGCACATCTGTGCCGCTGAGTCTATGTCATCAGCACCCTGTATAAACGCTGAGCTGTTAGCGCTACCCATGAACCAGTCCCTCCGTTGACTTTTTCTCGGCGAATTCTGCAATTCGCGCTATGGCTTTGCCTGGCGCTGCGGAATTCTCTTTCCACAGAAGCTGTACTTCACTGTCGTCGAATGCCTGGTGTCCAAGCCAGCCAATCGTATTGATAAACAGCGCAATATCTCGGGTACTACAGAGTCCCCGCGCTTTCGCCGCATCGACTAAAGCAGAGACCATCCCCCAATCCTTCCCATCTGTATCCGTTTTGTGAAGCAAATGGGGAAAGTAGTTTGCAACGTGAAGTTCGAGTTTCCTGAGGGCCGTCCGTTCCGCCGCTCTTTCCATGGCAACCTGGTGTTCCTCACGAATGCTTAACCTCTCAGCCTGCCGCTCACTACTGGGCTGATCATTATGAAAATACTCCCACTCACCAGTGCGGCGATCCTGAATGGCAAACAGACTACAAGGCCCCATCAATCGCCTCACATTTTCACCTGACGAATCCAGCTTCAACAGGTGCCGCGCGATTTCAGGATCATAAAACCGGAAAACAACCTCATCTCCCGTGACCAACCTCGCCATAAGCAATCCACGCAAGTGTTGCATGACCTCTTCGAAGTGGCAGTCAGCCCGCAATACGATGGCAACACCCTGATGTTTCCAATCATTGAAGCATTTAAGTGTCAGCGAGCTATCTATTCCCGTTTCAACCAGCCACGGTGAAACTTCCAATAGGTCGGCAAGCTCCGTTTGCCTGTAGAGCGCATCACAATGAGGTGTTTCGATCTCACGATAAATAACTTGGGGCAGATTATTTACTTTGGCGCCATCAATAAGAATGAACGTCTTCCCCTCACCGGGAAGTCCAGCCAGATGCCCCATCAGATCGCACCTTGTGATTCTGGTGAGCAGACCTGGCAAATTCCCTTACCCTGATTCGCGGCATTCTTGATGGCGCGCATCTGGTCGGACTTGGCCATCGGTCTTTGCTGTGTCTCCGGCAGGGCCACCGGCGCAACAGCCCCCCCATTCTTCTCCACCAACCCCGGCATCTCCGGCACCTGAACCTTCTGCCCACTCCCCTTACCCGGCGAACCTCCGGCATTCAGCTTGATGGCAGCGCCACCCATAGCCACACCGCTGGGGTCGATCTTCACGAAACTGCCACCGGCCTTGAGGGTGATTTCCGCACCGGCTTCAATAACGGTTTTCTGGCCGGCCTTGATGTGCAGTTCGGTGCCACAGTCGGTTAGCCAAGCCGTGCCGGCTTTCAGGTGCAACGTACCAGTGACGTTGAAACTACGGTCTTTGCCGGTTTTCTCCCGTTTTTCACCGTTCACCGTGGCGTGGTCACTGCCTTTGATGTGGGCCTTGCGGTCGTTGCCCACGGTCAGGTGGCGATCGTTCCTGATGACTTCAGTGCGGTTGTTCTCCGTGATCAGGGCCAGTTCTTTCTGGGCGTGAACGTAGATCTGTTCTTCGCCGGCTTCGTCTTCAAACCGAAGCTCGTTACTGCCCTCGCCCTTGTGGGTTTTGGTTTTCAGGGTGGTGCGGGTTTTGTGTTCCGGCAGCGAATACGGCGGTGTGTTGGTGGCGTGCCAAGTCCGGCCGGTGATGATCGGCTGGTCCGGATCGCCGTCCAGGAAGGAAACGATCACTTCATGGCCGATCCTCGGCAGTGCGGTGAATCCATACTGGCCGCCGGCCCACTCCTGGCTAACCCGAAGCAAGGCACTGCTGTGTTCATTGTTGGCCCCATAACGATCCCAGGGAAAACGCACTTTCACCCGGCCATATTGGTCGCAATGGATTTCTTCGCCTTCCGGGCCGGTAACCACCGCCATCTGGGGCCCATCCATCAGGGGTTTGTGTTCACACAGCGCCCGCCAGCTCCGGTCTGCAGGAATGGCGTTAAAGTGGTTGCCATAGCGCGTCGGTTCGCTGCCACCCTCTTCTTCCAGGGCCTGTGGTTGTGAGCCGGTGTGGGTGACCGCCGTGAGCAGCCAGTCGTGGTTCATGGCTTCATTGTCGTGGTCGGTTAGCGGCACCCTGGCACCAGCTGCGAAATCCGGGCGATTGCTCTCGCCAAAGGCTGTGCTGGCGTCGCTGCGCAGTGCCGCAAGCCTGGCTTCAGTGAACGGCCGACCACTGGCGTCCTGCTTGAATCGGCCAGGGTAGTCGTAGTGCTGGTAGTCCACCCGGTGGAGGATCTGGTCGCCAGCTTGTTCATGCATCAGGGCGTAAGCCGGGTTTTTGAAGGTGTAATCCTTCATGGCGACCGATGCGGGGCGTACTCGCTCCCGGTACGCAAACCGGAACACACAGGGCGTTCGGGCACTCCCTCCTGCTTTTCCGTTGTATGGGGCAGCCTCAAGCCTGGGCGAATCGCGATGATGATCGGCAAAAATCAGTGCAGGTGGCTCCTGGCCATCAAGGCCGCCATGCTGGTAGCGATAGTGCCAGCCTTCCTCCGCAGCCAGACGTTCAACAAAGGCCAGATCACTTTCCCGGTGCTGGACGCAGTATTCCCGCTCCTCGGGGCCGCGTTTAAGATCAAAAACGGTATCGACGATCCCCCGCTCCTCCAGCAGGGTACGCACAATCTCATCCGTGCCCCGGTTCTGGAAAATACGGCTGTTGTGCATCAGCGCCAGGCGCCAGAGCGGTGGCCGGAAAACCAGTTCGTAGCGGGTACGCCGATGGCCGGAATCGCCGCGGGCAAATTCGCTGACCACGCCGGTAAAGCGACGCAGCGGCATCCCGTCCTGCCAGACCACCAGATCCACCGGTTGCTCCAGCACATTCGAGGCGCCAACAGACGGATCGGTACTGGCCAGGTCAAGGCGTCCCTGGAACAGCTCGGACAGCCGTTCTGTCAGTGCAAAACCAACAACGGAAAAGTGGTCAGAGGAGTATTCGCCAATGGTGGCGGTGAATTGCAGTCCGCTTGCCTGGGGCATGTCTTCGGTCCCTGAAGAAAAAAGAAAATCCGGGCTTTCGCACCATCCTGTGCGAAGGCTCAACCCTGATGAAAGCGTCCTGCTCTCATCAGGGCGGCCCTGGTATGCTGAAAGAGTTTAATACAAGCTGCGGGGTATGCGGTACCCCGCAAGTAGTTGCTCTGTGAACGGGTTGGTATTGCTGGCCGCGTGGAGGCGATAACGCATCTCCCCGTCGTCAACCCGGAACCGGACATCGACCGCGCTGCTGCTCACGCCGGTAATGTCGGCTTTATCGAGCAGTCGGAACAGAGCCCATGGGCCGCTTTCCGAGAGGCTGCGGGGTGAACGGTTCACCTGAACCGGCACCAGGGTAATACGGCTCTCAACAGAGTCCCGCAGGGTATTAGGCCAGACCAGCGGAATGCTCTGGCGCGGGCCATGGCTGAACTCCACCAGTTGGCCATCCACATTCACCACGCTGCGGCGCTTGTTGGCTGAGAGATTGAGCGGTTCCAGCGCGAACTCCACATCCAGCGAACCACCCCGGGTAAAGTAGGCCCTGCGGATTCGATCGGCATTTTCCAATGACGTCAGTACCGCACCGCGCACCAGGCCGGCACGTCGGGCATCGCCCACCTGTTTCGGGTGATCCTCGAGGAACAGTTTCAGGTTGTCCTGATAGAAGGCGTCCAATACGCCGCCCGGGGCAAAAAACCGTTCAAAGTCCTGCAGTGCAACATCCCGCCCGGAGTCCGGATTAAACGGATAGTGGCTGGCCAGATTCTGCTGGAAGGGCTGATACACCTCGCGATACCACTCACGCTCCAACTGCGCCACCGCCTGGTCCAGAACCACTCGCCAGCTTTCCGTGGCCAACCGGGTCAGCAGCCGGTTCAGGGGCTCCGGCTGGTTGTCGGCCATGCGCTGCAAGGTGAAGATCGGGTCGGCGCCCTGCAGGCCCATGCGGGCCCGGGCAGCGGCCAGCGCAGCCTTGCCCTTGTCTGGCGCTTCCTGGATGTTGCGCATGTACTCGTGAAGTTCCCTGACCACCAGCATGATCTGTTCAAGCCCGGTTGGCTGATCGCCATTTTCACGGGTCAACTGGTTGAGCTCCGCAAACTGCCGTTCAATATCCTGCAGCATGCGGAAATGAGGCGACTGCTCCAGAAGCTCCCGGGCTGCGGCACTCTCCCCTTCCGCCGAAGGCACAAGACGCGTGTTATGGCGAACCTGCCGGAGCAGACTTGCCAGGGGCTCGTGGCCGCTGGTCAGGCTCTCCAGAATACGTACGCCGTGGTTCAGGTCCTCAAACCGCTGAATATCGATGCGGCTCAAGGCAGTACGCCAGGCCTCGGCATAGTGCTCGGCATAGAGGGTCTGCAAACTGGCCAGCAGTCTGGCTTCATCCGCCTTGCTGAAGTCAACGTTGTCCCGGCGGCCCAGCACCCAGGCGTCCACCAGAGCCAGCTCCGTTACCGAGCCGGACTTGCGCAGGAACCATTTTTCCAGTCCCTCCCGGGTCAGCAACGCGGGGATGGTCAATGGGTCTTCTTCCACCGCTGCCCCCGAGTCCGACGGCTCGCCATAACCATCCACCCGGGTGAACACCGTGCTGAATGCCGGCCCGGATGCCCGGGCCAGTTCCAACGGTGCCCGGAATTCCTGTTCTGCTTCAATTTCCAGATCCCGATAGACCCGGTCTGGCGTGGCAATCCGACCAAGCTCATGTTGTGCCCACTCGACACTGCTACGAAACGGCGCCAGGGTCATATCGGCAACCGCATCGCCCTGGCGAGTGAGCTGTGCCAGATCGGTATGCGCCATGGCATAGTCCAGATGACCCAGTAGCCGCTGCTGCAGTTCACTCTGGCCGGGGAACGCCTCCTGCCAGTGGCTCTGCATGTAGCGGGTCACAATATCGTCCCGACGACCACTGGCGTCATACAGCATGCGCAACACCCGCAGATGCTCCAGGCGCTCAGTGCTATTGTCTGGCGCCTGGCCCATCTCGGCCATCACACCGAACATCAGGGCTGGCAAATACTGGTATGCCAGCATATCCAGGTAGGATTTCTCCACTTCAGGGCCCACCTCATGGCCACGGTACAGGCCCATATCGCTGAGCAGCGGCCAGTTCCGGCGGTGGTCGCCAAAGGCCAGGGTCGCCTCACGAAGTTCATCCAGCGGGCCGAGCAGGTTCCGGCCGGTATTGTCCGGCTCAAAACCCACCGGCTGCCAGTTATCGATAAAGCCCTGCACACGGGTTTCCACGGCGGTCGCGGCCTCTGCATTCTTGATAAAGAAATGCTGCCAACCGGCGGTCATACCCGCACCGGCACAAATAGCCACCACGGCGGCCACGGCCAGCCGCCGTTGCCGGGACTGAATCACCCGTCGGTTGTCACCGGCCAGGCCGGCCTCCGGATAGATAATCTCGGGGAACAGTGCCCGGGTGAACAGGGTGGCGGACTGCCCTGCCCGTTGGGCAGGCTGAATGGGCCCGGCGATCTGGTAGTTGGCGGCAGCCGCTGAGACAAAGGCATCTTCCGGCACGCCCTCCTGCAACACCGAGGTGAAGTAGGTGCCGCGAACCATCGCCGGTGTCGAGAACACATCCGCAGACAGCAGGTCGGTCAGGAATTGCTCCAGAACGGGCTTAAGGCCTGCAAGCTGCCGGGTAAAGGAGTAGGCCGCCGCCCGTTCCTCGGCATCCCGGGTGCTGGCCAGAACGTCCGGCAAGCGATCGGAAAGCCGCTCAACCATTTCGGTATATCGGTCGGCGAACTGATTCAGCCAATCGTCGTTATCCAGTTGGCCTTTGAGGCTGAAGGTAAAGCCCAGGGCCCGCTCCTTGTCCTGCTTGCTCAGGGTTCGCACCAGCGGGCCAAAACCGTAGAGCAGGTCCATCTTGGTGAAGGTGACATAAACGGGCAGGCGGGAGCCGATCTGCTCCATCAGTTCTCGCAGGCGCGTGCGCAACAGAATGGCCCGGTCCCGCCTCTGGCCGGGGTCTGCCACGCTGAGACTGGCCAGATCTATGGCCAGCACCACACCATTCAGAGGACGTTGAGAGCGATTTCGCTCCAGCCAGGCGATGAAATGATGCCAAAGACGCTGCTGGATCTCCGCGCCGGCGCCCTCCCCCTGACTCTGGCTCAGCAGTTCACCATCCGGATCGATCAGCACGCCTTTATCGCCGATCCACCAGTCAAAACCGAAGGCATTGCGATCCATTCGATTGTTGCGGGTTACGTTGGTGAGCGTGTAGGTCTGCCCGGAGCGTTGAATCAGGCTGGTCTTGCCAGCATCCTCAAGGCCCATCGCCAGATACCAGGGCAGCCGGTAAATGCCTTTGCGGCCGGGGAGGTTGCTTTTCAGGGCCGCCAGCTGGCGATCCAGCAGGCGCTGTTGCTTGCGCTCCATGGGCAGAATCGGATCTTCCTGTTCCTTCTGCGCTTCCGCCTGCCTGACGTTCACCTTGCGCAGGCGGCGCGCCAGCATCATGCCCCACACCATGGCCACGACCAGCACAACGCCCAGGGTTACCACGGCCCGCATCTGCCAGGCCGCCAATGGAAACTCACCATTGAGCTCCCAGCGTGGCCCCAGCCACCAGGTGGCCACCACCAAGGCAATAATGCCCAGTACCAGGGTGACCGGGGCTGCGTTTTTGAGGTATGGCAGAAGCCAGCGACCGATGAGTAAAGCTTTTCTCCACATGGTGTCCATTCCTGCTGTGATTCCTTGGTGTGTTCCGGGTATCAGCCCAGCTTTTCAAGCTGCCTGATCAGGGCTGGCTCCCAGTCCTCGAGAGCCAGCCCGCGCACCTGCATTTGCAGATCCTGAATCTGCTGCGTGGCCAGTGATTTCAGGCCGGAGTCCTTCATTAATCGGGCGCTGGCAAGGCGCCAGTAAAAGCGGTCTCTTGGTTCTCTCGCTTCCGCCAGCCCGTCCTCCAGAAGTTGCATCCCGGCAGCCAGCCCCTTTTGCCCGGCCAGCTCCCGGGCTTTGTCATAAGCCTGCTCCCAGGCGTTGGCGCTGCCGGCGGAACCACCGGTCGCCGGCGCGGACCAGAGCCACTCTTCCGCCTCCCGGGAGAGGAACGGGGTGCCATCGTTGAAGGTGAGCTCCGGCAACTGGGCAAGGCGCTCAACAAACTCCTTTGCGGACACACGGATGGCCTCAGCGCAGGCGTGGTGGCCCAGGGCCGCCGCTACCCGGGCACTTAACCAATGGCCGTCCAGCCAGAACGGACTGACCGACAGGCTCTGCTCGATTTTCTGCCACAACGCCAGGTCGGCGGATTTTTCCAGGGCTTCGCGATAGTCAGCCACCCGATCGGCACTGACGGCGGCAAGATCGGTGCGCTTTCCGTCCCGTGTCGGCGGTACCGTGGTGATGTTCTGCCAGATAGCGTAACGGCGAACCTGGTACCCCAGCGGCTGGTCCGGCCCGGTTTCGGTGAGCATGTCCGCGACTTTCAGAAGACTCTGCCGGGTTGCTCGTTCGTCGCCCGGGTCCAGGGTGAGTGCCCCCAGGGAAGGCTTCGACGGTGCAGGTTTCTGCTCTGGCGTTTCAGTTCGCGAATCCTGGCTGACCTGCCCTGCCTGCGGACGGGTTTCGGGGGCTGCCGCGGCGTCGTTAACCCTGGGCAGCTTTTCAACCGCCCGTTTAAGATCCTGCAGCGACTCCTCGGGCAATTCCCGGCCAGCGGCCTGGTCCATCAATCTCGCCAGAAGTTCAAGGCAGAACGCCCGACCGTCGCCAACACTGCCATCAAACGCCAGGGCGTCGACGCCTTTGCCGGCGCGCTGGAGCATCTGGGTGAACATCATCTTGCGTGCCCGCTTGCCCGTCTCTCCAGGGTAGGGCCAGGCCTGCTCCCACCATTCGTCCAGCACCCGGTGCAGCAGGTACAGGGATAGGGCGAACCGTTCACCATCACCACCGCGTTGCAGGGCGACCAGAAGAAAACCGAGCACTTTCAGATCCTTGCTGCGGTCCGAGAGAATCGTCAGGGCATCGCTTTCAACCTTGCTCCAGTCGATGTCGGTATGGGCCAGAGAGCCCACCTTCATGATCTCGTTTTCCAGAGACTCGAGCGTTGCATCGTCTCCGAGTGCCTCGCCGACACCGGAATCGCCGGGCAATGGTGAGACAACCTGTTCAACGTAGGGATGTTGCTCAATGATCTGCATGTTGCTGTCCTGAATCGCTGTGTTCAGCCGGCATTTACCAGCCACAGGTCTCGCGTAGCGGTTCGATGGCGCGGCGGTATCCCGAGAGATCAAACAGCAGGCCATCAATGCGACCGTTGGGCGAGTCAATGCGCGCCTCTGTGCCGTCGATCATGGCTTTCACGGTACGAATGGCTGGCAGTCCCCGGCCGCCGCTGAGCACGAAACCGTTGTCCCGCACCCGCCAGACGGTCTGTCCCCGGCCAAACCCCAGCCGAATCCGCTGCTCGTCCATTGCCTCGGGCAGCATCAGCGTGAGTTCCGTGATGTTGTTGTAGCACTGAAGGGCCAGCAGAGGTCTGGGAGGTTGAACGCCCAGAGCCGGAACCGTCACCAGGTGGCCAGCTGCTCGCCCGGTATTCCGGTAAAGCACACCGGCACCGGCATTTTCTGCATCAAGGCTGGCGTAGGCCTGTCGCCATCGCTCGGATCGCCGGGTATCCGGGGCCGCAAGTTCCTCGCCGGATGCCGCCAGGGGAGTACCAAAAACCTCGTCAAAGCAGGCCAGCCGTTCAAGTCGCTGGGGCTCACTGGTACAGAGTCGGGCATCTTCAAGCTGGTCAGCGCTGGCATTGGAGACCAGCGAAAGCAGCGCCAATGCCGCTGCAATACCACCGGTTAATCGCACTCTTCGGGGAATCATGACTCTGTCACCCGGTACTTGAGACACTTGTGGGCCAGGGTCCGCTTTGGCAGGCCGAGGCTTTCTGCCGCCTGGGCCCGGTTGCCACCATACTGGCGCAGACGCTCGCGAATAATTGCCGCTTCAAAGGCCTGTGCCGCGACTTTAAGATCCCGGACCTCTTCCACAGCAGGTAGATCAACGGGATTTCTGTCTCTGGCATCCGAGGGTGCGCGGGTCCAGCCATCGGGCTCTTCAAACAGGTCATTAATCCTCAGAACTTCCGGCTGGATATCATCCCCGCCCGGGGTCTGCAGGCAGGCCAGTTCAATGATGTTGCGCAGCTCACGGACATTGCCCGGGAAGTCGTATCCAGCCAGCAGGTGCAGAGCGTGGCTGGAAATGCCCATGGGCCCGCTACCCTCACGCTCGGTATACAGGCGGATAAAGTGACGGCTCAGGGCTTCGAGGTCCTCGGGGCGCTCCCGCAAGGGCGTCACCCGCAGCGGAAACTGGCTCAGGCGATAAAACAGGTCCCGCCGGAAGCTGCCGTCTTCGATACCTGCCTGCAGCGGCTGGTGGGTGGCCGCTACCAGGCGAAAATCGGAGTGCTGTTCCTCACGGGCGCCCAGTGGGCGGAACTGACGGCTCTCCAACACCCGGAGCAGCTTCGACTGCAGGGCCAAGGGCATGTCGCCGATTTCATCCAGGAACAGGGTGCCGCCGTTGGCCTGTGCCAGAAGCCCCTGCTTGTCCCGGTCGGCGCCTGAGAACGCTCCCCTGGTATGCCCGAAAAGTTCGCTTTCCAGGAGGGTATCGGGAATCGCGGCGCAGTTGACCACCACCATCGGGCCGTCGGCCCGGTCGGACAGTTCATGGATACCGCGGGCGACCACATCCTTGCCACAGCCGGTTTCACCCTGCACCAAAACGGACAGTTGGCTGCCGGCGGCCCGGACGATCTGGGCCCGGAGGCTGGTCATGACCTGGGAGTTGCCGACCAGGGTTCGGGCCAGTTGTTCGCACCGGGTGCGAACGGTTTCGGCGTCGTGCAGATGATCCAGTGAGCGCTTGAGCAGGCGACGCTGCCAGACCTGATCACGGCTCTGAAGCTGGGTAATCCATTGATGAACCAGCAGTTGCCGTAGGCCACAATACAGAGGCTGGCCGGTAATGCCGTCCCAGTCGGGTTCGTCCCGACACAGTACGAGCACCCCCAGGGTTCGGCCGTCATTACCGGTGAGGGGCTCAAGCCACAGGGAACGCGGCCGGTCGCTGGCCTCAAACAGGGCCTGGAAGCCGACGTGGTCCAGGCGGTAGCTGGCGGCACGGGTAAGTTCCCGGGCTTTGCCGGTTTGCAGCACGTGGGCAAAGGGGTGGCTGAAGTCACCGCAGTCGAATTCGCCGTGTTCGGCGAGGTCGCTGCAGTGCAGGGTCCGGCCACTGAGGTCGAGTTCGAGTGCCCAGCAGCGGGTCAG
The DNA here is from genome assembly GCF_000235625.1 of Marinobacter manganoxydans MnI7-9. Taxonomy (GTDB): domain Bacteria; phylum Pseudomonadota; class Gammaproteobacteria; order Pseudomonadales; family Oleiphilaceae; genus Marinobacter; species Marinobacter manganoxydans. The sequence goes on along the minus strand of NZ_AGTR01000081.1, from coordinate 42,434 downwards.
GCCGAAGGCGTTTTCCAGCTGTCTTGTGGCGGTTTTCAGCAGATCCGGCAGGTTGTCTTGCTGGATCAGGGCCACCGCCAGGTCGATTCCGGTGTGCAGTTCCATCTGCATCCGTCCCATGGTTCTCTTCCCTAAGATTTTTATGCTTTTGTGTTCGCCAACCGCACACCGTGCGGATTTGGAGTGTCCCTAAACCACCATTCCCGTAAATCTGGCATCTTCAACACCCAACATGACCTTCGTAACCGACTCCCTCGCCGCCAGTTTCTCCAGCAACGCCAATGAAACCGGCGGCAAAAGCTCACCCTCTATGATCGACTCAAGCATCCTTGCGCCGTTTTCGCTTCTTGTCGCACGGCTACGGATGGCATCGATCAGGCCGTCCTGAAGTTCCACTTCGGTGTGATAACGGGCCTTGATCTGGTCCGCCAGGCGCTGGAGTTTGTCGCCAACGATGCGGTTGAGGGTTTCCTCGCCCAGAGGCAGGTAGGGCACCACTTCCATTCTTGCCAGCAAGGCCGGTTTGAAGAAGCTGGCCAGTTCCGGGTAGAGGGCTTCGTCCAGGCTGGCCGGGGACTCGGCGTGGTTGACGATGGTCTGGTAGCCGAGGTTGGAGGTGAGGAAGAAGACGACATTTTTGCAGTCGATGAGTCGGCCTTCGCCGTCAGCCAGTTCGCCTTTGTCGAACGCCTGGTAGAACAGGTTGAGGACTTCCGGATGGGCTTTTTCGACTTCGTCGAGCAAAACCACGGAGTAAGGTTTCTGACGGATGGCTTCGGTGAGGATGCCGCCTTCGCCGAAGCCAACGTACCCCGGAGGTGAACCGATCAGGCGCGAGACGGTGTGTTTTTCCTGGTATTCGGACATGTTGATGGTGGTGAGGAACTGGCGGCCGCCGTAGAGCAGTTCGGCGAGCTGTACCACGGTTTCGGTTTTGCCGACGCCGCTGGGCCCCACCAGCAGGAAGGCGCCCATGGGGCGGCCAGGCCGGCGCAGGTCGGCGCGGGCGGTGAGCAGGTGTTGGTGCAGGCAGTCGATGGCGGTGTCCTGGCCTTTGATGTGCTCCTGCAGATACGCCGGCAAGTGGGTGATTTTTTCCAGTTCGTCGGTGGTCATGCGATTGACCGGAATGCCGGTCCAGTCGGCGATGACTTCGGCCACCTGCCTGGCATCAACGCGGGCGTGTACCAGCGGCTCGTCGGCATGGAGTTCAGTCAGTTCCTGCTCGATGGCGGCGGCTTCGCTTTTCAGGTCCGGGCGTTCTTCTGTATCCCCATCGGTCAATTCAGAGGTATCCGCTTCGGCCTGGGATTCGCCGGTGAGCAACTGTTCACGAATCTCCACCAGTCGTGCCACCAGCTCGCGCTGGTCGTTCCAGCGTTGTTCCAGGGCTGCGGATTCAGCAGTGATCCCGGCAATGCGCTGTTCAAGTTCCCTTTCCCGGTCGGCATCCACGGTCTGGCCCAGGGTGTGTTCCCGGCTCAGCAGGTTCTGTTCCATGGCCAGCTGATGCAGCTCGCTGCGGACGTGGCTCAGGCGTCTGGGCGGCATGCTCAGATTCAGGCTGACCCGTGCGCAGGCGGTGTCCAGTACGTCGATGGCTTTGTCCGGTAGCTGACGGCCGGCAAGGTAACGGGCAGACATCTCGGCAGCGGCTTTCAGGGCGCTGTCGGCGATCAGGACCTGATGGGCTTTTTCATAGACGGTGCGCAGGCCACGGAGGATGTGGACGGCTTCTCCGGGTGTGGGTTCATCCAATGCCACGGGCTGGAAACGGCGGCTCAGGGCCGGGTCTTTTTCGAAGTATTTCTTGTACTCGCGCCAGGTGGTCGCGGCGATGGTGCGCAGCTCGCCCCGGGCCAGGGCCGGTTTGAGCAGGTTGGCCGCATCGGAGCCGCCTTCGCTGTTGCCGGCGCCAATCAGGGTATGGGCTTCGTCAATGAACAGGATGATGGGGGTAGCGGAGCCTTTGACCGCTTCAATCACGCCTTTGAGGCGTTTCTCGAACTCGCCCTTCACCGAGGCGCCGGCCTGCAGGGCGCCCATGTCCAGGGTCCAGAGCTCAACGTTTCTCAAGCGGTCAGGCACATCGCCGTTGACGATGCGCAGAGCCAGGCCCTCCACCACGGCGCTTTTGCCCACACCGGCATCGCCCACCACAATAGGGTTGTTCTTGCGGCGGCGGCAGAGGATGTCGATCATCTGGTCGATCTCGGCGTCACGGCACACCACCGGATCCAGTTTTTCTTCCCGGGCCAGTCCGGTGAAGTCGGTAGCGTAGCGTTTGAGCGGGTCCAGATCCGCGCTTGCCACCGGTTGCCCGGGTTCCTGCTCGCTCGGTTCCAGCCGCTCCGCGGAGCCCTCGGTGAACCGGTCAAATTGCTTGCGCAGCTGCTCACGGTTGATGTCCGCCAGTGCCTGTGCCACCCGGGGCATAAGGTATCGGTCGGCATTCATCAGCAGGGCCAGGAAAACCGCGCCCGAGCGCAGTTCGGTGTGCCCCAGTTCGGTGGAAGCCAGCAGCCAGGCATCCTGCATCAGTTCCACCAACAGCGGCGAGAACGATGGATAGGGCTCAGCGCTTTGCACCTCTCCGTTCAGGCTGTCGCCCACCAGCGGTTGCAGTTGCTGATGATCAATGCCGGTGTGCTCCAGAATCTGGCGCACGTCGGAAAACGGTGTTTCCAGCAGCTTGAACAGCAAATGGGCCGGAGTGATTTCCGCGCCCTGGCGGCTGATGCACAGGGCGGCGGAGGCTTCCAGCGCCTGGCGTGACATGTCGTTGAGGCGCCCGATCAGCGCCGGCAGTTCTACCCGAATCACGTTGATGTCCTTATTTCGGTAGTTGGTCGAGTACGCGCAATACGTCCGTGATGCGCTCGTTCAGTGCCATGTTATACAGGGAGTAGATGCCGGCCATGGCCGCCACAAACAGACCTGCAATGCCCCAGACGGGCATGCCGCTGCGCAACCGGTTCCGGGTTGGCGTTACGTTCGCCCGGGCATCCGCAAGAGGCGCCGGGTCCTGTTCCTCCTGCAACGCTTTCAGTTGCTCGTGCAGGCCACGAACAATCCGGTCGTATTCATCCCGGCCGTTTTCCATCACCTTGTACCGCCCTTCGAAACCCAGGGAGAGGCACAGGTAGATAAACGACAGCATGTCGCGATAACGGGCCGGTTCCTGCTCCATCCGGGCAAGAATGGCAAAAACCTTTTCCCCACCCCAGGTCTCGTTGTGGAAGCGGGACAGCAGGGAGTGCTGAGACCAGACGCTATGGGCGCCCCAGTCGGTCCCCAGCACGGCCTCATCGATGAAGGCGCAGAGGACGTACCGATAGGCGACAACAACCGGCCGGTCGTAACCCTGCTCCACCAGTTCCCGGTCGATGGCAGCAATCTCATCCACCACCTGCTGGTAGAGGGGTTCCACCGCGCGATAATCCGCCAGCCTGCGTATCCTGATCACCAGGCCAAGCAATGGTGTGGCGGCGTCAATCAGGCGGTTATGTTCCAACCCTCTGAGCTGGAACTGCTCGTCGACCTGGCCTTCCCTGTTGCCCTCAGCGGCTCCCCGGCTGTCGGCAAAGATCAGATCACTGAACGCACTGCTGCCGGAATTCCTGCTGCCGTTGGGTAAGTCCATTACCTGTGCATCTGCCATGATTTAGCTCCTGATTGCCCAGAACTGCATTTCCATGCCCGGGAAACTGCCGGCCACGTGGAATGCGAAGCCGCTGGCGTTGTCGAGCATTTGCCAGGCCTGGCTCTGGTCGTCCAGGCGGAAGTACACGAAGCCGGCGTGGTACGGCAACTGCCGGGGTGCAACCGGTAACGCAGCGAGCGGAATTCCCGGCAGCTGCAGGCTGATGAGATCCCGTATTTTCTCCACCGAGGCCACCTTGCACTGCTGGGTGAACTTCTTGCGCAGATCGTCCAGCGGCATGTCGGCTTTGACCGCAAGAATGAATTCCGCATCCCGGACCAACTGGGCATCCTGAACCGGGGCCACGGTCAGGCCGTACTGGCGCTGCTGAAGCTGGATAGCCAGGGCTCTTGGTTCCAGCACCGTGCTCAGGGACTGCCGCAGAACCTGCATGAGCGGGGTAAAACAATCCTCCGGCAGATCGTGGTCATAGGCCGGGTACTCCCTCGGCAGGCGCCCTTCATCGGTGAAGGTCACCAGCTCGCCACACAGTTCCAGCAGGGCTTCGAACAGCCGTTCAGGATGCAACTGGCGCAGGCGGGCCAGGTGCATGAACCTGGGATGGGCCCGGTTCAGCATCTGCAGCAACATGAAATCCGCCACATCCGCAACGCCCCCCTGCCCGGGCGCACCGACACGCTCGGCGATAGTGCGTGCCCGCTCCCGCATCAGGCCCGCCATTTCCCCGACAAATCGCTGCAGCCTCGGTGCCGCTCGCACACTCAGCATGGTCGGGATGAAGTTCGGGTCCATCACCAGGCTGCCGTCCGGGCGCTTCTCAAGAATCCGGCCGATGGCCAGGGCCGCATAGGCACTGCGATCGTCTCGCTCCAGCATCAGGCGGGGTGCAACCCGGCCCACATTGATGGTGTGGGCATCACCGTCGACCGAATGCAGATCCCGGATTTCCAGGGAGTCGGCACGGAACCGGCCCGCCACCGGGGCGTCCGGCCATTCCACTTCGGCGAGGCTGTCACTGCCCAGTGGCAGGGCCAGGTACACGATCTGATTGGCCACGGAGGCATCGGTGATTTCCATCGGCTCCGGCATCACATCGTCCTGGGGCAGACTGAAGCGGGTGCCATCCGGGAACAGGCCGGATGCCCGAACCAGGCCAACCCGGCCGAAACTCAGGTACTCTGCGTTCAGTTCCAGGTCGCTGAAGCCATACAGATAATCGGAGATCGCGAGCGCCCGTTCATTGATCTGGTGTTCCAGATATCGCTGCTGTTGCTGGAAGTGTTGGGGCTTGATGAACAGGCCATCACTCCAGACGACTCGATTGGTTACCGCCATCAGGTGTCATCCGAATGCTTGAGTTGAACTTCCCGCTCCCGCAGGTTCACCAGCAGGTTGTAGCGGCCACCGATTGGATCCACCTTCACCACTTTCTTCCACTGGGACAGGTTGGGATAGGCGTAAAAGGCGATCACGCCGATAAATCGGGTGTCCTCGCCAATCTCAAAGGGTTCGATGAACTTGAACTGGCCCGGCACCAGGGAGTAATCGCTGTGGTCCACATAGTTCTGGCCCAGTGACGACTCGAGGTCACTCAGTAGCTGGTCGAAATCCCCGGCCATCAGTAGTGAGCTGTCGCGCATCTCGATGATCTGAAACGCAACGGGCGTGGGTGCCAGGGATTCATTCGGGTTTACATCCGGTTCGGCCACCATGGTCAGACCGACCCGGCTGGGCAGATCCTCCGGGTATCCCACCGGGATATCCGGGTCCCAAAGCACTTTTGCGGTTTTGGTGACCGCGTTATAGGGTGTGCTGCATCCGGCAAGCACGAATACGATGGCCAGCAAACTCCATTTGCAGGTCTTCACAACGGGTTCTCCCTCTGTAGTTGGCGCAGGTTCTGGTCGTAAGCCTGTTCGAACACTTCCTGGAACAGACGCTCGAATCCCTGCTGACGACTGGATTTCAACTCTCGGTAATAATGCTGGTACATATCCCATGCCCAGCGTCCCTCGTCCTCGTTCTGGCGCAGTCCCCGGCGGTAACCATGGAAACGACGCAGCAAGGCCTCGGGCGAAAAGGCATGCAGGATGGCCTCCAATGCCTCGCTGATGGCCTCACGGGTTGCCTGCTGGTGATGATTCAGGCTCTGCAGACTCTCCCGCACCGCCGCCGGCGCCGACAGGTGAACCGGGCTACGATGGCTGGCGAACAGGGTCTGCACCGTATCCTCATAACCCTCACCCAACCGCAGTGGATTATCCTCGATGGGTTGCAGGCGGGTTCGCAGCGCCTGATGCCTGCTGTCTTCTCCCTGATGCAGGGCCAACAGGCCTTCCACGGTCGACTTCAGTGTTTGCCCTACTTCCTCCAGGAACAGACGCATCTCGTCGCTGTCGGCAAAGTCCAGCCCGACTTCCATACCCCGCAACAGGGGGGCACCACTGATGTGCTTGCTGCTCTGATCGGAAGCCTCCCTGCGATCAGTGCTCTCTGAAATCTCAGACATCCTGTCTTTCTCTCCTTTGCGAACTGGCAGGCCCATCGCTACGTCGCGGTTTTCACGGTACTCATCCGAAACCTGCCTTTCGGCGGCGCGCCAGGAGGTCTCGCTGACCATCAGCGCGTCAGCATCCGACTTCTGTTGGTCCGGCTGTAGGTTCCAGGGTGCCAATGGGTCATCACTGACTGCCTCCCCGGCTATCGCGCCAAAATTCTGCAGCGGCTCCGGGTTCTCAGTCTGGCTGGTTAAGTACTCGGCCCGCATCAGCGGCCCTTCATCGACATCAATCAGTTGCCGGGCCTGATCTGCCTCACCTCTCTCAAGCAGCGGTTCACTTACAACCTCGGCCAACTCCGCACGAAGTTGATAGCGACCAATACTGATGGTATCGCCATGATTCAGTCGTGCCCGACGGCCCCGACCCACCGGCTGACTTGCGCTATTGATGTAGGTCCGGCCACTGCGATCAATCAGGCAGAAGCCGCCGTCCAGAAAACGGATCTCCGCGTGGCCGGGAACCGCACCCGTTCGGTGGGACGATAACCGCCAGGTATCACTGGCTGCTGTACCGATAGAGCCGCCACGAACACTGAAGCAGTGGTCGATGGTTGCCCCGCCGCCAGCAACAGTCGGATTGGTGACTGTCAGTTTGAGTCCCACAGCCTGTTGTTCATCCATGAATATCTTCCCTGCCGGATTCACCGGCGAATCTGGATCCGGACCGCCGGTCGGCGCCTGGCCTTTTCCGGGGTCACGAAGGAATTCCAGCCCAGCCGCACATCTTCTCCCAGCTCCATGGGACGGATGTCTTTCGGACGCATTTGAAGCTCCAGGTCGTACGCCAGCTGCTCCCGTGTGGTGAACTCAACGAGCTTGACCAGGCGTTGGTGGTCCTGGCCATTAGGCAGGAAATCCGCAAAGCGCTGTCGGCTGAGATTTCGCAACCGGAGCACGAATTTACCACTGCGATCCCGAATGGCCGATCCCACCAGTGTGTCGCTGCCCAGACAGGCGTTAGCCTGGCCTAGTCGGGTCTGCTGATCATCGGCGATGGCCACCTTGCGCAGGACCCACTGTTCAATACTGACATCATCCAGATCGAAGCAATGGGCAACGATGCCGCTCACCACCTCAGGCGACCGGCTACGACCGGCCATCAGGCCGGAATAGGCCAGCATCTTGGACCAGTTCACCGGTGTCGCCTCCCGCAACCGGCTGTCGCCCAGACCTATCAGGGCAAAGATCAGCTCTGAAAAGCCGTCCGAGGCACCGGGTTGAAACCGAACGTAGTAGCGATACTTGCGCCATGCCCGGTGGAACAGCGTGACCAGGCGATGATTGAAAAAATCAAGAAAATGCCGCCGGATGCCCAGATTCTGCCCCGCTTCCCAGGCCAGGTCTTCAAGGTAATAGCCCGGCAATGGCGACTGGGAGCCGTGCAACCCCAGAAAGCTGACTTCCATCTGATACGGGGCATGCTCGTGCTCCGGCGACAGCGCCGAAACCACATCGCTGCCGGGAAACCCCAACCCTGCGGAAGCAGAAAACCGGATCCGTTCCTGGCGGGGTTGGTCGTCGCTGTTTCGCTCCAGATCATCCCCGTGATGCCGGTGAATCAGGTCCACCAGCTGGAAAAAACTGTATCGCCGCGCATTGCCCAGAACGGGTTGCAGCTCGGCTACATCAGCGGCTGCTGACCTTGCTGTAACGTCCATGTGTACCGTTCCTGATTATCGGTGTTCACCACTTCCAGTTGGTGAAATGCGTTGATACTGGCGTAAAGAGCAAAGAACTGGCTGAGAACCGTGCCGAACAGGTAAAGATCACCTTCCGATGCAAAGGCCTGCTGGTCCAGTTTCAGTACCGAGCGGATCCCGCGCACCGGCAGGCCCTTGACCATCCGGTCAACCGGGGATGTCTCGATACCGGTAATACCGGCCAGACGCTTCTGGGACACCCGCTCCGCCTGACGGTCCACCAGGGCCCGGAAATCATAGACCCGCAGCACCGTGCGCAGGGCATCCACGTCCAGCATGGACAGGTAATTGAGTGACAGATTCGAGATCAGCGTCCACAACAGGCTGCCATCCAGGGTTGGCCGCAGGGTCGCGGTGGGCCGGGTAATGTTGCTGAAGGTGGCAAACGCCGGCGTGCTCTCGGTCGCCATGCAGATTTCGCCTACCGCCAGCTGGCTGGGCAAGTGGCGGTTGGTGCAGGTGAGGGTCAGGGAAACCGCTTCCTGCCGACTCAGGCACTCCGACTCGTCGCCCCGGACAAACGACATATAATGATCAAAGCCGTCCCCGCGCACGCTGTCCCGGGCCCGGACTCGATAGTACAGGGCGGTCCGTCCTCGATCCCGTTCCACCTCATGCTGGAAACTCTCAAAGGGCATGTAGATGCGGGGCTCACCGCGCCCGGACCGTCCCTCCAGCCAGCCTTCCACCTGCTCAATGCTGAACACCTCGTAGTGATCCGGCGAGCGGCTGGAAGGCGAAATCCGGTATTCGGTCTGGCGGCCGTTCAGGTCCACCGGCTCACCTTCGTGGGTAAACAGGTTCACCGCCGGGGCACAATAGAGCTGGAAATTGTCCTCCCGCACTTTTGCATCCGGTGGCAATATCCGACTGAAATGGAAACGCAGGCTTATTTCGTCGGCCTGCAGCGCTGGCAGCCGACGCCCGAGTCCGAGAATATCCACAAAACGGAAGGCCTCCGGGAAACTGAGATACTCCTGCAGAATGCGGTAACCGGGGTAGGCGTTCTTGGGATACGGCAACAGGGCCTCTTCGTTGCCAAAACCGACCGGCCGCAAAAGCGAGGCAGGCAGTCGGTAAACAGCGTCACCCACCACCAGATCGATGCGTTCCAGATAGTGGTTCAACCAGAGAAAAAGGGTTTCGGCGATATGACTCTCGCCGCCCAGATAAAAGCGCAGGCTGTCCATGCCCAGTGACGACAGGGGCTGATCGGTGTGCAGTGCCAGGTCCACGGTCACTGAGGACACTTCCCGTGAGTGCTCTGCATGGGCCGCGGCAACGCTCACAGGAAATACATCCACCGCCCGGCATGTGCGGAACCGACACTGGGTCTGGCGATTCGCATCGCCCAGGGGACGGCTCTTGATCTCGGTATGACGCTCTACCCTCTGGCGTTCACTGATTGCATGCAACTGCGGATCAAAGCGCATGATCGTGCAACTGGGTACCGGCCGCAGATAATTCGGCCACAACATGTTCAGCAGCGAGTGGGTAATCTCCGGGAACTCGTCCTCGACCTTTTCCCGGAGCTTTCCGGTCAGGAAAGCAAAACCTTCCAGCAGCCGTTCAACATCTGGATCGGTGCTCTGCTCGGACAGAAACCGTGTCAACTGCGGATGGGCATCCGCGAATTCCCGGCCCTGAAGCCTGAGAAAACTCAACTCGTCCCTGTAGAACCGATTTAACTTCATACAACTACCGCATCCTTGGGAGTATGAGACGGTCGGTACACTTTTCTTCCGGGAAAAAACAACTCGCTGCGCTCAGACATTTTTTCCCTGCAGAAAAGCATCCCCACCGTCTCTCGCTATCCTTGGTGTTTGCTTATCCGTTTCGTTACACCACCTGGTAGTAACGTTTGTCATCCAATACTAAATCTATGGTCGTTTTGTCGTCATTTGCGCCGACATTCAGGTACACGGTCACCTGAAACCGCAACTGCAGCGGATCGGGTCCCTGGGGCAGATTAACCACATCCACCCGCTTCACCCTGGGTTCGAACTTCTCGATGCACTGCCGGATCGCGCCACGGATCTGGACGCTCAGATCGTGGGTGCCGAGCGTGGCGTCGTTGAAGTCCAGCAGGCCCAGATCCGGCACGCTGGCGCTGTTGCCCGGGTGGGCGTTCAGCAGCCGAACCAGATGGCGCTTGATGGATTCAACAACGTGGGTGACTTCTCCCATACTCTGGCCGGCCGGTTCGGCAGCCTGCTCCAGTCTCTCGAACAGGCTGCCGCTGCCGGCCTGCGATCCGTCGCTGGCCGGGTGCTGGAACACGGATTAATCCTTGTCCAGCCGGCCAACCAGTGACAGTTCGAAGTTGGCACCCATGTACTTGAAGTGGGGCCGAACCGCCAGGGACACCTGGTACCAGCCCGGATCGCCTTCCACGTCAGAAACGGTGACCTGTGCCGCGCGCAGGGGGCGACGGCTGCGGACTTCGGCGGGGGGGTTTTCCTGGTCGGCCACGTACTGGCGAATCCAGGTGTTCAGCTCCCGCTCCAGGTCCTGGCGCTCTTTCCATGAGCCGATCTGTTCCCGCTGCAGGACCTTGATGTAGTGGGCCAGGCGGTTAACGATCATCATGTAAGGCAGCTGGGTACCCAGCTTGTAGTTGGTTTCCGCTTCCTTGCCTTCCTTGGTGTTGGGGAACTGCTTGGGTTTCTGCACCGAGTTGGCGGAGAAGAAGGCCGCGTTATCGCTGCCCTTGCGCATGGTCAGGGCAATGAAGCCTTCGTCGGCCATTTCGTATTCGCGACGATCGGTAATCAGCACTTCGGTCGGGATCTTGGCTTCCAGTTGACCGAAGGATTCGAACAGGTGCACCGGCAGGTCCTCGACTGCGCCACCGCTTTGGGGACCGATGATGTTCGGGCACCAGCGGTACTTGGCGAAGCTTTCGGTAAGGCGGGTGGCCAGCAGGTAGGCTGTGTTGCCCCACAGGTAATGCTCGTGGTCCGCCGATACGTCTTCCTTGTAGTTGAAGCTGCGCACCGGGTTTTCGGTGGGATCGTAAGGTACCCGCAGCAGGAAGCGCGGTGAAGTGAGGCCCAGATAGCGGGCGTCTTCGGATTCACGCAGGGAGCGCCATTTAGCGTATTTCGGGCCTTCGAAAACGGCCTTCAGTTCCTTGATGGCGGGTAGTTCCTGGTAGCTGTCGACGCCAAAGAACGACGGTGCCACTGAGGACAGAAACGGAGCATGGGCCATCGCTCCGACCGACGATACGTACTGCAGCAACTTCATGTCGGGTGTGGACGGGGTAAAGGCGTAGTTGCCAACAACCGCGCCGACCGGTTCACCACCGAACTGGCCATATTCCGTGGAATAGATGTGCTTGTAGAACCCGGTCTGGGTAACGTCCGGCGCGAACTCGAAGTCTTCCAGCAGCTCGGTCTTGGTGGCGTGGAGGATATCCACCTTGATGTTCTCACGGAAATCGGTGCGGTCCACCATGAGTTTCAGGCCGCGCCATGAAGATTCCAGCTCCTGCAGCTTGGGCGCGTGCAGGATTTCATCCATCTGGGCGCTGATCTTTCGATCCAGCTCCACCACCATCTGGTCCACCAGGGCCTTGTTGACCGGCTGGCCTTTTTCGTCGCTTTTCAGCAGGTTGGCAATAAACGTTGCCACGCCCTTGCGAGCAACATCGTAACCCTCATCCGCCGGCGCCATGCGGCTGTTGGCCATGACCTGGTCGAGGAGAGAGCCTTCAGTGACGGATTCGGAGGCAGCAGATTGCTGCACAGCAGTATCAGACATACCACATCCTTTTAGTACGTTTTGAATTCAGTCGGAAATTATGAGCGGGTGTTCCCTTACTCGTTGCTGTCTGTGGCCAGTTCCAGTTCGGCCAGCAGCTTGTCCCGGGCGTCGTCGTTGTCCAGCAGTTCCTGAAGCTTGGAACGGAACGACGGTACGTTACCCAATGGGCCTTTCAGGGCCACCAGGGCTTCCCGCAGTTCAATCAGCTTGTTCAGCTCCGGAACCTGACGGGCAACGCTGTCGGGAGAGAAGTCATCAAGGGTCTGGAATTCCAGGTTTACCGGCAGTTCGTCGGCTTCCTCATCCAGCTTGTTGGTCACGGTGGTGGAAAGGGTCAGGCCGGCTTCCTTCATGACCGAACGGAAGTTGTTCTTGTCGACGGAAATGGCCTTGCGATCTTCGATGGGGGTTTCTTCGGCGTGTCCCTTGAAATCACCAACCACGAACATCTTCAGCGGCAACTCGGTTTCTGCCTGCTGATCTCCGGTGGCGGGGACGTACTTGATATTGATGCGCTCTTTAGGCGCGACGGAACCGTCTTTTGAAGACATGCGCTTGCTCCCTGTGCAAATCATTTGCAATTGTTCAATCCCTTGTACGCACCCTCCTGGCGCGCAACGATCAAAACTCTACACAGATCACTTGCCAGGCTCAAGCAAAAACTGGCCAACTTTGTTCGCGAATGTGCGGCCGGGCAAGCTTTTGCCAGAATACGCGGGATCTCCAATCTGTCATCACTCATACGAAAATTCAGTCAATGACGGCATTGTTGGCTGTGGCTATACTCGCCCAACGAGCAGGATCAACACGAAACCATAAGGAGATCAACATGAGTGACCTGAAAACCCGCTTCGACGAAGCCGTGAATTACATCCAGACTGCCGAGGGCGACTTCAAACCGTCCAACGAGATGAAACTGGAGTTCTATGCGCTCTATAAGCAGGCCACCGAGGGAGATGTGTCCGGCAAGCGCCCGGGCATGATGGATTTTGTCGGCCGCGCCAAGTTTGATGCCTGGGAAAAGGCTAAGGGCATGTCCAGCGATGAGGCCATGCAGAAGTACATAGACAAGCTTGAAGCCCTGAAATAACTGGTGTTCCAGCCCAGACTCTGGTCGAAAAATGACCAGAGTCAATCTTCCTGAATAAAGCTTTGCGCTCGTAAATGAGCTGTCATAAGATGCGCGCAAAATAACAATACCAATTCACCAGGAAGAGTTATTTATGGACATCACGGAAGCGCTGGAACAGTCCCAGCCAGGCTTGGTGGCACGGGTCAAGGACGCCATCCACGAACAAAAGCTCAATCAACGCTCTGAGCAAACCTACCTGCACTGGATCACACGGTTCGTGCTGTTTAGCGACATGAAAGATCCGGATGCGCTGGCCAATGAAGACCGCCGGCTGTTTCTGGAATACCTGAACGATCGCATGCGGGTATCCCGGGCGCGTTTCAATCAGGCCAGTCAGGCCCTGGCATTTTTCTATGAAGATGTACTTGGTAAAACGCCCGCCGGAGACAACGGCTGCGCCGCAGCCTGATAGCCTGTCTCAACGCTCATTCATATTGATGTTAAGCGCATCGTAAGTGCGGTTCTCGGGTGGGCGGATCACGTAGTTGTTGCTGTGGGTCTGCCCGGGAATGGATTTCGGATTGCTGAACCGGAACTCCACCGGAATCTGTGATCGGCCGAGGTCCGTGCGGTTATCTCCGGGTCGAAGCCCGAGGGGATCCAGGTAGAAGTCGTCTTCAACCCGGGGTTTGAGCGGTACACCCGCAGCCGGTGCCGCAAGGCCACCCTCGATAACGGTATTGGCCAGCGTCTCTTCCTCCATGGAATTCAGCTGGATGGTGTGGATGGTTGAGCGTTCTTCGTACTGGAAAGCACTGTCCTGCGCATCGCTCTGCGCAAAGGCCGCACCGGCAGAAAATGCCGCAGCCAAGACAAGCACCGTGATTACCCTGCTCTGAACGTTCCCCGCTTCTCCACGCATACCCATGGCATTTACCCCGGCAGACGATCCTGTCTGCGACCAGTTGTGACAAATTTTGATCAGTTTATCGACAAATCACACAACCTGCCCGGGCACTCGCCAATTTTGTGACATCATTCACTTGTCGTCGGATGGCGCCTCGTAGCGAATTCCTACGACAAAGACCGACTTCCAACCTTCCGGCGTGCGAACGCTCACTTCGTCGTCAAGGCGTTTGCCGATCAGGGCCCGGGCGAGCGGTGAGTTGATGCTGAGGTAGCCTTTGTTCAGATCAAACTCGTCCGCGCCGACCAGCCGATAGGTCTGCTCATCACCGTCCTCGTCTTCCACCGTCACCCAGGCGCCAAAAAACACCTTGTCCCGGTCATCCGGCAAACGGTCAACCACGGTAAGCTCTTCCAGGCGTTTGCTGAGGAAACGCACCCGCCGGTCGATTTCCCGTAACTGCTTCTTGCCGTAGATGTACTCGGCATTCTCGGACCGATCGCCAAGGGCGGCGGCTTCACGCACGGCCTGGGTGACTTTCGGGCGCTTTACCTTCCAGAGATACTGCAATTCATCACGCAAGGCCCGCTCGCCTTCCGGCGTGATGTATCGCGGGCGGGGGCCGCCATTACCGGGAACCTGGGTCATTGGTTTTGCAACGTCCTCTGCCAGATGGGAATCAGAAATGGGAAGGGCATAAAAAAACCCCGTAAAAACGGGGTAAGGCTAGCGCTGTGCTGGAGGGAGAAGCAAGCAACAAATCGTGCAGGCTTCCAAAGCTACAGTTTCCATTATGCACAGCCTGGATTACACCGGAGTGGCCGAGGAATTACCTTTTGGTCAGGGAATATGAAGACCCGCGAAGTCGGAATTAGGTTGCACACTCTAGGTCCTGAGCATAGCGTTAGCGTCATACAGATTTTTACCGCTTCCATTCACGGAGATACCAATATGAACACTCAGACCCTGCTGAACTTGGCGCTTAATGGCGTGGATGCCATAGGCTACCGGCTGGACCAGTACGGGATTACCGGCAAGATCAACCGCCACAACATTGCGGCTTTTCTGGCGGTAGAGCAGAAGCACCTGGAAGGTGAATGGGACAGCATTCAGGTACGCGTGAACCGTCGCCGCTCCCAGGTTGAAAGGATTACTCACGAAATCGAGTCGCGCAGAGATGCATTGGTTGCCCCGGTGCTGTCGAGGATCAACCGGTTTCGCGCCAGTCAGTGAGTATTTACGCCGGTTGATTGAGAGGCGGCCCGGGTTTCCCCGGCCGCTGAATCTGCCGGCTGTTCCGCCTGGGCCGCGCGAATGCGTTTGCGGGCTTCGGTGTAGGCGGGAATCTTCACCGCCACGGTAAGCCCCGGCGGTTCTTCCCCGGGATGGGTATCACTGAGGACAATCTGGCCCTGGTGAATCTCTGCAACAGCGCTCACAAGGCTCAGGCCCAGACCATTACCCGGTAAAGAACGGCTCTTGCCTACCCGGTAAAACCGCTGGAAGACCTGGTCTTTCTCGGCATCGGGAATACCGATTCCACTGTCCCGGACTTCAAACACCGCATCGGCACCCTCGCGCCGAACAGATACGCCTATAACGCCATGCTCCGGCGTATATTTGATAGCGTTATCAATCAGGTTGCTGACCATCTGGAACAGAAGGTCGCGGTCGCCCTCGATCATCACTCCGCTTTCCAGGCCCTGCTCGAACGACTGGTCCTTATCCTCAGCCAAGGCCTCATAGAGCTCACAGGCATCGGTGACCAACTCATCCAGCGGCACAGGTTTCATGTCGGCGGTATTACCACGGGTTTCCAGGCGGGCGATGCGCAACAATGCGTTGAAGGTGGCCAGCAGCTGATCGGCCTCCGCCACGGCGCGGCCGGCCTGCTCCCTCGCCTCGTCGTTATCCACCGACATCAGCGTGTTTTCAAGCTGGTTGCGGAGTCGGGTCAGGGGCGTGCGCAAATCGTGGGCGATACTGTCGGAAACGTGCCGGATGCCTTCCATCAGGTACACAATCCGGTCCAGCATCTGATTGAGGTTTTCCGCCAGCTGGTCGAAATCATCGTCGGTGCCACGGGTTGGTATCCGCAGGGAAAGGTGGCCGTTCATGATCCGACGTGATGTGTTGTTGATAACCTCGATACGCCGGGTCGTACTGCGGCTCATCAGGAAACCACCAAGCAGTGCAAGGGCAAGGGTGATTCCCATGCCCCAGTTGATGGCGGTTTCAATCACCCGCTTGAGGTTGGTGAGTTCGTCGACATCCCGTCCGACCAGCAGGCGCAAACCACCCTGAACCTCAAAGATCCGGGCACGGGCGAGGCGTTCAACCCCGGTCCAGCCGACGGATTCGTTCAGGGTGAAGTTGATCCAGCCGCTCTCTGACCGGCTGCCTTCCGGCCAGGTCTCTATATTGCCGGCCAGCTTCAGGAAGTCGTCGGTGGTCAGCAGATAGATAGATTTGGCGTTGGGGTCGCGGGCAACACGCTCACGGATGATGGTGATGAGGCCATTCACGCCTCGGCCACGATACTGCTCCGCCAGACCGGCGATTTCCGCTTCAATGGTTTCGTCGGTCTGGGCGGTCATGAAGCCCGCCGTACGCCAGTAGATAAAGGCCAGTAACAGAAATACCGAGGTGGCAAACACCACCATGTACAGCAGGGCTAGCTGGAAGGACGAGGTCCTGAGCTGGCTAAGCAGTTTCACGTAACATGTACCCTGCACCCCGGATGGTCTGCAGTAAGGGTGTATCGAATTCCTTATCGATCTTGGCTCGCAGCCGGCTGATGTGTACGTCGATGACGTTGGTCTGGGGATCGAAATGGTAATCCCAGACTTTCTCCAGCAACATGGTCCGGGTGACCACCTGGCCGGCATTACGCATCAGGTACTCCAGCAGACGGAACTCCCGCGGCTGGACATCAATATTCTGGCCGGCCCGCTTTACCGTGCGTGCAAGCAGATCCATTTCGAGATCGGCGACCCGCAGTACGGTCTCGGTTTCCGCCGACTGCCGATTTCTGCGCACCAGGGATTCGATACGGGCCAACAATTCGGTGAATGAAAACGGCTTGGTGAGGTAGTCATCGCCGCCGCCACGCAAACCTTCCACGCGGTCGTCCACATCACCCAGGGCGCTGAGAATCAGAACCGGCACCTGGTTTCCGGTCGCACGCACGGTTTTGATAATGGACAGACCGTCCATTCCCGGCAGCATGCGATCTACAATCATGATGTCGTAATCCTCGCTGGCCGCCATCATCATGCCTTCCTTGCCATCGGCTGCATGGTCGACCACGAAGTCGGATTCCTTCAGCCCTTTGACAAGATAATTTGCAACGTCCTGATCGTCTTCGATTACCAGCGCTTTCACCGGCTCTCCTCCCGATAGCGGATTACAGTAACGACAAGGGTACGAAGAAGTTGGCAACCCGGCCAGTTACGATCTTGTAAGAGGGTGTCGCCAATGGCGACGGTCAGGCTTTCCCCGGAAACCAGCCTAGACTGTCACCGGTTGCCCCGGTAGGCCGGTATTCCGCGCTTACCCAGCCGTCATATCCCATGGCATCGATGGCCGCAAAAACATTCGAAAAGTTAATCTCCCCCGTGCCGGGTTCATGTCGCCCCGGGTTGTCCGCAAACTGAATGTGGCCGATCCAGGGCAAAAGACACTCCATGGAGCGCACCAGATCCCCTTCCATGATTTGCATATGGTAAAGGTCGTACTGCAGGCGCACGTTGTCCGCGTCGATTTCCTCGATCAGTGCGAGCACCTTGCCGGAGGTATCCAGTACGAAGCCTGGCATATCCACGCGCGAGTTAATGGCTTCCAGGCACAGGGTGATACCCTCGTCAGCCAGCCTGCCCGCTGCCCAGGCGACATTACTCACCAACGTCTGCCAGGCAATGTCATCGGAAACGTTCGCCGGCTTCAGCCCCGCAAGGCAGTTCAGCTGCCGGCAGCCAAGGGCTTTGGCATAGTCGATCGCCTGATCCACGCCGGCCTGGAACTCCTCAACCCGGTCCGGCAGGCAGGCGATGCCCCGTTCACCGGCGTCCCAGTTACCGGGCGGCAGATTGAACAGCACCTGAGTCAGCTGATTATCGCTCAGCATCTGGCCGAGTCGCTCTTTGGGGTAGGCATAGGGGAACAGGTATTCCACGCCCTCAAAACCCGCGGCCCGGGCCATGGCAAAGCGCTCGGGAAAGTCCACTTCCGTGAACAGCATGGACAGATTGGCAGCAAAACGGGGCATGGCGTGTTTACTCCTTCGGTCCGCGGCCAAGGGAGCCAAGCAGGGCACCGTTCAGATGCTCCAGCTCCAGCAACAGGCCACTGTGGTCGACATCACTGTGGCCATTGGCCACCAGCGACAGGTATTCATTGTGCGTCTGTTGAGCCAGGGGCAGGGTCAACCCTTCCGCACGGGCCTCATCCAGAATCATCCGCATGTCCTTTAGCTGGATCCGAGCCGGCGCGCCGGGTGCAAATTCCCGGTCGATCATCCGCTGGCCATGGAGCTCCAGAATCCGGCTACCGGCAAACCCGCCCAGCAACGCTTCCCGCACAGCGGCAGGATCGGCACCGCCTTTCGCCGCCAGCAAAAGCGCCTCGGACACAGCACCAATGGTGATACCAACAATAGCCTGATTGGCCAGCTTCGCCAGTTGCCCCGCGCCAACAGGACCAATCCGCGTGCACTTGCCGAGCGCCTCGAACACCGGCCGGGCGCGATCCACATCCGCTTCCGAGCCACCCGCCATGATACTCAGGCGGGCTTCAGCCGCGCCCACAGTCCCCCCGGACACCGGCGCATCCACATACCCAGCGCCCTGCTCTGCAACCAACTCGCCATGCCGCCGGGCCACGGAAGGTTGAATTGAGCTCATATCAATCACCAGCGCGCCCGGCTTCAGGGCATCAATCGCGCCTTGGGCGACCAGCACCTGCTCCACCACATTGCTGTTCTCCAGCATGGTGATCACCACATCGGCATTGGCAACCGCCTCCGCCGGGGATTTGGCAATGGTTGCTTCAGAAGCAAAGGGCTCGCACTTGCTGGCCGTTCTGTTCCAAAGGGTCATCGGAAAGCCCGCGTTCAGGAGGTTACGGGTCATGGGCGCGCCCATCAGGCCGATGCCAAGAAATGCGATATTAGGGAGCTTATCAGTCATTTTTCAGGCCTTTGCACAAAGGTTCGAGAAGGGATTGGGTGGGCCTTTCCAAAACCGTGCGGAGCCATGGATGGCGGAGCCGAGCGTACATGGACGTATTCACAGCGTGTTTTGGAAAGGCCCACCCAATCGCTTCTGCCCCCAAGGTAAAGTTTCCGATTATACAAACAAAAACGCCACCAACCGGAACCGGTGGTGGCGTTTTTTACGACTCAGGTACTCAGTGGCTAGCCAATAACTCAGGCCACCTCTGACATCTGCATGCGAATCTTCTTCATCGCATTCTTCTCTAGCTGCCGTATACGCTCGGCCGAGACGCCGTACCTGTCGGCCAGCTCGTGCAGGGTCGACTTGCTTTCAGACAACCAGCGCTCCCGGAGAATATCCTGGCTGCGCTCATCCAATTGCCCCAGAGCCTGCATCAGCCGGCCATTGGAATCGTCCGACCAATCCGCGTTCTCAAGCTGGGTCGCCGGGTTGCTGCGAGCGTCTTCCAGATAGTACGCAGGCGCCTGATAGGCGTTGTCGTCATCGTCGTCCTGAGGACCGTCAAAGGCGGTATCCTGAGACGCCAGCCGGCCTTCCATTTCGCGGACAACCCTGGGCTCGACACCCAGATCCTCGGCAACAGCGTTCAGCTCATCATGGCTGAGCCACGCAAGCTTCTTCTTCTGGCTGCGAAGGTTAAAGAACAGCTTACGCTGGGCCTTGGTGGTGGCCACTTTAACAATCCGCCAGTTACGCAGGATAAACTCGTGAATCTCTGCCTTGATCCAGTGCACCGCAAAAGACACCAGCCGCACACCGTACTCAGGATTGAAGCGCTTGACCGCCTTCATCAGGCCAACGTTGCCTTCCTGGATCAAATCCGCCTGAGCGAGGCCATAGCCGGAATAGCTCCGGGCAATGTGAATCACGAAGCGCAGGTGGGACATAACCAGCTGACGGGCGGCTTCCACATCGCCCTCGTAATGGAGCCGTTCAGCCAGCTCCCGCTCTTCGTCAACTGTGAGCACCGGGATGCGGCTCGCAGCCTGAATATAAGACTCGAGATTCTGACCCGGAACCAATCTGTCAACCAGTTGTAAACTCGTACCCATGCTCTAACCTCCGAACCCAACGGCCCTAAATATATCAATTACCCTTTAGACCGCCAAGAACCCTGAAAGTTCCCGAAATTCCCAGTAAAACGTTATAAAACAACTATCTGGGAAATTCACCGTGGCTTTACTATCTAACAACTTACGCCAATAGAAGCTGTCTCTTCAATACGGTTTTCCCGTTATTCGGATCATGCTCCTCCGGCAATATCACCCGGCTCCATGTCATCCAGATGACGCTTCACGGCCACCCAAGCGCCTAGCCAGCCTAGCAGCATCGAAACAATTATCAACGCCAGGGCGCCATCAATGTGCAGCCCATCCAGGGAAAAGTCGCTCCTGTACAGGCCTGCCAGCCGCTCTATGGGCCCGCTGAGCCACCAAAGTGACAATTGCAGTAATATCAGGGCAACAATCCCACCACCGAGCCCGAACCAGGCGCCGGTGTACAGAAAGGGCCTGCGAACGAAGCTGTCTGTTCCGCCCACCAGCTTCGCAACCAGAATCTCGTCCCGACGGCTCTCGATTGAAAGCCGTACGGTATTGCCGATCACCAGCACAACCGCCGCCGCAAGCAGGATCGCCAACGCCCAGACAGCACGGGCAAGAAGATCCGTCATGGCGTTCAGCCGCTGCAACCAGCCCAGGTCTACCTGAACCCGCTCTATGCCTTCCATGCCCTCGATAAACCGCACCAACCCCTCAACACCCTCAGTGGACCGGGCGCCCTCTTCCGGGGTAATCAGCAGGGTATGTGGCAGCGGATTATCCTCGAGATAGTCCAGAGCATCTTCCAGGCCCGATGAAGCGCGGAACTCCGCAAGCGCCTGGTCGCGATCCACCAGCTCAACACCTGCCACCCGGCCGTCTCCGGAAATCTCGTTACCCAGCACTCGGGCTCGTTCGAGAGGCACATCCAACTCGATATAGGCGGTCACCCGGGCGCTGCTCTCCCAGCCTGCGCTGACTCCCTGAAGACTGGTCAGCAGCAACAGCAATGCCACTGGCAGCGCCAGGGCAACCCCCATGACCGTCCACGTCATCAGACTCGCCACCGGTGTATGCAAAAGGCGGTTGGCACTGTCCCTGGCGACCTTGCGGTGATGGATGAAATAACTTTCTGCCTGCTCACGCCAGGGCGCGCGAGCCTGGTTGGCGCCGCGGGTAGGCTGTGCTTTCTTGCGGGGATCAGCGGCCATGGACACCTCCCCCGAGAACTGGCGTGCCGCCGGCCACCAGACGGCCATGATCCAGCTTCAGCGTTCGACGCCCCATCTCGTTGATCAGGGCGATGTCGTGGGTTGCGATCAACACGGTCACACCCACTTGGCTGAACTGCCCGAACAGATTCATGATGTCCGCAGACAGAGCCGGGTCCAGGTTACCCGTGGGCTCATCCGCCAGCAGCACCGGGGGTTTGTTCACCACCGCCCGGGCAATACCCACGCGCTGCTGCTCCCCGCCAGAGAGCTGCATCGGGTTCATTTTTTCCTTCTGCAGCAAACCCACCTTGTCCAGGGCCGCGCGCACGCGGCGACCCGTATCTCTGGGGGAGGCGCCCATGACTTCCAGTGGCATGGCGACGTTGTCGAACACCGTGCGATCAAACAACAGTTGGTGGTTCTGGAAGACCACGCCAATGTGACGACGAATGTAGGGAATCTGGCGTCGGGGCAAACGGTTCAGAACCTGCCCCCCAACCACCACTTCACCGGCACTGGGGCGCTCCATCACCATGATCAGCTTCAGAAGGGTACTCTTGCCGGCGCCGGAATGGCCGGTCAGGAACGCCAGCTCGCCGCGTTCCAGGCCAAAATTGACCTGTCGCAGAGCGGTGTGATCACTGTCGTAACGCTTGGTGACCTGGCGAAACTCAATCATGGGCGGCTTCCGCGCGGCTGGATTCCGGGCTATTCGTCAAACAGGGCGTCCACAAAGGTTTCGGCATCAAAACTGCGCAGGTCGTCCACCTGCTCGCCGACACCAATAAACCGGATGGGCAACTGCAACTGACGGGCGATGGCAAACACGATACCGCCTTTGGCCGTGCCGTCCAGTTTCGTTAACGTAATGCCACTGACGCCGACGGCCTGCTGGAACACCTGCGCCTGGCTCAGGGCGTTCTGGCCGGTGCCTGCATCCAGCACCAGCATGACCTCGTGGGGTGCGGATTCGTCCAGCTTCTTCATAACCCGGACCACCTTTTCCAGCTCCTGCATCAGGTTGTCCTTGTTCTGCAGGCGGCCGGCAGTATCGGCAATCACCACATCAACACCACGGGACTTGGCCGACTGGATGGCATCGAAAATCACCGAGGCACTGTCAGCGCCGGTGTGTTGCGCCACCACCGGAACCTTGTTGCGCTCGCCCCAGACCTGCAGCTGCTCAACCGCAGCGGCACGGAAGGTATCGCCGGCGGCCAGCATGACCGATTTTCCTTCGTTCTGGAATTTCTTGGTGAGCTTGCCGATGGTGGTGGTCTTGCCCACCCCATTTACGCCCACCATGAGAATCACGTAAGGCGTCTTGCCGGAGTCGATCTGCAGTGGCTTGGTGACATCCTTCAGCAGACCATGCAGTTCATCCCTCAGAGCCTTACGCAGGGCCTCGCCGTCTTTGAGCTGATTGCGCTCAAGTTTGTCGGTGAGTGAGTCGATGATTTCAGAAGTGGCGGTTACGCCGACGTCTGCCATCAGCAGCGTAGTCTCGATTTCCTCCAGCAGTTCCTCATCGATTTTCTTGCCAAGCGAGAACATGTCGGACAAGCCACCGGTCAGGCTTGCCCGGGTTTTGCCCAACCCCTTTTTGATGCGCTCGAAAACGCTGACCTGAGGCTCCGGTTCCGGTGCTTTCTGCGGTTCTTCCGCGGGCTCGGGCTCTGGGGTCGGTTCCGGCTCAGCCACCGGCTCTGGTTGTGGCTCTGCGGCAGGCGCTTCAATCTCGCCCTCTTCCGGCTCTGGTGCCGGCCCTTTGGAAACCTCGGGCTTGCGCTGCGGCACCGGCTTGGGGCGTGGTGCCCGGCTACGGTTGCCGACGATATCCAGGACAAATACGAGCACAAGAAGGGCCAGGAGGCCGATTGAAATCCACTCTGCCGTCATAAAAATCAATCCATCAGTCTGAATGGGCGGGACAAAGAAAGCCGGTATTCTAGCAGACTGTCCCGGTGAAGTGAGGGTCGCTCCGATTATCGCGACCGTAAACGTTTCCGGTAAGATGCAGGCACATATCCTGAACCGAATATTTCCGTGGAGCGGCGGCTATGGCGCGCAGACAATCCGCAAGCAGGTCTCACCAGACGAGATCCCCAGCCGGTCGCGAGGCGGCTCCGGCTGGCAAAGGCAGCGGCACCGGTGAGCTGCGAATCATTGGCGGCGACTGGCGCAGCCGGAAACTGCGCTTTCCGGACGCCGGTGGCGTTCGACCCACCCCCGCGCGCACCCGGGAAACCCTGTTCAACTGGCTTGCCTTCCACCTTGCCGGCAGTGACTGCCTCGATTTGTTCGCCGGCTCCGGCGCGCTTGGGCTAGAGGCTCTTTCCCGGGGTGCCGGGCAGGCCACCCTCGTGGACCACACGCCAGCTCTGGCCAAAGCACTGCGGGACAACCTCCGGTTGTTGAAATCCGACAACGGCGAAGTGGTGTGTTCGGACGTCGAAAGCTATCTGGCCCAGAGAAACCGGCCGCCATTCGATATCGTGTTCATGGATCCGCCGTTTCGCCAGGGCTGGCTCGAAAAGCTGTTTCCGTTGCTGGAACAACAGGCGTGGATCAAACCCGGCGGCTGGGTTTACATGGAACACGAGAGCGAGCTGCCAACGCCTTCTGTGCCCGTTTCCTGGCAGCTGCACAGGCAAAAGAGTGCGGGACAGGTCACCTACTCCCTGTTCCGGGTTGTTTCCGGGCCAGAATAAAAAAGGGCCAGATGAACGCTTTCATCTGGCCCCGGATTCCCCGCCGAAGCAGGTTTACGTCGATTCTCAACCCGGCATCAGGCCGAAGGGCGCAGCGAGTAGGCCCGGAGGTGCTCGGCGAACTCTTCCAGATAGCGGATACCGCTGGCTTCCGCCTCACGGCACCACTCCATCAGCGCGTTCAGCTTGTCCTGGGGTTTGAGCCCACGCTGACGCCAGAGCGCCTGCAGCTCGTGGCTCTTCTCATAGATCTGGCGCAGCACCGCATTGCGCTCCAGCACAGACTCGAGGGTTTCCTTCTCCTTCGGCTGAATCAGTGTGATCTCACGGGAGAGCAGTTGCTTGAGCTTCCGGTAACGGGGACGGATCTCATCGTCCATCAGCGACTTCTGCTGGCGCAGGACCGGCTCCATGACACGTTTACGGTACTGGCGCATGATATCGAACCGGTTATTGGCTATGGCCTGAACCGTTTCCACATCCACCTCCAGTTTACCCGGCACATGGTGGGCAATGGGTCGATAACCCTTGGGCTTGGCCAGTCCGAACAACTGGAACAGGCGGATGTAGCCCCAGCCGATATCCACCTCGAACCAGCGGCGAGACAGCTTGGAGGAGTTGGGATAGGTATGGTGGTTGTTGTGCAACTCTTCACCGCCAATCAGAAAACCCAGTGGGCTGATATTGCGGGCGTTATCGGCACATTCGTAGTTCCGGTAACCCATCCAGTGGCCGATACCGTTGACCACTCCGGCAGCCCAGACTGGAATCCACATCATCTGCACCGCCCAGATCCAGATACCGTGAACGCCAAACAGGGCCAGGTTGATTACCGCCATCAACGCGATGCCGAGCATCTTGTAGCGGCTGTAAACATTGCGCTCCACCCAGTCTTCCGGTGTCCGCTGGCCATAGCGCTCGAGCGTTTCGGGCGTCGCCGATTCCGCATAGAGTTCGGCGCCCTGGAACAGTACCTTGCGAATACCCAAGACGACCGGGCTGTGGGGATCTTCCTCGGTTTCGCACTTGGCGTGGTGTTTACGATGGATGGCGGTCCATTCCTTGGTGTTCTGCGCAGTGGTTAACCAGAGCCAGAACCGGAAGAAGTGTTTCAGGGCCGGATGCAGGTCCAGCGAGTTATGCGCCGAATGGCGATGCAGGTAGAGCGTTACACTGACAATCGTGACGTGTGTCATTCCGAGGGTGACCAGAATGAGCTGCATCACCGACAGGTCAAGAAGACCATTAAACCACATAGCAAATCCTCAAAATCAATATCTTTGGCGCGAGGCCAACCTTCACACTTTAGCGTACAGCTGTAAGCCACAACAACAGCATTTGGATGCAAAATTGTTACTGATTACACTTAGTCGTTTTCCACCGGAGATTCCCGCCCGTGCCTGAACTGCCCGAAGTAGAAACGACCCGACGGGGTATAGCACCCCACTGCGAAGGCGAGACAATAACCCGAGTGACAGTCCGCAACGGCAGTCTGCGCTGGCCTGTTCCGGCCGATCTGGGCGAGAAACTGGAAGGTCAGGTGATTAAAAGTGTAGACCGCCGGGCCAAGTATTTGTTCCTGAACATGGACCGGGGCACGGTGATTGTTCACCTTGGCATGTCCGGCAGCCTGCGCATCATCACTGACAATACCCCTCCCCTGACCCATGATCATATCGACGTGGCATTACAGTCTGGCGTCATCCTTCGATTCAACGACCCACGCCGGTTCGGCTGCTGGCTGTGGGCTGATTCCGCCGAAGAGCACCCGCTGATCACCCACCTGGGTCCGGAACCCCTGGCCCCGGAATTCAATGGCGCGCACCTGTTCCGGCTCTCCCGCGGCAAAAACACACCGGTGAAATCGTTCATCATGGACAATCAGGTGGTCGTGGGTGCCGGTAACATCTATGCCAATGAAGCGCTGTTCAAATCGGGCATTCATCCCCGGCGCAAGGCCGGGAGAATCAGCCTCGACCGCTATCACAGGCTGGCCGAAGCCATCCGGGAAACGCTCAGCGCCGCCATTCTGATGGGCGGAACCACCCTTCGGGACTTCGTGAACAGTGATGGCAAGCCCGGCTATTTTGCCCAGTCCCTGCTGGTGTACGGCCGGGGCGGCCAGCCCTGCAAGGAATGCGGGGCACCACTGAAGGAAATCCGGATGAACAATCGCTCAACGGTTTACTGTCCCCGTTGCCAGCGCTGAACGCTTACCAGATCGCACATTCTGCAACGAAAAATCGTTTGAAAATGCGCAAATATGATTCATAGTTAACAGAGGATTAACGCCCACGGTTTACAATAGGATGGTATCCGGTTGATACGATCCGGGTTTGCTTTTCTTTAAAGCACTACCCTTTCAGGGCCACTAAAGCTCAGGAGACAGTAAGATGACCCGCAAGATTTCCCGCACCCTGGTAGCCACTGTGGCGGCCTGCCTGTTGGCATTCTCATCCCTCGGGCACGCTCAGGCCGTGGACGAAACCCCGTCGGCACTGGCGATGACCGGTGATGCGATTTTTGTTCGCCCGGCCTTGCTGGCTACCACCATCGTGGGCAGCGCTGTCTACCTGGTCTCCCTGCCCTTCTCCCTGCTGGGCGGAAACGCTGATGAAGCAGGGGAAGTTCTGGTAATGGGCCCGGCCAAGGCGACCTTCGTGCGCTGCCTGGGCTGCACCCGTACCGGCAAGAAACCCGAGACGGTCCAGACCAGCAACTGATCCGGCTCCATCGGGCACGCCTCCGTACTATCACGGCTTGCCCCGACGAGCGAACTCCGGCAGCCTGAAGCAAATTCTTCAGGCTGTTTTTCTCTATGGTTGACTGGTCCTCGCTTAACACGGTGTTCCTGGATATGGACGGGACACTGCTGGATCTGCATTTCGATAACCACTTCTGGCTCGAGCATCTGCCGGCAAGGTACGCCGAGCACTACGACCTCCACCCCCAGGAAGCGAAAGACCGCCTGATTCCGATGATCATGGCCGAGCGCGGCTCACTGAACTGGTATTGCACCGATTACTGGAGCGAGCGGCTGTCCCTCGACATCACGGGGCTGAAAGCAGAGGTAGGCGACCGGATCGGTTATCGCCCCCACGTCACGGATTTTCTCGATGCCCTCCGACAAGCCGGGCTTCACTCGGTGATTGTCACCAACTGTCACCCCGACCCCCTGGCCCTGAAGCTAAAACGAACCGGCCTTGATACACGGGTGGATGCCATTGTTTCCAGCCACCAGTTGGGCAAGCCCAAGGAAGATCCCTCGTTCTGGCAGGACCTCCAGCGAGTAACGCCTTACCAGGCCGAAAGCACCCTGATGGTCGACGACAGTTTTCCGGTGCTGGAAAGTGCACTGGCGGCCGGCATTGCCCAATGTCTGGCCGTATTGGCGCCGGACAGCCAGCAGGAAGCCCGGGAACAGCACCCGGAAATACCCTGTATTCATCACTTCGATGAAATTCTCCCCGCGCTTCGCCAGCGGTCGCCCCTGCCATCCGGCCGATGACAGGGTTATAATTGGCCTACTAGCCCATCAGGTGAGGAGACATGACGGCATCAACCGCTGACGACCAACGTGTAAGACTCGATAAATGGCTCTGGGCCGCCCGATTCTACAAGACCCGCTCCCTGGCCAAGGAAGCGATCGAGGGTGGCAAGGTCCACTACAACAGCCAGAGATGCAAACCCGGCAGGCTGGTGGAAGCCGGCGCAAAGCTGACGTTGCGCCTGGGCTGGCAGGAAAAAATCATTATTGTTGATGACATCAGCGACCGGCGCCGTGGTGCACCCGAAGCCCAGAAGCTCTACCACGAAACCGAAGACAGCGTTAAGAAACGCGAGGAAATGGCCTGGCAGCGTAAAACCATGCAGGCAGCGCAGCTTCCTCCGGCCAGACGCCCCTCAAAGAAAGACCGAAGGGACATTCAGCGCTTTCGCGAACAGAACGGCCTCTGAACCCTTTATTACATCCCCGCCCTCAGTCAAACGTGCAACGACCGGCATTCAGCATTCAGGAGACACAACATGGCAGCCCGCGACCAGTTCCAGCGCTTTATCTTTGAACACAGCCAGGTGCGGGGAGCCTGGGTTCAGCTAGCGGACAGCTATCAGGAAATCGGCAGCCAGGCGCCCTACCCGGACACGGTCCGGGAACTCCTCGGAGAAGCACTGGTGGCGAGCATCCTGATGAGCAGCACCCTGAAGTTTGAGGGTACATTGTCGGTACAGGCCCAGGGGGAAGGGCCTCTGCGCACATTAATGGCCGAGTGCAGCCACGACAGACACATCCGCGGCCTGGCCCGCTTTGATGAGCATGCGGTCAGCGAAGACAGCTTCCACGATCTGCTCGGCGAGGGTCGGATGGCTATTACCATCACGCCCAACCGCGGCAACCGTTATCAGGGCGTTGTACCCCGGGATCAGGAGACACTCGCCGGCTGCCTTGAGGAATACTTTGATCGCTCGGAGCAGATTCCCACCAGCCTGTTCCTGTTTGCCGACGAAAACGGCGCCGCCGGCTTGATGCTACAGCGCCTGCCGGGCGCCACAGAGGAGGATGAAGACCTCTGGGACCGGGTAAACCATCTGGCCCGAACCGTGGAAGCCTCCGAATTACTGGAGCTGGACAGCGAAACCCTGCTTCACCGCCTGTTCCATGAGGAGACCGTACGCCTGTTTGACTCCGAACCGGTCGCCTTCCAGTGCAGCTGCTCACGGGAGCGTACCCTCGGTGCCCTGGAAGCCATCGGCCGCGAGGAGTGTTACAGCATCCTCGAGGAAGAGGGCTCTATCGAAATGGACTGCCAGTTCTGTCATGCTCACTATCGCTTCGATAGAAATGATATTGATCATCTTTTCACCGGTCATACGCTACACTAGAAACACGTTCGATTAGCCGGGAACCCGCTGATAGCAAGGCTTCCCGGGCAGTCGTTTTTTACCGGCGTCTCTGGCATAATAGCGCGCCTGAATTGACCCGATTGCTCAGATTTCCGTCAATTTTAGGAAGCGGCCTGAGCAATCACTAAGACATCCCGAGGGCGAGGTCGAAGTGAGCAACACTTATAGTGATCTGAGTACAGCACGACTGGTTGAGGTGGCACTGGCGCGTGAAGAAGGCCAGCTGGCATCCAACGGTTCCCTGGTCGTAAAAACCGGTGAGCGCACGGGCCGGTCTCCCAAGGACCGTTATATTGTCGAGGAGCCCAGCACCTCGGACGATATCCACTGGGGTCCGATCAACCGTCCTTTCGACGCTGAAAAATTCGACGCCCTCTGGGATCGTGTTGAAGCCTACATCGCCGAGAAAGACCAGTTCGTGTCTCACGTTCATGTTGGTTCCGACCCGGAACACTACCTGCCAGTTAAAATGACGACCGAGACCGCCTGGCAGAATCTGTTCGGCCGCAACCTGTTTATCCGTCCGGACAGCTATAACCCGGCCGACAAGCAGGAATGGCAGATCCTGAACGCCGCCAACTTCGAGTGCGATCCCGAGCGCGATGGCACCAACAGCAACGGCTGCGTGATGATCAACTTTGCCAAGCGCAAGGTTCTGCTGGCTGGCATGCACTACGCCGGCGAGATGAAAAAGGCCATGTTCTCCGTGCAGAATTTCCTGCTGCCGGAGAAAGACGTTCTGCCCATGCACTGCTCGGCCAACGTCGGTGAAGACGGCGAAACCTGCCTGTTCTTCGGTCTGTCCGGCACTGGCAAGACTACCCTCTCCGCCGATCCGCACCGCTTCCTCATCGGTGACGACGAGCACGGTTGGGGCCCGGGCACCGTATTCAACATCGAAGGCGGTTGCTACGCGAAGTGCATCGACCTGACCCGGAAAAATGAACCGATCATCTGGGACGCCATCCGTTTCGGTGCCATTGTCGAGAACGTGACCATCGACCCTGAGACCCGTGAGCCGGATTACACCGACGTATCCCTCACCGAAAATTCCCGCTGCGCCTACCCGCTTGAGCACGTTGAAAAGCGCGTGATCGAGAACCGCGCCGGTGAGCCATCTCACATCGTGTTCCTGACCTGCGACATGACCGGCGTCCTGCCGCCCGTGTCCATCCTGAGCCGCGAAGGCGCCGCTTACCACTTCCTGAGTGGCTATACCGCTCTGGTTGGCTCCACCGAGATGGGTTCCTCCTCGAAGCTGAAGTCCACCTTCTCAACCTGCTTCGGTGCGCCCTTCTTCCCCCGTCCGGCCGGCGTTTACGCCGAGCTTCTGATGAAGCGGATGGACGAGTTTGGCAGCAAGGTCTTCCTGGTCAACACCGGCTGGACCGGCGGTCCTTACGGTGAAGGCCAGCGATTCAGCATTCCGACCACCCGTGCCATCATCGCCTCAATCCAGAATGGCGACCTGGACGACGTGGAAACCGAACACCTGCCAACCCTGAACCTGGACGTGCCCAAGCATGTTCCGGGCGTGGACACCGAGCTGCTGAACCCGCGCAACACATGGGTAAGCCCGGACTACTACGATGGCAAGGCCCAGGAACTGATCGCCCAGTTCGTCGAGAACTTCAAGAAGTTCGACGTGGCAGATTCGATCGTCGAGGCCGGTCCGAAGCTGAGCTGAGTCGATTACGGCAAGTAAGGAAAGCGCCCTGCGAAAGCACGGCGCTTTTTTTGTATGATAGCCCAACACACTCTAGGAAATGGCTTCATGAAACAGCGTCTACGCCAGCTTTTTTCGTTTATTCTCAAACCACTGGAATCTGGAAAGGTTGGGCCCAGCTACAAAGATTCGCACCGCACCGTGCTGAATGTGGTGGGCGTCCTGTTCCTCGTTCTGGCGACGGTGTCAACGGCTATGCTCGTTTACACCGGTAAGGCAGGCGCCTTGATTCCCGTGCTTGTTTTCTTCGGTATTGGTGGCGTGTCCTTGGTGGTCGGGACGTTGGGCTCGGATGACGCGGTGTCGAAGATGTGGGGCAACCGCTAGCGGACGCCCCATATCCTGTAATCAGGCGTAGAAAATAAGCGGCACAAAGGCCACCAGAACCAGCGAAATCCCCATGGCAATCAGCGGCATAATGATACGCTCATGGCGCTGATAAAAAGTCCCCGTTTCCTGTTGCGCCGCCAGCACTTCCGCCTCTCCAACCACCTGCCGGGTCAGCAGATGGTTCAGGGCTACCGGCGGGCTCAGGTAGCCGAGTTCAAATGCCACCAGGGTCACCATCCAGAAATGGATCGGATGAATTCCGCTGGAATAGGCAATCGTGGCAACCGTGGCGGTCACCAGGATCACGGCACCGAATGCGTCCATGATCATGCCCAGGATCACCAGGATTACCACCATCAGCAGCATGGCCGACCAGGCACTGTCGAACGACTGCGGGAAAGCCTCCATCAGGTGGGCCCGCTCGATCACACCACCGATGCTGACCGACAGCCCCAGCAACAGCAGCAGCGCGCCAATTTCCGCCGTCGTATCGTTTGTGGCGCCGCGGAGACTTCGCTCCAGGCCCTGATGATTGATCTCTCCCGAGGCTTTTCCTGACCGGTTTTTCAGGCTGACATGCTCGTACACAAGGATTGCCAGCATGATCACCGGCAGCAGCCTTGGCGCCGAGAATTCATCCATGCTCACGTCCAGCGCCAGCCGGTAAAACAGCACCACGGCAGCGATGACCAGAACGTAGGGAATCAGGGGTTTGAGCGCCTGCGTCATGGCCGGGAAGGCTTCAGCAGAGGGCGCCAGGTTGAATTCACTCTGTCGGTTCACACTGAGGGCCACGATCGCGAACATGGTGGCGGTCAGCACGAACACCCAGATGCCCCAGCCAAACAGCTCATCAGTGGTGACTTCCCGGTTCAGGTAAGCAATGACAACCACCAGCAGGCAGGGGCGCAAAACCACGCCCAGGGAACCGGACATAGCGGTCGCCGCCAGGGCCAGATGCCGCCGGGCACCGGCGGCACGCAGCTCACTGTATATCACTGCGCCGGCCGCGATCACGAAAATGCCGGAAGCGCCGGTGTAGGCCGTTGGCACGGCCGCCACCAGAACCGCTACAACCGCCAGCATTTCCGGTGGCATGCGCCAGGGCCGGAAGACATTGAACACCAGGGTGGCCAGGCGGGTCTGCTTGAGCATCATGCCCACCCACACATACAGACCGACATTCAGGAACATGTCGGACAGCTCCATCATCTTTCCGAGATAGATACCAATCCCCGACGCGTGTCCGATCAGCGCAAAATAGGTGCCGGAGATCAGACACATCACGGTATAGAGCGGAACGGCCAGGAAGGCCTTGTTCAGGCTGCCGCCCTCCTCAAGATCATCAGGCACCCGGAACAGCCGGTAGAGGCTGGCCAACGTGAGGCAGGCGAAACCGATAATCCAGAAATTGTGCAGCAACAACTCTTCGGACGAGACCGCCGTGTCTGAACCAAGGCTGGACTGGCGAAAGATTGCGCTCGACCCCAGCAGCATGGCATTGGCGATGGTTTGAAGAGTATGGGAGACCGTGTAATCCAGCCGGGTTTCCATGGCACGCATGGCGATATGATGACGAGTGAGGGTCGCCGTGACCGCGCACAGCATGACAAGGATCACGAGGATGAAACGCTGTGACTCCAGGCCAAAGGCGATCAGGTCAGCAATAAAAAGTTCGATGGCCCGATAGGCTTTCACCCCTGGTGTCAGCTGTTCACTGAGATTTTCGAAATTCTGGTGGGCCTCGCGGCAGTCAGCAACCGCTCGTTCGATGGCAAGCCGGACGTCAGCCGGGTCTTTTTCCTCGGCCCCCAGCAACGCGGCCATCGGGTCATCCGTCTCGGCATCCGCCGCCATTTCTTCAGCAACCGCCGCGTCGATATCCCGAGTCGGGTCGCAGGTGGGCTGAACCGGATCCATCCGCAACTTGTAATAGCCACTCCAGAGCTGTTCACCGCCCCGAAGCATCTGGTTGTGGATGTCGCTGCTCGTGGAGAAAATGACCACTGCAAGCAATAACAGACAGGCGGGCAGCGATGAAAACCACTCCAGCCCGCTACGATGAAAACCGCCCTTCGACATAACTGATTACTCTGGATAGGGAGTGGTTACAGCAGATCGTCCAGATCCATGGTTTCAACGGCTTCCGCCTGGTCATCCCAGAAGCTGCCCAGCTGCCCCATGGGTGTACGGTGCCCGGTGTTCTCAACCCAGAGACGGTCAGAAACCGCGACGATCATATCGGTGGCCATGGCGTCCACGAACCGCCACTGCTCATTGGCCGGCGTAGTCTCGATCGATTCGGCATGATCCCGGATCACCGAACGGACCATGGCTTCGTCTCCCTTGTTCAGGGCCGCGATGGCGTGGAACACGTGGGGCAAACGCACACCCGCAACCTCGCCCTGATCGTCGGCGATGGCCAGCCGTTCAAACGCGTTCTCACCCTCGGGCTGGGCACCCGGAATCATCGCCCACACCGTTGCCCGCAATGCCATGGGCGCACCCCACCATTTTTCATTATCGAGGCAGCTTGTGGCCCGGGCGGCAATGGAGCCAACGTTCGCCGGTACGCCAATGGACGAGGTGGACTGAATCTGGGCATTAAGCGCCTGGAGGCCGGAAAGAAGACCCGCCATGTAGATGAACTCGTCCATGTCGTCATCAAAATCCGGGCATTCGCCATCGGCAGGATTGCCGTAATGGGCATTGTGGTGCTGCCAGGCCTTGTAATAGCGCCGGGCAGCAACGCTATGTGCGCGCTTCTGCTGGATCATGGCATCCTCGGCCTCATTGCCGTTCATGGCATTCAGGGCGGCAAGTGCGGCCAGCTCGTGCTCCCTGGCCTCTTCTTCGGCGCAGCCGCCGGCACTGAGGTAGAGCATCACCGCCAACTGGTCCGGCTCATTGGTAACGCGGCCGAAGGACATCAGCAGTGGCGCAGTCGCCTCGCTCATGGCGCACCCCATGGCCAGATCGTTGCTTTCCATCAGAAAAGGCACCGTGTGATCCCTGGAGAAGCCCTGCATCACATCCCCGGTGGTCTTGTACATCACGTGATTCACCGCGCTGCAGCCGCCAAGGACCAAACTGGCCGTGAAAGCCGCCACAAGGTTACGCACTCGACGCGCGGAAAACGGCGACTTGCGGGAGGGATTCCGGAAATGGGTCATACCTTCTTCACCTTTTGCGTTTTTTGTTCTGATGCAGCCCTGCTGCAATCGCACGGCCCGGACTCTGGCGGAGAAACCGGTTTGTTACAGTCTGTAACCAGGCACGCATTGTGGCGCAGGAGGCCCCGTTTTTATGCGACCGATGCCGCAAATGACGCCAATTTACACACACCTATGCCACCCCTTGGTTTGCACAATGGGCCGCGAGCCGCTATAGATTGGAGCAACCGAGAGTCGTTGTGATTCCGGCCAGTACAGACCGAACCCGCAGAAATACAATAAAAGGAGTATCCGATGCGCAAACCTGAACTCGCCGCGGCCATTGCCGACCGCACCGGGCTGACCCGGGAAAAGGCCAGCGAAGTGATTACCGCATTTACCGACCAGGTATCGGCCGCCGCCTCCCGTGGCGAGGATGTCACCCTGATCGGCTTTGGCACTTTCAACATCCGCAGCCGCGAAGCGCGTGATGGACGAAACCCGCAAACCGGCGAGACCATTCGCATCCCTGCCAGCAAAACCGTAGGCTTCAAGGCCGGCAAGGCGCTCAAAGACGAAATCCGCTAGTCAGGCACAGGCCCGCAGCTGCGGGCCTGCTTTACCCCTGGTTCAGGTTCCGGCGACGGAAGCACACTCAGAGCGAGTGGCATCTACCCGGCACCGAATCGCTTTCATCAACTTGATAGCCCGCTCATCGTATACACCGTCCTCCAGCAACGAGAGACGCACCTTGCGCAGCATCTTGTCGTATTCAGCGGTGTCTTCCTGGGGCAGCTGCATCCAGACGTCTTCCGGAATTTCAGCCTCTGCCTGGGCAATAATCTCGTAGGCCTCGTCTATGCGTTTGATGGCCTGGTCACGCACCATCTGGCCGGCGGAATCCGGGAACCGGTCACGGTGGATGATTACCTGGAAATTCATATACCCGAGGGCATATTTGACCACCGCACCGTTGGGCTGAACGCCCTTGTAAAGTTCCAGTGGTGTGTAGGCGACGGCCGGAGCATAGGCCAGGTCCACGCTACCGTTGTTGAACTTGCCGGCAAAGTTGGCGGAATTGGACCCCACCACAGATGCCCCCACATGGCGAACCATCCGCACGGATGCCTGATCGTAATCGAGGGTTGCAATCCGTTTGCCCTGCAGTTTCTCAACAGAATCGATGTTGCGGTCCCGGGTGTGGAGGTAAATGGCGCCCCCGGGGAATACACCGGCAACCTCGTAGGGACCATCAATCAGGAACGGCCGGGCTTTGGGCTGGCTGAGGGTGTTGTACAGCAGCCGCATTTCCTCTTCGCCGGGCACTGCGCCCATGGCTTCAAGGCTGCCCGTGAACTTGTTGAATTCCCGGGCCCGGGTGCCAGTAAGCAGCACGGCGTCGCACTGGCCCGCCTTGAAGTCCTCGGCGGCCACCTTCTCATCGGTGTAGGCGCGAAGGTCCAGCTTGATGCCGTTTTTCAGGGCAACCGGCTGGAAGGTTTTGGTGATGGCAAACAGGGGACCATTGGCACCAACCGGGTCAAAAACGCAAAAGCTGCGTTCCAGAGGCTCGTTCTGCGCCTGCGCCTGTGCCTGCCCCATCGAGGGGAATACCAGACTGGCACAGAGGGCAGTTGCCAAAGCTACCCGCTGGGGGAGGTTTGCTGATTTCACGGGATGACTCCTGATTATTATTGTCGGGCGCCGGTCTGTGAAAATGAACCGGTCAGGCCACGCTTTCCTTGGTCGACCATAGGGCGACGGCTACAAGAATACGTTGGCACAGGTGCCTGCCATCAAGGGTTTTTCAGCAAAAAGGGAGGATTCTGTGATGGTGTCGACAGAGGTTCCGCAACCCCTGCCGCACTTTGTCGCCTGAGCCGGATTCAGATTGCCGGCTTTGGCCAGGCCTTTCGACCCTCACTGAGAGTGAGCCGGACGACACCCGGCAGTTCGCGATCGGTCACCGGCGCATGGCGACCGGCTGAAACCAGTGTTTTCGAGTTCGGTGTCCAGAAGGCATCAGGATCAAACACACAGACATCAGCGATTTCACCCTCGGCAAGGCGGGCTGTTCTGCCCAGCGCGGAAGCCGGACCGTTGGTCAGCGCGCGAATCAGATCAGGCAGTGCCAGCTCATTCATCTCCACCAGTTCCAGCCCCAGCGACAGCACACTCTCAATGCTCGACAGTCCCGGCTCGGTGGCTGCCATGGGCGCCTGCTTGGCGGCGGTATCGTGAGGTTGATGCTGACTGACAATGGCATCAATCACGCCGTCCCGAACACCGGCTATCAACCCCTTCCGATCACCCTCGCCGCGCAGAGGAGGCCGAACATGGAAGCGGCTGTCGAAACCGGCCAGGGCCTCCTCGGTGAACACAAGCTGGTGC
Organism: Marinobacter manganoxydans MnI7-9; assembly: GCF_000235625.1. Classification (GTDB taxonomy): domain Bacteria; phylum Pseudomonadota; class Gammaproteobacteria; order Pseudomonadales; family Oleiphilaceae; genus Marinobacter; species Marinobacter manganoxydans. The sequence continues at coordinate 6,063 of NZ_AGTR01000081.1, read as the reverse complement.
ATGGCCACATCGGCGGTTACCGCAATGCCGCGGCGGCGGGCTTCAGCCAGCATTTCAACACTGCGACCACAGGAGAGCTGGCTCAGATGCAACCGTACCCCGGTCTCCTCCGCCAGCAACAGCATTTCCATCACCGCAGCGGTTTCCGCCACTTCCGGAATACCGAGCAGGCCCAGGCGAGATGTTACCAGGCCATCGTGGGCGTAGCCGTCGGCAGCCAGGGCCTGGTTCTCGGGACTGAACATTACCGTCAAACCAAAGGTCTGGGCGTAGGCCATGCAGCGGCGCAAGATGCGGGCGTTGCGCACGCCCCGGGAGCCATTACCCACAGCGACACAACCCGCCGAGGCCAGGCCCGCCATGTCGCTGAGCAAATCACCCTCCAGACCCCGGGTGATGGCACCAATGGGCAACACCCGGATCGGCGACCGGCTGGCGGCGCCGTCCCGGATCAGGTGGGTGACGGCACTGGAATCGTTCACCGGCGAGGTTTCCGGCGAAGCGCAGACCGTCGTGAAACCGCCATGAGCCGCTGCGAGAGTTTCCGAGGCAATATTGCCTTTCTGACCATTGCCCGGCTCACGGAGGTTACAGCAAAGATCGACAAACCCCGGCGTTATGACAGCGTTCTCTGCACTGATTGTCTCGTCGGCCTGTGCCCGGGCGGCAGCTTCGCCCATCGCGGCAATACGGCCATCCCGGATCAGCAGCGCGGTATTCTGCTGCTCCGGGCCCTGACCATCGAACAGTCGGCCTCCGGTAATCTTCAGGCTGGTTCCGGATGTGTTGACACTGCTCATGCCTGGCCCCTCTCACTCAATTTCTGCTGCCGTTCTGAAACCTGGCCACCCATGGCCATGGACATGACCGCCATCCGGATGGCGATGCCGTTGGTCACCTGGTTCAGAATGACCGACTGTGGTCCGTCGGCAACCGCCGATTCGATTTCAACGCCCCGATTGATCGGCCCCGGGTGCATAACGATGCATTCCGGATGGGCCAACGCCAGTTTTTGCTGGTTCAGGCCGTAGAGCCGGTAGAACTCGCGCTCGCTGGGCAGCAATGCGCCTTCCATCCGCTCTTTCTGCAGTCGCAGCATGATGACCACATCCAGATCCTTCATCCCGCGGGTCATGTCGTATTCCACCGTGCAGCCGAGGCTTTCCACGTCTTTGGGAAGCAGGGTTCCCGGGGCAATGACGCGAACTTCCTCCGCACCCAGCTCGTTGAGAGCCCGGATCTGGGAGCGGGCCACTCGGGAGTGCAGCACGTCGCCAACGATAGCGACTTTGAGGCCCTCGAAACGCCCCTTGTGCTGGCGAATCGTCAGCATATCCAGCATGGCCTGCGTCGGGTGAGCGTGGCGACCATCACCAGCGTTGATGATGGCGACGCCGGGCGTCACGCTCTCGGCAATAAAATGCGGCGCACCACTCTGGGAGTGCCGGACCACGAACATGTCGCTGGCCATGGCTTCCAGGTTGAGCAGCGTGTCAGACAGGGATTCGCCTTTGGAGGTGGCCGAGGTGCTGATATCCAGGTTGAGCACATCCGCAGAGAGGCGCTTGGCCGCCAGCTCAAAGGTACTGCGGGTTCGGGTGCTGGACTCGAAAAACAGGTTTACCACGGTTCGCCCGCGAAGCAGTGGCACTTTCTTGATGGTTCGCTCACCGACCTCGATAAAGGAGTCCGCCGTGTCCAGGATGTCGGTCAGCAGCGCCCGATCCAGACCGTCGAGAGTGAGGAAATGCCGCAACTGACCATCCCGGGTCAGCTGCAAGTGGTGCGGGGAAGAGTCGTTCGCGGTCATGGGTCGCCTGTTATCCGATTCGGAGGTTTATTGTCCGGCTTCCTGAAGCTCGATACGGAGCGGGTCGGGGCCACGCAGTTTGACGCGTTGATGGGATTCCAACGCCATTGTCTTGCCAGCCACATCCGGCTGGATGGGCAGTTCCCGGGCACCGAGGTCAATCAGGGTGGCCAGTATGATACTGGCTGGACGGCCATAATCGAAGATCTCATTCATGGCGGCGCGGATCGTCCGGCCGCTCATGATGACATCGTCAATCAGGATGATGTCACGGCCTTCGGTATCGAAGGGCAGACTCGAGGGTTTCACCCGGGGATTCAGGCCGATGCGGCTGAAATCATCGCGGTAGAAGGAGATGTCCAGTTCGCCGAACGGCTCTTCGATGCCAAGGCGTTTGCTCAGCACGTCGGCCAGCCAGACGCCTCCGGTCCGTATACCGATCAGGACCGGGGATTGCACGCCCCGTTGCTCGAGCGCCTGACGCAGCCCGGTTTCCATCTGGTCAAGCAACTGATCAATATCAAGCAATGCCGTCATTCGGTCCTCACTGTTGAAAAAAGGTTTCCAGGATCAGCACCGCGGCCCGGTCATCCACTCCGTGGCGACCAAAATCACGACTGCCTCCGGCGGCCATCACTTCACCCTTGGCCTCGAAGCTGGTGAGCCGCTCGTCCACCATCTCGACCGGCACGTGGTAGCGCCCATGCAGGCGCTTGCCGAATTTGCGCGCCCGGGCACACATATCGTTTTCGGTGTCGTCCATGTTGAGGGGCAAACCGACCACGACCAGGTCCGGACGCCACTCCTCGAGCAGGGACTCAATCTGTTGCCAATCGGGGATACCGTCTCGGGCAGGAATCAGAGCCACCGGTTGGCCGGATCCAAGCAACTCCTGACCGACCGCTACGCCAATACGGCGGGTGCCAAAATCGAACGCCATGACGCGACGGCTGGCCGGTTCAGGCATGACCGACCGATTCGCTGAGCTGATTGAGATCAATGCCGATCAGCTGCAGCACCGCCTTGTAGCGTTCTTCCCAGGGAGTACGGAACAGGATGTCGGTGTTGGCCGGACAGGTGAGCCAGGCGTTGCTGCCCAGCTCCTCTTCCAGTTGCCCTTCGCTCCAGCCGGAATAGCCCAATGCCACCAGGTACTCGTCGGGACCTTCGCCACGACCAATGCCTGCCAATACGTCGCGGGATGTGGTCAGCAGAACATCGTCGGTGACCTTCGCCGTGTTCTGCCAGCTAGTGCCTGGGGGATGCAGCACAAAGCCGCGTTCCGGCTGCACCGGACCACCGCTGAATACCGGCAGATCCAGCTCGCCGCCTGGCAGGTCCAGTTGCTCCAGGATTTCACCAAGGTGGATGTCCAGCGGCTGATTGATCATTAACCCCAGGGCACCGTCGTCGGAATGCTCGCAAATGTAGATCACGCCGCCATGGAAACGGGGATCAGCGAGATAGGGCGATGCCACCAGGAACTGGTGGCGCAAGCTATGGGGAGAGTGTTTTGATGCTGTCATCCGGATGTCAGCCCCCGACGCTGGAAGGACCAGGTACGTATGATTTCAAGTTCATCCACCTCTTTCCGCATTTCGTCCGGAAATGGTGCAAAAGGCGAGGCCATCCTGACTATACGGATGGCAGCATCATCCAGGACGGTGCTGCCGGAAGACTGCAGGATCGCCACCTCTTTAATGGTGCCGTCTTTCTTCAGCGACACCAGCATTCTCAGTGTGCCATAGATTCCGGCATTGCGCGCCTCGGTCGGGTAATTGATATTGCCCACCCGGGTTACCTTGCTCACCCAGTTCTGGACATACCAGGCGTTGGTGGACTTGAGCGTGGACGCGGCGGTAACGCGCATTACCCTGGGTTTGCGGGCATAGGCCTGCTGCTGGGCATCGAAGCGGGCTTCCAGGCTGGCAATCTCGAGGCTGCGCTCCATCAGGCTCTGTTTCTCCCGCACCGGCAGAGGCTCCTCTTCCGGCCTGGTACGCTCCTCAGGCTGTTGAACCTTCTGAGCGGACGCACTCTCGGTCTGCACCACCTGTTTTTCCTGACGCGGCTGGGGTTCGGTCTGGGCCTGCGGCTCGGGCTGAACCTGAGCCACCTCAGGCTGGCTGACTTCTGCCGGTTGAGGCGTGGTCATTTCCCGAACCTCTTCCTGGGTACCGCTGCCCTTCTGGCTGGTCTGGGCCAGAAAGTCCGCTTTCTCCGGGGCGTCCTCGTCGTCAAACTGGGACAGGGTGATTTCCATGGTCTGGGCCGAGGAACGGGGCGGTTCGGGCGCAAAGGTAATTCCCAGCACCACAATGGCGTGCACCGCCAGCGCCATAAAGAGGGTGAAGGAAAACCGGTCGAAGTCGCTTACCTGAACTGCCATTCCTGATACGGATCCTGTCGTTAAACCTGCCCGGTTGCCAACACCGGATTATGCCTGATCCAGGCGTTTTGCAATCGCCTCCATCAAGAGGCCGCCAATATCGATCCCGAAGGCCGCATCGAGTTCCCGGATACAGGTCGGGCTGGTGACATTGATTTCGGTAAGATAGTCGCCGATCACATCCAGGCCGACAAAAATGAGCCCTTTCTCTTTAATCACCGGTGCAACGCGTTCGCAGATTTCCCGATCCCGGGCGGTCAGCTCGCGACCTTCACCCCGGCCGCCAGCGGCAAGGTTGCCCCGATTCTCGCCGTGGGAGGGTATTCTCGCAAGGGAATAGGGTACCGGCTCACCGTCGATCAGCAGGATACGCTTGTCACCATCGCTGATTTCCGGGATGTACTTCTGGGCCATGGCCTGATGGGTGCCATAGTTGGTGAGGGTTTCGATAATGACCCCCAGGTTGAAATCGTTTTCCCGGATGCGGAAGATCGAATGCCCGCCCATGCCGTCCACCGGTTTCATGATGACGTCGCCGTGTTTGGCATAGAACTCGCGGAACCGGCTTGCCGAACGGCTGACCAGTAGCGGTGGTGTCAGGTCCTCGAACTGGGTGGCAAACAGCTTCTCGTTACAGTCGCGAAGGGTGGACGCCGGATTGACCACCAGCGCGCCCTGCTGCTCGGCCGATTCCAGTATATAGGTGGCCATCAGGAACTCCCGGTCCACCGGCGGATCCTTGCGCATAAGGATGACATCCAGATCGCCCAGCGCCCGGTCCTGGCTCGGACCAAAGCTGTACCAGTTCTCGGGGTCCATGTGGACCGTCAGGTCACGGGTGTGCGCCATGGCACGGCCACCGTCCAGGTACAGGTCGGGGAGCTCCATGTACTCGATTTCCCAACCGCGTTTCTGGGCAGCCAGCAACATGGCCAGTGAGCTGTCTTTCTTGAAGTGGATATCTTCAATCGGATCCATCACGATCCCGAGTCTGACGGTCATGGGCGTTCCTGCACTCCTGAGGGTTAAAAACACGAACCGGTCTGCAGAGCGGACCAGACATTAAGTGCTATGCTTTGAAATCAGATGGTATTGTACCCGAACTGCAAATGCATCCGGAGAAATCCTCAGTCAGTTACGTGACGTTGCGGGCAGTAGTACATTTGGTCACAAACTAATACTTTTTATCCGGCCATTGATAATCTATAAATGAGCGGGGTTTATAGAAGAACCTTAAGGTTTGTGTTAAAACCCCCGTTTTAAAATAACGACAGTCGCTGAGCGCAAGGCAGTTGGACAATGGATGACAACTTCGAGAACTTGAAGATCATGGTGATCGACGACAGTAAAACCATACGTCGCACCGCAGAAACCCTTCTGAAAAAGGTCGGCTGTGAGGTCATCACCGCGACTGACGGCTTTGACGCTCTTGCCAAGATTGCCGATTCCCAGCCGGACATCATTTTTGTCGATATCATGATGCCCCGCCTGGACGGCTACCAGACCTGCGCACTTATCAAGAACAATTCCTCCTTCAAAAAGACGCCGGTTATCATGCTCTCCAGCAAGGACGGTCTGTTCGACAAGGCCAAGGGCCGCATCGTCGGCTCGGACCAGTATCTGACCAAACCGTTCAGTAAGGATGAGCTGCTCAATACCATCCGCCAGTATGTTCCACAGGCGGAACAGTAAACCTGCTGCCCCCAAGAACCATCGAGGAAACCATGGCCCGCATTCTTATTGTTGACGATTCCCCTACCGAGGTTAAGAAAATCTCCACGATCCTGGAAAAGCATAAGCACGAGGTGCTTACAGCTGACAACGGCGCAGACGGCGTTGCCAAAGCTCGTGCAGAGACCCCGGA
>NZ_AGTR01000082.1 GCF_000235625.1 Marinobacter manganoxydans MnI7-9 | reverse complement strand
GCCCCATACTCAGAACGCAGCTTGTTTTTTAATACTTTCCCAGTGGCATTGCGTGGCAATCCTTCCACAAAGATCGCGCGATCCGGGATCTGCCACTTGGCGACTTTCCCTTGATAATGAGCAAGAAGTTCCTCCTCAGTAATATTTGCGTCGGGTATTTTTACTGCCAACAGGATCGGTCGTTCGTCCCATTTATCATGGGAGGCCGCCACTACGGCAGCTTCATTGATGGCAGAATGGCCCATTGCGATTCCCTCCAATTCGACTGTAGATATCCATTCACCACCAGATTTAATAATATCTTTTGAGCGGTCACGTATTGTCATAAATCCATCATCATTGATCGAAGCAACATCACCTGTCTCGAACCAACCGTCTTCCTCAAGAGTCTGATTTGGTTCAACACCGAAGTAATCGGCTACCACCCAATGACCACGGATGCGGAGATTTCCCTGAGCAATGCCATCTTCGGGCAGTTGATGGCCGTCTTCACCCACAATTTTGAGCTGCACCCCGTAGGGAGGCCGTCCCTGGCTTTCACGGATTTTGTTTCTTCCTTCCTCCGAAAGAGTATTGTGTTTCGACAGCAGTGCATTGACGGTTCCGATCGGTGATGTTTCTGTCATTCCCCATGCATGGACAACTTCTACGCCATACTTACCACGAAACTCCGACATCATTGAGGGCGGACAAGCGCTACCCCCTATCACCGTCCGTTTAAGCGACTGTGCCGAGGAGCCAAGCTCGTCCAAAGCCGAGAGAAGTCCCTGCCAAATTGTAGGCACACCCAGCGCAATCGTTACGCTTTCTGAATCGATCAGCTTGACCAAACTTTGTCCATCCAGGCCAGGACCAGGCAACACCAGTTTGGCTCCAACCATCGCCGTAATGTAGGGTACCCCCCACGCATTTACGTGAAACATAGGAACAACCGGCATCACCACGTCCCGTGCCGATAAATTCAGTGCGTCGGGTTGAGCAGCTACCAGCGCGTGCAGAACGGTGGAGCGGTGTGAATAGAGCACCCCTTTGGGATTTCCAGTGGTGCCCGATGTATAGCAGAGGCTTGAAGCCTGGTTTTCGGCGATTTCAGGCCAATTCGCGTTAGGCGTTCCTCGCTGAAGAAACTCTTCATAAAACAACAATCCTGGAAATTGCGCTGCAATTTCTTCGTCCGGTTCGGACATCAATACAAATTTCTCAACCGTCTCCAGTCGGTCTCGGATATTTGAAACAATGGGAAGGAACGTTTTGTCAAAGAATATGACTTTGTCTTGAGCATTGTTGATAACGTAAACGAGTTGTTCTGGAAACAGTCGCGGGTTAATGGTGTGACACACCATCCCGCCACCAGAGATGCCAAGGTAACATTCCAGGTGCCCCACGTTATTCCAACAAATGGTCGCGCACCGATCCCCCTGGACATAGCCTGCCGTTCGAAGCGCTGACGCAAGTTGTCGCGACCGCTCCGAAACAGTTGCCCAGTCAGATCGACTGGGATTTCCATCCGTTCCTATCGACACAATCTCAGCGTCTCCATGGTAGCGAGCAGCATGGTCGATCAAGGAATTCACGGTGAGCTCCATGTTCATCATTTGGCCAAGCACGTTTATCTCCTGTCGTTTTTGTAGTTGGTTGACGCGAGTATCTGGCGTCATTAAGGTCCAATGTAGAAGGCATAATCCGGGTTTGAACCTAAACATTTCCCAAGAGGATGTCGGCTGCATTTTCGGCAATCATCATGGTGGGTGCGTTGGTGTTACCGGCAACCAAACTGGGCATTATCGAGGCATCGACAACTCTTAGCCCTTCAATCCCTCTGACTTTTAATTCCGGATCAACGACTGAATCCGGATCCGCGCCCATACGACAAGTGCCAACGGGGTGGTAAATAGTCTCTGCATTTTCCCGGATAAAGTCCGCAATCTGACCGTCCGAAGACACCGAGTTTCCGGGCTTAATTTCTCGTTTACTATGTAAAGCCATTGTTGGTGCCCCGAGTATCCGTCGTCCAAATTTAACGGCCGCAGGACTGCCCGTGAAGAATATGTGGTCGAAGGGTAAGGCCAACAGTTTCTGCGCTACCGCGGCATCACCCTCAATCACGGAAACCAGATCGGGAGGGAAGGTTTCGGCGACAATGTTGGCAATCACCTTTGAGGTATGTGGTGTCATTTCCGAGGGTTTAATGATGGCTCCGTTCCCTGCAGCCAACGCTGAGACGAGAGGCCCGAGCGCAAGATTGAGCGGATAATTCCACGGTGCAATAATCAGGCACACTCCCTTTGGTTCTGGCCGAACATAAGATTTCGTGCCCAGAACACCAACGGATGCAGCCACTCGCTTCGGACGCATCCATTTACGCAAGTGTTTTTTAGTGTGTCGAATTTCCTGAAGCACCGGCAGGAGTTCAGTTAATTTGACTTCTGGAGCGGGTTTTCGAAAGTCCGCCGCGCAAGCCGCAATGATGTTTGATTCGTGGCGTTTAATTGAATCCCGCAGCTGGTCGAGCTGCGCTATTCGAGCCTCCAAGGTAAAGCTTCCGCGACGCGCAAGTTGTGCCCGCTGTAGGGCCGCGAACGTTGAATCAATCGTATCGCTGGTTGACACATTGGTCACCCCAACCTCCGCCAGACTAGCAATCTGCATTATAAAATCACCTCTTGCCGAACGAGACTGTTGTTATTTTCAATCGGATTACTAGTCTTCATAGAGGACATAGTCCTCTTTTGTGGCACCACAGTCCGGACAGCACCAATCGTCTGGAATATCTTCAAAACGAGTGCCGGCAGGGAAGCCTTCGGCTTCATCTCCGAGAGCTTCATCGTAGATATGGCCGCAAGTGATGCAGACCCACTTCCGATAGGTATCTTTTTGAGTCGAGTCTTTCGGCGATTTTGAAGAGTTAGGCTTGGGTTTC
>NZ_AGTR01000083.1 GCF_000235625.1 Marinobacter manganoxydans MnI7-9 | reverse complement strand
ACCCAGCTTCAGCGCGTCATTATCCGGCAGTGCCAACACCAGCAAGGCAGTGATCGCTGGCATCACCAGGAAGTTGCCGGTGAGCAAGGCACTCATGAACCGACGATCCCGGAACACATCAGACAGGTGAGTCAACGGTGTTTGAGTAAACGTGGCGTAGAGCAAAACCCCAAGCAAGGCCCAGATCAGGTATTCCGGCACATTGTCGCCGAGAGATCCTGTCCAACCGACAACAAGACCGAGGATAACCGCGATGAGGTAGGCCCAGACCTGATGGCGTTCAATTACGTCTCGCATGGCGTGCTCGTAACCGTGAGGCATGTCGGCCATTCGCAGCATATCTGCCACACGGCACCCATTTCAGCAGCCCTGCTAGCCATGGCCATAAGTATGGGCATCTTTGTGACTGTGATCAGGATGTTCAAACTCCAATGTTGAATGAGTGATGCTGAACTCGTTTTCCAAAGTTCGTTTTATCTTGTCCTTGACTTTCTCAAGTTCATTCCATGCACTTATCTCGACCACCACATGGGCGTCAAGGGAGGCATCATGCTCACCCATCTGCCAGAAATGTACGTGGTGAAGGTCGATAACGCCCTCTACGTTTGATACAGCCTCAATGACCGAATCTGTGTCGATATCCACAGGACTGCCCAGCATGAGTGTTCGGATGGTTCCGCCGATTTCCGTCAGGCCCAGGTAGAGAATGTAGCTGGCGATACCAATTGTGATCGCTGGATCAACCCAGCGCATGTCGTAGAGCAGAATCAGGGCACCGCCTATAACGACTGCTATTGAGGCAAACGCATCAGACAAGTTGTGTAAAAACAACGCACGAATATTAACGCTGCCCTTCTGCATCGAGTAGGTCAGCAGCGCGGTCAGCGCGTCCACTACCAGTGCGACAATGCCAAGCCAGATTACCCACCATCCCTTGATTTCCGTCGGCTCAATGAATCGCATGGTACCTTCGTAGATCAGGTAAAGGCCTATCATGATCAAGGTGGTGTAGTTTATGAGTGCCGCAACGATCTCAATTCTCCCATAGCCAAAGGTCATCTTTGAGTCGGCCGGGCGGCGTGCAATTTTCCGGGCGGCAAAAGCGATAACCAGCGATGCCATGTCTGAAAAGTTATGTATAGCGTCGGCGATCAGCGCCAGGCTGCCAGCGAAGATCCCGCCCGCGATCTGGGCGACAGTCAGGACGCCATTCGCCCAGATGGCTACTGCAACTCGCTTGTCCTTGGTATCCGGCGACATGTGAGCATGCTCGTGGCCCATTATTTTCTCCTTGTTCGGTTACTGTTCAACTAAATGTAGTCGCAATACTCGCTAAGCCTGACTAAGAGGGTTATGCGTTGGCGACATCGCGCAAACTAGCCATTCTGGCGATTTTCCATGTTGTTTCCCACACTTTTTCGGCCCTGAAGCCCGTGACAAAAATCATGATCACGCCCAGGACTATGAAGGCGTCGGCAATATTGAATGCCGGCCAGTGCCAGGATTGCCAATGAAAATCCAGGTAATCGACAACATAGCCTCGAAAAACTCGGTCGATGACATTTCCGAATGCACCGCCAAGTACCATCGAATAGGCTAGGGCTTCGGTTCGCTTATGGCTGTCCCGAATCAATTTGACCAGAACAGCCGAGACGACAATGGCTATCGCAATAAAAAAATATCGCTGCCAGCCATCGCCATCGGCAAAGAGACTGAAGGCAGCGCCTTTATTCCATACGTGCACCCAATTAAAGAAAGGAGTGATCTCAACCGATTGCCCGTAAGCCATGGATTGCTGGACGAGCCATTTAATAAGCTGGTCGGCCAGTGCTATAAGTGCCGAAAAGCCGAGAAAGGTGAGCGTAAAAAAGCGAGAACGGTCTTCAGACATCGAATTATCCTTTTAGCGCAAGAATTCGCTTGGCACCAATGAGTACAATGCCTCCCACAATACCGCCAATAACCAGATCCGGGTAGTTGGAGCCGGTCCAGGCAACAAGAAGCCCTGCAAGGATAACCCCCAGATTGATGACCACGTCGTTGGCCGAAAATATCCAGCTTGCCTTCATATGCGCGCCGCCTTCGCGGTGCTTGGATATCAACAGCAGGCAACCGGTATTGGCGATCAACGCGACGAAGGCGATCGCCATCATCATCAGCGATTCAGGCTCACTACCGAAAACAAAGCGTCGCACCACCTCGACGAGTACGCCGATAGCCAAAATCAGTTGCAGTACCCCTGCCAGATGCGCGGCACGTACCTGCATTTTCGCACTGCGCCCTACGGCATAGAGAGCCAGGCCATAGACGGCTGCATCGGCAAACATATCCAGGGAATCAGCGATCAGGCCGGTAGACTGGGCGATCAGGCCAGCAGTCATTTCCACCACGAACATGATCGCATTGATACCGAGCAACACGCGCAGAGTGCCTGACTCCTGCGTAGCAGAGACCGCCGAGCTCTCAGCGGCCTTGATCGTCTCTGGGTCGGCAATGACGGTTTCCTGAAGAGAGGCGCCTAGCCCCAAGGTCGCCAGTTTCGCGGTAATGGGCTCAGCCTCGCCGTCATGCACGACCTCCAATCGGCGGTTCGACAAGTCGAAGGACAGCGTTCGAATCTCATCAAAGCCGTTCAGCGCCAAGCGGATCATCCGTTCTTCTGAGGGACAATCCATCTTCGGCACAGCATACACGCTGACCCATTCCCCTGACGCTTCGGAGGAGACCGGCATATCGGTATCCGCTGCAGGCGTTGCATCGCAGCTACATGGGCCACCACAGGCTTTACTCACGATACGGCTCCAGTTAACCAACATAGATTGCTAGTATTAAAAACTATATAGCTACTATAAGGTCAATGGGACAGATGATCCGTTGAGGAGTAAGCCTGATGCGCATTGGTCAGTTAGCCCAGATAGCGGGTATCGACACGCAGACGATCCGCTTCTATGAGCAGCAGGGCCTGTTGCCGCCGCCAGAACGGCAGGAGAATGGTTACCGTGTCTATACCGAGAAGCATGGCGAGTGGCTTGCCTTTATCCGCCGCTGCCGAATTCTGGACCTGTCACTGACAGAGATTCGCGAGCTACAGAGCTATCAGGACGACCCTCGCCAGCCTTGTACCGCCGTCAACGCCATGCTCGATGACCACATCTCTCATGTGCGGTCGCAGATAACTGCTCTGCAAGCGCTTGAGCAACAACTCGTTTCACTGAGGGCGAGTTGCAACGAGGGTCGGGAGATCAATGCCTGCGGCATCCTGACGGGGATCAGCGAGGAGAGCAAACAACAGCTGTATAGGGCTAGCTCAGGCCGTAAGGACTGAGCAGAGACATGCCGGACCTTGCAGTGACATTGTGAATGCATGGTGTGTTGATCGCGAAGCCTCACTGCGTATCTCGGCATGCGAACCTGGGCGTTGCTGCAAACTTGCAGGGGCCGTGAAGAAGAGTCGTCATCAACCAGGTAATCCGCTGAGCTGATGGTTGGTTCCGTCATCATGATATGAGCCAATCAACCAAAAAATCCGGATACCCCTTTTTTGGTGATTCCTTTGTCTATGTCATTTTCGATGACAACACCGATCTGTACTGGGCCCGCTCCCGGGTACTGGAGTACCTGAGCCAGGTGGCCGGGCAATTGCCCGATGCCGCCAAACCAGAGCTGGGGCCGGATGCAACCGGCGTTGGCTGGGTATACTCCTACGCCCTGGTGGACCGCACCGGTCAGCATGACCTGTCGGAACTGCGGGCTATTCAGGACTGGTTCCTGAAGTTTGAACTGCAAACCGTGCCCGGTGTATCCGAGGTCGCCAGCGTTGGCGGCATGGTGAAACAGTATCAGGTCGTGGTGAACCCGGACAGACTGCGGGCCCACGACATTACCCTGCAGCGCATCCATTCCGCCATCAACAGCGCCAACCAGGAAACCGGCGCCTCGGTGGTGGAGATGGCCGAGGCGGAATACATGGTACGGGTCACCGGCTACCTGCAGAACGAAGACGATCTGCGACAGGTCCCCCTGGGGGTCAACGACAACGGCAAGCCCCTGTTACTGAAAGACGTGGCCGATGTGCAGCTTGGCCCACAGGTCCGTCGCGGTATCGCCGAACTGAATGGGGAAGGGGAAGTGGCCGGAGGCATTGTGGTGATGCGTTTCGGTGAGAACGCCTTGAAAACCATCGAAGGGGTCAAGCAACGCTTGGAGGACATCAAAACCAGCCTCCCCGATGGTGTAGAAGTGGTTCCTACCTAAGATCGCTCCACACTCATTAATAACGCCGTGGACAACCTGTATGGCAAGTTATTGAAAGAGTTCCTGGTGGTCGTCCTTATTTGCGCAGTATTCCTGTTCCATCTACGGTCGTCGCTGGTGGTCATCGTCAGTCTGCCCGTAGGTATCCTTGCGGCGTTCGTGGTGATGCACGCCCAGGGCATCAACGCCAATATCATGTCCCTCGGGGGTATTGCCATTGCCATCGGCGCCATGGTGGACGGGGCCATCGTGATGGTGGAGAACGTCCATAAACACATGGAGCGAACCCCGCTGACACCGGAAAACCGATGGGCCGTGATGTCGCGGGCCGCGGGTGAGGTGGGGCCCGCGCTGTTTTTCTCACTGATGATCATCACCGTGAGCTTTCTGCCGGTCTTCACCCTGGAGGCTCAGGAGGGCAAGCTCTTCGCCCCCCTGGCGTTCACCAAAACCTACGCCATGGCGGCGGCAGCCGGGCTGGCCATCACTCTCGTTCCAGTGCTGATGGGCTATTTCATCCGTGGCAAGGTATTGCCAGAACATCGCAATCCCATCAACCGACTGCTGATCGCCCTGTACCGACCGATTATCGGCTGGGCTTTGCGACGGCCGGCATTGATGCTTGCCGGAGGCCTGGTGGTGCTGATCATCGGCTTCTGGCCGGCCAACAAGCTGGGCAGTGAATTCATGCCGCCTCTGGACGAGGGGGATCTGATGTACATGCCCACCACCTATCCTGGTATCTCCATTGGCAAGGCCCGACAGATTCTGCAACAGACCGACAAGCTGATTGCCAGTATTCCGGAAGTGGAGACCGTGTTCGGAAAAATTGGCCGCGCCGATACGGCCACCGATCCTGCCCCGCTGACCATGATTGAGACCTTTATCCAGTTCAAACCACGGGACCAGTGGCGACCCGGCATGACGCCGGAATCTCTGCGCCGGGAACTGGACAGGACCGTCAGACTTCCGGGCCTTACTAACGCCTGGGTCATGCCGATCAAAACCCGCATCGACATGCTCTCCACGGGCATCAAGACCCCAGTCGGCATCAAGGTGGCCGGTCCTGACCTGGCGGTGATCCAGGGTATAGGGGAAGAGCTCGAGCGGGTGTTGACTGACATACCCGGCACAGCCTCTGCGTTTTCCGAGCGGGTGGCCGGCGGACGCTACATCAAGGTGGATATACAGCGCGAGGCTGCCGCTCGTTTCGGGCTGAATATCGCAGACATTCAATCGGTCGTACGTACCGCGATTGGCGGCATGAACGTGGCCAACACGGTGGAGGGTCTGGAGCGCTATCCCATCAATCTGCGCTATCCCCAGGGTTACCGGGATTCGGTGGAGCAGATGCGCCTGCTGCCGATGGTGACACCCAATGGCCAGCGTATCGCGTTGGCCGATGTGGCGGATATCCGGATCGACCAGGGGCCGCCCATGATCAAGTCGGAAAACGCCCGTATCAATGGCTGGACTCTGGTGGATATCGAGGGCCGGGATCTGGGCAGTTGGGTAAGGGAGGCGCAGTCCGTGGTGCAAGAACAGGTGGATCTACCTGCTGGCTACTCCCTGACTTGGTCTGGCCAATATGAGTATATGCAGCGGGCCAAGGAACGCCTGACGCTGGTGGTGCCGCTGACCCTGGCCATCATCATCATTCTGCTGTACCTGAACTTCCGCAACCTGACCGAGGTGGGCATTATTCTCGGCACCCTGCCATTCGGCATGATCGGTGGCATCTGGCTGATGTATCTGCTGGGTTACAACCTCTCCGTGGCCGTGGCCGTCGGTTTTATTGCCCTGGCCGGGGTGGCGGTGGAGATCGGAGTCCTGATGCTGGTGTACCTGAACCAGTCTCTGCATAACGCTTTGGAAACCGTGGATCATCAATCAGGCCAGCTGTCGGCAGATGCCCTGCGCAAGGCGATCAGTGACGGTGCTGCGCAACGGGTGCGTCCGATCATGATGACCTTCGCGGCCATTGTAGCTGGCCTGGTGCCCATCATGCTGGGCAGTGGCACCGGCTCAGAAGTCATGCAACGCATCGCCGGCCCGATGATCGGTGGCATGGTCACCACGTTGATCCTGACCCTGCTGCTGATTCCGGTGATTTTCTATCTCTGGCAGCGCGCACGGCTGAAAAAAATCGCCAAAAAAGGAACATTCCGATGATTAGACCCATTGGCATCCAAACCGTTCTGATCCTGCTGATCACAATGGCCTTGCCGATAAACGCCGAACCTATTGAGGTCGTTGACGATTGGGTTCAAGAGGCTCTGACCAATAACGCGACTCTGGGCGCGCAAAGATCTGTCGCCGAAATGTCAGAAGCCAAAGTGGAGGGCTCAGATACTTGGGCCGACCCGGTCATCAAGTATGGCATTGCGCCTGAAACTCTAGAGGGACCTAATACAGTTGGGCATCGCTTTGAGGTAAGCCAGCAGCTGCCCTGGCCGGATCATCTGTCGGCGTCTCGCAAGGCAGCGGAGGCCGGAATGCTTGCCGCCCAGCAGGAGACTCAGTGGCTAATAAGGCAGCTGACAGCTCGCGTTAAGGAGGCGTATGCATATTGGTGGTATACCAATGAAGCGATCAATCTCCATCATGAGACACGCGCTTTGGTCGAGCAACTGGCCACCGTAACGGAACAGAGGCTTGACTATGGCATCGGCTCGCAAAGTGAAATGCTCAGGGTCAAAACGGAGTTGGATACTCTAGCCCGGATTTCTCATAGGTCCCCAGCAAGTCTCGCAGACTGTGCGGGTTACCGCCATTACCGCTCATTGGCGGCCGTGACTGATCAATAATCGATCAATTCCTGTTGTCCGGACACACGGCCCCCTTTCCCCCATTGAGTCGGGCCGGGGGAGCCCGGGCTTCTATCCCGGAACCAGTTGACGCACCAGGTCAGAGAGTTCGTCTTTGTAAGGATAGGCATCGCTCATCAACACCCGTATGCGCCGAGTGTTGCGAATGATGACCGCGCCCACCTTGATCAGCTTCAGCCGCAGGTTACTGGCGCTCATTCTCTCGAAGGGCGTCTTCTTCAAGTGGGCCCGTAATCGCTCGAACAGCGTGTAGGCAAAGCCCGACAGGAGCAACCGCCACTGATTGGTCCACCACCGCGTGCTGGAGGTGCGATCTGCGAACAGACACAACTGCTGATCCTTGATCCGGTTTTCCATGTCACCCCGGGCACAGTATTGCTCGTAGTAGAGTTTAACGCCGTCGTCGTAACGGGAACTGATAATGAACCTGGGGTTGGCACCCAGTTCGCCTTCCTCCAGACGCGCGATCACCCAGCGGGGGTGTTTCCAGGTTCGGGCCTGGTACTGGAACCGGTAGGTGGCGGAGACTTTTTCACCCAGTTCGTTGTGAGCCTTGCGAACCAGCATCGAGGGTACGTCTACCTCCTTGAGCAGCCGGCTGTTCTTGCTGATGCCGACCAGATAGTCCACGTTGTTCCGGTCGCACCAGCTCAGCAATCGGGGACGGTAAAAGCCGCTGTCACCCCGGAACACGATGCGGGTATCCGGCCAGTACTGCCGGATGAACTTCAACCAGCAGGGCCAGAATGGCCCAGCTGTGGCGGCTGTCGCTTCGGTTGCTGGTGCGCAGGTAGCTCACCAGCAGATGGCGACCGCAGAACACGTACAGCGGGAAGTAACAATGGTGATCGTAGTAGGCGTTAAAGAACTTGCCGGGCTGGTCGCCATGCACCGGAACGTCGGTGCCATCGAAGTCCAGCACGATTTCCTTGGGTGGGGCGTCGTGCTGCTCAATGAAGTGATGCCACATCAGTTCGTGGGCCTTGACCACGGCCTGCCGGTCCACGCGCTGCTCCATTCGGCACAGTGTTGATTTGCCCGCTAGAATGGCCGCTTCGCCAGTCGCGGTCTGAAGTGCCTGGTCAGCGCGTAACGTTTCGTGATCGTTCAGATCTTCGTATCCGGCGGCTACGCCAAAGACCCGTTGCCGGATCATGGTTTGAAGCTTGTGGCGAACCAGTACCGGATTACGGGCATCGTCCAGCACCGTAGCCAGGCGCTGAGTGAGCTGGTGTTGGTTGTCGACTTCGCGAAGCAAAAGCAGGCCGGCATCGGAGGTGATATGACCACCGGAGAAATCGGCTTCAATTTGACGGCGAGACAGTGGCGAGAAGGTCAGTTTTTCAGGTACCATTTTGGATAGCGGCTGTTGGTGCTTGGTGAACGGTGTAAGGTCCTGAAACTATAGCACTTTCAGCCGCTTTCTTTTATCCCCTCATGAGAAATCCGAGCTAATGTCCAACGGCCACTGGCAACGGTTGTGGTTGGCGGTCTGATCACTTCAACGCTGCTGACGCTGGTGGTGTTGCCCAGTGTGTACCAGTGGTTTGCATCTGAACGTCGTGACGTTTCAGTCTGATAGTCAGGAGACGGTTTATGTATGAAATAAAAGCGTATGTCAGAGAAGTGATGGCAGAGCATGTGGTTGATGCTCTGGCCAAAGTTAAGGGGGTGGCAAGTATTGCTGTCGTGTCTCTCGGCG
>NZ_AGTR01000084.1 GCF_000235625.1 Marinobacter manganoxydans MnI7-9 | reverse complement strand
GAAAACCCCAGCATCCTCGATGCTGGGGTTTTTTATTGCCTGAAATTCACGGCCTCACTCACGGCAGGCCGGTGATATACTCTCCCCATAACGAACGACATCTCAGAATGGAGCCTGCCAATGCCTGCCACTGATCACCTGGTTATTTTCGATACAACGCTCCGTGATGGCGAGCAAAGCCCCGGTGCCACCATGAACAAAGCCGAGAAGCTCCGCATTGCGAAAGCGCTGGAAAAGCTCCGGGTGGATGTTATTGAGGCAGGATTCGCGATTGCCAGCCAGGGCGATTTCGAGGCGGTGAAAGCGATCGCCGAGTCCATCAAGGACTCAACGATCTGCAGTCTAGCCCGGGCGCTCGACAAGGATATCGATCGCGCGGCAGAAGCTATCCGGCCGGCACAGCGCGGGCGTATTCATACGTTTATAGCCACGTCGCCCATTCACATGAAGCACAAGCTGCAGATGCAGCCGGATGAGGTGATTGAGCAGGCGGTTCGCTCAGTGAAACGCGCGCGGAGTCATGTCGACGACGTCGAATTCTCCTGCGAGGACGCCGGACGTTCCGAACTGGACTTCCTCTGCCGGATCATCGAGGCCGCCATCGATGCCGGTGCCAGCACGATCAATATCCCGGATACGGTCGGTTATGCCATTCCCGAGCAGTTCGGTGAAACCATCCGTCAGTTGTTGAACCGGATTCCAAACGCGGACAAAGCTATTTTTTCAGTGCATTGCCACAACGACCTGGGTCTGGCTGTGTCGAACTCCCTGGCGGCGGTTTCCCAGGGAGCCCGTCAGGTAGAGTGCACCATCAATGGGCTGGGTGAGCGGGCCGGTAACGCGGCGCTCGAAGAAATTGTCATGGCGGTTCGTACCCGCCAGGATCTGTTCCATATCGATACCCGCATTGATGCCCAGCACATCGTGCCGGCGTCTCGTCTTGTTTCTACAATCACCGGTTTTCCGGTACAGCCCAACAAGGCTATCGTCGGCGCCAATGCCTTTGCCCATGAATCCGGGATACACCAGGATGGGGTTCTGAAGCACCGGGAGACTTATGAGATCATGCGGGCGCAGGACGTTGGTTGGCATACCAACAGCCTCGTCCTGGGCAAACACTCCGGTCGGAACGCCTTCCGTACCCGTTTGCTGGAGCTCGGAATTCAGTTTGAGACCGAGACGGAGCTGAATGAGGCCTTTACACGGTTCAAGGCGCTGGCAGATCTGAAACATGAGATTTTCGATGAGGATCTTCAGGCGATTGCCACCGATACCCGGCAGAAAGAGGAAGACGGCCGTTATGGCCTGGTCTGTATGCAGGTCTGCTCGGAGACCGGAGTCGTACCCAAAGCCAATCTCACGCTGAGCGTAGACGGCAAAGAGCACAAGGTTGAAGCCGAGGGCAGCGGGCCGGTCGATGCCACGTTCAAGGCAATCGAATCTCTGGTGGATTCCGGCTGCAATCTCCAGCTGTATTCCGTAAACAACATTACCAGCGGCACCGATGCCCAGGGCGAGGTGACGGTACGCCTGGAGCGCGGTGGCCGCATCGTTAACGGCGTGGGTGCTGATACTGATATCATCATCGCGTCCGCCAAGGCTTACATTGAGGCCCTGAACCTGATCAGCAAGGGCGGAATTCGACAGCATCCCCAGGTCGCGGATGTGTGAGAATGGTTATTCGGTGAGTCGCGACAGGCGAAGGTAATGGTTGGATCGGAAGCAGAGCGTCAGTTTTATCTGGGAGCAGCGGGGATACGCATGTGGTATGCCCGGCAACCGTTGCCCGGCGCGGCGCCAAGCCCGGATTTTGAGTTTCCCGAGGAGAGTCAGGTTCCGGAGCCAATGCCTGGAACTTCTGAAACCATACCCAGTCCGGTAAGAGATGCCGGTCGCCCTGCGCCGCGTAAACCGACGGGCCCAGATAGAACTGAAGGCGTGGCCCGAATAGCGGATCTTCAGGCCTTGATGGAAGGTGAGGCTGTCGCGCCAGGCAACGCCTCCCGACAGCCTCCCCAATCGCCTGCCGTGTCGGATGACGCTGCGAACTCTCCGGAGCCCGCAGCGCCAGAGGACATGTCAGAGCAGCCTGCCGGGATTCCCTCTGAAAACGTTAACGTCATGATCTGGGCGGGAACCAGGGCGGTACTGATCGGAGGTATGTCTGCGGATGCCAGCAGTCGACTGCAGGAAACCCTCGCACTGAATATTCTCAAGAGCCTTGGTGAGGAGCAGCCTCAAGTGCTCGGGCAAGTCTCCTGGCCTATCTTCAACAATCTGTTGGTGCCCGGGAACTCCGGCCATGACTTTGTTGAGGTGATGCGCAGTGTTCTGTCGGGCCTGGAACGTCAGCAGGTTGTCGTCTTGCAGGGTGGAGAGGATGCAGAAAAAAGCTGGCTGAGCGAAGCCCTTGGACACGACGCAGCAGTCCGGTTTCCGCACACCCTTGCTGAGATTGCCGGCAACCCGACATTGAAGCGCTCCCTGTGGCAACAGATACGGCCTCTGGTCGCCCGTTAATGCCTTATCCGGAAACCTACCAAAAAGTTCTTGATGCCGATCTTATTGTGCGCCCCCTGGTGCCCGAGGATGTCCCGGATGTGCTCGATATAGAGCGCCAGGGTTATTCGCACCCCTGGAGCGAATCGGTGTTTCTGGATTGTTTCAAGGACAACTACCGGCTCTGGGGTGCCTGCCATGGGGGCAAACTCACCGCGTACGCTGTCGTGGCCTACATGGTTGATGAAGCGCATTTGCTGAATATCTGCGTCCACCCGAGAGCCCGCGGTGAGGGGGTGGGGCGCTATCTTCTGAGGCATGTTCTGGCAACCGCAGCTCATGAAGGTATGGCTCAGCTGTTGCTCGAAGTAAGGGACAGCAATCATGCCGCTATCGCGTTGTACCAGAATGAAGGCTTTCACGAGATCGGCCAGCGCCCCGGGTATTATCCGTCTGCCAGTGGGCGGGAGGATGCCCGGGTCCTGATGCTTGCCCTCGGCCAGTGATCACTGCAGTGCGAGTTAGCGTCACAGCGGCATAGGGCCTATAATGGCCGCCTTTTCCAGAACTTCAGATTCAGGTTGCTTTTCGATTATGTCTAACCTTTCCCAGGAAGTGGCCAAGCGCCGCACCTTCGCCATTATCTCGCACCCGGATGCCGGTAAGACCACGATTACCGAGAAGGTGCTATTGTTCGGGCAGGCAATCCAGAAGGCCGGTACCGTCAAGGGAAAGAAGTCTGGCCAGCACGCCAAGTCCGACTGGATGGAAATGGAGAAAGAGCGGGGTATTTCGGTAACCACCTCCGTCATGCAGTTTCCTTATGGTGGCAAGCTGGTGAACCTGCTGGATACGCCGGGCCACGAAGACTTCTCGGAGGACACCTACCGCACGCTCACGGCGGTGGACTCCTGTCTGATGGTTATTGACAGCGCCAAGGGTGTCGAGGAACGGACCATCAAACTGATGGAGGTTACCCGGCTGCGGGATACGCCGATTATCACGTTCATGAACAAGCTGGATCGGGACACCCGGGATCCGGTGGAGCTGATGGACGAGGTTGAGGAAGTTCTGAAAATTGCCTGTGCACCGATCACCTGGCCCATCGGTATGGGCAAGAGCTTCAAAGGGGTTTATCACCTGCTTCGGGACGAGGTTATTCTGTATCAGTCCGGCCAGGGCCATATGATTCAGGACAAGCGCGTTATCTCGGGGCTGGACAATCCCGAGCTTGATCAGGCGATTGGCGCTTACGCCGGCGATCTGCGTGATGAAATTGAGCTGGTCAAAGGCGCGTCCCACGAGTTTGACCAGGAAGCTTTTCTTGCCGGTGAACTGACGCCAGTCTTCTTTGGTACCGCACTGGGTAACTTCGGCGTGGACCACATGCTCGATGGTCTGGTGGAGTGGGCCCCGGCGCCGCAACCGCGGGAAACCGACCAGAGACTGGTCCAGCCGGCCGAGGACGGGTTCTCGGGCTTCGTATTCAAGATTCAGGCAAATATGGATCCACAGCATCGTGACCGTGTTGCCTTCCTCCGCATTGTCTCCGGCAGTTACAACCAGGGTATGAAGGCTCGTCATGTCCGTATTGGCAAGGAAGTCCGGTTTTCCGACGCGCTGACGTTCATGGCCGGCGACCGCGAACACGCCGAGCAGGCGTTTGCCGGCGATATTATCGGCCTGCACAACCATGGCACCATTCAGTTGGGTGATACCTTTACTGCTGGCGACGACATGAAGTTCACCGGCATCCCCAACTTTGCGCCCGAATTGTTCCGCCGGATTCGCCTGAAGGATCCGCTCAAGGCCAAGCAGCTCCAGAAAGGGCTGATACAGCTGTCCGAAGAGGGTGCCGTCCAGGTGTTCAGGCCGCTTCGGAATAACGATCTCATCGTCGGGGCGGTCGGTGTGCTGCAGTTCGATGTGGTGGTCAGTCGCTTGAAAAGCGAATACAAGGTGGAGGCCATCTACGAGCCAATTAACGTAGCTACTGCGCGGTGGGTCACCTGCAGCGATGAGCGCAAACTTGATGAGTTCCAGCGCAAGAATAACGACAACCTGGCCCTCGATGGGAGTGACAGGCTGGCCTACATTGCTCCGACCATGGTCAACCTGAACCTGGCCCAGGAGCGGTATCCGGACATCCAGTTCCACAAGACCCGGGAGCATTAACGGTTCCGGGCGGAGGTGACTGTGCAGCTGATCGACGCCCATTGCCATTTCGATTTTCCCCAGTTCGATGGCCGCCGCGATAAAGAGCTTGAGCAGGGCCGATCGCGCGGACTCCGGGGGCTGGTGATACCCGGTGTCCGGCGAGCGGACTGGGACCGCGTCCGCGAGACAGCGCTGGCTCATGATGGTCTGTTTTACTGTCTCGGCATTCACCCCTGGTTTGTGGAAGAGCATTCTGAAGAAGATCTGACTCAGCTCCGCCGATTGCTGGAGGGTCGTCCCGACCGCTGTGTGGCAATCGGTGAATGCGGACTCGATCGAATCCGGGGAAGTCTCGAAGCGCAGTTGCCCTGGTTTGAAGCCCAGGTGGCGCTGGCTGACGAACTGAATTTGCCGCTGGTGATCCACTCCGTCAAGACCCATGACGAAGTTCACGGTGTGCTCAATCGTCGCCAGTGGCAGGGTCGAGCACTGATTCACGGATTCAGCGGAAGCTTCCAGCAGGCTGCAAAGCTGGTCGATCTTGGGTGCTTTATCGGGGTAGGGGGTGTGATCACCCATCCCAGGGCCCGAAAGACCCGCGACGCAGTCGCAAAATTGCCACTGGAGGCGCTGGTGCTTGAGACAGACGCCCCGGACATGGCGCCGGAAGGCGTGCCACAGGGAGAGAACTCCCCACGCTATCTGCCGGATATTCTGGACGCGCTCGCGGAGCTCCGTGGCACGTCGCCGGAGCATCTGGCGCCGGCGCTTCTGGATAACGTGTCGGGGCTGTACGGTTGGGCGACTGCCGGTATAGGGGAATAACGAAACGAATCGACACAGGGTTGGCTTTCCTGGGTGGTTCGAGTATACTTCGCGCCCTGGCTTTTCAAGGCGATGTCATTATCTCAGCCCCGAATGATGGCAACGCAACACAGGTATGGAACCCCCTCCGGATGCCTTGCATTTACCGGCGGTGGTTTTTAACGTTTCTTATATAGCGTTCAAGGCGGAATCAATGAAGACTCTGAGTGCGAAACCAGAAACAGTAAAACGTGACTGGTACGTTGTAGACGCAGCCGGCAAGACGCTGGGTCGTCTGTCAACCGAAATCGCCCTTCGTCTGCGGGGCAAGCATAAGCCTGAGTACACCCCCCACGTAGACACTGGCGATTACATTGTAGTGATCAACGCCAGCCAGGTGCGGGTTACCGGCAAGAAAGCATCTGACAAGATGTACTACAGTCATACCGGCTTTCCGGGTGGAATCAAATCCATCAACTTCGAGAAGCTGGTCGACAAGGCACCCGAGCAAATCATCCAGAAGTCTGTCAAAGGCATGCTTCCGAAGGGACCGCTCGGTCGCGCCATGTTCAAGAAGCTGAAAATCTATGCCGGCGCTGAGCACCCTCACGCAGCCCAGCAGCCCAAAGAACTCGACATTTAACGGAAGGCGGATATGTCTGTAGCACAAAATTACGGTACTGGTCGCCGCAAGACATCCACGGCTCGGGTTTTTATCAAGCCGGGAAGCGGTAACATCTCCATCAACGGTCGCACCATCGAAGATTTCTTCGGTCGCGAAACCCTGCGCATGATCGTTCGTCAGCCCCTGGTGGTTGCCGAGTCTACCGATCGTTTTGATATCAACATTACCGTTAAGGGTGGTGGTATCAGTGGCCAGGCCGGCGCAATTCGCCACGGTCTGACCCGCGCTCTGATGGATTACGACGAAACTTTGCGCCCGGCGCTGCGTAAAGCGGGTTATGTTACCCGTGATGCACGTGAAGTTGAGCGTAAGAAAGTGGGTCTGCGCAAGGCGCGTAAGCGTCCTCAGTACTCCAAGCGTTAATTTCGCTGGAGCAGGATCCTGGAAAACCCGGCCCTTTTCGGTCGGGTTTTTTTATGTTCGAGTGATCTGTCAGCAAATTGATCTGGAGCAGGGGTGAGGCGCCAGCGGCGGCTTTCTGACTTGTAAGCCTCTGGTAATTTCATTACCATTTGGACGCTTATATTTTTGGGTTGTGAAGTCCTTTTGATGCGCATTGTCGGCTGTGTTGCGGGCGGTGGCATCGCCTGATGGGAGAAGACCATAATGAATAATGGCGACGTTAGCCAAGGCCGGCGCCGGTTTCTGATCGGTGCTACGTCTGTGGTGGGTGGAGTCGGCGTCGTCGGTGCGGCGGTTCCGTTCCTGGGGTCGTGGAACCCCAGTGCAAAAGCGGAAGCAGCCGGTGCACCGGTAACCGTCAATATCAGCAAGATTGAACCGGGTCAGCAGATCACCGTTGAATGGCGGGGTCAGCCGGTTTGGATCATTCGCCGTACCGACGAGATGAATGAGAACATCGAAAAGCTTAACGATCGGGTGAAAGATCCGAACTCGGAAGTGCCGCAACAACCTGAGTACATCGACGGCATACTCCGGTCGCTGAAGCCGGAATTTGCTGTGTTGGTCGGGCTGTGTACGCACCTCGGTTGTGTTCCGTCCTACCGGCCGGAAGTTGCACCGGCAGACCTGGGTGATGAGTGGCTGGGCGGTCTCTTCTGTCCTTGTCATGGTTCCCGCTACGACATGGCAGGAAGGGTATACGAGGCACAGCCAGCACCCACAAACCTTGTGGTTCCGCCGTACCGTTTCGACGATGATTCGACCCTCACGATTGGTCTTGATCCGGAGGCAGCGTAATGAGCAAATTACTTCACTGGGTGGACGAGCGCCTTCCGGTCATCGAAGCCTGGAACAAGCATCTGGGCAAGTACTATGCTCCGAAAAACTTCAACATCTGGTACTTCTTCGGATCACTGGCGATGCTGGTACTGGTTAACCAGCTGGTGACCGGTATCTGGCTCACCATGAGCTATAACCCCTCGGCTGAAGGTGCATTTGCCTCTGTCGAGTACATCATGCGTGATGTCGAGTGGGGCTGGCTGCTGCGTTATCTGCACTCCACAGGAGCGTCCGCATTTTTCGTTGTGGTGTATCTGCACATGTTCCGGGGGCTGATGTATGGCTCCTATCAAAAGCCGCGTGAGCTGATCTGGATCTTCGGTATGCTGATCTACCTGATCCTGATGGCTGAAGCGTTCATGGGCTATCTCCTGCCGTGGGGCCAGATGTCCTACTGGGGTGCGCAGGTTATCGTTAACCTGTTTGGTGCTATACCCGTGATCGGTGAGGATCTCTCTCTCTGGATTCGTGGTGACTACCTGATTTCCGGTATTACCCTCAACCGATTCTTTGCGCTGCACGTGGTGGCGCTGCCGATCGTGCTTCTGGGCCTGGTAGTGCTTCACATCCTGGCACTGCACGAAGTGGGCTCCAACAACCCCGACGGTATCGATATCAAGAAGAACAAGGACGAAAACGGCATCCCCAAAGACGGAATCCCGTTCCATCCTTACTACACCGTGCACGATCTTCTCGGCGTGGGCGTTTTCTTCTTCATCTTCTTTATCGTGGTGTTCTTCTTCCCGGAAGGTGGCGGGTTGTTCATCGAGAAGCCGAATTTCGAGCCGGCAAACCCGTTGAAAACACCAGATCATATTGCGCCCGTGTGGTACTTCACTCCGTTCTACGCAATGCTGCGTGCGGTGACGATCGACCTGTTCGGTCTTGACGCCAAGTTCTGGGGTGTTGTTGTGATGGGTGCGGCAATCGCCATCCTGTTCGTACTGCCCTGGCTGGATAAGAGCCCGGTACGGTCCATGCGTTACAAAGGCTGGTTGAGCCGTATTGCACTGGCCATCTTCGTGGTGAGCTTTGTGATCCTCGGCTATCTCGGTCTTGTACCCGCTACCGAAGGCCGCACAATGGTTGCCCAGATTCTGACGGTGCTGTACTTCCTCTACTTTATCCTCATGCCGTTCTATACGCGCATGGAGAAAACCAAGCCAGTTCCAGAGAGGGTGACAGGATAATGAGAAAGCTGATTTTTGGTCTTTTCATCGCGGTCCTGCCAGCTCTCGGGCTGGCAGCGGGTTCAACCGTGCCGCTGGACAGCTTTGAGTCAGATCACTCTGACAAGGCATCTCTCCAGCGCGGAGCGGCAACCTTTACCAACTATTGCATGGGTTGTCATTCCATGGAGTACGCGCGCTACAAGCGTGTGGCTGAGGATCTCGAAATTCCCGATGAGCTGTATGAGGAAAACCTGATCTTCACCGGCGCCAAAATTGGCGAGCTGATGAAAAACTCCATGAACAAAGACATGGCGGCTGACTGGTTCGGTGCTCCGCCACCGGATCTTACGCTCGAAACCCGTCTGCGTGGCGAAGCGTGGGTATATTCCTACCTCCGCGGTTTCTACAAGGACGAGTCCCGTCCGCTGGGCGTCAATAACGTGGTATTCCCGAATGTCGGTATGCCCCATGTTCTGGTTGATTTGCAGGGGCTCTGCGCCGTTGAACCGAAAATCGGAACGCCGGCCAGCGTTGAGCCCCTGAGTGGCAACATCAATAACGCGGATGTTTGCCCGGAGTACGCTATCGAAGGCAGCATGTCTGGAGCAGAGTTTGACCAGGCCATGTATGATCTGACCAACTTCATGTCTTACATGGGTGATCCGATCAAGCTTGAGCGTGAGCGTCTGGGGATCTTTGTCCTGATCTTTGTGGCCATCTTCTTCGTGTTCGCCTACCTGCTCAATCGTGAGTACTGGAAGGACGTACACTGAGAAATAGGGTATAATCCCGTCCCCTGAGTTCCAGCGGGCATAACCGGCCCGCTGGATTTTTGCGTTTTTTCAGGATCATTTCGGTTTGTTTACTCGTGAGGTAGTTCTATGGGCGTTGTGACCAAGCGGTCATCAATGACGTTTTTCTCGGATCCGGCCAGCCATTACAGCCACAGAGTGCGGATTGTACTGGCAGAGAAGGGTGTTACCGTCGATATCGTTGATGTGGATCCCGACAATCCGCCGGCTGAACTGGCCGACCTGAACCCGTACAACGCCCTGCCGACGCTGGTGGATCGTGATCTGGTGCTTTATGAGCCCAACATCATGATGGAGTACCTCGACGAGCGTTTCCCGCATCCGCCCTTGTTGCCGGTATACCCGGTTGCTCGAGCCAACAGCCGTCT
The DNA here is from genome assembly GCF_000235625.1 of Marinobacter manganoxydans MnI7-9. Taxonomy (GTDB): domain Bacteria; phylum Pseudomonadota; class Gammaproteobacteria; order Pseudomonadales; family Oleiphilaceae; genus Marinobacter; species Marinobacter manganoxydans. The sequence goes on along the minus strand of NZ_AGTR01000084.1, from coordinate 356,180 downwards.
GATGATCCATCGGATCCAGAAAGACTGGTGTGGCCTGGTCGACCAGATTCTGGCTCAGCCGAATGCCAAGGCTTCTGAGACAGCGCGCAAAGAGCTGAAGGAAAGCCTGTTGGCGACGGCGCCCCTGTTTGGGGAGATGCCCTTCTTCTTGTCCGAAGAGTTCACCATCGTAGACTGCTGTATTGCCCCGATCCTCTGGCGTCTCCCGTCGCTGGGCATTGAGCTGAATGAAAAGCAGGCCAAGCCACTTCAGAAGTACATGGAGAGCATCTTCAGCCGGGAAGGCTTCAAGGCAAGCCTGTCAGATCTGGAAGAAGACATTCGCAGCTGATTTGGTAACGTTCCGCTTGCCGGAGCAGGAGAGTGGCAGTGGCTGAGAGTAAAAACACCATGACGTCCAGCCGTCCGTACCTGGTACGAGCATTCAATGAGTGGATTCTGGACAATGACTGTACCCCCTACATTGTAGTGGACGCAGGCATTCAGGGTGTGCAGGTGCCGACAGAGCATGTCGCGAACGGGCAGATTGTGCTGAATATCAGCCCGGGCGCCGTGCGCGGCCTGGTCATCGGGAATGGAGCGCTGGAATTCAGTGCCCGTTTCGGTGGCGTGCCCATGCAGGTGTTTATTCCGTTGCAGGCGGTGATGGCAATCTACGCCAAGGAAAACGGCGAGGGCATGGTCTTCGGCAGTGAGCCGGGCTCTCCCGATCCTGACGGTACCTCGAAGGAGCGCGATGGTGAGCAGGCGTCACCTGGTCAGGAGGATCGCCCCTCTGGCAGGCCTACCCTCAAGGTTGTGAAATAACGCCAGCGCACTCGTTTTGAAAAGCCAGCTTACGCTGGCTTTTTTTATCCCCCGAAGATTTTTGCGTCGATAAGCCCGCAAAGGGCATTGATGATGAGCAGCAGCAGAGGTGTAGCCTCCGTGGGACTGAGATCGTTCAGGGCGATTTCGTGGTCCTCTGGATGCAACAAAGAGGTTATGTCCGATTTCTCCCTGGCACTAAGAACCACAACACTCATTTCCCGATCATGGGCAACCTGGATAGCCTGGATAAGATTTGCCTTGTGGCCATCGTCGACGATCACGAACAACAGATCCCCGGGTTTGCCAATCGCCCGGACCTGACGCGAGAAGGTATCGTTGAAACGGTTATCCCGGCAGATGGCCGAATAGGTCGTTGCGTCGGCGCCGAGATTGATGGCGGGCAGTGCCGGCCTGTCCTGTTCGAAACGGTTCAGAAGCGCGGTACAGAAGTACTGGGCCAGAATGTTGGCATTACCGTTGGCGCAGGTAACTATTTTCCCGTCCTGGAGCAGAGTTTCCACGAAGGCATTGGCAACCTCCTCGATAGCAGGGCCGGCCGTACTCGCGGCCTGCGCGGTATGCTCCATATGGCTTGCGAACCACTGGTTGATCTGGTGTTCGGTGTCGGTCATTTTCGGTATCACTATCCTGCCAGAATTGCATTCCTGATCCATTGTACCCGGTATTTTTTGACGGTACCCGGGCTGATGGCAACCACATCTATCCGTGAGAGACTGTTCCAGAGCCCGTGCCTGTGCAGGTAAAACGAGACTGCACGAATCAGGCGTTTCTGTTTGGGGTAATTGATGGAGCTTGCAGGATCTACAAGGCTGCCAGCGCCCCGATAGCGGACCTCGAAGAATACGAGAGTCTCACCTTCCTGTCCGACGAGATCAATCTCGCCGCCGCGATTGTAGACGTTGCGCTCAATAATCCGGACGCCCCGACTGGCGAGGTAACGGGCTGCAACGCCCTCGAAGTGGTTACCCAGGGTTTTGGTGCCATCCATGGCTACTGTTTTTCTCCGTTGGTGTTATTCGCTGAGAGGTGGGGCTTCCTCTTGAGCGCCTTCCATCTCTCCCTCTTCGGTTACCGGTTCAGGAATGAGTTCAGGGGCGCCGTTGCGGAACTGGGCCCAGAGTTGTTCCCGATGGATGCTGCCCTCGGGCGTCATGGTCAGCACACCTGTTTGGCCTGATATCGAGGCGCTTTCAACCTGTTTCAGCAACGGCAGGCGTTTGCTCAGGTGCCACGCATCGGCGCCCATGGCGAAAAGGCGCCCGGGCTGGCCACGGGTTCCGGACAGATTTTCGGTAGCTCGCGTACGCAGCTCATTGTCGTCGCCCAGTACCCAGGGAATATCAGTGAAAATAACGCCGTTCAGGTCACGGTCCCGTGAAGGTGCGGGTGTGCCCTCATAGATAATGGAAGGCGAGTACACAGGCAGGTCCCCGCCGAAATAGAAGGCGAAAAGCGGTTTGAACTGTCGGGCGACAGTGGGCTCTGCCACCATGACGATGGCGTCGGCATCCTGCCGGCGACGCGGCTCGAATTCGACATTCATGCCAATGGTGCGTTCAACCTGGATGGCCCGGTCGCGGGAAACGGTAATGCCCAGCAGGTCAGCCGTTACCGCCCTGAGGTTGTCTTCCCGATAGAAGCGCTCGATATCCAGGGCAACCCCTTCATGGGACGCCATGCGTTTCAGCAACGCAGCCTCAACGCGATCGCCCCATTCGCCGCCGGGGATAAGCACCAGAACCTGCCGCAGCTGTTCTGCGGCAAGCCGGTCGGCAATTTGCCGGGCCTCGTCCTCTGCCGAGAGACCGAACTGGTAGAGTCCGTCAGCAGGCTTGGTATCCGCCGGCAGGTAATTCAGCCCGAGAGCGGGTACGGGCAGCGTATTCATGGAACCCAGTCCGGCCAGTGCCTCTTTTTCCAGGGGGCCGACAATCAGGTCGATATCCTGTTCCGATAGCTGCTTGTAAAGTTCGCTGAAAGACGTGCCGGCGGTATCAAAGATCCGAATGTCGGTTTTGCCCCGGTCAGCAGTGTCATCCAGGTAGTACGCTGCCAGAAAGCCATCCCGGATGGCCTTGCCCGCCGTTGCCAGCGGGCCCTGGAGAGGCAGGGCAAGAGCGATTTTTTCCGGACGGCTGTCCGCCAGTGTGGCGATCAGTTGGAGTTCCGAGGGCAGAATCTGGGCGGCAGGATGGCCGGGCCAGTTGTTTTGCCAACCCCGGATGAGTCGGCCCTGCTCGTCTATGCCGGTTTCTGCAGTGCGCACCAGGTTTGCCAGCTCCAGCCAGCCCTGGGCCTCATAGCCAATCGCTTCGGCAGAGGCCGAGCTCAGCTCGGTGCCCGGTACCTTCTCCAGCAGGGACCAGATGCGGTTATGAATCTGTTGCGCATCCGCGGTGTTATCCGTCTGGGCCAGCAGGATAAGGGTCATGGCCGCAGGCATCGGCTTGCCCGCCAGGTCATAAGTGTCCGCCTGCAGGTTGGCGGCCCGGGCCATCAGGTCGGCCGGGTACTCTATAAAGGTCGACGGCGTGAGTTCGGCGGCAAGCGCCTCTGCCCAGGATTCGTCCTCAAGGGCCTTGGCGCTTGCCATGGCTAGCAGGAGTTTCTGGTTGCCAAGGTCCGCAGCCGGTTGCGCCAGCTGCGAACTTTGAAGTAGCGTTCGTGCTGCCACGTGGTTGCCCTGGTCCTGAAACCTGCTGGCGATCCGGAGGAGGTAGGCCTGGGCGGTCTCGATATTATCTTCGTTGCCGGCAAGCTCGAGGGCCTGGTCGGCCGTTTGCGCGACGTGGGTTTCGAGATTGACGGTGGCGCAGCCCGCCGACAAAAGGGCGGCAGTAAATACGCTGGCCAGGGCTCGTTGATGAATACGGATATTTAACATGGCAGGCTCGACATACTCCGGATGATTGGGCTTGTAGCGCCAGACTAACGCTGGCAAGTTTAACAGCTCCGGGGTTAATTCACATGACGTAACTGTCACGCTCCCGGATACCCCATCACAGAGGCACACGCTTTGAAAAACGAGGTCAGCGATTACCCGTCGTCCGATAGCCGCAGGGATGAACCGGGCGGCACTCTTTATGTTGTTGCCACCCCGATTGGCAACCTTGATGATCTATCTCCAAGAGCAACCCGGACCCTCGCCCACGTGGATGTGGTCGCGGCAGAGGATACGCGCCACAGTGGCCGGCTATTGAGCCATCTGGGCATTCAGAAGCGAATGATCGCATTGCATGACCATAACGAAAAAGATCGCGCAGCCGGAATCCTCGCTGAGCTTAAGGCCGGGCGCGATGTGGCGCTGATCTCCGACGCCGGTACACCGCTTATCTCCGATCCCGGATACGTGCTGGTGCGCGACGCCAGGGCTGCGGGGTATCGGGTGAGCCCGATTCCGGGGCCCTGTGCACTGGTAGTGGCTCTGAGCGCGGCCGGCCTGCCGACGGATCGCTTTCTGTACGTGGGATTTCTGCCTGCCAAGCGCTCGGGTCGCAGGGCCAGTCTTGAGCCGCTGGCCAGTGAGCCGGCCACTCTGGTGTTCTATGAATCGCCGCACAGGATTCTGGAGTCGGTACGGGATATTGCCGAGGTGCTGGGCGAGGATCGTGAGATGGTTCTGGGGCGGGAAATCACCAAGACCTTCGAAACCTTCTATTCCGGTTCGATTGCGGAGGTTCTGGCAGAGTTGGAGCAGGATCCCCACGGAACCCGTGGGGAGTTCGTGGTCATGGTTCGAGGTGCGATGGCGCAACCTGGTAATGATGACGCGGCTACCATGGATGTGGACCGTGTGCTTCGGGTTTTGCTGGCAGAGCTTCCGGTGAAGAAGGTCGCCAAAATGGCCTCGGAGCTGACCGGTCTGTCGAAGAATGAGCTGTACCAGCGCGCACTGGCGCTGAAAGACAGCTGAGTACAGTGGCGTTTTCCCTTGCAAGGCTCTGAGCGCAGGAGTATTGTCTCGCCCGAGCTCGCCAGACAGTCGCCGCCGGTTTTCCGGGGGAGGAAAGTCCGGGCTCCATAGGGCAAGGTGCCAGGTAACGCCTGGGCGGCGCGAGCCGACGGAAAGTGCAACAGAAAGTATACCGCCTAAGCGCCTTCGGGCGCCGGTAAGGGTGAAACGGTGCGGTAAGAGCGCACCGCGTGGCTGGCAACAGTCCACGGCGATGGTAAACCCCACCTGGAGCAAGACCAAATAGGAATCCAATGGCGTGGCCCGCGCTGGATTCGGGTAGGTTGCTTGAGGCCTGTGGTGACGCAGGCCCTAGATGAATGACTGTCCAAGACAGAACCCGGCTTATCGGCGAGCTCGCTTTTTCCCTTCCTGAAACGTCTGTCATTCTCAACAGGCGTTCTTTATAGCCAAAAAATCTTAAACCTCACTTGCAGTCTTCAGAGTTTTTTGCAGGTATTTGATTTTACTTCTTTTCTTTTCCGTAATCTCACCATTTTATCGAATCTGGCTCTGTAACCTCTTGTCATAAAAGGAAGTTTTCCAAGTGTGGCGCTGTTTGCGGCGCTTGCATTGTGTATTGCGTGTTTCTATAGTGTGCAGAAGTGGGAAAAAGTGGTTTCTAGTGGTTTTTTGTGGATATCGGGCACCCAGAGACAGCGTAAATGAGTAATTTTCTCGGCAGTCATGCCATCAATATGGATGCGAAGGGTCGCCTGGCGATCCCCTCCAAGGTACGCGAAGAGCTCGCGCAGGCTTGTGGTGGGCGCATTGTATTGACAGCAAACGCTGACGAGGAGCGGTGTCTGCTGGTCTATCCGGAGCCCGAATGGGAAGTTCTACGGCCTAAAATCGAGGCGCTTCCCAACATGAATAAGGCGGCCCGGCGGCTGCAGCGCCTGATCCTGGGTAATGCTGCGCCCATGGAGCTGGATTCGGCCGGGCGCATTCTGATTCCGCCAACTCTAAGAAGCTATGCCCATCTGGAGAAAAAGCTGATGTTGATCGGGCAAGGCAAGAAGCTAGAGCTCTGGAGCGAAGAGCGCTGGTTTGCCTGGCTGGATGAATCCTCTGATGACGAAGACATGCCGCCCGAGATGGAGGCGCTGTCCTTATGACCACCGATCGCAATCAGGAGGCCGGGGCGGCGTACTCGCATCGCTCGGTGCTCCTGGATTCGGCGGTCGACTATCTGGTCAACGACCCCGACGGTAATTACGTGGATGGCACCTTTGGACGGGGTGGTCACAGCCGCCTGATTCTCGGTCGCCTCGGCCCGTCGGCGCGGTTGCTGGGTATCGACAAGGATCCCGAGGCGATACGCGCGGCGAAGGAATTGGAAACCCAGGATAACCGGTTCCACAGTTTCCACGGTTCGTTTGCGGAGCTGGGCGCTGCGGTGGTCGGTCAGGGTTGGCAGACAGTGAATGGTGTGTTGCTGGATCTCGGCGTGTCATCGCCGCAGCTTGATGATGCCTCCCGTGGATTCAGTTTCATGCGTGATGGTCCACTGGACATGCGCATGAATACCGAACAATCGCCCAGCGCCGCCGAATGGCTTGCAACAGCGGGCGAGTCGGATATCGCAAACGTGATTTTCCGTTACGGCGAAGAGAAATTCTCGCGGCGCATTGCCCGGCTACTGGTCGAGCGTCGGCAGGAAGCGCCCGTCGAAACCACTCGCCAGTTGGCAGAGTTGGTCAGCGAGGCGGTGCCGAAGAAAGAAAAGCATAAGCATCCGGCCACCCGGACGTTTCAGGCAATCCGGATCTTTATCAACCGGGAGCTGGAGGATCTGGAAGTCGGCCTTAAGTCTGCGGTTGACCATCTGGCACCCGGCGGGCGACTCGTGGTGATCAGCTTTCATTCGCTGGAAGACCGGTTGGTCAAGCGCTTCATGAGGGATCTGGCCCGCGGGCCGCAGTTGCCTAAAGGTGTTCCGGTAACGGCAGAGCAGGAGGCCTCCGACTTCCGCTTGGTTGGTAAGGCCAGCAAGGCCGGCGCTGACGAAGTAAGTGACAACGTACGTGCCCGCAGTGCAGTCATGCGGGTGCTGGAACGCACAGATCTCAGGAAAAACTCGCAGGGGAGCGCGTAACCATGGGCGCGGTAGCCATTGAAGAGCCGGTAAAAACGGCAAAGCTCAACAAGCAGAAGGTCCGCGACGGTGTTGCAACTGCGGTCCGGATTTCAAGGCAGGTATTCGCTGCGACCCGGCAGGGCAAAGTGCTGGTCTCGCTTGGGCTGGTGGCCGTGTTGCTGGCGTCCTCCATCGGCGTGGTGGTGAGCGCCCACGAGAACCGGGAGCTCTTTAATACCCTGTCGCAGCTTCAGTCCGAGCGCGACCGCTATCAAAGTGAATGGAGTCAGCTGCTGCTTGAACAAAGTGCGCTTAGTGCCCACGGTCGAGTCGAAAAGCTGGCGGCTGAGCGTTTCAGCATGGTAGTGCCGGGGCGCCAGGATATTGTGCTGGTACCGCTGATGTCGCCGGTTGCAAACCGATAATAAACGAAAACAACAACGATTCAGGGTGATCGACGTGTCCGATCAGGGAAAGAAGACAACATGGGGGCAGCGTTTGGCGTCCGGGCTGGCAGCCTGGCGCTTTGGCTCCGTCGTGGGCGTCTTTCTCCTGGTCGTTGGTGTACTTGGATGGCGTCTGGTCGACCTCCACGTCGTGGATAACGACTTTCTGCGTAAACAGGGTGATGTCCGGACCATCCGGGTTGAGAGTATTGATGCTCATCGTGGTGTTGTCACCGATCGTTATGACGAGCCGCTGGCCGTCAGCACGCCAGTGCAGACCATCTGGGCGAATCCTTCTGAAGCCAATCCCTCCGAGGCGCGACTCACCAACCTTGCGCGGCTGCTCGATATCAATGAAGCCTCTCTCCGGCAGCGTCTCGAAGAATACTCCGGGCGGGAATTCATCTATCTGCGCCGCAAGGTTCAGCCGGATCTGGCCAGAAAGGTTCTCGAACTGGAGATTGACGGGATATACACCCGTCAGGAATACCGTCGCTATTACCCTGCAGGTGAAGTCACCGCTCACGTTGTGGGCTTCACCGATATCGACGAACGCGGGCAGGAAGGGATCGAACTCGCCTACAACCAGTGGCTGTCCGGTGAAACCGGCCGGAAGCGGGTCCTGAAAGACAACCGTGGCCGGGTTATCAAGGATCTGACCCTGATTCGCGATGCCAGCCCCGGCCAGAACCTCGCCCTCAGCATCGACCTGCGCCTCCAGTACCTGGCCTATCGCGAACTCAAGGCTGTGGTGACGGCTCATAATGCCAGAGGGGGTACGCTGGTCATGCTCGACGTGGATACCGGTGAGGTCCTGGCGATGGTCAACCAGGGGTCCTATAACCCCAATGACCGCAGTCAGCTCGCAGCGGAGAATCTTCGAAACAAGGCTATCACCGACCTGTTCGAGCCAGGCTCAACCATGAAGCCGATCACCACGGCGGCGGCTCTGGAATCCGGCAGCTACTCGGTTAACAGCACCATTGATACCAACCCGGGTTTTCGCCGTTTCGGTCGTTTCACCATCCGGGATCATCGCAACTATGGCGTCATGGATATGACCGAGATCATCGTCAAGTCCAGCAACGTCGGAATCAGCCGGATTGCTACCGACCTTGGCGGCGATGTGATTCGTGATCTTTACGCCCGTCTGGGGCTTGGCCAGCCAACGGGGATCGGTTTTCCCGGCGAAGCCGTGGGCGTATTGCCATCGCCACCCAAGTGGCGCCCCGTGGAAGAGGCGACACTGTCTTATGGATACGGTATGAGCGTGAACGCTCTTCAATTGGCCCAGGCCTATATGGTGATCGCCAATGGTGGCGTGCGTTATCCCCTGAGCCTGGTCCGGCAGGACAAGAAGCCGGAGGGGCAGCGAGTGCTCTCGGAGCAGGTCACCCTCCAGGTTCGCAATATGCTGCGCGAGGCCGTTTCAAGGGGTACCGGTAAGCGGGCCCAGCCTGGATTCTACTCGGCTGGTGGCAAGACCGGGACTGTTCATCTTGTTGGGGCCCAGGGTTACGAGGATAGCCAGTACAAGGCGATTTTTGCCGGTATGGCGCCTATTGATAACCCGAGGCTGGTTACGGTTGTGGCCGTTGATGCGCCGCAGTCCGGAGAATACTACGGTGGTGAAGTGGCCGCGCCAGTATTCTCACGGGTGATGAGTGACGCACTGCGACTGTTGAATGTGAAGCCTGAACTGGAAGTGGGAGAGGCCGAAATGGCTGCTTCTGCATCCGGAGAGCGAGGGTAGGCCTATGTGCATCACATCTCTCAGCACGTTATTGCAGGGTATCGTAGTGGTTCCGTCGGTGTTCGACGTGACCATCCACGGACTGAAAACCGACAGTCGGGAAGTCGCCTCCGGCGATGCCTTTATCGCCCTCTCGGGCGCCCGAACGCCGGCTGACTTCTATGTCGATAAGGCCATTGCAGCGGGCGCAACTGTCATCCTCCTGGAAGCGCAGCAGGCGGGAGAGTGCACCGAACACCACGGTGCCTTGATCGTACCTGTCGCTGGCCTACGCAGTCTGGTGGGGCGAATCGCTGATCGCTTTTTCGAGCATCCGTCGCAACGACTTCGCCTGATTGGCGTGACCGGAACCAATGGCAAGACGTCGGTCTGCCAGTACGTCGCACAGCTGCTTAAAGAAACGGGGACCCCCTGTGGCATCCTGGGCACCTTGGGGTATGGCATGCCCGGTGCGCTTCAACCGGCAACTCACACCACGCCGGATGCGGTTCAGGTTAACCGGGTCCTGTCCCGGATTGTAAAGCAGGAAGGTCGCGCTGCAGTGATGGAGGTGTCCTCCCATGCACTGGATCAGGGCCGGGTGGACAACATCTCCATGACCGGGGCCGTGTTTACCAATCTCACCCGGGATCATCTCGACTACCACGGCTCCATGGAAGCATACGGCGCAGCCAAGGCCCGGCTGTTCGAGCGAGAGGAACTGCACTTTTCAGTGATCAACTTTGACGATCCATTTGGTCGACAGCTCTTCGAACAGCTGGACGGCAAATGTGATCGCGTGCGCTACAGCCTGCACGAGGCCCAGACCGAGCTCTGGTTACGGGAATTCCGACCAACCGACGAAGGCTTTGAAGCTGAGGTCGATGGCGAGTGGAGCCGGTTTGTTGTCTCGGTTCCGCTGATGGGAAGTTTCAACGCGAGCAATGTGTTGGCGGCTATGGCAACGGTTCTGACGCTTGGCGTGCCGATCGAGCGCGTGCAGCAGGCTGTGGGTCGGCTCACACCGCCACCGGGCAGGCTGGAGCGGTTTGTGGGTGCTAATGGTGTCAGGGTGGTGGTCGATTACGCCCACACCCCGGATGCCCTCGCCAATGCTCTGACAGCACTGCGTCCACACGTTACCGGTGAACTGGTGTGCGTGTTTGGTTGCGGCGGTGACCGTGATGCCGGTAAACGTCCGGAAATGGCCCGGGAAGCCGAGAGGCTTGCAGATCGGGTGGTCGTTACTGATGACAATCCCCGCAGTGAGGACCCCGAAACAATTGCGCGGCACATCCTCGCCGGTTTCACGGACGCTGCCCGGGTCTCTGTTATCCATGACCGGGCCGAGGCCATTCAGTCAACGATCCGCTCGGCCACGCCAAACGACGTAGTTCTGATCGCAGGGAAAGGCCACGAGGCTTATCAGGAAATCGCCGGCCAGAAATACCCGTTCAGTGATGCGGAGCAGGTTCGCCACGTCTTGAAACTCAATGGGGGTGTGGCATGATGCGCGCCTTTTCGCTGGCGGAAGCCAAGGGTTGGCTGGGCGCCCAGTGCGCTTCGGGCGACCTTGCGTCGGTGAGCTTCGCCGGAGTTTCCACTGATACCCGCACCCTTGAGCCTGGCCAGCTGTTTGTGGCCCTGCGCGGCGAAAATTTCGATGGCCATCGTTTCCTGCAACAGGCCATGGATAAAGGCGCAGTTGGCCTGGTGGTCGATACGCCTGATACCAACCTGGCTCTGCCTCAGTTGGTAGTGAATGACACACTGGAGGCCCTTGCCCGGCTAGCGGCCGCCAACCGTGAAGAAAGCACAGCGGCCATCCTCGCGATCACTGGCAGCAGCGGCAAGACCACCGTCAAGGAAATGTGCGCCGCCATTCTGTCGCAGATGGGCAAGACGCTTTCAACGAAAGGCAACCTGAACAATCACATCGGCGTCCCGCTTACGCTGTTCGGCCTTTCTCCGGAACACCAGTACGGTGTGATTGAACTGGGTGCCAGTGGGTTGGGTGAAATTGCCCATACCGTCGCCCTGGCAAAGCCCCGCGTTGCCATTCTCACGAATGCTGGCGAGGCTCATCTGGAAGGGTTTGGCAGCTACGAGAACATTGTCCTGGCCAAGGGCGAAATCATTGACGGCGTCGCGTCAGACGGTCTGATGGTGCTCAACGGTGACGATCCGGCCTTCGCGCAGTGGCGCACCCGAGCCGGGGCCCGCCGCGTCGCAGGTGTCAGCCGTCTCGGCGCCGAGGCGGATTATCACGCAGTCATTGAGGGCCAGGACGCCGGAACCAGAACCTTTCAGATCAGCGGCTCGAACGGCTGGCTATGCAGGGTCACGCTGGGCCTGGAGGGCGATCACAACATCACCAACATGCTGCTTGCCATCGCGGCAACCCGTGAGTTGGGTGCCAGTGATCAGGCGATTGTTGCAGGGCTGGCAAGTGTTGCGCCGGTGAAAGGGCGGCTTCAGGTCTTGGAGTTGTCGCCGGAAATGACGCTGATTGACGACAGTTACAACGCCAACCCGTCGTCCATGAAAGCCGCGCTCGGCGTGCTGGCCGGCCGTGCAGGTCAGAAGATTGCTGTACTCGGTGCCATGGCAGAGCTTGGCGCCAAGGCAAATGCGTTGCACAGGGAAGTTGGAGTGTGCGCCCGGGAGCATGGTATCGATCGACTGATTACCGTGGGGTCGGGTTGTGAAGGTTATGCCGACGGGTTTGGCGAGTCCACGGAACTCGGGCTGAGCCATGAGCAGGCCGTTGAATCGACGATTGGGGATAAAAACACACCATTGACAGTGCTGGTCAAGGGTTCTCGCAGTTCCGCCATGGAGCGTGTGGTGGAGGGAATTAAAGAAAAGGTGAATAACTCATGCTGCTCTGGCTGACAGAGGTCCTATCACAGTATTTCTCCGCACTGACTGTGTTTCAGTACCTGACCCTGCGTGGAATTCTGGGCACACTCACCGCGCTGCTGATTTCGCTGATCATCGGCCCCGTGATGATCCGCAAGCTGAGCCAGTACCAGATTGGTCAGGCGGTGAGAGATGACGGTCCGCAAACCCATCTCAGCAAAGCTGGCACCCCGACTATGGGTGGCGCACTGATCCTGGTAGCCATTGGCATCAGTACGCTTCTCTGGGCGGATCTTGGTAACCGCTACGTCTGGGTCACCCTGCTGGTGACGCTCCTGTTCGGCGCAATCGGCTGGGTTGATGACTATCGCAAAGTGGTGGAGCGTAACCCGCGGGGCCTGCCGGCCCGCTGGAAGTATTTTTGGCAGTCGGTTATCGGCGCTACGGCGGCTGTAGTGTTGTTCTTCAGTTCCGCCTTGCCTCAGGAGACGTCCCTGTATGTGCCCTTTGTAAAGCAGGTATCCCTCACCCTTGGCCCGGTGCTGTTCATTCTGCTCACCTATTTCGTGATCGTTGGCAGCAGCAACGCCGTCAACCTGACGGACGGCCTGGATGGTCTGGCAATCATGCCAACGGTGATGGTCGCCGGAGCGCTTGGTATCTTCGCTTACCTGTCCGGGCACGCCCAGTTCGCCAATTACCTGTTGATCCCGCATCTCCCGGGCACCGGGGAGCTTATCGTATTCTGCGGCGCACTCGTTGGCGCCGGGCTTGGTTTCCTCTGGTTCAACACCTACCCGGCTCAGGTTTTCATGGGGGATGTGGGCGCCTTGGCCCTCGGTGCCGCCCTGGGTGTGGTCGCGGTGATTGTTCGCCAGGAAATAGTGCTGTTCATCATGGGCGGTGTGTTCGTGATGGAAACCGTGTCAGTGATCCTGCAGGTAGCGTCCTTCCGTCTGACCGGGCGGCGGATATTCCGCATGGCGCCGCTGCATCACCACTTTGAACTGAAAGGCTGGCCGGAGCCACGAGTGATTGTCCGGTTCTGGGTTATCACGGTCGTTCTGGTCCTGATTGGCATTGCCAGTCTGAAACTGAGATAGGAAAGCGCTGCAACTATGAGTGTCATTGTTTCGGATCGTCGCACACTGATCGTAGGGCTCGGTAAAACCGGGCTTTCCTGCGTGCGCTATCTGTCCGAAAAGGGGCGGGACGTTGCTGTGGCCGATAGCCGCACGGCTCCTCCGGGTCTTGATCAGCTGAAGGTCGGTTGGCCGGATATTCCGGTACACCTCGGGACCTTTGACGCAGAGCTGTTTGCCGGTTTCAACGAACTGGTGGTCAGCCCGGGAATCAGCATTGCCGAACCAGCCATTGCAGCTGCCGCCCGCCAGGGAGCAAGAATCCGGGGTGACATTGATCTGTTCGCCGAGGCTGCCGATGCGCCGATCGTCGCGATCACTGGCTCCAATGGCAAAACCACCGTCACCACACTGGTGGGTGAGATGGCCAGAGCGGCGGGCCGGAACGTCGCCGTTGGCGGCAATATCGGTACCCCGGCCCTTGATCTTCTTGGCCAGGGCGCAGACCTGTATGTGCTCGAGCTTTCGAGTTTCCAGCTTGAGACCACGGACGAGCTGAACGCCCTTGCGGCAACGGTGCTCAACCTCAGTGACGACCACATGGACCGTTACCCCAACAAGATGGCGTATTTCCAGGCCAAGCAGCGGATATTCCGGGGTTGCAAGAACGCCATTGTTAATCTGGACGATGCCTTGAGCACACCCATGGCAAGGGACAACCTGAGGTTCCTGTGTTTCGGCTTCCATCGGGTGAATCCGGAGACGTTCAGCACCCGGGACGATGACCAGGGCACCTGGATTACCTTCGGGTTTGATAACCTCTTGCTGGCCAGCGAGTTGAAGCTGATGGGTCATCACAACATCAGCAACGTGATGGCCGCTCTGGCACTGGGCCATGCCGCTGGTCTGCCCATGGATGTGATGTTGACGGTCGCCCGTGAATTTCCGGGGCTGCCGCATCGCTGCGAGTTTGTGCGCCGGCTGAACGATGTGGATTTCATCAATGATTCCAAGGGCACCAATGTCGGAGCCACAGTGGCCGCCGTTGAAAGCCTTGCACCAGACAATGGCAAGGTCGTGCTGATCGCCGGGGGTGACGGCAAAGGTGCCGATTTTACCGCCCTGGAAGCGCCCATTGCCCTGCATTGCCGGGCTGTGCTGTTGATCGGTCGCGATGCGCCGGCCATCGCCGATGTGCTGGGCAGCGGTATTCCGGTTCATCGGATGGACAGCCTCGCCGAGGCGGTCGCCCGTTCCGCCGAGCTGGCGGTGCCCGGGGATCGGGTATTGCTCTCGCCGGCCTGCGCGAGCTTTGACATGTTCCGTGATTATCTCGATCGCGGTGACCAGTTCCGTTCTCTGGTGGAGGCCCTGTGATGCACGCAGATCTTTCCCTGCAGAACCGGAACCAATGGCTTGGCGAGGTCCAGCCTCTGCCCATGCTGGTGATCAGTTCGGTCGCATTGCTGGTGATGGGCGTTGTCATGATTTCCTCGGCATCCATGGATATGGCCGCTGAAACCATGGGTAACAGCTACCACTATGTGATTCGCCAGCTGATGTTTGCCGGTCTTGGTTGCCTGCTGGCGCTGGTCGCCGTCAATGTTCCGGTGGCCTGGTGGGAGCGCAGTGGCTGGCTGCTCCTGGGTATCGGTCTGTTGGCCCTTGTGCTGGTGCTTACGCCGCTGGGACGTACCGTAAACGGCTCCACCCGCTGGATCCCGTTTGGTCTGTTCAACGTCCAGGTTTCGGAAGTGGCGAAGCTCTGTCTGATTGCCTACCTGGCAGGTTACGTGGTCCGTCGCCGGGATGAACTGCTCAATACCTGGCCGGGTTTCCTCAAGCCACTGGTGGTTCTTGGTCTGGCCTCGGTGCTTCTGGTTATTCAGCCGGACTTTGGTGCCACTGTGGTGCTGGTGACAGCGGCGGCGGGCATGATCTTCCTGAGCGGTGTTCGGCTTAGCCGGTTTGTTCCCCTGATCGGCACGCTGGTGGTCCTGGGTGCCATTCTGATCGTTACCCAACCCTACCGTCTGAAGCGGGTCGTCAGTTATCTCGACCCCTGGAAAGACCAGTTCGACAGCGGTTACCAGTTGACCCAGTCCCTAATTGCCTTCGGTCGCGGAGACTGGGGTGGTGTCGGCCTGGGTAACTCCATCCAGAAGCTGTTCTATCTGCCGGAGGCCCACACCGACTTTATCTTCGCCATTATCGCCGAGGAATTCGGTCTCCTGGGATCCTTGCTGGTACTTAGTCTGTTCACCCTGCTGGTGGTGACCGGATTCGTCATTGCCCGCCGGGCCGAGAAGGCGGACATGCCGTTCGGCGCCTGTTTTGCCTATGGGCTTACCCTGCTGATTGGCCTGCAGGCAGGCATCAACATGGCGGTCAGCACCGGGCTTCTGCCAACCAAGGGGCTGACTCTGCCGCTGGTGAGCTACGGTGGATCCAGTCTGATGATTACCTGTATCTGCATTGGCGTTCTTGCCCGTGTGGAAATGGAGCGCCTGGATCAGGAAAAGCTGGCCCGAGAGAAAACCGGTCCGAAGGCGCGGGGAGGTGCGGTGTATGACTGAACAGCGTCGCTTCCTGATGATGGCCGGCGGTACCGGCGGGCACGTGTTCCCGGCCCTGGCAACGGCTCGGGCGCTTGAGGCTCGTGGCCACCAGGTGTACTGGCTCGGAGCCAGTGGCGGAATGGAACAGAGGCTGATCGGCGAAACCGATATCCCGCTGTCACTGATTCATATTTCCGGTTTGCGGGGCAAGGGTAAGCTCGCTCTCTTGCTGGCGCCGTTCCGGCTGATGCGGGCGCTGGGTGAAGCCTTCACCATCCTGCGCCGGGTTCGCCCGGATTGCGTTGTAGGCATGGGCGGATTTGTTACCGGGCCCGGTGGTGTTGCCGCTTGGCTGAACCGTACGCCGCTGGTGATTCATGAACAGAACGCCATCGCCGGAATGACCAACCGCATCCTGGTCAGGTTTGCAGAAACCGTGCTGGAGGCTTTTCCGGGTAGCTTCGGGCCGAAAGTGGTTACCCGCTGTACCGGCAATCCGGTGCGGGAAGACCTCGCGGCCTTGCCTGTTCCGGAAAGGCGCCTGGCGGACCGTGAAGGTGCTCTCAGATTGCTGGTGATCGGCGGCAGTCTCGGCGCGCAGGTCTTTAATGAGCAGCTCCCCGAGGCGCTGGCGATGTTGCCGGAAGGTGACCGGCCCGTGGTCCGCCACCAGTGTGGTGAGCGCCATGCCGAGGCGGCGAAGCAGGCCTATGAGGAGCATGGCGTGGAGGCGGCCGTTGAGCCGTTCATCAAGGACATGGCCGAGGCCTATCAGTGGGCCGACCTGGTGCTGTGCCGGGCAGGCGCGTTGACCGTTTCGGAATTGTGCGCCGCGGGTATCGGCGCTGTCCTGGTGCCTCTTCCCCACGCCGTGGATGATCACCAGACGAAAAACGGGCAACAAATGGTGTCGGCGAAGGCAGCCATTCTGATTCCACAGGCAAAAATGACCCCGGCGGTGCTTGCGGAAACCCTGGGTGATCTGGCCCGGAATCGTGACCGGGTAAACGAAATGGCGAAGGCCGCCCGAACATTGGCCCGCCCTGATGCAACGGAGAGAGTCGTGAATTACTGTCTGGAGGCCGCCAATGGCTGATGCAAATAATCCGCCCCTGGTCTATCAGGTGCCTGAAATGCGCCGGATCCGTCACATCCACTTTGTGGGGATTGGTGGTGCGGGGATGAGCGGCATCGCCGAGGTTCTCAAGAATCAGGGCTACGACGTTTCCGGATCGGATCTGAAAGAAGGGGCGGTTACCGATCGTCTCAAGGGTATGGGCGTAGAAGTGCAGATCGGTCACCGGGAAGAGAACAGCGCCAGTGCCGATGTGGTTGTGGTGTCTTCAGCGGTGTCTGCGGAAAACCCGGAAGTCGTGGCGGCCCGCAGTCGTCGGGTGCCGATCGTGCCCAGGGCAGAAATGCTCGCGGAAATCATGCGCTATCGCCACGGCATCGCCGTCGCTGGAACCCATGGCAAGACCACAACCACCAGCCTGATCGCATCCATTCTGGGTGAGGCGGGCCTGGACCCGACTTTCGTGATTGGCGGCAAGCTGAACAGCGCCGGCACCAACGCCCAGTTGGGCGGCTCCCGCTATCTGGTGGCGGAGGCAGACGAGAGTGATGCGTCCTTCCTGCATCTGACGCCGGTGATTTCCGTGGTGACCAACATCGAAGCGGACCATATGGATACCTATGGCGGCGATGTCGAGAAGCTGAAGCAGACCTTTGTGGACTTTCTCCACAACCTGCCGTTTTACGGTGTTGCGGTGATGTGCGTCGATGACGGTTACGTTCAGGAGATCATTCCCCGGATATCCCGGGCCATCATCACCTACGGAATTGACAACCCGGAGGCGGATTACCGGGCCGAGAGCATCAATTCCGACGGTCTGCGGACCCACTTTGTGGTGAAGCGTCCGGCCGGTCGCAGTGATCTGACAGTCGAGCTGAAAATGCCGGGCCGACACAATGTCCTGAACGCGCTGGCGGCCATAGCCGTGGCCACAGACGAAGGCGTTGCCGATGATGCGATCTGCCGCGGGCTGGCCGGATTTGCCGGCGTCGGTCGCCGGTTCCAGGTCTACGGCGATTACCAGACCCCCAAGGGCACGGTCACCCTGGTGGACGATTACGGTCACCACCCGACGGAGGTAGAGGCTGTTATCCGGGCTGCACATGATGCCTGGCCCGACCGGCGTCTGGTCATGCTTTACCAGCCGCACCGCTTTACGCGGACCCGCGACCTCTATGAAGACTTTGTCCGGGTGCTTTCGGAAGTGGACGGCCTGCTTTTAATGGACGTGTATTCCGCCGGCGAACCGGCGATTCCGGGGGCCGATGGTCGGGCCCTGTGCCGCAGTATTCGCCAGCGCGGGCAGGTGGAACCGGTATTTGTTGAAGACAACCTGGAAATCGAGTCCCTGCTGGCCAATGTGCTGCAGGACGGCGATCTGCTGATAACCCAGGGCGCCGGCGATATTGGCGGCGTGGCAGCGCGGCTGGCAGCCGCGGGAGTTATAGCTGGTGAGTGACATGCATCATGGGGAACCACAGGCTTATCAGGCCGACCCGGAGCTCGTTCGGTCGCTCGGTCGGGTGGCCGTGTTCATGGGTGGAGATTCCGCTGAAAGGGAAGTGTCCCTGAAAAGCGGCAAGGCTGTACTGGCGGCGCTGGTGTCAGCCGGCGTGGATGCGTTTGCCGTGGACGTCCGCGGCTGCCTGCTGAGAACCGTCGACAACCCTGATTTTGACCGGGTGTTCATCGCGCTGCATGGTCGTGGAGGCGAGGACGGTACCTTGCAGGCCATCCTCTCGCAGGCCGGTATTCCCTACACCGGCAGCGATGTGCTGGCCTCGGCACTGGCCATGGACAAGCTGAGAACCAAGTACGTGTTCGAAGGCTGTGGCCTGCCAACGCCGAAGTTCCGCACCATGTCCGGAGCAGATCAGGCCGAACAGATCATTGGTGAACTGCGCGCGCCTTTGAGTGTGAAACCTTCCCGGGAAGGCTCCAGCATCGGCATCCGCAAGGTACACACGGCGGCCGAACTGGCTGACGCCTACGAAGCCGCCGCCGCGCTGGACAATCTGGTGTTGGTGGAGGAGTGGATCGAAGGGCCGGAATTCACCGTCAGCCTGTTGCAGGATCGGGCGCTTCCGGCCATTGGCCTGAGCGCAAGCACCGAGCACGTTTTTTACGATTACGAGGCCAAGTACCTGGCAGACGATACCCGGTATCGCATTCCCTGTGGTCTGGCGCCTGAAGACGAAGTCCGTCTTCAGCACCTGGCACTGGAGGCCTTCCGGGTTGTTGGCTGTCGGACCTGGGGCCGGGTCGACATCATGCAGGACAGCGACGGCAAGTTCTGGCTGCTGGAGGTCAATACCGTGCCCGGTATGACCGACCACAGTCTTGTGCCCATGGCTGCGAAGGCCGCAGGCATCAGCTTCGAAGAGCTGGTGGTCCGGATACTGAAAGACAGTCTGGAGGACGCCAATGCTTGAAACACTGCTGATCCGGAGCCGGGCGACTCCGTCCGAGCCCCCGCGACGCCGGGGGGCAACGTCCCTCGGTCCCGAGCGGGACCGGTTTGGCGTGTTGAAGGGCGTGCTGGCAGCTGTACCCTGGCTCCAGGTGGGCATGGGCGCGGTGATTGTGCTGTTGGCTGCACTGGTGCCCTGGGGCACTGGCAAGGTGCTGGGTGCCATGGATCAGCAGATCCTTGCCGTCGATGTGAAAGGAGAATTTGTGGGCGATAGCCGGGTCGCCATTGAGCGCGCCGCTGGCGACTGGATTGGCAAGAGCTATTTCGCCACGGATCTTTCGGAAATCAAAGACAGCCTGGAGCGTCGGCCCTGGGTTGAGTCTGCGGCGGTGCGTCGGGTATGGCCGGATCGCCTGGTGATCGATATCAGGGAGAAGAAACCCCTGGCTTACTGGACCGATGGACGTCTCGTAAGCCGCACCGGTGAGCTGTTCGCGCCGGCGAATCCCGAAGTTGCGGGGCGATTGCCGCGACTCGCAGGGCCGGATGAAAGGGTGCGGGATGTGATCGATATGGCGCGGGACATGAGCGACAAGCTGGTCGCCCGGGGGCTTGGATTTTCAGGCCTGACGCTGGAACACCGGGGCGCGTGGACCCTGCAGCTGGCCAACGGCATCGAGGTGGTGCTTGGCCGCGATCAGGTGGCGCAACGGTTTGATAGGTTTATCACGGTTTATGAAAACCGACTGGCAGCAAGGTCGGACGAAGTCAGTCGGGTAGATGCCCGCTACACCAACGGTGTGGCGGTCAAGTGGAAGGCTGTCGAGACAGCCTCCAGCCCAAAATCATAGCAACGGTTAATTCAGACCTACGGTTTGGTGGAACACATGTCATCGGTTGAAACGGAAAACATGATTGTCGGCCTCGATATCGGAACCTCGAAGGTGGTTGCGATTGTCGGCAAGCGCAAGATGGACGGCACCATCGAAGTGGTGGGCATTGGTTCCCATCCTTCCCGGGGCCTCAAGCGTGGAGTGGTGGTGAATATTGAAACCACCGTCCAGGCAATTCAGCGCGCGGTGGAAGAGGCGGAATTGATGGCCGGGTGCCGCATTCACTCGGTGTATGCGGGTATTGCCGGCAGCCACATCAAGAGCCTGAATTCCCACGGCATTGTTGCAATCCGTGACCGTGAGGTCACTCAGGCCGACATCGACCGGGTCATTGACGCCGCCCAGGCGGTTGCGATTCCTGCAGACCAGAAGATTCTCCATATTCTGCCCCAGGAGTTCGTGATCGACAGCCAGGAAGGCATCAAGGAACCAATGGGTATGTCCGGCGTGCGTCTGGAAGCAAAGGTGCACCTGGTGACCTGTGCGGTGAATGCCGCCCAGAACATTGAGAAATGCGTGAAGCGCTGTGGTCTTGAGGTGGATGACATCATTCTGGAGCAGTTGGCATCCAGCCACGCCATCCTCACCGAAGACGAAAAGGAACTCGGGGTCTGTGTGGTGGATATCGGTGGCGGCACCACTGACATTGCCGTGTTTACCGGTGGTGCTATTCGCCACACGGCGGTGATTCCGATTGCCGGCGATCAGGTGACCAACGACATCGCGATGGCGTTGCGCACACCGACCCAGAATGCTGAAGAAATCAAGATCAAGTATGCCTGTGCACTGACCCAGCTGGCCGGTGCGGATGAAACCATCAAGGTGCCCAGTGTTGGCGATCGCGCGCCGCGGGATCTGTCCAGGCAGGCCCTGGCCGAGGTGGTGGAGCCGCGCTATGAGGAGCTGTTCACCCTGGTGCAGTCAGAATTGCGCCGGTCCGGGTTCGAGGATCTGATTCCGGCAGGCATCGTTATAACCGGCGGTTCCTCCACCATGGAAGGTGTGGTGGAACTGGCCGAAGAGATCTTCCACATGCCGGTAAGGCTGGCCTGTCCGCAGGCGGTCTCCGGCATGACGGAGGTGGTCAACAATCCGATCTACGCCACTGGCGTTGGGTTGTTGATTCATGGTTTCCGCCAGATGGATCTGGGGCGGGCACCGGTGCTCAAGGGTGAAGATGCACCCTCGCTGTTTGAGCGCATGAAAGCCTGGTTTACCGGTCATTTCTGACGGAACCGGGTAGTTAGTACACGAAGGTATCTCGAAAACACAATCTCGAACAAACAGCCCGGAACAAGGGCTGAAAACAGCACGAAGGAGTAGGGGAAATGTTTGAACTCGTCGATAATGTCCAGCAAAACGCTGTCATTAAAGTCGTCGGTGTAGGCGGTGGTGGCGGCAACGCCGTTCGCCATATGCTTAACAGCGACATCGAAGGTGTGGAATTCATCTGCGCCAACACAGATGCTCAGGCGCTGACCGATATGGATGCGCGCCAGATCATCCAGCTCGGTGGCAATATCACCAAGGGGCTGGGTGCCGGCGCCAATCCGGAAGTCGGTCGCCAGTCTGCCCTGGAAGACCGCGATCGTATCGCCGAAGCCATCAAGGGCGCGGATATGGTCTTCATTACCGCGGGCATGGGCGGTGGTACCGGTACCGGTGCCGCGCCGATCGTAGCGGAAGTAGCCCGCGAACTGGGCATCCTGACCGTTGCAGTGGTCACCAAGCCTTTCATGTTCGAAGGCGGCAAGCGCATGAGCGTTGCTGAATCCGGTCTGAAAGAGCTGGAAGAAAGCGTTGATTCCCTGATTACCATTCCCAATGAAAAGCTGCTGGCGGTCATGGGCAAGAAAACCAGCCTGCTGGACGCATTTGCCGCAGCTAACGATGTGCTTCTGGGCGCAGTTCAGGGTATCGCTGATCTGATTACCCGCAACGGTATGATCAACGTCGACTTCGCCGACGTGAAGACGGTCATGTCCGAGATGGGTATGGCGATGATGGGCACCGCCCGTGCCACGGGTGAAAATCGTGCGCGGGAAGCCGCCGAAGCGGCCGTTCGCAGCCCGCTGCTCGAAGACATCAACCTGCAGGGTGCCAAGGGTATTCTGGTCAACATTACCGCGGGCATGGATCTCAACCTGGGCGAATTCTCCGAGGTTGGCGACATTGTGCGTGAGTTTGCTTCTGACTCTGCCACCGTCGTTGTCGGTACCGTTATTGATCCGGAAATGACCGACGAACTGAAGGTAACGGTTGTTGCGACCGGCCTGGGTGGTGATCGTGAGAAGCCGACCAAGGTGGTGGACAATACCCGCACTCTGGATGGAAAAACCGATTACAACCAGCTGGATCGTCCCGCTGTTCTGCGTCGCCGGGCCGTTTCCCATGGAAACGTGGCAATCGACCAGAGCAAGGATAGCGAGGAGCAGGGTGTCGACTATCTCGATATTCCCGCATTCCTCCGTCGCCAGGCTGACTGATAATCTGGTGCAATTGTGATCCGGTTGTGGTTCTTGTGCGAAACATGGAACCCGGTATCCGGTAAATACGTGCACTGATTGCCATGGGTTGGATGCTGGATGAACATTCAGCAACAACGGATTGGTTAAATGGTATTCAGTCTTATTTTCTGATATTCTCCGGGCAGATTTTTGCCTAGAATATCGCCTTTTTGTGACGGAATTATGTACCGATGATCAGACAACGGACACTTAAAAACACCATCCGTGCCACCGGTGTTGGCTTGCACTCGGGTGAGAAGGTCTACCTGACCCTCAAGCCTGCCCCGGTGGACTCCGGTATCATCTTCCGCCGTACCGATCTTGACCCGATGGTTGAGATTCGTGCCTGCGCGGAGAATGTAGGTGAGACCATGCTGTCCACGACGCTGGTAAAAAACGGTGTCCGTGTGGCGACTGTGGAGCATCTGCTCTCGGCCATGGCTGGTCTCGGGATTGATAACTGTTTCGTCGAACTAAGTGCCGCGGAAGTGCCCATCATGGACGGTTCTGCCGGTCCTTTTGTGTTCCTTCTGCAGTCCGCCGGCATTGCCGAACAGGATGCAGCCAAGCGTTTCATCCGCATCAAGCGTGAGGTAACGGTTGAGGAAGGCGACAAGAAGGCCACCCTGCTGCCTTTCGAAGGCTTCAAGGTGAGCTTCGGTATCGACTTTGATCACCCCGTGTTCAAGGGCCGCGCCCAGACAGCAACCGTCGATTTTTCCAGTACCTCCTTTGTCAAGGAAGTGAGTCGCGCTCGGACTTTCGGGTTCATGCGTGACATCGAAAAATTGCGTGCCATGAACCTTGCTCTCGGCGGCAGTGTGGACAACGCCATCGTTGTTGATGACTACAAGATCCTCAACGAAGACGGTCTGCGCTATGACGACGAATTTGTGAAGCACAAGCTGCTTGATGCCATCGGCGATCTCTATCAGTTGGGCAACAGCCTGATTGGTGAGTTCCGGGGGATCAAATCCGGCCACGATCTGAACAATAAGCTGTTGCGCAAGCTCAGGGCAGAAGAGGATGCCTGGGAAGTGGTTACCTTTGATGACGAGGCCACTGCCCCGATTTCCTATATGAAGCCTGTGCTGGCGGCGGGCTGAAGCAGGACGCTTTAATCCCGGACGTGGCTAGCGAGTTTTTCGAGAACCTCGCGTAATGCTTTATCCTTCGTGTGCCCGGCCTCCTCTTTGAGGAGCCGGGCATTTTCTTTGCTCAAGGGTTCTTTTTTGAACACCGGTTTTTCCCGAAATCTGGGCGGTGCAACCTTGACCTTCAGTTTCCAGACGAACCGGAACAGTTCGTTCTCTCGCAGCTTTTCCATGATTTCGTGCTGGCGGAACCGGATCTGACTCGCTTTACCCGCGGTTTCGGTGGTCAGGACCAGCTCTCCGTCCTTGCAGCTGACAAAGCGTGTCCCGTTGACCAGCTCGCTCGGCAGGGCGGCCAGGACTTCTCCTTCCGCCTGTCGATGGAGCTCGGCCTTTGCCACAAGATCCTTCAGTACCGGGGTTCTGCCAAGCTTGTCGAAGGTCATTTTTTGCTCGCTTTTGCGTTTCATGGCGGCGTTTTTACTCGACGGCTGCGTTTACGATTGGTTACACTTCGGCACGGTTTATGCGTAGTGCCTGTATTACACTCGTTTTACATTGTGATAAATGAGTATGTCTACCGGGCGCTGCAATTTTTTCAGTATGTAGCTGTTGCCAAAGGATGGCAGACCCCCTTCGGATTTTTCCGGGGCGCAACACTACAGGATGCGGTTGCGGCTCAACGATGAAACCAGATGATGATATGAACATTATTCTCGTTGGCAAACGCCACGGAAAGTCCCGTGTGCTGTCGATCAACAGCACGCTTGCTGCCTGCTTGCTGTTCCTCGTGCTCTCCCTGCTGGTCGCGGCCGGCTGGGCAGGGTATCAAATGGCTGTGCAGCAGGTAGAGGCCAGAGAGCCCACCAACTCCGAGCTGGTCGCCGATTGGAAACAGAAGCTGGCAGACCAGAAGGCAGAACTGGCCAGTATTGAGGAGAACGTTCAGCAACAGGTTGATGCGCTGACTCTTCGCCTCGGCGAGATCCAGGGCCGTCTCCTGCGACTGGATGCGCTGGGCCAGCGGTTTGTGGAATCCGGCCTCGTGGCCAGTGACGAATTCAACTTCGATCAGCCGGCTGCAGTCGGCGGGCCAGAAGATGCCTTGTCCGGGGATTCCTTCTCCGCACCTGAGCTGACCCGGATGATTGAGGAAATGGAATGGCGAATCGAAGACCGCGAGCAGCAACTGCGGTTGCTCGACCAGCTGGCCTCCAGCAAGCGGCTCGAAGATGAGCTGTACCTGGAAGGCCGTCCGATCACCTGGGGCTGGCTGTCTTCGAAGTACGGTTACCGGTCCGATCCGTTTACCGGCAAGCGGACCTGGCATGCCGGTGTTGATTTGGCCGGCAAGGATGGCAGTGACATTATTTCGGTCGCCGGCGGTGTCGTTACCTATGCCGGAGAGCGCTATGGCTACGGTAACCTTGTGGAAGTCGACCATGGTGATGGTCTGATAACCCGCTATGCCCACTGCAAGACTATCAAGGTGAAGGTGGGCGATGTTGTCCAGAAAGGCCAGGTAGTCGCGCTGATGGGCAGCACAGGCCGTTCCACCGGGCCTCACGTGCACTTTGAAGTCATCCGGAATGGCAAGTCTGAAAACCCGGAAACCTACATCAAGCGGGCGAGCCGCTAATTCGGTTCCGGCCCGCAAGCCGTTGTCAGTACTTTCCCGCCAGTCGGCCTCCGGCCAGTTTTTATCCGTGAATCCGGTGCCTCATCAGCGACTTATTGCGCCTGTGTGAGGCCTACCTTTTGTCCTGTTACAAAATAAGGTTAGAATGCCGGCTTCCTCCGTTTAATCAAAGAAGCAGTGGTCTATGTTCACAAAGCTTGCAACCAAGATGTTCGGCAGTAAAAACGCCAGAGAAATCAAGAGAATGCGCAAGACGGTCATGCGCATTAACGAGCTTGAAGAGCAATATGGCAATCTGTCCGACTCCGAGTTGCAGGGCAAGACCGCGGAGTTCCGTCGTCGGATCGACGAAGGCGAATCCCTGGATGCGCTTCTTGCGGAAGCCTTCGCAACCGTGCGTGAAGCGGGCCGCCGGGTTATGGGTATGCGTCATTACGACGTCCAGCTGATCGGTGGTATCACCCTGCACGAAGGCCGGATCGCGGAAATGAAGACCGGTGAGGGCAAGACGCTGGTTGCTACCGCTTCCGTGTACCTCAACGCGTTGTCCGGCAAGGGTGTCCACGTGGTTACCGTGAACGATTACCTGGCCCGTCGTGATGCCGACTGGATGGGCAAGCTCTATCGGTTCCTGGGCATGCAGGTGGGTGTCGTGGCCTCGGGCCAGCCAGCGGAGGAAAAGCGGGCAGCCTACCAGGCCGATATTACCTACGGTACCAACAACGAATTCGGCTTCGACTACCTGCGCGACAACATGGCGTTCAGTACCGAAGACAAGGTCCAGCGCGGGCTGAACTATGCGATCGTGGACGAGGTGGACTCTATCCTGATCGACGAAGCCAGAACGCCGCTGATTATCTCCGGGGCAGCCGAGGACAGTTCAAAGCTTTATCAGGCCATCAATGAACTGATCCCCAACCTCGAAAAGGGCGAAGTGCCTGAGGAAGGAGAGCCGACCGGTGACTTCACCATCGATGAGAAATCCCGCCAGGTTGAGCTGACAGAAAGCGGTCACGAGAAGGTTGAAGAGCTGCTGCTTGAGCGTGGCCTTCTGAAGGAAGGTGAGAGCCTCTATTCCGCCGCCAACCTCAGCCTGTTGCACCATGTGCACTCAGCATTGCGGGCCCACCACCTGTTCCAGAAAGACGTGGATTATATCGTCCAGGGCGGCCAGGTGGTCATCGTCGACGAGCATACCGGTCGTACCATGCCGGGTCGTCGCTGGAGTGAAGGTCTGCACCAGGCCGTTGAGGCCAAAGAGGGCGTCAAGATTCAGGCCGAGAGCCAGACGCTGGCATCGACCACCTTCCAGAATTATTTCCGGCTGTACGACAAGCTGGCCGGCATGACCGGTACGGCAGATACCGAAGCCTTCGAGTTTCGCCAGATCTACGGCCTCGATGTGGTGGTCATTCCCCCCAACAAGCCGATCCAGCGGACCGATTACAACGACCTGGTCTACCTGACCCAGGAAGAGAAATTCCACGCCATTATTGACGAGATCAAGGATGTCACTGCCGAAGGACGTCCGATTCTCGTCGGTACCGCCTCCATCGAGGCCTCCGAACTGCTCTCCATGCTGCTCAAGAAGGCGCGGATCGAACACAAGATCCTGAACGCCAAGCAGCACGAATCCGAAGCCCATATCATTGCCCAGGCGGGCCGCCCCGGGGCGGTCACCATCGCCACCAACATGGCTGGCCGTGGTACCGATATCGTGCTGGGCGGTAACTGGGAACACGAAGTTGCCGCAATGGACAATCCCTCCGAAGAGGAGATTGCCCGGGCCAAGGCCGAGTGGACCGAGCGTCACAATCAGGTGCTGGAGGCCGGCGGTCTGCACATCATTGGTACCGAGCGTCACGAATCCCGTCGAATTGACAACCAGCTTCGCGGTCGTGCCGGGCGTCAGGGTGATCCTGGCTCCTCAAGGTTCTTCCTGTCTCTGGAAGACAACCTCATGCGCATCTTTGCCCCAGACCGGGTCAAGAGCCTGATGCAGGCCATGGGCATGAAGAAGGGGGAGGCCATCGAGCACCGTATGGTGACCAACGCGATCGAGAAATCCCAGCGCAAGGTGGAAGGTCGCAACTTCGACATGCGTAAGACCCTGCTGGAATACGATGACGTGGCCAACGACCAGCGCACGGTTATCTACGACCAGCGCAACGAAGTCATGTCTTCCGACGACATTTCGGACATGGTGACGACCATTCGGGAAGACGTTGTCGATTCGTTGATCAGTGAATACATTCCGCCCCAGAGTATGCCGGAACAATGGGACGTCGCCGGGCTGGAAGCACAGCTCCAGTCAGAGATGGCGATTGATCTGCCGGTTCAGAAGTGGCTGGAAGAAGACAACAAGCTGTACGAAGAAAACCTGCGCCAGAAGATTCTCGACGAGATCGTGGCTGCCTACCAGGCCAAGGAAGAGATTGCCGGTTCCGAGGCCATGCGCAAGTTCGAGAAGCAGGTGTTCCTGCAGGTGCTCGATACCCTCTGGAAAGAGCATCTTTCCAACATGGACCATCTGCGCCGTGGTATCCATCTGCGGGGTTATGCCCAGAAGAACCCCAAGCAGGAGTACAAACGCGAGGCGTTCAACCTGTTTGAAACCATGCTTGATACCATGAAGCGGGATGTTACCCGGGTACTCTGCCACGTGCGTGTCCAGAGCCGTGAGGAGATGGAAGAAGTCGAGCGCCGTCGCAAACAGGAGCTGGAAGAAGAGCTCGCAAAGGCCCGTCTGCGCCACGACGAAACCAGCGCCACGGCCCAGAGCCAGGGTGAGGGTGAGGCTGACGAAGCCCGGCAGTCGACTCCGGAAACCTTCGTTCGACAGGAGCGCAAGGTGGGTCGAAACGAACCCTGCCCCTGCGGGTCCGGCAAGAAGTACAAGCAGTGTCATGGCAAGGTCAGCTGATTCAGAGCACTGACCGCACCATCGGAACCCGCACTCTGCCAGCCACAACTGGTGGGATGCGGGTTTTTTCGTTTTCAGCGGGTCGTGTGTTACCTCGAACGCACCCCCAGACAAGAGGAGTGGCAGAATGGCGGTAGGTCCGGGAACCTTACCTGAGTTTTATCCGGTAGCCGGAATCAAGGTCGGCATAGCCAGTGCCGGTATAAAGAAGCCGGGACGCAAGGACGTGGTTGTTTTCGAGCTGGCCCCGGAAAGCCGGGTTGCCGGTATCTTCACGAAAAACCAGTTCTGTGCAGCACCGGTTACCCTCAGCCGCCGGCATCTGGCCGAGACCTCGCCCCGGTACCTCTTGATCAACACGGGCAATGCCAACGCCGGTACTGGTGAGCAAGGTATGCGGGATGCTATGGCCTGTTGCCAGGCCCTGGCAAAGCAGGCGGGCGTCACGGAAGCCGAAATTCTGCCGTTTTCCACGGGGGTGATTGGCGAGCCGTTGCCGGTCCAGAAGATCGTTGGCGCGCTTCCGGAGGCTTTGGCGAACACTGCCGAGAATCGCTGGGCTGAAGCTGCCAGTGGTATCATGACCACGGACACCCGCCCCAAGGGCGCTTCCTGTCAGGTTGAGCTGGATGGTCACACGGTAACCATCTCGGGCATCAGCAAGGGTGCGGGCATGATTCGTCCCAACATGGCGACGATGCTCGGTTTTATTGCCACCGATGCCCGGATTGCGCCGGAGCTGCTGCAGACACTTGCCTCGGAATTGGGGGAGAAGTCCTTCAACCGCATCACTATCGATGGCGACACCTCTACCAATGACGCCTGCATGCTGATGGCCAGCGGCCAGTATTCCGGCCCAGAGATTACGGCCTCCAGCGCGGCGCTGCCGAAGCTGCGGGAGGCCTTGCAGGCAATCTATCTGGAACTGGCCCACGCCATTGTCCGCGACGGCGAAGGAGCAACGAAGTTTGTCACCATCGACGTCAGCGGAGCGGCCGGTCAGCAGGAGGCTCTGGACGTTGCCTATACCGTGGCGCATTCGCCGTTGGTCAAGACCGCACTGTTCGCCTCGGACCCCAATTGGGGCCGGATTCTGGCGGCGGTTGGTCGCGCCGGTGTCGAAGGACTGGACCTCAATGCCCTTGAAATCTATCTGGGCGATGTCTGCCTGGTCCGCAACGGTGGCCGGGCCGAGGATTACTCGGAAGCCCGCGGGCAGGCCGTGATGGATCGGGAAGAGATCACCATTGCCATCGACCTCAAGCGGGGTGATGTTCGGGAAACCGTGTGGACCTGCGATTTCTCCCACGATTACGTGACTATTAACGCCGAGTATCGTACCTGAGCATGTCTGCCAGAGAGACGCCGGTCAAAGAGGTTCACGTTGCTGTGGCGGTCATCGTCCGTGATGGCCGGGTGCTGATCGCCCGACGGCCAGACCACGTTCACCAGGGGGGCTTACTGGAGTTTCCCGGTGGCAAGGTGGAGCCTGGCGAGACGGTTCAGGCGGCGCTTGTGCGCGAAATTGCCGAGGAAACCGGTCTTCACGTGCCGGCGGGTTCCCTGGAGCCTGTTATCGGTATTCGGCACGATTATGGCGACAAGCGGGTTTTCCTGGACGTCTGGGAAACCAGCGCTGCCGAGGGCGAAGCAAGGGGATGTGAGGGGCAGCCCGTGGAATGGCTGACCTCGGAGCAGCTTCGGGATGAGGATTTCCCCGCCGCCAACCGGCCGATCATTCGCGCTCTGCGTCTGCCCCGGCAGTTGGCAATCACCGGTTCCGAGAATGGCCTGGAGCCAGCCCTTGCGCACCTGCAGGAGGGGCTGAGCGCCGCTCGACCACCGCTGGTACTGCTCCGGGCTCCGGCGTTGAGTCCGCTGGCCTATCGGGAGTTGGCGGCGAACGCGTTGCCGGTTTGTGAAAAGACCGGAGCTACACTGATTGTGCACGGTGGACCGGAGGTATTCCGCGCCATACCCGGCGCCCATGGGCTGCACCTGCCCTGGCGCGAGGCGGCCAAGCTCTCGGCCAGACCGGTTCCGGAAGATGTCTGGCTGGGGGTTTCCTGCCATGACAGGCAGGAAATCGATCATGCGACGGCTATCGGAGCGGACTATGTGACCCTGGGGCCAGTCCAGCCGACCGAAAGCCATCCGGGTGCGCCGACCCTGGGATGGTCGGTCTTTGCCGACCTGGTGTCGGAAGCGGTGCTTCCGGTATTTGCCCTGGGCGGTTTGTCGCCCGGCGATCTCCGCGAGGCTCGCCAGCGGGGCGGTCAGGGCATCGCCGGTATCCGCTTCTGGTGGCCCCAAAGCTGACACTTGTCAGCGACGCCGTGGCCATGTCTGTTATGCTGTCGTTCCTGCATTTTTCACCATCTTGCACAACCGATTCCGGGAGAGACCGTGAGTAAACTGACCCATCTCGACGACAAGGGCGAAGCCCGCATGGTGGACGTGACCGACAAGGCGGCCACCGAACGCGAGGCCCGCGCTGAAGCTACCATCCGCATGGCGCCGGAAACCCTGAACATGATTATTGAGGGTGAGCATCCCAAAGGGGATGTCCTGGCTGTTGCCCGCATCGCCGGTATCATGGCCGCAAAGAAAACCCATGATCTGATTCCCTTGTGTCATGCGCTGAACCTGACGTCTGTAAAAGTTGAACTGACTCCGGGCGACGACGGGGCATCTGTACATATTCTGACCCGCTGCAAACTTTCCGGCCAGACCGGTGTCGAGATGGAGGCGTTAACCGCGGCAAGCGTGGCGGCACTGACGCTATACGACATGTGCAAGGCGGTCGATCGTGGCATGGAGATTGATTCCGTGCGTCTGCTGGAGAAGAAAGGCGGCCGCAGTGGCCACTGGGTCGCCGATAAAGCCTGATCTGGCGGACCGCCGCGCTCGTAAGTGTTGGTTACCAAGACCACTCCGGAGGAGCGACAGTGCCGAGACTACGCCAAGCGGGCGGGCCCGTGATAGAATGCGCGGCCCGATTGACTGAACCACGAGGAAACACTGTGGCTGTTCGTTACATCCAGACCTGCCGGTTGCCGACCCCGTTCGGGGTATTTGATATGCACGGCTTTGAAGAACCGGACACCGGAAAGGAACACGTCGCCCTGACTCTCGGCGACCTGGATAGCGACGAACCCATGCTGGCCCGCACGCATTCCGAATGTCTGACCGGCGACGCCCTCTATAGCATGCGGTGTGATTGCGGCTACCAGCTGGAAGAGGCGCTGCGCAGCATTGCCCGGGAAGGTCGGGGTATCCTCATGTATCTGCGTCAGGAGGGTCGGGGAATCGGCCTGTTGAACAAGATCCGCGCCTACCATCTGCAGGATCAGGGCGCGGATACGGTAGAGGCCAACGAGCGTCTGGGTTTCGCGGCCGATCTTCGTGACTACAGCATGTGCAAGGACATGCTGGAGCATCTCGGTATCAGGAGCCTGAGGCTGATGACCAATAATCCCCGCAAGGTCAAAGCGCTCTCCTCCTACGGCATCGACATTACGGAAAGGGTACCTCTGCACGTGGGCCGCAACCCCCACAATGAACACTACCTCGATACCAAGCAGAGCAAGCTCGGCCACTGGCTGGAGACCCATCAGGACGACGATCCCGAAATCTGAGCTGGGTTTGTCGCCACATACGAAAAAGCCCGCGAACTCCGCGGGCTTTTTGCATTCTCAGGTTTGTGTTCCGTCTATTTGACGGCTTTCAGGTTCTGGTGGCGCAGGGTCTCGATCCGCGTGCGGATAGACGATTCAATACCTGCGGCATCCAGACCACATTCTTCCAGCAGCTCCCCGTGCTTGCCGTGGTCCATAAAGGTATCGGGCAGGCCCAGTTGAAGTACCGGCAAGGTAACCAGGCGGCTGTTCAGGAATTCGGTCACGGCGCTGCCTGCACCACCGGCAATGGCGTTTTCTTCCAGGGTCACCAGCAGTTCATGCTGCTCGGCCAGCTCCAACACCAGTTCTTCATCCAGGGGTTTGACGAAACGCATGTCTGCGACCGTCGCGCCGATGGCTTCTGCAGCCTCCAGAGCAGGCGCCAGCAGGGTGCCAAAGTTGAGGATGGCAACACCTTTGCCGTTGCGAATCCGGCGGCCCTTGCCAATCTCAAGCGGCGTCAGTTCCTGCTGAATTTCGGCACCGGGGCCTGTGCCACGGGGGTAGCGCACCGATGCCGGTCCTTCGTAGAGCATGCCGGTCTGGAGCATCTGGCGGGTTTCATTTTCGTCCGACGGTGTCATCACCACCATGTTCGGCACGCAGCGCAGGTAGCTGATGTCGAAGGCGCCAGCGTGGGTCGGGCCGTCTTCACCGACCAGGCCTGCGCGATCAATCGCGAACAGCACATCCAGGTTCTGGATAGCGACATCGTGAATCAGTTGATCGTACGCCCGCTGCAGGAACGTCGAGTAGATGGCGACCACCGGCTTGGCGCCGTCACAGGCGAGCCCTGCTGCCAGCGTGACTGCGTGCTGTTCGGCGATGGCGACATCGAAGTAGCGTTCCGGGAAGCGCTGTGAGAATGCCAGCAGATCCGAGCCTTCACACATGGCCGGGGTGATGCCCACCACGCGCTGATCCTGTTCGGCGGAATCGCACAGCCACTGCCCGAAGACGTTGGCATATTTGGGCTTCTTCGGTTTCGACTTGACCGGTTCGGGTTTACTGGGTGGAACCGGCTCGATCTTGTTGATGGCGTGATAGCCGATCGGATCGGCTTCGGCCGGGGCAAAACCCTTGCCTTTGGTCGTCACCACATGCAGAAACTGCGGACCTTCAAGTTCGCGGATGTTCTCCAGGGTTTCAACCAGCAGGGGCAGGTCGTGGCCATCGATCGGGCCGATGTAGTTGAACCCCAGTTCCTCGAACAGTGTGCCAGGGGCAATCATGCCCTTGAAGTGTTCCTCGGTCTTCTTGGCCAGCGCCATCAGGTGTGGCGCTCCCTGCAGAACCTTCTTGCTGCTATCGCGAACCTGATTGTAGGTGCGACTGGACAGCAGTTTGGCAAAGTAGTTGGACAGCCCGCCAACGTTCCGGGAAATCGACATGTCATTGTCGTTGAGGATCACCAGCATGTCGGCGTGCAGGTGACCGGCGTGGTTCAGTGCCTCGAACGCCATGCCGGCGGTCATGGCGCCGTCACCAATAACGGCAATGCTCTTTCGACCGGTCTGCTGCAGGCGTGCTGCGATCGCCATGCCCAGCGCTGCGCTGATGGAAGTGCTGGAATGGCCGACGCCAAAGGTGTCGTACTCGCTTTCGGCCCGTTTCGGGAAGCCGGCCAGACCGCCTTTGCGGCGGATGCTTCCCATGGACTCTTTCCGTCCGGTCAGGATCTTGTGGGGGTAGGCCTGATGGCCGACGTCCCACACCAGGCGGTCGCTCGGCGTATCAAAGACGTAGTGAAGGGCGACAGTAAGCTCAAGCACGCCCAGGCCGGCCCCGAAATGACCGCCAGTCTGGCCCACTGACCATAACAGAAAGGCCCTGAGCTCCCGGGCCAGCCGGGTCAGCTGTTCCGGGGCCAGCTCTCTGAGCTGGGCCGGTTCGTCAATCCGGTCCAGAAGCGGCGTATTGGGCCGCTGTGACGGGATTTCCTTGAAAATATAAGTGTCCTGCATCTGCTCGGGTCTTTTCCGGTACGTTCAGTAACTGACTGGCATTATAAGGGAACAGGGGAAGCTGTTTCACACAAAGCGGGCCAGTTGTTACGAAAATATTTACGGCCAGTGTGCGCCTTCGGAGCGCCGGGATTCAATGGGTTCTTGCCACCACGTAATCGGCCATTGCCCGCAGGGGGTCTGCTTCGGGACCAAACGCCTGCAAACTTTGCTGGGCCTGTTCCAGCAGATTGGCCAGGTGCTCCCTGGCGCCTTCCAGGCCAAGCAGGGCGGGGTAGGTGGGTTTGGCGCGGGCGGCATCCGAGCCCTGGGGTTTGCCAATGACCGTTGTATCGCCCTCGATGTCCAGAAGGTCATCCTGAACCTGGAAGGCCAGGCCCAGGGCTTTGGCGTACTGGGTCAGGGAAGCCAGGGCCTGTTCGTCGACCGACGGCGCCGTCAGGGCGCCAATTCGCACGCTGGTTTCGATAAGGGCGCCAGTCTTGTGGCGGTGCATGGTTTCAAGTTGCGCCAGGGCCAGGGTTTTGCCGACGGACTCCAGATCGATGGCCTGGCCACCAACCATTCCTCCGTGGCCACTGGCCCGGGCCAGTTCCCGGACCATGATCAGACGCACCGATTCAGGCAGTCCCGGCGCTTCGGCAAGCCAGCCAAAAGCCAGTGCCTGCAGGGCATCGCCAGCAAGGATGGCGGTGGCTTCGTCGAAGGCAATGTGCGTAGTAGGCCGTCCGCGGCGCAATTCATCGTCATCCATGGCCGGCAGGTCATCGTGGATCAGCGAGTAGGCGTGGATCAGTTCCACTGAGCAGGCCGGGATCAGGGCCTCGTCACCGGTCTGTCCCATTGCCTTTGCCGCTGCAAGACACAGTGCCGGGCGGATTCGCTTGCCACCGCCCAGCACGCTGTAGCGCATGGCTTCCTGCAGCCGGCCAGAGGCGGAATCACGGGTAATGCACCGGTCCAGTTCCGCATCGACGCGGGCCCGGCAGGTTTCCAGAAAATCAGAGGCAAGCAGGTTCTTTCCGGACATCAGTCAGCATCATCCGGTGAGAACGGGCGGGTTTCCAGGGTGCCGTCGCTGTTCTGGACCAGTTGTTCGACCCGTTGCTCGGCGCTCTTCAACGCCTGCTGGCATTCCCGGGTCAGCTTTACACCCCGCTCGAACGCCGTCAGGGACTGTTCCAGGGACAGCTCGCCCTGCTCCAGATCGCGAACCAGCTTTTCCAGTTCATCAAGAGACTTCTCAAAATCAGCTATCGATGTGGCGCCTTGTTCACCGGCCATCAGAGGCCCTCCGATCGGGTGGCAGAATTTCGCGGATTATACCAGAGCCAGATCGCTATCGCCGCCAGTGGAAGTGACGTCGTTCACCGGTCCGGGCATCCGGACCCCAGTTCTGTTCCGTCACCTCGATTTCACCGCTGGCTGAAACGGTCACCACGGTGGTTGCCCGGGTGCCGTAATCTGAGCCGACGATAAAGGGCGACGACAGGAAGCGCTCGGTCTCCAGCCCAACGCCGGTGTCAGGCAGCAGGTGGTCCGGTGCCGGCGTGCTGTCCTGAAGCAGAGGAATCAATTCGTTGTGCAGCTTTTCTGCGTGGCGGCCGGCAGCGGCAACGGTGTCCCCTGCGGCCTGTCGGAGGCGCAGAAGTTTGGGCCAGGGTGTCTGCAGAAGGTGATTGCTCAGGCCGTAGACCCCGCGGTGGATCCGCCGGCCGGGGTGGGCATCCCGGTTACTGAAATACCAGCCGTCTCCCGTGGTCAGGTGAACGAGGTTGAAGCCGGAAAACTGATCGGCTTCATCAAGTAGATAGCCCTCAAGCCTATCCCGGGAATCGGTGAGGGCCCGCAAGGGCAGTTCGCCCCGGCTGATTCGACCGGTCTCCGGTGTGCCTTCCCGTACATTGGTCACGGCACTGACCTCGCCATCGGCATTGACTGCAAGCCAGGTGCCCCCGGAAAGCAGATCACGGCCGGCAAGCACGCGGGTGCCGGATTCTGTGGTCCACCAGTCCATGGCGGCCGTCGGGCGGCGGAAAAATTCATCCCGATTGGCGGCAACCACCAATGGGAAATGAGGGTTCTGGCCAACGGCGAAAGCGATCAGGCACATGGTGTAGGTGTGGGCTCCCGGATTTAATGAAGTTGACTCTTGCGCTGTGTATCATACCAGCCTTGGTTTCCCGGGTGCGGCTCAAACAATGACTCTGTTTTACGTAATAGCTTCTTATCTGGCCCTCGGTGCCCTGGCAGGCACCGTGGCGGGGCTGTTCGGCATTGGTGGCGGGCTGATCATCGTGCCCGTGTTGATGTTCACCTTTGGTCTGCAGGGAATCGATCCGGATATTATTCCCCATCTGGCTGTAGGCACCTCGCTCGCGACCATCGTGTTCACCTCGGTCAGCTCCATTCGCTCCCATAACAAGCACGGCGCCGTGCGTTGGGATCTGTTCCGGCCCATGACGGTCGGGATTATTGGCGGCGCCCTGGTTGGTGCCTGGACGGCATCCCTGATGAGCGGGCGCGCGCTCGAACTGGTCATCGGCATTTTTGTCATTCTGGTAGGGCTGAAAATGTTTTTCCAGGTTGACCCCAAGCCGGGTCGCGACGTTCCCGGGGTGGCAGGCCTCGGCGTCGCCGGTGGTTTTATTGGCTGGGGGTCGGCGATTTTCGGAATCGGCGGGGGAACCCTTACGGTGCCTTACCTGAGCTGGTGTAACGTGCGGATGCAGCAGGCGGTCGGTACATCTGCCGCCTGTGGCCTGCCCATCGCCGTGTCCGGTGCGCTGGGTAACATCTGGACCGGGTGGCATCATCCCGCACTGCCGGAACCGAGCGCCGGCTTCATTTATCTGCCGGCCCTGATCGGTATTATTCTCACCAGCGTTTTCTTTGCCCGGGTGGGCGCCAATCTGGCACATCGGCTGAACCCCCGGATTCTCAAGCGTACTTTCTCCATCATGCTCCTGCTGGTGGGGCTCCGTTTTCTCCTGAGCTGAGAGGTAGTATATGCTGCAGCATCCCCAGATTGATCCGGTGGCCATTGCCATCGGCCCCCTCAAGATCCACTGGTACGGTCTGACTTATCTGTTCGGTTTTCTAGCCGGCTGGTGGCTTGGACGCATTCGCACCCGCAAGCCCTGGTCGCCGATCAACGAAGAGCAGATGGGCGACCTTCTGTTTTACCTGGCCCTGGGGGTCATCCTGGGCGGCCGCTTCGGCTATGTCCTGTTCTACAACTTTGACGCCTTCCTGGCGGACCCGCTCTGGCTGCTGCGGGTCTGGGAAGGGGGCATGTCTTTCCACGGCGGTTTGCTGGGCGTGATGTTTGCCATGTGGTGGTATGGCCGCAAGGTGGGCAGCGGATTCTGGCGCCTGGCCGACTTTGTGGCGCCGCTGGTGCCCCTTGGACTCGGCGCAGGGCGGATCGGCAACTTTATTAACGGCGAGTTGTGGGGCAAGCCCACTGACGTTGCCTGGGGTATGGTGTTTCGAACGGCTCCGGATTCTCTCGCCCGTCATCCCTCCCAGCTTTACCAGTTTGCCCTGGAAGGCGTTGCCCTGTTCGTGATCCTGTGGTGGTTCTCATCCCGGCAGCGCCCGACCATGGCGGTTTCCGGTCTGTTCCTCATTTGCTACGGCGTGTTCCGCTTCCTGGTGGAATTCGTGCGTCAGCCGGATCCGCAGCTGGGCTATCTTGCCTTTGACTGGCTTACCATGGGGCAGGTACTGTCCTTCCCGATGATCGTTGCCGGCGCCGCCCTGATGTTTATTGCCTACCGGAGACAAGCCCGATGAAAGCCTATCTCGACCTTATGCAAGACGTTGTTGATAACGGATTCGACAAGGGAGACCGCACCGGTGTCGGCACCCGGTCGGTGTTTGGCCGTCAGATTCGCTTCAACCTCCAGGAGGGCTTTCCGCTGGTCACTACCAAGAAAGTCCACCTGCGCAGCATCATTTACGAACTGCTCTGGTTCCTGCGGGGCTCCACCGACAACTCCTGGCTGCAGGAACGGAAGGTCTCGATCTGGAACGAGTGGGCATTGGAGAATGGTGACCTTGGGCCTATCTATGGCAAACAGTGGCGAAGCTGGCAGTGCCCCAATGGCGAGGTGGTTGACCAGATCAGCGAAGTGATCGAGCAGATTCGCACCAAACCGAATTCCCGCCGGCTGATCGTGTCCGCCTGGAACCCCGCTGAGCTTCCGGATGAGTCCATCGGTCCCCAGGATAACGTTCGCGAGGGTCGCATGGCGCTGGCACCCTGTCACTGCATTTTCCAGTTCTACGTGGCCGACGGCAAGCTCTCCTGCCAGCTTTACCAGCGAAGCGCCGATCTGTTCCTGGGCGTACCTTTTAATATTGCCTCGTACGCCTTGCTGACGCACATGATTGCCCAGCAGTGTGATCTGGATGTCGGTGAGTTTGTGCATACCTTCGGCGACTGCCATCTGTACCAGAACCACCTGACCGACGACATCGTCTTCGAGCAGCTGAAACGCGAGCCCCGGGCCCTGCCTAAACTCTTGATCAAGCGCAAGCCCGCGAGCATCTTCGAATACGAGCTGGAAGATTTCGAGTTTGAGGGTTATGACCCCTATCCGGGCATCAAGGCGCCGATTGCCATTTGACCGAACCCCGAAGAGACGAGTACATGAGAAAAGCCCTGATCGTTGCCATGTCCCGTAACCGGGTTATTGGCCGTAACAACAAACTGCCCTGGTATCTTCCGGGTGACCTTCGTTATTTCAAGCAGGCTACCATGGGCAAGCCCATTATCATGGGCAGGAAGACCTGGGACTCCATTGGGCGGCCATTGCCGGGACGGATGAACGTGGTGATCTCGCGCAATGAAGAGTGGGAAGCGCCAACCGGAACAGTGGCTGCGAAGTCTTTGCCCGAAGCGCTGGTGAAGGCCGAGGCGCAGGCGGAGCTGGAAGGTGGTGACGAAGTGATGATTATCGGTGGCGGGCAGATCTACGCCGAGGCATTGCCGATGGTTGATCGGATGTACATCACCCAGGTGCACGCTGAGGTGGACGGCGATGCGTTTTTTCCGGAAGTAAACTGGGATGAGTGGGAAGAAATCGGACGGGAGGATTTCTCCGCGTCCGATAACAACCCTTACGACTACAGTTTCGTGGTCTATCAGCGTCAGGCTTAAGCCTGACGAGGCGGGCGCTTGCCTGCGGGCTTGCCGCCCTTGCCGGGCGGTTTGCCTCGACCACCGGGGCCGCCACGACCCTTCGGGCCACCTTTCTTGAAACCGCCTTTCGGGCCCTTGCGATTCTCGCCCGGACGACCGCCGCCACCTTTACGATCACGGCGGGGAGGTGTTGCCGACACGGTTGGCAAGGCCTCTGGCTGCTCGAGGGGCAGGGAGCCTGGCTGGGCTGCTTCCATCCAGCAGGCGAGGGCGCCGGCTACCATGGCCATGTCCATGTCATTGCGCTCGGCGATTTCGTCCAGCAGCGACATCGCCTTTGCCAACTTCTTGTCTTCCGCAAAGCCCAGCAGTTGGGACTCGAACTGCTGCTCCCTCATTTTCTTGAGCTCAACGGGAGACGGCAACTCGTAAGCTTCCATCGGCGAGTTTGTTGCGCGTTCAAGCGTTCGCAGCCAACTGCGCTCGCGGGGTGTTACCAGCAGGATCGCCTTGCCTTCGCGACCGGCACGACCAGTACGACCAACCCGATGGATGTACGCTTCAGTGTCGTAGGGAACGTCGTAGTTGATGACGTGTGTGATACGGGACACGTCCAGACCGCGTGCTGCCACGTCGGTGGCAATGATAATGTCTTTCTTTCCGCGCTTCAGGTCTTCAACCGTTTGTTCACGCTGGCGTTGGTTCAGGTCACCGCTCAGGGGCGCGACCGCGTGGCCCCGGGCAGAAAGCTTTTCGGCCAGCATGGTGGTTTCCGCTTTGGTGCGCACAAAAATTATGGCGGCATCAATCGGCTCAACTTCCAGAATGCGGGTCAGGGCATCCAGCTTGCGCTCAGCATAGACCGGCAGAACGAACTGGGAGATACGCTCGACCGTGCGGGTTTCGCTTTCAATGCGAACTTCTGTGGCGTTGCGCAGGTAGGTCTGGGCCACTTTCTTGATCTGCGGCGGCATGGTGGCCGAGAACAATGCCCGTTGGCAGTTCTCCGGGGTCTTCGCCAGGATCGCTTCCACGTCGTCGATAAAGCCCATGCGCAGCATTTCGTCGGCTTCATCAAGAACCAGCGCTTTCAGGCTGTCCAGCTTCAGGGTACCTTTGCGCAGGTGGTCGAGCATCCGGCCCGGTGTGCCCACGATCACCTGGGCACCGCGACGCAGGCCCTTGATCTGGGGATAAAAGTCCTGGCCACCGTAAATGGGCAGAACGTGGAAATTCCGGAACTTGCTGGCGTAGGTGGTAAAGGCTTCCGCCACCTGGATGGCCAGCTCCCGTGTGGGTGCCAAAACCAGAATCTGGGGATCGGTGACGGAGGCGTCTATCCGGCTCAGCAGGGGCAGTGCAAACGCTGCGGTTTTACCGGTACCGGTCTGGGCAACGCCCAGCAGATGGTTGCCGGCAAGCAGCGCAGGGATGGACTGGGCCTGGATAGGAGACGGGGTTTCATAGCCAACGGCGGACACAGCTTCAAGTACGGCTGGATCAAGCCCCAGTTCGGCAAAGGACAATTCAGACATTGATTCACTCGGAATTCGGGAGGTAAAGCATTGCCGGGCAATGCATGATGTGCGCACATTATAGCGGTTTTGTTGTTGCTTTAATACGCAAAACCCCGGCGGGGCTATAGGTAGTTGCCGGGGACAGGTCATTGTGTTGCCGTCCGATGCCGGGGAATCTTTGTCATGAGTCCTGTAGGCAGCTAACCGCTGCTCGGGCTCGGCACTCTGCGCCGCCAGACGGTAACCGTGTTCGGCCAGGAAAAATGGCGGCTCAGGCCGCCATTTCCGATTTCAGGGCATCGATGATGATACGGGCGAAATCTTCCGGTGAATCTTCCTGCAGGAAATGTCCGCCCCGAAGCGTGATGTGAGGCTGGCCGTGGGCACCGGGAATCCGGCGCTGCATGTGCCTGTCGCCGCCCCGGGTAATCGGGTCGCCACTGCTGAAGCAGGTGATGAAGGGCTTCTTCCACTTCTCCAGGACCTGCCAGGCCGCCTTGTTGGCGTCGCTGTCCGGTGTATCCGGTTCCGTCGGAACCAGTTTTGGAAACGCCCTGGCTCCGGCCTTGAACTCTGCTGACGGGAATGGGGCTTCGTAAGCGGCAATTTCAGCTTTGCTCAGGGTGCGATCGGTGCCCAGTTGCACGATACGACCGACCGGGAACCAGGGGCTGTGGGTGGCAAATGCCTTCCACATGGAAAATACCGCTGGAACAGGCGTTTCGCCGGTCGGCAGCATGCCGTTTCCGACGATGATTCGGCTGAATCGCTGACGGTGTTCCGCGGCCAGTCGCAGGCCCAGCAACGATCCCCAGTTCTGGCACACAAGGGTGATATTGGTCAGGTTGAGCTGTTCAAGCCAACTGGCCAGCCACGTGAGATGGCGGCCGTAACTGTAGTCTGTAACCGACGCCGGCTTGTCGGATTTGCCGAAGCCGATCAGATCCGGGGCCAACACCCGGTGACCGGCCTCGGCCACCAGAGGGATCATGTGCCGGTACAGGTAGGACCAGGATGGTTCGCCGTGGAGCATGAGAACCGGCGAGGCGTTTCTAGGGCCTTCGTCAACGTAGTGCATCCGGAGACCCGGTTCTACGTCAAGATGGTTTGGAGCAAAGGGGTAATCCGGAAGACCTGCGAAGCGGGCTTCATCGGTTCTCAGAATACGCATGCCATCGACTGTCCTGACTGATTGGTTGCGTGATTGCCGGGCGGCATCCGGTGCTCATAGTGCCCTACTACAATCGTCGAAGATCAGGATAAAGCAGATGGAAATTTTGTGTGTTTGAGTTGCGTAACAGAGCGTTGTGGCTTTGAATCAGGACGCAATGCCAAACAGGCGTTCGGGGTTGTCAACGCGGGCCAGAGCGTCATCGCAACAATTGACGGCGCCGCAATCGTCGGCTGAGCAAAGGCCAATGGTCTGGCACTCCATGTTCTGGTGCTGGTCGCCCTCATTCCGGAAAATCCGGGCCCTGGAGAGAATCGAGTGGCAGTGGCCACAAAGGAGTGTGGGAACCGCGCTGCCTTCAGCAAGAAGTGCTGTGTATTGATGTTGTTCAGTCATAAATATCCTCCTGATACTGCCCAACATATGGGCCAAGTATGACATTTCAAAGTCGGGATGCCGGTGTTATACGGCTTAACTGTCAGGATCGACCAGTGGCCGACGGTTGGAGCGCTTGTCATCCCAGTCAAGCTCCTTGGGGTCATACCAGCCGATTGCCCCCAGCACTCTCTCCCGAGTCTGTGGCGACAGGGTAGGCCACAGCTCCTGGAAGTCCTCGAGGCCGAGCTCCCTCTGCTTCATCTGCTTGCTCTGGAGCCGGTTGATAATGCGTGGTAGCTGCAGGGCCTCGCCTAGCTGACCCGGCACCATGACTTCCTGACCCATCACTTTGCGACGGTGCGTTCGGGCGGCCAGAACCTTGCGCAACTCGGTGGCCGCATCCAGGGCTGTTTCGATGGTGAAGGTTTCCAGTTCCAACAACATGACCTGTCTATTAGTTGATCAACAACCGTCCACTATAACCCGAAGACAGCTACAGTGGCCACGCCAGCGTGGTAGGGTAGAATGACTCGTTATATCGCAGAACCAACATCAGGGAACCGCATAATCTATGTACGCAAAACTTGAAACACGGACTTTTCTGGCGTTGCTGGTCGGCGTTTCCCTTGCCTTTGTTTTTCTTATGAAGCCCTTTTTCGGGCCCATATTCTGGGCGGTCGCCATCGCCCTGATTTTCCACCCGGTGCAGCAACTGCTGGAGCGGAAACTCGGGGACAGGCCCAATGTAAATGCACTGATTACCCTGTGTATCTGCATGTTCATCGTGGTTATCCCGGTTCTGGTACTGGTGACCTCATTGGTTGCCGAGGGCGTCGCGCTTTATCAGCAGATCCAGAGTGGTGAAATACGCCCCGGGGAATACATAGATCGGGTCAACCAGTCGTTCCCCGCCATCCAGGCCTTCCTGGCACAGTTTGATATCAGCTTTGCCGAGCTGAGGGACCGAGCCGTGAGTATCTTTGTCGGAGGAAGCCAGTTCCTGGGCAGGCAGGCGCTGGGCGTGGGCCAGAATACCTTCCAGTTTTTTCTGGGCCTGGCCTTGATGGTGTATCTGGCGTTCTTTCTGCTTCGGGATGGCCGTGCGCTGGTCGAGCTGATGATTCGGGCTCTGCCGCTGGGCGATGAGCGGGAGCGGTTGCTGTTTGCCAAGTTTGCGGAGGTGACCCGCGCGACCGTCAAGGGCAACCTGCTGATTGCCATCATCCAGGGGGCTCTGGGCGGGCTGATTTTCTGGATCCTGGGCATCAGCGGTGCGTTGCTCTGGGGTGTGGTTATGGCGATCGTATCGCTGTTGCCGGCTGTGGGTGCGGCGTTGGTCTGGGTGCCGGCAGCCATCTACCTGGCGGCCGTGGGCGATGTTGTCGAAGCGGTGGTGCTGACAGCCTTTGGCGTGGTGGTCATCGGGTTGGCAGACAACCTGCTGCGCCCGGTACTGGTTGGTCGTGATACCAAACTGCCGGACTACATTGTTCTGTTGTCGACCCTTGGGGGCATTGTCATGTTCGGCATCAACGGATTCGTAATGGGACCGCTGGTAGCTGCACTGTTTATGGCGTTCTGGGGCATTTTCATCCGCGAATTCAGCGAAGAAGCCCACCGCCCAGCCGCTTCTGCGGACGAAGAGACCCCTGCGCAAAGCAAGAAAACGGGACATGATGTCCCGTAAGGCGACATGCGACAAAAGTATGGTAGTCTTTTAACCGTTTGCCCCAGCCTGTGGAGATAGGCACCACACAACAAGAAAGAAACGGATATCGATGAGATATCAGGAGTTAGCAGGTGAGTACCATGAGAAACGCAACAACCCGATTGGGACGCCTGGCCGCAGCGGCCGGATTGGCGGTCACACTGGGCTTTGCCCCTGCAGCC
Organism: Marinobacter manganoxydans MnI7-9; assembly: GCF_000235625.1. Classification (GTDB taxonomy): domain Bacteria; phylum Pseudomonadota; class Gammaproteobacteria; order Pseudomonadales; family Oleiphilaceae; genus Marinobacter; species Marinobacter manganoxydans. The sequence continues at coordinate 312,344 of NZ_AGTR01000084.1, read as the reverse complement.
TTCGCGGATGAGATCGTTGCACTCAAGAACGCGCTCTACGGAGCAGGATACGACATTACCAATGTCAGCCCGCAGATGGATGACTCAACCCGGTCCGCGCTAACCCGGTTCCAGCAGGATAATGGTCTTCAGGCCACGGGAAATCTGGACGATCCGACCAAGGAAGCCTTGGGTATGATATCGGTTCAGGTTGCCGCTTCGGCACCGTCACAGTCCGCCGCAGCCAGCAGCGCGCCGGCTCAGGAGTCGGCCTCTTCCGCGGCAGAAACCTCGGCCCCGGAGCCTGAGCAGGATGACGCCATTGAAGAAGAGGAAGATGGCGGCTGGTCGCTCTGGTAATCGGAGTTTCCTGAACAAAAAAGCCCGCGAGATGTCCGCGGCTTTTTTGTTGGTTCAGGATCTCAGTGCTCAGTCGAGCTTTTCGAGATCCCTAACGGCGCCCTTATCGGCGCTCGTGGCCAGTAGCGCATAGGCTTTCAGGGCTGCAGACACCTTGCGGTCCCGTGGCAGTTCCGGTTTCCAGCCCTTGGCGTCCCTGGCTTCCCGGCGACGATCCAGTTCGGGCTGATCCAGCTCCACGTTGATGCTCCGGTTCGGAATGTCGATGCGGATTGTGTCGCCATTTTCGATCAGGCCAATGGCTCCGCCGGCGGCCGCTTCCGGCGACGCGTGGCCGATGGACAGGCCGGAAGTGCCGCCAGAGAAACGTCCGTCCGTCAGTAGCGCGCAGTCTTTGCCGAGTCCCTTGGATTTCAGGTAGCTGGTCGGATACAGCATTTCCTGCATGCCCGGTCCGCCACGGGGCCCTTCGTAACGGATGATGACAACCTCGCCCGGCTTGACCTCGTCGGAGAGAATTCCGGCAACGGCGGAATCCTGGCTCTCGAATACCCTTGCCTTGCCTTCGAACACGAAGATGCTCTCGTCTACGCCCGCAGTCTTGACCACGCAGCCGTCAAGGGCAATATTGCCATAGAGTACGGCCAGGCCGCCTTCGGAACTGTAGGCGTTCTCAACCGAGCGGATGCAGCCGGTTTCCCGGTCACCGTCCAGGGTTGGCCAGCGGGTGCTCTGGGAGAACGCGGTCTGCGTGGGAATGCCGGCAGGGCCGGCCTTGTAGAACTCGACCACTTCGGTGGGCGGCGACCTCATGATATCCCAGGTCTCGAGCGCTTCTCGCATGGTCTTGCTGTGCACGGTGGGAAGGTCGGTGTTGATCAGGCCGCCCCGTTCCAGCTCGCCGAGAATGCCCATGATACCGCCGGCCCGGTGCACATCTTCCATGTGATATTTGGGTGAGTTCGGAGCCACTTTGCAAAGTTGCGGTACACGACGTGACAGTTGGTCGATCTCGTTCAGGGTGAACGGGACACCGCCTTCCTGGGCTGCCGCCAGCAAATGGAGGATGGTGTTGGTTGAGCCGCCCATGGCGATGTCCATGACCATGGCGTTTTCGAAAGCCGCCATTGAAGCAATGCTCAACGGCAGTACGCTGGCGTCATCCTCCTCGTAATAGCGCCGCGCATTCTCCACAATCTGTCGACCGGCTTTGAGGAACAGCTGCTCCCGGTCGGCGTGCGTTGCCAGGAGCGAACCGTTGCCCGGCAGCGCCAGACCGATGGCCTCGGTGAGGCAGTTCATGGAGTTGGCGGTGAACATGCCGGAACAGGAGCCACAGGTCGGACAGGCGCTGCGCTCATACTCTTCCACCTGTTCGTCGGAGGCGTTGGGATCTGCAGCAATGACCATGGCGTCCACCAGGTCGAGCTTGTGCTCCGACAGTTTGGTCTTGCCTGCTTCCATGGGGCCGCCAGAGACGAAGATCGTGGGGATGTTGAGGCGCATGGCAGCCATCAGCATGCCCGGGGTGATCTTGTCGCAGTTGGAAATACACACAAGCGCATCGGCACAGTGGGCATTGACCATGTACTCTACGGAGTCGGCGATGATCTCCCGGGATGGCAGGGAGTAAAGCATGCCGTCATGGCCCATGGCGATGCCATCATCGACCGCGATGGTGTTGAATTCCTTGGCAACACCGCCGGCGGACTCGATTTCGCGGCACACCAGTTGCCCGAGGTCCTTAAGGTGCACGTGGCCGGGCACGAACTGGGTGAAAGAGTTGGCAACCGCGATGATCGGTTTGCCGAAGTCGCCGTCTTTCATGCCGGTGGCGCGCCAGAGGGCACGGGCGCCGGCCATGTTGCGGCCTGCGGTGGATGTCCGCGAACGATACTGGGGCATGGGGTTCTTTTCTCTCTGTTGTTACCTGATGACGTTGATCAAAAAAACAGAGGATACCAGATTAGACTCCAGGCGCATGGTTGTTTTCAGAGCCTCTGTTTACAATAGTTAACACAGTTGCCAACTTATTTTCCGGTTTGATCCGACAAGGAGTATGCCTATGGCCGGCCAGGAAAGCCTGCCGCTTCGTCGCCTTAAAGAGTTCCAGCCCTTGAACCGGCTGACCGATGACCAGTTGGTTTTGCTTGCCAGCCGGGCCGAGCGTCGTACCCATGGGCCCGGGCAGAGGGTGCTGGAACGCGGTGTCCGTGACGGTCTCGATTTTTTCCTGGTGGCAGGAAAGATTGAGCTTGAGTCCGTGGATGGCCGAAAAACGATCATCGAAGCCGAAACCGAGAAAGCCCAGAACCCGATTGCCAGACTCCAGCCACGAATGTACGACGTTACAGCCGTCAAACCCTCGGAATTCCTGGTCGTCGAACAGGACATCCTTAACCAGTTGCTGCGTTCGGCGCCTGTCGAACAGGTTGAGATGGATTCAGGTGAAGGCAATGGAGGGCTCGAGAGCGAGGAACATCACCTGCTGATGGAATTCCTGTCGGAGCTGAGATCGAACCAGGTGAAGCTTCCCAGTGTGCCGGATGTGGCCTGGAAGGTCCGGCGGGCGGTAGATAGAGAGGAGTCGACGGCGGATCAGGTGGCTCTTGCCGTATCGGCCGACCCGGCGATGGCGGCCAAGCTCGTTCGCGCCTGTAATAGCCCGCTTTATCGCGGATTCAGTGATGTCCGGAATGTCCGGGAAGCAGTGGTCCGTTTGGGCATGCGCACCACCCGCCAGCTGGTGACGGTGTTTTCCATGCGTGAGGTGTTCAAGACCCGTCAGGCGTCGCTTCAGAAAGAGATGGAAAAGCTTTGGCGTCACTCTCGTGAAGTGGCTGCCCTTTGCTGGGTGCTGGCGGATCACGCCACCAAATTGAATCCGGAGGAGGCGTTGCTGGCGGGACTGCTCCATGATATCGGCGTGGTACCGATCCTGGTCCAGGCGGAACATCATGTGAATCTCTTTGCCGATGAGGCCAACCTCAGCCATGCAATCCGCGAACTCAGGGCGGATGTGGGTACGGCGGTTCTGGAGAACTGGTCGTTCCCGCCGGCGTTCGTTGAGGCGGTCCGTCATGCCGAGGACTGGGGCTATGAATGCCGAGAGACATCACCCCAATTGGTGGATGTGGTTATCGTGGCGCAATTGCATTCGATGATCGGTTCCAGCCAGAATGCCGAGCTTCCCCCGTTCGACCAGGTGCCGGCGTATCGGCGTCTGGGCGAGCTTGAACTCAATGCTTCTCGCAGTTTGCAGCTTCTGACGGAGGCCAGGGCCCGGGTCGACGAAGTTCAGCAATTGCTGTCCATCCGGTGATTGTCCGGGCTGTGTAAACTGTGGAGTCTGCTTTCCGGTGACTGTTGCACTTATGAATGTACCTTTGTTCCCCCTGAATTCCATCGTCCTGCCCAGGGGGAGGATTCCCTTGCAGCTGTTCGAGCCGCGCTACATCGACATGCTGACCCGTTGTCTCAAGGAGGATCGTGGGTTCGTTGTGGTGCTGTTGCAGGAAGGCGGAGAGGCCGGGCGCACCGCCGCCTTCTACGATATCGGCACTTATGTACGTATTATTGATTTCCAGCAGCTGGAAAACGGCCTTCTGGGGATTACCGTTGAAGGCGAATCCAAGGTCTCCGTGGTCCGCAGCTGGCAGCAGGAAGACGGCCTGAATGTGGGAGACGTCGAGTGCCTGATTGAAGAGGCAGAGAGTGAGGTGCCGGAGCGTTTCAGCGAGTTGCCCTCGGTTCTGAAGGCGTTGTTTCGTCATCCGGTCATCCGGGACCTGAACATGGACATTGACTATGGTGATGCCCGGGATGTTGGCTGGCGGCTCACCGAACTTCTGCCACTGGACAAGCAGGAGAAACAGAAGCTGGTGGAATTGCAGGACCCTCTGGAGCGGCTCACCCGGCTTCAGGGGCTCCTGGAGGCGCTGGAAGAAGGTTAGGTGCCAGCAACCGGCCTGAAGTTCAGAACCGCCTGATCCCAGGACAGCAGGATGTAGGCTCCCGTAAGGATTAACCACACCACCGCTGCACCAACGATGGTGATATCGGGCGCCAACGGAACCTTGTCATAGCGGCTGTAACTGGCCCGCACTGCACCGGTAACGGCCAGGGCAAGCAGTAGTCCTCCAATCACATCGGTGAACCAGTGCACCCCAAGGTAGAGCCGGCTCAAAGCCACGGGCACCAGTGGCAGCGAGAGCAGCACGTAGTATTGCCAACGTCTCCGATGCCTGCTTTCGCCGGCGACGAAACTTGCCAGCAGCGTCACCATCAGGGTAATGCCCGCCGTGTGACCACTGGGAAAAGCGCCGGAATTCGGCGGGCCCATGACTTCATCCGGCCGGGGCACGCCCAGCAGCGCCTTCAGGCCCCAGACCAGAACCACCGTCACTGCGATAGCCGTCATAACATGGATGGCCGCGGCGTAATAGCCCCGGAATAGCAGTGCCGCGCAGGCGAGCACACCGGCGGTCATTAACACCGGCGCGTCACCCAGCAGGGTAATGGCAATGAAGGGACCGTCCAACAGAGGTTGCCGGAGTTGCTCAAACCAGAGAAGGGTGGCCTGATCGAACCCATCCAGGAGGCTGGTGGCGGTAGCCAACTGCCCCCAGATCAGAAGTAGTGCGGAGGCACCCAGTGCCAGCATGAATGAGGCCAGCGGGAATTCGCCCTCCCGGGCCGGTCGTTGATTCGTGTACAAGCGCCAGAAACGGTTCGTAGCCTCGTATTGCGCCATCCACTGCTTCAGCCAGCGGTAGAAACGGCTGTCCTCCCCAAGTCCCAGCTGAAACCTCAGCAGCACGAAATAGACCACCGTCAGGGCCGCGAGGCTGATGCCGATGACCGCGTAAAAATGCGCCGGAGGCCTGATATCACTGGCCAGGGCACTGCCCACCAGAAACCCCGGGAAGATGTAGACTGGCGCCCAGGCAACAGCGGAGCCGATGTTGAAAGCCAGAAAGCGTCGCCAGGACATCATCAGGGCCCCGGCCACGAGCGGGATGATCGGTCTGACCGGGCCGACGAAGCGGCCGATGATCACACTCTTGCCGCCGTGACGCTTGAAGAAGCGCTCCCCGGTACCGATGATTTTTGGATAGCGGCTCAGTGGCCAGGCGGTTGTCAGGCGCCCCTGCAGCAGTCGCCCCAGGCCAAAACTTGCCGTGTCGCCGGCGATGGCCCCAAGGCCCGCCCAAAGCAGTGCTTCCGCAAGCGGCATGCCGGTCTCCCCCGCCAATACGGCGACGGCAAACAGGATGGCGACACCCGGGACAATAATGCCGGCTATAGCGAGTGATTCGATGAAGGCAGTCGTAAACAGGGCTGTTGCCAGCCAGCCGGGATGCAGGCTGAGCCATGCCGACAGATCGTTCAGCCAGGCACTGCTCATGTTTCGATGGTTTCTCCCGGGCTGAACCAGACCGAATCCGTACCGCGTCTGCGAGCTTCTTCCATGGCCTGGTGGGCCCGGTCCCTGAGTGTGTCGGTACGGGTGTCGCCACTGCCGCGGGTGGTGCAGCCGAGGCTTACTGTGGCTTTGCCAACCACCGGCCAGTGGTGTTCGGCAATGGTGCGGCGAATCCGCTCGGCAATCACTCGCACGCCTTCTTCCGGAGTAAACGGCAGGATCAGGAAAAACTCCGAGTCTTTCAGTGTGTACAGGGTATCGCCGGCTCGAATCACGCCGAAGAGGTGCTCGGTCATATCCCTGAACAGGCCCTGAACCTGGTCCCTGCCGTGAAGGTCGGCCACTTCGTCGGCGTAATCAATGCTCAGGTCGATGACGGACAGGCAATGCCCCGTGGCGATGGCACGGCTGATCTCTTTCTGAAGGGTTTCATCCAGAAAGCGGGCATTATGGGCGCCAGTCACCGGATCGGTAATGGCGAGGTCCTCTGCCGACTGGGCCATGTGGTCATAGTGCCAGATGTACAGGGCTGCAACCGCCAGAAGGATGAACAGGCCCCCCGTGATGGCAATGGCGTCAGCCGGTGCCTTTTCGAGGAACAGGATGATCGACATGGGTACCAGCAGCAGAAGCGATAGCCCGACGCCCTGACGCAGGGGCAGGATAAGCAGATTCAGCACCAGCAGGGGCATGGCCCAGTGGCTGATGCCCGGGGCATCCATGGTCAGCAGCGCTGCCAGCATGCCACTGTTCAGGCCGGAGAGGATGACCAGGTGCCCGGGGGCCGACAGCTGGTGCCGGCGGCAAATGATGGTGTAAACGGCACCCGCGAGGGTCAGAACCGCCATCCCTGAGGCCAGGTAAAAGAGTTCGTAGAAACCATAGCGGAGGTTCTGCATCGCCAGGGTGAAAATGAACAGGCAGGCGATGCCGTAGCCAAAGGCATGTGTCCAGGTTCTCAGTCGGGTCTCTGTCATGCCACTGGCCCCTCCGCCCGAGGCTGACTTGGTTGTGCCGGCTGCGACCATGAACTGTAGGCCTGGCTTCGGTTGCCTCCCTGCTGCTGGGCCCGGCGCAGGGCATTCGCGGCACTCTGCTGCAGACTGTTGGCATCGTCACCGATATTCAGGCCGGCGATCCCGGTGCTGACGGTCAGGTTCATGCCGTGAGATTCCAGAAGCGTTGCCAGGCCCTTGCGGATCGTCTCGGCGCGGGCGATCGCGTCGCTGGTGGAAATGCCCGGCAGAATCACCAGAAACTGCAGGTCTGCGACCCGGTAGTAGGTGTCGAAATCACGGATCTGGGAATGCAGGTAGCGACCAATGCGGGGAAGAATCGAGCGGATGTCCTCATCCGGTTCGTCATCGCTCAAATGGGTGTCCAGCCCGATCATGATAATCGACATATCGGTGCCCTCCCGCTCACTGCGCTGGATTTCCTTGTGCAGGTCGGCAGACAGGTATTCCCGGCTGGCCGCCTGGGTCAGTTCGTCGGTACGGCGCAACGGCGCAAGTTGACGGGTCTTGTAGTCCCGCAGGAAGACCAGCAACGCCGAAAGCAGCAGGGTAAGAAGAAAGGCGCTGATCATCTGGTGGCGGTCGGCAAGGCCTACCGCCCATTGTGTCGCGATCATTGCCAGTACAGCGATGATCAGTGTTACCACGGCTGCGGCCGCTGGCGGAACCAGGGCGAAAGCAACCAGAGGCAGCGCGTAAAGCCAGTGACTCAGGATCCATGGGCCGGTCCAGAAACTGGCCAGCAGTATCAGCAGAAGCACGACAAAGAACGCCTGCTGGATTTTCGGCCAGGGCTGGTGGACCCGGTTGGGATGGAACGTCTTTCCGGCAATGACAATACCTGCCGCGGCAGCCGCGGCTGCGGCAACCATGGGTTCGCCCAGCACGGCGCAAAGGGTCGCAATGGCGATCAGGGCCACGAAGCCCGCTCGCGACAACTTGCTCAACAGGAATTTTTCGGCCATCTGGGCCATGGTGTCCTTCCTTTTCCCGAACTCCCTTGAAAAACCGTCCCCGGGGAACCTTTATAGGTCCGAGTATGGCATATCGCAGCGGTATAATATCTGTTTGGGATGCGTACTTGAAACGGGAAAGGTAAAGTTAGGCCCTGATTCCCGATTCCGCTTGAAAACAGAAAGGTATTTGAATGGATATTGCAGCGTACATGGCTGAGGTTGGGCAGCAGGCCCGTGCAGCGGCAACCGGAGTGGCTCGTTCGACCACCGCCGTGCGTAATCAGGCGCTCCTGGCGACGGCCGAGGCCCTGGATGCAGCCCGGGAAGAGCTGGCCCTCGCCAATGGCAAGGATCTGCAGATGGGCCGGGAAAATGGCCTGGATGCGGCGATGCTTGACCGGCTGGAGCTGACACCCCAGCGAATCGATACCATGATTGAGGGCCTGCGCCAGGTGGCCTCCCTGCCAGACCCGATCGGTGCCATCACCGACATGAACTACCGGCCCTCCGGTATCCAGGTGGGCAAGATGCGTGTTCCGTTAGGCGTCATCGGTATTATTTACGAGTCCCGTCCCAACGTGACGGTCGAGGCTGCGAGTCTGTGCCTCAAGTCGGGCAATGCGACCATTCTCCGGGGCGGCTCAGAGTCCATTCATTCCAACCAGGCCATTGCCCGCTGTCTTTCCGCGGGGCTCGCCAAAGCGGGACTGCCCGAGAATGCGGTGCAGGTGATCAAGACAACGGACCGCGCTGCGGTCGGAGAGTTGATCACCATGCCGGACTACGTTGATGTGATTGTGCCCAGGGGCGGCAAGGGTCTGATCGAGCGCATCAGCCGCGATGCCCGGGTGCCTGTTATCAAACACCTTGATGGCGTCTGCCATGTCTACATCGATAGCCATGCCGATCCGGAAAAGGCGCTGAAGGTGGCGATCAACGCCAAAACCCACCGGTACGGAACCTGTAACACCATGGAAACCCTATTGGTGGATGCAGAAATCGCCGAGGATATCCTGCCTCTGCTGGCCCAGGCTTTTGTTGAAAAAGGCGTGGAATTGCGGGGCTGCGAGCGGACACGGGCCATCGTCGAAGGCGTGGTCGAAGCTACCGAGGCAGACTGGGAAGCCGAATATCTGGCTCCGGTCCTGGCAGTGCGTGTGGTTGACGGCCTGGAAGGCGCCATTGCCCATATCAACCGCTACAGCTCCCAGCATACCGACAGCATCATTACTGAGAACTACACGCGGGCACGGCGCTTCATCACGGAGGTGGATTCCAGTTCGGTGATGGTCAATGCCTCCACGCGCTTCGCCGATGGGTTCGAGTATGGTCTGGGGGCCGAAATCGGCATCTCCACTGACAAGATCCACGCCCGGGGACCGGTGGGGCTGGAAGGCCTTACATCCCAGAAATACGTGGTCTTCGGTGACGGGCACATCCGGACTTGATGCCCATGCATGTCATTTATGGGGGGACCTTCGACCCGGTGCATCATGGCCATCTCAGGCTTGCGCTGGAAATCAGCGATCGTCTTGGCGTGGGTTACGTCAGCCTGGTGCCCTGTCATATTCCGCCGCACCGGGGGCAAACCGGGGCGTCTTCCAGACAGCGCCTGGAGTTGTTGAGGTTGGCAGTGGCCGGTGAGCCCCAGTTGCGGATTGACGACCGTGAGCTCTCACGGGAAGGAGCGTCCTACACCGCCGATACCCTTCGCCAACTCCGGGCCGAGCTTGGCCCGGATGAACCCCTGGTGATGGTGGTTGGCACGGACGCATTTGCTGGCTTCGATCGCTGGCGGGAATGGCAGCATATTCCGGATCTGGCGCATGTGGTTGTGGTCCGTCGGCCGGGCCCGGCATTGGACCCATCCTCCGAACCGGCCCGATTGCTGGCAGAGCGTGGTGTGGAAAGCCCGGAGGCCCTGCATGACAGCCCCTGCGGCTGCGTTCTCGAGCTGGATCCACCCTTGCTGGATGTTTCCGCGACCGGTATTCGGGAGCGTATCGGTGACGGCCGCTCGCCCCGCTATCTGGTGCCTGACTCGGTCTGGACAGAAATTCGCCGTCAGGGGCTCTATGGAGCATGCCCTGACGGGAACTTTTAGTGCTACAATCGCGTCTGAATATGACATTTCGGGCGGCCATACCGGCAAACGCCCGTCCAACAGGTTGATTATGCAGGCAGAGCAACTGAAAGATCTGGTAATTAATGCGCTTGAGGATGTGAAAGCACAGGACATCAGCGTGATCGATGTCCGTGACCGCACCAGTGTCACCGACTTCATGGTTCTGGCATCCGGAACGTCCAACCGACATGTAAAATCCCTGGCAGACTCCGTCGTGGTCGAAGCGAAGGAGAAGGGCGTGCGCGCGAGCAATGTTGAAGGTGCCGGCGTCAGCGACTGGATTCTCGTGGATCTGGGCGATGTGGTTGTTCACGTTATGATGCCTGCCACACGAGAATTTTACGATCTGGAGCGCTTCTGGCGTGATGCTCCGGATCTTGGTGTTGCGGGCAGCGAATAATCATGCGGTTACGCCTGATCTGTGTGGGGCAGAAAATGCCCGACTGGGTCAGTACCGGATTCGGAGATTACGCCCGCCGCATGCCGCCGGAGCTACCCGTGGAACTGGTTGAAATCCCCGTCGCCCACCGGGGCAAGAATCCCGATATCCCCAGGCTGATGCAGCGAGAAAGCGACGCCATTCTGGCGGCCACCGGCGCGAAGGACCGGGTCATCGCGCTGGAGGTTGGTGGGCGGCCGTGGTCGACCGAAAAGCTTGCGGCGCAGCTGGAGAACTGGCAACAGGATGGCCGGGACGTCAGCTTTCTGGTGGGCGGCCCGGATGGCCTCGCCGACGATTGCCGCAAACGGGCCGACCAGCAATGGTCGTTGTCGCCCCTGACCCTGCCTCATCCCCTGGTGCGTATTGTTCTTGCAGAACAGCTCTACCGGGCCTGGTCGATCACCCGCAATCACCCGTATCACCGGGCCTAGGGGGACGTTATGCCATGGGGTGAGTTCAAGGATACGGCAGCGGAACGCCGGCTGTTCCAACGGCGGACCCTGGTCATGCTGGTAATTGTCATGCTCGCTATCGGCGGTCTGATTGCCCGGATGTACCAGCTTCAGGTCGTGGAGCATGAGATATACACCACGCTCTCAGACAAGAATCGCGTCCAGGTCCAGTCGGTGCCTCCTCCCCGGGGGCTGGTATACGACCGCAATAACACCCTGCTGGCGGAGAACCGCCCCGTTTTCAGTGTAACGCTTGTGCCCGAGCGGGTGCAGGGCATGGACGATACCCTGGCGCAGCTTGACGCGATCCTGGAGATCTCCGAGGAAGACCGCGAACGGTTTCAGCGTCGGCTTCAGGAGCCCCGCCGACCCTTCCAGGAAATACCCCTTCGCTATGACCTTAATGAGCAGGAGATGGCACGCCTCGCCGTGCATCGCCACGAGCTTCCGGGCGTCGAGGTCAAGGCTGAGCTGGTACGGTATTACCCCCACAGTGAGCTGACGGCCCATGCCCTGGGGTTTGTCGGACGTATCAATCGGGATGAGTTGCAAAGGATCGATCCGGTCAACTACGCAGGCACCAACTACATCGGCAAGTCGGGCATTGAGCGGTTCTACGAGGAAATCCTCCACGGCCAGGTCGGTTACCAGCATGTCGAAACCAATGCCCGGGGCCGGACTCTCAGGGTTCTGGAACGTGAGAACCCGGTTCCCGGGGAGGATCTGCAGCTGCATCTGGATCTCAGGCTGCAACAGCGTGCCCACGAGCTTCTTGATGGTCGTCGGGGCGCCATCATTGCCATAGAACCGGATACCGGCGGCATTCTCGCGCTGGCCAGCGTGCCGGGGTTTGATGCCAACAAATTCGTCACCGGTATCAGCGTCAACGATTATCGGGAATTGAGCGACAGCAAAGACAAGCCCCTGTTTAATCGTGCCTTGCGCGGTCAGTACCCGCCAGGCTCAACCCTCAAGCCCATGCTTGCGGTCGCCGCCCTCGACAGTGGCGCGACCACCCGGGATTACACCATCTGGGATCCGGGGCATTTCCGACTGAATCAGGGTGGCCGGGTCTGGCGCGACTGGAAGCGGACGGGGCACGGCTGGGTTGATCTCAAGGACGCTGTGGCCGAATCCTGTGACGTCTACTTCTACGAGGCGGCGGTCGAAATGGGCGTGGATACCATGCACAGCTACCTGTCTCATTTTGGCTTCGGGGAAGACGCGACGCTTGATGTCTCCGGGGCCCTGAGCGGCTTGCTTCCTTCCAGAGACTGGAAAAGGGCAGTGCGCAATGAACCCTGGTATCCGGGAGATTCCGTGAACCTGGGTATCGGCCAGGGCTTCATGTTGGCAACACCGTTGCAACTGGCGACAGCGACCGCCCTAATCGCCAATCGAGGCGAGTGGGTCGAGCCGAGGTTACTGAAAGATATCAAGGGGGATCGCCCGGTCGAGGAGTTCCTACCCGCCGAAACCCACGAGCCGCTCAAGTTGAAGAACCCGGACGACTGGGAGTATGTGGTGGAAACCATGGTTGAAGTCATGCACGGAGCGAAGGGCACTGCCCGGGGTGCTGGTCGTGGTGCCCCCTACAAGATGGCAGGCAAGACAGGAACTGCCCAGGTCTTCAGTCTGGCCGAGGATGAAGAATACGATGAGGAAGAAATCCGCGAGCGGCTTCGGGATCATGCGCTTTTCGTGGGTTTTGCGCCGGTAGATAACCCGAAAATTGCCGTCGCCGTTATTGTCGAGAACGGCGGCAGCGGCAGTGGCACCGCGGCACCGGTCGCGCGGGCGCTGTTTGACTCCTGGTTGCTGGATTATGGCCAGGGGGATAGCGCATTGGTCAGTGGTGTCGGCGAGGTGGCTGACTGATGGCGTTCAAGGCGTTACTGGATTCAACCGCAAGCAACCCTCTTGGCCGGCACCGGAGCATCTGGACAGCGCTGCATCTGGATCCAATCCTGTTGCTGCTGTTACTCCTGCTGGTTTCCGGCGGGCTGTTCGTACTCTACAGCGGTGCCGACCGGAACCTTGAGGTCGTCAAGGCCCAGGGCATCCGGCTGGGCGTGGCGTTTGTCGTGATGCTGGTATTTGCCCAGCTGGATCCCTCGGTGTTTCGCCGTTGGGCGCCGTGGCTCTACGGCGCCGGTATTGTGGCCCTGATTGCGGTTCTGCTGGTGGGCGTTGGTGCCAAGGGTGCGCAACGATGGCTGGCTATTCCGGGACTTCCGCGTTTCCAGCCATCGGAATTGATGAAGCTGGTGGTTCCCATGATGGCGGCCTGGTATCTGTCCAGGCATTTCCTGCCGCCCAGATTCCGGCATGTAACCGTCGGGCTGGCGATCGTTCTGGTGCCCATGGTCATGATCATGCAGCAGCCGGACCTGGGGACCTCGCTGCTGGTCGGCATGGCCGGTATCTTCGTGGTGTTTTTTGCGGGCATCAGCTGGAAACTGATCACGGCGTTCGTGGCCATGGTGTCCGTTTCGGCCCCGCTGATGTGGTTCTTCGTCATGAGGGAATACCAGAAACAGCGTGTGTTGACGCTTCTGGACCCTCAGAGTGACCCCCTTGGCGCCGGCTGGAACATCATCCAGTCCAAGACCGCCATCGGTTCCGGTGGCGTGGATGGCAAGGGCTGGCTTCAGGGAACCCAGTCGCACCTGGAGTTTCTGCCAGAGAGTCATACCGACTTCATCGTCGCAGTGCTGGCTGAAGAGTTCGGGTTCGTGGGCATGCTGATCCTGATGACGGTGTATTTCCTGATCATACTGCGGTGCCTGTATATTGCCGCGACAGCCCAGGATTCATTCAGCCGCCTTCTCGCGGGTGCGCTCACCATGACGTTCTTCATCTACATCTTCGTAAATGTCGGGATGGTAAGTGGACTTTTGCCAATCGTTGGTGTGCCATTGCCCCTGATCAGCTACGGTGGTACGTCGGGGGTCACCCTGATGGCAGCCTTTGGTGTTTTGATGTCGATTCATACCCATCGGCGAATGATTGGCGCCTGATTCGGTCAATCAAACCATGGCCACAGGGTAATGGTGATTCCTTCGGAGAACCCGTTACAATGAAGGCTGGACCACCGGGAACCTGATACCGGTGGCCAGTGTAGTCAAGAGGAATTCCGGACAGTGAACTGCAAGCCCTCATTCTCCCTCCTGCTGTCGGTGGTTGTGTCGCTGATACTCGGCGGCTGCGCGTCGGCCCCGGAAACGGACCATTCGTCCCGCTATACCCTGGCAACCGACAGGGCCCCTTCGGGTAACTTCGATGTGTCCGGTCTTGACGATGCGGTACCGGTTTACGAGGCTCCCAGGAGGGCGGGCAATAAATCGCCCTACCAGGTCTGGGGCAAGCAGTACCACGTGCTCGACAGCAACGATGGCTATGTGGAGCGGGGTACGGCGAGCTGGTACGGCGAGAAATTTCATGGCCACAAGACCTCCAACGGCGAAACCTTTAACATGTACACCATGTCCGCCGCGCACAAATCCCTGCGGATCCCCGGCTATGCACGTGTAACGAACCTTGATAACGGTCGCTCGGTGATTGTCCGTGTCAACGACCGCGGTCCCTTTCACAGCGACAGGATCATCGACCTGTCATACGCCGCTGCCAAGAAGCTGGGGTACCAGGCCAGGGGCACGGCCCGTGTGGAGGTGGCTGCCATCACCGTCAGGCCGGATGGCGCCATGTTCATTGCCGGCGAGCCTTATTCCCCGGGAGATCCGGCCGGATACGCTGAAAGCCGGGTGGAGGCAAGCGGCGACATGGCCATGACCAACCGGTCATTGTTTGTGCAGCTGGGGTCCTTCAGCAGCCGGGATCCGGCTGAAAAACTGCTCAGCCAGGTGAGGGCGGTGCTGGAGAATCCGATGCGCGTTCGGGCAGTGGATACCTCCGCGGGGCGCTTCCATCGGGTCCAGGTGGGCCCCTTCAATGACGAAGACAGCGCCAGGCGTACCCAAAGCCTGCTGGAAGCCCGTGGTTTCGATCAGTCCATCCTACTGACCGATACGCACTGAATAAGCCGAACACGACATATTTAAAAAAATACACTTAACGACGAATGAATGGACCCATGGCCTTAAACTCTGCTTTTCGAACTCTCTCCGTTGTCCTTGTGCTGATGCTTGCCCTGACAGGCAAGGCAATGTCCCAGTCGGTGCTGATTCCGTCGCCGCCGCAGATTGCCGGCAGCTCCTACGTGTTGATGGATCCCAAGAGCGGACGGATCATCATGGAGGAGAATAGCCACGAGCGTTTGCCTCCGGCCAGTCTGACCAAAATGATGACGGCCTATATTGTCGAGCGTGAGCTTGATGAGGGCCGCATTGCCATGTCCGACATGGTTCCCATCAGCGTTAATGCCTGGAAGACCGAAGGTTCGCGCACCTTCGTTCGGGAAGGCACCCAGGTTTCGGTCGAAGATCTGCTCAGGGGGGTCATCATTCAGTCGGGCAACGACGCGTCTGTTGCCCTGGCGGAATTCGTTGCAGGCAGTGAAGGAGCCTTCGTTGACATCATGAACCAGCAGGCCCAACTGCTGGGAATGAAAGACACCAATTTCGTGAACGCGACCGGCCTGCCCTCGCCGGAGCATTTCTCAACAGCCTATGACCTGGCGATGCTGGCCCGCGCGATCATCAACGATTACCCGGAGAACTATCCGCTCTACGCTGAAAAACATTTCACCTACAACAACATTCGCCAGCCGAACCGGAACAGTCTGCTCTGGCGCGATGATAGCGTCGACGGCCTGAAAACAGGCCATACCGAGGAGGCGGGTTATTGCCTTGTTGCCTCTGCCAAACGCAACGACACCCGTTTTATTGCCGTGGTTATGGGCACCAACAGTTCAGAAGCACGGGCCCAGGAAATCCAGAAAATGCTGAACTACGGCTTCCGCTACTATGAGAGCGAACGCCTGTTCCGGTCAGGCCAGGAGCTCATCGAAGCCCGTGTCTGGGGCGGTCAGGCTGATCAGCTCTCCGTTGGCATGACTGAGGATGTCTACGTGACCATTCCACGGAGTTCACGAAACGATCTGGAATCGACGGTCGACCTTGATTCTGTGATTAAGGCACCCATTAAAGTTGGGGACGAGCTGGGACGGGTGAAGGTCTCCTATAACGGCGAGGTACTGGTTGATCAGCCGGTGTTGGCCCTGACCGAGGTTCCCGAAGGTGGCTTTTTCAAACGCATCTGGGACGCCATCAAGCTCTTTTTCATTCAGTTATTTCAGTAAGGTGATGTTGATCCCGGGGAGTAAAACGGCATGAGTGAGCCGAAAGCACCAAAAATTGAGTTTCCTTGCGACTATGTGATCAAGGTGATTGGCAATGCGGCCCCGGATTTCACCGAGTTCGTGGTCGAGGTTGTGGAGCAGCATGCCCCCGGAATCAGCGAGACCGATATCACCGTTAACGACAGCAGCAAAGGCCGTTTTTCCTCGGTTCAACTGAAGATTGTGGCCACGGGTGAAGCGCAACTGAAGGCCCTGTTCGAGGATCTCAAGGCCAGTGGCCGCGTACACATGGTGCTCTGAGCCCGATGCCTGACCTGATTGTCCGATCCCTGGGTGAGCAGCCCTATCTGGAAACCTGGGAGGCCATGAAAGCCTTCACCGCTGACCGCGATGACAGTGTGGCGGATGAACTCTGGTGTTTGCAGCATCCGCGGGTTTATACCCAGGGCCAGGCGGGGAAGGCCG
Source organism: Marinobacter manganoxydans MnI7-9 (assembly GCF_000235625.1). GTDB lineage: Bacteria > Pseudomonadota > Gammaproteobacteria > Pseudomonadales > Oleiphilaceae > Marinobacter > Marinobacter manganoxydans. Next base: position 295,864 of record NZ_AGTR01000084.1, on the reverse strand, counting down.
AACATATTCTTGCCCCGGGCGACATCCCGGTGATCCCGGTGGATCGGGGCGGGCAGGTGACCTACCACGGTCCCGGCCAGCTCGTGATTTACCTGATGATCAATCTGACTCGCAAAAAACTTGGTGTACGTTCTCTGGTGGACGAGATCGAACAGGCCATCGTCCGCACGCTTGCAGAATTGGGCGTTGAGGCCGCTCCGAGACCGGACGCCCCGGGCGTTTACGTGGGCGACGCCAAGATTGCCTCGCTCGGACTGAGGGTTCGCCGGGGTTGTTCCTTTCATGGCCTGGCGCTGAATGTGGATATGGACATGGAGCCTTTTCAGCGCATAAACCCCTGCGGCTACGCCGGAATGGCCATGTGTCAGGTTCGCGACTTTGTTCCCGGTGTGACACTGGCTGACGTGCAGCGGAGGTTGTCGCAGCAGCTGGTCAGTGGCCTGGCTCACCACGATGTCGATTTCCGCGAGGGCTGGTAGCTCAGGCCGCGGCTTCATTCTCGTAACCGCATGCGCGGTTACGTCCCTCGGATTTCGCCCGATACAGGGCTTCGTCTGACCGCTGCAGCAGGCGATCGATGGATTCCGAGCCACGGATCGACGCCACCCCCACACTGATGGTTGCCTGAATCGGGCCCTTCTCCGTGCTTACGGATCTGGCGGCAAAAGCTTCACGGATCCGGTTTGCGGATGCCAGCGCCTCCCCGGTATTGGTTTCGGGCAGCAGAACCAGGTACTCCTCACCGCCCCATCGGGCCAGCGTATCAACTTTGCGGCATTGTTCCCGAAGGGTCCTGGCCACCAGAATGATCAATTCGTCACCCACATGGTGCCCATAGTTGTCGTTAACGCTCTTGAACAGGTCAATGTCCATCAGCAGCACCGAAAAGGGCCGGGCGTTGCGAAGATAGCGCTGATACTCGATGTCCAGTTGCTCAAGCGCTTCGCGGCGATTGGCCAGGCCGGTCAGGGCATCGTGCTTGGCGGCATACTCGAATTCCGCGGCCAGCTTCAGCAACCCCAGCTTGCTGCGTCGACGGCTCTGGTCAAGGATGTAACAGGTGACCATTTCAAAACCCAGCACCGCTATCATGGTGATTCTGAAACTGGTGCTGTGCGGCGGATCGAACAGGAAATCCCCCAGTGGGCTGAAAAGGAAGATGACGGCGGCGAACCCGCCACAGCAGGCGAGCACCCCAACCCGGGATTCGCTGATGTAGAAAATGATGGGCGGGTAGGCAAACAACCAGATAATGGCGGAACCGTCCTCTACCGCGTTGATAGCCAGGTAGGTGAACAGCACCGTAATCAGGGTTATGAAGCCGCGACGCTGCAGGGTCTTGTTACCGAAGAGCAGGTAGCTCACAGAGTTGACGGCAAGAAGAACGGCGAAGCCAACCAGTAGTGGCGGCGTGATCGGGTCGTTCTGCAGGCTGGAGCGCCAGGCAAAGAAACAGAGCAGGGGCACGGCAACAGCGGTCAGCCAGTTGATCAGGATCGGGACAGGAATCTCGCCCTTGACCCGGAACTGCGACAGCTCCGTATCCGGCGTTTTTCTTGCGGATTGCGGCATTTTCAGATCTTGTTGTTGTGATAGTCGTTGTTGGACCTTACGTATCTAGAAATACTAGACCGGTTTCCCGGCGGAAACTGTGTCGAAACGTAAACGATCCGGTTGTGCAGATGTAAACCGGCAACGGGGCTGGCGCATTGGCCCCGTGGCCGCGGCAGGCCGGTCGACTCGGTTAGGTCAGCTCCCCTGACTATCCGTATAATGGTGTAAGCCGCCAAACGTGGTGAAATTCTCTGATCCGAACAGGTCACTATGTCTTCCAGACGTTCAGGAAATTCGGTTTCCCGCATCAAGACAGGCAGTTTCGAGCGCAGGCTGAGTCTGACCCGTGCCGGGTTGTTTGCCGGTACCCGTATGGCCTCACATATGGCAACCAACTGGTTCAGCACTCGGGAAAATCGGGAAAAACGTCACCGCGCCATGCTTTCGAGCCAGGCCCGGTTCCTGGTGGATGAACTGGGCAAGTTAAAGGGCAGCGTGGTCAAGATTGGCCAGGTTATGGCTCTGTACGGCGAGCATTTTTTGCCCGAGGAAGTCACCGAAGCGCTCCACACCCTGGAAGATCAGACCACTTCTCTGGAATGGCCGGCTATCGAGCGTGTGCTGAAAGACGAGCTGGGCGCGGAGCGTCTGGCGCAACTGGATGTAGAGCCCGAGCCTATTGGCGCTGCGTCGCTGGGGCAGGTCCATCGGGCCTGGCGCCGCAGTGACGGCCTGGAGCTGGTGCTGAAGGTGCAATACCCGGGCGTTGCCGACGCGGTAGACAGCGACCTGAATGCTGTCGCCCAGTTGCTGCGAGTGGCCAGGCTGGTCAGTTTTGGCCCCGAGTTCAATGACTGGCTGGAGGAAGTCCGGCAGATGATGCATCGGGAGGTGGACTATCGCCTTGAGGCGAAGACCACCGAGAAATTCCGCAACATGCTGGCATCGGATCCGAGATTCATTGTGCCCAGGGTCCTGCCGGAGTTTTCAACCGAGCACGTTATTTGTTCAACCTACGAGCACGGGCATTCGGTCAGTTCCCAGTCGGTCAGGGACCTGCCGCTGGAACGTCGCAGTGCCCTTGGCAAGGCCGCCCTGGAGCTGTTTTTCCGGGAATTGTTCATCTGGGGCGAAATACAGACCGATCCCAATTTCGGCAACTACCGCATCCGGATTGCCGGGGAGGAAGGGGATGACCCGGGGTACGACCGTATCGTCCTCCTCGATTTCGGCGCCGTGCAGTCCTACTCGGACGAGTTTCTCAAACCGGTCATCCAGATGATCAAGGCATCCTACGAGAACGATCTCGATGCGGTAATCGATGGTGGCGTGAAGCTGCGTTTCATGAGCACCGAGTGGCCGGAGGAGGTACTGGAGAAGTTTGGCCAGGTCTGCATGTCGGTGCTTGAACCGCTCTCCAGCGACAAGGATTCCTGGCCAGACTATGCAGTAAACAGCCACGGCCAGTATCGTTGGAAGCAGAGTGAACTGCCGTCCCGGGTGGCGCGTCAGGCGGCCCGGTCGGCGATCAGTCGCTATTTCCGCGTGCCCCCGAAGGAGTTCGTGTTCCTTAACCGTAAACTGATCGGGGTCTACACCTTCGTTGCGGTTCTGAATTCCGAATTTAACGGCGAGCCGCTGCTTCGGAAATACCTCTACGGTGAAGGTGACGATGCACCGGACGCCTCCGCGACGAGCCAGAGCACAAAGGCGTAGCGGGCCCCCTTGCCGATTCCTACCAGTATCACAAAATTGAGCCACGGCACGCGCATGATCCCGCCAACCAGGGTCAGCGCGTCGCCGCCCAGAGGCAGCCAGCCCATCAGCAGAGACCATTGGCCATATCGGTTAAAGCGGTTCCTCGCCTTGTGCAATTGCATCTCGCTGATCGGAAACCAGGGTTTATGCTTAAAGCGATCTACCTGCCGGCCGATAACTCCGTTAACGACCGAGCCCAGCGTGTTACCCAGTGTTGCCCAGAACCACAGCCACCACCAGGAGTAACCCTGTGTTATCAGCGTGCCCAGCAGAACTTCCGAGTAAGCGGGCAGCAGCGTGGCAGCGGCGAACGCGGTCAGAAATAGCGTCAGGTAGGCCACCGGCTCCTCCGTGCTCTAAAATAGAATGAACCCCCAACTCCCCGCAGGTCCGCCTTCACCATGAAACAGTTATCGCTCCGCTTCAAGCTCTACGCCCTCGTTGTGTCCCTGCTTCTGATAATGGGCATCAGTATCGTGGTGACTGCCCAGCTGTCTCTCGGAGCCATGGAGAAGAGGTTGAGTGTCGAGACCCGGGATACGGTGCAGGGCATTGTAATGGATCAGCTCAGCGCAACCGCTGGCAAGTTCGGCGAGCTGGTCAGTGGTCAGTTTGCAACTGCCTTTCGGACCCCGGAAGTCGTCCGCAATGTTATTACCCGCAATATTCAGTCCGACAGTTCCGGTCGAATCAGCAGGACGGCCCTGCAGGAGACTGTTGGCGCCGTGCTTGAGGAGCAGAAAAGTCTGAGCTCGATATACGCACAGTTCGAGCCGGATGGCTATGACGGGCAGGATCGCTATTTCACCGGTGGTGTTGAGGAGCACAGCAGCGACGAGGGCACCCTGGAAATCTATTACTACCGGGATCCGGAGGGCAAGGTTCACTTCAGCCGCACCGAGGACCCGGCTACGAAGTATCTGGATAGCCTGAACGAATTCGGGATTCGGGAAGCCGAGTGGTATCTGTGCTCGCGGGACACCAGGGCACCCTGCATCATGGAGCCCTATGATTACGAAATCAGTGAGGGCTATTCCGAGCTGATGACCAGCCTGGTGGTTCCGATTCTGGACGACGGAGCATTCGCCGGCGTGGTGGGCGTCGATATCAATCTCTCGACACTGCAAAGAACCATTTCTGGTGTCAGCAAGGAACTGTTTGACGGCAAGTCCAGGGTCACGCTGATCAGCGAGCAGGGTCTTATCGCGGCATCCAGTCATTATGAGGCTCATCTTGGTCGGCCCCTCCGGGAGGCGTTGCCGGAGCATGGCGATACCTTCTCGGGACTGCATCAGGGTGGGGGGACCTTCGATGACGGCCAGACCCTGGCCGTGGCCTATCCCGTCGAAATCAGTCTGCCCGATGCCGAGTGGTCGTTGTTGATTGAACTGCCAAGAGATGCCGCGCTTGCCAGCGTTTCCGAAATCACGGGCCTGCTGTCAGACGAAGTGGCCGCGACCGCGACCCGCCAGACCCTGGTAGGCATCGGTGTCGTGGTTCTTGCTGTTGTCGCCCTCGTTCTCCTGGTCCGCTCGGTGACCCGCCCGCTGGATGAGATCCGGGATCGCATGAAGAACCTGGCCAGTGCCGAAGGGGACCTTACCCGTGAGCTGGAAATCGACACCCACGCCGAGCTGATCGAGCTGGCTGGCGGATTCAACGCCTTCCTGGCGAGGCTGAGAGAGATGATCAACGACCTGAAGGATGTAAACGCCAAGGTCCGCGAACAGGCCAGGGATGTCGGAAGTATTGCGGTTGAGACCGATGAGCAGACCGGCAGGCAACATCAGGACATCGACAGCGTGGTGACCGCCATGAATGAAATGTCTGTCGCTGCCGGTGAGGTCGCGGGATTTGCCGGTGAGGCGGCGGACAACGCGCGGATGGCCCAGGACGGCATCCGCTTTACCCAGGACACCTTGTCGTCCGCAGTCAACGGCGTGAGCGCGGTGGCCAATGACATGGGCGAGGCCAGCACTGCGATCGGCCAGGTGGCCAATCGCAGTGAGGACATCAACCGGATCCTGGATGTCATCCGTGGCGTCGCAGAACAGACCAACCTGCTGGCGCTTAACGCCGCCATCGAGGCGGCAAGGGCCGGTGAGCAGGGGCGCGGCTTTGCCGTTGTCGCCGATGAGGTCCGAACCCTTGCCTCCCGGACGCGGGAATCTACCGATGAAATCAGCACCATGATCGACGGTCTGAAGCAGGATGTGAACGGGGCGGTTTCGGTGATCCAGAGCGGTGTTGATCGCGCCACCTCGGCGGTGGATGGCACCCAGGAGGCGGCCCATTCCCTGGCCACGGTTGTCGAGCGGATCGGAACCATTGTCGAACACGTGACCCAGGTGGCGACCGCAGCGGAAGAGCAAAGCTCGGTGAGCGAGGAAATCAATCGCAACCTCACTCATATCGGTGACGCCGCCAACGATCTCCGGGAACTTGCTGGTCGCGTCAAAGGCAGTGGTCAGGCCCTGGACAATGAAGTGCAGGTTCTGGAGCGGGAGCTCGGTCGCCTGAGGACATGATGGGCGGCTACTATGGTGGCGATTCAAAGCATCAATTTTAAATTAGCGTGCGCCGTGCCATCATTCAGCCATAGCATTGCAGTCCCGAAACATACAGCCAGAGACTTTAGGGAGGTGTTTATGGAGCAGGTCACGATCTATGGCCGCTCGAGTTGTGGTTTCTGCGTGCAGGCAAAGCGTCTGTGTGAGGCCAGGAACATTCCCTACGTCTGGGTCGATATGATCGAGAAGGGCATGAGCAAGCAGGATATCGCGGACAAGATTGGCCGGCCGGTTTATACCGTGCCGCAGATTCTGGTGGGCAACCAGTACGTGGGTGGGTTTGATCAGTTCTACGCCTACATGCGCGACCAGCAATCGGAGCTGGCCCGCTAACCATCTGCGTGTAGTGCCTGAACAATGAAAAAGCCTGACAGAGCTACTCTGTCAGGCTTTTTGCTTTCCGGTACGCTGTTCGTTCGGTTACAGCTGGAACTCGGTCTTCAGTTTCTTCTCGGTCAGCGTGTTCTGGAGTTTGGCAACACGCGGCAGGCCGTTATCGAATGGCGGGAAACTCTCACCGGCAATCAGAGGTTCCAGGTAGTCCCGGCAGTCCTGGGTGATACCAAAGCCATCGTCGGTGATGAAGTGGATCGGCATCTTTTTCTCCTGGTTTGCCACTTCGCTCAGCGGGGCCTCACCGATCTTCCAGACGTAAGGTTTGCCCTGTTCGCGGACGATCGTGGGCATCAGAGCCTGCTTGCCGTCGAGTGCCATTTCCACGGCGGCCTTGCCAACCGCATAGGCCTGCTCCACGTCGGTGGCGGAGGCAATGTGGCGGGCACTGCGCTGGAGGTAGTCGGCAACGGCCCAGTGGTATTTGTGGCCCAGGGCCTGCTTGACCATATTGGCCAGGGCCGGAGCAACACCGCCCAGCTGGGTGTGGCCAAACGCGTCCTTGGCTCCGGCGTCCGCCAGGAAGCGACCATCTTCGTACTGGGCACCTTCGGAGGCCACGACTACACAGTAGCCATACTCTTTCACGCAATGATCCACGCGCTCAAGGAACGCGTCGCGATTAAACGGGATTTCCGGGAACAGGATGACGTGGGGCGGTTCGCCCTCGCCCTGTCCTGCCAGGCCGCCGGATGCGGCAATCCAGCCGGCGTGGCGACCCATTACTTCCAGGATGAACACCTTGGTGGACGTTTCGCACATGGACTTGATGTCCAGGCTGGCTTCCAGGGTGGACGTGGCAATGTATTTGGCAACCGACCCGAAGCCCGGGCAGCAGTCGGTGAACGGCAGATCGTTGTCCACGGTCTTGGGCACGCCGATGCAGGTAATTGGGTAGCCCATCTTGTCGGCGATCTGGGAAACCTTGTAGGCGGTGTCCTGTGAATCCCCACCGCCGTTGTAGAAGAAGTAGCCAATGTCGTGGGCCCGGAACACCTCGATAAGGCGTTCGTACTCGCGCCGGTTCTCGGAAATGTTCTTGAGCTTGTGACGGCAGGAGCCGAAGGCGCCGCCCGGGGTGTGAATCAGTGCCTGGATGGCATCGTCGCTTTCGAGGCTGGTATCAATCAGTTCTTCCTTCAGCGCCCCGATAATGCCGTTGCGTCCGGCAAACACCTTGCCGATTTTGTCCGGATGCTTGCGGGCGGTCTGGATGACGCCACAGGCACTGGCATTGATGACGGCGGTGACACCGCCGGACTGAGCGTAGAATGCATTCTTGATGGCCATCTCGGGCTGGAGCCTCCTGCTGGTTCGACAATGGCGCAGATGATACGCCAATCGACGGCAATTTTCATGAGCAGGATTGCGGATAGCGTGGCTCTTGACGGGGTGGGGCGGATACGGGAGGCTTGTCGGGTTTCAACTCAGAGGGCAGTTGCCGAATGCACATTCATATCCTCGGAATCTGTGGCACTTTCATGGGCAGCCTGGCCGTTCTGGCCCGGGAACTCGGCCATACGGTGACAGGCTCCGATCAGGGTGTTTATCCACCCATGAGCACCCAGCTGGAGGCTCAGGGTATCAGTCTGATGGAAGGGTATAGCCCGGATCACCTGGAGCCGAAACCGGACCTGGTGCTCATCGGTAACGCCATGTCCCGCGGCAATCCGGAAGTCGAAGCAGTGCTCAACCGCAATATCGACTACATGTCCGGGCCCGAGTGGCTGAGCCGCGAGGTGCTCAGGCACCGTTGGGTCATGGCGGTAGCCGGTACCCACGGCAAGACCACAACCACGTCCATGCTGCTCTGGATCCTGGATCAGGCCGGGTTTGAACCGGGCTATCTGGTGGGCGGTGTTCCCCGGGACTTTCACGTGTCGGCGCGTCTGGGCAACAGTGACTTTTTTGTAATCGAAGCAGACGAGTACGACAGCGCCTTTTTCGACAAGCGCTCCAAGTTCGTCCATTACCGCCCCCATACCCTGATCCTGAATAATCTGGAATTTGATCACGCCGATATCTTCGAAAACGTCGAGGCCATCGAGCGGCAGTTTCATCATCTGGTCCGGACCGTCCCTTCCCAGGGCCTGATTATCCGTCCCGCGGTGGATGGCCACCTGGACAATGCCCTGGCACTGGGTTGTTGGAGCCCGGTCCAAGACACCGCCATTGGCAGCGAGACCCCGCGCATGTCGGACTGGCGGGCCGAGCTGCTATCGGAGGATGGCAGCCGGTTTCTTGTGATTCACCACGAACAGCCGGTGGCAACGCTGAAGTGGGATCAGACCGGTCTTCATAACGTCCGCAATGCTCTTGCTGCCATTGCTGCCGCCCGCCACGTGGGCGTCACCCCAGACCATGCGGTGGCCGCCCTGTGCCGGTTCTCCGGCGTCAAACGGCGGATGGAGTTGCTGGCGGACATAGACGGGGTGCGTGTATACGACGACTTTGCCCACCATCCTACGGCCATTGCCACCACACTTGAGGGCTTGCGCAACCAGGTGGGTGATGAACCTATCCTGGCATTGATTGAGCCGCGCTCGAACACCATGAAGCAGGGCGTCCACCAGCAGACACTGCTGCCCAGCGCGGAAATCGCGGACCGGGTTCTGTGGGCGAACCTGAATGACATGGAGTGGCTGCCCGAACTGATTGCCGGTTGGCAGGCGCTGAATACCGGTTCCGATCGGCACCGGGTAGACGCTACAGTGGAAGATTTGCTGGCGCGCACCCTGGAAGATCTTCCCAGCCCCTGCCACATTGTGATCATGAGCAACGGCGGCTTTGGTGGTATTCACGGTAAACTTATTGCCGAGCTTGAGCGTATCCGTGGCTGATCCGGCGCAACCGGCGACTCCCCCTGACTGACAAGTGGCGATATTCATGACCAACGACCATAATCGGCCAACGACCGTTAACCTGGCCTTCACTGGCGCGTCCGGTGCCCAGTATGGCCTGCGCCTTTTGCAGTGCCTGGTCTCAGCAGGCTGCCGGGTGAATGTGATGGTCAGCCGGGCTGCGCAGGTGGTGATCGCCACGGAAACCGATCTAAAACTGCCGGGAACGCCGCCGGCGATGCAGGAAACATTGTCTGCCTATGCGGGTGCAGAATCGGGGCAGGTTCTGGTGTTTGGTCGGGAAGACTGGTTTGCACCGCCGGCTTCCGGCTCCGGGGAGAAAGCGCCACTGGTGGTCTGCCCCTGTAGTACCGGAACGCTCTCGGCCCTGGCGACCGGTGCCAGTAACAACCTGATTGAGCGGGCCGGAGATGTCGCGCTGAAAGAGCGTCGTACGCTCATTCTGGTTCCCAGGGAGGCACCTTTCTCCGAGGTGCATCTGGAGAATATGCTGAAACTGACCCGCATGGGTGCCGTCATCATGCCGGCGAGCCCCGGCTTCTATCACAAGCCCCAGTCGCTCGAGGATCTGGTGGATTTTATTGTTGCCCGAATCCTTGATCATCTGAACCTGCCCCAAGACCTGATGCCCCGATGGGGCGAAGCCCGAGCCGAGGACAAGCGCAAGGGCTGAGGCTGCTCTAAGCGATGGTTTTGGCCAGCCCGATTGATGCTTTTCATCATTGAGCAAACCGGGCTCCGGGCAGAGACTTGGTGAACGACAAACACAACACAGGTTATTCACCGAGGTTCACCATGATTCCACGCACTCTCTTCGACGCCGACCTTGAAGGCTTTCGCGATTCTGTCCGCAAGTTCCTGGAGCAAGAGGCAACGCCTTACCATGATCAGTGGGAGAAAGACGGCCAGGTTAGCCGCGAGCTCTGGCAGAAAGCCGGTGAGCTGGGCTTCCTTTGCCCATGCCTGCCGGAAGAGTTCGGCGGTGTTGGTGCGGATTTCCGGTACAGTGCGGTGTTGATCGAAGAGGTAGCCAGGGCCGGCTTGACGGGCATAGGCTGGGGCCTGCACTCTGACATTGTTGCACCTTACGTGCTCAACTACGGCTCCGATGAGCTGAAAAATCATTATCTGCCCAAACTGGCCAGCGGCGAAATGATTGGCGCCATTGCCATGACAGAGCCGGGTGCCGGCTCGGACCTGCAGGGCGTGAAAACGACGGCGGTGAAAAACGGCGATCATTACGTGCTGAACGGTTCCAAGACCTTCATCACCAACGGCCAGCTTGCTGACGTGGTTATTGTTGTTGCCAAGACCGACCCCAAGGAAGGCGCCAAAGGCATCAGCCTGTTCATGGTGGAAACCGCGTGGGAAGGTTTCGAGAAAGGCCAGAACCTGAACAAGGTGGGCATGAAGGCCCAGGACACCTCCGAGCTGTTCTTCCAGGATGTGAAAGTACCTGAGAAGAATCTGATCGGCCCGGGCGAAGGCCAGGGCTTTTTCCAGCTGATGCAGGAGCTGGCGGCCGAGCGCCTTCAGGTGGCCCTGGGTGCTGTTGCCGCAGCCGAAGCCGCCTGGCAGTGGACCCTGGATTACGTCAAGGAGCGCAACGCCTTCGGCAAGCCGGTGATTGCGTTTCAGAATACCCGCTTCAAGATGGCGGAAATGAAGGCGGAAATTACCGCTGCCCGGGTGTTCACTGATCGGTGCCTGGAGCTACATCTGGACAAGAAGCTCGACATCCCCACCGCGGCGATGCTGAAGCAGCTCACCACAGACCTGCAGTGCAAAGTGATGGATGAGTGTGTTCAACTTCACGGCGGCTACGGCTACATGTGGGAATACCCGATCGCACGGGCCTGGGCGGACTCAAGGGTGCAGCGGATCTACGCCGGCACCAATGAAATCATGAAGGAAATCGTTGCCCGTTCATTCTGAACCCTCGCCACGGGGGCTGGTCATAAGGGCAAGTGAGGGCATTGCTGGCACTGCCCGTTTCCTTTGATCAGGAGAGGCACAGATGAAACAGCCGTTGTCGCGAGAAACCGGTTTCGAGGTGACCAACCTCGAAGAACTTGCACCGATGGCCGATTATTCCCTGATGGATCATCTTACCCCTGATCCTGACGCCACGTCTGATGGTGTTGACCATCGGCCAAGGCAGGTCTTTTCGGGGCATTATGTGCCGGTCAGGCCCACGGCCATCGAAACCCCTGAATACGTTGCCCACAGTGAGGATTTGTTCCGCGAACTGGGCTTTGCCGACAGCCTGGCCCAGTCCGACGACTTTATCCGGATGTTCTCCGGCGACCTCTCGCTTGTACCGGAGCCGATGCGAAAACTGGGCTGGGCCTCTGGCTACGCGCTTTCCATCTACGGCAACGAATACACCCAACAGTGCCCGTTTCAGACCGGCAACGGCTACGGAGACGGTCGTGCCATTTCGGTACTCGAAGCCGTTTTCAACGGTCGGCGCTGGGAAATGCAGCTCAAGGGTGGCGGGCAGACCCCGTATTGTCGCGGTGGCGATGGCCGCGCCGTTCTGCGTTCCAGCGTTCGTGAATTCCTGGCGCAAGAGCACATGCACGCCCTGGGTGTGCCAACCTCGCGATCACTGAGCCTCTATGTCTCGAAAACGGAGCGGGTGCGACGTCCCTGGTACTCCGAGGGCTCACATTCCCGGGATCCCGACCAGCTCGTTTCGGAGCCGGTTGCCATTTCCACCCGCGTTGCGCCTTCCTTCATCCGGGTTGGCCAGCTTGAACTTTTTGGTCGCAGGGCCAGAAAACAGGAGCACCCTCGAGCGATCGAAGAGCTCGAACAGCTGGTGCTGCACCTGATTGATCGGGAGTACAGCGGGGTCATTGACCAGACGCTCGCGACTCCCACCAAAGTCGTCATGCTTGCACAGGCGTTCCGCGGCCGCCTTGCCTCGCTGGTCGCAAACTGGATCCGAGTTGGCTATTGCCAGGGCAATTTCAACAGCGACAACTGCGCCGCTGGCGGCTTCACACTGGATTACGGGCCCTTCGGCTTCTGCGAAGTGTTTGAGCCGTTTTATCAACCGTGGACCGGTGGCGGACAACACTTTGCTTTCCTGAATCAACCGGCGGCCGCCGAGCAGAACTTCAAGAGTTTCTGCTCGGCCCTCCGTCCACTGCTCAATGGCCATGAAGACGAACTGGCTCAGCTCGACGAGATTCAGAAGGGTTTTCCGGAGGTGATGCAGGCGGAAATGGAAAGGATGTGGTCAGCGAAACTGGGGCTGAAAGATTTTGACGCCGAACTCTTCCGGGAGCTGATGATGCTGATGACCCGCACCCCGGTGGATTACACCATTTTCTTTCGTGAGCTGTCCTCGGTACCCGACGACATTGAGCCACTAAAGCAGAGCTTTTACAGGTCACTGGATGAAGCGGGAGGAGCTGATTCGGAAGGGCTGCTCAAGCGGTGGTCCGAATGGCTTGCCAAGTGGAAATGCCAGATTGGAATCGACGGAGCGGGCAACGGTTCCCGGCTCCGCGAGGAGCGCTCCCGGGACATGAAACTCGTGAACCCGAAATACACCATGCGCGAGTGGTTCGTGGTTCCGGCTTATCAGCAAGCTGCTGACGGTGATTATCTGCCACTGAGGGAACTGCAAAAAGTATTGAATCAACCCTATGACGAGCAATCGGATGGGGTTGAGCATCGCTACAACCGTCTGAAGCCTTTCGAGCTGTTCGATCTCGGCGGGTTTTCCCATTACAGCTGTTCGTCGTGAAGAGTGTCCCGTCTGGTTACCAAACTTTACAAATTGCCAAACCTATCAAGGTCTCCGATCACCACATCCCCTAAAGTAGCGGCACAACCTCTAACAAGGATAAACGGTTGCCGCGATGAAACGCCTGATAGGTTTCTCTGTGTCTGTTCTCTACCTCGCTCTGGCCGGTTGCGGCGAGGAATCCGATGAACTGCCCGTGGACGGGCGGGATTTTGATGGTGTGGAGTACAGTGAGCCGGCGCCCTATACCGGCAAGGTTATCGACGGATACCTGAACAACGCCCGGGTCTGGCTGGATATGGATGGCGACAGCCAGTTTACGCCGGGGCCCCTGGTCATCGAACTGGATAACGGGGCAGAAGTCACCCTTGCCTCGGGTGAGCCCACGGCAATGAGCGGTACCGGTGGCCGTTTCACAATCGACATCTCGGAGTTGGTTCTACCCCCTTCCGTGGGCCCGGACCTGGATCCCAGGGACTATCCGTTACATGCAGTCGCCCTGCCGGGTAAAACCCTCGAGGAAACACGCAACGGCGAGGTGCCGGTGGCCAGCGCCTATCTGATGTCGGCGCCTCCCGGTGTCCGCAATATCACGCCACTGACAACACTGGCCCGTTACCGGGGCGTTGTCGGGCTGGGTTCGTTCCTGGAAACGCCATCTGGCGTTGCTGCCAGCCTGGCGGACCTGAATCTGGTGCGGGATTACATTCTCGCCCAGGACGACCGCTCACACGCCTACGCCAGGGCATTGGCAAGATTCATGGCCAGTCAGATCCCCGATGCCTACAACGACCTGCTGGCAGCAGAGAACAGTGACGGCACGGAGCGATTCCTGAGCAGGGAAGCGGCGTTTCTGCTGGGCGTCTCTCTGATTCAGAATGCCGCGGACGTTATTGCGGTGGTCGATACTGCTGCTCAGGGTGACTTTGCCAATGTCGATGCCGACGCCCTGACCCTGCCCGAAGTGGATGTGGAGTTGAGCGATCCTGTGCTGCTCACCGGCCAGAAGGTATACGCCGAGCCTTCCAGCCAGGACACCCTGCCTGCCAATCGTTCAGGCCTGCAGATCTCCGCCGAGCTGGCCTTCGATTACAGTGAGAGCGGGCGTCTGCTATCCGTCTCGGCGAATGGCTGTCTGTCACCGTCCATGCCGGAGTTGGCGCGCCTGATTGGTGTAAATGGTTATATGGCGAACCTGCACACCCAGTGGCTACCCTCTGCCGCACTGTCGGAGCAGAGCCGCTTGAATTTCGATGAAGACGGAACGGATGAGCGTCTCATTTTCGACTGGGACAGCCGCCGTGCCTATTTCGAAACCAGTACCACCTGCCATCAGTATCGCGGGATTTCAGCAGGCTCGACTGAACTCGGCGGTAACCCCGAGGTAACCTACAGCTGGACAAAGGACAGTGGTGAGCTGGCCGAGCTGGTTGCAGAGTATGGCACCGGCAAGACCCGCACGCTGGTTCCGGACATGGCGAATTCGTCTTCTGTATTTCCGGGTTACCGGCTTTCAGAGCAGGGCAGTGAGGTGGAGGCCGTGACGTTTGCGGTCGGCATCAGTAACTGCACCCCGCAAGAGGATGCCGTGGACGCGAATCAGGTTGTCACTGGCGTTCAGCCTTACCAGTTTTCGGGCTACGACCCTCAGCCCGAGGGTTTTACCGATACCGTCCTGGAATTCGACCGCAGGGAGTTTTCCGGCCCGGAGCAACCGGATCTTCGACTGCTGCGATACGGATTCCTCGATCCCGATCGTCTTGGGCTAGACAGGGTAACCGGGGATGGAAGTTTCGAGTGGGTGATGAATTACCCGACAGCAGGCGGGCCGGGCTTCGTTGCTGAACAACCGAATCTTATTCGTGATGCCTACATGACGCGATATAGTGCGGGCGGTGACTGTGGCCGCGAGTTCGAGGGCATTCCCAGCTCCGCGTATGCGCGGGTGGAGTATAGCTATCAGCGTTTGTCTGAGTATCTGGTTGAACTGCTGGAATAGGTACTATTGAGCGGGATTCTTTTCTGGCTGCAGGGAGCGCGTGCACGGGAGTAACAGGAGTTGGCTGTGCTTCAAAGAGAGTCAACATGTGGCCGGTTGGCCAATTTACCACTTCCTGAGGGAGGAAATGGTGCCGAGGAGAGGACTTGAACCTCCACGGGGTTGCCCCCACTAGCACCTGAAGCTAGCGTGTCTACCAATTTCACCACCTCGGCAGGTGATTTGCAGAACCTTAGCTTGTTGAAAACTAAACGTTTCTGCCAACGTTGAGGTGTGTGCCTCAACCGATGGCGCGTACTTTAATAATTCCGGCCTGGGCTGTCAAACATTTTTTCGCAAAAAGAATGGCAGGTATTTATGCCTATTCCGGGCAGGTTGATAGGCAGGACCTCCATCCCAACGTTATACTCGTTGCAAACGAATCTATACTGTGCCGCGTTGGTGCAGCCTCAGGACAAGGATCCGAATGGTTTCCAGGAAGAAAAACGACCGGGATCCTCACGCCAGCCGTGAGGCCCAAAAATACGATAATCCTATTCAAAGCCGGGAATTTATCCTCTCGCATCTCAAGGATCGCGGGGCTCCCGCAACACATGAAACATTGTGTTCCGAGCTTGGTCAGTCTTCGGAAGAGGGTATTGAAGCCCTTCGGCGGCGTTTGATCGCCATGTGCCGGGATGGACAACTGATCTGCAATCGCCGTGGCGCCTACCTGCCCATTGAAGAAGCGGATCTGGTTACCGGTCGCGTGATCGGACACAAGGATGGCTTCGGGTTTCTGGTGCCGGACGATGGCGGCTCCGACCTGTTTCTTACAGCCCGCCAGATGCGTCAGGTGTTTCACGGTGATCGAGTGGCTGCCCGGGTAGATCGGGTGGATGACCGCGGTCGACGTGAGGGTGTGATTGTCGAGGTTCTTGAATACCGGACCAGCCAGACAGTAGGGCGTTTTTTCCAGGAGAGCGGTATCAGCTTCGTGGTTCCGGAAAATGCGCGGATCAACCATGAGGTACTCATTCCCCAGGAAAATTGCGGCAACGCCCGTCATGGCCAGTACGTGGTGGTGGATATTGTTCGTCAGCCTACCGTACGCACCCAGCCATTGGGCAAGGTTGTTGAGGTGCTGGGAGAGCATATGGCGCCGGGAATGGAGATTGACGTTGCCATTCGTTCCTACGACATTCCCCATAGCTGGCCGCCCGCCGTGGGCGAGCAAACAGCCGCAATTCCGGAAGAAGTCACAGAAAAAGACAAGGTCAACCGGAAGGATATCCGCAATCTCAGGCTGGTAACGATCGACGACGAGACGGCACGGGATTTTGATGATGCCGTGTATTGCGAGCCAAGGGCCCGTGGTGGCTATCGTCTGTTGGTTGCAATTGCCGATGTTTCCCACTACGTCCGTCCAGGTACACCATTGGACGAAGAGGCGGTAAACCGCAGTACGTCGGTTTATTTCCCGGATCACGTTGTGCCAATGCTGCCGGAAAAGCTGTCCAACGGCCTGTGTTCGCTGAACCCGGGGGTCGACCGCCTCTGCATGGTGGCCGATATGACCATCAGCGCCGCTGGCAATATCAGCAGCTACAGTTTTTATCAAGCGGTCATGTTCAGTCATGCGCGGCTTACCTATAACAAGGTAAGCACCATGCTGGAGCACCCGGACACCGAACAGGGCTACAAGCTGTGTGAGCAATACGCCAACGTGCTCCCGCAGTTGCACAATCTTTATGGCCTCTACCAGTTGTTGCGTAAGGCCCGTACCGAGCGTGGTGCAATTGACTTCGAAACTACCGAAACCAAGATTGTGTTTGACGCCGATCGGAAGATAGAAGAGATCGTTCCGGTGCAGCGCAATGACGCCCACAAGATCATCGAGGAATGCATGCTGTGTGCGAACGTTGCCACAGCGCGATTCCTGAAAAAACACAAACTGCCGGCACTCTACCGGGTCCATGATGGCCCGTCAGAAGAGCGACTTAATGCAGTGCGGCTGTTCCTGGGTGAGCTGGGTCTGCAATTGGGGGGTGGCGATAGCCCCACGTCTGCGGACTATCAGGAGCTGCTGAACAGTATCAAGGATCGCTCGGATGCCAATGTGATCCAAACGGTTATGCTGCGTTCGCTCAGCCAGGCCGTCTACAGTCCGGAAGAGGGTGGCCATTTTGGCCTTGGCTATGCAGGCTATGCCCACTTTACGTCGCCGATCCGGCGTTATCCGGACCTCATTAATCACCGGGCCATCAAGTCGGTTATTCACGGCGGGCAGCCTTCCAAGGATGTGGTTCCGCCACCGAAGCCGGATCCCGAGCTTGCCGAATATCCTTACGATATGGCCCGGATGGAGCAGTTGGGTGAGCACACCTCGATGGCAGAGCGCCGTGCCGATGATGCCACCCGTGACGTCATGGCCTGGCTGAAGTGTGAGTACCTCAGTGATCATGTCGGTGAGGAGTACGACGGTGTCATTGCGTCCGTTGTGCCCTTCGGTTTCTTTGTGGAGCTTTCTGGCGTCTACATAGAGGGGCTGGTGCATGTGTCGACGCTCAGCGGTGACTTCTTCCATCACGATTCAGCCAAGCATCGCCTCATCGGTGAGCGCACGGCAATGAGCTTCCGGCTTGGTGATGAGGTCCGTGTGAAAGTCGTTCGGGTTGGAATGGAAGATCGCAAGATCGACCTGGAGCTGATCAGCGAGCCCGTGCATCGACAGGCAGATCGCGACGCGCTCAAGGTTCCAGATAAAGGCGAGCGAGGAAAGGGCAAGCGCGGCCCCGGCAAAGGTGGCAAGCCGCCCGGCAGAGCCAAGCCTGGCCAGAAGGGTGCATCATCCGGCGAGCCTGGCCTGAAGCGCCCGAGGAAACGCCCGGCGTCGGCGTCATCGAGGAAAAAGGCGCCTGAGGCCTTCGATGATAACGAAACGCCATCTGCCAGAGATGAGCTGGTTGCAAAGGCTGCGAAACTTGCCCTGAAAAAAGGCAAGAAGGGCAGTGGCGCTGGCAAAGACGACAAGAAAGCCAAGCCGCGAAAATCAGGCAAGTAACAGGAATCAGAACCAGTGTCCGGAGAGTTTGTGTTTGGCTGGCACGCGGTTGAGGCTGTCCTCAAGCGCGAGCCTGAGCGTCTTCAGCAGGTCTGGATCCAGACCGGCCGGCAGGATAAGCGGGTCAAGAGCATTACCGACACCCTGGACAGCCTTGGGGTGAAATGGAAGGTCGTGCACCGGAAGGAGCTTGATGAGCGGGTGTCCGGTGTCCATCAGGGTGTTGTGGCGGCTGTCAGTGAAAGCCGGGAATGGACCGAAGATGATCTGCTGGCCCAGTTGGCCGCCAGTGACAAGCCACCGTTCCTGCTGGTACTTGATGGCGTAACCGATCCTCACAATCTTGGTGCCTGTATGCGCACCGCCGACGCGGTTGGTGTTCAGGCGGTTATCGTGCCCAAGGACAAGTCTGCGTCACTGACGCCGGTTGCCCGAAAGGTCGCCTGTGGGGCTGCCGAGACGGTGCCCTTTGTGCGGGTCACCAACCTTGCCCGCTTTCTGCGCAGTTTGCAGGATCAGGGGGTCTGGCTGATTGGCACCGCCGGTGAGGCGGACGCCACCCTTTACCAGGCTGATTTCAAGGGGCCGGTAGCGCTGGTGATGGGCGCCGAAGGCAAGGGTATGCGCCGGCTCACCCGCGAGCACTGCGATCAGCTGATCAATATCCCCATGCTCGGCCAAGTAGACAGCCTCAACGTCTCTGTGGCTACGGGTGTTTGCCTATACGAAGCACTGCGCCAGCGGCTTGGTTAACCCTTGCACACAGGGCCTTCCCCGCCTAGAATACGTGACCCCTTTTTTAAGGGGTGGTTTTGTATTGCCTGATTGCAGGCAATACCGGGCCAAGCTTTTGATCAAGCCTTTCTCGTAAAGCCTTAGTGATAAAGCAAAAAGAAACCGGCAGCAGCAGCTGTCAACTCCTTGCTTTCATGTTTGTCGGTCGCGGGTTCAACGCCGTGTCGGTAAAAAGGAAGCTGTTTAAACCGTAGGGAGAACTCATGCGTCACTACGAAATCGTTTTTATGGTACATCCGGATCAGAGCGAGCAGGTGCCCGCGATGATCGAGCGTTATACCGGCGTCATCACTGAAGATGGCGGCAAGGTACATCGCCTGGAAGATTGGGGCCGTCGTCACCTGGCATACCCGATCAACAAGATTCACAAGGCTCACTACGTACTGATGAACGTTGAATGTTCACAGGCCGCGATGGACGAGCTGACTCACAACTTCCGTTTCAACGATGCAATCATCCGCGACATGATCCTGCGCCGTGATGGTGCGGATACAGACCTGTCCCCGATGAAAGCTTCCGAGTCCCGTGAAGACCGTCGTGGCGGCGATGATCGCCCGCGTCGTTCAGCCGAATCTGACGAGCCACGTCAGCGTGCTGAAACCCAGGACGAAGAAGAGTAATTAACCGGAGTTGAGGAGTTAAGTTATGGCTCGTTTTTTCAGACGTCGTAAGTTCTGCCGCTTCACGGCAGAGGGTGTTAAGGAGATCGATTACAAAGATCTGGACACCCTGAAAGGCTACATCACTGAAACCGGCAAAATCGTGCCCAGCCGCATCACCGGCACCAAAGCACGTTATCAGCGTCAGCTGGCTACCGCTATCAAGCGTGCCCGCTACCTGGCACTGCTGCCGTACTCGGACAGCCACGATAACTAAGTAACAGAAACACAGGACTTGGGACCATGCGTGCACTTGCACAGTATGTAATGCGCGGTCCCTTCCAGGCCGGCGGGGTAGCAGCAGTCACGACTGCAGTGCCCTTGTTGTTCTGGATTGGCGCAGCCGTTGTCGGCCTGGTTATTCTCAGGCTTGGCATCAGCCAGGGGCTCAATATCGGGCTCTGGGCATTACTTCCGGCGCTTGGCTGGAGCATTTTCGGGCAGGACCCGACCGCTCTGGCTGTATTGCTCCAGGTGATGCTCATGGCGTCGCTGATCAGAACCACGCAGTCCTGGGAAAAAGCCCTGCTTGCGGGAAGTTTTCTCGCAATCGTCACAGGCCTGATGTTGCCTGTGGTCTACCCGGGCTTGCTGGATGATCTGGTCCAGGCCGGGGTGAGCTTTTACCAACAGTACAATGCCGAAATCGCGCAGAGTCTCGGCGATGACCTCGACAGGGTTATCCGCGACACGATGAACGCGAGTATGGCCGGCACCTACCTGGCAACGGGTGTGGGCATGACCATGCTGGCGCGGTCCTGGCAGGCGGGGCTTTATAACCCCGGTGGGTTCCGCAAGGAATTCCATAGCCTGCGGCTGTCGGCGCCGATTGCGGTGTTGTGTGCAGTGACCATGGTGGTTGGTCCGATCCTCGGGCTGAATTCCATGTTGCTTGCCTGGGCTGCGGGAACACCGCTGTTCCTGGCCAGCCTGGCACTGGTACACGGCGTTGTTGGTTTGAAAAAGCTCAGTGGGAACTGGTTGGCGATGTTTTATGTAGCGCTGATCCTTTTGGGCCCAAGCCTGATGATTCTGTTAGTGGTTCTGGCTTTTGTGGATAGCTGGCTGGATATCCGGAGGCGTATAAGCCCTGCCGGGCCGGCTGAATAAAGCACGAAGAGGTTAACGAGATGGAAGTTATTCTGCTCGAGAAAGTTGCAAACCTTGGCTCCCTGGGTGACAAGGTAAAGGTTAAGGCCGGTTACGGTCGTAATTTCCTGCTTCCTTATGGCAAGGCTGTACCTGCCACTGAAGCAAACCTGAAGGCGTTCGAAGAGCGTCGTGCCGAGCTTGAGAAAGCAGCTGCTGAGAAGCTGTCTGCTGCCCAGGCCCGCGCCGAGGCCCTCGAGGGTGCCGCTTTCACCATCAGCTCCAAGGCCGGTGAAGAAGGCAAGCTGTTCGGTTCTATCGGTGTGCGCGACATCGCTGACGCGATCACTGCCGGTGGTACCGAAGTAGAGAAGAGCGAAGTTCGTCTGCCGGAAGGCCCGATCCGGGTGACTGGCGAGTACGAGATCGAGCTTCAGCTGCACTCCGACGTTGAAGTAAGCGTCAAGCTGGCGGTTGTTGCCGAGTAAGCCGTTTTCTCTGGAAACGGTGCTGGGGTTGCCCCGGCTCTGGTAATACGCTGGTGGCCTCACTGCCTCTTTGGAGGCGGGTGCCGGCCAACCTGACAGGCCCGAACCGCATCTTGCGGCTTTCGGGCCTGTTGCTTTCTGGTATGCTGTTAAGTCCCTGTAACCCCCTCCCATTGCTTCGGCAGGTCGCTTAAACTGTCGTGGTTATGATGTGGAACTGAAGATGTGTTCATGGCCAAGCCCAATCTGAAGCCCGCGAGTACCGATCTCGAAACCAGCCGGATCAAGGTTCCCCCTCATTCTGTCGAAGCAGAGCAGGCAGTCCTGGGCGGCCTGATGCTGGACAATCGCCGGTTTGACGAGATCTCCGAGGTGATTTCGGCCGCCGATTTTTACCGACAGGACCACCGGCTGATCTTTGGCGCTGTGGAGCGCCTTGCCAGTGAGAGTGAGCCTCTGGATGTGGTAACCCTCGCCGAATTCCTGGAGCGGGCCGGTGATATCGAAGATGCCGGTGGTTTGTCCTATCTGGCCGAATTGGCCGAGAAAACCCCAGGTGCCGCGAACATCCGTGCCTATGCCGATATCGTCCGCGAACGCTCCATTCTGCGCCAACTGGTGGAGGTGTCCGGCAAGATTTCCGATTCGGCCTTTAATCCGCTCGGGCGAAACAGCAATGAGATTCTGGATGAGGCTGAGCGCAGCGTTTTCCAGATTGCCGAAGCGCGGGTCAAGGAGGGTTCCGGGCCGCAGGCAATCAACCCCATTCTTGCCAAGACCCTGAGCCGGATTGAGGAACTGTTTGAATCCGGCGAGCAGACCACCGGTCTGACCACCGGCTTCAAGGATCTGGATGATCAAACCTCGGGCATGCAGCCTTCGGACCTGATCATCGTGGCGGGTCGCCCCTCCATGGGTAAGACGACCTTTGCGATGAATATTGTCGAGAACGCCCTGATCAGCACCGGCACGCCGGTTCTGGTGTTCAGTATGGAGATGCCGGCGGATGCCCTTGCTATGCGTATGCTCTCGTCGCTCGGGCGCATTGACCAGACCAAGGTTCGCGGCGGCAAGCTGGAAGAAGACGACTGGCCCCGGCTGACGTCGGCGGTGAGCCTTCTGAAAGACAAGCCGCTTTATATCGACGATACGCCGGGCCTGAGCCCCACCGAGATGCGTTCCCGGGCGCGCCGTATTGCCCGGGAAAACGACGGCAAGATTGGCCTGATCATGGTCGACTACCTGCAGCTTATGCGGGTGCCCGGCAACACCGAGGGTCGGACCGCTGAGATCTCTGAAATTTCCCGCTCACTGAAGGGTATCGCCAAAGAATTGAGTTGCCCGGTGGTGGCCCTGTCCCAGCTTAACCGGAGTCTTGAACAACGGCCCAATAAGCGCCCGGTGAACTCGGATTTGCGGGAATCCGGCGCCATCGAGCAGGACGCCGACGTCATCATGTTTGTGTACCGGGATGAAGTCTACAACGAGGACACCCCGGACAAGGGCATTGCCGAGATCATTATTGGTAAGCAGCGGAACGGCCCCATCGGCACCATCCGACTTGCGTTTATCGGCAAGTACACGAAATTCGAAGATCTGGCCCACGGTGATTACAGCGACTACGGCGGGGAGTATTGATGCCCCGCAGTACGATTGCCCGGATTGATCTGGGCGCCTTGCGCCGGAACTTCCAGACTGCCCAGCGGCGGGCAGGCGGGGCCAGGGTGATGGCCGTGGTGAAAGCCGATGGCTATGGCCACGGTATCGGGCCGGTGGCTTCGGCGCTGGATAGCCTGGCGCCGAAATACGCAGTGGCTTGCCTGGAAGAGGCGCGTGCCATTCGGGAAACAGGTCTGATACAGCCGGTCGTCCTGCTGCAGGGTGTCCATGCTGAAGCCGATATCGATGAATGCGCCCGGAATGGCTTTGAGCCGGTTTTCCACAGTTTCCAGCAACTGGCGTGGCTGGAGCGCCTGGAGAATTGGCCCGCTTTCTGGCTGAAAGTGAATAGCGGTATGAACCGTCTCGGCTTTCATCCGGACGAGCTGGCCGGGGTAATGAGCCGGTTACAGGCCATGAGCGCTGATACAGAGCTACTGGGGTT
This sequence comes from Marinobacter manganoxydans MnI7-9, assembly GCF_000235625.1. Taxonomy (GTDB): domain Bacteria; phylum Pseudomonadota; class Gammaproteobacteria; order Pseudomonadales; family Oleiphilaceae; genus Marinobacter; species Marinobacter manganoxydans. The sequence goes on along the minus strand of NZ_AGTR01000084.1, from coordinate 272,791 downwards.
CGTCACGCACTTTGCGTGCGCCGACGATCCCGACAGCGCAATGACGGCGCAGCAGACTGCGGTGTTTGAAAAGGCCACGTCTTCTTTTCCGGATTTAATGAAGAGCGTTGCCAATTCGGCCGCCCATTTTCGACCGGGCCAGCCGATGTTTGACTGGAGCCGCCCCGGAATCATGTTGTATGGCGGCTCACCAATGGTGGGCACGACCGGTCCCGAACTTGGCCTGGAGCCGGTAATGTCGCTTGAGGCCCCCTTGATCAGCACCCGCTTGGTGCCGGCGGGCGAGTCGGTTGGCTACGGTGCCAGCTGGGTTGCCGACCGCGACACCCGGATGGGAATGGTGGCGATTGGTTACGGTGATGGTTACCCCCGGCATGCCGGAACCAACACGCCCGCCGCCATCAATGGTCAGCGAATCCGGCTCATCGGGCGGGTTTCCATGGACATGCTGGCCGTTGACCTGACCAATGCACCGGATGCAAAGGAAGGCGACAGTGTTGAACTGTGGGGTCGCACCGTGGGTGTCGACGAGGTGGCCGCATGCGCTGGCACCATCTCCTATGAGCTTATGACCGGCATCACCGGGCGGGTGCCAAGGCAATACCGGTAGCACTGCAGGGCGTTTCGCTAGCCCTGTTCCGGTTCGTGAATGATTTCCTCGATAAAGTCGAGAATGGCAGCGAGGCTGCGGTCGTCCAGTTTCTTGAGCACTTTGTGCACGACCATCTTGCTGCCCTTGAGCATGCTGCTGATGCCCATCTTGGCCATGCCCATCATCATGTTACTGGCATGCAATCGCCGAAGCGGCTCCAGGAAAAAGAAGTCCAGACCTTCTTCGGTCATGTCCACAATCAGGTTGAAGAGCTTGTCGATGGCTTCCTTGTCGGCCTTGCCGCGTTCGCGCAGTTCGCCGACGGTATACAGGGCCCGGGTTCGCAACTCATCAGGGATCGGCGCCACAATGTGGCTCTGTTGTTTCAGCATGACAGTTCCTGTTGTTGTATGCTCTTGAAAGAAATAGCAAAGCATTAAATTCAGACTGCATCAGTGTAGGCGCCGGAATCCAGAAGCCATTGGCCAAACCGGTTCCGAAATAACGTCACATCAGTGATATCGGGAGGCATTGAATCCTCGTGCATGTACTTGTTGTTCACGATTACGGCCCTTTGGGGAAGGTTTTGCTGGAGCGCTTGCGGGCAACGCACCTGCACGTCAGCCCTTTGCTTGTCAGCGATCCCTCCAACGCCGATCTTGATGCACTGGAGAACTGGATTCCCGAAGATACCGACCTGATCGTAAATGCACTCTGGATGGCCGATCCGGAGGTCGCCGAGAATGATCCTGAGGGCGTCCATATGGCGGCATTCTCGCTACCCGTGGCCATGGCCGAGTTTGCACGTGATCGTGGTATGGCGCTGCTCCAGCTGTCCTCCTGCTACGTGTTCGATGGCCGGAAGCAAAGCGGGTACATCACTTCCAATCCGGGGCAGCCGGTGAATGAGCTGGGTAACTGGCAATGGGAGTGCGAGCAGGCCCTGCGGACCCTGTTGCCTCGGCATATTATCCTGCGGACCGGCTGGAGCCTGGCACGGTTCATCCGGAAGGTGCAGGCCAGTACGGCTGCCGGTGAAATACTGTCACTACCCGGACGATGCCGGGGGCAACCCGTATCGGTCCGTGATCTGGCCAGGGTAATCGAGGCTGTGGTTCTGCAACTTGATTGCGGGGCCGAGGTCTGGGGCACCTATCAGTACGCCGGTGCCGAGGAAATCAATCTGTACGAGCTGGGCCTGGCGATTGCCGGGCTGCCTGGGATTCCCGAAGGGATCCGGGTGGTGGACGAGGTGCCCGAGTGGGGCCATCTTGAGCCGGTCAATACCACGCTGATCTGCACCAAGATCCGCAATACCTTCGGCATCAAGCAGATGCCCTGGCGCTCCGGCCTGGTGGATGAGCTGACGATGCTGAAAAAGAATAACGGCAGGGAAGTGGAGAGTGAGCCCGCCGGCTAGTGGCAACGGCGGGCAAAACGCAGTTTCTCAGTTATTGCACTGGCGGGAGAATTCCCGGCTGACCATCTGCAGGGCTTCGATATCCAGAAGTTCGACTTCCCGACCCCGGGCCTTGATGATGCCCTGATTCTGAAAGCGCGTGAATACCCGGCTTACCGTTTCGACGGCGAGGCCCAGGAAGTTTGCGATGTCGTTCCGTGCCATGGGCAGACTGAAGTTGGTCGGCGACATACGGCGGCGCTGGAATCGGCTGGACAGCGACAAGAGCAGTGCAGCAATGCGCTCTTCAGCGGTGTTCTTGCTCAGTAGCATGGCCAGTTGATGGCTGTTTTGTATCTCCTGGCTCATCAGATGATACATGTGGTGCTGCAACTCGGGCAGTTTGCCGGTCAGCTCCTCCAGTTTCTCCATTGGGAACTCACACACTCTGGTTCGTTCCAGAGCCTTGGCGGTGCACGCATAATGTTCACTGCCAATGCTGTCCAGGCCTACCAGCTCTCCGGGCATGAAAAAGCCCGTCACCTGTTCCTCGCCATTCTCGGTAATGATCGACGTCTTTATGGAGCCGCTTTTTACCGCAAAACAGGAGCGGTAGGGCGTGCTCTGGTCGAAGATGTGTTCACCACGGTTGAAGATCCGCCCCTGCTGGACAATGTCTTCCAGCCGGTCGAGGTCATTCTCTTCAATTGCCAGGGGCAGGCACAGGTTGCTCAGACTGCACTGGTGGCAGGACGCCTTGAGGGGAGATGCCTGACGAAACGGAATTGCTTGAGCCATACGTGATAATCCGTCCGATTTGATCCATGTCAACTATGTACCTTAATACGGATGGCCGTCTTTGCCAATAATCAAGCTGGATGATCTTAGAATATATTTTTAAAAAATAAGGGCCCGCAGGCCCTTATGCATCGCGGTTTCAGAGCTTCTCGAATACCAGGGACGCGTTGGTTCCGCCGAATCCGAAACTGTTGGACATCACGGTGTTCAGCGAGGCTTCCCGACCTTCAGGGCCTACAAGCGGAATATCGCTGATTTTCTCGTCCGGATTGTTCAGGTTCTTGGTGCCGGCAATGAACCCGTTCTGCAGCATCAGCAGCGAGTAGATGGCCTCCTGAACACCGGCAGCGCCGAGCGAATGACCAGAGAGTGATTTGGTTGAGGAAATGGCCGGGATGTCGGAACCGAAAGTGGCCCGCACCGCGCCCATCTCGGCAACGTCGCCAACCGGGGTGCTGGTGCCGTGGGCATTGATGTAGTCAATCTTGCCCCGGATGGTGGCCATCGCCTGCTTCATACAGCGCTGGGCACCTTCGCCCGACGGCGCAACCATGTCATAGCCGTCCGAGGTGGCGCCGTAGCCGGTCAGCTCGGCAATAATGTTGGCGCCGCGTTTCTTCGCGTGTTCCAGTTCTTCCAGCACCATCATGCCGCCACCGCCGGCAATCACGAAACCGTCACGGCCGGCATCGAAGGGGCGGGAAGCCGTTTCAGGGGCATCGTTGTATTTGGTGGACAGCGCCCCCATGGCATCGAACATCATGGTCAGGCTCCAGTCCTCTTCTTCACCGCCGCCGGCGAACACGATGTCCTGCTTGCCAGCCTGGATCTGTTCCATGGCGTGGCCGATGCAGTGGGCGCTGGTGGCACAGGCCGAGGACATGGAGTAGTTCACGCCACGGATCTTGTAGGCGGTGGCGAGGCAGGCGGACACCGTGCTGGTCATGATGCGGGGGACCATATAGGGCCCGATGCGCTTCACGCCTTTCTCGCGCATGATGTCGGTGGCTTCCACCTGGCTTGAGCAGGAAGCGCCGCCGGAGCCGGCGATCAGGCCGGTGCGGTCGTTGGAGATCAGGTCTTCGGTCAGCCCCGCCTGGGCGATGGCCTGCTCCATGGACAGAAAACTGTACATGGCGGATGGGCCCATGAACCGGCGGATTTTGCGATCGATAACGGATGTGTCCACATCCACCGAGCCTGCAATCTGGCTCCGGAAGCCCATTTCCTTATAGGTTTCGTTGAAGCGGATGCCTGATTTTCCATTCTTCAGGCTCTGGGTGACCTCGTCCAGTGAGTTTCCGAGGCAGGACACAATGCCCATGCCGGTGACGACGACGCGTCTCATAAGTTCCTCCTTTCCGACCGGCCGAAATGGCCGATCCTGCGATCAATAACATTATTTGACAGTCTAGGCGCTTTGGCCCGGATACGATATTTGACCTTGGTAAGGGGAGCTCAGGAGGCGCTCAGTCTGCCGCCTCCTCGGCGGCCCGGGCTTCGCGTTCGACCATTTCCGGGGTTTCCAGGGAAATGCGTCCCAGCTTGCCCGACCGGAATTCGTTGAGAAGTACCTCCGAGACCTTGTGCAGGTCCGGAACGCCGCCCCGCCCGAAAAATCGGCGTTTCGCGGCAATGCCATCCATCAGCGCCAGGGCATCTCTCGGCAGTTCCTCAAAGCCGTAGCGGGCCCGCACAAGCTCCGGGTAGGCTTCCAGCAGGTACTCGGCCTCGAACATGGCGACATCCTCAAAATCCAGCACCGCGCTTCGAATGGCCCCGGTCACCGCCAGACGGTAACCACAGGCTTCAGGAGACAGTTTTGGCCAGAGGAAGCCGGGGGTGTCGTAGAGCAGAATGTTGTTGGGCAGCTTGATGGCCTGCTGCGCCCTCGTTACTGCCGGCTCGTTCCCCGTCTTGGCCGCAGGGCGTCCCGCCAGTGTGTTGATCAGGGTGGACTTGCCGACATTCGGAATGCCCAGGATCATCACCCGCAATGCACTCTTCTGGCGATCGTGACCGGGCGTCATCTCTTCCGCCAGCTTGAGGATGGACAGTGCTTCATTGCGCTGGTTGTGGGTAAGCGTGATGGCGCGTACCCCACGTTCTTTCTCGAGCCAGGCTAACCACTGCTCGGTAATTTCTGGATCCGCCAGGTCGCGCTTGTTCAATACCTTGATCAGTGGCGTATCACCACGAAGGGCCGGCACGAGCGGGTTTTCGCTACTGAAAGGAATACGCGCGTCAACCACTTCGATGATGAGATCCATCTGCGGCATGACTTTTTTGATCTCCTTGCGGGCCTTGTGCATATGCCCTGGAAACCAGTTAATGGCCATCTTGTCTACTCCGGATGTGGTTAAACGGCGCCATTATGAAGGGGAATGACCAAACTTTCACATTTGTTTGAATCCGCGCGTGTGGCGGCTTTTGGCGCGGGATACTGAGAAGTATGTACAAAAAGAGGGCTGATCGGGGTGAAAAACCGTATCCGTATGTTTTAGGGTGTAGTCCCTGAACGATGAAACCAATGTATGTCGGTGGTATTCAGATTGTGGCCACCCTGTTAACGGAGACGTTTATGAAGCTTGTAAAACTGTTCGGTACTGCCCTGGTAGCCCTTAGCCTCTCGGTTCCGGCCGTGGCCCAGCAATCCGGTGGCCAGCCGGATCAGGTTGATCAACTGGCACAGATGGTGGGGCTGACCGATGACCAGCAAACTGAAATCCGTGCCATCATCGACGAGATGCAGGGCGAAATCGGCGAACTCCGCCAGGAAGCCCGTGCACTGCAGCAGCAGATGCAGGGTGAGATCAAATCAGACTTTGATGAATCCGCTATCCGCGAGCAGGCCAAAGAACTGGGTGATGTGACCGGCGAGATCGCTGCTCTGTCCACTCTGATGCAGGCGAAGGTCGACAGCGTTTTTACCCAGGAGCAGCGCGACGAGCTGGATAAGCGTATGCAGCAGATGCAACAGCAAATGCAGCAGCGTCGTCAGATGCAACAACAGATGCAGCAGGGGCAAGGTCAGGGCATGCAGTGATCCTGCTTTCCCTTTAGCTGGGTTGGAGAAGGGCCGCATCTTTTGGTGTGGCCCTTTTTTTGTGCCCCTAGCCTGCTGGTTTTGGGGGAGGAACTGCGGTGTGGCGCCCTCCCAAAAACCGCTACGAGCACATCCATGTGCGCTTGGCTGTGGCCATCCCTGGCCACAGACATTTTTGGGAGGGCGCCACACCCCTGTTCTTCGAACGATTCAGTCATCGCTCACTGCTCAACTGCTTGTCGGGGATATTGGGTGCGGAGTGTCTTCCTATAACTCCTATTTCTGAAGCTTGGCAGGTGTAGGCCTTTGCCAGAATGTCGGCGGCCAAGGATGGCCGACGTCAAGCGCACATGGATGTGCTCGTAGCGGTTCTGGCAAAGGCCTACACCTGCCGAGCCACCCTCTAACCTAGAAGGCTAGGAGCCCAGCCCAAACCTACACCCCCGAGCCAAAGGGCTTAACTAGAACAATGAGCCGAGGAAGCAGCGTAAGCGCCCCAACCAGAGCCATGAACATGGCAAACCCCGTAAACAACCCGAAGTAGATGGTCGGGATGAAGTTGGACAGCACCAGTATCGAGAACCCGGAGATGATGGTCAGCGACGTGAAGAACATGGCCTGGCCGATGCTTCGGTGGCAGCGGTGCATGGTGGCGATATAGTCGCCGTCTTTCTGGAACTCGGTTTTGAAGCGGTGGATGTAGTGGATGGTGTCGTCCACGGCGATGCCGACGGTAATGGCCGCCACGGTGATGGTCATCATATCCAGGGGAATGCCCAGCCAGCCCATCAGGCCGAGCACTGAGCCGGCGGCGATGAGGTTCGGGGCGATGCCGATCAGGGCCAGTTTCAGGGAGCGGAACAGGATCAGGAACATCACCATGATGGCCGCGAAGACCACGCCGATGGTTTTGATCTGGGAATCGAACAGGCTTTGCAGCATGTTGTTGTACATCACGGTCATGCCGGCAAAGAGCACCTGATCTTCCGAGTAGCCCAGTTCCGTGGTCAGGTGATCGTGGATTCGGTTCAACAGCTCCTGTCGACGCAGTTCCGGCATGGTTTCCAGGATCCGGATGCTGAATCGGGCCTGGTCGTGCTCCTCGGAGATGTAGGGTGTCAGCAGGGTATCCTGCAGGTCATCCGGAACCGCAGCGGGTACAAACGCCAGTTCCAGGGCGTCCAGGGGTTCGCCCTGGTTGATTTGGGCGAGGATATCCAGCGTGGTGTTGATTGAGAGCACCTTGCCGGTCTCCGGTAGGCCGTCCAGGTAGTTGTGAACCGCTTCCAGTTCTTCCATTTTCTGGTAGGTGTACCAGGTATCCCGGTATTCCTCTCCGGCACCGCAGTCCTCCACGAACGGGTCGCAGTCACTGGCAAACGGGTCGCCGCCGCTCGCGCCTTCCGGTGGCGGATCGTCGGTGATAACCACGTCCAGGGGCGTGGTACCGCCCAGGCGGTTGTCGATGGTGATCATGCCCTGATGGATTTCGGTGGACGATTTGAAATAGTCGATAAAGCTGTTTTCCACCGTCAGCTTGTTCAGGCCGACTACGCAGAGCACCGCAATCAGGCCGGAGCCGACCAACACTGTCTTGCCGAAGTGTTCCGTGAACCGCGCAAAAGCATCGGTGAAGGGAACCCTGTCAGAGGTAACCCGGCTGTCCAGTGGTGGTGGCAATAGGGTGAGCAGGGCCGGGAAAACAATAAAGGTGATGAGAAAAGCCACGGTCAGGCCCAGGGTCATCATCCAGCCGAAATCGATGACCGGGCGAATGCCGCTGAAGGTGAGCGAGCCGAAGGCGACAATGGTAGTGATGGCCATGTAGAAGCAGGGCTTGATCATCGCCATTACGGTGTTGCGCAGGGTGTCTCTGGCGCTTGCCTCGGGCTCGTCGTGCTGGAATTCCCGGTAGCGGACGATCAGGTGGATGGTGAGCGACAGGGTCATGATCAGCAGCAGGGAAATAAAGTTGGATGAGATAACCGTCACCGGCCACTGGGCCCAGCCCAGGAAGCCGACCATCAGCCAGACGGTAAAGCTGCAGCACAACAGCGGCACCAGAACCCAACGCCACTGCCGGAAAATGATGGCCAAAGTGAGCAGCAGAAAAGCCAGGACGCCAAGCCCGAAGGTCGAAAGGTCGTTTTCGATGAAGCGGATCATGTCCGCCACAATCATGGGCACCCCGCCCAGGTGGATGTCCGCGCCGTCGCGGTAGGTGTCGAGAATGGAGCGAACCGTGCGGATGGTGGCATCGCGCTCGACCCCGAGGGTTTCGGTAAAGTCGATGAAATCCTGTTTTACCCGTTCCAGTTCGGCCAACTCGGCCTCGGAGGCTTCGCCGGCATCGGCCTTGTCTCTCAGATCGTTGCGTTTTCTCAGCAGTTCAAAATAGCGATCCGGCGTGGGCAGGTTGACCTGTATGGCAGTGGTTCGCCCGTCTTCGCTGATCAGCAGGTTGGGGTAGAGCGGATTGTTCAGAAGCGCCTGGCGGGCTGTGTCCGGCGTTACATCGTGGTCGTCCAGGGTCTTGATCTCGCTGTCCACGGTATCCAGCGTCAGATCCGGGCTGTGGAGCAGGGGTACGTTCAGGATGCTGTTGGTGGAGCCTACGGCTTCCAGGCCTTGCAGCTCATCCCGCAACGCGCCCAGCCTGGCCAGGCCTTCCTCAGAGAACAGTTCGTCTTCGGGGGTGTAGGTGACGATCAGAAAATCGTCGGAGGTGGTGAAGCGGCGGTTTACCTGGCGGTACTGTTCCAGGGAGCGGTCGTTTTCCAGCACCAGGGATTCGGCGGAAGCGTCCAGGCGGAATTCGCCAAACTTGACGGCTGCGAGGGCCAGCAACAGGGCAAAAGCCGCGAGGATAATAAAGGGATGCGGAAAAATCAGGCGGTCATACAGGGCGCGAAGACGATTCATGAACAACTACTCTGCCAGTTCAAACGAGTGCAGAGTGTGCCATAAACCTCAGTGAACCGTGACCTTTGACGAGGCTTCTTCCAGGGAATCGATCAGCTTTTTCAGGCGGCGGCTCATATCCGCGCTCTCGGCAAGCTGGGTCACCATGTTCTGGGTGGTTTCGCGAATGCCCTGTACGTTGGCCAGCACGTCGTCGGTGCCCGCGGTCTGTTCCGCCGACACGTTGGCGATTTCCTGGTTGGTATGATCGATCCGGCTGACCACCTCGTTGATGGCTTCCAGGGCACGGCGGCCTTCTTCGGATTCCTCAACGCAGCGGGTGGCATCCTCGGAGCTGCCGGTCATCTGGTTCACGGCAGTATTCATGGCGTTGAGCAGGCGATCGATGGTGCCCTGAATCTGATCGGTGGAGTCCTGAACCCGCTGGGCCAGTTTACGCACTTCATCGGCCACCACGGCAAAGCCGCGGCCCTGTTCGCCGGCCCGGGCCGCCTCGATGGCGGCGTTCAGGGCCAGTAAATTGGTCTGTTCGGCAATACCCCGGATCTCGGTAATGGCGTGGCTGATTTCATGGCTGTTCTCGGCCAGGGCTTCGACGCTGCTGGCGGAATTGCGCACCACATCGGCGAGCTTGCGGATGCTGTCGGCACTCTGGCCGACACGGCTGCTGCCGTCGCGAGCTGCGTCGCTGGCCTCGTGGGACAGGGTCTTGGCAATTCCGGCCTGTTCGGCGATGCCAGTGAAGCTTTGCAGCATGGTTTCGATGACTTCCGCCGACCGGTCTGCGCCCTGCTGTTGGCGGCCCAGGTCATCCCGGCGGGCTTCGGCGGCCGAGGTTAGTTCCTCGACTTCCCGGTGCAGGCGTTCGATAGCTTCCTTCATGCTTCGGACCACGCCTACGGTGCGGTCTTGCATGGCATTGAAGGCACTCGCCATTTCGCCGATTTCGTCGGTGGAATCCACCACCGCCCTCTGGCTCAGATTGCCCGAGGCCTGGACATCGACCATGGTGTCTTTCAGGCGATTCACATGGCGTTCGATAAACGAGATCAGCAATTGTGAGCCGGCCATCTCGAGCACCATGAGCACCGCCACCACCAGCGCAAAGGCGGCCGCGGTATCAGCGAAGACCTGATCGAACGTCTTGCCGGTCTGCCCGGCAATGGTGTGCATGGCGTAAAGAACCAGCAAGCAGAGAACTGCAAAAACGACAATGTTCAGTAACCAGAATTTGTACTTCAGCCGGGCATTTCGCAGCAGTGTCAGCATGAATGTTCTCAGTCGATGGACTTCACCGGAATCTGCATGGCATTGGAGGCCTGGGGGACCTCGGGCACGGCGAGACCAAGATTGTTTTTATCGAATACCTTATCGGCCCGGTAGCTCGAGCGGACCATGGGGCCGGATGGCACTTCCATGAAGCCTTTCTCCAGGCCGATCTCCCGGTAACGGTTGAACTCTTCCGGGGTGACGTAGCGTTCCACCGGGAGGTGATTCGGGGTGGGGCGCAGGTACTGGCCCAGGGTGAGGATATCCACGCCGATGGCGCGCAGGTCGTCCATGGTTTCCAGGATTTCCTCTTCGGTTTCACCCAGGCCCAGCATCAGGCTGGTCTTGGTGAGCACATCCGGACGGTGTTTCTTGGCGTGTTCCAGAACCCGGAGCGTTTTTTCATAACCGGCCCGTGGATCACGGACCCGACTGGTCAGCCGTTTGACGGTTTCCACGTTCTGGGCGAAGACATCCAGCCCGGAATCCACAACCTTCTCGACCTCAGACATAACGGCATCAAAATCCGGCGTCAGTGCTTCAACAGCGACTTCGGGCGTGCGCTGTTTGATGGCAGAGACGCAAGCGGCATAGTGTGCAGCGCCGCCGTCGTCCAGGTCGTCACGGTCTACCGAGGTAAGCACAATATAACGAAGGCCCATCAGCTCTACGGACTTGGCCGTGTTCTCCGGCTCTTCATGGTCAAGCCAGCCTTTGGGGTTGCCGGTGTCCACCGCGCAGAATTTGCAGGCCCGGGTGCATACAGAGCCCATCACCATGATGGTGGCCGTGCCGGCCGTCCAGCACTCACCGATGTTGGGGCAATGGGATTCCTGGCAAACGGTGCTCAACCGGTGCTCGCTCACGTTCTTGCGCACCGCCTCATAGCGCTCGCCTCCGGGCATGCGTGCCCGCAGCCATTTGGGCTTCCGCTCAGGCTTCTCCGCTGTTGTGGCTTCCTGCTTTGTTGACCGCTTGACGCCGTCCTTGATGGCCGAGAAGCCATGCTCATTGCGGAATTTGGAACCACTGGTAATGCGGGTTTTTGCGCTTTCGCTCATTGCAACCGGACTCTCGATTCGGGCATGGGGAACACTAAAGAGTAATGGCCTGGCGGGGGAGTTACAAGACAGATAGGGGCAATCACGAGGGTGCCGGGCACGACATTGGTCGTACCCGGTTGACCGCTATCAGGCCTGGGCTTTGTCCAGGGCCTGGGTAATGTCGGCAATGATGTCGTCGACATGCTCGATACCGATGGACAGCCGCACCAGATCCTCGCTCACACCAGCGCTCTTCAGCTCTTCCGGGTTGAGCTGGCGGTGGGTGGTGGTCGCCGGGTGGCAGGCCAGGGACTTGGCGTCACCGATGTTCACCAGACGCAGGATCAATTCCAGGGCATCGATGAACTTTGCCCCGGCTTCCCGGCCACCCTTGATGCCGAAGCTCAGGATGCCGGACGCTTTCCCGCCGGAAATCTTCTCGCAGGTCGCCTTGTACGGGCTGTTGGCCAGGGTCGCGTAGTTGACCCATTCAACAGACGGGTGCTCCTGCAGGAAGTTCGCGACTTTCTCGGCGTTCTCGCAATGACGTTCCATGCGCAGCGCCAGGGTTTCCAGACCCTGCATGATCAGGAACGCATTGAACGGAGCAAGGGCGGCACCGGTGTTGCGCAGCGGAACCACTCGGCAGCGGCCGATGAAGGCAGCAGGGCCCAGGGCGTCTGTGTAGACCACGCCGTGGTAGGACGGATCCGGTTCGTTCAGCATCGGGAACTTGTCAGCACTGGCTTTCCAGTCGAACTTTCCGGAATCCACTACAACGCCTGCGACGGTGGTGCCGTGGCCACCGATGTACTTGGTGAGCGAGTGAATCACGATATCGGCGCCGTGCTCGATCGGGCGGCACAGGAACGGCGTGGCAACCGTGTTGTCCACCATCAGCGGGATGCCGTGTTTGTGCGCAATTTCGGCCCAGCGCTGGATATCGACCACGTTGCCCGCCGGGTTGCCGATGGACTCGCAGAACAGGGCGCGGGTGTTCTCATCAATAGCCTTTTCCACGGCATCGAAATCGTCATGGCGAACCATCTTGCACTCAATGCCCTGGTTCGGCAGCGAGTGCGCGAACAGGTTGTAGGTGCCGCCGTATAGCTGACTGGTGCTGACGATGTTGTTACCCACCTTGCAGATGGTCTGCAGCGCATAGGTGATGGCCGCCATGCCAGAGGCCACGGCCAGGGCGCCAACACCGCCTTCCAGTTCTGCCATCCGCTCTTCGAGAACCGCGTTGGTCGGGTTCATGATACGGGTGTAGATGTTGCCCTGAACCTTCAGGTCAAACAGATCGGCACCGTGCTGGGTGTCATCGAAGGTGTAGGACGTGGTCTGGTAGATCGGGGTGGTAGCGGCCCGGGTAGTGGGATCGCTTTTGAAGCCTGCGTGCAGCGCTAGGGTTTCCGGTTTCATGTCAACGGTCCTTGCTGGTGTGTTGTTCTTTATGGGTTTCAGCCCGTGAGTATGCCACAGAGTTTGTCTTTAGAGGATCGTCCCGCTCCCTCCTTGCAGACCTGAGATAGTCACTGATGGATGGGTAGAAGAATATCCCCAGGCAGACCCAAAAAACACTGATCGACAGGATGGCCGCCTTCACGCTCGCGCCGGCGAACCCAAGGGCAATGGGAACCAGAACAACGGCCAGGAACACGGTGAGCGCGTGGCGGGATTTCATAATGCGATACAGCCTTAAAACGCATTCGGGTGAAGCCTCTATCCTATCCGACTACTGCCCCCGGGATTGTCAAAGTTTGTTTAAGTGGCGTTGGATTTCTTGGCATCCGTGTCAGGAAATATTGTGTCGTAACACCAGGTGAATACGAACGCATACACCAGATAGAAGACTACGAACGCGATATCCACGATCAGCGCCTCAAGAAGACCGATGCCCATCCACCAGGCAATAATCGGCAGGAAAATCAGCATCAGACCCAGCTCGAAACTCACCGCGTGCAGGAAACGAACCCGCAGGGATTTCTGGGTTGAGCCCGTGAAGTGCTTCAGGCCGTGATCGAATCCCAGGTTGAACAAATAGTTCCAGATGGTCGCGATGGTGGCGCCAACCACACCAAGAACTCCGGTTCTTCCCATATCGAATCCGAACGTTACGGCAGCGAGGGGAACGGAAAGCAGGAGGCCGATAACCTCAAAGGAAATCGCCTGTCGAACTCTGTCTCTGGTTGATTTCATAGAATGTTTTGTACGGAGGCGGGTCGTCCCGCGTTCACTGCCCGGGAAGGGTGGGGTCGTCCCCAGAAGCTCAGGAGCCCGGCGCTTTCGCGACGGGCTTGCCAGAATACTGGTAGCAAGCGGCGGAGTCTAACCGCTGCCCGATAAAGACCACTAAGCAAAGGGCTGGAAAAGATGAGCACGGTGCCGATATGACAACTACTATAAAAAAAGCGCTTGGTGTTGTGTGTTAGTCAATGTCACGTTTTTTCGCTTAAATGCCTTAAAAGGTATGCACTGTATTCGCACGATTGGGGGGGTGAGGCATGCAAAGGCTCGTATGGCTCAAGCTTCTGCATTTCTTTTTGCTTCTGCTTTTCTCTCTATCTCTGTCTGCCGAGTCAAAACGCCACCATTTTGTTGGAGTCTTTGCCGATATAGAACGCGAAATTTCTGTAGAAAATGGAAAGCTCGTGGGTCGTTTTGCGCCTTATTATCGTTGTGTCTTTAGCCGCGTAGGCGGCGATTTCAGGTTCATTAATATGCCTTTGGCCCAGATACTTCGCCAACTGGAAAAGGGTGGTATTTCGGTTGGATTGCCCTTGATTCAAACGGCAGAAAGGGACAAGTATGCGGACTTTGGCGGTTCGCTGTTCCGATTAGAATATGTGTATCTCATGGCTCAGGATTTGCCGCCGCTAGAAACCATGACGGGGCTCAGGTTTGGATTTGTCCGCAAATTTGCTGGTTTACAGCTTTTAAAAGGTGATAGCCCTCGCGTAACTGATGTCTCTGATTGGGCGCAGGCGGTCGAAATGCTTCGGCTCGGTCGCGTGGATGTCGTGGTTCTGCCGCGGATCATGATGGACCTGTATATCGATGACTATCCGGGGCATTATTATGAACGGACAGCCGCCTGGATAGATTTGTCCATGTACATCTCTCATAGAGTAAAAGACAGCCGTCTCACGGAAGATTTCAGGGATGCAATCAGAACCTGCCGCTTGATTGGCGAGAAAAATCATGGTGCCTGGGATATTCACGGGAGACAGCGAGATCCAGAAGACGGACCTGGCGTCAGTGAATTTGCCAACCCTCAATAAGATTACAGCGCTCTGGGGCAGGGGACAAAAAGGGGAGATCCAACAAAAAAGGGTCACGACTCGCGTCGCAACCCTTTGAATCTTGGTAGCAAGGGGCGGAGTCGAACCGCCGACCCCAGCATTATGAGTGCTGTGCTCTAACCAACTGAGCTACCTTGCCATTTCGCTTTGGGCATCGCCCCAAACGAGGCGCGTATTTTCAGTATTTGGGCTCTTTCTGTCAAGGCTTAGGGCCCAGTTTTTCCTGAAAAATTACACGTTGAAGCGGAAGTGGATAACGTCGCCGTCTTTCACGATGTATTCCTTGCCTTCCAGGCGCCATTTTCCGGCATCCTTGGCCCCGGCTTCGCCGTTGTACTGAACGAAATCGTCGTAGCTCACCACTTCTGCCCGGATGAACCCGCGTTCGAAGTCGGTGTGGATCACGCCGGCGGCCTGAGGCGCTGTGGCGCCGATTTTTACGGTCCAGGCACGGACTTCTTTCACCCCGGCGGTAAAGTAGGTCTGCAGGCCCAGCAGGCCATAGCCCCCGCGAATTACCCGATCCAGGCCTGGCTCTTCCATGCCCATTTCTTCCAGGAACATCGATTTTTCATCGTCTTCCAGTTCGGAGATTTCTGCCTCTATCTTGTTGCAGATGGGCACAAGCGCGGCATTTTCCGACTCAGCGATCTGTCGCACGGTGTCCAGATGCGGGTTGTTCTGGAACCCGTCTTCGCTGACGTTGGCAATGTACATGGTCGGCTTCACGGTCAGCAGGCAGAGCTCTCGGATCAGGGCCATCTGGTCCTTGTCGAGGTTCATGCTGCGCACCGGTTTGCCCTCGTTCAGCACCGGCAGCAGCTTTTCAAAGATTTCGAGCTGAGCTTTCGCTTCCTTGTCACCGCTCTTGGCCACGCGCTGAACCCGCTTGATGGCTTTTTCAACGGTTTCCAGATCGGCGAGAGCCAGTTCGGTGTTAATGATTTCTATATCAGAAGCCGGATCAATCTTGTTGGCAACGTGAATGACGTTGTCGTCCTCGAAGCAGCGCACCACATGGGCAATGGCGTCGGTCTGGCGGATATTGGCCAGAAACTGGTTGCCCAGGCCCTCGCCTTTCGAAGCACCTTCTACAAGGCCTGCGATATCCACGAACTCCATGGTGGTTGCCACCACCTTTTCCGGCTTAACGATCTCGGCAAGTTTGTTGAGGCGCGGGTCGGGCATGGCGACAACACCAGCGTTGGGTTCGATGGTGCAGAACGGGAAGTTCTCTGCGCCAATGCCGGATTTGGTCAGTGCGTTGAACAGGGTGGATTTGCCGACGTTGGGAAGGCCGACGATGCCGCAGTTAAATCCCATGGAATGCCTCTGCTGGTACTGGAAAATTTGGGCGGATTATACCGGTTTGAAACTGTGCAGGCGATTCATGGCGGCGGGAAGCTTGCCGCTGGCTGCATCCGGTAATACCCGCATGATTTCGTCGATCACTGCGTTCAGTTCCTCGGTCTCCTGTTTGCCCAGGCGGCCGAGCACGTAGCCGGTTACCCTGCGGCTGTCGCCGGGGTGCCCGATTCCGATGCGCAGTCTCTGAAAATCGTTGGTGCCCAGGTGGGCGATGGTGTCGCGAAGGCCGTTATGTCCACCGTGGCCGCCGCCTTTCTTGAGCTTGGCGGTACCCGGGGGCAGATCGAGTTCGTCGTGGGCAATCAGAATCTGTTGGGGCTGAATCTTGAAGAAGTCTGCCAGCGCCTTGATGGCCAGGCCGCTGCGATTCATAAAGGTGGTGGGATTCAGGAGGTGCAGGTCGAGGCCCTGCCACTGAATGCGGGCGTAGAGCCCGTGGTACTTCTTTTCGGGGCGGAGCGTCTGGCCCGCAGCGCGGGCCAGAGCTTCGACGAAGAGAGCGCCGGCGTTATGGCGGGTATTCTCGTAGTCAGCGCCGGGGTTTCCCAGACCAACCACCATGACAATATCCTGCGCCATTCGCCGCTGCCCTCCTCAGAACAGGAGTGATTACTCCTTGTCTTCGCCGCCTTCTTCGCTTTCTCCGCCTTCTTCGGCTTCATCATCAGCCTTCGCGCCGCGCGGCTTGTGGATAGCCACAACCGGCAGGTCATGATCCTCACCCTGGAGCAGGGCGGCAATCTTGACGTCTTTCGGCAGCTTCAGATCGCTCAGGTGAACTACCTGGTCCATCTCGACACTGGTCATGTCGACTTCGATGAATTCGGGCAGGTTCTGCGGCAGACAGATCACTTCAACTTCGTTGATCTGGTGGTTCGCTACGCCGCCGTGGAGCTTGATAGCCGGTGCGGTGTCTTCGTTGATGAAGTGCAGCGGTACGTTGACGTGGATCTCGTGGTCCTTGTCAACACGCAGGAAGTCAGCGTGGGTCAGGATCGGCTTGTACGGGTGACGCTGCAGATCCTTCAGGATCACGCTTTCTTTCTTGCCGTTCAGCTCAACGGTCAGAACGTGGGAGAAGAATGCTTCGTTCTCCAGGGCTTTCTTCAGCTCGTTGTGCCAGATGGCAATCGGAGTTGCATCCTTGTTGCCACCATAGATGATGGCCGGGATTTTCCGTTCCTCACGACGCAGGCGGCGGCTCGCACCTCTCCCCTGATCGTCACGAGGAAATGCTTCGATAACAAATTCCTGAGACATGGTAATAACCTCAATCGTCACCTGAACTGCCCGCGACCAGGCGTAGGATCAGGTGATGTTTCTGAAAAGCCGGATTTTTCCGGCTGACTAAAAGAGTCGGGAGCCTGTGTAGGCTCCCGACCCGGTAACTGCTTGTAATGCCTTGATATTACGACCGAAAGGTCACTCAGGCATTCTCGAACATGGCGCTGATGGACTCTTCGTTGCTCACGCGACGAATCGACTCCGCAAGCAGCCCGGCCATTCCGAGGACGCGGATTCTATCACAATTATGCGCTTTGTCACCCAGCGGGATGGTATCGCAGACCACAAGTTCGTCCAGCTGTGAGGCATTGATGTTATCAATGGCCGGGCCGGAGAGAACCGGGTGGGTGATGTAGGCAACCACGCGGGCCGCGCCGTGTTCTTTCAGGGCGTTGGCCGCTTTGCACAGCGTGCCGGCGGTATCGATGATGTCGTCCACCAGGATGCAGGTCTTGTCTTTGACATCACCGATGATGTGCATCACCTGGGACACGTTCGCTTTCGGGCGACGCTTGTCGATGATGGCAAGGTCGGCGTCGTCCAGGCGCTTGGCCACGGCACGGGCGCGAACCACGCCGCCAACGTCCGGAGATACCACGACAAAGTTCTCGAAACGCTGCTTGAAGATGTCTTCGAGCATGACCGGTGTGGCGTAGATGTTGTCCACCGGAATATCGAAGAAGCCCTGGATCTGGTCGGCGTGCAGGTCGACGGTCAGAACCCGGTCAACGCCGATGCTGGAAATCATGTCTGCGACCACCTTGGCGCTGATGGCCACACGGGTAGAGCGTACCCGGCGATCCTGGCGCGCGTATCCGTAATAGGGGATAACGGCGGTGACCCGTGTAGCGGAAGCACGGCGAAGTGCGTCGGCCATCACGATCAGTTCCATCAGGTTATCGTTGGTGGGGTAGCAGGTCGGCTGGATGATGAACACATCATGGCCGCGGACATTCTCATTGATCTCGACGGTGGTTTCCCCGTCGCTGAAACGGCCTACAGTGGCCTGACCCATGGGAATGTGGAGTTTGCGGGCAATCGCCTGAGCCAGTTCAGGGTTGGCGTTGCCAGCGAAGATCATCAGTTTGGACACGACGGCATCCTTCTCAGTATCGGCGTTTGATTCAGAAGAAGCGGGAGAAAGGTGGCTGGGGTGGCAGGATTCGAACCTGCGCATGACGGGATCAAAACCCGTTGCCTTACCACTTGGCGACACCCCAGTATCGTGCTTTTTTGGCATCATTTCAGCTCTGTTAGCTTTTTGTGTAGAGGTGATTTGTTCACCCCTTTAGCTACGAACCCAGTGACGCCGGAGGGTTTGCTTTCCCAGATGATCCGGGCTGCGGATTCTGTCGGGAAACGTCCAAATATGCAAGCCCCGGTTCCGGTTAATCTTGCAGGTCCGAATTGTGAAAGCCATTCCAGGCTCTGGTTAACCTCAGGATACAGTTTTCGAACTACATCCTCACAGTCGTTTCGGTACCTCGAGGCGTCTCCCTCAAAAGCGGGCGCTATTTTGATTCTCGGGGTGTTCCTTGTCAACCCTTGCTCGGAAAAAATCTTGCCAGTGTTTATGTTGCAGCCGGGCTTGAGGACAACGAACCAGTCTTCCGGCGGATTTGTGTTGGTCAGTGTTTCACCAACTCCCTCGCCAAAGGCGGCATGGCCCCGGACAAATACCGGAACATCGGCGCCCAGGCCGAGGCCGATTCCGGCAAGCTCATCGGTGCTCAAGTCGAGCTGCCAGAGATGGTTCAGGCCCAGCAGAGTGGTTGCAGCATTGGAGCTGCCGCCGCCCAGGCCGCCGCCCATGGGCAGCCGTTTGGTGATGCCAATGGTGACCCCGGGCAAGTCGCCTCCAACTCTCTCAAGGAGTGCTCTGGCCGCGCGCACGATGAGATTGTCCTCGTCGTCGACACCAGGAACAGGCTCCGCGAGCCTCACCCCCGGCTCGCCGGGTGTCAGGGTGAAGCTCAGTTCGTCGCCGTAGTCCAGAAACTGGAACAGTGTCTGAAGCTCGTGATAGCCATCATCCCTGCGCCCGACAATGTGCAGGAACAGGTTCAGCTTGGCCGGTGAGGGCAGTATCAGGTCAGGTATCACTCGGGCTGCTCCTGCCAGTCGCTGACCACCAGGCGCACCCGCTTGTCGTCCTTGAGCGCGGTAATCCGGGCGGGCAGCGCAGGGTAAGCAGAGAGGAAGGCCTGCCAGCGGTCGTAGCGGATTTCCCAGCCGTTCTGGCGGATTATGGCCAGGGTGCCCTGATTATCAAACAGCAGGCGATAGTCGCTGGCGGGGGATGGCAGGCCCCGAATCCACCAGGTCAGATTCTCCAGTGGCAGCTGCCAGCCCGTGGCCGCCTCGACCAGCGCTTCCGGTTCGCCCGAGCGGTAAGTTTCGCCGCTCGGCAGGGTCAACTCGATAAACCCGGGAACCCCTTTGAGTGTTGTGCTGCCCATACCGAGGAACGATGAGGAGAGGGCAAGATCGTAGGCTTCGCCATCCTGAATCCAGTGATTGATGATGGCGCTTCCGCTGTCGGATGGCTGGCGTACGGCCAGCTTCCCGGACAGCTTCCAGTGGTCGAGTTTGTCGAGATTGACTGCGCGAGTGGTCCAGTCAGCCGGAGGCTGGTCTGTCATGCCCTCCGGCAATGGATCGATCTGGATCGTAGTGCAGGCGCCGAGGGTGGCAAGCATCGTCAGTGCGGCCAGAATTCGCGCCAGTCTCATTCGGTGTCACCACCATTGGTCAGCCGATCGATGGTTTCTCTGAGCACTTCGTGATTGCTGTCCTGTTCGAGGCCTTCCTGCCAGATGATTCTGGCCTGTTCTTCGGCTCCGTTCATCCATAGCGCCTCACCATAGTGAGCGGCAACTTCCGGATCGGGGAAGGCGGCCCAGGCACGGGAGAGGTACTCTAGCGCCGGCTCGAGCTGGCCTTCGAGGAACAGGACCCAGCCCATGCTATCGAGAATGGCCGGATTGTTCGGGTCCAGCCGCAGAGCTTTCTCGATATAGCCGCGGGCTTCTCTGAGTCTGTCTGTCCGAGTGGTCAGGATGTAGCCCAGGGCATTCAGGGCAACGGCGTTTTCCGGTTCCTGTTCGATAATCTGCTTCAGGTCGGCTTCGGCGTCGGCAGGCCGTCCGATGCCATCGTAGAGCATGGCCCGGGCGTACCGGATCTCGATATTGTCCGGATGTTCTTCCAGGGCTTCCGTGGCGGTGCTCAGGGCCTGCTGTTGTTGTTCCTGATCCAGCAGCAGGTTCACCTCCAGCAGCCAGAAGTTCTCTGCCTGGCGGGGATTGGCTTCGCGCAGCCTGCGAATGCGGTCAATGGCGTCCTCAAGCTGTCCATTCTCGGCCAGCAGAGAGCTGGCGCGGGCCAGGGCCGGGAAGTAGTAATTGCCCTGTTCCACGCTCTGGTAATAGCCAATGGCCTGCTCGGTATTGCTTGCCTGGTCTTCAATGCGGCCCAGGTAGTAGTTGGCTTCGCTGGTATGGTGGCCCTGTTCGGCCAGTTGTGTCAGTTCTTGCCGGGCCAGGTCGGTCTGCCCATTTTCAAGAGCGACCAGTGCATGAGAGAGTCGCAGGCCCGGCGTGTCCGGGTACCGCTTTACGAGGCGATTGAATTCATCCTGGGCAGCCTGCAATTCACCTTCATTTATAAGCATGCGGCCGTAAAGGGTGCCCATCTGTCGGTTGCCCGGAAAGCGGCGGGTGTTGGTCAGCAGGTAATCCAGGGCGCTGCTTTTCTGACCGGTCTGGTAGAGCAGGTCGCCCTTGAGAATGATAGCCGGCTGGAAGTTTGCGTTTTCCTGCAGCAGTGGTTCGAGCCTGTCCAGGGCTTGCTGTGGCTGCCCGGTTACTTTCAACAGGAGCGCAATGCTGTATTCCAGTTCCGGGGTGTCGGGGTGGCGGTCCGACATCTCATTATAAAGGGCGAGCAGTTCCTGCTGTTGCTCTGGCGGCAGATTGGCTGCCATAGCGGCAAGGCTGTCGAAGTCAGCATCACCGCCCTGATCCATGATCCGTTCCATGTGATGGATGGCAGTTTGGAGGTCGTTTCCCTTTACGGCCTGGATCGCAGAAATCCGGTGGGCCTGGAGATTATCCGGGTCGATGTCCAGCCACAGCTCGGCGAGCTGTTTCTGGGCGTTATCGCCGTTCAGGGATTGGGCGATTCGCATCGCCCGCTCGATCACCACCTGGTCTCGGGACTGTTTGGCAGCCTTAAGGTAGTTAACCAGGGTAATGTCATAGCGTCCGCGCTGGGCTGCAATTTCGGCAGATAGAAGCAAATAGAGGGTTTCGGGCTCAAAATCGGCGTATTCAACCGGCGGTTGTGGTTCTGTCTTTTCCCCAGCGGCGACGGTTTCGCTCTTGGCAGGCGCTTCCTCTGTGCCGGTGAGGCTGGCACAACCTGCCAGCGTGAGGCCAAGCAGGCAGGTAAACAGAAACGGTACGGATTTGTGCATGCAACTTCCCATGATCTGTCGAAAACGCATCTGAAATAACCACGCTCCAGCCCCGGAATTGAGGTAGATCGGGTCGCGGCCTCAGCCGAATCCCTATAATGGCATAAGCACCTGATCTTGCCCAACCTGTCCGCACTTGCCGAAGCTGCGGTGGTTTTGGGTGGCAGCTCAGGCCGCTGGCCGTTAAAATGTCCAGTAATTGCGCGTATCTAAACCGCTCATCGGCAAAAGGTTGTACAACCACGAAATGGCACTGGTAACGCTGGGAATCAATCATCGCACGGCCCCCGTAGAACTACGGGAGCGAGTGGCGTTTACGCCCGAGCGTATGGCGGAGGCGTTCGCCGAGCTGCGTGCGACGTCAGGCGCCACCGAGGCGGCGATACTGTCTACCTGTAACCGGACCGAGCTGTACCTGGCCGGCGATGATGACTGCGCACCCATGGTGCTTCGCTGGATGGCCGGCTTCCATGGAATGGACGCCGCGGAACTGGAAGAAGCGCTGTACGTGCACCGCGATGGCGATGCCGTCAGGCACATGATGCGAGTGGCCGCCGGCCTGGACTCCATGGTGCTTGGCGAGCCACAGATCCTCGGGCAATTGAAGGATGCCTATTCGCTGGCCAGGGAACACGGCGCCAGCGGCTCGTTCCTCTCCCGATTGTTTGAACATACCTTCTCGGTCGCCAAACGAGTGCGGACCCAGACTGCCATCGGTGAAAATCCCGTTTCTGTTGCCTATGCCGCGGTGAGCATGGCGCACCACATATTTGCCGACATGTCCCGCAACAAGGCCCTGTTGATCGGTGCCGGCAAAACCATCGAACTGGTGGCCCGGCACCTTGCGGATGCCGGCGTGAAAGACTTCCTGGTGGCCAACCGTACCCTTGAGCGGGCACAGGCACTGGCAGAATCCCGTGGTGGCAAGGGCATTGTGCTGTCCGAGATTCCGGAACATCTTGCCGATGTCGACATTATTATTTCTTCAACGGCAAGCCCATTGCCGATCCTTGGTAAAGGTGCCGTTGAGCGAGCCCTGAAGAAACGCAAACACCGCCCCTATTTCATGGTGGATATTGCCGTGCCCCGGGATATTGAGCCGGAGGTGGCCTCGCTGGATGACGTGTATCTCTACACGGTGGACGACCTGCGCCAGGTTATCGAAGAAAATATCCGCTCTCGTGAGGGTGCGGCCCGGGAGGCCGAGAATCTGGTGGCGTCCGGGGTTCAGGATTTTCTGAACCAGCTAAGGGCGCTGGATGCGGTGTCCACGCTCAAGCAGTTCCGTCAGCGTGCCGAAGTGCTGCGCGATGCGGAGACCGAGAAAGCCCTGCGCGCCCTGCGCAATGGCACAGATCCTGAAACCGTGCTGCGCAGTATGGCACGCGGCCTCACCAACAAACTCCTGCACGAGCCCTCTGTGCAGGTTCGCAAGGCCACCACAGAAGGTCGCACCGAGGTGACAGAGTGGCTGCGTGAGTTGCACCAGCTGGATGCACTGGACGCGGACACGACGACAACCCCGGAAAAACTATGAAGCCATCGATCCAATCCCGCCTCGAGCAGCTTTCTGACCGCTTCGAGGAAGTCAGCGCATTGCTTAGTGATTCTTCCATTATCTCCCAGCAGGACAAGTTCCGGGACCTCTCTCGGGAGTTCGCCGAGATTGAGCCCATTGTTCATTGTTTCCAGGCCTGGCAGCACTCTCTGGATGACATCGAGGCTGCGCGCGAACTGGCGAAAGACGGCGACGCCGACATGCGGGAGATGGCCGAGGAAGAACTGCAACTTGCCGAGCAGAAGAGCGAGGAGCTCGATGAAGAGCTCCAGCGCCTGATGCTGCCGAAAGACCCGAACGACGGCAAGAACGTATTTCTGGAGATTCGCGCCGGCACCGGTGGTGACGAAGCTGCCATTTTTGCCGGCGACCTGTTCCGGATGTATCTGCGCTATGCCGAGCGCCGGCGCTGGCAAGTGGAGGTCCTGAGCGAGAGCGAAGGCGAGCACGGCGGCTTCAAGGAACTGATTGCGCGCGTGGCCGGTGACGGAGTGTATGGTGCCCTGAAATTCGAGTCTGGTGCTCACCGGGTGCAGCGTGTTCCGGAAACCGAATCCCAGGGCCGGATCCATACCTCCGCCTGTACTGTGGCGGTGATGCCCGAGGCCGATGAGGCCGAGGCCATCGAGCTCAACAAGGCGGATCTGCGGGTAGACACGTTTCGTGCGTCAGGTGCTGGCGGCCAGCACGTGAACAAGACCGATTCGGCGATCCGGATAACGCATTTGCCAACGGGCATTGTGGTGGAATGCCAGGAAGAGCGTTCCCAGCACAAGAACCGCGCCAAGGCGTTGAGCCTGCTGGCCTCTCGGCTTCAGAATGCCGAGACCGAGCGGCAGCAAAAGTCCATGGCCGAGACCCGCAAGAGCCTGGTGGGCAGTGGCGACCGGTCCGAACGGATCCGTACGTACAACTTTCCCCAGGGGCGGGTGACGGATCATCGGATCAACCTCACCCTTTACAAGCTCGACGAAGTCATTGCCGGTGACCTGGACGCCGTCGTCGTGCCTCTGCAGCAGGAGCACCAGGCCGAGCTGCTCGCCTCTCTCGCCGATGACCAGTAAACCCTCACTGACCTGCGAAGCCCTTCTGAAGGAGGCATCCAGCCGAATTGAAAGTGATTCGCCGAGGCTGGATGCCGAGCTGCTGCTTAGCAACATTACGGGGCTTAGCCGAACCAGTTTCCGGGCCTGGCCGGAGCGGGAAGTGACCAATGCTCACGCTGAGGCCTTTGAGGCGCTTGTGCAGGAGCGCGTGGCCGGCAGGCCTGTGGCACATTTGTTGGGGCATCAGGAATTCTGGTCACTGCCGCTGAAAGTCAGTGCCTCCACCCTGATTCCAAGACCGGATACCGAATGCCTGGTGGAAGTTGCTCTTGCTTTGCCGCTACCACCGCAAGCCAGTGTGCTGGATCTGGGAACAGGGACGGGCGCCATTGCCTTGGCTCTCGCCAGTGAGCACGTGGGCTGGCGAATATCTGCCTGTGATGCCGAGCCCGAGGCAGTGGCACTGGCCCGTGAAAACGCCGTTGCCCTTGGCCTGAACCTTTCCGTGGTCCAGAGTTCCTGGTTTTTGGGGCTGGAGCCAGAGAGGTTTGATCTGATTGTCTCCAATCCACCCTATATCCCCGATAGCGACCGCCACCTTGAGGAAGGGGACGTTCGATTCGAACCTGCCTCGGCCCTGGTATCCGGGAGCGATGGCCTGGATGATCTGCGGCTGATTATCAGCCAGGCGCCGGACTGGCTGGTTGAAGGCGGCTGGCTTCTGGTTGAGCATGGTTTCGATCAGGCAGAGGCCGTGGCACAGTTGTTTCACACTCGCGGGTTTAAAGCCGTTGAGACCCGGCAGGATTATGGCAACCGGGATCGGATGACACTCGGACAATGGTCTTCGGGTGCCTAAAAGTGGAGATGCAGATGCTCAGTGACGACGAATTATTGCGCTACAGCCGGCAGATCCTGATGCCCCGGTTCGATATTGCCGGCCAGGAAAAGCTGCAGTCGGCCAGGGTTCTTGTGATCGGTGCCGGCGGCCTGGGGTGTCCTGTCGCTTTGTATCTGGGCGCCGCAGGTGTCGGGACCCTGACCCTGGTGGATGACGATAATATCGAACTGGCCAACCTTCAGCGCCAGATCGGTTTTGAAACCTCGCAGCTGGGTGAATCCAAAGCGGAAAGCCTTGCCGATCGGATGCGTCGGATCAACCCGCTGGTGTCCGTTATCGCCCTGAATCAGCGCCTCGAAGGTGAGGCTCTGACGCGGAAGGTCGCGGAGGCAACCCTGGTGGTGGATTGCACGGATAACTTCAACACCCGGTTTGCGCTGAACCGTGCCTGTGTGGCGTCGAAAGTGCCGCTGGTGTCCGGTGCGGCTATTCGGGGCGAGGGACAGGTTTCGGTTTACGACAGCCGGCGGGAGGAAAGCCCCTGTTACCATTGTCTTTATCCGGAACAGGGCAATGAGGATCTGACCTGTTCCGAGGCGGGCGTGATTGCGCCTCTGGTCGGGATGATCGGGGCGACTCAGGCCATGGAGGCCATCAAGATGATTTCCGGGGTTGGCTCTCCTCTGGTGGGGCGATTGCTGATTCTGGATGCCTGGGAGATGCAGTGGCGGGAGATGAAGCTGGCTCGGGACCCTGATTGCCCGGTCTGTTCTGGCTGACTTTGGTGCCGGCGGGCTTGGGAGCTTTCGGGCTGCAGTGCCGGGGATGGCCTTCCCAAAACACGCTCCTTGCGGCACATCCCTGTGGCGCTTGGGCTCCGCCATCCATGGCTCCGCACAGTTTTGGGAAGGCCATCCCCGGCACTGCGTCAGAGCCTCGGAGTAGCCTGCCTCGTTGTGTACCTCAGTTTTTCAATTCCTGAAATTTTGCGATCGCCTCTTTCCTGCTCTCTTTGAGATCAACGATCTGCCGTGGATATCCTTTCGGAATAACACCACCTTTCGCCCCCGGATCATGAATCCGTTTGCTGTCCAGTTTGGCCAGTTCAGGAATCCACTCCCGGATAAAGTCGCCTTTGGGGTCGAAACGTTCGCTCTGGGTGACCGGGTTAAAGACCCGGAAGTAGGGGGCGGCGTCTGTGCCGGTGGAGGCGCTCCACTGCCAGCCGCCGTTGTTGGAGGCCAGGAAGCCGTCGATCAGTTTTGACATGAAGTAGGCTTCGCCCAGGCGCCAGTCGATGAACAGGTTTTTGGTGAGGTACATGGCGGTGATCATGCGTAGGCGGTTGTGCATCCAGCCGGTCCGGTTGAGTTGGCGCATGGCGGCGTCGACGATGGGGACGCCGGTGTTGCCGGTTTTCCAGGCTTCGAACCTGTCGCCCGGGGTATTCCACTCAAGAGTTTCGGTTTCCGGTTTGAAGGCGCGGTGCATGCTCACTCTGGGGAAGTGGTACAGGATGTTGATGTAGAAATCCCGCCAGGCGATTTCGGTGATCCAGGTTCCCAGGCCTTCCTGGTTGCCGCCGGCGCCCTGCGCCTGTCGGCCGGCTATCAGGCATTGCCGGCCAGAGAGAACACCGTTGGCGAGATAAGGGGATATCTGGCTGGTGCCATCGATGGCGGGGAAGTCACGCTTTTCCTTGTACGCACCGCCGCGTTTTTCGAGGAAGCGCTCGAGCTGGTCGTGGGCGGCATCTTCACCGGTTGCAACGAGGGGCTCGGGGGCGTCTCGAAAGGCTTCGGGTATGGAGTCAATCTGTTCCGGGCTTACGGCGTTACCCCTGGCTTTGGGCGTTGGGAAGAGACCCGGATGGGTTTCTTCTATCCAGCTGCGCCAGCGTCTCGAAAACGGTGTGAATACGGAGTAGGGGTCATTCTGTTGGGTGAGGATCTCGCCTACTGGTGCAACTGTCTGGTCGCGGTATTTGCGAACGGCAATGCCGAGTTGATCAAAGCGGTGTTTCAACGCCTTGTCGCGCTTGCGCTCGTTAACGCCGTACTCCTCGTTAAAGTGCAGCGCTGTCACCCCGTGCTCTTCGCAGTGGCTCTCGAGTTTGCCAAGGCTGTCGTCGAAGCGTTTTGCCTGAATAAAGGACAGCGGTATACCCAGCTTGGCCAGCTCTTCGGCCAGGGCGTTGGCGTGGGCGACGACGAATTGCACCCGGGCCGGCGACCAATCGTGTTCCTGCCATTGGTCCGGGGTGAGAATAAAACAGGCTCGCACCTCTTCGCTGCTTTCGCAGGCGGCTGTGAGGGCGGGGTTGTCGGCAACCCGGAGATCGTTTCGGAACCAGACCAGTTGTGTCATCCGTAATCCATAGTTGTCTGAGGGATTGATGTAAGTGTAATTACAGCCCGGTGTATCAATAAAATCACCAACTTGGATATTCGCCCGGGCTGGCTGATTGGATTATAGTTAGGATACTTTTACAGCAATTCAGCCGGCCGATCCTCAAGGAGTTCTGTGGCAGGAATGGAGAACAACAGCGAAGGTCGCCGTGACGGCGTTTGGGCCCAGCCTTATTCACTGGCTTCCGGCCAGACCCAGCATCATCAACTGGGTCATATTCGTTTGTGGGTGACTCTGTTGGACCAGGAATGGCAGATTCGTTCAGAAACGCTGGAACTGGATACGGATCCGGCCAGCTGGACAGAAACCATCGGCCACACTCTGCCTTCGGCGTCTGTGCCGCTGCAGCGTTTCATTCGGGAAAACCAGTCGTCGACCGTGACATTCCTGCCGGCACTCGCAAACATGCCTACCGTGATTCGTCCTTTCCAGCCCCTGACGATTCCCGCCGGCGGCCGTTGCACAATCTACGTGGGCACGCTGGTCTGGATGAAGGTCTGTGCCGGCGACAAGCAAACCGTGTTGACGGAAATTCCCCTGGCGTCGCCTTCGATGACCTGGGTGGGCAGAAATACCATGGAGGGCGAGCTTTGTTATACCTCTCATAGTTTTGCCCGTCTTGTGCTTGAGGCGGTGCCGAAACGCCCCTGGCGAGCCGTCACGCCGGTGACGCTGATCAACCGGCGGGATGAGCCCCTGCTGCTTGAGCGCTTCAGTCTGCCCACGCCGTTGCTGTCATTGCACCAGAACGATCGGGGCCAGCTCTGGACGCCGGGGGTAACCGTTGAAGTTGAGACCGACATGAATTCAGCGAGTCTGCATGTGGAACAGTCGTTGCTGGCCGCAGCGGGCACCTGCCGGCCGGTGGCGGATGCTCGTGAAAAAATGGCCCGCGGCCGGCTTGTCCGGGCGTTTGACCGGATGTTTGGCTGAAACGGATCTGATGGAGTCGACGCTTTGCTGGAAACAATGCAAACAGGCGTAATGCAGTTTTTTACCGATATTGCCTGGGGGCAGTGGATCAGTTCCGCCTTTCTTGTTGTGTTGGGGCTGTTCCTCGGGTCTCTGGCGGCCCGCAGTGTCGGCCGTTTCATGGCGCAGCGCACCTCCCGCCATCATACCGTCATGGTTCGGCGGCTGGTGTTTTACGTCATCGTGGTGCTGTTTTTTGTGGCGGCCCTGCGGGAGGCCGGGTTCTCTCTGGATGTGGTGCTCGGCGCTGCCGGTATCCTCACCGTTGCCATTGGTTTTGCTTCTCAGACCTCGGCGTCGAACATGATCAGCGGCCTGTTTCTGCTGGTGGAAAAACCCTTTGAAATCGGTGACTTCATTGAGGTAGACGCGACCATCGGGGAAGTCGTCGGCATTGATATGCTGAGCGTGAAGTTACGCACGCCGGACAACCTGTACGTGCGGATTCCCAATGAAACCCTGATCAAGACAAGGGTGGTCAACCGTTCCCGGTTTCCGATACGCCGGCTCGACCTGACGGTGGGGATTGCCTACGCTGAAGATGTAGAGCGGGTGGAAAGTCTGCTTCTGAATCTGGCAGAAAAGAATCCGGTCTGTCTCGAAGAACCCAAGCCCTTCACTTTGGTGACAGCGTTTGGCCCATCCTCGGTCGATCTGCAGTTCTCTTACTGGGTGCCGAAGGAAAAGGTGCTTGAAGGGAGAAGCGGCATGATGGTCGCGATCAAGAAAACCCTGGATCGGGAAGGCATTGAAATTCCGTTCCCCCACACCAGCGTTTATGCGGGTAGCCATTCAGAGCCGTTCCGTGTTCAGCTGTTGGGGCCGGAAAAAATCACTGAAAAGGATCTCCCGGATGTCGACAAAGACAGCTGAAGTTATCAAAACCATCCCACCGACCCCCGCCGAGAGTAAGATGAGTCTTGGCTGGCGGGAATGGGTGGCGCTGCCGGACCTGGATATCAGCCGTATCAAGGCGAAAATCGATACCGGAGCCAGAACTTCCTGTCTCCACACGTTCCGCACTGAACCCTACACGGAAAACGGTGAACGGCGCGTGCGCTTCTGGGTTCATCCGGTACAGAACGATCTTCACCAGGTGGTGGAGTGTGACGCCAGGGTGCTGGATGAGCGGAACGTGTCTGATTCCGGCGGCCACAAGGAAATGCGCCTGGTCATCGAGACCACGCTGCTGATTGGCGGCCAGAAATGGCCCATTGAAATGACATTGACCAACCGAGATTCCATGCGGTTCCGGATGTTGCTTGGCCGTACCGCTATGTCAGGGCGCTCAGTGATCTATCCCGAAGCTTCCTATCTTGCCGGCGAGCCGGCCTTAAGGACTGAAAAATGAAAATAGCGGTACTGTCACGAAACCGTCACCTCTACTCGACCCGCCGTCTGGTGGAAGAGGGCATTAATCGTGGCCACGAAGTGAAGGTGATTGACTGCCTTCACTGTTCGATGAATATCACCTCGGCCAATCCACAGATCCACTACCACGAGGAGGTCCTTGAGGATTTCGATGTGGTGATTCCGCGGATCGGTGCATCGGTGACGTTTTACGGAACGGCAGTATTGCGCCAGTTCGAGATGATGGGCGTGTTTCCGGTGAATGAATCAGTGGCTATCAGCCGTTCCCGGGATAAGCTCCGCTCGCTGCAACTGCTGGCCCGTAAGGGTGTGGGAATGCCGATTACCGGTTTCGCGAACAAGCCGGACAACGTTCCGGAGTTGCTTCAGATGGTGGGCGGGGCGCCGGTGGTGATCAAGCTGCTGCAGGGTACCCAGGGCATCGGCGTGGTGCTGGCAGAAACCCGCAAGGCCGCGGAGAGTGTTATTGAAGCCTTCATGGGCCTGAAAGCGGATATTCTCGTGCAGGAATTCATCAAGGAAGCCGGCGGTGCCGATATCCGTTGCTTTGTGATCGGCGACAAGGTGATCGCGGCCATGAAGCGTCAGGGTGCCGAAGGCGAATTCCGTTCGAACCTGCACCGGGGCGGCACTGCCTCCCTCATACGCATCACCCCCCAAGAGCGCAGCACGGCCATCAAGGCCGCCAAAGCCATGGGTCTGAACGTTGCCGGTGTTGACCTGCTCCGCTCCAGCAGGGGGCCTCTGGTAATGGAGGTGAATTCGTCGCCTGGCCTTGAGGGCATCGAGAACGCCACCGGCAAGAACGTTGCCGGCATGATCATTAACTGGACCGAAAAGAATCAGAAGCCCTGGAAGACCCGGACCAAGGGGAGAGGCTAAAGCATGGCTCGTGCCCCCTATGAAATTGCCGGGACCCAGGTAAAGGCCGGAACCCGGCAAACCGTGGAAGTTCCGGTCGCCAAGCTGTACACCCATACGCCGCTGCACATTCCCGTTGAGGTTGTGCACGGCCGGCGAAGTGGCCCGGTATTGATGGTGTGTGGTGCCATTCACGGTGACGAGATCAACGGTGTTGAGATCGTTCGTCGGGTGCTCACCAATTCGGCGTTGAGGCACCTTCGGGGCACGTTGGTTGCGGTGCCTATCGTGAACATTTTCGGGTTCGTGCAGCGCACCCGATACCTGCCTGACCGGCGGGATCTGAACCGCTGTTTTCCCGGCAGTGAAAGTGGCTCCCTGGGCGGGCGTATTGCCTACCTGCTGCGCACCCAGATTATGGAGCGGGTGACCCACATTATCGATTTGCACACGGGTGCAGTTCATCGATTCAACCTGCCGCAAATCCGTGCCGAGCTGAAAAATCCGGAAACCGTGCGCATGGCCGAGGCCTTTGGTGCCCCGATCATAATCAATTCGGGGCTCCGAGAGGGAAGCCTCCGGGCCTACGCTGATTCACAGGACATTCCGGTGATCACCTTCGAAGGCGGAGAAGCTCTGCGATTTGATGACGTGGTGATCGGCAGCGGTGTGAAAGGGGTTATCCGGGTGATGCGTGAACTCGAAATGATCCCGGCGAAGAAGGGGCCCAAGGCACCGAGAAAACGGTCTGAAACCGCGGCCAATTCCCAATGGGTGCGGGCGGATATCGATGGGATCATGAGGCCTGTCGCCCGGCTGGGCCAGAAGGTTCGCAAAGGCCAGAGGCTGGCCATGGTGGCGGATCCCTTCGGCGAATCGGAAACCGCGGTGGTGTCACCCTGCTCAGGTATCGTGATCTGCGTGAATAATCTGCCACTGGTGAACGAGGGTGAGGCAATCTACCACGTCGCCCGATTTGACGAGCTCAGCGAGGCGGAAAAAGCGATGGATTATTTCCGCAGCAGCTACGAGGGCGATGTCGGCGACGATGTGGTTCCCGTGCACCCCTGGGATGACCGGCAGAAATAATCGAGAGGGCTGTCATGATCTGGGATCAGTCGTTTATCGAGTTGGCGCCGCTGCCGCGGGGTTTTCATCTGGTCACCAATGAAATCCTTGCCCAGGCGCCGGACCTGACCAACTGCGAAGTCGGCTTGCTGCACTTGTTCATCCAGCATACCTCCGCTTCGCTGGCGGTGAACGAGAACGCCGATCCGGATGTGCGGGGCGACCTGGAACGCCATTTCAACGTCATGGTGCCGGAGAATGCGCCGCACTATGAGCACGTTATGGAAGGGCCCGACGACATGCCGGCTCATATCAAAAGCATCCTGATCGGCCCCTCGCTGACCCTCCCGGTCAGCCATGGTCGCCTGGCACTTGGAACCTGGCAGGGACTTTATCTCTGTGAGCATCGGGATCGAGCCGGTAGTCGTCGTATTGTGGCGACTCTTCAGGGTCGCTGGTAGCCAGAACCCGAAACGCCCTACGTGTCGGGATTCACCCATCTGCTCTTTCCGATGGGTGGATTTCCACCCATTTTCCAGCGCCTGACCTTGCTCTGATTCTAGTAAGGCCCTGTTTTTCCGAATTAATCGAGATCTGGTCTGCTCCTTGCTGATTGGGTTACCCACCGGAGCTGTTAGAGCTTCGTTGAGCACCCAACAAACAAAATGAATCGGGAGCATTCCTTATGAAAACCCAAGCCGTAATGGCGGTGGCCTTTGCCTCCACCTTCGCAGTCGCAACCCCCGCAACAGCCCAGGATCGTTCGGACTGGCCAAGCAACTTCACCGTTGGTACCGCCAGTCAGGGTGGAACCTATTTTGCCTACGGTTCCGGTTGGGCGAACTTTGTGGCTGAAAACCTGGGCGTTTCCGGTGGTGCCGAGATCACCGGCGGACCGGTTCAGAATATGGCGCTGGTGCACACCGGCGACCTGAAGTTTGGCCTGACCACCATGGGCCCGGCTCGGGAATCCATGGACGGTAACAGCCCGCTTGCGCCGGGCATGAAGATGGACAACGTCTGCGCCATGTTCCCGATGTACGAAACACCGTTCTCGGTGACCGCGCTATCCAGCTCTGGCATTACTTCCATCGCCGATATCCCTGATGGCGCCACGATCGGTTTTGGTCCGGCGGGCTCCACCTCGGACACCTACTTTCCGCGCATGATGGAGACCCTGGGTGTGAACTTCGAACGCCGCAACGGCAGCTGGTCTGATCTGGGCGGTCAGCTTCAGGATGGACTGATTGATGTGGTTGCCTTCGCCGCCGGTATTCCCATTCCTGCGGTCAGCCAGCTGGAAGTGCAAACCGACGTGAACATCATCGGTATGAACGATGCCGAGGCCGAGACCATTATCAGCAACTTCCCGGTGTCCGAGTTCATCATTCCGGCGTCCACCTACCAGTCCCTGGATGCGCCTTCCCGCGTGGTATCCATGTGGAACTTCGCGATGGTCAACTGTGATGTATCTGAAAGCTTCGTGTATGAAATCACCAAGCTGACCATGGAGAACAACGACAAGATGGTCTCCATTCACAAGGCGGCCCGTAACTCGGTACCCGAGAACTACACAAAGAACAACGTCCTGCCCTGGCACCCGGGCGCTGCGCGTTGGTTCAACGAGAATGGTTACCCGATCGAAGACAGCCAGATCAAGTAACAGTGCTCGAGCAGGAGGCTGCCCTGCAGCCTCCTGCAATGTATGGCCAGCCGAGTTCTGGCTCCGATTTGCCTGCAAGCAGGGTGTGTCATGACTACCGAACAAGATTCCAAAGACCTTCCGGACATTGAAGTGGGCGAAGACCATGTACTCGCGCACAACGTGGACGAGGAACCGGTCGAAGCCAACCGCCGGCTTTTCGAAGGCGGCCTGCTGAAATTCGTCGCGCTGCTGGCGATAGCCTATTCAACCTTTCACCTGTATTCCCTGAACATAGCGCCCCTGGAAACCTGGTCGTTCCGGATTGTGCACATTGCCGGTGCCCTGGTGCTGGGTTTCGTTCTGTTTGCCGGCGCCCGGTTTGTGTCATCGGAAGAGGGCGGCGCACGCCACCGGTGGACAACCTGGATCAGTGCCGGTGCCATGCTGCCGGCTCTCTATGTGTTGTATCAGACATTTTCGTTCTGGCAGATGGTTCAGAACGGCGCCATGCGGATTCCGGTCGAACTGGAGGTGTGGCACTTTGGCTGGCCGCTGCTGGCGGCGACCGGTGTTGGCATTGTCATGAGCTGGTTTCATCAGCGCGAGCGATCGGTATTCAGTGTGCCCGACCTGGTGTTGATCGTCTGCTCGCTGGCCGTGGCCGCCTATTTCCTGGTGGTTTATAACACGTCCATGCGGATGTCGACCGGCACCTCCTTTGCGCCGGTGGGTATCTCGTTTGCAGCCATTGCCGGCACGGCCCTGATCATGGAACTTACCCGGCGCGTGGCGGGGATGGCACTGGTGATCATCGGTCTGGTGTTTCTGGCCTATGTTTTCGCAGGACCCTACCTGCCAGGTTTCCTCGGTTACCCGGGGCTTTCGGTTCAGCGTTTCTTCAGTCAGGTGTATACCGATGCCGGAATCCTTGGGCCGACCACGGCGGTGTCTTCGACATACATTATTCTGTTCATCATTTTTGCCGCCTTCCTGCAGTCCTCGAAGGTGGGTGACTACTTCGTGAACTTTGCCTTTGCGGCGGCCGGCCGTTCCCGGGGTGGCCCGGCCAAGGTATCGATCTTTGCATCGGGCCTGATGGGTATGATCAACGGCACCAGTGCCGGCAACGTGGTATCCACCGGCTCCCTGACGATTCCATTGATGAAGAAGGTGGGCTACAGCAAGCAATCCGCAGGCGCTGTCGAGGCGGCCGCGTCTACCGGTGGACAGATCATGCCACCGATCATGGGCGCCGGCGCCTTTATCATGGCGGAGATTACCGGCATTCCCTACACCGAGATTGCCATTGCGGCGATCATTCCGGCGATCCTGTATTTTGCCTCGGTTTACTTCATGGTGGATTTTGAAGCCGCCAAGACCGGCATGCGCGGCATGCGTGAAGACGAGCTGCCAAAGCTCAGAACCATGATGAAGCAGTGCTATCTGTTCGTGCCGATCATAATTCTGATTGTTGCCTTGTTCATGGGCTATTCGGTGATCCGGGCCGGCACCCTGGCGACCGTTTCTGCCGCGGTCGTGAGCTGGCTGTCGCCCAACAAGATGGGTCTGCGGCATATCCTTCAGGCACTGGAAATTGCTTCCTATATGGCGATCCAGATTATCGTGGTGTGCGCAGCGGCCGGGGTAATCGTGGGCGTGATTTCGCTGACGGGAGTGGGCGCGCGCTTCTCTGTGCTGTTGCTGGACGTTGCGGCCACGAGCCAGTTGCTGGCACTGATCTTCGCCATGTTCATTTCCATTCTACTGGGTATGGGGATGCCGACCACGGCGGCCTATGCGGTAGCTGCCTCGGTGGTCGCGCCCGGCCTTGTCCAGTTGGGTATTGAACCGCTGACGGCGCACTTCTTCGTGTTCTACTTCGCTGTAGTCTCCGCGATCACACCGCCGGTTGCGCTGGCCTCCTATGCCGCTGCAGGCATATCGGGCGCCAATGCCATGGAAACCTCCGTGGCCTCGTTCCGGATTGGCATCGCAGCATTCATCGTGCCTTTCATGTTCTTCTACAACGGCGCGTTGTTGATGGAAGCCGGCTGGTTCGAGATCGCGAGGGCACTGGTAACCGCAACCTTTGGCGTTTACATGCTTTCTGGCGGCGTGCTCGGTTGGTTTGCGAGCATTTCCGCGTCCTGGATAACGCGACTCCTGCTGATTGCGGCCGCGTTGCTGATGATCGAGGGAGGGCTCTGGACGGATCTCACCGGTATTGCCCTGGCGGTCCTGGCGTTCGTCATCCAGAAGCAGCGTAAAACTCGCCTTGCCACAGCTGGCGCCCTGTAACGGGGGCTTGCTGGCTGCGTCAGAACAACCGTGCCGTGGAAGCATCGCACGGTTGTTCTGCACCCGGCCTGGCTATACTCTAGCGGCTTTCCGCGGTTTTTCGGGAACCGGACCCTATGCCTTACCGTATTGGCGTTTTTCTCCTTTTCGTGGCGACCCTGGTGACCGCCTGGCTGCTCGGTGGCTGGGTTGGATACCGGCAGGTGGAGCAGGAGAGCCTGGAGGAGTCCTTCCGATATCGCCAGTTGGTGGCCAACGAACTGAACCGATATCTCCCGGTGCCCGAGCTGATGGCAGAGCATCCGTTATTGCAGCGGGCGCTGGAGGCGCCTGACAATCCCTCTGCTATTCTCGCGGCCAATGAACAGATGCAGCGCATGGCCACTATCGTAGGCAGTTCGGATGTCTACCTGATGGATACTCGCGGCCTGACGATCGCAGCCAACAACTACCTGCAGCCAGACAGTTTTGTCGGGCGGAATTTCAATTTCCGGCCGTATTTCTATGAGGCGATGGAATCGGGCGATTCGGCGATCTATTTCGCCCTCGGCCTGATGTCTGGCGTGCGGGGTCTGTATTTCTCGCATCCGGTTCGGGACGAGGGCGGCGAGATTATCGGGGTGGTCGCCGTGAAGGTTCTGGTTCATGAACTGGAATCCCAATGGGATCGCCCTACCGGCTTGCGAGAGGCGGAGATGGTCGTGCTTGATCATAATGGCATCAGTTTTCTCGCGAGCAGGCAGGACTGGCTCTACCGCAATTTCTCGGGGATGGCCGATGCCGTGCCCGACGAGTATTCCCGCCGGCGTTATCCAGACCGTGATTTGACGCCAATGGCACTGAAAACGTTGGGAACCCCATGGGGGCTTCTGGAGCAGTCAGCAACGGTCCGCATCCAGGACAGTGGCAAACCCCGGGAATATCTAAGCGTAAGCACGCCTCTGCCAAGGATGGACTGGACGCTTCAAGTCATGGTGAGCACTCGCTCGGTCGTCTGGACCCGGTTGGGTTTTGCGGTCGGTGGCGCAGCGCTGTTCTTTGGCGGCCTGTTGACCTGGCTGTACCTGCGCGAGCGCTACCGGCGCGAGGCTGAACTGGCTCTTCGGGGCGAGCAGCTGGAGCGAAGCGTGGCCGAGCGAACCGCAGACCTGGAGAACTCCAATCGCAAACTGGTGGAGGAGATCCGGGAGCGAGAACGCACCCAAACCGAGCTGCGGGAAACACAGCAGGAGCTGATCCAGGCTGCAAAACTGGCGGTGCTGGGCCAGATGTCCGCGGGCCTCAACCATGAAATGAACCAGCCTCTGACGGCCATTCAGACCTATGCTCGAAACAGCCGCCGCTTCCTTGAGAAAGGTGCCGGGGAGATGGTGGATGCTAACCTGTCAGAAATCATCCTGCTGTGTGACAAGATGGCGGAGCTGACCCGGCAGTTCAAGGTTTTTGCGCGCAAATCCGAAGGCCCGCCAGCGGTGGTGGATCTCCGGCAACCGATTGACGCATCCCTGAAGATTATCGTTGCCCAGCAATCGAGTTCGGAAATCGATATCCAGTGGCACCGTCCGGACTCGCCGGTGATGTGCCACGGTGACCTGATACGGATAGAGCAGGTTATGGTTAACCTGATGGCGAATGCGGTTCAGGCGGTAGAGGGCGGTGCACGGCCGGAAATCCGGATTGATATAGAAGAAACCGAGCAGCACTGGAAATGCCTGGTGCGCGATAACGGGCCCGGATTGCAGGGCGACACCGAACAGATTTTCGAGCCCTTTTTTACCACCAAATCGGTCAAGCAGGGACTGGGTCTTGGACTTTCCATATCTCGCCAGATTGTGGATGCACTGGGTGGCAGCCTGACCGGTCGTAACCGCCGGGATGGGCCGGGCGCAGAATTCGTCGTAACCCTCAAGAAGCGGGAGGCCATGGAATGACAGAACCCTCGGTAATCTTTGTGGACGACGATCCACACATCCGCCAGGCCATTGCCCAGACACTGACCCTGGAGGAGTTGCCGGTCAGCTGCTTCGAAGATGCGCCATCGGCGCTGGGGCATATCAACGCCGACTACGACGGCGTGGTTCTCTGCGACTACAACATGCCGGAGATGAACGGCCTGGAGATGCTGGACCGGCTTCGAGCTATCGATGACACCATTCCCGTGATCATTCTTACCGGGCAGGGCGACATAAGCACGGCGGTAACAGCCATGCAGCAGGGCGCTTATGATTTTATCGAGAAGCCGTTTGATCATGATGAACTGATAGAGCTGCTCCGCCATGCCCTGGAAAAACGGCATCTCGCCCTCGAGAACCGGAGACTGAAAGCACAGCTGCGGCACCTGGCCAGACCCGGTCCACGGATGTTGGGGGATTCGCCGTTGATGCAAAAGGTCATGGCGACCATTGATCCCATCCTCGACATCTCGGCCAATATTCTTCTGCACGGGGAAACAGGGTCCGGGAAGGATGCGCTGGCCCGATACATTCATGAGAACAGTGGACGCAGTGCCCACAACTTTGTAGCAATCAACTGCGGCGCGGTGCCCGAGAACCTGATTGAAAGCGAGTTGTTTGGCCATGAGGCCGGGGCGTTCACCGGGGCTGAAAAGCGCCGTATCGGCAAGATCGAGCACGCCCACAAGGGCACCCTGTTCCTGGATGAGGTTGAGAGTATGCCCGTGCCCTTGCAGGTGAAACTCCTGCGGGTGCTGGAAGAACAACGGGTCGAGCGTCTGGGCAGCAATCAGGTTCAGGAGGTGGATGTCCGGATCATTGCCGCCACCAAGGCAGATTTGAAAAAACTCAGTGACGACGGCGAATTCCGGCCTGATCTCTATTACCGGCTGAATGTGGTCAAAGTTGACATCCCGCCGTTGAGAGAGCGGAAAGAGGACATCCCGCTGCTGTTCCATCATTTCGTGCTGATTGCCGCGGCCCGTTACGATCGGGAGAGCATACCGCTTGATGCTGGTCAG
The DNA here is from genome assembly GCF_000235625.1 of Marinobacter manganoxydans MnI7-9. GTDB lineage: Bacteria > Pseudomonadota > Gammaproteobacteria > Pseudomonadales > Oleiphilaceae > Marinobacter > Marinobacter manganoxydans. The sequence goes on along the minus strand of NZ_AGTR01000084.1, from coordinate 234,245 downwards.
GCAGCCCGGCTGATGCAACATTCATGGCCCGGCAACGTTCGCGAACTTCGGAACCTGGCTGAACGTTATGTCCTGCTGGGGCCGGCAGCGCTGGATGAGAACGAACCTGCGGATACGGCCAATGTGGCGGGTCGACAGACGCTCGCCGAAATGATGGACGGTTTCGAGCGTTCTGCCATTATCAGCGCCCTGAATGCCAGTCATGGCAGCATCAAGGACACCATGGTCCAGCTCGGTATTGCCCGGAAAACCCTGTACGACAAGATGCGCAAGCATGGGTTGGACAAAGCCCAGTTCAAGGATTGATGAGCAACAAAAATTTACCGGCATGGTTACAGGCTGGAAACAAACTACGCAGTATCATCAATGATATTGCCCCCGGTTTTTGCGTAGTCTTTGCGACTTTTTCCATGCCGGATCGCCCGGCGAATTGATCACTTAACCAAAAAGACTACCAGTCATGAAAAACCTGACCATCCAGACACGGGTACTGTTGCTGGCCCTGGTGCCGGTGATTGTGCTCACGGCATTCCTGACCAGTTACAACCTTAACCAGGCCAGTGCTATTGGCGAAGAGGCCGTTGCCGGTTTCTCCTCCGATATGGAAGAGAGTAAACGCCAGGAACTGCAGAATTATCTGGCCGTTGCAAAGTCTTCCATCGAGCATCTCTATAATCAGCCTGGGTCCGCAGACGATCCGGAGGTGCGCGAGAAAGCGTGGGAGATCCTGCGACAGCTTCGTTTTAACGATTCGGGAAGCACCGGTTATTTTTTTGCGTATGACACCCGGGGTGTCAATGTGATGCACGGCGTCAACCAGTCTCTGGAAGGCAAAAATCTCTGGGACTTCCAGGATCCCAACGGAACCTTCCTGATTCGTGAGCTGGTAAAGGCGGCGCGCAATGGCGGCGGTTATGTGCCTTATGGTTGGAAAAACAGCGAAACCGGACAAGTAGCGCCCAAGCTGGGCTATGCGGAAATGCTGCCCAAGTGGGGTGTGATGATCGGCACCGGCTTCTGGATTGACGGCCTTGAGGCCCAGGTAGCGGCGATGGAAAGCCAGGTGGGGACTTCACTCGAGGACGCCGTGATAGGCTCAGTCAGCACCTCACTTGTCGCATTGGCGCTGATCGTCCTGCTTGCCCTGATCGTGGTCCGCAGCATCATTCGGCCCCTGAAATCGGCCGTGTCGGCAATGAATGACATCGCCAGCGGCGATGGCGACCTGACCCGTCGTCTTGACGTTTCCGGCAAGGATGAGCTTGGACAGTTGGCGACTGCCTTTAACAGTTTCGCCGACCAGGTGCACGGACTGGTTGAACGCGTGCTGTCGTCTACCCGCACGCTGAACGAGGCCACGGCTGATTTGAACCAGGTCATGACTGAAGCCGAGCAGGGCGTCGAGCGACAGAAATCCGAGAGTGATCAGGTGGCAACGGCGATGAACGAAATGACCGCAGCTGCCCAGGAGGTTGCGAGCAACGCGAGTGAAGCCTCCACGGCCGCCGATCATGCCAATGGACAGGTTTGCGATGCCCAGGGCCTGGTACATCAGGCTACCGAAGTTATTGGCGGGCTCTCCGAGCAGGTGGGAGAGGGCGCTCGGGTTATCGAGCAGCTTGGCACTGACTCTCGCCGGATTGATAGCGTACTGGAGGTCATTCGCGAAATTGCTGATCAGACCAACCTGTTGGCCCTCAACGCTGCGATCGAAGCGGCACGGGCCGGCGAGGCCGGTCGGGGTTTTGCCGTGGTGGCTGACGAAGTTCGAACGCTGGCTCGCCGGACCCAGCAGAGCACCCAGGAAATCCAGGATATGATTGAGCGGCTTCAGTCTGGGGCAGGGAATGCGGTCAAGGTAATTGCTTCCATCAGTGAGCGCAGCGAAGCGACCGTGGAAGAAACCCGGCAGGTCAACGATGCGCTGCAGCGCATTGGTCAGGCTGTGGCAACGATCACGGACATGAATACACAGATTGCCAGCGCAGCCGAAGAGCAGACCAGCGTTTCCGAGACCATTAATCAGAACGTGCATGAGATCGTCGCGATTACCGAACAGACGGCGCAGGGAACCCGTCGGGCCGGAGATGCAACTCAACGGCTGAAGAACCTGGCGTCCGAGATGTCAGAGCAGGTCAGTCGGTATCGGGTGTAGGCATTACTGATTAAGTGAGAAAGGGGCAGAACTCGGGTTCTGCCCCTTTTTTTCGTTCTTTAAATGCTCGCCAATGTCAGAGATTGGCTTCGGCAAATTCTGCCAGTAGCGACCGGGGAACACCCTGCAGGTGGATGTGGGCGCCATGTCGAAAGCGCTTGAATCGTTCGGTCATGTAGGTGAGGCCCGAACTCAGGGCACTCAGGTAGGGCGTATCGATCTGCGCAAGGTTGCCGAGGCAGATCACCTTTGACCCGTTGCCAGCCCGGGTAATGATGGTCTTGATCTGATGGGGCGTCAGGTTCTGTGATTCATCGATAATGATCAGGCTGTGCTGGAAGCTGCGGCCCCGGATGTAATTCATGGATTTGAAGTGCAGGGGCACCTTGCTGAGGATGTAGTCGACGCTGGCGGTCATGTTCTCGTCGTCCTCGTGGAGGGCTTCCAGGTTGTCGACGATGGCGCCCAGCCAGGGCTCCATTTTCTCGGCTTCAGTTCCGGGCAGGAACCCGATGTCCTCGTCGAGGCCCTGGGTGGAGCGGGTGGCAATAATGCGCTTGTAGAGCTTGCTGGCCACGGTCATCTCGATACACGCAGCCAGCGCCAGGATGGTTTTGCCCGAGCCGGCGGAGCCGGTGAGGTTGACCAGGTGGATGTCCGGGTCCAGGAGCAGGTTCAGCGCCATGGCCTGATAGATGTCCCGGGGAACCAGGCCCCAGACTTCCTCGTTCATCAGGTCGTGTTGGTGCAGGTCCTTGATGATCAACTGGTCGTCGGAGAGGTCCACCACCTTGCCGACGAAACCCATTTGATCGATGACGAATTCATTGATGTTCAGCTTCGCCAGCTCGCCTTCCCGCTTGAGGATATGTTCGGTCGAACCCTCCCGCTGAACAGTCTCCACTTTCTCGATGGTGTCCCAGAAGGAGTTGGGGAATTCCCGGTAGCCCTTGGGCAGAAGATCAATGTCATCGAGCAACTGGTCGTTGTGGTAGTCCTGAGCTTCGACGCCGAAGCCCCTTGCCTTGAGGCGCATGTTAATGTCTTTCGACACCAGGATAATGTCCCGGGACTTGTGGCGGTTCTGGAGAGCAGCCAGGGTGTTGATGATCTTGTTGTCGTTCAGATGCTCTGGCAGCGAATTGTTGCCACTGTCACCGGTGCTCATCAGGATCGAAAGAGTGCCCAGGGGTTCGGCCTTCTTGCCACGCACGATGGGAACACCTTTCTCGATCACCTTCGGGCTGGCATCGCCCAGCAACTTATCGATGTTGCGGATGGCCTGACGGCAGTCAGCGGCCACGGCTTGCTTGCCGGATTTGAGGCTGTCGAGTTCTTCGAGGACCGTCATCGGGATGATGACATCGTGTTCTTCAAAGTTGAGGAGGGCGTTCGGGTCGTGGATCAGGACGTTGGTGTCGAGGACGTACATCTTTCGGCGAGCTTGCGGTGCTCTGGGCATAAGTGGCGCTACCTCTCTGGTGGCTCAGTCGTTATCGGCGCAGCGTTGCGTGAGTTCCTCATCCGAGATCACTTTCAGCATATCGTAAGTCGTTATGATGCCGGTAATTTTTGAATCATTGGTGACAAAAATCCGGTGCAGGTGCTCGCGCATCATGATATTCGCAATGTCGCGCACCGGCGTCTTCTCGTCAACCGATAAAACGATGGGGGTCATGATGTCCCGGACTTCTACCGGCACCTTGCCCATTTCCTCAAAGATCACCATTCGCAGGCGTCGGGCTTCCTCCCGCTCTTCGGGAGTCAGATGCCGGTCCGCATCGGAGCGCGTGGCGTTCCAACGGAATTCGGTGATGTCTTTAAGAGTGGCAATGCCGACAATTTCGCCGTCGTCATCGGTGACGGGGCTGCCGGTTATCTCGTTGTCGGTGAGGAAGCGGGCCAACCGGTCCATGGTCCAGGATTGCGGGACGGCCTTGATGCTGGGTGTCATGATCTCGTAGGCGAGAACGGTCATTGATCTGGGCTGCCTTCTAGAGTCCTTTCATAAAGCTTAGCGCGTGATACTCCGCGCGTCATCCCTTACTGTGCGCCGGGACTCAGGGTTTGTTCATGCGAAGGCCGGTCAGTTGGCCCTGCTCGTCATAAACTAGCTGGTACCCCTGGTACTTTTTACTGTTGGCAACGCGTTCCAGCGCTTCCATCGACCTCACGGGAATATCCACCAGCAGGGAGTTCACCAGCCAGCCGGGTAGCGCTCCGTTGGGGTCCGTGTGCTGGACCCACACCATCCGGGTGCTCTCCCCCTCTGGTGTGAACCGGTACAGGGTGTCCGAGCGATCGACTCTCACCCGGCTGCTGTTTTCCGCCCGCTGATCGGGCATGGCGTTCAGATCCATGACGATCTCACCGGAGGCCTGATCACCCCGTGTGCGTATGCGCAGGACATAGTCGCGGTCAGTAACCGGCCAGGGCATGTCATTCACGGAATAGGCAAAGCGATCTTGAAACACGCCATTGCCAAACCCATGGGATTCCGTGCAGTTGTGCACCCACTCGATGCAGGAACCGGGGTTGGCCATCACAGCCATCAGGTTTTCGATAGGCGCGTCGAGCACCGCCACGGCCTTGAAGGCCTTGAAGCTGGAGCCTGGCTGCTCGATGGTATAGACCCGGATGTGATCGGCTTCCTTGCGTAGCGTCCACGCCTCGTCGCTTTCACTGGGCAGTTCAGCACGGGCACTGGCGGCAACGGCAAACACCAGCAACGCACAGACAAGCCCACTTAGCACCGAGGCCCAGCCCGTAATGCCATGGGCTATGCTCTTTCTCATAGGGTACACTTCCTTGCAGATGGTGGGCCGAGTCTAGCATGGGGCTTTTGCCGGCATGGCCACGGAAACAGTGGATTGTGAACCAGGTAGCGACCTGTTGATTTGGTAACCGAAATTGGCCCGATCTGACGACGACTATGACCATTAAGAAACTTATCAACGGCAAAGGGCAGGTGATTCCGGGACTGTTGGATGAACCGGTAGAAGAGATCAACTATCTGGACTATGACCTGCGTACGGTGATGGACCGCCCGCGTTCAAAGCTGGCAAGACGCTGGCGGTTCAACCAGTTCCAGTTTGTCAGCGCCATGGGCCCGGGTTGGGTGTTTGGTCTGGCGGTGGTGGATCTGAAACTGCTGGGCAGCGGATTCTTCTATCTCTATGACTTCGAGACTGGCCAGATGTTGGAGCAGTCTTTCCTTCAGCCATTGGCCCGGCAAACCTGCATTGAGCCCCGGCCAGAGGAAGGGGTGACAAGGTTCAGCAAGGGCGACGTAGCCGTGCGAATTGCGCCTTCCGCGGATGGCCGGACAATTACGGTCTCGGCCCCGGGAGGTATCCGTATTGAACTGACGCTTTCAGAGGATCGGGACCCGCTCCGGCTGGTATGCCCGGCCGGCTACAATGGCTGGGTATTTACCCGCAAGTCGGCAGGCTTGCCGGTGGAAGGGGAAGTGCGCTGGGATCATCGTATCTGGCGCTGCGACGAGCAGACTCGGGGATCCATCGATTGGAGCTGTGGCTTCATGCGCCGAGAAACAGCCTGGAACTGGGCCTGCCTGGCTGGCCAGCTTGCGGATGGCCGGTCCGTGGGGTTGAACCTTGCCGCAGGGGTCAATGAGACGGGAATGACAGAAAATGCGCTCTGGCTGGATGGTGTCTGCCACAAACTGGGCGCGGCAAGGTTCCGTTTTGATCGCTATCAACCAGGCGGCGACTGGCATGTGAGCACGGAGGATGGTCGGGTCGATCTGCACTTTGTCCCCGCTGGTGTGCGCAAGGAAAAACTGGACGCCTGGGTACTGGCATCCAACTTCCGGCAGTACGTGGGCTCGTTCAGTGGAACGGTGACGGATGAGGCTGGCGGAAAAATTGAGGTTAAAGGTCTGCGGGGCCTGATGGAAGACCACTTTGCGAGGTGGTAAGAAATGGCCTGTCCCACCCGGGACAGGCCAGATAAAGCGGGTTATCGCTCCGGTAGCGTGACGTTCAGCTCCAGTACCGAGCAGCTCTCGTTGCGGTCTACCTCAACCTGAACCATGTCGTCGCTGATCTGAACGTACTTGCGAATGACTTCCAGCAGCTCCTGCTGCAGTTGGGGCAGGTAGTCCGGCTGATCACGCTGGCCCCGCTCGTGAGCCACGATAATCTGGAGGCGCTCTTTGGCCACGCTGGCGGTGTTCTTCTTTTTACCCTTGAAGTAATCGAGGAAACTCATCCCTTAGCCCCCCTTGAACATCCGTGAGAAGAAACCCTTCTTCTGGGACGTCATGAAACGGTGTTCCCGTTCCTCTCCCAGAAGGCGTGCAACCGCATCATCGTAGGCCTGGCCGGCATCGCTGTCCTCTTCGAGGATAACCGGCAAACCCTGGTTTGAAGCGTTCAGAACAATCTGGCTTTCCGGAATGACGCCCAGCAGAGGTATCGCGAGGATTTCCTCTACGTCCGCCACGGACAGCATCTCGCCCTTTTCGACACGGGACGGGTTGTAACGGGTCAGGAGCAGGTGTTCCTTGACCGGGTCCTGGCCCATTTCGGCTCGACGGGATTTGCTCTGCAGAATGCCCAGAATGCGGTCGGAATCCCGCACCGAAGACACTTCGGGATTGGTAACCACAATCGCCTCATCAGCGTAATACAGCGCCATCAGGGCACCATGCTCAATGCCGGCAGGAGAGTCGCAGACGATGTAATCGAAGGTCTCGGAAAGCTCGTTGATGACTTTCTCGACGCCATCTTTGGTCAGTGCTTCCTTTTCCCGGGTCTGGGAGGCTGGAAGGATGTACAGGGTATCGACCCGCTTGTCGCGGATCAGCGCCTGGTTCAGGGAGGCTTCGCCCTGGATCACGTTTACGAAGTCGTACACCACGCGACGCTCGCAGTTCATGATCAGGTCCAGGTTACGCAGGCCCACGTCAAAATCGATGACTACTGTCTTGTGGCCTCGCTTGGCAAGGCCGGTGCTGATCGAGGCGCTGGTGGTGGTTTTGCCAACGCCGCCCTTTCCTGAGGTAACGACAATAATTCTAGCCAAGGTTCTGTTCCTGTTTCTCGGTGGATTCGTCGTGTCTGCCGAATTATCCGGTCAAGTTATTGTGTTCAGCTCCAAAATCAGGCCTTGTCCAGTGGCGTTACCACCAGCAGGTCGTCCCTGAGCTGGATTTGCACAGCGCTTTTCCAGCCATTGTCCTGAAGATCTTCGGAGATTTTATAGTGTCCCGCGATGGACACAAGCTCCGCTTCCAGCGATTGACAGAAAACCCGTGCGGATTCTGCGCCATGGATGCCGGCCAGTGCCCGGCCCCGAAGCGGGCCGTAAACATGGATGTTGCCCGCCGCGAGCACTTCGGCACCGGCCTGCACCGGTGCCAGGATAACCAGGTCACCTTCCGGTGCGTGGATCTGTTGGCCGGAGCGGACCGGCTGGGAGATGATTTTGGCCGGAGGTGGGTCACCGGCAGCGCTTGTCGAGGCTGCAACAACTGCCGCTTCCGCTTCGTCCGCGGCCGCCTGTTCGGCTTCATGGGTGCGATCCCGCTGACCGTTGCCGGGCAGCAAGGCCAGTGCAGCGCCCCGGGCGAGACGGCGCTGGTCGTCGGTGCCACCGCGCACGCCAATCACATGGATGTGGTTACGCCGGCAGGTGCCGATCATCTTGAAAAAATCCAGTTCGCTGTCCAGCCCCTGGTATTTCTCCAGACTGATGATCAGCGGAATGTCCTTGAAGAAGCCGGGGGCCTGGCTGATCTTGTCTCGCAGTACTTCTTCAAATTCGCTGTCGTCAAAATAATAGAGCTCCAGGGCTGTCATGGACACGCTGGCGCTTTTTAGCTGAAAACCCTGTTTTACCCCGGAGGTGGCGGTATCGCTCATGAAGGAGTCTCTTCCCTGGTCATGTTGTCGGTTGGGTTGGGGCGCTGCCGGAGTGGCACGCCTTCGAATCGGATGCCTGACCACCCGGTGCTGATAAACTGGCGGATGTTGCCATGGCTCTCGCCGGTCGGGTCGTCCAGAACCTGCTGATAGTGCTCGGCAAACAGTTTGAGCGTGTCGACTTCGCTCAGGTTGCAGTACTGGCCAAGGCCAAAGATCCGGCAGGACCCGGCGTTCTCGCCCTCCGCGTTCACCAGCGGGCCGTTGCGGAAGCCGCAGGGCTGGTACTCAAAATGCTCTTCGATCAGCGCCAGGGAGTCTTTGAAGCTGGCATGACCAGCGTCCAGGGATGCCAGGTGGATCCTCACGGCATCATTGACACTCATTATTTATGATCCTGCTTGGGGCCTGTCTGGTAGAGGGCTTTCCAGTCCTCATAGGGCATGCCATAAATCTCCTCACGGGCTTGCGGATCAGAGATTTCGAAACCCCGCTCATCTGCCTCTGCCCGGTACCACTTGGACAGGCAGTTGCGGCAGAAACCCGCGAGGTTCATCAGGTCAATGTTCTGCACATCGGTGTTGTCACGCAGGTGTTTGACCAGGCGACGAAAAGCTGCGGCTTCAATTTCGGTGCGTTCTGCTTCAGGAATCGGGTTGCTCATGGTGGCCTCGCAATGGTTGATGCGCCGGTTGTTGGGGTTCCTGACATTCTCTGCATGTTAGCTTAAGATACAAGGCTGTATAAATGTACAGAAAGTCGACGCGAGCCCCCTGATTATGCCACAACGCAAGATCATCCATGTGGATTGTGACTGCTTCTACGCGGCCGTGGAGATGCGGGACGATCCCAGCCTCCGGGATGTGCCGCTGGCAGTGGGTGGTGATGGTGGCCGGGGCGTGGTAACCACCTGCAATTACAAGGCCCGCGCGTACGGTGTGCGTTCGGCGATGCCGGGTAGCGAGGCGCGTCGGCTGTGCCCGGGGCTGGTGACGGTACCGACGGACATGGGCCGGTACCGGGCGGTGTCACAGCAGGTGATGGCGATCCTGCGGGAGCTGACGGATCTGGTGGAACCTCTTTCCCTGGACGAGGCCTTTCTTGATGTCTCTGATGTGACCGATCACAAGGGCAGTGCCACCCTGATGGCTCGCCACCTTCGGGAGCGGGTGCGCCAGGAAGTGGGCATCACTATTTCCGCCGGCGTCGCGCCCAACAAGTTCCTCGCGAAAATCGCCAGCGACTGGGAAAAGCCGGACGGGCTGTTCGTGATTCGCCCGGAGGACGTTGAGGGCTTCGTGCAGGGATTGCCGGTTGAGAAGCTGTTTGGCGTAGGGCAGGTAACGGCCTCGAAACTGCACGCACTTGGCGTCAAAACCTGCGGCGACATGCAGGCGCAGGGGGCCGATGTTCTGATCGAGCGGTTCGGCAAACAGGGCTATCGCCTCCATGAGATGGCCCACGGGCGGGATGACCGGGCGGTGGTGGTGTCGCGGATTGCCAAGTCGGTCAGCGTCGAACGAACCTTTTCCCAGGATTTGCCGGACATGGCCGCCTGCGAGACCGTCATGGCCTCCCTGGTTGCAGATCTCAACCTCCGCCTGTCGCGCAAGGCCCGCCGGAAACCGATTCACAAGCTCTTTATCAAGATCCGGTACAGCGATTTTTCAACCCACACCCTGGAGCGAGTCCGGGAACAGGTTAAAGAGCCTGCCCTGGAAGATTATCTGCCGCTGTTGGCAGAACTGGTGACCAACCGGGAGCGACCGGTGCGGCTGCTGGGGCTGGGCGTGCGTTTTCGAAATGATGACGCCCCGGTTACCCAGTTGCGCCTGTTTGATTAGCGTTCAGACGGACCCGGCAAATATGGTCACGAAATCGGAGTGCAGCCAGCTCATGGCCACGTAACCCATCAGCCCACCGATCAGGGCGCCTGCGGCGACGTCGCTGGGGTAGTGCAGGCCCAGAACCACCCGTGATGCGGCGACACTGAGGGTGAAGGGAAGCACGATCAGCGCCAGCGCCGGTTCGGCCACGGTGAGCATAACCTGAAAGCAGGCGGCGTGAAGTGTGTGGCCGGAGGGAAAGCTGTAGCGGTCGAGGGGGGGTGTGCCGCAGTTGATGGCCGGAAAGGATATAAACGGTCGCTCCCGGATAAGCCAGCGCTTGAGCAACTTGTAGCTGAGGGTACAGGTGAGCCCCGTCAGCGCCATGAGCAGGGCCAGACCGGGGCCCGATTGCGGATAGAGAAAGGGAATGGAAAGGATCAGCGCGTACCAGAACCAGCCGTCTCCGAGTCGGCTTACCAGCCGGAAATAGCCAAGGGCTGGCCGGAAACGAACAGCGCGGTTAATAGACTGGCAGAAAGCGACTTCCCGCTGGTCTGCCAGTTCAAAGAAGCGAGATGCTTTGCTTGTTGATGGCATGGTATCCGGCCTTTGCGGTTTGGTTGAAAACCAGTTGTTCAAATTGTTCGATCTGCGAGTTCCAGTTCTGTTCCAGAGCGTCCAGCCTTGCCTGGGCCCTGATCCGGTTCAGCAAGGTTGGTTGATCGGCCAGGCGGAGAGCGCTGTCGACGTATGCTTCATCCTCGTCCAGAGGCACCTTCATGCCGTTTTCTTCGTGGCGTATGTGTTCGGCTGCGGCGGCGTCGTCAAAGCTGACGACGCCCAGTCCGCTGGCCATTGCCTCCAGCACCACGTTGCCGAAGGTGTCGGTTTTGCTCGGAAACAGGAAGAGGTCGCCTGAGGCGAAATGGCGTGCCAGGTCGTCGCCCCGGCGGGTGCCGCAGAACACGTAATCGGGGTGGCGTTCAGCCAGCTGGCGCCGTAGCGGGCCGTCGCCAACCAGTATGAACCTGGCCTGGGGGTGAAGGCCGCGAATACGTTCGAAGCAGGCAACCGCCATCCGAAGGTTCTTTTCCGGTGCAAGCCGGCCGACATACAGAATGGCGCGGTCATTGGCCTGTAAGCCCCAGGATTCCCGCAGTGCGCTGTCTCGCTTGTGGGGAGTAAAGCGATGACAGTCCACGCCCCGACTCCAGAGGCCGGTCGCCGGAATACCCATGGCGCGGGTTGTCTGCTGCATTTTTCGAGTCGGCACCAGGGTGATGGCCGTGCGGTTGTGGAACCATCGACCGTAGAGGCACAGCAGCCTCTCCAGCATGCCGACGCCATAATAACGGCTGTAACTGTGAAAATTTGTGTGGAAGCCCGAGCTGACCGGAATCCCTATCTGCCTTGCGGCTGTGGTCGCCGCAACGCCCAACGGGCCCTGAGTGGCAACGTAGACGGCATCGGGGCGGTCAGTGGTCAGGAGCTTTTTCAGATGGCCGGTTCGGGCGAGGCCAAAGCGCAGGTCGGCGTACCCGGGTAGCGGCAATCCGGTCACCACATGTTCACGGGAGAAGAGTGCCTCGCCAGCACTGGCAAAGTGGCCTTTGCGCTCATGCTGCTGTCGCGGCCGTATAACCGTTACCCGGTGCCCACGTTGCATCAGCCCCTGGCAAAGCTGCCTGAGCGTGTTTGCCACGCCATTGATTTCCGGCGGAAAAGTCTCCGAAACAATGGTAATGTGTTGTGAGCGCCGGTTGGCCTGCATGGTCTCGGTCACGGTGTTTCCTGTGCTTCCTTTGACATGCCCCTACTATGAAAAGCCGGCATGACAGTTATGCGACACTCCCGTGACATTCCCTTTACCCGTTAACCGAACCGAATCGGAGACGATATGCAAACGCGAAAGCTTGGAAAGACCGATCTCGACGTTACCCTGATTTGCCTGGGCACCATGACCTGGGGGGAGCAGAACACCGAAAAGGAAGCATTTGAACAGCTGGATTACGCAGTCGCCGAGGGTATCAACTTTATTGATGCCGCAGAGATGTACCCTGTGCCGCCCCGGGCGGAAACCCAGGGGCTGACCGAGACCTACCTGGGAAACTGGCTTGCAAGCAGGGGCAACCGCAACGAACTGGTAATTGCGTCGAAAGTGGCGGGACCGGGCAACGGACTGAAGTACCTGCGTAATGGTCCGCGCCTGACCCGGGATCATATTATGGAAGCCTGCGACGCCAGCCTGAAACGCCTGCAGACCGACTACATTGATCTGTACCAGGTGCACTGGCCGGATCGCAGCACGAACTTTTTCGGCAAGCTCGGTTACGAGCACAACCCGGAAGAATCTTTCACGCCGATCGAGGAAACACTCGAAGCGCTGAATGATCTGGTTCGGTCCGGGAAGGTCCGGCACATCGGACTGTCCAATGAGACGCCCTGGGGCACCATGGAGTACCTTCGTCTGTCCGGCGAGAAAGGCTGGCCGAGAGTGGCCAGTATCCAGAATCCCTACAACCTCCTGAATCGTTCATTTGAGGTGGGGATGGCGGAAATTGCCCACCGGGAACAGGCCGGTTTGCTCGCCTACTCACCGCTGGCTTTTGGCATGCTCTCCGGCAAATATCTGGGCGGCAAGTGGCCTGAAAAAGCCAGAATGACCCTGTATGAGCGTTTCAGTCGCTACACCGGCAGTCGTGGCATGGATGCCACCCAGGCCTATGTTGAGCTGGCTCGGCAGAACGGATTGTCTCCGGTCCAGATGGCGCTGGCTTACGTGAACAGCCGTAGCTTTGTGACCAGCAATATCATCGGAGCAACATCCATGGAGCAGCTGCGGGAAAACATAGGGTCCGCAAAGGTCACCCTGAGCCCCGAGGTACTGGAAGCGATAGAGGCCATTCATCAGGAATTCACCTACCCCTGCCCCTGAGCCCGCCGGCTTGGTTGGCTTGAACCCCCGGCTGAGAGGCGCTGGCCGGGGGTGCTGTTACAGTCTGAAATATCGGGGATCATAAATTGACAAAAAGATGCTGATGCCGTGACAAAAAGTCGGCGTCTTTGTGTGCAGATTCACATTTTTCCGGCTCTTAATCATTAGACTTAAGCCTAAGGTATCCGTAGACTCCCGTGTCGGAAAAAAGGTCTCAGGCAGTGTCATGATTATTCGAATCTTTGTTGCGTTACTCGCTCTCAATCTTGTTGCTTTCGTCGTTCGCGCCGAAGCATCCGAGCGCGTCTTCGAACAGGTCGAAAGCAAGACAGCCAGCGAGCAGATTTTCGAAATCCAGGAACGGGTTTCCGGTGATTTTGACGAGGACAGTTCCGATGCGTTTGCCGAAATCGGTTCCCGCCTGCTGAGCCTTACCTTCACCCGTTCGAAGCACTCCGGCAAGCATTATGCGTCAGATCCGGCCCAGGCCGACCATGGCATTGCGCTCCTGAACGAGGGTGCCTGCCTGAACCTGAAGTGGAACTTCTGAACCCCGCAATTCCCCGCACCCGGCAGTATCATCAAACCCCAGAATCATGATCTGGCGCATTGTCTGTGCCCGATGCTCGTGTGATCATCTCCGTTAACATGCTGATTAGCCAATAAGGAGCTTGGTAATGGCGGGTGATAGAGGGCAGTTATCAAATGATGTGAACGCCTGTGTTGACGAGGTGATTCGCCGGGTTGGCAAGGAGATTACTCTCGGTTTGCCGCTCGGGCTCGGAAAACCGGTTCGCTTTGTTAATGCGCTATACCAGCGGGCGAAAGACGATCCGGAAATCAGCCTGCACATTGTTACGGCACTGTCGCTGCTGGCGCCAAAGGGCGGCTCCTCGCTGGAAAAGCGTTTCATGGGGCCTTTTGTTGAGCGCCTCTATGGCCGGATTCCTGAACTGGCCTATGCCAAGGATGTATCGGCAAACCGTCTTCCTGAGAATGTTCAGGTCTCGGAGTTTTTCTTCAAAGCCGGCAGTTATCTGAACAATCGTTCCCAGCAGCGGCATTACGTGTGTACCAACTATACTCATGCCGTTCGCGATCTGATGGCGGTGGGTGTCAATGTCGTCGCCCAGATGGTGTCGCCGGGCGAGGCCCATGGGCAGCCCGGCCAGGTCAGTCTGAGCTGCAACCCGGATCTGACGCTGGACCTGATTCCCCTGCTCCGTGAGCGCGAGGCGGCTGGCACGCCGGTGGCGCTGGTGGCCGAGATGAACCAGAACCTTCCCTGGTTTGGCCATCATGCGGCGATTGAAGCAGACCGGTTCGATGTCTTGCTTGATCAGCCTTCGGGAGACTATCCGCTGTTCTCAGCGCCCCAGATGTCGGTCAGCCCGGAAGACCACCTGATCGGATTCTACGCCAGTACCCTCCTGAAGGACGGCGGTACGCTCCAGGTTGGCATCGGCTCACTGGGCGCGGCCCTGGTCCACAGTGCCATTCTCAGACACAGTCACAATAAGGCCTGGCGGCAGGTGTTTGACCATCTCCAGGTTGATCAGCATTTCCCCGTCGTTCGCGAGGACGGTGGCACCGGCCCCTTCGAGGAGGGGCTTTATGGCTGTAGTGAAATGATGGTGGATGGTTTCCTGTACCTGATGCAGGAAGGCATCCTTACCCGCGAGGTATACGATCACGCCGGTCTGCAGACATTGATCAATCGCGGTGATATTCCCAGCGAAGTGTCTCTCGCAACCCTCGATGTCCTGCGGCGCGAAAAGCTTATTGATAGCCCGTTGCGGGCAAAGGATGTTCATTGGCTGGTCCAGCACGGCATCTTTAAAGAAGCTGTCGAGTTCAAGGGCGGCCGGTTACGTATTGGTGATCAGTCGGTCGAGGGTGATCTGGACAATCCGGAGGCCCGGCAGGCCATCCAAACCCTCATCCTCGGGGAACGGCTGACTGGCGGTATCGCCATGCACGGCGGTTTTTACGTTGGTCCCGAGCAGTTTTACCAGTACCTCAGGGAAATGACCGACGAGCAGCGTGCAAAAATCTGCATGACCAGCGTGAACTTCATCAACCACCTGTATGACCACCGGTTCGGAGACCAGAAGCTGAAAGCGGCGCAGCGCGTTCATGGCCGGTTCATCAATTCGGCTATGATGTACACCCTCAACGGTGCTGGCGTATCGGATGGTCTTGAAGATGGTCGTGTGGTCAGTGGCGTCGGTGGCCAGTACAACTTCGTTGCCATGGCTCACGAGCTGCCGGGCGCACGTTCGATCCTGTCGCTGCGCAGCACCCGGTCATCCCAGGGCAAGGTACTGTCCAATATCGTGTTCAATTATGGTCATTGCACCATACCCCGCCATCTGCGGGACATAGTCATTACCGAGTACGGGATTGCCGATCTGAGAGGGCAGTCCGACGAGCAGGTTTTCCTGAGGCTGATCCGCATTGCCGACTCCCGGTTCCAGCAGGAGCTTCTGAAAAAAGCCCAGAAGGCGGGCAAGGTGGATCCTGCGTTCAAGCTGCCTGCCGACTGGTGTAACAATACCCCGCAAGCCATCCGTCGTGCCGTTGCGGCTGCGGGAGATGCCAGCCTGTTCCCTCCGTTCCCGTTTGGCAGGGACTTTACCGATGAGGAGCTGACGTTGGGGAAAGCCCTTAAGGGGCTCAAGGCCGCAACGGCCACTCGCCGTGGTAAACTGTCCACTCTGTTACAGGCCCTCCGGGCCCGGGATGACGAAGGCCGTTACGGGTCCCTGCTTGAGCGCATGGGCCTGAGCAACCCTTCAGGATTGCGGGACAAGCTGGATCAGCGACTGGTAATTCATGGCCTGCAACAGCTCGAAACACCATCGGATACAGGAAACTCGAAAACCTGATGACAGCTTCACAAGCAAGACCCGACGTTTTTACCGTTCACTACGTACTGAAAAACAAGATCGGCGAGCTGGTTGATACTTCCGAAGGCAGTGAGCCCCTGCACTTTGTCTACGGCAGCCCCGAGATTATTGAAGGGATTCAGCAGGCGGTAAAAGACCGCAATGTTGGGGATTGCCTGGAGGTAACGGTGCCGCCGGCCATGGCGTATGGCGAACACAAGCCGGAGCTGGTGCGCAAGGTGCCGCGCTCACTGTTTGAAGGTATCGAGAACCTGCAGATTGGCATGAAATTCCAGACCAACACCGGCGATGAAGCTCAGATCGTGCAGGTTGTCGGGATCGACGGCAATCTGGTGAAGGTGGATGCCAATCACCCGCTGGCGGGCTTTACCCTGTACTTTGATCTGGAGATCGTGGGCCGCCGTGAAGCGACGGAAGATGAGGTAGCCCAGGGTCGTCCCCTGTTCTGAAGAGATCTGTTACCGGCTCGTCGTATTCGCCGCTGTATATCCGCGTCAGGCCGTCGAGAACGGTTTCTCGCAGGCGGACGGCCAACTCACCGGTTGGGGCCTGATCCGACGGGTACACCGGTGCATGGAAGACAACGTCGACCCGGGCAGAGGGCTGTTTGAGCATTCGCAGCAGATGGCTGTGGAACTCATCGTCTCCAATGAAAGGAGCCAGATGGTCTGGTCGCCCGTCTCGGCGATAGGCGATGGTGACGGGCTGGATTGGTGTCTTGCTTTCCGGTGCGGCGTTGAGCAGCAGGCCATGGAACGGCAATACCGTCAGACCTGCGCTGGTGGTTCCTTCCGGGTAGACCAGGACATTCTCTTCAGCCTGCAAGTTCTCAATAATCTGGTCCCGAACGCGGCGGGCCTGACCGCCTCCCCGCCGGATGAAAAGCGTGCCGGCCTGTCGTGCCAGCCAGCCTATGACCGGCCATTGGCCAACCTCGGCTTTCGACAGGAACCGGATCGGTGCCAGGCTCCCCAGAATCGGAATATCTGACCAACTGATGTGGTTGCTGACGAACAGAACGGTATCGTCTGAGGGTGAGCCATGCTGGTGTATACGCAGTCCCAGGCACCGGCAGGCCCACCGGAAACAGAATCTGGCCCAGGGTGTCCGATCGATGGCTTTGCGGGTAACCACTTCACTGACCCTCAAACCGGCGGCCAGCATCGTGGTGGCTGCCAGAAAAGCCATAAAGGCAGTGATCCGAACGCAGAGTCTCAGCCAGCTCATCTCACAGACTCCCGTCTTCAGGATGCCGAGCGCATGAAGTGCCGGCTGTAGCGGCCGGCCAGTTTGCTGACCTCCAGCACAACCAACAGGTCGGCACAGCGAAAATCCGGATCCCAGCAGGGCTCACCGCAGACACGGGCACCAAGACGCATGTAGGCTCGGATCAGCGCAGGAACGTCCACCGGTCGATCGCTGTCCCGGGTGTGGGTCAGATGCGGCATCGCGCGAAGTGGCTTTACCAGAAAGGCCGGATCGGCCAGATACTCGGTCTGGAGGTGGCGGGCGATGCGCCAGGCTTTCAGGCCACCGTCAGACATGCCGATGCTCGCGCAGCCAATCATGTAGTCAACACCGCGCTCAACCAGATATTCGGCCACTGCCGACCAGAGCAGGCTGATGGTCGCGCCATTGCGATAATCCGGGTGAACACAAGTGCGCCCCAGCTCGGCGATGGTGCCAGGGAGTCTCTCCAGGGCGCTCAGGTCGAACTCCCCGGCCGAATAAAAGCCGCCAACATCTTTGGTGTCTTTCTGGTGCAGGATGCGTGTGGTCGCTACCAGTTCGCCCGAATCCAGGTCGGTAACGATCAGGTGGTCACACACTGCATCGAACTCGTCAGCGTCGATGCCGGGCGTCTGTGCGCCCAGGTCGCTGCCGTATTCCTCCGAAAATACCCGGTAACGCAGCCGCTGGGCCGCTTCGACCTGTCTGGGGCATCGGGTCATGTCGGTTTTCAGGCGACGGGCGCTGCGGCGGGCTTTCGCGGTTTGTGTGGTCATGGCGTCGTCTCTTTTGTTTCCATTTCCCGACAAGCCTATGAAGCCGGTATGACACATCGGTGACCACCAGGTGACGTGTCTGTGACATCGGGGCCGATTGGCGGTTACGGGAGCTCTGTCACAGGGTGTAACGAAGCAGCGGTTCCATGTATATTTCTGAATAGCATGTATAATTGCTGTTACAGCAGGTTGCCTGTATCGTCAGGTACACAGAATGACCTGAAACCGGAATAACAAAACCAGAGATGGATGGCGTGGAACAGACAAACGAAAGTTGGCGAATTCTGATTGTCGAGGACGACGAGCGGTTGGCGGAGTTAACCCGCGAATACCTTGAAAGCAACGGGTTGACCGTCTCCCTGGAAACTCATGGTGGGGCCGCGGTAGAGCGGATCCGTAACGAGCAGCCGGATCTGGTGGTTCTGGATCTTATGTTACCTGGCGAGGATGGGCTTTCCATTTGCCGACGGGTGCGCCCCTTCTTTTCCGGTCCGATCATCATGTTGACTGCCCGAACCGACGATCTGGACCAGGTCCTGGGTCTGGAAATGGGTGCCGATGACTATATTGGCAAACCGGTCAAACCCCGGGTGCTGCTGGCACGGATTCGCGCCATGCTGCGTCGGGTGACCGAAACCGGCTCGGGGTCGGCGGACGAGGCAGGGGGCGAAGAACCGGTGCGCCTCCAGTTCAATGATCTGGTTGTCGACCGCTCCATGCGGGAGGCCTGGCTGAGTGAAGAAAGCATTGATCTGACCAGCGCCGAATTTGATTTGCTCTGGTTGCTCGCCAGCAACGCGGGCCGCGTGCTTAGCCGGGAAGAAATCTTCACCGCCTTGCGTGGTATTGAATACGATGGTCAGGATCGATCCATTGATGTTCGCGTTTCCCGGATTCGACCCAAGATTGGCGATGACCCCATCCATCCGCGACGCATCAAGACCGTTCGTAGTAAAGGCTACCTGTTCGTAAAGGAAGCCTGACGATTCAGTCTCTGGAGCCGGTGTGCCATTCGCCCGCATACCGGTGTTCCATGCCAGGGTTGGTACCATGCCCCTGAAGTTCTTCCTCAAGCTTTATGCCCGCCTTACCGGCCTGACCGCGCTGGTTGTTTTTTTATGTGTCCTGCTGTTCACCGGGATCAACTCGGTGCGCTCCCAATTCTGGCATGAACGCTTCCCCGAGCCACTGATGCGCTGGCTGGCTGCGGCCCCGGCACCATTACAGCAATACCACTGGCTGAGTTCGACGGTTGATCTTCGCATGGGGGCTGCTTCCCGTTTCAACCTGTCACCGGTGGCTCTGGAGCGACTTGGCTACGGCCAGGTGGTTGGCATCGACAGTGACGTAGGGTATCGGGTTCTGGTAACCGGACTGAGCGGAGAAATCCTGCAGCTGCGTCTGAACGAGCCCTACCGGGATGTGTCAGAAACCATTGGGTTGATTTTCCGGTGGCATCTTGATTCAGCCTCTGCGGATGACCGTCTCAATGTTGCCTCGCAAATGGCCCGTTCTCTCAATGTCGAAGTGCAGACCCTGGACGACGCCGACCTGCTGCCGGACTCTGACGTTCTGGACCAGGTCGCCGAGCGGGGCCTTGCCTTCTACACCGACGAATCAGACGGTTGCGGACGGGTGATCGTTCAGCTATCCGACGGTGAGTTGTACCGGATTGACATGCCCGCGGGGTTTGATCCCTGGGCCTGGCCGGTTGTCCTGCTGCTGGTCCTGGTGCTTGGCGGGGTTTTGGCCGTTGCCGTTTTCCTCGCGCTCCGGGAAGTGGACAGTAATCTCAGAACCGTTGAGTCGGTAGCGGTTCGAATCGCACGTGGAGAAATGAGCGCCCGGGTCCAGGCGGGCGAGGGAACGCTGGTAACCCGCCTGGCCTCGTCATTCAACGGTATGGCCGAACACATACAGCGCCTGGTGCAGGTGCAGCGGGAAATGATTCACGCGGTTTCGCACGAATTGCGCACTCCCGTGGCCCGTATCCGCTTTGGCGTCCAGATGATCGAGGACTGCCAGGACGAGTCTGCCCTGCAAAGGCAACTGGACGGTATTGATGGCGATATCCAGGAACTGGACGAGCTGATTGATGAGATCCTGACCTATGCGCGGCTGGAGCAGGGCGGCCCGGTTTTCTCGCTGCAGGAAACCTCGGTAACCGACATTGTCCGCCAGGTGGTCTCTGAGCAGCAGATGGTCCGGCCCGAGCTGAGTATCGAAGGCAACATTGATGAGGTCTCGGAACGTTGGGCGCTGTCGGATATTGAGCCTCGCTACCTGCATCGGGCGATCCAGAATCTGGTAGGCAACGCAGGACGCTACGCGGCTGGCAAGGTGCTGGTCAGCTGTCATTTCGATGAGGACAACTGTCGCGTTGACGTTGAAGACGATGGCCCCGGCATTCCAGAGGAAGACTGGGAGAAAGTGTTTACTGCGTTTGCCCGACTGGACGACAGCCGTACCCGAACCTCCGGCGGCTACGGCCTGGGTTTGTCTATTGTTCGCCGGATTCTCTACTGGCACGGAGGGCACGCCTTCGTCAGCAGGAGCGACACGCTTGGCGGTGCAAAATTCAGCCTGGTCTGGCCCAGAAAAAAACCGGTGGACTCCATTGTGTGAGCCAGACCCCATCGCCTCACCTGATGTAACAAAGCAGCTACACAAGCACTACTGAAGTTTTTGGCGGGCCGGTCAATACTGCAAAGCGTAAGGGATGACTTTTGAGGTTGTAGTTCTTACGAACTTTCCTTGTTTCATTCGTCATTTGAGGGCCGGTTTTCCGGCCCTTTTTTTATGCCTGCTCCCAAATTCCATATCGGTCACCCTTTCCCGTCTGCTCTGCTGTTAGAATTCCGGGAAACAAAAGGAGGCCGTCCATGACCCGTTATCTGCTTGCCATCGACCAGGGCACAACCAGTTCCCGTGCTATTGTTTTTGATCAAACGGGCAACAGCGTTGCAACCGATCAGCAGGAATTTCACCAGTATTTCCCGAAAGATGGCTGGGTGGAGCACGATGCTCGGGAAATCTGGGACAGCACTCTGGCGGTGTGTCGCGGCGCGCTCGACAAAGCGGGTATCGACGCCTCGGAGCTGGCGGGTATTGGTATCACCAATCAGCGGGAAACCACGGTGATTTGGGACCGGGCAACCGGCGAGCCGATCTACCACGCTATTGTCTGGCAGGACCGTCGAACCGCGTCCTGGTGTACCAAGCTGAAATCAGACGGCCATGAGGACACGGTTGTTGAACGAACCGGGCTGCTAATTGATCCCTACTTTTCGGCCACCAAGATAGCCTGGATTCTCGATAACGTGGAGGGCGCCCGCGCCCGGGCCGAATCCGGTGCACTGGCTTTTGGAACGGTGGACAGTTGGCTGCTCTGGAACCTGACGAACGGAAAATCCCACTGCACCGATGCCACCAATGCCTCGAGAACGGCTCTTTTCAATATTCACAAGCAGGACTGGGACGACGATCTTCTGGCCCTGTTTCGCGTGCCGCGGGCCTTGCTGCCGGAAGTACTCGATAGCGCCGCAGACTATGGCACCGCCGAAGTACAGTGGTTGGGCGCGCCAGTTATGATTGCCGGCATTGCAGGGGATCAGCACGCGGCTCTCGTGGGGCAGGCCTGCTTTTACCCGGGCATGGCCAAGAGCACTTACGGCACCGGCTGTTTTCTCATGCTCAATACGGGCGATAAGGCCGTTCGGTCCGAAAATCGGTTGCTGACCACCATGGCCTATCGGCTAAACGGCAAGCCCTGTTACGCGGTAGAAGGAAGTATTTTTGTTGCCGGTGCTGCCATGCAGTGGTTGAGGGACGGGCTCAAGCTGATTGCCCACGCCAATGAATCTTCCGCCCATGCGGAGGCGGTCGGAGTCGACAATCCGGTTTACCTGGTTCCGGCGTTTACCGGCCTGGGAGCCCCTCATTGGGATCCTCATGCTCGCGGCGCCATCATGGGCCTGACGCGGGATACGGGCATTGGCGAGATCGTTACCGCCGGCCTGCAGTCGGTCTGCTATCAGACCAAGGACCTGGTGCGGGCGATCCAGAACGACGGCGCCCGACTTGAATCGCTGCGCGTGGATGGCGGTATGGTGGTGAACGACTGGGTGATGAAGTTCCTGGCCGACATACTGAATGTCACCGTTGACCGGCCCCGGGTTACAGAGACAACCGCTCTCGGAGCTGCCTACCTTGCGGGACTACAGACAGGTATTTTTGACAACCTTGAGCAGATCTCCGCGCTCTGGGAATGCGAGCGGCAGTTCCATCCGGAAATGCGCCCGGCTTTGCGAGAATCTCTCTACGCTGGCTGGCTGGATGCTGTCGAGCGCGTCTGCAACAACTGAATCTCTCAATCAGCTGGTGCGTTCGAAGGCAATCAGGTGATCCGCCTCGACACGCACCGGCACATGCTCACCCAGGTTGAAATCCAGGTGACTGCGGAACAGGGCTTCGAACTCTGTGTCTTCGGAACACCGGAAACGGTAGAGCGTGGAAGTGCCGGCAAAGGTTTTCTCAACCACCTTGGGCTGCAGATCCGAGTCGGGGTCATGAACGATGTCATCGGGCCGGATCAGAACGTCTACCAGGGTGCCGGGTTCCCATTTGTAGGCCCGGTTGCCGTGGATCACGCCGAGCTCGGATTCAATAGTATCCGGCCCCAGGGCGGTGCCGGGGACGAATCCGCCCTGACCCACGAAGCTGGCAACGAAACGATTTGCCGGTTCATGGTAGAGGTTGTAGGGCACGTCCCACTGCTGGATCCTGCCGTCCCGCAACACAGCGACCTGATCGCACATGGCGAAGGCTTCCTGCTGGTCGTGGGTAACCAGAATGGCGCTGATGCCGAGCGTCTTCAGGATTTCGCGAACATCCAGGCTCAGCCGACGGCGCAGATCCGCGTCCAGATTGGAAAACGGCTCATCCAGCAAAATCAGCGTGGGCTCGGGTGCCAGGGCGCGGGCCAGGGCAACGCGCTGCTGCTGGCCGCCAGACAGTTCATGGGGATAGTTGTCGGCCAGATCCTGCAGATGCACGACATTCAGTAGTTCCATGACCTTCTGCCGTTTCTCTGCCTTGTTCAGATTCCGCAGACCGAACCCCACGTTGTCAGCGATAGTCAGGTGCGGAAACAGGGCGTAATCCTGGAACACCATGCCGATCCGACGCTTTTCCGGGGGCAGGGTGCGTCCGGGCAGGCTGATGGCCTGGGACTGCAGCGAAATCTCGCCACCACTCAGTGGAAGAAAACCGGCGAGGGCGCGCAGTATGGTACTTTTGCCGCAGCCGCTCGGGCCAAGCAGGCAGCCGATGTCGCCATGGCTCAGGGCAAAGCTGACATCCTTGACCACAGAATCCCCGCCGTAGCCGCAGGACAGGTTATTGACCTCGAGCAGCCAGTCTGCCGGAGATTGTGCGGTTGTGCTCATGGAATCAGTCCAGCCGGTTCAGGATGAGAAATTCGAGCAGTGCCTTCTGGGCGTGCAGGCGGTTCTCGGCCTCGTCCCAGACCACGGAGGCAGGATGCTCCATCATGTCCGCCGATATTTCCTCACCACGGTGAGCCGGGAGGCAATGCATGAACAGCACATCCTTATCGGCCACAGAGAGCAGCCCGGGATTGATCTGATAGCCACTGAACGCCCTTTCACGGGCTTTCTGCTCGTCTTCCTGGCCCATGGAAGCCCAGACGTCGGTCACCAGGAGCTGGGCGTTTCGGGCCGCCTCGGCCGGCTCCCGGAACACCTTGACCCGGTCTTCGTGGCCCTTGAGCATTGATTCTGCCGGCTCGTAGCCCTCAGGACAGGCGATGTTCAGGTTGAAATCGAACTGTGCGGCGGCATTGATGTAGGAGTGGCACATGTTGTTGCCATCGCCGATCCAGGCAACGGTAGCGCCGCGAATACTGCCGCGGTGTTCCCGGAATGTTTGCATATCGGCCAGCAATTGGCATGGGTGAAAGTCATCGGTCAGCGCATTGATCACCGGCACCCGTGATGCAGCCGCGAAGCGCTCCACGGTTTCATGGGCAAAGGTGCGGATCATCACCGCATCAACCATGCTGGAGATAACGATAGCCGAGTCTTCTATCGGCTCGCCCCGGCCAAGCTGGGTATCCCGTGGCGACAGGAACATTGCGGAGCCGCCGAGCTGGGTCATGCCGGCTTCAAAAGAAACCCGGGTTCGCGTTGATGATTTTTCGAAGATCATCGCAAGGACACGGTTCTTGAGGGAGTCCCGAACCTTCCCTTGCCGCCACTCGTTGCGCAATGCTGTGGCATGATCAACCAGGCTTTCCAGCTCGTTGGTTGTCATGTCATTCAATGTCAGAAAATGTCGTGCCGCCATGCAATGGCCCTTATCTCACCGAACCCCGCTGCTGGCGGGATTGCCTGAACGTTGGCTGAAAAAATGGGGCATCAAGTCTAGCCCTTCGGAGCAGGTATGACAACGCTGTGGCCGGGCTGGAACTGCCGGTGTTGCTCGAGGTCAAATCAAGGTGTTTGGTGAGGTGTTCGGCACCCGTGTACAATAGCGTCAAGAAAATTGCCGTGTGGCAAGACTGTTCCAACAGAGGTGAATGTTCATGGATATCAATGAAACCATTAAGAGCCAGCTTGAAGAGAATCCGATCATCCTGTACATGAAGGGCAGCCCACAGGCACCCCAGTGTGGCTTCTCGGCCAAAACCGTACAGGCGGTAATGGCCTGCGGCGAACGCTTTGCCTTCGTCAATATTCTGGATAACCAGGAGCTTCGTGAAGCCCTGAAGGTTTACTCCAGCTGGCCCACGTATCCCCAGCTGTACATCAATGGTGAGCTCGTTGGCGGATGTGACATTGTTCTCGAAATGTCCGAGAGCGGTGAGCTGGCCAAACTTGTCAAAGAGGCGGCGAAGCAGGCAGAAGCCTGATCACTGCAGCTCAGAGCCGTTTCGGGGTGAACAACAGTTCCACCTCGAAGCGGTTCGCGCTCCCGCTATCCTTCGGTGGCTGAGGGTAGGGGCTAGCCGCCAGCGCAGCCCGATATGCAGCTTCATCGATTGGCTTGATTCCTGTTGATTTCAGAACCCTTGCCCGGGTCAGGGCGCCATTTCCAAGCAACTGCAGTTCGACTTCCATAGCGACCGTGTCAGTGAGGCTCCTCATGGCCGGCACTCTCAGTTCTTCAAGTTGATGGGCCAGATGGACGGCCAGTTTGACCACATAGGGGTCGAGCTCGCCCGGTGACTCCGTAACCCTCGTAATGCTCTCCTCCGTTTTTTCAGGGAGCTGTTCGGGTTCTTCTCCGGCAGCAGAGCTGGCGCTTGACTGTGCGGCTTCGCTCCGGGGGACGCTGGTATTTGTTGCCTTTGTCGGGGCGGGGGTTTGCGGCTCGCGGGATGTCACAACCTCCGGTTTGGAGAGGGGTTCCGGCTCAGGAGGATCAATCTCAAACGGCGTTACCCGTGGTGCATCCCGACGAGGACTGAGGTCAGCTGACGGGTCGGCAACCGTTCTAAGAGTGCCCGGGGCTACCAGCTCAAACCTTACACTCTCCCTGTGCGTGACCGTTGGTTCTTCCTTGGGCGAGGAGATGCCTGAAAGCAGGAGCGTGTGTAGGAAAAGAGCCAGAGACAAGGCAAGCCCAAGCCGGTAGGCAGCCGGCAGGGCATTGGGACTGCTTTTTTCAGGCATTGGCGTCAGGCGGTCTTGCTCCGGAGGGTGCCGACAACCGCATCCAGGGCCCGATCAATCAATGCGCCCTGCTCAAGCAGGGTCAGCCGGCCACGGCGCATTTCATGGGCCAGTTCAACCCGGGTTTTCTCAATCACTTTCAGCCCCATCCGGTTCACAAAGACAAAGCAATCTGCTTCATCAATGATGGCGGACAGCTTGCAGCGGAAGTTTGCACCATTGACCAGTCGAAACTCGACCCAGTTACCAATCTCGATACCGTCAATCTGGGCAACATATTCCGAGATTGCAGCGTCTTCCAGTTCCTGCTGGCGCTCAACGGCCGTCTGGTGAACGGTCGCGATTTCCTCTTCCGCCGGCTCTTCAGGAGAATCCTGTAGTGCTTCGATGGCAGCATTGGTCCGGAATGCCTCTGCCAGCTGATGCTTGAGCTGGCCCATCATTTCATCGAGTCTCGATGAGTTATAGGAGACCTCTTCAAGTCCTGACCGCAGTGATTTCAGCAGGCCAGGCACGACCCGCACCCACTGGTCTCTTTCGTCATCTTCCTGATGGGGGTGAAGACACCAGATCAGATCATCGACGACCTTCACCGTGGCATTCCACCGATGCTCCACGTCATCCCTGAGATAGGCAAGAAACATCACGCGGCTCCAGCCATTCATCAGGATGTCATGGATGGACTCCGGCAGTTTGTAACGGGACACCTTCTGTTTAAGAAGATTGTCGACGGTTTGTTGAGCCGTCTGGGACTTGATCCGACCCCGCTCGGATTCACGGGTTCTCTGCTCAACCAGAGACGCCTTTCGGTTCTCCCGTTCAAGGAACTGTTCGAATTCCTGATTGAGGGTTTCAAAAAGCGAAACATCACCGTCAAATTCGTTGAGAATCCTTTGCACAATGTTGTGAATCTGTCCGTAGAGTTTGTCCTTGGTTTTCTCGTCGCTGCTACTCCAGCCAATGCCTGCTCTCGCCAGGGAGTTCAGGAGACGTCTGGCCGGGTGCGTAGCCTGGCTGAAGAAACTCTTGTCCCGGATAACCACTTTCAGGATCGGAATCTGCAGCCTGCTTATCAACACCTGAACCGGAGCTGACAGGTTGTAGTCGTCAAGAATGAATTCAAACAGCATGGAAACCAGGTTAATGAGGTCTTCATCGACCTCGTTAAGCGCCGGTTTTCGACCATCCCCGGTATCGGTCTGGGAAAGGAGCTGTTGTACCAGCTGACGGAGATCAACGCTGACAGGTTCGCCGGCGCTCAGGTTGCCCTGGTCCTGCCGGGGGGCTGAAAGCGGCAATGAATTGAGAAGGCTTGCCAGCTCGGAGTCACCCACGACCCGGACATTCGGGTCCGAGGCACGGGGAGGTATGCCCGCATTGGCCCGTTGCAGCGCCAGCATCTGTCGGATCTGTTCGAAAACCGCGCTGCTGCTGGCGGCCTGGCCGGCCCGTTCTGCCGCGGAAGCGTCCGGCGCGCTTTCCTGTTTTGGCGCCTCTGCCGACTGGGGACTGGAGGCCTCATGCTGCTGACCGGATTTGCCGTGATAACGGAAGTTCGGAATGATCCCGGCCTGGATCAGTATGCGGTTGGCTTCGTCCAGCAGCATGCCGAGGTTGGACACAACATAGCGGTCAAACTGCTTGAGCAGGATCAGGCGCTCACGGATCTGGATCTCAAGGGCCTGTATTGCCTCTGTGAACGCACTGCAAAGGTGTTCCGGTGCCATCGGATTGACCGGTGATTCGTCGGTGGCTTCCGGGTACACCTGACTGAAACGGGTCTGGAGTTGCAGCAGTGGGCCCTGAAAGTGCGCCTTTGCCTTGGTGATCATGGCGTTGAGGGCAACCTGCTCCTCAAGGTCGTCATTGCCGACCAGGGCAAGAGTGTCGGCGCTGGCCTGCTTGCTCAGCTGTTCTTCCTGAAGCGGTCCGGTGTGAGGGGGGGTGGCAAAATATTGGGCAACGGTGTTCTGGAAATGCCGCTCGACACCCTTACGCTTGATGCGAATTTCACGCATCGCCTCGAAGTACCGGTTCTGTTCGTTGTTGCTGCGGGCATTATTGGCCAGCTCGAACAGCGAATCGTCGACGGCGTCGAAGGCGCCCTGCAGCAAATCACCGAGCCCGGCGACAACCGTGTCCCGGATGCGGGTGACCTCCGCAGGAACCGGTCTGTTACTTCCGGCTTCCCTGTGTTCGCGGAGGTAATGTATGCCGGACTGCTTGTTCATGGCAGACTCCTGTTTACGCCTCAACCGGATACATGACCGAGCTTGAAATCCTTGGATTCTCGTTATTGGTTAAATTTACCGCATTTTGCCCAAAGTTAACATGACCAAACGCTAACGTGGGAGCAAATTCAAAAAAACACGGGGTGCCCAACAGGCACCCTCGTGCAGATTACTGACTTGCAAGATAATTTGCGGTCAGTTCACGTAAACCGGGCCTATGCCCATGCTCCAGATAACAACACTGATGGCGAGCAGGGCAACGAACATAACCAGGCCAACCGTCAGGACTGCAGAAGCGAACATGAACCCCTTGTCCGCCGGGATCCTCATCAGAATCGGTAGCCCTTCGTAAAGCAGGTAGACCGCGTAGGCAACCGCCACCAGGCCTGCCAGCATATTCACCCATATGTTCGGATACGCGGCGATTACGCCAATCAGGAAAATCGGGGTTGCCGTGTACGCCGCCAGAGCAACGCCTCTGGGCGTCCGTTCTACCGCATCATACGTTGCGGCGAAAAAATCAATGAACTTGCCGAGTATAAAAATGCCGGCAAGCATGGCCGCGTAGAAAAGTGTGGAAAGCTGGAGTGCGCTCGTTACCGACAGCTTGGTGATCTGGCCATCACCAATTTGCCAGCCTACCTGGGTTGTTCCGATGAAGCCGGCAACCGCAGGGATCAATGCCAGCAGCAGAATGTGGCCGGCGTACAGTCTTGTGACAGTCTCGGATTCATTGCGGATCGCCTCCCACTCCTGGTCGGGATGGGCGAGCAGGCCAAACGTGTGTGTCAGACTCATGGACGTATTCCTTGTGATTGTTTTTGTATCGCACGCTCCTTCAGTGTTGGTGGGGGATCACCGGGGGTCAAGCTGGCGGTTAAATTTTGATCTTTCAAGAACGGGAGACGCTATAACCGAAGGGTCTATAGCGCCATAGGGAGGAGGTGTCCGGGTTTTACTGTTTCAGTGACAGAGAACGTTTTTTGCGTTTTTTCGGGTGCACAATGGCTGCTTTCACGACATTGTCCTTGATCTGCAGCACTTCTACCCGATGGCCGTCCACTTTCAGGCAGACGTTGGTGTCGGGGATGTTCTCCAGGGTTTCGGTAATCAGGCCGTTAAGGGTTTTAGGGCCATCGGTAGGGAGCTTCCAGCCCAGGGTCTTGTTGATGGTTCGAACGGCGGAAGTGCCATCAATAATGAACGTGCCGTTGTCCTGCGGAATGATGTCCGGGCTGGTGGCGGCATAGTCCGTCGTAAAGTCGCCGACGATCTCTTCAAGTATGTCTTCCAGTGTCGCGAGGCCAAGAACGTCGCCGTATTCATCGACAACAACGCCGAACCGTCGACGACCTTTCTGGAAGTTGATCAGTTGGGTGTTCAGGGGCGTGCTTTCCGGAATGAAATAGGGTTCCTGGCAAAGCTGCATGATCATGGCCTTGTTGATTTCCTCCTGTTGCAGCAGTTTGGAAGCGCTGCGCAGGTGCAGTATGCCCTGAATGTTATTGATGTCGCCCTTGAAGACCGGAAGCCGGGTATGCTGGCTGCTGCGCAGTTGGCGCAGAATGGTGTCGGTGTCGTCTTCCAGGTCGATACCCACTACCTCGTTTCTCGGCACCATGATGTCATTCACGGTCACTTTTTCCAGGTCCAGAATGCTGACCAGCATGTCCTTGTGCTTGGCGGGTATCAGGGCGCCTGCCTCATTCACCAGTGTTCGCAGTTCTTCCCGGCTGAGGTGGTCGTTGGCAGCGTCTGCGGCGGAAACGCCCAGCAGTTTCAGTATGCCTCCGGTGAACAGGTTCACCGCCCAGACAATCGGATACAGGATTTTCAGCAGCGGACCGAGTATGTAACTGGCCGGGAAGGCAATTTTCTCGGGAAATAGTGCTGCAAGGGTTTTCGGAGTGACTTCTGCGAAGATCAGGATCACGATGGTCAGCAGGATGGTGGCAATCGCGATGCCGGCATCGCCCCAGACCCGAATCGCGATAACCGTGGCGATCGAAGAGGCGAAGATGTTCACGAAGTTGTTGCCGATCAGGATGACGCCGATCAGCTGGTCGGTTCGTTGCAGCAGGCCCTGGGCGCGCTTGGCACCTTTATGGCCGGTTTTGGCCATATGTTTGAGACGATATCGGTTGAGCGACATCATCCCCGTCTCGGAGCTCGAGAAGAAACCGGAAAGGAGGATCAGTCCAACCAGGAGAATAAACAGCGCGGTGAGCGATGTTTCGTTCAAAAGAGGTGTCCTTATATTGCTGACAAGTAGCGAAAATAGGGTTTCGGCGAGCGTTGTGTCAAGAGAATAACCGGTGCTTCCGGTGTCAGCCGCCGCGCTGGAAGATCAGTTCCAGCACAAACTTGCTGCCGTAGAAGGCCAGCATCAGGAGTGCGCAGCCAGCGAGGGTCCAACGGCTGGCGGTGATGCCCCTCCAGCCTTTGGTGTAACGACCAATCAGGAGCGCCACAAACACAAGCAGGGACAGGATCGAGAACAGGGTCTTGTGGGCGAGATTCTGGGCAAAGAGATCCTCTATAAAGAGGGCGCCGGTCACAATGGCCAGAATCAGCATGACGACGCCAGCCCAGACCATCTCGAACAGCAGCGACTCCATGGTTTGAAGAGGTGGCAGGTTACGAACCAGCAGGCTGTTGTAATTGTGCTTCAGTTGGCGATTCTGGAAGTAAAGTAGAACCGCCTGGATGGCCGCCAGAGTAAAGAGGCTGTAGGCTGTCACCGAAAGCGCAATATGGGAGAGCATGCCGTAGCTTTGCTCGGACACCAGTCTCGAGGGTCCATGGGTAACCAGGGCGAGAATAATGGTGAGGCCGGCCAGCGGGTACACGCCGAGAAACAGGCTTTGCACCGGCTTTTTAAGGTTGAGTCCCAATAGAAGGAAGACGATCAGCCAGGAAATAAGCACGGAGCTTTTGAAAAAACTGAAATCGAAGCCGCCGTCGTGGTGGACTGTCTGGCCAATGAGAAGTCCGTGGCTGGTCAGGGCGAGAACGCCAATCAGGGTAGTAATGGCAATGTTGCTTTGAACCCGGCCTCTGAAATGCAGGGCCTGCAGCGCGGTACCGACGCTGTAAAGAAAAAGAGAGGTGACCGCGAGAATCAGCGTTCCCATGACTTCCTTATTAACCACTGTTCTGACTGGGGATCGGCGCTGGTTTGCGCCGATTTGACCGGGCTGGTCGTTTCAGGGCGATAGTCTGGTTATAATGTCGCGATTATGCAACTGGAATCAAGGAGTCGTCGCCGGCTCTGCCGATTCACGCACTCAATTTATCCGGGGTACGGAAGAGCAACATGTTTGAGAACCTCCAAGACCGACTTTCCGGCAGTCTGCGCAAGATTTCCGGCCAGGCGCGCCTCACTGATGACAATATAAAGGACACCCTGCGGGAAGTGCGCATGGCGCTGCTGGAGGCGGATGTCGCCCTGCCGGTGGTGAAGGACTTTGTTGAGGGCGTCCGCAAGCGTGCCATTGGCCAGGAGGTGCAGCGCAGTCTGACGCCGGGCCAGGTCTTTGTGAAAGTTGTCCAGCAGGAGCTGGAACGCGTCATGGGCGAGGGTAATGAATCCCTCAATCTGAACGTCCAGCCGCCGGCCGTAGTCATGATGGCGGGTCTGCAGGGTGCAGGTAAGACGACCACGGTCGCCAAACTCTCGCGCTTCCTTAAAGAGCGGCAGAAAAAATCCGTCCTGGTGGTCAGCGCCGACGTCTACCGTCCGGCGGCGATTCGCCAGTTGGAAACCCTCGCTGGCGAAGTGGGTGTCGAGTTCTTCCCGAGCAGTGCCGATCAGGACCCGGTTGATATTGCCGAGGGTGCCATTGCCGCGGCCAGGAAGAAGCACATTGATGTGGTAATTCTTGATACCGCCGGCCGACTCCACGTCGACGAACAGATGATGGGAGAGATTGGTCGGCTGCATAAAGCGGTCAACCCGGTTGAAACCCTGTTCGTGGTCGATGCCATGACGGGCCAGGATGCCGCCAACACCGCCAAGGCGTTCAACGATGCCCTGCCGCTGACCGGCGTGGTGCTGACCAAAACCGATGGCGATGCCCGTGGCGGTGCCGCCTTGTCTGTTCGTCACATTACCGGTAAGCCGATCAAGTTCCTGGGTGTTGGTGAAAAGTCTGATGCGCTGGAGCCGTTCTATCCGGACCGGGTTGCCTCCCGGATCCTGGGTATGGGCGATGTGCTCTCGCTGATTGAAGAGGCAGAGCGCAAGCTTGATCAGAAGAAGGCCCAGAAGCTCACCAAGAAAATCAAAAAGGGCAAAAGCTTCGATCTGGAGGATTTTCGGGATCAGCTTCAGCAGATGAAGAACATGGGTGGCATCGGTGGCCTGCTCGACAAGTTGCCCGGCATGGGGCAGATGGCCCAGGTGGCGCAGCAACAGGTCAACGACAAGTCCATGGGGCAGATGGAGGCGATCATTTGCTCCATGACGCCAAAAGAGCGGCGTTACCCGGATGTGATCAACAATTCCCGCAAGCGCCGTATCGCCACGGGGTCTGGAACCCAGATCCAGGACGTCAATCGTCTGCTGAAACAGCACAAGCAAATGCAGAAGATGATGAAAAAGTTTGGCAAGAAAGGCGGTATGGCGAATATGATGCGCGGCATGGGCGGCATGATGCCCCCTGGCGGCGGTGGGGGAGGCGGAATGCCCCCGTTTGGCCGTATGTAAAAAGCCTTACATGGAAAACGGGGAAACAACTGGTTTTGCTGTTTTCTTTGGCGCTTTTTTAGCATAGAATAGCGCCCCTTTCGAGTATGGGTCTTCGCGTCAGCTGGTATTCAGCAGGCGTGAATCGTACAAAGTTCGTTCAACAGAACAGGATATTGGTTAAATGGTAATTATCCGTTTGGCTCGTGGCGGCTCCAAGAAGCGCCCGTTCTACCATCTGACAGTCACCGACAGCCGCAAATCCCGCGACGGTCGTTTTATTGAGCGTGTAGGTTTCTTCAACCCGGTAGCCCGTGGTCAGGAAGAGAGTCTTCGCGTTGATCGTGATCGTGTCAATTTCTGGCTCGGTCAGGGCGCGCAGACCAGCGAGCGCGTTGCACAGCTGCTGAAGGCTGCTGGGTAAGACAGTACTGACACCGGGGTTTATGGCATGACACAGAATTCGCAGGAAACTGTGATCGGCCGGATTACCTCGGTGTTTGGGGTCAAAGGATGGCTTAAAGTCTTTTCCTACACAGACCCCAAGGAAGGAATACTGAACTATCCCGATTGGACTCTCGATCTGGATGGCAAGCGTATTCCGGCCAAGCTTGAGGAAGGTCGCCGCCAGGGGCAGGGGATCGTCGTCAGGCTGAAAGGTATTAACGACCGTGATCTGGCCCGCACGTATTGTGGTGCCGAAGTCAGGGTTTCCACTGCTGAATTGCCGCCGCTTCCCGATGGGGAGTACTACTGGTTTCAGTTGGAAGGTCTTGACGTGTTCACGGTGGATGATGAGTGCCTTGGTAAAGTGCACCATCTGATGGAAACCGGATCCAACGATGTTCTGGTGGTGCAGGCAACAGCAGGCTCCATTGATCAACGTGAGCGTCTGATCCCCTATCTGCCGGGCGAAGTGGTGCAGAGTGTTGATCTCGCCGCAAAGCAAATGGTGGTGGACTGGGATCCGGAGTTCTGACGGGTGTGGATTGGCGCAGTCAGTCTGTTTCCGGAAATGTTCGGTGCGGTGACGGATTACGGGATCACAGGGCGTGCGGTTCGGGATGGTCTGCTGACCTTTCGGACCTGGAATCCCCGTGAATTTACCCAAGACCGGCATCGCACGGTAGATGACCGACCCTATGGTGGCGGTCCGGGCATGCTGATGAAAATTCAGCCCCTGAGGGACGCAATCCATGCGGCACGGGAATCGGCACCCGGAAACCCCTGTGTGGTTTACCTGTCGCCCCAGGGTGAGACGCTGAACCAGTCTGTTGTCGAGTCGCTCGCGGCAGAACAGCAACTGATTCTGGTGGCGGGCCGGTACGAGGGTGTTGATGAGCGCCTGATAGCGACGGAAGTCGATCGGGAAGTGTCACTGGGCGATTTTGTGCTGTCCGGTGGCGAACTGGCAGCGATGGCTGTTATCGATGCGGTTACACGCCTCATCCCCGGAGCGCTGGGTCATGCGCAGTCGGCAGAGCAGGATTCTTTCGCCGACGGTTTGCTGGATTGTCCGCACTACACCCGGCCCGAGGTTTACGAAGGTCAGGCGGTGCCGGATGTTTTATTGGGCGGTCACCATGATCAGATCCGGCGTTGGCGGCTCAAGCAGTCGCTGAGGCGAACCCGGGAGCGACGCCCCGACCTGCTGGAAAAGCGGGTGTTTACGGACGAAGAGCGTGAGCTGCTGGAAGAGATTTTGAACGAACCGGGTGCCTCTGAATAATCAGGGCATTAACAGATTGGGTATCAGGAGCATTACGATGAGCGGCAAGAACAACATCATCAGTCAACTTGAAGCAGAACAGATGACCAAGGAAATCCCCGCGTTTGCGCCGGGTGACACCGTGGTCGTTCAGGTTCGCGTAACCGAGGGTAACCGTGAGCGTCTTCAGGCGTTCGAAGGTGTCGTCATCGGCAAGCGTAACCGTGGAATGAACTCCTCTTTCACCGTACGTAAGATCTCCTACGGTGTCGGTGTTGAGCGTACTTTCCAGAGCTTCTCAAAGCTGATCGAAAGCATCAGTGTGAAGCGTCGTGGCGATGTTCGCCAGGCCAAGCTTTACTACCTGCGCGACCTGTCTGGCAAGGCGGCTCGTATCAAGGAGAAGCTGGGCTGATCAGCAGTGCGCTGAACAGCAGTCAGAAAAAGGCAGCCGAGGGCTGCCTTTTTTGTGTCTGAGGTTTCGGTATGCTTGGTGTGTTGTGGGACCTATGCAGTCTGGGAACTTGCCATGAGAGCAGAAGATGAATCGGTGATCGTCAGGTTTGTTGATGCCATCTGGCTGGAGGACGGACTGGGCGAAAAAACCCGCCAGGCTTACCGGAGCGATCTGTTGCGGTTGTCGGAATGGCTCGAAAGTCAGCCTGGCAAGCCGCTGCTCAAGGATGTTCGCAGAACCGACTTACTGGCGTGGATGTCCAGTGGCCTCGCGCAGGGCGTCAAGAGCTCCACGGCGGCCAGGCGGTTGTCCGGGCTGCGGCGGTTTTATCGGTTTCTGCTGCGAGAAGGCCTGATTACTGAAGACCCGACCCTTCGGATTGACAGCCCCAGGCTGCCTCGGCGTCTCCCCGACTCGCTGACCGAGGGCGAGGTGGATGCGCTGCTTTCCGAGCCGGACCCCGGAATTGCCATCGAGCTCAGGGACAAGGCCATGCTGGAAATACTCTACGGTTGCGGTCTGCGGGTCTCGGAGCTGACCGAGTTGCGGGTTGATCAGGTAAACCTTCGTCAGGGCGTGGTTCGGATCACTGGCAAGGGCGACAAGGAGAGGTTGGTCCCCCTGGGTGAAGAGGCAGTGGACTGGTTGCTGCAGTATATGAAGGAAGGGCGGCCGGAACTCCTTAAAGGGCGATCCTGCGATGCGCTGTTCCCGGGCAACCGTGCTGCGGCGATGACTCGTCAGACTTTCTGGCATCGTATTAAGCACTACGCGGTTCGAGTGGGTATTCGCAAACACCTGTCGCCTCATACACTCAGGCATGCCTTTGCCACGCACCTACTTAATCATGGAGCGGACCTGCGTGTGGTGCAGATGCTGCTGGGCCACTCTGACCTGTCGACAACACAGATATACACCCATGTGGCTCGTCAGCGACTGCAGTCGCTGCACCAGGCTCACCATCCCAGGGGCTAGCCGTGGGGCGGTTCCGCGATTGGGGGTGAACTTTCTTTTTGTGTATTTGTCGCATTGAATTGATTCCCGGCCTGTGCCAATACTGCCCGGGTTGTTTAACTGTTTACTGGAAAAGGTTGTTTGCCAGAATGAATATGAAACATGTGGTTGTGGCGCTTGGAGTTGTCCTGGGTGCCTTTGGCGCGGCGAGCGTCAGTGCCGGTGAAGTGGAAGACCGGATTTCCGAGCGTCTGACCCAGGCTGTCCCAGGCCTCAAGGTGGTGTCGGTAAAAGAATCCGAAGCCAAGGGCCTCTATGAGGTTCAGAGCAACAATGGCGACACCATCTACGCGACCGAGGACGGCCAGTACCTGATGACGGGAGATCTTCTCAAGATTACCGATCAGGGCATTGCCAATGTCACCGAAGCCGCCCGCACGGAGGCCCGTCGCGAAATGATGGCGGACTATGGTAACAAGGGAGTTATCAGCTTCCCGGCGAAAAACGAAAAGGCCGTGGTAAACGTGTTTACTGATATCGACTGCCCTTACTGCCGGAAGCTGCATGACGAGGTGCCGCAGTTGAATGGCTATGGCATTACCGTCAATTACTACGCGTTTCCACGGTCCGGCCCCAATACAGCGTCTTTCAAGAAGTATGAGTCGGTCTGGTGTGCTGACGATCAGCAGGCGGCCATGGACGCAGCCAAGGCCGGCCGCTCAGTACCCGACGCAAGTTGCGAAAATCCGGTGGGCGAGCAGTATGAGCTTGGTGGCCGGGTAGGGGTCACAGGGACACCTGCCATTGTTCTGGAAGATGGCAACATGGTTCGTGGCTATGTCCCGGCCCAGCGTCTGGCGGAAGGCCTCGGGCTACTCTGAAATCCTGGCGCACCTATCGTACGGGATGCGTTACACGGTATTTTCGAAGGATCCGATTCAGGGCTTATTCAGTGAGGCCTGAATCGGTATACTATGCCCGCCTAATATAATTCATCAGCACCCCTTCGGGATCAGAGGTGAGAGTTTGAAAGACGTCAGTGTCGGAATCTGCGGATTGGGAACCGTCGGCGGCGGTACCTTTAATGTCTTGACCCGCAACGCCAGGCTGATTGCCGGTCGGGCCGGATGCAATATCCGGATTACCCGGGTTGCCAGTCGCCGGGCTCGCGAGGATATGGACCTCGGCGATGTGCCCTTCAGCACCGACATTTACGACGTGGTGAACGATCCCGACGTGGATATCGTGGTCGAGCTCATCGGTGGTTATGATGCGGCCAAAGAGCTGGTGCTGGCGGCAATCCGCAACGGCAAGCACGTGGTTACCGCGAACAAGGCCCTGATTGCCGTCCACGGCAACGAAATCTTCGAGGCGGCCGAGAAGGCTGGTGTTGTGGTGGCTTACGAGGCGGGTGTCGCCGGCGGTATCCCGGTCATCAAGGCTGTTCGTGAGGGTATGGCGGCAAACCGCATTGACTGGATTGCCGGCATCATCAACGGCACCGGGAACTACATCCTGACCGAAATGCGTGCCGGTCGGGAATTTTCCGAGGTTCTCAAAGAAGCCCAGGATCTTGGGTACGCCGAAGCAGATCCGACCTTTGATGTGGAAGGCATTGATGCCGCCCACAAGCTGACCATACTGGCATCAGCCGGGTTTGGCGTGCCTCTTCAGTTCGAGAAAGGCTTCACCGAAGGCATTTCGAAGATTACCCCTTACGACATTGCTCACGCCGAATTGCTGGGTTATCGCATCAAGCACCTCGGCATTGCCCGTCGCCGCGATGATGGCATCGAGCTGCGTGTGCATCCGACCCTGGTGCCCCAGAGTCATCTGATTGCCCAGGTTGATGGTGTCCTGAACGCGGTCCTGGTGGATGGCGATGCCGTTGGCCAGACCATGTATTACGGTCCCGGAGCAGGGGATGAGGCAACCGGGTCGGCTGTTATTGCCGATATCGTCGATGTGGCCCGTGCCGTGGCGACCGAAAGCAAGCTGCGTGTGCCCTACCTTGGCTTCTCACCGGACGCCATGGAAGACCTGGATGTGCTGTCCATGGAGGACATTCAGTCTGCCTACTACCTGCGCATTACCGCTCTGGATCGTCCGGGTGTGCTGGCCAAGATTGCCTCCATTCTGAGTGAGCATGGCATCAATATCGAGTCGATCATGCAGAAGGAATCCGAGCTGAAGGACGGACGTATTCCGGTGATCATCCTGACCCATACCGTTCAGGAGCGCCAGATCAACCGTGCGATCGAAGAGTTGGAAGCTCTGTCCGACACCGATGGCCATGTTGTCCGCATCCGCGCTGAAAACTTCAACTGACAGGTACGAACGTGAGATACATCAGTACGCGGGGTGAAGCGCCCGCACTGGGCTTTGAGGATGTTCTGCTGACCGGTCTGGCGACAGATGGCGGCCTCTATGTTCCTGAATCCCTGCCACATTTTGATCTGGAAGAAATCCGGAGCTGGCGCGGGCTTTCGTACAGTGAGCTGGCGTTCAACGTCATGTACCCGTTCGTGGATGACGCTATCCCTGCGGATGATTTCCGCAAGATGCTGGACGAGACCTACTCGGTTTTCGCCCACAAGGCCGTGGCCCCGCTGGTTCAGCTGGATACCAACGAGTGGGTGATGGAGCTTTTCCGCGGTCCGACGCTGGCGTTCAAGGATTTCGCCCTCCAGCTGTTAGGGCGTCTCCTCGACTATGTTCTGGAAAAGCGCAAGCAGCACGTGGTTATCATGGGAGCGACTTCCGGTGACACCGGCTCGGCTGCCATTGAGGGTTGTCGCAGGTGCGAGCACGTGGATATTTTCATTCTGCACCCCTACCAGCGGGTGTCAGAGGTTCAGCGCCGTCAGATGACCACCGTTCAGGGTGAAAACATCCACAACATTGCGGTGCGTGGCAACTTCGACGACTGTCAGCGCATGGTGAAGGAGAGTTTCGGCAACCAGTCGTTCCTGGGTGGCAAAACCCAGCTGGCAGCTGTCAACTCCATCAACTGGGCCCGGATCATGGCCCAGATCGTCTACTACTTCCATGCCTCCCTGGCACTGGGCGGTCCGGATCGGAGCATGGCGTTTTCCGTGCCCACCGGGAACTTCGGCGATATCTTTGCCGGCTACCTTGCCAAGAAGATGGGGCTGCCAATCTCCCAGCTGGTCATTGCCACCAACCGTAACGATATTCTGCATCGCTTCATGAGTGGCAACAAATACGAGCAGCACCAACTCGAACACACCCTGTCTCCGAGTATGGATATCATGGTGTCCAGCAATTTTGAGCGCCTGCTGTTTGATCTCCACGGCCGGGACGGGCTGGCGGTGAAAACCCTGCTGGAAAACGCTGCGAAGGGGCCCGTCAGTATTGAGGACTATCGCTGGAAGCATGCGCGCAAGCTTTTTGACAGCGATGCGGTGGACGACAAGGCCACCTGCGACACCATTCGTGAGATCTACGAGCAGAACGAGTATCTGCTGGATCCTCACACCGCCATCGGCGTCCGTGCAGCGCGCAACTGCCGCCGTGATCAGGTGGTGCCAATGATTACCCTGGGTACCGCACACCCGGCCAAGTTCCCGGATGCCGTGGCAGAGTCTGGCGTCAGTGTAGAGCCACCGCTGCCGGCGCATATGGCCGACCTGTTCGAGCGGGAAGAGCGGTATACCGTATTGGATAATAATATCGACGGTGTGCAGGCATTCATTGCCAAGCACTGGAAAAACGCCTGATCGGGTATGACACCAAAAAAGATCCTGCGTCGCCCCCAGCCCGATACCCTTCCGGACTGGGGGCAAAACCTGCCTCCCTTGCTTCGCCGCCTCTACGCTGCCCGTGGCGTAACTTCTGATGAGCAGCTGAGCTACACCCTGAAACACCTGGCTTCACCCCTGTCTCTGAGAGGTATTGACCGGGCCGTTGAGCTTCTTGCCGAGGCTATCGATCAGCAGCAGCGGGTGCTTGTGCTCGGCGATTTCGACGCCGATGGTGCTACCAGTACAGCCGTTGCCATGCTTGGACTCTCCATGCTGGGTCTGCAGAGTATCGACTTTCGCGTGCCCAGCCGGTTTGCAGATGGCTACGGCCTGACGCCGGGTATTATTGAACGCCTGCGCGACGAGGGTCAGCTCCCGGACCTGATGGTCACCGTTGATAACGGCATATCCGCGGTTGAAGGCGTTCGCGCGGCCAAGGAACTTGGCGTGAAAGTGGTGGTGACCGATCACCACCTGGCCGGCGAAGAGCTTCCGGATGCCGATGCCATCGTCAATCCAAACCAGCCGGGTTGTCCTTTCCTGAGCAAGAACGCGGCCGGTGTTGGCGTCATGTTTTACGTGCTCACAGCGTTGCGCAAGCAGCTCCGGGAAACCAATCGCCTGCCTGATCCCGAACCCAACCTGGGGTGCCTGCTGGACCTCGTGGCGCTCGGTACTGTGGCTGATGTTGTGCCTCTGGACCACAACAACCGGATCTTCGTGGAGCAGGGCTTGCGCCGGATACGCCAGGGTGAGGCCCGTCCCGGTATCCTGGCGCTGCTGGAAGTCGCTGGCCGGGACCACACGGCGATCAGCTCAACCGACCTTGGATTTGTGGTCGGGCCCCGCCTGAATGCCGCCGGGCGGCTGGATGACATGAGTATCGGGATTGCCTGCCTGCTGGCAGACAGTCCGGACGAGGCTCGCCGACTGGCCCGGGAGCTGGATACCTTCAACCGGGAACGTCGCACCATCGAAAAGGACATGAAAGCCCAGGCCCAGGATCTGCTGTCTTCAATGTCGCTGGACCTGGATGGACTGCCCTGGGGGCTTGCGCTTTTCGATACCGATTGGCACCAGGGCGTTATTGGAATTCTGGCTGCCCGTATCCGTGAGCAGACCCATAGACCGACCATTGCCTTTGCGCCGGACGAAAACGGCGAAGACATCAAAGGTTCTGCTCGCTCCATTCCCGGGCTTCATATCCGGGATGTGCTTGCCGTGGTCGACTCACGTCATCCGGGGATCATGAAAAAATTTGGCGGTCACGCGATGGCTGCGGGCATGACCCTCGCCAGGGATGATCTGGATGCCTTTTCCGAGGCCTTCGATCAGGCCGTTCGAGACACCCTCTCGGCCGAGGATCTGGAGGCGGCGATCACAACCGATGGGCCTCTGGGCGCAAGTGAACTGTCGTTGGACACCGCCGCGCTGCTCAAACGCGCCGGCCCATGGGGGCAGCATTTCCCGGAGCCACTGTTCGACGGCGAGTTCCGGGTGGTCAGCCAGCGGATAGTCGGCGAAAACCATCTGAAATTGGTGTTGCAACCTGTCGAAGGCGGCGGGATCATCGACGGTATTGCCTTCAATACCGGGCCGGAAGTGCCTGATTACACGCGCACCGGTGCGCGGGTGGTTTACAAGCCGGATGCCAATACCTTCCGGGGGCGCACCAATCTCCAGCTTCTGGTGGATTACCTCGAGCCTCTTGCCTGATTCACGGAAACCCGCAGGCTGATTTACAAACCGATTTCCGGTAGAATCCCGCCTCTGTTTTTACTCTCCATTTTCTAGAGCGAGTAAGGGTTTCATGGAAATTAATCCCATTGTGACGAAGATTAAAGAGCTTCGTGAGCGCACTGAAGCGCTCAGGGGGTATCTTTGACTACGATCAGCGTAGTGAGCGACTGACCGAAGTTGAGCGCGAACTGGAGCAGCCGAGTGTTTGGGACGACCCCGAGCGGGCTCAGGCTCTGGGCAAAGAGCGCGCCGATCTTGAGCTGATCGTCAAGACCATCGACAACCTCACCTCCGGCCTTGAAGACGCTGAGGGCCTGCTGGACATTGCCGCAGAAGAAGAGGATGAGGGCACCGTTGCCGAGATCGAATCAGATCTTGAGGCCCTTGATAAAGAGCTCGAGAAGCTTGAATTCCGCCGCATGTTCTCCGGCGAAATGGACGCCAACAACGCCTACCTGGATATTCAGGCTGGCTCTGGTGGCACCGAAGCCCAGGACTGGGCCAACATGCTCCTGCGCATGTACCTGCGCTGGGCAGAGCGTCGGGGCTTCAAGGCCGAAATTGTCGAGCTGATGGAAGGCGATGTGGCGGGTATCAAAAGCGCCACCATTCACATCCAGGGCGACTACGCCTATGGCTGGCTGCGTACCGAAACCGGCGTTCACCGTCTGGTGCGTAAGTCACCATTCGATTCCGGCAACCGTCGGCATACGTCTTTCTCTTCCGTGTTTGTGTCACCGGAAGTGGATGACAGCTTCGAAATTGAAATCAATCCGGCGGATCTTCGGGTGGATGTTTACCGTGCCTCCGGCGCCGGTGGTCAGCACGTTAACCGGACCGAGTCGGCGGTGCGTCTGACGCACAATCCCACCGGTATTGTCGTGGCCTGTCAGGCTGGTCGAAGCCAGCATCAGAACAAGGACCAGGCCATGAAACAGCTCAAGGCGAAGCTGTTTGAGCGTGAGATGCAGGAGCGCAACGCCGAGAAACAGAAAGCCGAGGACGCCAAGGCCGACATCGGTTGGGGCAGCCAGATCCGCTCCTACGTTCTGGACGACAGCCGTATCAAGGACCTGCGCACCAAGGTAGAAACCAGTAATACCCAGTCGGTGCTGGACGGTGACATTGACAAGTTCATCGAAGCCAGCCTGAAGATGGCGCTGTAACCAGCGCCTTTGCCACGCTAACCCGGACAACCCGATTCCTAGTGAGCCAAAATGACTGATCAAACTCAGAATGCCGCACCGCATGAGGACAACAAGCTGATTGCCGAGCGCCGCGCCAAACTGTCAGAAATGCGCGACCAGGGCAACGCCTTCCCGAACGACTTTCGTCGTGACGCCACCGCCGCCGAACTGCAGGCGAAATACGGTGAAAAAACCAAGGAAGAGCTGGAGTCCCTCGGTATCAAGGTGGCCATTGCCGGCCGCATGATGCTCGATCGCAAGGCATTCAAGGTGGTCCAGGACATGACTGGCCGGATCCAGATCTACGCGTCCAAGGATGTCCAGAAAGACACCAAGCACTGGGATCTGGGGGACATCGTGGGAGTGCGAGGCACCCTGTCCAAATCAGGCAAGGGCGATCTGTACGTGACCATGGACGAGTACGTGTTGCTCACCAAGTCCCTGCGCCCGTTGCCTGAAAAGCACAAGGGCCTGACCGATACGGAAGCCCGTTACCGCCACCGCTACGTCGATCTGATGGTCAACGAGGACAGTCGTCGGGTGTTCTATGCGCGCTCGAAGATCATCAGCGCCATGCGTCAGTACTTCACCGACCGGGACTTCATGGAAGTTGAAACCCCGATGCTGCAGGTGATTCCTGGCGGCGCCACGGCGCGGCCCTTCGTGACCCACCATAACGCGCTGGGTATCGACATGTACCTGCGTATTGCCCCGGAATTGTTCCTGAAGCGTCTTGTCGTCGGCGGCTTTGAGCGGGTGTTCGAGATCAACCGGAACTTCCGGAACGAGGGGCTTTCCACCCGTCATAATCCAGAATTCACCATGGTGGAGTTTTATCAGGCATACGCTGACTACAACGACCTGATGGATCTCACCGAGGACATGCTGCGCACCATTACCCAGAAAGTCCTGGGCACGACCACCGTGGTGAACAGCCGAACCCTGGCAGATGGCAGCGAAGAGACCGTTGAGTACGATTTCGGTAAAACCTTCGAGCGCCTGACCGTGGTCGACGCCATCCTGCGCTACAACCCGGACATCAAGCCGGAACAGCTGGCGGACGACGCCAGTGCCCGCCAGGTGGCGAAAAACCTTGGTATTCATCTCAAGGATGGTTGGGGCCTGGGCAAAGTCCAGATCGAGATCTTCGAGGCGACGGCGGAGCATCGCCTGATGCAGCCGACATTTATCACCGAGTACCCGAAAGAAGTGTCGCCCCTGGCCCGCTGCAAAGACAGCAACCCGTTCGTCACCGAACGTTTCGAGTTCTTCGTGGGCGGTCGCGAAATCGCCAACGGCTTCTCGGAGCTGAACGACGCCGAAGATCAGGCGGAGCGCTTCCAGGCCCAGGTGGCCGAGAAAGACGCCGGTGACGACGAGGCCATGTTCTACGACGAAGATTACATTATGGCACTGGAATACGGCCTGCCGCCCACCGCCGGCGAGGGCATCGGCATCGACCGGCTGGCCATGCTGCTGACCAACTCGGCATCAATCCGCGACGTTATCCTGTTCCCGGCCATGCGCCCCGAGCACAAGGCCGACAGCCGTAAAGACGAGGAGTGATCCATGAGCCCGGTTGAGGTACTGGCCAGCCAGCTCAGGCCCGACCGGGGCTGGAAAGAGCATCTCGCGGAAGAATTCCGCCGGCCCTACATGCAGGGCCTGGCGGAGTTCCTCGCCGCCGAGGAACAGGCCGGCAAAGTCCTGTTCCCCGCCAGCCAACACTGCTTCAACGCCCTCAACAGCACGCCACTGGATAACGTGAGAGTGGTCATTCTCGGCCAAGACCCCTACCACGGTCCAGGCCAGGCCCACGGCCTGTGCTTCTCCGTGCGCCCGAACGTGGCCATCCCGCCCTCACTGGTGAACATCTTCAAGGAAATACAGGACGACCTGGGTATCGCTCCCCCGGACCACGGCTGCCTGCAGCCCTGGGCCGAGCAGGGCGTACTGCTGCTCAACAGCGTTTT
This sequence comes from Marinobacter manganoxydans MnI7-9, assembly GCF_000235625.1. Classification (GTDB taxonomy): domain Bacteria; phylum Pseudomonadota; class Gammaproteobacteria; order Pseudomonadales; family Oleiphilaceae; genus Marinobacter; species Marinobacter manganoxydans. The sequence continues at coordinate 190,128 of NZ_AGTR01000084.1, read as the reverse complement.
AACCGTCGTTCAGGGCCAGGCCGGCGCCCACCAGGGAAAAGGCTGGGAAACCTTCACCGACAAGGTCATCGAAACCATCAACCGCGAACGGGAAGGCGTGGTATTCCTGCTCTGGGGCAGCTACGCCAAAAAGAAAGGCCAGCACATCGACCGCAACAAACATCTGGTCCTCGACGGCCCACACCCGTCACCCCTGAGTGCTTACCGTGGCTTCTTCGGTTGCAAGCACTTCTCAAAGGCCAACGACTGGCTGGAGCAGCAGGGAAAGCCCACCGTTAACTGGGCGTTGCCAAGCAAAGCTGAGCTGATCGAGAGATACAAGAAGAGCTGAGGGCATGTCCGCAAGTAGTCTTCGGGATGGGGTCAGGCTCCCAAAACCGTGCGGAGCCATGGATGGCGGAGCCGAGCGTACAGGGAAGTATTCACAGCGTGTTTTGGGAGCCTGACCCCATCCTGAAGACGGGCGGTCAAACTCCCAGAGGCAAAAAATTACTGAAGCAGCGCCATCGCCGCTTCCATCTGAGCGTTCAGATCCTCTTCCTCGCTCATGTCGATATTCGGATCCAACCCCAGACGATCAAAGGCCGAAATCTTCGTCCAGTCCATCTCCGTCCACGGATGCTCCGAACCCGCAACCAGCTGCAGGTTGGCAACCATCACGAGATCCGCATAGTCGGCCGCCGGCACCTCACGGTTGAAGTTGGCGTATTCTAGGGGAACGTTCTGAAGCTCCTTCGGGAAATCCCACTTCTTAAGGATTGTCGCCCCGATCTTCGGATGCAGTTCATCAACCACGTTGTCCAGCATGATGCTGCTGATCTGGATGTCCTGGTCTTCTACATAGCGCAGGATGGGCAGTACGCCGATCAGATGCACAAGGCCTGCAAGGGTAGCCTGGTCCGGCTTGAGTTTGGTGTAGTGTTGCGCCAGAACGTGGCAGACGCCGGCCACTTCGGTACTGGTCTGCCAGGTGGCCCGCATGCGCTTGTCGATCATGTCGGACGTGGCCTGGAACATCTGCTCCATGGCCAGGCCCATGGCCAGGTTGCTGGTGTAGGCCATACCGAGGCGACTTACCGCCATGTTCAGGTTCTCAATGGCTCGGCTGCCCCGGAACAGCGGGCTGTTGGTCACCCGGATGATGCGTGCGGACAGGGCCGTGTCATTGCTGATGACCTTTACCAAGTCGGCTATTGAAGAATCCTCGGATTGCGCAATGTCTCTGACCTGAAGGGCTACCTCCGGAAGGGTGGGAAGCACCAGCTTGTCATTTTCGATGGCTGCGTTGAGATCGGCTTTGATGGTTTCAACAATATTCGACATGGTCAGTAAAGGTCCGCTTAAAGATTTCGAAGAATGGCCAGAATGCCTGGGCCACTGTCCGAACAATCAAATATGTGAGCTGCTGCATAGCAAAATAGCAAATTCTGGCGCGTTTGCCTGTCAACTTATGTATCTGATTGTGCGCTTTTTTCCCTTTCGGGCACCGGGTAGGGCAGTGGCATTGGCTCCAGCGTCACCTGTGACAGGCCCTCCGGATGCAAGGCGTTTTCAGCGGCATCGTGGCGAACCACCGCAAGTAATTCAACGCTGCCGTCGCGGTATTTGATCGCATTGACCACTTCTCCGACTGACCGCTCGCCAGCAAATAATGCGGTTCCGGGGGTTGGCAAGTCTTCTGACTGTTCAATACGGAAGCGGAAAAGGCTCTTTTTCAATTGCCCAAGGAAGTGCATGCGGGCAATCACTTCCTGACCCGTGTAGCAGCCTTTCTTGAAATGCACGCCGCCCACATGCTGCCAGTTCAGCATCTGAGGCACGAAGGACTCTTGTGTGGCGGTAGTCAGGGAGGCGACGCCCGCTGCGATTTCGGAGGCCTGCCAGTCGGCCGCCGACATACGGGCGCTGGCGGGAAGTGCTGCTTCGCCCTCTTCAGTGTGCCAGAACTCGAAGCGGGGCGTGCCCTCGGCTGTCGATTGCGTCTTCACGAGGATGCCGTCAGGGAGTGTGCAGGCGTCCCCGGGCTCTTTCAGAGAATCCAGTGGCTTTCCGGCGAGCGTTTCTGCCAGGCCGTCGCCCAGAATCCCTATAATCTTCGTTTCCTGAACCACCTCCATAGTGGTTCCACGAAACAGCATCAGATATTTGCGCAAGTGGCTGATGATGTCGTCAGCGAGTTCGGCGGGAAAGTCCATCAGGATATCGTCGCCTGAACGGACCATACGTGTGAGGCAGTAGGCGCGACCCTTGGGCGTTGCTGCGGCCGCGCGCGGCGAATACTCCGGGATTACCTCATCGAGGTTCTGGCTGAACTGGCCCTGAAGAAACTTGTCGGTGCCCGGGCCGCTGACGCATACAACCACGCGGTTGTCGAGATCCGCCCAACCGTTGTCCGGCAGGGGATACTCTGCAACGGCAGATACAGAAGCGTCTGTGTCGGTCATGGCGTACTCCAGGTTATTGAATCAGTGAGATGATCGCCGGGGGCGGCCCAGTCTGAGCCAGACCCTGAGACGACGGAAATCCTCCGCCGGAACATTGCCCGGGCTTCCGGGTACTGGTGCCAGCAGGAGTGAAGTGTATGACCGGAATCTGGTGCCGGCAGGCCGAAGTTTCAAGAGTGCCAGGCCTGACCAGATCCGGCTGGAGGCAAGTGGAATAACCTCTACCCTCTGCTTGTCTCCGATTCTGGCATACATTTTATCGTGTTCGATCAGGAGACCACTCACGGAACCACAGCCCATAAGTAACCCGTTTGACCGATACTGCAGGGCGGCGCCCCACAGTGCAATGGGGATTGCAACGAGAAGCCAGAATTTGTCTGCCAGTAGCGCCATCAACAGGAAAGCCAGCAGCAAAACCCATGGCAGCACCGCAAGCAGGCCAACCAGCAGCGAGGGCGTGAGCGTTAGTTCAATCCGGCTGGACACGTTTGAGAATGATGTCGACCATGCGTTGAAGATCGGGATCGGCCGGGCGGCTGCGTTGCATGAACCACTCAAACATGTCGTTATCTTCGCAGGTGAGCAGTTTCTTGTAGCGGGCCTGGTCTTCAGCGTCCAGATCGCGGAAGGCCTCTTCCATGAAGGGAATCAAAAGGTTGTCCAGCTCCAGCATGCCTCTACGGCTATGCCACCAGAGGCGGTTGAATTCTGCTTTTTCAGACGATGCAGGTGTCTCTGACATAGTGTTTACCATTGAATCCTGTGTAAAAACGGTGTTCGTTCAGGGCGCGAGTGTACGGTAGGTGGTGGGAACCAGCACGGTATCACGCACCTCATTGATCAGTCCCGGATAATCGAGAGTGTAGTGCAGCCCTCGGCTTTCCCTGCGCTGCAGTGCCGAACATATGATGAGATCAGACACGGTGACCAGGTTACGAAGTTCCAGCAGGTCATTGGTGACACGGTAGTTGCTGTAGAACTCGCCGATTTCCGCAGACAAAAGATCCACCCGGTGCTTGGCCCGCTGCAGCCGCTTGGTGGTTCGCACAATGCCGACGTAGTCCCACATGAAATGGCGAAGCTCGTCCCAGTTGTGGGAGATTACCACGTCTTCGTCAGAGTCCCGCACCTGGCTTTCATCCCAGTCTGGTGCCTCTGGCGGTGGTGGAATGTCGGCTTCCCGGCGGGCAATATCCGCCGCAGCCGCACGGCCATAAACCAGGCATTCCAGCAGGGAGTTGCTGGCCATTCGGTTGGCCCCATGGAGCCCGGTGAAGGCAGCCTCGCCGACCACGTAGAGCTGGTTAACATCGGTTCGGGCACGTTCATCGCTCATGATTCCGCCACAGGTGTAGTGAGCGGCTGGAACCACGGGAATGGGCTCCCGGGTAATATCGATACCGAAGCCCAGACACTTCTCGTAGATGGTGGGGAAGTGGTGCTTTATAAAGTCGGCGGGTTTGTGGCTGATGTCCAGGTAGAGATGATCAGCACCCAGTCGTTTCATTTCGTGGTCAATGGCCCGGGCAACGATATCACGGGGCGCCAACTCGCCACGCTCGTCAAAGCGATCCATAAACCGGGAACCATCCGGCAGTTTCAGCAGGCCGCCCTCGCCCCTCACGGCTTCCGTGATCAGGAAGGATTTGGCGTGGGGGTGATAAAGGCATGTAGGGTGAAACTGGTTGAACTCCATGTTTGCCACCCTGCAGCCGGCCCGCCAGGCCATCGCAATCCCGTCTCCGGAAGCGCCGTCCGGATTGGTTGTGTAGCGGTAGGCCTTGGAGGCGCCGCCGGTGGCAATCACTGTGAATCGTGCCCGGAACAGCTCTACATGGTTGTCTTCAAGGTTCAGGATGTAGGCACCGACGCATCGGTTTCCCGGCAGGGACAGTTTGCGATTGGTGATCAGATCCACAGCCACCCTACCAGACATGAGTTCTATGTTAGGTCGTGCCTCTGCCTGGGAGGTGAGGGTGGTTGAGACCGCATGCCCCGTGGCATCGGCTGCATGAATGATGCGCCGATGACTGTGGCCGCCCTCACGGGTCAGGTGGTAGTGGGCGTCCTGATCCCGCGTAAAATCGACACCGGAATCGATCAGCCAGTTGATGCTTTCCCTGCCATGTTCGACCGTGAACCGCACGGCGTCCTCATGGCACAGGCCTGCGCCAGCATTGAGGGTGTCGGAGATGTGGTTTTCGGTGGAATCCTGATCATCCAGAACTGCGGCGATACCGCCTTGTGCCCAGAGCGTGGCGCCGCTGCTGATCTGGGCCTTGCTCACCACGCAGACCTTCAGGTGCTCCGGCAGATTGAGCGCGACGGTGAGGCCGGCAGCACCACTGCCGATAATGAGAACATCGTATTCGAAGGACTGTGGCATCGGGTCGTTATCGCAGGCCATAATGTGGACGTGTATTGAACTAAACTTTACGCTTGCTGTCTATTTGGCCTGACAGGGTGAGCCGCCTGACCGGTGGTCTAGCCCGTTTCATGAACGGACGCCGGATAGCATCAATGACGCAGCGAAACTTGGTACAGGCCGGACAGCTGGCCATCAAATCAGGGAACCCCGGCAACCAGTCCATGACTCCTGATACAGAGAAACAACAGGGCGATCACCCGGACAGCCAGACGGATCTGCAGCTGGTGCGCAAGGTTCGTAATGGTGATCGCGCCGCCTTCGATCTTCTGGTGGTCAAGTACCAATCCAGAGTCGCATCAATTATCAGTCGGTACGTCTACGACAGTCAGGAAGTCATGGATCTGACCCAGGAGACCTTCGTAAAGGCGTTCAGGGCGATCGAGCGCTTCCGCGGGGACAGCGCCTTCTATACATGGCTGTACCGGATTGCCGTCAATACCGCGAAGAATTACCTGGAATCCCGCGGCCGGCGGCCGCAGGGCAGTGCCGACTCGGCGGAAGCGGAGAATTTCGATGACGGTTCACGGCTGCGTGACACCGCTTCGCCTGAACGGCTCCTGCAACGGGAACAGCTCCAGAAAGAATTGAACAAGGCGATCGCCCAGCTTCCTGAGGAGTTGCGCTCTGCCTTTCTGCTCAGGGAATACGATGGGCTGAGCTATGAGGATATCGCGGGTATCCTCGAGTGCCCGATCGGTACTGTCCGTTCAAGAATATTCAGGGCCCGGGATGCGGTTGATCGGCATCTCGGGCCTTTACTCAATCACTCGGTGACGTAATTGAGGTTGCATCCCATGGATGATCGTCTCAGAGAAACACTGTCCGCCATGATGGACGACGAAGCTGACGAACTTTCGGTACGTCGCCTGCTTTCCCACGATCGCCAGGACGAGGTTCGGGCGCAGTGGCAGCGTTGGCAGGATGTTCGCGACCTTATGCATGACGGCCACTCGCCGGCCCACGGTATGGACGTCAGTGTGGGCGTCCGTGAACGGCTTGACGGGCGGGGCACCACCGCGGTCAGGCCTGAAGCTGCCGTACAGGCCACCAGGTCCGGCCGCTGGCACTGGCCGGCTGCCGCCATGGTTGCCATGGCGCTGCTGGTCGGGTTCGGTGCGGGTGCCGGTTGGGATTCATCCGCGACCGGGCCGGTTCAGCCGGTGACCGCAGCTGCACCAGAAACGCCTGTGCAGGACCAGCCGGTCAGGGAAATTGCCCTGCAGGGTCTTGATGAGGAACAGTGGGAGTATATGAGTCGCTACCTGCTGGAACACGCACAGCACAACAGTGTTGGCGCCGGGCGGGGCGCCGTCGGCTATGCCCGTCTGGTCAGTGCCAATGGTGCCGGCTACTGAACCCCGGAGCGAGAGTTTAATCATGCCTCGAGTCTTAATTAATGTTGTCCCAAGCCGTGCGTTGTCCATGCTCGTGGGTTTTTTGCTCGCGCTTGCTGGGTCGCTGCCGGCTGCCGCGGACGAAGACGAGGCATCCGCCTGGCTTGAAAGGCTGGGTCCGGCCCTGAACATGACGTCCTACCGCGGTGTGTTCGTATACGCCCGGGGCGAGAGCGTACACTCAATGCAGATTGCCCATCGTTACAATGATGGCATTGTAGAGGAGCGGCTGGTTCTGCAGGACGGCGGCAGTGGAGAAATTGTTCGCAAAGGCATGAATGTGGTCTGCGTGCTCCCTGAGACAGGCCGCGTCAAGCTTGACCAGGTGATTCCTTCAGGCCCGTTCGCCGAAGCGTTCACCAGTCAGCTGATGCCGGTCAGCCACTGGTATCGGGCGGAAATGAAAGGTGAGGACCGGGTTGCAGGGTATGACGTGGTTTCAGTGGCGCTAAGCGCCAAGGATTCCTACCGCTACAGTCATCGGCTTTGGCTGGAGAAATCCACCGGTCTTCTGGTCAAGAGTCACGTTCGTAATGCCGAGGGGGAAGTGCTCGAGCAGTTTCAGTTCACCAGCCTGCACATCGGCGAGGACATTCCCGATAGCGAATTCGAGATCCGCACCGAGGGCCGGGAAATTTCCAGAACGCTGGATGAGCCCGCTGTTACGGCATCGGTGGTCCAGCGTATGGATGGGTGGCAGCTTGGCTGGCGCCCGGAAGGGTTTGTCCCTGCGGCGGCGCCCCGCTCCGGCAAGGGCCAGGCCGTTGCCTTCTCCGATGGCCTGGCCGCTTTTTCGGTCTTCGTTGAGCCGGCTGGCCCGGTTAGCATGCCGACGGGCGCCTCCCTGATTGGCGCCACCACCGTTTATATGCATCAGGTGACGGAAGGGGATAGCGCTTTTCTGGTTACCGTCGTGGGTGAGCTGCCTCCGCAGACTGCGCGCCAGGTTGCCGAATCGGTGCGTATTGAAGACTCGGTGGCCCTGGGTGCGGGTAAGCCGTGATTACTGAAACTGGAAAAGTGGTCGCGCTCAAGGGCGACAAGGTCTGGGTCCAGACGATCCGAACCAGCGCCTGTCAGAGTTGTGCTGCCCGCAATGGTTGTGGTCAGAAAGTCCTGGCGGCTGCCTCGGGCGGGCGCGCCAACCAGATTCTGGTGACCAACTCGGTCAATGCCAGGGTGGGAGATGAAGTAACCATCGGAATTGATGAGCAGGCGTTGCTGGGTGCTTCCATTCTGGTCTATGCCGTCCCACTGATCCTGATGGTTGTCGCAAGTATCCTCGGGCACCAGATGTCCGGTGGTAGCGACGGCGCTGCGATGCTGGCCGCTGTCGCTGGCCTGGCTCTGGGTTTTTTCGCAGGACGCAAACTGCAAGACGCGGGCGGCAAGGAGTATGAGCCCCGCCTGGTCCGGGTAAGCCGGATAGCCTCTGAAAACTGTCTGTAAACCCTACGGTTTTGTAAGTTGAAAATCGGTGGGCCGAACCCAAAACTACGCCTAGGTGTAAGCACAACAGGGGGTACAACATGTCGAGTGCAACAGCAGTTGCCCAGTCGTCACGTAATTTCATACCCGGAAGGATGCCGGCCGCTTTGCTGATTTTGCTGTCTGCCATGGTGTTGGCGGGCTGGAGTCAGGCGAGTTCAGCCCGCAGCCTGCCTGATTTTACCGAGCTGGTTGAAGATAACGCCGGTGCGGTGGTGAACATCAGTACAACCACCGAGCCCACGCGCCGCAATTCCGGCGCTCCCGGGATGCCGTTTGATGAGCGTCAGCTCGAACAGCTTCCCGAGTTTTTCCAGGATTTCTTCCGCGGCCCCCAGTCTCCGTTTGGAGGTGGGCCTGGCAACTCCCAGCCACGCCGCTCCATGGGCTCCGGGTTCATTGTCTCCTCGGACGGTTATGTCTTGACCAATAATCACGTGGTCGAGGGAGCTGATGAGATCATCGTGCGGCTGAATGACCGGCGCGAGCTGCCCGCGACGCTGGTTGGAACAGACCCTCGTTCCGATATGGCCGTGCTGAAAATTGAAAACGGCGATGATCTGCCTGTCGTTCAGGTAGGTCGGTCCCGGGATCTGAAAGTCGGTGAGTGGGTGTTTGCGATTGGCTCCCCGTTTGGATTCGATTACACGGTAACGGCCGGAATCGTCAGCGCCCTGGGTCGCTCCCTGCCATCGGAAAACTACGTGCCCTTCATTCAGACAGACGTGGCGATCAACCCGGGCAACTCCGGCGGCCCTCTGTTTAACCTGGAGGGCGAAGTGGTCGGTATCAACTCCCAGATCTACACTCGCTCTGGCGGTTTCATGGGGGTCTCCTTTGCCATTCCGATTGACGATGCGATGAACGTCTTCCGTCAGTTGCGCGACAACGGCTCTGTCTCCCGTGGCTGGCTCGGGGTGCTGATTCAGGAAGTGAACCGTGATCTGGCCGAATCCTTTGGTCTCAAGCGGCCCCGCGGTGCACTGATTGCCGAAGTGATGTCCGGTTCGCCGGCGCAGGCAGCCGGCCTGCAGGCAGGGGATATCGTCCTCAGCTATGACGGCGACGAGGTGCAGCTTTCCTCTGACTTGCCGCCCATGGTTGGCCGCACGCCGGTTGGTGAAACTGCCGAGCTGAGAGTGCTTCGCGGTGGCGAGGAAATCGAGCTTCAGGTTGAAATCGGTCGCCTTCCGGAGGAGGGAAGCCAGCAGGCTTCCGCATCGGCCAGTGACAGTGATGGTCCCGGCTCTGCGCCCCTGGGCATGATGGTCGAACCGCTGCCTACGGACATGGCCGACTCCATGGGTATTGAAGGCGGCGTTGTGGTCAATAATGTTGCGCGGGGTGCGGCTTCCGAAGCGGGCATCCGTGCGGGCGATGTGATCACGGAAATGAATCGCCAGAAGGTGACATCGGTGCAGGAATTCCGCGAGGCTGTTCAGTCGCTGCCCGAGGGCAAGGCGGTATCGGTCCGGGTGGTGCGCCAGGGCCGGGCGCTGTATCTGGTGATGAAGCCCTGATACCCTTCTGCTGATCCGGATTACCTGACATGGAGCCCCCGCAGGTGTTGGAAACGACACTTGCGGGGGCTTTTGTTATACTCGGCGGATCAATAAAAATGAGCGGCCATGGAACGGACCAGCCCCATGATGAACAGACAGGAACTCTCTCTCCGTAAGCTACTGGAATTCCGCAATGCCTGGGTCGCCTGGCTGGTCTTCGCGGTAGCCGTTGCCGTCACCCTATTGCTTTGGCAGGTGTCCATCCGGCTGGTGGAAGACCGCACGGAAGCCCGTTTTCGCACCCAATCGCTCCAGCTTAAATCCGCCATCGAAGAGCGCTTGCTGAATTACGAGCAGGTGCTGGCCGGCAGTGCCGGTCTGTTTGCGGTGGCCGGAGACGTTTCCCGTGATCAATGGCGCGAATACGTGGACAAGGTTGATATCAACCGCTACTACCCGGGCATTCAGGGTATTGGCTATGTTCGCCGTATCGGTGTACGCCAGATGGCCGACCATATTGCCTCTGTCCGCGCGGAAGGGGTGCATAATTACCTGGTGAACCCGCTGGGTAGCGGTCCCTACTACTACCCCATGGTCTACCTGGAGCCTGGCACGGAACGGAACCGACGGGCCCTCGGCTACGATGCCTTCAGCGATCCCATTCATCGCCAGGCCATGGAGCAGGCCCGGGATGATGCGATCCCCACGGTGACTGCCAAGGTGGTGCTGGTTCAGGAAGAGCTTGGCGAAGACCAGGCCAGTTTTCTGATGTATTACCCCGTCTACCAGGGTGGAGAAGTGCCCGAGATCCGGGCTGAGCGTCGCATGATGTTGGCGGGCTATGTGTTCAGTGCCTTCCGGATGAACAATCTTATCGACGGCATCGTTGGCCTGATCTCGCCGTTTCTTGATGTCCGGATCTACGATGCCGGAGTCGTGGAACGGCAGAACCTCATGTATGGCTCCAATCTGGGGTCCCTGGACAACGAATTCAGTTTCCAGATGAGTCAGACCATCAGCCATGGTGGTCGAGACTGGCTGTTGCAGACGCGCTCCACGCCCGCCTTTGATTTCCTGGCCTCAGATCCGCGGCCTCCGATCGTCCTCGGCAGTGGCCTGGTGATCAGTGCCCTGTTGTTCCTCTTCGTGCTTGCCTTGATCCGTTCACGGCTGATGGCGCAGATCAGTGCCGGCCGCTATCGGGCGATTACCGAAGGCGCAGCCAATGTCACCCTGGTGATGGACCGTGCCGGGCAACCCCTGTACGCGAGCCCGTCCAGCCTGGATATCCTTGGCTTCGAGCCGGATCAGGTTCAGGCCCTGAACTTTGAGGAGCTCGTTCATGGTGACGACTGGCCCCAGCTGCAGCGAGGCTTTGACGATTCCGTTCAGTCGCCGGGCAAACAGATGCCGGTCATCCGGGTCCGTATCCGTGATGCCAAGGGGCAGTGGCGGGATATGGAGGGCACCTTTACGGCCATGTTGTCGGTGCCAGGCGTCAATGGCGTTGTGCTTAGCCTGCGGGATCTGACCCAGCTCAAGGCCGCCCAGTCCGAGCTGCACAGGCTGGCATTCTATGATCCGCTTACCGGCCTGGCGAACCGGCAACTGTTCCGGGACCGTTTGAATCACGTGGTCAGCCGCAGTCGCCGGAGCGGTGAGCCGGCTGCCCTCATGTTCCTGGATCTCGACGGCTTCAAACGTATCAACGACACCCTGGGGCACGATTCCGGCGATGAACTGCTGTGCCAGGTGGCGCAGTGGCTGGTGGGTTGTGTCCGTGAGGAGGACTCGGTTGCCAGGCTCGGCGGCGATGAGTTTGTGGTATTGCTGTCCCGGATCAGTGACTCCGATGCTGCCGGCAAGGTCGCAGAGACCATTCTGCGCAGTCTTTGCCAGCGAATCCGGCTGAACGATCACGAAGTCGGCATCACGGTCAGTATCGGCATCACCATGATTCCCCACGACAGTGAGGACGCCGGAACCCTGATGAAGTACGCTGATCTGGCGATGTATCGTGCCAAGGAGCTGGGTCGGAATACGTTCCAGTTCTTCACCCCGGCCATGAACATCAAGGCGGCAAGGCGGCTTCTGCAACAGGAGGAGTTGGCCACGGCGCTGGATGGCGATCGCTTCGTTCTGCATTACCAGCCGAAGATTGATCTGGCCAGTGAGCGGGTGATTGGGGTTGAGGCATTCCTGCGCTGGCATCATCCGGAGAAGGGGCTGGTGTCGGCACAGCAGTTCATCGGTCTTGCCGAGGAAACCGGCCTGATTGTTCGCCTGGGTGAATGGGCTTTGAGACAGGCCTGTATTCAGGCTCAGGCCCTGGAACGGGCCGGCTTTGAATCCCTGAAAATGGCGGTGAATCTGTCTGTTCGACAACTGACCGATTCGGGCTTCCTCGGCATGATCCGACAGGTCATCACCGAGACGGGCGTCTCGCCGGAGCGGCTGGAGCTGGAGATGCCGGCGGAGCTGCTCAATGAAGATCCGCGAATGCTCAGGGAGTTGCTGGTGTCACTCCATGATCTCGGGGTCTGTCTGATACTGGATGATTTCGGCACCGGCTCCTGTTCACTGGTTGCTTTGCAGCAGCTGCCGCTGGATGTTATCAAGATCGACCACCGGTTCATTCGCGACATTCCCTACAATGTCAGTGCCACGGATGTGGCCTCCGCAGTGATTGCCCTGGCCCGCAAGCTCCACCTTACGGTGGTTGCGGAGGGTGTGGAAACCCCACAGCAGCTGAGCTTCCTGAAAACTCACGGCTGCGCCCAGTGTCAGGGCAACCTGTTCAGCTATCCGCTGGACGAGGATGCGCTCATCGGTTTCCTTATCCGGCAATACGAACGGCCGCTGATTTCCTGATCATGGCAATGGCGGCCGGTAACCGGTAAAATCACGCCGTTCCCGGATCCCGGTAGCGGCCCTTCCGGGCTCAATCCTTCGTCTTAACTGAGTATTCATCGTCTGTGACTGAACTGAGCCGAATCCGTAACTTTTCCATCATCGCCCACATTGACCATGGTAAATCCACGCTGGCAGACCGTTTTATCCAGGTTTGCGGCGGCCTGACGGACCGTGAAATGGCCGAGCAGGTCCTGGACTCCATGGATCTCGAGCGTGAGCGAGGGATTACCATCAAGGCCCAGAGTGTCACGCTGAATTACACCGCCCGTGACGGGCAGGAATACAAACTGAACTTTATCGATACCCCGGGCCACGTGGACTTTTCCTACGAGGTTTCCCGCTCGCTCTATGCCTGCGAGGGGGCCCTGCTGGTGGTGGACGCCGGGCAGGGTGTTGAAGCCCAGTCAGTGGCTAACTGCTACACCGCCATTGAGCAGGGTCTCGAAGTTGTGCCGGTTTTGAACAAGATGGATCTCCCGCAGGCCGAACCGGAGCGTGTAGCGGCAGAAATCGAGGATATCATTGGCATTGAAGCGTCTGATGCGGTTCGCTGTAGCGCCAAGAGTGGTCTGGGCGTGGAAGATGTTCTGGAAGATCTGATCAAGAAGATCCCGCCACCCAAGGGCGACCGAAGCGCGCCCCTGCAGGCTCTGATCATCGATTCCTGGTTCGACAATTATCTGGGCGTCGTGTCGCTCGTGAGGGTGACCGAGGGCACCCTGAAAAAGGGCGACAAGATCGTCATCAAGTCTACCGGGAAGGCCTGGAATGCCGACAAGGTTGGTATTTTTAATCCCAAACCGAAAGACACCGACCTGCTGGAGTCCGGCGATGTCGGCTTCGTGGTGGCCGGAATCAAGGACATTCACGGGGCGCCGGTAGGTGATACCATTGTTCACCAGAAGTTCGCCGAGCAGACGCCAATGCTGCCCGGGTTCAAGAAAGTCAAACCCCAGGTCTACGCCGGGTTGTTCCCGGTCAGCGCCGACGACTACAACGATTTCCGGGATGCCCTGGAAAAACTGACCCTCAACGATGCCTCGCTGTTTTTCGAGCCGGAGAATTCCGATGCCCTTGGCTTCGGTTTCCGCTGTGGTTTCCTGGGCATGCTGCACATGGAAATCATCCAGGAGCGGCTGGAGCGTGAATACGACATCGACCTGATCACCACGGCGCCAACGGTGATCTATGAGGTGGTTACCAAACAGGGTGAGACCCTGTCGGTAGACAATCCGTCCCGGCTTCCGGATATTGGTTCCATTGAGGAAATGCGTGAGCCGATTGTGGAAGCGAATATCCTGGTGCCCCAGGAGCACATCGGTAACGTAATAGCCTTGTGTGAGGAAAAGCGCGGCGTCCAGAAGAACATGCACTTCATGACGACCCAGGTTCAGCTCACCTATGAGCTGCCCATGGCCGAGGTAGTGATGGACTTCTTCGACCGGATCAAGTCGGCCAGTCGCGGCTTTGCGTCTCTGGATTATCATTTTACCCGATTCCAGAGCGCCAACCTGGTGCGGCTGGACGTACTGATCAACGGCGAACGTGTCGATGCCCTGGCTATTATCGTGCACAAGGAACAGGCCCATCACAAAGGTCGCCAGCTGATCGAAAAGATGAAAGAACTGATTCCGCGCCAGATGTTCGATATTGCCATTCAGGCCGCCATCGGTAACCAGGTGGTGTCGCGGGTCACGGTCAAGGCGCTGCGCAAGAACGTAACCGCCAAGTGTTACGGTGGTGACGTCAGCCGGAAGAAGAAACTGCTGCAGAAGCAGAAAGAAGGTAAAAAGCGTATGAAGCAGCTGGGTAATGTCGAGGTGCCTCAGGAAGCGTTTCTTGCCGTACTGAAAGTGGATAAATAAAAGGCCTCCTGGATGGATATCGATTTTCCCCTGGTACTGGTGGTACTGACCTTCGCAACGGGTCTGATCTGGCTGGCGGACAAGCTGTTTCTTCGTGAGCGTCGTCTCGCTGCCTACCGTGCCAGTGGTGCTGCCGGAGACGTAGGCGATAGCTCCTCCGCGGAATCTGAGGAACCGAAAGAACCCTACCTGGTCGACCTCAGCCGATCGTTTTTCCCAGTGTTGGCGATTGTCCTGGTGCTGCGCTCCTTCCTGGTGGAGCCGTTCCAGATCCCGTCGGGCTCCATGCTGCCCACCCTGGAGGTGGGCGACTTTATTCTGGTGAACAAATACGCCTACGGATTAAGGCTGCCTGTTGCCGGGACCAAAGTGATCCCCGTTGGCGACCCCCAGCGAGGCGATATTATGGTGTTCCGCTACCCGGAGGACGGCCAGACCAACTACATCAAGCGGGTAATCGGTCTGCCGGGCGATCATATCCGTTATCGTGACAAGCAGTTGTTCATCAATGGTGAGAAGGTCGAAACGCGATTTATCGCGAGACTGCCGCCGATGGAGCTGCGCCGTGAAGATCTGGGTGAAGTCGAGCACGACATTTTCCTGACCATGGGTCGGCCCGGTGGCAGTGGTGAGGGCGAGTGGCTGGTGCCCGAAGGCCATTATTTTGTCATGGGTGACAATCGCGACAACAGTAATGACAGCCGCTACTGGGGCACGGTCCCGGATGAGCTGGTGGTGGGCAAGGCCTTTGCTATCTGGATGCACTGGAAATCCCTTACCAGTCTGCCATCCTTTGATCGTGTAGGCGGAATCGAGTAACTCGGACTATCTGGAGCGCAGTCATAATGAAGAAAAACAATCTTTCCGGCATGGGCCGTCAGCGGGGTGCCTCGGCATTGACCATGATGGTTATGGTGCTGTTCTTTGGTGGCCTGCTGACGCTGGTGATCAAACTGGGCCCTGCCTACCTGGATGACATCACCATTCAGGAGGCGCTGGAAAGCCTTGATGGCACAGAAGGGCTCTCTCAGATGGGGCCGGCCCAGGTCCGCACACTGATTAACAAACGGCTCAGTGTGAACAATGTCCGGGGTTTCGATGCCAAGAATATTTCTGTCGATAAAGACGGCGATCTGGTCGTCATCAATGTTGATTACGAAGTGCGTAACAACCTGTTCAGTAACGTGGATACGGTGGTTCACTTCAAGCACAAATATGAGATGAAGGGCAAGTGAGTTCACAACCGGATCTGGATCAGTTACAGCGGCGCATCGGCTATCAGTTCAAATCGCCGGAGCGGCTTTTGCTGGCACTTACCCACCGGAGCTACGGGAACCAGAATAACGAGCGCCTCGAATTCCTCGGCGATTCCATTGTGAACATGGTTATTGCCGAGTATCTGTTTCTGCACTTCGAAAAAGCCCGTGAAGGTCAGCTGAGTCGTCTGCGGGCCCGGATGGTAAAGGGCGTGACGCTGGCTGAGATTGGTCGCGAGTTTCAGCTCGGCACATACCTTCGACTGGGCTCGGGAGAACTGAAAAGCGGCGGGTTCCGTCGGGAATCCATCCTGGCTGACGCTGTGGAGTCCATCATCGGCGCCATCTACCTCGACAGTGATTTCCATACCTGCCGGGAACAGGTATTGCGCTGGTTCGAGCACCGTCTGGAAAAGCTCGACCTGCAGGACACCCAGAAAGACCCCAAGACCCGTTTGCAGGAATATCTCCAGTCGCGTCAGTTTCCGCTGCCACGCTATGACGTCATTTCCGTGGACGGCGAGGCCCACAACCAGACATTCCATGTATCCTGTGCGCTGCCGTCGCTGGACCGAAAGACCACCGGGACTGGCAGTAGCCGCCGGGTGGCCGAGCAGCAGGCAGCCCGTAACGCCCTGAAAGAGTTGGGCGTGGAGAACCAGTAATGAACGATATCACCCGTCCGGAAAACCCGGACAGTCGCTGCGGTTTTGTGGCCATCGTTGGCCGTCCGAACGTGGGCAAGTCTACACTGCTGAACCATATCCTCGGGCAGAAGCTGAGCATCACTTCCCGCAAGCCGCAGACCACCCGTCATCAGGTGCTGGGTATCAAGACCGTAGGGCCGGTGCAAGCGATCTATGTGGACACACCTGGCATGCACGAGGAGGAGCCCCGTGCCATTAACCGCTACATGAACAAGGCGGCCACGTCGGCGCTCATTGATGTCGATGTGGTGGTGTTTGTGGTGGATCAGCTGGCCTGGACGACCGCGGATGAGATGGTGCTGGAGAAACTCAGTCGCCTGAAATGCCCTGTGATCCTGGCGGTGAACAAGGTCGACAAGATCGAAAAACGGGAAAGCCTGCTGCCGCATCTGGATATGCTCTCGAAAAAGCGCGAGTTTGCCGAGATCATTCCGCTTTCGGCCCTGAAAGAGACCAATCTGGAACCTCTGGAAGAGGCCGTGGGGCGTTTCCTGCCGGAGAGTATTCATTTCTATCCGGACGACCAGATCACCGATCGCAGTGAGCGATTCCTGGCCTCCGAGATTGTCCGAGAAAAGATCACCCGACAGCTTGGAGCAGAGCTGCCATATTCGGTGGCGGTGGAGATCGAGGAGTTCAAGCGCGAGGGCAAGACCCTGCACATATCCGCCCTGATCCTGGTCGAGCGTGAAGGCCAGAAGAAGATCATCATCGGCGAAAAGGGCGAGCGGATGCGCCGGATTGGTCAGGAGGCGCGCACGGATATGGAACGCATGTTCGACAGCAAGATCATGCTGCGCCTCTGGGTCAAGGTTAAGCGCGGTTGGGCAGACAGCGACCGGGCCCTGAAGAGCCTGGGCATGAACGACCTCTGAGGCGGCTATGAAGGGGCCTGAGCTGCAGGAGCCCGCTTATGTCCTTCACCGCCGGCCCTGGCGGGAAACCAGCCTGATGGTGGATCTCTTTGCCCTGAACCATGGCCGGATGACCGTCATTGCCCGGGGCGCCAACAGTGCCAAAAGTCCGCTGAAAGCCCAGCTACAGCCCTTCCAGCCGCTTGTGGTGGACTGGGCCGGTCGGGGCGACCTGAAAACCCTGACCCAGGTCGATGTGCGAACCGGCCCGACAATCACCCGGACAGTGTCGCTCTATAGTGGCCTCTACCTGAATGAACTGTTGCAGCGGGTTCTGCCCGCCGCCGATCCCCATCCGACCCTCTTTGCAGCCTACATAGATGCCATCGGGCAGCTGTCCGACACCACAGACGTGGAGCCGGTGCTGCGGCGGTTCGAACTCGCTTTTGCTGCCGCCCTGGGTTACGACTTTGCCTGGGATCTTGCCACCGATACAGGGCAATCCGTCGAGCCTGACCGGGAGTATTGTTATGATCCGGAGCAGGGCATTGTTTCCGGGCTGTCGGCCGGTGTGCGCCTGCGGCATCTGCCCGGGGAAGTATTACTGGATCTGGCCCGGGATGATCTGCAATCGGACCGCTGTCGGCGGCTGGCGAAGCGGGTCATGCGGGTGCTGATCGATTATCTTCTGCAGGGGCGCCCCCTGAACAGTCGCAGCCTTTTCACTCACCTTCGGGGAGAATCCCATGAATCCTAGAGTACTGCTTGGCGTCAATATTGATCACGTTGCCACCCTCCGTCAGGCGAGGGGGACCCGGTATCCGGATCCGGTTCAGGCAGCACTGATGGCCGAGGAAGTCGGGGCAGACGGCATCACAATCCATCCCAGGGAAGACCGGCGTCATATTCAGGATCGGGATGTGCTGCTGCTCAAAGAGGTGCTCCAGACCAAGATGAATCTGGAAATGGCGGTAACCGATGCGATGCTGGCGTTTGCCGAACAGGTGCGGCCGGAATGTGTCTGCCTGGTGCCGGAGAAGCGTGAGGAATTGACCACCGAGGGCGGTCTGGATGTGGAAGGTCAGGAATCCCGGGTGGCCAAGGCCTGTGAGCGCCTCGCCCGAATTGGCGCCGAAGTGTCATTGTTTATTGATCCGGACCCGGCCCAGATTGATGCCGCAGTGCGTTGCGGCGCGCCGGTAGTCGAACTTCACACCGGAGAGTATGCCGAGGCCGAAACGCCAGAGGCTGAAAATGCCGCGTTCAAAACCATTGCCGATGCGGTGGCCTATGCCCGCAAGAAAGGGCTTATCGTCAATGCCGGCCACGGCCTGCATTATCACAACACCGAGCGGGTAGCGGCGATCCATGGCATCAACGAACTGAATATTGGCCATGCCATTATCGCCCGTGCGGTTTTCACCGGTCTGAAAGAAGCGGTCCGGGATATGAAGGCCATTATTGATCAGGCCCGCAGCCGGGCCTGATTCGAGGTAGCGTCAGGTCGTTTCGGCGGCCTCGTGGCGTTCGCGGAACAGCTGTTGCCAGTCGGTCTGGTCGCTCCAGATCTGCAGGCGCTCCATGGCCGAGAGCAGCTGGTCTTTCTGGTGCTCCAGATCCGGGGCAGAGCATTTGATCGCCGTTTCCAGATGGTTAGCTGCGGCCCTCAGTTCCGGTACGCCGCAGTAGCGGGTGGCGCCATGGAGTTTGTGAACGCACTCCAGCAGCTCTTCCATATTGTCGTTGGTCCAGAGTTCCGGGATCCGCTCCCGATCCACGTGGACCTGTTCCAGCAGCATGCTGAACAGTTCTTCCGCCAGGTCAGCTTTGCCGGCGGCCAGCTGAATGCTTTCCTCGACGCTGACGCAGTCCTGCTGCATTTTGCGCGTTGATGGCCGCAGGGCCCGACGGGTGTCGCGAACTTCCGGCACGGGAAGCCGACCGTCGCTGCCGCTCTTCGGGCACACGTAGCCGGTGTACTCATGAATGATGTCGTTGAGCTGGCCACTGCTGATGGGTTTGGGCATGTAGCCATCGAAACCCTGCTTGGTCAGCCGTTCCTGCTCGTCCGACAGGGCATGGGCGGTCAGGGCAATGATCGGGGTCCGGTGATTGCCGGTATCCATCTCCCTCAGCCTGGCCGTGGTTTCCACACCGTCCATGCCGGGCATCTGCAGATCCATGAAGACCAGGTCGAAGGGTTTCTGTCTGGCCTTGCTCAGGGCTTCAAATCCGCTGGAAGCGCCCTCGGCGTCCAGTTGGCAGTCTTCCAGCAGGGTCATTACCAGCTTCAGGTTGGCGTCGTTGTCATCCACTGCCAGTACCCGGGGAACATTGGCGGTGGTCACTCGGTTGGCGGAAATCTCGTATTCGGGCACCCGCCCGCTGGAATTGATGCCGTGCACCAGCAGCAGAAGCTCGTCGTAGAGGGAATCGCGGCACACCGGTTTGGTGAGGTGGCCGCTGGCAAGCCCCGATAGTGGCGTGTCGTGGGTTTCCAGGGTGGGGGTCAGCAACAGTGTCCGGCAATCCCGTTCGATCTCAAGGGTACGGACAAGGCTGCAGTACTGGCTGGAATTGAGCAGGTGCCGGGTAATGCCGACAATGGCCACGGCGTAACCGGCCTGGCTTTTCTGGGCTTCCTCAATGTGTTCCTGCAGTGCACCGGGGGAGGCCACCCGGTCGACCACCATGCCCCAGTCCCGCAACAGGTGTTCCACGGCCAGGCCGGTGGTTTTCTGTTGTTCCAGATAGATGACCCGTTCACCACGCAGGGCATCCCGGGGGGCAATGGCCTCACCGCTGGTGGCAAGCTCCGAGGTGAGGGTGAACCAGAAGGTCGAGCCCTTGCCAAGTTCGCTCTCGAGCCCGATCTTGCCCCCCATCTCCTCAACCAGACGCTTCGAGATGGCCAGCCCGAGGCCGGTACCACCGTATTGACGGGCGGTGGAGGCATCAGCCTGACTGAAGGCGTTGAACAGGGATTGCTGCTGGGCCCGGGAGAGACCCACGCCGGAATCCGTGATGCTCAGGCGCAGCGTAACCCGGTTGGAATCGGTATCTTCCTCTTCCAGGCTCGCCCGCAGGACTACCTCGCCGGTCTGGGTAAACTTGATGGCGTTGTTGACCAGGTTGGTGATCACCTGTTTGACCCGCAAGGGGTCACCCATGATGTTGTCCGGCACATCGTTGTAGACCAGTGGCACCAGATCCAGGTTCTTGGCATGGGCGGCCGGCGCCAGCATGACCATGACTTCCTCGACGATATCGCGTAACTGGAACGGTACCCGGTCGAGGATCAGCTTGCCGGCCTCAATCTTCGAGAAATCGAGGATGTCGTTGATGATCGTGAGCAGGATCTCCGACGATTTCCTGATGGTGCTCAGGTGGTCCCGTTGCTGGCGTGGCAGGGGACTCTTTAGAAGCAGTTCGGTGAAACCTATGATGCCGTTCAGCGGTGTGCGGATCTCGTGGGACATGTTGGCCAGGAACTCGGATTTGATCCGACTGGCCTCGAGTGCTTCTTTTCGAGCGAAATCGAGCTCGATGTTCTGGATTTCGATGGTCTCCAGCGTTTCCCGCAGATCTTCGGTGGCCTGATCAATGTTCTGCTGCATTTCAGCCTGGGCCTTGCTGAGCTCCTCGGCCATGGCATTGAGGCCGGATTCCAGCTGTTCGAACTCCGGCCCGGCGCCAGTGTAGACCCGGGTATCCAGCTTGCCTTCCTTGAGTTTGGCAACGGCCTCGTTCAGTTCGAATACCGGGTTGGTGAACGCACGGCTCAGTCGCAGGGCAATGGCCATGCTGAGAATGACGCCCCCGAGAATGAGCAGCAGGGAAATAAGCAGGGCCTTGTACGTCTCTTTTTCGGTGCGGATATGGGACATTTCCACAACCACCCAGCCCAGAGGCTCCCGCAGATTCGACATGGACTGGCGGGCATCCGGGTCGAGCATGCTCTCGATCATCAGATCCTGCAGAAACACGGGGGTGATAAACCGGGTGCTGTTTTTTCGGGATATCCGGGTGGCGTGCTCGGCGGTGAGTTCGTCGGACTGCACGGTCTCCGAGCTTCCGGGCCCGGTGTGGAGCAGGCGGGAGCCGTCACTGCCAAAGAAGGTGATGGAGCGCACGTCCTGCTCTTCCAGGAGGGCATTGGAGAGGCTGCTGAGCAGGCTTCGGTTGGCAGTGAAAAGGCCGTACTCGGAACCGGCCGCGAGCTGACGGGAGAGTGACTCGCCCCGGTCCTTCAGCAGACTTTCGATATTGTTGACCCAGCTGTAGGTGAAGAACAGCCCCAGCATCAGGGTGGTCAGCAGGGTGGGAACCAGCGTCACCACTAAAACTTTCTTGCGAATGCCCCAACGTCGCATACCGTGTTCCTGAATTATTGCTTTTGTCCGCGCCGCAGAGCGGAAAACGTCCGTGTTAAGAATAGCTGATCCGGAACGGGATAACTGTGGTATCAGTCCCGACGGTACCGGAAAATCCCGTGTCGGATATAGCCGCCGGTCATGGATATAGCGAGAAGCTGTATTGGGAGACCGGGGCGATAACGCGTATCATGCGAAGCCAAAAGTGTACCACAGGGTTATCATATGCATTTTCCCACCATTGAAGATTATGTCGGGCACACCCCTCTGGTTCGCCTGCAGCGTCTCCCCGGTGAGACGAGTAACGTGATTCTGGCCAAGCTGGAAGGGAATAACCCCGCCGGCTCGGTGAAGGATCGCCCGGCCATCAGCATGATCCAGGAAGCGGAGCGTCGGGGCGACATCAAGCCGGGCGATACCCTGATCGAGGCGACCAGTGGCAACACCGGCATTGCCCTGGCCATGGCGGCTGCCATCAAGGGGTACCGGATGGTGCTGATCATGCCCGCGAACATGAGTGAGGAGCGTCGGGCATCCATGCGCGCCTATGGTGCGGAGATTGTCACGGTCACCAGGGAAGAGGGGATGGAAACTGCCCGTGACCTGGCCCTCAAGATGCAGGCGGAGGGCAAGGGCAGGGTGCTGGATCAGTTCAGCAACCAGGACAACCCTCTGGCGCACTACCGCACGACCGGTCCCGAGATCTGGGAGCAGACCGGGGGGCGTGTCACCCATTTTGTCAGCTCCATGGGCACTACTGGCACCATCATGGGCGTGTCCCGTTACCTCAAGGAGCGCAACCCGGATATTCGCATTATCGGGCTTCAGCCCAAAGAAGGTGCGTCCATACCCGGGATACGTCGATGGCCCGAAGCCTACCTGCCGAAAATCTACGATGCCGCACGGGTGGACGAGGTGTTGGATGTTGGCCAGGAAGAGGCCGAAAACACCATGCGGGCCCTGGCTTCCGAGGAAGGCATTTTCTGTGGCGTCTCCTCCGGCGGTTCGATCGCGGCCGCGCTCAAGCTCTCGCAGCAGGTTGAAAACGCCATCATCGTGGCCATTATCTGTGACCGCGGCGACCGCTATCTATCCACCGGTGTATTTCCCGGCGCCTGAACACGATTCCACCAAGAGACCCGAGTATGAGCAGACGACGCAGGAAGGTTCTTCCAAAAGAGCCCGTGCGCTGTGAGATTGAGACCCTGAGCCATGACGGCCGGGGTATCGCCCGTCAGGATGGCAAGACCCAGTTTGTCGATGGCGCCCTTCCGGGCGAAACCGTGATGGCGAAAGTGGTGTCCAGTCGAAGCAAGTTCGACGAACTGCGCACCGAAGAGGTTCTGGAAGCCGCGCCGGATCGTCAGACGCCACCCTGCGAGTTTGCCGACCTGTGTGGCGGCTGTAGCCTGCAGCATATGAGTGGCGATGCGCAGATCGCGTTCAAGGAGAATACCCTGCGGGAGCATTTTGCCCATTTCGGGGGCATCGAACCCGAGGAGTGGATTGAGCCACTGCGCTCGGAAGAGAGCCTCGGCTATCGCCGCAAGGCGCGCCTCGGGGTTCGTTACGTCAAGGCCCGGGAGTCTGTCCTGGTGGGGTTTCGGGAGAAACGCAACAGTTTCCTGACCGACATCGACCGTTGTGTGGTGCTGGATCCCCGCATTGGCGACCGCATACTGCCCCTTCGAAATATGCTGCACGATCTGGACGCCTACAGCCGAATCGCCCAGGTGGAAGTTGCCTGTGGCGATGATGTGGCGGTAATGGTGTTCCGCAATATGGATGACCTGTCCACTGGTGACCGGGAGAAGCTCATTGCCTTCGGCCAGGCTCACGATTTGCATATCTACCTGCAGCCAAAAGGGCCCGATACCGTTCATCGGATCTGGCCCGAGTCCTCTGGCCGGGATGATGAGCGACTGAGCTACAGGCTGGAAGAATTCGACCTGACCATGAAATTTCATCCCATGGACTTTACCCAGGTCAATGCAGGCATTAATCGCGCAATGGTACACAGGGCCGTGGAATGGCTGGATGTCCAGCCTGGCGAGCGAGTCCTGGATCTGTTCTGCGGTCTGGGGAATTTCACTCTGCCGCTGGCCACGCGAGGCGGGCAGGTTGTTGGCGTGGAAGGCGACGAGACCATGGTCGTACGGGGCCGGGAAAACGCGGAACTAAACGGTCTCGACAATGTCGCTTTTCACGGTGCCGACTTGCACGGTGACTTCACGGGCCAGAGCTGGGCCAAAGAAGGGTTCGACAAGATTCTGATTGATCCGCCCCGTTCCGGTGCCGAGGAGATCTGCAAGTACCTCACGGCCTTCGGGGCACAAAAGATAGTCTATGTCTCCTGCAACCCGGCCACCCTGGCGCGCGACGCAGGCGTAATGGCGCGCAACGGCTATCGACTGGTGCGCGCAGGTGTGATGGACATGTTTCCCCACACCACTCACGTGGAATCCATCGCGTTGTTCGAACGGGATTCCGACTGAAGATGCGGTGGGCAGTCAGGGATGGCTGCGGCAACCATCAGGAATAACAAGACTGATATGGTAAAAGTTCGCGAAGATTACGCAATGACCGGCGACGGCCAGGTGGATATCGAGGGCTGGGTAAACCAGATAGCCTCGCAAACGCACCTGGACGACGCTGACCAGTTCCGGTTGGCCTGCGAAAAGGCAGCGGAAATCGATCTTCAGGCTTTCCGGCAGGATCGCCAGTGGGCACCTGGTTCCAGCAGCTTCCGGATTGGCATTGAGATGGCCCAGGTTCTGGCGGAGCTGCACCTGGATCAGGCCAGCCTGGTGGCGGCGATCCTTTATCGCGCCGTGCGTGAAGAGCGCGTTCCCCTGGAGACAATCCGCAAGGAATTTGGCGATGAGGTGGCGGGCCTGATCAACGGCGTGCAGCAGATGGCGGCCATTTCGTCCATCCACCACCCGCTGAAGGGTAACGTTCTGGGCCAGAGCGAAGGCCAACTGGACAACGTCCGCAAGATGCTCGTCACCATGATTGACGATGTCCGGGTTGCCCTGATCAAGCTGGCGGAGCGTACCTGCGCCATTCGGGCGGTAAAGGATGCTCCAGAAGAAAAGCGAATGCGCGTCGCCCGGGAAGTGTTTGATATCTACGCACCCCTGGCACACCGGCTTGGCATTGGTCACATCAAGTGGGAGCTGGAAGATCTTTCTTTCCGGTACCTGCATGGTTCCGCCTACAAAAAGATCGCCAAACTGCTGGACGAAAAGCGCCTGGATCGCGACGGTTACATCAAGCGGGTGATTGAAACCCTGCAGACCGAACTGAAAGCCTATGGCATTGAGGGCGAGCTGTCCGGACGTGCCAAGCACATCTACAGCATCTGGCGAAAAATGCGCCGCAAGGGCATCGACTTTTCCCAGGTTTACGATGTTCGCGCCGTGCGTATCCTGGTTCCGGAGGTTCGCGACTGTTACGCCGCACTGGGTATTGTCCACACGCTGTGGCGCCACATCCCCAACGAGTTCGACGATTACATTGCCAACCCGAAGGAAAACGGTTACCAGTCCCTGCATACCGCCGTGATCGGGCCCGAGGGCAAGGTCATGGAAGTGCAGATCCGAACCCACACGATGCATGAGGAGGCGGAACTGGGCGTTTGTGCCCACTGGTTGTACAAGGGCATGGACAAAGGCAACAAGTCGACCGGCTACGATGCCAAGATCAACTGGCTGCGCCAGGTTCTGGAGTGGCAGGAGGAGCTGGGCGACCTGTCCGGGCTGGCCGACCACCTCAAATCCGATGTCGCATCGGATCGGGTGTATGTATTCACACCCGAGGGCCACGTGGTGGATCTGCCCCAGGGGGCAACGCCGGTGGATTTCGCCTACCGGGTTCACACGGAGATCGGTCACGCCTGCCGCGGTGCGCGGGTGAACAGCCGAATCGTTCCACTGACCTATCCACTGAAAACCGGCGATCAGGTGTTTATCCTGACCTCCAACAACCCGGCCCCAAGCCGCGACTGGCTGAACCCGAGCCTTGGTTACATTCAGACTTCCAGGGCACGCGCCAAGGTAACCCACTGGTTCAAACAGCAGGATCGTGGTCGCAATATCGTTGACGGTCGTGCCATTCTCGAGGACGAGTTCAGGCGTCTGTCCCTGTACGATGTAGATCTTGGTGAGCTTGCCAGGAAGGTTAATTACCAAAGTGCGGAGGACATGTTTGCAGCCACCGGAGCCGGTGACCTTCGCCCCACGCATGTCGCCAATGTGGCCCAGCAGATGCTGGAGCCCAAGTCCGAACAACTGGATCTGAAACTCAGCGCCCAGCGCCGCAAGCCCTACGATACGGAATCAGACATCCAGATCCTGGGCGTCGGCAAGCTCAAGACCCAGGTGGCGAAATGTTGCAAGCCGCTGCCCGGAGACGCGATCGGTGGCTACATCACGGTTGGCCGTGGGGTTACGGTCCACCGTCAGGACTGCCTGACGTTCCTGAATCTGCGTGAGTTCGAGCCCAACCGGATTATTGAGGTCAGCTGGGGTGGCCGGCAGGCTGCTGTTTATCCTGTCGACATTGAAATTGAAGCCTATGACCGATCCGGGCTGCTGAGAGATATTACCCAGGTGTTGTCGGCCTCCAAGAGTGATGTGCTGTCACTGAATACCCTGAGCAACAAGGACGAGAACACGGCTACCATGACCGTGACGGTGGAAATTTCCAGTCTGGAGCAGTTGGCGCGGTTGCTGGCGCAGATTCGCAACCTGCCCAATATCATTGATGTAAGGCGTAAACGCGGATGAGCTATACCATCGAGGATCTGAAAACCCTGATGGCCAGGCTTCGGGATCCGGAGACGGGCTGTCCATGGGATACCAGGCAATCCTACAGGACCATCGTGCCGCACACGCTGGAGGAGGCCTACGAAGTCGCCGATGCCATTGAGCGAGAGGATTACCCGCATCTGAAAGACGAGCTGGGGGACCTGCTGTTCCAGGTCATTTTCTACACCCAGCTTGGTCGGGAAGATGGCCATTTCGATTTTGACGGTGTGGTCGATCATCTGGTGCGCAAACTGGTAAGGCGGCATCCACACGTTTTTCCGGAAGGGACCCTGGAAAGCAGCATTGATCCGGATAATCGGCCGGATGAGGCCTGGATCAAGGAAAGCTGGGAGCGCATCAAGGCCGAGGAGCGGGCAATGAAGCCGGCACCGGAAGCCAGCGCCCCAGTAAGTCGGCTTGACGGCATTGCCCGGACCCTGCCTGCAATGGCTCGGGCCGAGAAGCTCCAGAAACGGGCAGCCAGGCACGGTTTCGACTGGCCAAATGTTGGCCCGGTTTTCGACAAACTTCACGAGGAAATCGACGAGCTCAAGGAGGCGTGGGAAGCCGCACAGACGGGCGCCGGTGATCCCGATGCCGTTGAAGATGAGCTCGGCGATCTCCTGTTCGTCTGTGTGAACCTGGCACGGTTCATGAAGGTTAACCCTGAGCAGGCACTCAATCGAACCAACCATAAATTCGACGCCCGGTTCCGGGCGATTGAACGTGTGCTGGAACGGGAGGGCCGCGATATGGACGAAGAATCTCTGGAGGCGCTGGATGCCGTGTGGCAGGCGGTGAAAGGCGTGGAGCGGGGAGAGAACGAGCACTGAAAATGGCGGATCGGTAAGTACAATCCGTTACCAATTTTCTCGCCCCCGGACCGACGGCTTCGTCTACACTTCCGGAAACGGATGCACAGTTTTCGTGCGCCGTGCGCCATCAATAAGATGCAGGAGTGAAGGCACCATGAAAATCAAAGATCTGGTCAACTACTGGGACAAGCATGCACGTGGTCGGCTTACCCGAGACGCCTACTTCATGGCGTTGTCTGACCAGCATCACAAGCGTCTCGAGAAACTCGCAGCGCTCTATCCGATGAAGTCACCTCAGGATCTGATGCGGGATCTGATTTCTGCAGCACTTGACGAAATGGAGACCAGCTTTCCGTATGTTCAGGGCACCAAAGTGGTGGCGTACGACGAGGATGGCTTCGAGATCTACGAAGATCAGGGCCTGACTCCCAAGTTTGTCAGCCTGAGCCAGAAGCACATCCAGCGCCTCAAGGCCCGTCAACTGGAATCAGTCGCCTGACGACACGGGCAGCGAAAGCTGCCCGCCGCTATTTACTTGTCTTTCCCTTCCAGCTTGTCCTTCAGTGGGCTCTGGCGTACCAGATCGTCCAGAGCTGCACCAATCATGTCGTTCAGAATATCGCTTTCACTGCGGTCCGGGTAAAGTTCCGCCAGTGCGGCCACGCGTGCGGCATCTTCCAGCGGCAGGCGCAGGTTATAATCGTGGGTGCGCTC
The DNA here is from genome assembly GCF_000235625.1 of Marinobacter manganoxydans MnI7-9. Classification (GTDB taxonomy): domain Bacteria; phylum Pseudomonadota; class Gammaproteobacteria; order Pseudomonadales; family Oleiphilaceae; genus Marinobacter; species Marinobacter manganoxydans. The sequence goes on along the minus strand of NZ_AGTR01000084.1, from coordinate 162,564 downwards.
CACGGGCTCTTTTTGCTGTTCCCAGTGTTTGGGCAAATCAGTGACCTTCATGATAACTCCTTGCAGCTACAGGCTTGAATCGCCAATAGACTTTCTCGACTGTTCCTTAGTATCGTAAGTTTACTTCGCCTCCGTCAATTCAAAAGGACGTCAATGTGACTGAGCTACATCCCGAACTCCGAGAAAACGTACGAATGCTGGGTGAACTTCTGGGCCAGAGCATACGGCGATATCCCGGACAGGAATGCTACGAGCTGATTGAGGAAATCCGGGCGGCTGCCAAGTCCGACCGTCGCCAGGAAAGCGGGTCCGGCCAGCGACTTGTCAATCTGCTGCGCAAGTTGAGCGATGATGAGCTGCTTCCGGTGACCCGTGCCTTCAACCAGTTCCTGAACCTGGCCAACCTTGCCGAGCAGTACCATGGTATTCGTCGGAAACGCGGGCACCAGTCTGATCTGATGGTCGAATCGCTCGGGGAGGTGTTTGAGCGGCTCAAGCAAGGTGATGTCACGCCGGAGGAACTGCATCAGAGGGTGGCGGATCTACGAATCGAGTTTGTGCTGACGGCCCACCCCACCGAGGTGGCGCGTCGCACCCTTATTATGAAATACGACGAGATGTCGGACTGCCTGGCGCGTCTGGACCATGACGACCTCATGCCTGCTGAACGGGAGGAAATCGTCAATCGCCTGTCTCAACTGGTTACCGAAGCCTGGCACACCGACGAGATTCGTCAGGAGCGACCAACCGCAGTGGATGAGGCCAAATGGGGCTTTGCGGTTATTGAAAACAGTCTGTGGCAGGCCCTGCCACAGTTTCTGAGGAGCCTGGATACGTCGCTGGAAGACGCGACCGGAAAGGGCCTTCCCCTGCAGGCATTCCCCATCCGCATTGCATCCTGGATGGGCGGTGATCGTGATGGCAATCCGAATGTCACCCACAAGGTGACCCGCCGGGTCTTCCTGCTTGGCCGCTGGATGGCAGCGGATCTCTATCTTCGTGATATTCAGGCGCTGCGGGCCGAACTGTCCATGTGGCAGGCCAGCGACGAGCTCAAGGCCGTTGTTGGTGATTCCCGGGAACCCTACCGCCATGTGCTCGCCGAACTCCGTGAGCGGCTGATCAGAACCCGGGACTGGGCAGAGGCGAGCGTCAACGGCGAGACCGCGGATGCCAACGGTATTCTCTTTGAGAACGAGGATTTCACCGGTCCCCTGGAGCTCTGTTACCGATCCCTGGTTGAGTGCGGACTCGAGGACATCGCCAATGGTCCGCTGCTGGATACCATCCGCCGGGCGCATACTTTTGGCCTGCCTTTGATTCGTCTGGACATCCGCCAGGAGGCCAGCCGCCACGCGGAGGCGGTTGCCGAAATGGTCGATTATCTTGGCCTGGGGGATTATCTGTCCTGGTCAGAACAGGAGCGCCAGGCATTCCTGGTGAAGGAACTTCAGGGCCGGCGCCCACTGGTCCCCCGAACTTGGGAGCCCTCCGAATCGGTCGGCGAGGTGCTGGCAACCTGTGAAGTGGTGGCGCAGCAAACGCCGGAAGCCCTCGGGTCCTATGTTATCTCCATGGCCAGCAAGCCCTCTGATGTATTGAGCGTGATTTTGCTGCTCAGGGAATCCGGAATGAAGTTTCCGATGCGGGTCGTGCCCCTGTTTGAGACCCTGGATGACCTGCGTGGTGCTCCAGACAGCATGTCTGCGCTGTACGAGGTTGAGTGGTATCGGGAGTATTGCCAGGGCAGGCAGGAAGTGATGATCGGCTATTCGGATTCCTCCAAGGATGCCGGCCAGCTGATGGCGGCCTGGGCCCAGTACCAGGCCCAGGAGAAACTTACCCACGTTGCCCGCCAGTATGGCGTGCATCTGACCCTGTTCCACGGCCGTGGCGGTACCGTTGGCCGTGGCGGCGGACCTGCCAACCGGGCGATACTGTCCCAGCCGCCGGGCTCGGTAAACGGCAGTTTCCGGATTACCGAGCAGGGCGAAATGATCCGCTTCAAGTTCGGTTTGCCGAGGCTGGCGGTTCAGAGCCTGACGCTCTACACCACGGCGGTTATCGAAGCTACCCTGGCCCCGCCACCACAGCCCGAAGACAGCTGGCGTGAAACCATGGACTGGCTTACCGAGCGGTCCTTGAAAGCCTACCGCGATGTGGTCCGGGAAAATCCCGACTTCGTGCCCTATTTCCGCCAGGTCACGCCGGAACAGGCCCTGGGGAAACTGGCACTCGGAAGTCGCCCGGCCCGGAGGAAGGCCACCGGCGGCGTGGAAAGCCTTCGGGCCATACCGTGGATATTTGCCTGGACCCAGATGCGGCTGATGCTGCCCAGTTGGCTGGGCAGTGACGTGGCGCTTGAAGAGGCGGCCCGGGACCACCGGCTCCCAGTATTGCGTGAGATGATGCAGGGCTGGCCGTTCTTCCGCACCTATGTGGATATGCTGGAAATGGTGCTGGCCAAGGCAGACCTGCGCATCGCCAGCTATTATGAGCAGACGCTGCTGGACGATGATCGGTTGAAAGCCCTTGGGGAGAGTCTTCGCGTGCGCCTCCAGGGTTGTATCGAGCGACTTCTGGAACTCAAGGAGCAAACGGATCTGCTGGAGGGAGAGCCCGTCTTTGCGCATTCGATGAGGGTGCGTAACCCATACACGGATCCGCTGCACTACCTTCAGGCCGAATTGCTACGGCGGGACCGGGAAAGTGAAGGCAAGGGCGAGGTGCCGGAACTGGTGGAAAGAGCACTGAAAGTCACCATGGCAGGTATCGCTGCGGGCATGCGGAATACTGGCTGACCTTGCAGCAGAATAGAAAAAAGTGCCGGGACAAGGCCGGGTAGTCTGGCCACCGACCAAGAACAAAGGGAGTAAGCTGTGGCTCTGGCTGCACGATTGGAACGTTTTCTCGCCCGCAAGGGCATCACTTATCGGGAGTTGCCGATAGATCAGGTCACCAGCCTGGATGCGGCAGTGATTGCCTCGGGGATGTCTCAGGACAGCTTTGTACAGGCCACTCTGCTGATCGACATTACCGGTGTCGTGATGGCCGTGCACAAGTTCGACAGTTCCCTGGACCCGGATGCCGTTCACCAGCTGACCGATCGCCGTCTTCAGCCGCTGACCGCACGGCAGACCATGCGCCTGTTCAGTGACTGTGATCCCGGCTTCACCCCGCCCATCGGACAGGCTTACGAGCTGCCCGTTATCGTGGACGAGGATGTGATGCTGGCGGATCAGGTCGTGTTTTCCAGTGGCACTGATCATTCCCTGCTAGAGATGGATGGCCGATCCTTCCGTCTGGCCCTGGCCGGTCCCAGGGCGGGCCACCTGGTTATCCGGGGGCCGGGTAACGGCAACCGCGAGGCGCTGACGCTCGAGGAAGTGGCCGACAAGCTACAGAAACTTTACCGTCTGCCCCCCATGCCGGCCCTGGCGCTGCGTATTTTGCGGCTGACTGCCAACACCGATGCGACGGCTCGTGAGCTGGCAGAGCTGATCGAGTTTGATCCCAGTCTCACGGCCCAGATCATGCGTTACGCCCGTTCTGCACTGTTCAATTATCCCGGCCAGGTCAATTCGGTGCAGGAGGCGGTCACCCGTGTGCTGGGCTTCGATCGTGTGGCCCACATCGCCCTGGGCATCGCCTCCGTTCGTGCCTTTGAAGTACCCCGTCACGGCATTCTCGGTATGGACAATTTCTGGCGCCACTCCCTGTACTGCGCGTTCCTTTGCCAGATCATTGCGCCGCGATGTGGCGCCGAAAAGGGGCTGGGCTATCTCTGCGGCCTGTTGCACAACTTCGGCCTGTTGCTGGTCGGGCATCTGTTCCCGGCCGAATTTGATGAGCTCAATGAGCTTCGCGAAGCGAATCCTGAAGCCAGCATGCACTCGCTTGAGCAGCAGGTGTTCGGGCAGGGCAATGGCCAGGAAATCCTGTCGGTGGGCCATGGCGCTATCGGCGGTATCCTCCACCGTTTATGGCAACTGCCTGATCCTGTGGTCAAGGCGGCCGGCGTGCATCAACAATCGGGTTACCATGGCGAGCACGAGAACTATGTCTTGATGGTACAGCTGGCCAACGCCCTGTTGAAGGACCGCGGTATTGGCGATGAATTCAATCCCGACGACGTGCCCGCTTTGCTGGAAGGCCTGGGACTGGCGCCCAATGTTGTGGAAGAACTGAATGCTGAACTGGATCGTGTGGCTCCGGATCTGGACGCACTGGCCAGCTCCCTGTCATCCTGACACCCTGTCGTTATTCGCTGGGAAATACGGACTTCCGGTGCATGATACGGAGGTCGACTTTCTCTGACGTGGCTGACTTCGTATAATGCGCCTTCGCCGATTTCGGCTGACACCTGTTCCGTGCAGGAGAGGCTGTCGCAAAGGCACGGGTTTTTGCCACAGCTTTTCAAATGATAATGACTAAAACGGGAGCACAGCGTTATGCGAATCATCATGTTAGGCGCGCCGGGCGCAGGCAAGGGGACTCAGGCCCAGTTCATTACTGAACGGTTTGATATTCCCCAGATCTCCACCGGTGACATGCTGCGTGCGGCGGTAAAAGCCGAGTCCGAGCTGGGCAAGCAGGTAAAGGAAGTCATGGCAACAGGCGGCCTGGTGTCTGACGACATCATCATTGCGCTGATCGAAGAGCGTATTCAACAGCCTGATTGCAAGAACGGTTTCCTGCTCGACGGTTTCCCGCGGACCATCCCCCAGGCTGAAGCTCTGAAAGACCAGGGAATTGCCATCGACTATGTGGTCGAAATTGCCGTGGATGACGAAGAAATTGTCAGCCGTCTGTCCGGTCGCCGGGTGCATGAGGGAAGCGGTCGTATCTACCATGTGAAATACGATCCGCCCAAGGTCGAGGGTAAGGACGACCAGACCGGAGAGCCGCTGGTTCAACGTGAGGACGACAAGGAAGAGACGGTTCGCAAGCGTCTGAAAATCTACCACGACCAGACTGCACCGCTGGTTGGCTACTACCAGGACTGGGCGTCGAAAGAGCCGGCCGCGGCACCGAAATACGTCCGTGTCGAGGGCGTTGGCAGTCTGGACAGCATTCGCGACCAGATCCTGTCTGAACTCAAATAAATTGGCATCCTGACCTGAGGTTTTCACACCGGTGAAACTGTTGGCACTGGATACGTCATCAGAGGGCTGCTCGGCAGCCCTTCTTGTTGATGGCGAAATCTCCGAACGCTTTGAGCTTGCCCCCAGAGGCCATACCCGGCTATTGATGCCGATGGTGCGGGAGCTTCTGGCGGAGAAGAATCTTGCTCCGGCAGAGCTTGATGCCCTGGCCTTTGCCTGCGGGCCGGGCTCTTTTACCGGTGTCAGGATCGCGACCGGTGTTGTGCAGGGTCTTGCCTGGGGGCTGGACATTCCGGTGGTGCCGGTGTCTTCACTGCAGGCCGTGGCGCTGGGTGCCATGGATGCTCTGGATCCTCACGAGGAAACCGGTATTGCGGTAGCCTTTGATGCCCGCATGGGCGAGGTGTATTGGGGCTGCTTCGCTGCCCGGGCAGGACTGCCTGAGGCGTTGGCTTCGGAACAGGTCTGTCCACCCGAGGCAGTCACACTGCCAGCGGGCCCCGAGCGCTGGTGCGGAGCAGGGCCGGGCTGGCAATACCGCTCCGCCATGCCAGCGGAGGTGTCAGGGCGCGTTGATCCCGTCGATGAAACCCTGGTGCTGCGAGCAGCCTGGGTTGCGCGCCTGGCGGTGATCGCATTCGGGCAGGGCAAGGCGGTGCCGGCGGAGCAGGCTCAACCTGTCTACATCAGGGATGAAGTGGCCTGGAAAAAACTGCCTGGTCGATAGTGACCCCGGCCGCCCGGGCTGATCCGGGCAAACCGCTTTGGGTAAAAACTGACCAGCTGTCTTTTCTTCCGTGCGATAATCTTCCATACTTCCATTTCACGTTTTCCTGTCATCCGGACAGCGGTATCTGAACATGATTGGCGGAATTAACCCGGGTAACAATTTCAATTTCCAGACCGGCAACAACAGTCTGGTCAGGGAGCGCAGCGATGCGGCCCGTGCGCCGGCATCAACGCCCGAAAAAACACCTGACGCGGCCCGCCGTGACCTTGCCGATGGCAATCAGGGTGTTGTCAGCGACCGCAATGCGACCGAAAGCCTCGAGCGGCGTGTAGAAGCCCGTCGTGCCGCTGAAGACGCCCGTCTGGAGCGGTTCCGCGCAGACGAAGTGTCCCTGCCAGCCGCCAGGGCGCTGTCGACCTTTGCCTCTGTTGCCGCAGCCGGTCAGGAAACTGGCGGCAATGGTAGCCTGGCCGGAATTGATATTCTGGTCTGATGCCTGACTCGTCCCCGTCCGCTCCGTACGCCCTCTCTGAACGTTTCCAGAACATCGTCGCTGTTGCCCGCAGTGCATTGGGTGACCGATTGCAGGCCGATGCTCTTGCCGATTCGCTCGGGGTCCCGAATCTTGGTGTCGTCCGCCCCAGAGACATCCGCGACTTCCCGGTTTTACTGTTCCTGGATGAGCAGGGCCTTGGCCTGCAGATGACTGGCAAAGGTGCGCCGGGACCGGTGCGTGCAGAATTCGTGACCGGCAAGATGGGGTATCGGCGGGAGCACGGCGGTGGCGCGGGCCAGTTGGTGGCCAAGGCGGTCGGCTTGCAGAAAACACGGGCCGCATTGCATATCGTTGATGCGACGGCAGGGCTTGGCCAGGATGCCTTTGTGCTTGCCAGCCTTGGCTGCACGGTTACCCTGTTCGAGCGTAACCCGGTCATTCACGCTCTCTTGGCCGATGGTCTTGCGCGCGCAGCCCTGAATGTGGATTGTGCGGCCATTGTCGAGCGCATGCGACTGCTGGAGGGCAGCAGTATTGAATGGCTTGCCCGACCAGGCACCGAGGCGGCGGATGTTGTCTACCTGGATCCGATGTTTCCGCATCGGGACAAGTCGGCCCTGGTAAAAAAGGAAATGCAGGTTTTCCGCACTATCGTAGGAGACGACGAGGATTCCGCACAATTGCTCGCGGCCGCTCTGGAGCGCGCCCGTTACCGGGTGGTAGTCAAGCGGCCCCGTAAGGCATCGGCCATTGAGGGAGCAGAGCCAACCACCCGCATTGAGGGCAAGAGCAGCCGCTACGATGTGTACGCCATCCGGGCGCTGCCACCGCAGTAAACGCCATCAGGCACCCAGCATGGTGACCTGCTGGATTGCCTGTCGCTTCTCGACACTCAGCACCAGGCGGGCATCGTCCGCCACCTCATCCAGCCCCTCCCCATAGCAGAGCAGGCCATTGTCATCGGTAGTGATAACGCCATTGTTCTGCATATTGGCAATGAAGTTGCGGAACAGGCTCTTGTCGAAAAACTCCGGCGCATTCAGGCCGAACAGGATCGACATCCGCTCGGCCAGCAGCGCGCTCTGTTCTTCCAGTTCGGCGGCGCTGATCTTGCCCGAGCCGTATTTGCGGAGAATGCCCAGAGCGATGTGGTAGCGCTCTACCGTCTGGATGATGAAGCGGGACAGAACCCTGAGCCTCAGCATGGCTTCGGTGCCTTCCTCGGGTCGACCGATCCGGTCATCGTCCAGGGGCTTCAGCAAGTCATGTTCGATGAGAACGTCAATCCACTGATTGATGACCTTCCTGGCTTCATCGGGCTGGTATTTCAGGAACAGTTCCGATTGCAGGTAGGGGTAGGCTACGCTGGCGAGGAACACAATCTTGTCCCGGCCCAGCGAATCCTTGTTCTCGAAAAGGCTGGCGATCAGTGAGGGTAGCGCAAACAGGTGCTGGATGTTGTTCCGGTAATAGGTCATCAGGATTGCGTTGCTGCCTTCGAGGGCAATAATGTCGCCCAGCTTCTGCGGCTGGCGCGTCACCAGGCCCATGCCTTCACAGTAGGCGATCCAGTCCTTGCCGGACCCCTCGGGCAGGGTTACCGTTTCCGCATACGGGAAAGCCTTTAGCAGGGCGGCGTATTGATCCATCAAGCGGATCAACTGTCCCTCGTCCATGGCCAGTCGCTCGGTGCCAAGAAGAACCGTGGCGGCCATGCCGATCGGGTTTACCGCAACCGACGCGTTGATGTTCGACGCTACCCGGAAGGACAGCTCTGAAACCGCGCTGTTAAGCCACTTCGGACGATACTCGGCGTCGTAGGCCTCGTCGCGCCAACTACCGTGAACATCGTCCAGAACCTCAGACAAATGAATGGCTTCGCCAAAGTTGACTGAAACCCGACCAAAGGAGTTACTGAGTTTGCGAACGGTCTTGGCAAGACCGAATACGCTTTCTTTTTCCTTTTTCTTGCCACGAAGTTCACCCAGATAGGAACGGCCTTCCATCACCTTTTCATAGCCGATGTACACGGGCACGAACACGATGGGTTTGCGATGGTCCCGAAGGAAACTGCGTACGGTCATTGCCAGCATGCCGGGGCGGGGTTGCAGCATGCGGCCTGTGCGGCTTCGGCCGCCTTCGATGAAATACTCGACGGAATAGCCCCGGGAGAACATCACGTGCATGTATTCATTGAACACGGTGGCGTACAGCGGGTTGTCCTTGAAACTGCGGCGCATAAAGAACGCCCCGCCACGGCGCAGGATCGGGCCGACAATGGGCATGTTGAGATTGATCCCTGCGGCGATGTGCGGAGGCATCAGGCCATTCTTGTAAAGCACGTAGGACAGCAGCAGGTAGTCGATGTGTGAACGATGGCAGGGCACGTAAACCACGGCATTGTCTTGCGCCACTTCCTTCACCACCCGGATATTGTTGATGGCAATGCCGTTGTAGATCCGGTTCCAGAGCCATGACAACAGCACCTCCATGAATCGAATCGTGACAACGGACATGCTCGCCGCAATCTCATCCGCATATTTGTAGGCCTTGGCGCGGACTTTCTCAGGTGGTATGTCGTCTCTGGCAGCGGTCTCCCGGATGGCTTCCTTGACCGCCTGGGTGCGCACCAGACCTGCCACCAGGGTACGGCGATGGGACAAGTCTGGCCCCAGTACCGCCTGGCGAACCCGGCGGAAGTGGGTTCTCAGGATCCGGGCCAGCTTGCGGTTGGCCCGCTCCTCGCTGTGCCGGTATTCGTCGATCACCTGTTTCAGTGAGAGCGGTTGGTTAAACTGAACGTAGGTGTTGCGACCATGAACCATGATGATCAGTAACTTCTGAAGCCGGCCGGCGATGGACCAGGTGTCGGACAGCAAAAGTTTTACCAGGGACTTTTCCTTGTCCGGGGAGCGCCCCCAGAACAGGGACACTGGAACAATCTGTACGTCCTGGTCCGGATGTTCGAGACCGTAGCGAACCAGGGCCTGAAACTCGTTCGTGGGTGCCGGCGCCTGACGCCCCCTGAAAAAGCCACCGATCCGGCGATAGAGGAAAAAGAAGGAGTGGGACGGGCCGTTCTTCACCGGAAGGGCTTCGGTGGCGCCAGGAAGTCCTGCACGGATAACTTCCTGCTCCAGAACCAGGCGGCTCGACAGCGAGCTGTATTGCAGCACGTAGCAAACCGGTTTGTCGGGATCCAGGGCGAGGGCTTCAACGCTGTTGCCGCTGACATCAGTCCGGACCCAGATAAACAGTATCTTTCGGAAAAGGGTCAGGATCAGGCTGCGAATGCCCTGGTAAAGACGCATAAATGGCAACTCCGTTGACGAAACAGGTGCCAAGTTTACTTGGTTGAGTACAGGGCGGAAAGGTGGACCTTTCATTCTTGGCCGGTGCGGTAATGTGGTACATTCCCGATTGATCTTCCAATAACCCAGTTGATGCATCGAATGGTGATCGCAATGACTCAGTGGATACCGGGCTGGACGACCCGCCGGCCGGAAAACGGCGATCTGATCCTTGCGCTGTCGGGATCGGGTGTGGTCAAGCCCGATAACGGCTGGCTGCACAGCGGCGACAGCAGCCTTTTCCGGGGCGAATTGTCCGATTCCGTATCTCTGGGCAGTTACAATGGGCGCGCTGTATTCGTGACCGAACTGCCGGACACCGACGTCGGTAATCAGGAGGTTGTACCGCTGCGGGATGCGCTTTTGATGGTTAGCGATGCGCCGGCGGATATGCTCAGTACCGGCTTTCAGGTCTGGCAATGGTGGCGCGACCACCGATTCTGTGGCCGCTGCGGCGAGGAAACCGGTTTCCATCCGCGTGAGCGGGCCAAGTGGTGCGAACCCTGTGGCATTCCCTGGTACCCGAGGCTGGCGCCCTGCGTGATTGTCGTCATACGCCGGGATGATCGGCTTCTGCTCGCGAAGTCCTCGCGGGTCAAACGGCACTTCTACAGCCTCATCGCGGGGTTTGTTGAACCGGGCGAGAGTCTGGAAGGCGCTGTGCACCGTGAAGTGAAAGAGGAGACCGGGCTGGACGTCACCAACATCCGCTACCACGCCTCGCAACCCTGGCCATTCCCCCATCAGCTCATGGTCGGCTTCTTCGCCGATTACGCCGGAGGCGAGCTGGTTCTCCAGGAGGACGAGCTTGCCGATGCCGACTGGTTCCTGCCGGGCGATACGCCACCGGTACCACCGGAAACCACCATTTCTGGCCGATTGATCCGGGCCATGGAACACGAGATTTCCCGGGGAGGCATTCCGGTTTGAGCAGGCAGTCACCTCCAAGGGTTCTGGTGTTTGACTCCGGTGTCGGTGGTCTGAGCGTTGCGGCCTGCATTCACCGGCAACTGCCGGGACTGGAGATCGTCTATCTGGCAGACAACGCAGGCTTTCCCTATGGCGACAAATCCGAGGCGGTTGTGATCGACCGTTGTTGCGGTCTGATCACCAGAGCGCTTGAGCTCTACCCGTCAGACGCCATCGTGGTGGCCTGCAATACCGCCAGTACCGTGGTCCTGCCGCATTTACGTGCGATGACGGCGGTGCCGGTTGTGGGGGTGGTGCCGGCCATCAAACCGGCGGCAGCAAAGTCCGTGAATCGGCGAATGGGGCTGCTGGCGACACCGGCAACGGTTCGCAGACCTTATCTCGACAGGCTGGTCGAGGAATTCGCTGGCGATTGCAGGATTGAGCGTATTGGCCATCCGGGGCTGGTGCGCTGGGCAGAGGACCTGGTTTCCGGAATCGAGGTTCCGCTTGCCGAGCTGAGCGAAGCCATGAGGCCTTTTAAAGAGGCCGGTGTGGACACCGTGGTGCTTGGTTGCACTCACTATCCACTGTTACTGGAGAGTCTGAGGGCGAGTCTGCCGACGGTTCGTTTCTGGGTGGACTCGGGTGAGGCCATTGCCCGACGGGTAGCCTGGCTGTTGGAACAGACCGGTCGGCTTGATGTTGCTCAAGGCCCAGTTGCCAGCGCAGGGAAACAACCTGTGAGCGCTGCGCTGTTTTCAGGGCCGGCACCAAAGGGCATCGCGCCCTTCATGGCGGGCCTGGGGCTGGAGGCCAAACGGGTGAGCGAACACTGGCCTGGAGAGCCCCTAGGGGCTACAGCAACCGGGTCAGCTTGAACATGGCGAAAAACTCCAGCGCCGGAATCGACCGTTTGTGACAACAGTAGGTCTTGAAGTTGTCTCCCCTAAAGCGCGACTTTGTAAACTCCAAGCCTTTGAAGTTGTATAGAAAATTGCCCTTCTCGTAGAGCCCGTGCAACAGGCGTTTCAACAGCCTGCTCTCCTGATGCTCTGTTGCAGGATCCAGTGACAGGGGTATCAGTCCGAGATCCAGATAAGGCACGCCTTCCGCCTTGAAGACCTCCATCGCATGAGCCATCAGGGTATAGAAAATGCCCTGTCGGAAATCGGCGTTGGCCCGGGAGATATTGGGCACGTAGCTGATAATCTCGTTGTTGCGATAAATCGGGTCAAAATAGATAAACCCTACGGCCTTGTCGTCCTGATAGGCGTAGAAATGCCGTTCGTTTTCGCGATAGTCCATTTCCATGGGACGGATCAGAAAGCGGATTTCATTGCTCTTGCATTTGCGGGTTCGAATCCAGGCCTCGGATATTTCACGGGTGTGATCGTCACTGAAACGCTCTTTCACCGTAATCCCGTTTTTTTCTGCCTGGTTCAAAGCGGTTCGCAGGATCTGTTTTTTCTTCCCGCTGAGTGACCAGCGGCCCAGATCGATGCGGGATTCGCTGCCAAACTGGGTGCCGTAGAGACCAAATCGCAGGTGCAGGAAATCGACGACGGGCTTGGAGACCTGGATGTAACTGGCGTTTGGAAAGCGCTGGTGGAAGCTCTCCAGCAGGTTGCCAAAGTCTTCCGGCGCACAGACGGGATCCGAGAGCACGAAGGTGCCGCCCCATTTGCGCATGTAGGCGATATACCCCATGCCCGGTACATCAAAATATTGCATGCCCGGTTGGAGCGTTGAAAACGATTGGGAATGGGTACCGTACTTCTTCAGGAAGCCGACCCGCTCGGTAAACGTGAATGAGCCGCTCTCAAGTGTGCCAACCCTGTCCAGTGCGAGTATCTGATCCGACATGCTGCTGCTCCCTGATTGTTTTTGTTGGGTGAATCTCTAGCAAAGTGCTCAGGCCTGCTTGCGTCCGAGAATGGACCAGTAGCAGTTCATGTTCAGGAGCTTGAAGTGCTTCTTGTCCGTGACCTGAAGGCCCAGCCGCTGCATGTGCTCGGGGTAGTTGTAGATTTTGTGGAAGGCATTGTTGGCGAACAGCCAGAAAATGAAGACGGCCATGTACCAGTAAAGCTTCTTGAACATTCTGGAAAGCAGGTTGCCAGTGGGGTAGGAAAAGTCACCAACAACGACCCGGGCGTCGGCTTTGCCCAGCCGTATCAGATGTTCGAGGACCCGGACCATCATGTCTTCATCGAACACGTTCAGGAAGAAATTGGCCACGACCATGTCGTACTGCTCGAACTCATCTACTTTCATGATGTCGCTGTGAATGCGTCGGATCGTGAGGTGTGGCGCCTCTTTTTGCTGAGCTTCGGCAAATTTCCGCAGCATGGTTTCGGACAAATCCACCACGGTCACGTCTGCACCCAGCTCGGCCGCCCGAATGGCGTCCCGGCCATGGCCAACTCCGGCAAACAGAATCCTGTCTCCGGGCCGGACGGTTTCCACATCCAGCATGGCGGTTTTGCAGCGGTGAATATTCTTGCCGCTATAGAGATTGCTGAGAAAATCGTAGACGGGACCGATGTATTTGTACTTGTCGCGCATGATGACTGCTGCCTGTTCTTGTTCCTTGGATGCTGTCACCGTTTTTGTCGTTATTGGTCCGAGAATGTCGGACATTCCGGTAATCAGCGCCTATGGATTCGAGCTTAGAGAACAGGGTGGGAGAAATATGTGCAGTAATGCGCATTTCAGGATACACAAAGTAACGTACTGCAATACTTTGCAAACCCTATCGCGCTTTTATATCGGAGTGTCTGACAATCGATAATCGTATATCAGAATGAGGCAGCTTTGGCTCTGGTGGATCCGAGAGTTCTGGAAATCTCGGCGGCGGGCCTGGCAGGGCCGTAGAAGAAACCCTGGACCTGGTGGCAACCCAGGCTCCGCAGATAATCCAGTTGCTCGTCGGTTTCCACGCCCTCTGCAACGATCTCCAGCTTGAGTCCATGGGCCATGGCGACAATGGCGTTTACGATGCATGCACCGTCGTCGCCACTGCGGATGGCTTTCACGAAAGACTGGTCGACTTTGAGGGTGTGAATGGGTAGGCGATGCAGGTAATTCAGTGACGAATAGCCTGTGCCGAAATCGTCGATCGCTATCCGGACACCCAGAGCTGCCAGTTCCCGGAGCTTCTGGGAGATCTGTTCCAGATCGTTCATGATCACGTTTTCAGTGATTTCGATTTCCAGGTTGCCGGCCGGGAAGTTGTGGGCCTTTACCTGCTGCATCAGGGTTTCTACAAACCGCGGATGCTCAACCTCTATGGGGGACAGGTTGACGGCCAACCGGAGGTGGGTGTGGCCCTCCTGGATCCAGCGGCCGACATCCTGGCAGGCCTGGTCGAGAACACGCTCACTGAGCTGGCCTATCAATTTGGTTTCCTCCGCCAGGGGCAGGAAGTCTCTCGGGTAAAGCAGTCCCCGCTCCGGGTGCTGCCAGCGAACCAGGGCCTCAAGACCCACGACCCGGTTGGTTGTTGAGCACACCTGGGGCTGATAGAACACTCGCAACTCGTCCCGTTCAAGGGCCTGACGCAGATCCCGCTCGAGGTTCAGCCTGTTGGCCGTATCGATACTCATGCTGTCGGAATAGAAGCGGTAACCGTCCTTGCCCTTCCCTTTGACGTGGTACATGGCAATGTCGGCGTTCTGGATCAGCTGATCCATGGTCTCGCCGGCCTCGGGGAAGATTGCGATGCCGATACTGACACCTACAAATACTTCGTGATCCCCCAGTTGAAAAGGTGCCCGCAGGGCATCAATCAGCTTCTTGGCGATCTGTCTCGCGTCTTCGTGATTGTGGATGGAGGGCAGGAGCAGGGTAAATTCGTCGCCACCGAACCGGGAAAGGGTGTCGCCCTTGCGCAGGCATTTCTCGAGCCGGTGAGTCACTGCCTGCAACAGCCGATCTCCCATCGCGTGGCCGAGGGTGTCGTTGATGACCTTGAAACGGTCAAGGTCCAGAAACATAACCGCCAGCTTCTGGCCACCACGGTTGGCGTGGGTGATCGCCAGCTCAAGTCGGTCCTTGAAAAGTGCACGGTTCGGCAATCGCGTTAAAAGGTCATGGTAGGCCTGGAAATTGATGAAGGCCTCGGCTTCCTTCCTCTCGGTAACGTCACGAGCGGTCCCATAATAGGTGGCGCCGTTGCCACTGCCGCCTCCTTGCGTGTTACCGGAGTGCGGCCAGGTTTGCGGATCGATGGGAAAAGCGGTTATCTCGAAATGACGGGTTGCTCGCCGGCTGCCACGGGTTTTAAGGCGGACTTCCAGGGTTCGAGGGTTATCTGCAGTGATGTTTGGTCCCTTCAGGGCCAGTGTCCCGCGGGTCACGTCCCGGTCGTCGAGAATGTGGCGGAAATGCTGGCCGCAAAGTTCCGCTGGCTTATATCCGAGCAGGCTTTCTACCTTGCTGTTCACGAAGCAAAAGTGACCGTCCTGATCAAGCATGAACACGATGTCAGGAGAGCTGTTAACGATGTAACGATGCAGCGCCTCGGATTTCTCCAGCCGCATCTGGATATGCTCGTGGGCTTCGAGGAGTGACTTTTTTCCGATCACGCTCTCAACGGTGGCCAGCAGTTCCTCAGGATCAAAGGGTTTACGGATGTAGTCCAGGGCGCCCCGCCGCAGTGCTCGGCTCACAGCACTGAACGAACTTTCGCCGCTGACCACGATCACGCCGCAATCCGGCTGTCCGATGGCAAGGTGTGCCATAACGTCGAAACCTGTGACCTCGGGCATCCGGAGATCCAGCAAGGCCAGGTCGAAGGTTTGCTGGTCGATCAGCTCGCAGGCTTTTCGGCCCCCGTGAGCTTCCGCAACGTCATAACCCCGGCTACGCAGCAGCGAAGCCAGTGTATTGAGCAGGCGGGGTTCGTCATCTGCTACCAGTATCCGTGCCGTTAACCCGTGACTGAAAGGCTGATCAGTATGTTCAGGTGCCATCGGTCTGTGTCCGTTGTTTCTGCGTCAGTCGGTCTCATTCTTTTTGTGGCTGGCCGCTGGAAGCAGAATCCTGAAGGTGGTCCCTTCCTGCCCCGTGCGACAAGCAATGATGCCCTCCATGTCATCAACGAGCTGTTTCACAATGCTCAGGCCCAAACCGCTGTGGCCCTCTCCCTTTGTGGTTTTCACCGGTGAAAACAGGGCGTCCCTGACCTCACCGGGTATTCCTCTGCCTGTGTCCGAGATTTCCAGCTCAACCCAGGTTCGGTGGTTCTGCCACACTGGCGAAGACGTCCGTATTTCAACCGTGCCGCCATCATCCGCCAGGCTTTCCGCCGCATTTCGAACCAGATTGATCACAATCTGCCGAATCCTCGTGGGGCCAGCCGCAACCCGCGTTGGCTCGCTGCAAAGCGATAACCGAAGGCTGCGGCTATCTGAGCTGAACAGACTATCTTCAAGGATACGAGCCAGACTTTCCAGTTCGGCATTGAGCTCAACCCCGTCATCGCCCTGATCCACGGAGTCAGTATGGCTCATTTGCAGTAAAAGATTGCCCGCCCGATCCAGCTCATCCCGGATTACGTCCAGCTCCTGCTGGACACCAGCATCTTCAAGCCTGCCTCGCAGCTGGTAAATATACTGTCGGATTATGGTCAGTGGGTTGCTGACTTCGTGAACCTGTTTACGCAGCCGGTCGCGGGCGATCTCCTGATCCAGGCCCTCTGTACTGGCTTCGGCATCGGTTTGGGCCGGCACCCGGTCTGCCAGTACCGATGCCAACTGAGCCGTGAAGATATCGGCCAGTTCCAGGGTTGTTGGCAGATGCTCGTTGTCTGTGCCCAGGGCGAAGACACCAGGGCAGTCCCCGCCATTGTTAACCGGTACGGCAAGTATGGAGGGCGTATGGAGCAGTGACAGCAACTGTCGGTCGAGTACTGTTGGGGATCGATCACCAAGGCTGACTGGCAGGCCAGAAATAAAGGCTTCCGTAAGGACGCTGCCGCCGGGCTTGGCGGTGACCGCCAGGTCAGGGATGTCGCCAATGGTCCCGGACAGGAGCACAAGGTTTTCGCCTGTGTGCCCAAAGCACAGCGCCGGCAAGCCGGTGATCAGCGTGAGGCTGTTGACCGTCTCGGCGAGAATGTCCTCGGTTTCTCCGGTCAGATCGGCAAGGTTGATCGCCTGGTTTGCCATGGCCTGGCGCAGAATTGTCTGTTTCAGCTGTCGCGAGGCGCTCTCGCCGCAGTAATTCTCATCCAGAGGAATCCCCAGCGATGCAGCCATACCCGAGACTTCGTGGCCGATGCGGCGATTTATCTCCCGGGTCAGTTCCTCGTTCAGCCCGAATACCGTGCCTGCCGCTGCAATGCCGGCGGCATCGGAGAGTGCCAGTCGGGTGGCCAGGCTGATCAGCTTCACCAGATGTCCGGCATCCCGTAGCTCCGACGGTAGTGCCTGCTGGTAGCGCATGGCATCGGCGGCCATTGGCCCCAGCCCCCAGGAGGCAACGAGTTCCGCTGCGATGTCGGACTGATGATCAAGATAGTGTTGCTTCGCCTCGGTGGCTGGCGTTTTAATAGCGATCAGCTCGCCAATGTTGTGAAGCATGCCCAACATGAAGGCTTCGTCAGGCTCCGGATAACGGGTCAGCGTTGCCAGGGCCCGGGCGGTCAACGCGGTGGTCAGCGAGTGTCGCCAGAAATCTCTGAGTTGTTGCCATTCGTCACCGCCCAGCTCGAATAGCAGTTGGCGCAGTGCTGCGGTCAGGACCAGCGTGTGAAAACGTCGGGTGCCAAGTCTCAGGAGTGCCTGGTCGACGGAGCGGATCGGAGTAGAAGGGCCGTACAGGGCGGAGTTGGCCAGTGCCAGGATACGAGCTACCAGTGCGGTATCGGCAGACACAATTTCGCTGATTTTCCGGTAGCTCTCGTCCTGATGGCAAGCCTCGAGCGCCCGCAAGGTGACTTCCGGAAGACTCGGTAGCTGTAGATCAGGCGCAATGTGCATAGGCTTACCTGCCGTGGGGCGAATCAATTCATTAACTGACGAAGCGTTCATTCTTATTGTCGGAAAAGAGCTTAGACAATAATCCGTCGTTAATAAATACTTATTGCTCTTTTTTCAAGCAATATATTATCTGATTCGTGATATGTGTAGAATTTTTACAGGTTAAAATACAGAAAACCGAAAAATCAGGGACCTAGATTGCCGGTGATGAACGCCAGAGAACCTGTCAAGC
This sequence comes from Marinobacter manganoxydans MnI7-9, assembly GCF_000235625.1. Lineage (GTDB taxonomy): Bacteria > Pseudomonadota > Gammaproteobacteria > Pseudomonadales > Oleiphilaceae > Marinobacter > Marinobacter manganoxydans. Next base: position 144,756 of record NZ_AGTR01000084.1, on the reverse strand, counting down.
ACAATCCGAACCAACCTCGCACCATCGCCATAACGGGTGGCAAGGGTGGGGTGGGCAAGACCTCGGTCGCCCTGAATCTTGCGCTCACCCTCGCAAGGCAGGATAACCGCGTTCTGTTGCTGGATGGCGACACCGATCTGGCCAACGTCAGCATTATGGTTGGCCTTTATCCGAGAAAAACCCTTGCCAATGTGATGGCCGGAGAGTGTCGTCTTGAGGATATCATCCTGGAGACCGACTACGGCCTGCATATTGTTCCGGGGGCCTCCGGTGTGCAGGAATGCATGGATATGGGGCCAACGGAGAGCCTTCGCATACTCCGGGCACTGTATAACCTGGAAAACCGCTACGATTACGTCATTACCGACACGGCTGCCGGGCTGCAGGCTGCCGGGCTGCATATGATTGCCGCGACAGAGCTGGCCTGCATGGTTGTGACCCCTGACCCCGCGTCCCTGACCGACGCGTTTTCCCTGATCAAGGTTCTCCGGCGCAGGGGCTATAACCGGATTCCGAGCATTCTGGTGAATATGGCCCATGGCGCCAGTCAGGCACGGTCCGTGTTCCAGCGCCTGGACGCCGCTGCCCAGCGCCACCTGGGAATCTCGCTCCACTATATGGGTGGGATCTGGCGCGACGAGACCCTTCGACAGTCGGTTCTCAACCAGAAGCCGGTCGCGCTGCTGCCTGTTTCAGACCCTTCCTGCCGCCAGTTTCATACCCTCGCGGATATGCTTGATGTGCGGCTGTCCCAGTTGCCGAGACGAAAGGCTGGCATTGCAGCCTACTGGCATAAGGTGTCCAAACGAGGATCCGAGAGCCCGCTCAAAACAGTGACCAAGCCGGAGCCCGAAACCGAAAGTGAGGCTCATACCCTGAAAGATCGGTGCCTGCAGGCCGTGGGCGAGATTGAGTCTGTTTTCAATGCCGGGCCGATCGATCCTATGCTGCGTTATGAAGCATTTACCCGTCTTTTTGCACTGCTGGGGAGCACGCTGGACAGTGATGCCGTCGAGATTGTGCAAACCGGTCTCGGGTCGTTCCAGTGGGAGAGTCTCAGCCCCGAGCGAAAGAATCATCTGGCCATTCATCTTCGCGAGCTGGCGGACCAGATTTCACCCCTCGAACGTAAAGCGGAGCCTGCCGAGCCGCCTCAATCCCTGCTCCGCGAGCCGTTTTACGATCGCATCAGCTTCGGTGAGCAGGATCGTCTGGTGCGCGTACTGAAGGAACAGCCTGCAGATATCTCGCTGGATCAGCTCTTGCGATCTCTCTCCGGCAATGACCAAAGCAGCTCCTGATAGGCAGAAAAACCTACCTTCTTTTCCGTCATTTTTTTACACTTTTTGTAGCGTAAGTTTGCTGTGTGTCACCGCTCTGTCACCAAAGTTGTGCAAGGATTGAGCACAAATCTGAATCGTGGCCCGCAATATGCAGCACATCTGTCGAATCTGATTCGCAAACTTTCCTCTGGTTGGCGGGTGTGCGGCGACAACGAATTGAAATGAGAAGGAGTTCTCCCATGGCAACACAGCAGCTGAATCCCGATGCATCATCAAAAGTACTTGAGCGGCTCCGGGGCAAGCACGTTCTGATTACCGGCACCACGGGCTTTCTCGGCAAGGTGGTTCTGGAAAAGCTCATTCGCGCCGTTCCGGACATAGGCGGCATTCATCTGCTGATCCGTGGAAACAAACGTCACCCCGATGCGCGGGATCGTTTTTTTGAGGAGATCGCCACGTCGTCAGTCTTCGATCGTCTGCGCCAGGACGACAACGAGGCTTTCGAAACCTTCATTGAAGATCGTGTGCATTGCGTAACCGGGGAAGTGACCGAGCCTTTGTTTGGTCTGTCCGCTGACCGTTTCCGCAAGCTGGCTGGCGGCATCGATGTGGTTGTCAACTCCGCAGCCAGTGTGAACTTCCGGGAAGAGCTCGATAAAGCGCTTGCCATCAATACCCGTTGCCTCGACAACGTGGCCGAGCTTGCGCGACAGAACAAGTCGCTGGCGGTGCTGCAGGTTTCCACCTGCTATGTAAACGGCATGAATTCCGGACAGATCACGGAGACCGTGATCAAGCCGGCAGGTGAGGCCATACCCCGGAGCACTGAAGGTTACTATGAGATCGAAGAACTTGTCCGGCTGCTGGAGGACAAGATAGCGGACGTGCGTTCCCGCTACTCCGGCAAGGCACTGGAAAAGAAGCTGGTGGACCTTGGCATCCGTGAAGCCAACCATTATGGCTGGAGCGATACCTATACCTTTACCAAGTGGCTGGGTGAGCAACTCCTGCTCAAGGCCCTATCCGGGCGGGCACTGACCATTGTGCGTCCATCCATTATTGAAAGTGCACTCGAGGAACCCGCGCCAGGCTGGATTGAAGGTGTGAAGGTGGCGGATGCCATTATCCTTGCGTATGCCCGCGAGAAGGTCACGCTCTTCCCTGGCAAACGCGCTGGGGTCATCGATGTTATTCCCGTGGATCTGGTGGCCAATGCCATCATCCTGGCGGCGGCTGAAGCCGTTGCTGATTCGCCACGTCACCGGATTTACCAGTGTTGCAGTGGCAGCTCCAACCCGGTTTCTCTCGGGCAGTTTATTGACCACCTCATGGCGGAATCCAAAGCCAACTTCGCCGAATACGATCAGCTCTTCTACCGACAGCCGACCAAACCCTTCATTGCAGTCAACCGCCGGCTGTTCGATGCCGTTGTGGGCGGGGTGCGCATTCCACTGAGCATTACCGGGAAGGTTTTGCGCATGCTGGGCCAGAATCGCGAGTTGAAAGTGCTCCGGAATCTGGACACGACGCGCTCGCTGGCGACCATTTTCGGTTTCTACACCGCGCCAGACTATATCTTCCGGAATGATGATCTGCTGGCCCTGGCATCGAGGATGGGGGAGCTGGACAAGGTGCTGTTTCCGGTAGATGCCCGCCAGATTGACTGGTCGGTCTATCTACGCAAGATCCACCTTGCAGGCCTGAACCGATACGCCCTCAAGGAGCGCAAGGTATACAGCCTGCGTTCTGCCAAGGCCCGAAAAAAGGCAGCGTGAACCCAGGAGCCCGGTCGCAACGACCGGGCTTTTTTATGCGTGGTCGTTTCCTTCCCGGGTTTGCCATCGGCTCCAATCCAACTATTCTTTAGAAAGCTTCTCGTTCGGCGCAATTTACCGTTGTTTTCTTGCGGGTTACCGACCTTTTTGGGCTAAAAGTTCAGGCGGATTAGGACGTTAGTCTAATTCATTGTGTAGTGGCTAGCATGGTGAACTACCACTATCCGTCTAAAGGGCCGGAGAGGCCTCAACGTCTGAATTCCAAAACCGACAATGACAACAGACTCTGACTAAGGGGGAGCACAATGACTGGTAAACAGGTATATCCGGTAAGCCCGGAAGTGGCCAAACAGGCCCTTCTGAACCGGGAACAGTATGAAGAAATGTATCGTCAGTCAGTCGAAGACCCGGATACCTTCTGGGGTGAGCACGGCAAGCGCCTTGAGTGGATCAAGCCTTACACCAAGGTGAAAAACACGACCTACGATTACAACAATCTGTCCATCAAATGGTTCGAAGATGGCCAGTTGAATGCTTCAGCCAACTGCCTGGACCGTCATCTGGAAAAGCGCGGCGACCAGACAGCCATCATCTTTGAAGGCGATGATCCCGCCGATTCACGCAACGTGACCTATCGCGAACTGCACGAGGAAACCAGCAAGTTCGCCAACGTTCTTAAAGGTCTGGGCGTGAAGAAGGGTGATGTTGTTACCATTTACATGCCGATGATTGTTGAGACAGCCGTCGCCATGCTGGCCTGCGCACGTATCGGCGCGATTCACTCCGTGGTGTTCGGCGGTTTTTCTCCGGAAGCGCTTGGTGCCCGGATTGTGAACGGCAAATCCCGCTTCGTAGTTACCGCTGACGAAGGCGTTCGTGGCGGCCGCAAGATTCCGCTGAAGAAGAACGTGGATGCGGCCCTGAAGAATGAAGATGCCGCCAATGTCGAGAAGGTGGTGGTTGTTACCCGGACCGGCAATTCTGAAGTGCCCTGGAATGACGCCCGCGACGAGCGTTACGAAGACCTGATGAAGTCCGCCTCTGCCGACTGCCAGCCAGAGCCGATGAACGCCGAAGACCCGCTGTTCATGCTGTATACCTCGGGTTCCACTGGTGCGCCCAAGGGCGTTCTGCATACCACCGGTGGCTACATGGTCTATGCCTCCATGACCCACGAGTACGTGTTCGATTATCATGAAGGCGACGTGTACTGGTGTACTGCCGATTTCGGCTGGGTCACAGGCCACAGCTATATCCTGTACGGCCCGCTGGCTAACGGTGCCATCACCGTTCTGTTCGAGGGTGTGCCCAACTATCCGGACAGCTCTCGTATGGGGCAGGTTGTCGACAAGCACAAGGTTAACATCCTGTACACCGCTCCGACCGCAATTCGCGCCCTGATGGCGGAAGGCGAGTCCTGCATGAACGGCACTACCCGTGAAAGCCTGAAACTGCTGGGCTCCGTGGGCGAGCCGATCAACCCCGAAGCCTGGGAGTGGTACCACCGGGTTATCGGCAACAGCAAGTGCCCCATCGTGGATACCTGGTGGCAGACTGAAACCGGTGGCATCCTGATTTCCCCGCTGCCGGGCGCGGTTGATCTGAAACCCGGCTCAGCCACGGTACCGTTCTTCGGTGTTCAGCCGGCACTGGTAGACAATGACTGCAACATCCTTGAGGGCAAGACCGAGGGTAACCTCGTCATCCTGGACAGCTGGCCGGGCCAGATGCGGACGATCTATGGGGATCACGAGCGTTTCGCTCAGACCTATTTCAGCACTTACAAGGGCATGTACTTTACCGGTGACGGCGCCCGTCGCGATGAAGACGGGTACTACTGGATCACAGGTCGTGTCGACGATGTTCTGAACGTGTCAGGTCACCGTCTGGGTACCGCCGAAGTCGAAAGCGCCCTGGTTTCCCACGAGAAGGTCGCAGAAGCTGCCGTTGTTGGCTATCCGCATGACATCAAGGGTCAGGGCATCTATGTCTATGTAACACTGGTACATGGACAGGAACCTTCTGACGAGTTGAAGAAAGAGCTTGTCCAGTGGGTGCGCAAGGAGATTGGCCCCATCGCCTCTCCAGATGTGATCCAGTGGGCACCTGGACTGCCTAAAACGCGTTCTGGCAAGATTATGCGGCGTATTTTGCGTAAGATTGCCGCTAACGAGCACGACCAGTTGGGTGATACCTCTACGCTGGCAGATCCGGGTGTAGTCGATGACCTGATCAGCGGTCGTGCGAACCAGTAACGCCTGTGTGTTACCAGGCCATGTACCTGTAAGGAATCTGTTGAATGGCACAAACAATTATCGTCGCTGATGATCACCCGCTGTTTCGCGCAGCATTGAAGCAGGCGGTCAGTCAGGCGGTGCCCGATGCCGAGACGGTGGAAGTCGACAGCATCAAGGCACTGCAGGCGGCGGTAGAGTCGCACCCGGATGCGGATCTGGTTCTGCTGGATCTCAATATGCCGGGTGCCCACGGCTTCTCGGGGCTCGTCTTCATGCGAGGCCAGTACCCGGGGCTGCCGGTGGTGGTTGTGTCAGGATCCGAGGAATTGCAGGTAATGCGTCGCTCGATTGACTACGGTGCTTCCGGTTTCATACCGAAGTCGGCGCCGCTGCCAACCATTACCGAGGCGATTCAGGCGGTTTTGGAAGGCGACGTCTGGTTGCCGCAGGGAGTGGCCGACAAGATCGAGCGAATGCATTCAGATGCCACCGACTTTTCCGAGAAGCTGGCATCGCTGACGCCTCAACAGTTCCGGGTGCTGGGTATGCTGGCCGAGGGGCTTCTGAACAAACAGATCGCCTATGATCTGGATGTGTCGGAAGCCACCATCAAGGCCCATATCACGGCGGTGTTCCGGAAGCTTGGGGTGCGGAACCGCACTCAGGCGGTGATTGCGATCCAGCAGATGGAGATTGATCCATCGGATCAGTCCTTGTCTGGTAGCTGATTGGTTTTGATGGTTCGAATATAAAACGGGAGCCTTTTGGCTCCCGTTTTGTTTTTGGATGAGTGCCGGGCACGGTTATTTGCTGCCAGCGTAACCCAATTCCTTGTCGACCAAATTGAACAGCTCGTCACCCTTGTGCCAGCGGTCGAAGTTCTCCAGGAACTGATCCGTCAGTGCACGTTTCCAGCCGATGAAGTCGCCGGCCATATGGGCGGTCATGGTGACATTCTCCATGTCCCAGAGCGGATGATCTTCCGCCAGCGGTTCCTCTTCGAAGACATCGAGTCCTGCGCCGGCAATTTCGCCATTTTCGAGGGCCGTGATCAGGTCATCGGTTTTGACGATCGGGCCACGTCCAATGTTGATCAGACGGGCGGAATTTTTCATGGCCTTGAAGGCTTTTTCGTCAAACAGGCCTTCGGTCTGGGGTGTTAGTGGCGCCGCAATCACTACAAAGTCCGCATGCCCGAGCTGCTCGTAAAGATCGTCATTTCCGTGTACCGCCACAAAATCGGGGTCCTCCTTCCTGGGCTTGCGGGCGATGCCGTGTGCTTTTAAACCGGCAGCGCCGACCAGGCGGCCGATCTGCCGGCCGATCGAACCTGCGCCAACAACCAGAACCTGCTTGCCCTCTGCCCGCTCTGTGTCCCGATGTTTCCACTGGTGCTTCATCTGCAGCCGGATGGAATTCGGGAAATCCTTGGCGAACATGAGGATGGTGCAGAGCACGTACTCGGCAATGGTGCGGTCGAAAATGCCCCGGGCGTTGGTGACGGTTACATCGCCCCTGATCAGATCCGGGAACATCAGGGCATCGACGCCGGCACTGGTGGCGTGGATCCATTGGAGCTTGTCTGCGGTGTGCCAGGCGGCCGCGAGGGCCTCCGTGCGAAAGTCCGTCACCATCATGATATCGGTGCCCGGCAGGGTGTCGCGAAGGGTTGGCTCGTCACAGGCAAAGCGCACATCGGCGCGGGCCCTGACTGCGTCCATTCCCGGCGGTTCCTGCTCTCCCGGCGCGGTGAGAACGGTAACAACAGGTTTGCTGTGCTGAGTCATTGAGCCTCCGCCTTTTTGATGAATGACTTCGTTGAACTGGTCGTTGCCCCGAGGGGTAATAACAGTCTGGTCGGCAGGCTCTGTCGGGTCAACTTGCGAGGCATCGGAATTTCCACTCACAGCGTTGATGGCGGTACTTTCACGTACATCATCTATATGATTTTTTGTCTTGTAGAGGCCATCCATACTGACTAACCTGCAGGGGTAGATCTTATTTGCCCCGTTTGCAGGAGGTGTTTATGGCAGAAGCCGCCAACAAAGAAACTGGTCAGGAAAAACCGCGTAGAGTGAAGTACCGGAAAACCAAGGCCAGTTGGAACCCTGCCATGCAGGCGATCCCGGTGCCGGGTATCCGTCGCATGGTGAATATGGCGGCCACCATGAAGGATGTTATTCATCTTTCCATCGGTCAGCCTGATCTGCCGACCCCAAAGCACGTCATCGATGCCTACATCGATGCGCTCAACGCGGGGCAGACCGGCTATACCATGGATGCCGGCCTGCCTGAATTGCTGGTTGCCCTGCGCGACTACTACGGCAAGCGCTACAACCGGAAACTGACCCGGGACAATATCCTGATCACCAGTGGCGCTACAGAAGCCATGTACCTGGCTATTTCAGCCACCTCTGCGCCCGGGCGGCAGTTTATCGTGACGGACCCGTCGTTTTTGCTTTATGCGCCCCTGATTCGCATGAACGGTGGTGAAGTAAAGTTTGTGCAGACCCGGGCAGAGAATAACCACCAGTTGGATCCGGATGAGGTCATCAAGGCCATGGGGCCCAGGACTTATGCGCTGATCCTGAACAACCCCAACAACCCGACCGGAGCGGTTTACCCGCGTAGCACCGTGGAGACCATCCTGGAGGAATGTGCCTATCGGGGAATTCAGGTGTATGCCGATGAAGTCTACGACCACCTGATCTTTGATGACGAAGACTTCGCCAGCGTGCTGAACTGCTCGATGGATCTGGACAACATCATGTGCATCAGCAGTTTTTCAAAAACCTACAGCATGGCGGGTCTGCGGGTTGGCTGGGTGATTGCCAGTCAGGCGGCCATCAAGTCTCTGCGTCGCTTCCACATGTTCACCACCTCCGTGGCTAACACGCCGTCCCAGTTTGCCGGCGTCGCAGCACTGACCGGTGACCAGCAGTGCGTTCGCGATATGGTAGATATCTACCGTGAGCGCCGGGACAAGGTGGTCGAGCTGGTCGATCAGACCCCCTACATGACCGGTTACAAGCCTGGCGGTGCCTTCTTTGCTTTCCCTGACCTTCCACCTCATGTCGATGGCTCTGATCTGGCCTTGCGAATGCTGAAGGAAACCGGCGTCTGCATGGTGCCCGGTGACGCCTTTGGCGAGGGATGCACCAACGCCGTTCGGATCAGTTTCTCCACGACCTGCGAGAAGCTGGAAGAGGCGTTCGATCGCGTCATCCCCTGGATGGCCAAGCAACAGTTCTGAGGTGATGCCATGTCCGCCCTGGATTCGGTACTGATTCAGTGCCCGTACTGCTGGGAGACGCTGGATGTCAGCGTCGACCCGTCGGTACCGGAACAGGAGTATGTCGAGGATTGCCAGGTCTGCTGCAGACCCATCTTGATACACGTGGTTTTTGACGACACTCTTACGCCTCATGTCGAGGCCCGGGCCGAAAATGAATAGAACGCCGATTTACGCCCTCCGTGCGCTTCTGGCCCTGCTGCTGGTGCTCGCCAGCGGTTGCGCCAGTCTGTCGCCCTATTCCATCTCCGAAGGCGAGCTGGAACGGCACCTTCAGGATGTGGTTCGCGACTTCGACCGAAACCAGCTGAGTAGTGGTTCGCCATTGAGCCTGAGTCTCGACGACGCCGACATTACCCTTGGACCAGATGGTCGCGATGTGGCGGTGATCGATGTGAGAGGTCAGGTAGCGCTGAATGCGCTGATGGCGAAGCTGCCCGTGGACATTGCCTTGAAGGTCGAAGGGGCGCCGGTTTACGACAGCACTGAGAAAGCCATCTTCATACGGCGGTTGCAGCTTCTTGAAAGCAGTATTGACTCTCCGTTCTTCAAAGGGGATTTGAAGCCTGTAACCGATACGGTCATGCGGTTGGTTGCCCAGATGCTGGAGACCATGCCGGTGTACCGATTGGACGAAACCGACTTCGCCCAGCGTATGTTCGGTATGATGCCGGTAGATGTGCGGGTAGCGCCTGGCCGGCTCGAATTTGTCATGGCCGACCAGTAACCCTGATTTATCGGGACAGCCGCTCGCAGATCGCAGAGCCGATCTCGTGGGTGCCTCGTCGGCTGCCCGAGTTTTCGGCAAGGTCTGCAGCCACTGCATCGAACAGCTCCTTGCCTGCTGCGGCAATGGCAGGGTCCTTGCGGCCCAGCCACTCGAGCATGCGGGCGGCGGTAAAGAGCATGGCGGTGGGGTCAGCCAGGCCCTGGCCGGCAATATCCGGCGCGCTGCCATGGGTAGGTTCGAACATAGACGGCATATCCGGATCCGTCGGGTTCAGGTTGCAGGAGGGTGCCACGCCCATGCCACCTGACAGAACCGCAGCTAGGTCGGTAAGAATGTCCCCCTGGAGGTTGCTCGCGACGACCACGTCAAAGGCCCAGGGGCTTTGCACGAACTTCATGCAGGCCGCGTCCACCAGCTCATGATGCGTGGCCACGTCCGGGTATTCCTTGCTTATCTCGTCGAACGCTTCGGTGTACATGTCGCCCCAGTAGCGCAAGGCATTGCGCTTGGTGACCAGGCACACCTGGCTTTCACAAGTTCTGCCATCCAGGGTTCGGAATGTCCGTGTTCGGCCCTCCGAAACCCGGTCCGCGGCGCGGTTTCGGGCCTGTTCAAACCCATAGCGGATGATCCGGTCGGTTGCCTTGCGTGTGAACACCTCCATCTGGGTGGCCACTTCATCCGGCGTGCCCTTGCGCAGACGTCCACCCTGGCTGACGTACTCACCCTCGGAGTTTTCCCGAATCACCAGCATGTCGATGTCCTTGGCGCGCTCATCGGCCAGGTACTGGCGGGCACCGGGCAGAAGCCGGGCCGGACGTTCGCAGACCCACTGGTCGAACCCTTTGCGCATGTCCAGCAGTGGCGCCAGTGAGATGCTGTCTGGAAGCAGGTATCGGTCCGGATCGTCCATAGGGCCCGGATCGCCAAGGGCACCCAGAAGGATGGCATCGTACTTCTGTAACTGCGCCAGGGCATCCGCGGGCATGGATTCGCCATGCTCCTCGTGCCAGGCGTGGGATGGCCAGGGGAATCGAGTCCACTCAAGGTCCAGGCCGTGTTTGGCGCGCAGGGTCTCGAGGCAGCGCACAGCCTCGGCAACCACTTCAGGACCTATGCCGTCGCCCGGGGTTACAGCGATGCGGGTAGTTTGGGCCATTAGGGAAACTCCTTTTGTGGACAGACACGTATAAACGACAAACCCCAGTTTAGTCATGTAGGCAGGGGATGCCACCGTTTGACACGCTTTAACCAGAAAGTGGTTTTACCGGGGAGGGGATCGCGGCTATATTGGGTGAAAAATACGCCATATAAACATAGCAAAACCGCCAGAAGTGAATTCAGGAGTTGAAGTGAACCAACCCGCCGTACTGTTTGACGAGTCTCGTTGCGAGCAATGTGCATGTGGAGAGGGGTTGGATTTTTCCTTTACCTTCGCGTTCCAGCCCATTGTTGACGTTCTCAACAAATCTGTTTACGCCTACGAGGCGCTGGTGCGAGGCACCGAGGGTCAGGGGGCGATGAGTGTCCTCTCGAAGGTAACCGAGCAGAATCGCTACGCCTTCGATCAGGTTTGTCGGGTCAAGGCGGTCAAGCTTGCCGCCAGGCTGAACATGGAGCCGATGCTCAGCATTAATTTTATGCCCAACGCGGTGTACCGGGCCGAGTACTGTATTCGCACGACCCTGGCGGCTGCCAAGACCTACAATTTTGATACCCGGAAAATCATTTTCGAGCTTACTGAGGACGAACAGCTGACCTCCACATCTGTCGACCACCTCGTGTCGATTATCGAGGCTTATCAGGAGATGGGTTTCAGCACAGCCATTGATGATTTCGGGGCCGGTTTCTCACGGTACAATGTCATGATGGCCAGTCCGCCCGATCTGTTGAAGCTGGATATGGCATTGATCCGTGATATTGATCGGCAGCCGAACAAGCAGGCCGTTGTTGCAGGCATCATTACCATGATGACTCAGCTTGGCGGCCAGATCATTGCTGAGGGCGTCGAAACCAAGGAAGAATACTTCTGGTTGCGCTCCCAGGGGATCAATCTCTACCAGGGCTATCTATTCGCCAAACCGGGGTTCGAGTGCCTCCCGGAGCCCGTGTTTCCGGCCTGACGGGCCTCTAAACTGACAGGAACGACACCTTGCTATACCGAATGATCACCCTTGTCGGCGGACTGGTTTTTGTCATCATCCTGTTCGCCCTGATCTGGTTTTTCTGCAAGAAATTTCTCGAGCACCACGGTGTCACCGACCAGGTCAAAGACCGGGCCATGGTTCTGGCCACCTGGACCTTTGCTGGTATCAGCGTCGGACTGGTATTCGCGGTGGTTGGTGCATTTGTCCTGGGCCCCTGGGCTTTCTACCGAACCCTGAGGGGCCACGATATGGAGATATCCGATGGTGCCGCCGTCTGGTGGGGCCTCGGCATCGTAATGGCGTCCCTGGGGATCACGGCTATCGGATTCTTCGGTTTCCTGATGGTGGTTGGCGCCTACTGAGGCTCAACTGATTGCCTTCAACTGCTCCCGGAACCAGATCAGCGCCGGCTCCCGCTCGTAAGCCTTGTGCCAATACAGGTGCACGTCGATAGACGGCAGGTCCGCCGGCGGATCCATAATCCGGATGTTGGCCCGCTCGGCGATAATTCTGGCGTAGGCTTCCGGCATGGTCAGCAGCAGATCGGTCTCTTCCACCACTCTGCAGGCGGCATAGTAGTGCTGACACCTCAAGCGGATACTCCGTTGTACCCCCAGTCGCGATAGTTCAAAGTCCTCGATCCCGGGTCCTTCGGTCCGCGAGGATACCAGCACGTGTTTTGCGGACAGGTACCCCTCCATATCCAGCGACTCTGTTGCCAGCGGGTGCCCCTCCCGGGCCAGAACCACCAGGCGGTCGCGCCTCAGCAGTTCGTGGGACGTCTGGTTACTCACGGGCAACAGCACATCCACGGCAAAATCCAGTTTGCCGGCCGCCAGTTGCGTCTCCATGTCGCGCCTCGCGATCCTCTGGCTGACAATTTCCAGTTCCGGATAGGCGTCCAGGCGCGCCATCAGGCGGGGCAGGAAGGTCGATTCCAGAATGTCACGTAGCCCGAGCGAATAGGTTTTACGCTGGGTGGCCGGATCAAAGGCATGAAACTGGTTTACCGCGCCCTGGATCTGGGTGAGGCCCGGCCGCATGGACTCAAGGAACCGCCGGGCCAGTGGTGTTGGCACCATCTGGTTGCCCTGACGGGTAAACAGGGGGTCGTCAAAATGGTCCCTTAGCCTCGACAGGGAATGACTGACAGCCGGCTGAGTGAGATGCAGTGACCTGGCTGCACGAGTCAGGCTTCCCTCCCGGTAGATGGTGTCGAAGACGTGCAGCAGGTTCAGGTCCAGGCGGTTGAGGGCCATGAGCGGGTCCGTTCTTTGGAAATTTGGAATAAGTTTGGTTAATAATAAACGATAAGAATAATTCAGTCGCGTAATAGTTAAGTCATCCCTAGACTGGTCTCAACGTGATGATTCCGTGCACGCTACCGTGCAACCGTTAGCGAGGAGACGGCGATGGATTTCAATATTTCCGAGAAAGGCCAGGATTATCTCAACCGCGTGAAGCAGTTCATGAAGGATGAGATTTTTCCCATCGAAGAGCAGTACCACAAGGAGCTTGCCTCACTGGATAACCGCTGGGTTGTGCTGCCGATCATCCGGGAGCTAAAGGAAAAAGCCAAAACCCAGGGCCTCTGGAACATGTTTTTCCCGGACGAAAAATACGGCTGTGGCCTGTTGAACTCCGACTACGCCCTGATTGCCGAGGAAACCGGCCGCAGCTTCATTGCCCCGGAGATTTTCAACTGCAACGCGCCAGATACCGGCAATATGGAAGTATTGATCCACTATGGCTCTGAAGAGCAAAAAGCCGAGTGGTTACCGCGTCTGCTGAGCGGCGAGATCCGCTCCGCCTTCTGTATGACTGAGCCGGCGGTTGCCTCTTCCGATGCCACCAATATGGAGGCAACGGCCGTTGTTGAAGGCGACGAAGTGGTTCTGAACGGTCGCAAGTGGTGGAGCACCGGTATCGGGCATCCCGACTGTAAGGTTGCCATCTTCATGGGTCTGACGGATCCGGATGCGCACAAGCATCGCCGTCATTCCATGGTGCTGGTGCCTCTGGACACGCCTGGCGTCAAGATCGAGCGTATGCTGCCGGTATTCGGTGAATATGATGAGCCCTATGGCCATGGCGAGGTGCTTTTTGACAACGTCCGTTTGCCGAAGAGCGCATTCATTGCCGGCCCGGGCCGCGGATTCGAGATTGCCCAGGGCCGTCTTGGGCCGGGCCGAGTGCACCACTGTATGCGGGCAATCGGTGCGGCAGAGCGCACGCTGGAGATTCTGATCAAGCGGGCAACGACTCGTGAGGCCTTCGGGCGTCCGATCGCCAAGCTGGGCGGCAATCCGGATATCATTGCCAATGCCCGCATGGCCATTGAGCAGGCCCGTCTGCTCACGCTGAAATGCGCCTGGGCACTGGATACCAAGGGCATCATGGGGGCGCTTCAAGAGGTCTCCATGATCAAGGCGGTGATTCCATCCATGCTGCAAACCATTGTGGATCAGGCCATTCAGATTCACGGTGGTGCCGGAGTCAGTGATGACGATTTCCCGCTGACACAGCTGTTTGCCTATGCCCGTGTTTTACGCCTGGCGGATGGCCCGGATGAGGTGCATCGGGCTATGGTGGCCCGTCTTGAGCTGCGTAAATATAAAAATTGAGAATCTGAATCGGGAGTCTGGATTCGGCGGAAGGGTGTTTCTGAAACACGCTCCTTGCGGCACGTCCCTGTGACGCTTGGGCTCCGCCATCCATGGCTCCGCACAGTTTCAGAAACACCCTTCCGCCGAATCCGTCGTACTTCGGAGTTGGTTTCAGTTTTTAGCAAGATAACAGCGGGGAAGCATTGATGACTCAGAGAGTATTCATAACCGGAGGCGCCAGCGGACTTGGCCGCGCCATAGCACTGCGTTATGCCAAAGAAGGCGCCAAAGTCTGCATCGGCGACATTAACCCGGAGCAGGGTGTTGGCGTCGAGAAAGAGATTAATGCGGCCGGAGGCGAAGGTTATTTCGTCGAGTGCGATGTTCGACGCCTGACCGATTTCGAAAAGGTCCGCGATGATCTCGTGAAGAAATGGGGTGGCGTTGACGTGGTGGTGAACAACGCTGGCGTTGCCTCTGCCGGTTCCATTGAAGATACCACAATGGCGGATTGGGAGTGGATTCTCGATATCAATGTGCTGGGTGTGGTTCGCGGCTGTAAGGCGTTCACGCCGCAGTTCAAGCAGCAGGGCTCCGGGGCATTTGTGAATGTGGCCTCCATGGCCGGGCTGATGCTGGCGCCGTTAATGGATAGCTACAATGTGACCAAGGCCGGGGTGATTGCCCTGTCTGAAACCTTGAGCCAGGAGCTTCGGGATGCCGGTATTCATGTGAGCTGTGTATGCCCGGCGTTTTTCCAGACCAATCTGACCAGCAGCATGCGTTCAGATATCCCCGGAATTCAGCAGAACGTGAACAAGCTGATGAAGCGCTCCACGGTAACCGCCGAGGACGTGGCCGAGGATATTTTCCGGTCGGTCAACAACAAGAGCTTCTGGGTACTGCCCCACGCCAAGGAGCGCCGCATGTGGATGCTCAAACGCCATGCGCCCAAGGCTTTCGACTGGCTGATGCATCAGGAAAGCAAGCGCTGGATGAGCAAGATGGGTGGCAGCAAGGCCTGAATGCGCGGTTTTTTTACTGTTTTAAACTGAAGATTCAAAAGGAGAGTCCTGAATGACCCAGATCGACGAGGCCGTGGACATCCGGGAAGGCGAGGAGCTGGACACTGGCGCCGTAGACCGGTTCATGAAAGAGGCGATCCCGGATCTGCAAGGCGAGCCAGAGATTCGTCAATACCCGGGTGGCGCCTCAAACCTGACCTATCAGGTGGATTACGGCGACCGGTCCTACGTCTTGCGCCGGCCGCCGTTTGGCAAGATTGCCAAGTCTGCCCACGACATGCTGCGTGAGGCGAAGGTCATGCGGGCGCTCAAACCGGTTTATCCCTACGTACCCAACATCATTGCCATTTGCGATGATCACGACGTGCTGGGTTGCGATTTCTACGTGATGGAACGGTTGAAGGGCATTATCCTGCGCCAGGACTTTCCCAAGGATTTCGAGCTCAGTGAAGCCGATACCCGTAAGCTTTGCCTGAACGTGATCGACAAACTGGTGGATCTTCACCGTGTGGATGCCAAGGCAGCAGGCCTGGACAAGCTGGGCAAGGGCGAGGGCTACGTTCAGCGCCAGATTGGCGGTTGGAGCGACCGTTTCCGCAAGGCCCGCACCGACGATGTGGGTGACTTTGAGCAGGTAATGAGCTGGCTCAATGACAAGATGCCCGACGACATTGCCCAGGTGGTGATCCACAATGATTTCCGCTTCGACAACGTGGTGCTGAACCCGGACAACCCGTTCGAGGTTATTGGCGTACTGGACTGGGAGATGGCCACCATCGGTGATCCGCTGATGGATCTTGGAAACAGCCTGGCCTACTGGATTGAGGCGGACGACGAAGGCCCGTTCCAGATGCTGCGCCGCCAACCGACCCATCGCCCGGGCATGCTTACCCGCAAGGAAGTGGTGGCATATTACATGGAGCAGTCCGGCTTCAAGGTCGACAACTTCGACTTCTATGAGATCTACGGCCTGTTCCGGCTGGCAGTGATCATCCAGCAGATCTATTACCGTTTCTACCATGGCCAGACCAAGGACAAGCGTTTCGCCGCCTTTGGCCATGCCGCTAATTATCTCGAAAAGCGCTGCCAGCGGTTGATTGCGGAGAGCTCCCTGTAATGGCGACGATTTATCTGGTTCGTCACGGCCAGGCCAGTTTCGGGAAAGAAAACTACGATCAACTGTCTCCCATGGGCTGGGAGCAGGGTAGGGTGCTTGGCCGCTGGCTGGCGGGCAAAGTGGAACCGGCAGCGGTTTTCGGAGGCGATCTGGAACGCCACCGGGAAACCGTTGAAGCCATCGCCACCGGGTACGGATCCAAACTGCCCGATATGCAGGTGGTTCCCGGCTTCAACGAGTTTGATCACACCACTGTGGTGGCCCGGTACCGCCCGGAGTGGAGTGACCGCGCGGTGATGGCGCGGGACCTCAAGGCGTTTCCCAAACCGGCCAAAGCGTTCCAGGAGGCCTTTGTGCACGCGGTGCATCGCTGGGCCTCGGGCGAGTTTGACCACGAGTACGAGGAAAGCTGGCCGGACTTCAAGGCCCGCGTTATGGCGGCCTTCGAGGAAATGATTGACTACGCCGATGGCGGCGATGTGCTGGTGGCGACCTCCGGCGGGCCGATTTCCGTGATCGCCCAGCACCTGCTCGGTCTTGATGACGCCCGGGCACTCGGTCTGAACGAGGTGATCGCCAACACCAGTGTGTCGCGGGTCCTTTATTCAGGCCCCCGGCGCAGCCTGGCCGTTTTTAATAACTACAGCCACCTGGAAGCGGATGATCCCGCCCTGGTGACATTCCGATAGCGAATTGAGGTGAACGAATGAGCAGCAAGAATCTGTTTGATCTGACTGGCAAGGTTGCCCTGATTACCGGTGCCAGCCGCGGCATTGGCGAGAGTATTGCCCGGACTCTGGCCGAGTATGGCGCCCACGTGATCGTAAGCAGCCGCAAGATTGACGGTTGCGAGGCCGTTGCCAGCAGTATCCGGGATGCCGGTGGTAGCGCCGAAGCCTACGCCTGCCATATTGGTGATATGGACCAGATTGAAAGTATCTGGGGGCACATTGAGCAAACCCACGGCAAGTTGGACATTCTGGTGAACAACGCTGCCGCCAACCCTTACTTCGGGCCGGTAGAGGACACCGACCTGGGAGCGTTCAACAAGACCGTGGATGTGAATATCCGGGGCTATTTCTTCATGTGCGCCCGTGGCGCCCAGATGATGAAGAAAGCCGGTGGCGGCTCGATTGTGAACGTGGCGTCCGTGAACGGTGTAAATCCGGGCCACTACCAGGGCATCTACTCGGTCACCAAGGCCGCCGTGATTTCCATGACCAAGTCCTTTGCCATGGAGCTGGGTCAGCAGAAAATCCGCGTGAATGCGCTGCTGCCAGGGCTGACCGATACCAAGTTTGCCAGCGCCCTGACTACGAACGAAGCCATTAAGAAGCAGGCGATGGCTCACATACCCATGAAGCGGGTGGCGGATCCAAGTGAAATGGCGGGTACTGTGTTGTACCTGGTTTCCAATGCTTCCAGCTATACCACAGGCGCTTGCATCAACGCCGATGGTGGTTACCTGACGATCTAAGTGTAGTCTCAGGGCAGGCAGGGGCCAGATGAAAGTCTTCATCCGGCCCCTGGTTCAATTCGTCCGGGATATCAGGCCGGTGAGCAGGTCAATGCTTCAAAGTCGTTGTTGAGCTCTACTGCCCGATTCTGCAGATGGGCCAGTGTTGTGTTGTCACCCGCCAGGATCAGATCATGCATCAGGGACGCCATGGCTACGCGACTCTCCGCCATCATGGCTTTGTAGGCCTCTCCCCGCACTTCCTCGGAATTGAGAATCAGATATTCCAGTTCCGCCTCGAACGTGGGCTCGTCTCTTCCTTCCAGTATTTCCAGTAGTGCCACTTGCCAGTTCCTGCGGCCCTGCAGCCAGATTTCAGTCTGGGCGCCTCGATTGGCTGACCATTGCCGCACGATGTTTCGTTGCTCGCTGTTCAGCTCCCCCAGCCAACGTTCGACCCGCTCTGCGGTTCTGTCGGCCCGGGCCTCGGCTGTCGCCTCCGGGGAATCGGCCAGGAATTCTTCTTCCATTTCCCGCTGGCTTTGCGCCATGTTGTCCGCCAACTCCTGTACCTGTTCATCGCTCAGGCTGGAGAGAAGGTTTGTTGCGACCGGGGTTGCCCGTTCCAGAAGACTCGGGAAGAAACTGAAAAGCTGCTGCTGATGGTATTCGACAGTGGCCTGATCGGGCGGGTTGTTAGATACGTCAGACTCGAGTTCATCCAGCCAGGCCTGATAACGGGGCAGCTCGGCACTGCAATGCCACTGTCGTAGTTGTGCAATATCGTTGTTGAGTTGCTGCTTCTGGTCGGCGGTAAGCGAAACATAATCCTCAACCCACCATACGATTCCCCAGTCCGCATATCGATAAGCTACCTTGGTCGAACTGCAGCCAACCAGACCAAACGCCAGCACTAGAATGAGAACAAAGGATTTGGCAAAACTGTTTGCGCTCTCGTGACCGGTATCCATGGCTCACCTGTCCTGGTAAAAAGGCGTATCGAAAAAGGGTTGCAAGCTCACTATCATTCGGCGCTTATTGGTTAACAGTGTACGACATATCACGCCTTTCAGATGCTGCTCCGAGGAACGCTGGAGCACTGTTCAGGAGAAGTCATGAGCAAAATGAGACTTTCACGTCTACACCAGCTGATCTTCGGCTTTTACATGTCCGGAATCATGTCCCTGCTGATGTCCGGAGTGATCACTTTCATCAATACGGGCATCGACAGTGAGTTCCACTACAGATAGGAGCCGGCTTTCCTGGTCGCCTGGGCCGTTGCTTTCCCTCTGGTAACCTTCATCGCTCCGCTTGCCGGGAAGATGACCGAGTTCACCATTCGCAGACTTCACTGACTGCGTACAGATGTAAGCTTAAATGTTAAAAGATGCAAATCCGTTCTTTCTGACTCCCCGTACATGCATTGACGCATGATTCAAGGACTGAATTTGTGCAGGTTCGAACCACTCAAATCCTGGTAAACAACCTCTACAAGTGGGGAGTTGAAACAATGAATACAAAATACGCTTTACCGATGGTTTTGGCGGGCAGTGTTATGCTGTCCGGGTGTTGGCTTGATGACGATGATAACGACTCAGCAGATGCTGCAACGCAAACTATTCTGGAAATCGCCGTTGAAAATGAAAACACGACGATCCTTGAAGAGGCCGTTCTTGCAGCAGACCCGACTATCGCTGAACTACTTGGTGGAGATGACGAGTTAACCGTGTTCGCGCCGACAGACGCTGCCTTTCAAGCTCTGTTAGATGACTTGGGTATCACGGCTGAAGAGTTGTTGGCCAACACAGCGTTATTAAACGCGGTTCTGCCTTACCACGTGCTCGCAACGTCAGTAGGTGAAGTGAAGGCAGACTCTGCTATTAGCGTCGCTCAAAACGCTCCTGCAGAAAGTCTCGTTCCAACAGTGAACGGTAAAGACGTCGCGCTTTCAATTTCTGAGGAAAGTGGTGAAAACGTATTATACGTAAACACCTCTCGAGTAACGGTAACTGATGTCGATGCGACTAATGGTGTTATTCACCTAATCGACAAAGTACTTCTTCCCCCACCGAGCGATCTCAGTGATACAGATTCAACGATTGCGGAGATCGTAACGGCGCTCGCAAACGCTGAACAAGATGCTGAGTTCACAATTCTGCTAGATGCACTCCTAGAAGCAAGCGGAAGAATGGGCGCTACCGATCTGGTCGCTGCAGCCTCGGACCCGGATGCGGCCTTGACTGTGTTCGCGCCAACAGATGCCGCCTTTGCAACGTTGTTAGCTGATCAGGGTCTTACGGCAGAGCAATTGCTTGCCAGCCCAGATCTGCCAGGCATTCTCGAGCAACATATTCTCGGAACAACGATAGACTCTCTCACGGCATACGCTTCGAATGGCGGTACGGTAGCGAACCTGGCTGGCACCACTTTGAACGTTGATATACAAAACAACGCTCTGGTTATCGAGGGCAGCAACGTCACCGAAGCCCAAGTTGAGGCGTCCAACGGCGTGATTCATGTGATCGACAAAGTGATTTTTGCAGTCGACTAGTAGTCGAAGCATTGTTTCGTTGCTCAAAGCATGACTGCTGGGCCGGCTGTTTCAGCAGGCTTTTTTATTGAATACTGGTATCAGAAGTGCCGGAAGATGCATGTGAAATCGCAGTCCCGGTCGGCGGCCGGAAATGCAGCGAATACAGAATCCGGTCCAGCACGGCCTGGCCATTCCAGGCCGGATCATTATTGACCATGCCTACGACGGCCCAGGTGGTGTTATTTGAGTCGCGGGTGAATCCGGCGATCGACCTTACGTTTTCCAGATAACCCGTCTTTATGCGCCCTTCGCCGTCCATGCCGGTATTGCGCAGGCGGCGTGCCATGGTTCCATCCATCGCAATAATGGGCATGGAGGCCATCAGGTCTGCCGAGTAAGAGCTGTTCCAGGCATGTTGCAGGATCTGTGCGCCCTGGCGGGCGGTAATGCGGCCGTGTCGGGTGAGACCGGCGCCGTTGTCGATCACCATGCCGGCGGTGTTAATGCCTTTGTCTTCGAGCCAGTCATAGATCACACGAATGCCGGCAACCCGGTCATCGTTCTCATCTTCCAGGCGGTTCTCGGCGCCAATGGTGAGCAGCAGCTGGCGCGCCATGACGTTGCTGCTCCACTTGTTGATGTCTCTCACCATGGTTACCAGGTCTGGCGAGGTGGTTTTCATCACCAGCCGTGCATCTTCCGGCGTGACTCCGTTCAGATCGCCGCCCGAGACCACGACCCCGAGGTCTGCCAGCAAGGAACGGATCAACGAGGCGCTGTACTGCTCATGGGGCAGCAGCGACAGGTAGGTGGTGCTCCGGCAGCCCTGGGGCAGCTCGCCGGTTACCCGCACAGTCACCCGATGGTCTTCATGAATTATGGGCTCCCATTCGAAGTTTCGTCGCGACGGGCAGGGGCCCTCGGCGGTGGCAACCACGCGGTTGTCGATGACCACTTCGCCCAGGGAAGGCGTGCTCCAGGCCTGGGTGCCGCGCTCGTCGGCGCGCACCTGGAAGTGCATCAGGTTCAGATTGGTCAGGTAGGCGGAAGGTTCTACCAGGAAGGGCGCGTGGGGGTTATCGCCGTTGTCTTCGAACGCAGGAAAACCACCGTCTACCTGAAAGTAGGTGCCATCAAGAATCAGGTCGCCCTCAATTCTGGTAATCCCCATGCTGCGCAGCTCTCTCAGGGTTGTCCAGAGCCGTTCGATGGTGAGCTTCGGGTCGCCGCCAAAGCGGACGTAGAGATTACCTTTGAGGGTGTCGCCGGCCATAACGCCATCGGTCAGGAAATCGGTATCCCAGTGGTGATTGGGGCCGAGTACCTCCAGTGCCGCAAAGGTGGTTACCAGCTTCATGATGGAGCCCGGGCTCATCAGGGCATCGGCATTGATGTACTGATTGATGCCGGGGCCATTCAGCGGAACGGCTGCCATGCTCATGGCATCTTCATTCTGCAGGGACTGAAGCGCGTAATCCTTCAGCTGATTGGTCCAGAGGCGATTGCCGGAGAAGCCGGAGTCATCATTCTCGGCGACTGCGACGGAAGGGACCGCCATCACAGTGAAGGCCAGGAGGGATGCCAGCATAGAGCCTCTAAATCGAGGACACAGTTTTTCTGCTCTTGATGAGCCTGAGCGTCTCATACCCTTGATAACCATCATCACCGTCCAGTGAATTCTTATACCTCAACAATAGCCCATCCTGGCCGTTTGTACTATGCAGAAAAGCTCTACATGACGTTAAAAAATGGCAGTAGTGTCGTTGTTTGTATTGAATTTTTGTCACGCCGTGTAAGTGCCCTTTCGAATCATGGGGTTAGGTGGACAAAAATTAACATTCCCCCGGGATTGATCCCGTGAGCCAATGGAAAATCGTCAGATTGCGTGATAATGGTGTTGTCTCCAACAAAAGGTTTGTTTATGTCGAAAATGCTGTCTCACAACGTTCACGTGCTGGGCTCGGTTGCAACGTCGTCGCTCACCGCCTGGCGCGGTTGCCTGGTGGTTAAAAAGGTTCCTCAGCCGGAAAAGCCCATTGTGCTCTATGACATGGAAGGCTGTCCTTATTGCCGCCGTGTTCGTGAAGCCCTGACTGCCCTGAATCTGGATGTGGACATCCGGCCCTGCCCGACGGGTGGTTCGGTTTTCCGGGCCCAGGCAGAGGCTCTGGGAGGCAGGCAACAGTTCCCGCTGCTGGCGGACCAGAACACGGGCACGGTCATGTACGAATCCGAGGAAATCATCGAGTATCTGTTCCGGCAATATGCCGGCCGGTCGGTGCCGTCCTACTATCGTGGCCGGGTCTGGCAGCCGGTCCTGGGCTCTGTAGCCTCGGTAACCAGCGCCATGCGGGGGCTGAGGGTCAGCCAGGGCAAGCGGCCGGAGCAGCCGTTGCACCTATGGAGTTTTGAGGGCAGCCCGTTTTCACGGCTGGTGCGTGAGCGGCTTTGTGAACTGGAAATTCCGTATACCTTGCATAACCTGGGCAAGGAGCACTGGACAGAGATCGGGCCGGCGAAGCAGCGCATCAAGCCGGGGCCCTATACGCCGATTCCCGGTGGCAAGCGGGATGCGTTTTTCCAGGTGCACAAGCGGGTTCAGGTGCCCTATCTTGAAGACCCCAATACCGGGGAAGGGCTGTTCGAGTCTGCCCGTATTCTGAAATATCTCGACGCCCACTACGGGAACTGACCTGCGACGAAGACTGTCAGCTCTCGAGTGGTCGCATGGGCGGGTCATCCCTTTGCCAGACACGCCGTAAATACTTCCATGTAGGCTCGGTCGGGCCATCCCTGGCCCTCCACGGTCTGGCAAAGGGATGACCGGCCCACGCTTTGGCACCTTGTGCTATTCGCATGAAAATTCGTCGCGGTGGGAGTGGAGACATGGCTGGCTGGTTCAGTAGACGACAGTTTCTTATCAATGCGGGTCTTGCCGGGCTCGCTTTGAAATCTCCGTCGCTGTTTGCAAACACGTCGGGAACACCCTCTTTATCCCCTATCATGCGCCAGATCCCGGGAGCGAACGAAAGCATCCCTGCGATCGGCATGGGCACCTGGATTACCTTCAACGTTGGTGGCGACGAGCAACTGGTCGCGCAGCGTACCAGAGTCCTCAAAACCTTCTTCGATCTGGGCGGAACCGTTGTGGACGGTTCGCCGATGTACGGCACCGCTGCGGACGTGATTGGTGAGGCGCTGGATTCTCTGGGCGCCCACGACCGGATTTTTGCAGCAACCAAGATCTGGACCGGCGATGAATCGGAAACCCGGCAGGAGGCTGCGCGTTCTGGCAGGCGCTGGGGTTTGGATCAGTTCGATCTGTTGCAAGTGCACAATCTGCTGGGTTGGCAGGGGCATCTTGAAACCCTCAAGCAGATGAAGGCCAACGGTGATGTTCGGTATATCGGCATCACCACGTCCCACGGTCGACGGCATCGGGAGTTTGCCCAGATCATGGAGCGGGAACCGCTGGATTTCGTGCAGCTGACCTATAACGTTCTGGATCGCGAAGTTGAGAATCGGTTGCTGCCACTGGCCCGGGAGCGGCGCATCGGGGTGATCGTTAACCGGCCGTTCCAGGGTGGTTCGCTGTTTCGCCGGTTCCAGTCTGAGCCGCTGCCGGATTGGGTCGGGGAGGTCGGCGTCAGCAACTGGGCGGAGTTCTTTCTCAAGTTCATCATTTCCCATCCGGCCGTGACCTGTGCCATTCCGGCCACGAGCAAGGTCGAGCATATGAAGGAGAACATGGGCGCACTCTATGGGGCGCTTCCGGATGCCGATCAGCGCCAGCGGATGGCGGATTATGTGAGGTCTCTGTGAGTGGCGCGGATTGGCTGAGCTACTCGCTGCAGGATTTCGTGATGTTCGGGCCGCAGGTGTTTCTGCGGCTGTTTGTTCGAATCAACCAGGATCTCTGGCCCTGGCAGGTGCTGGCGGTGGTCGCTGCCATTGGCATTCCTGTTCTGCTTTTCAGGCAGGGCCGGAACGCAAGGTGTTTGGCTGTTGGGCTGATGGCGGTTGCCTGGGCAGTCAGTGGCTATGGATTTCTGGTGGGCTACTTCGGCCCTATTAACTGGCCGGCGGCGTGGTTTGGCTGGGCTTTTGTGGCGCAAGGGGTTCTGCTTGCCGCCGCGATGCTTTTCGGTGGCGTTCATGGGGGCGCGCTATCATTTGGCCGATTTGTCGCCCTCTGGCTGATCGTGGCGTGTGGTTTGCCCTGGTTGGTCTTGGCGGAGTCTGGCCAGTGGCAGGCGCTCGCGCTGTTTGGCATCGCGCCCGGCACTACCGCAGCGGCCGGTGCCCTGATTGTTGCAGTGATAACCGGGCCCTGGCGTTGGCTTTACCTGCCGCTGCTGGTGTTGTGGAGTCTGTTCAGCGCGGCCATGTTCTGGGTGCTGCAAACCTCTTGGCTGCTTGTCACTCCTGTCGCTACGCTATTGCTGGTTGGCGCCGGGTTCTGGCTCAGTCCCAGGCCGGCGCGAAGTCTGGATTAGCGATTCGCTCGTTGCGGTCCAGCTTATCAATCGCACGAATTTCTTCCTCGCTCAACTGAACTTCCAATGCCTCCAGATTGGCCTTCTGGTGCGCCGGGCGTGTGGAGGAAGGAATGGGCACGACGCCCCTGGACGCTACCCAGGCGATTGCCACCTGTGCCGGGGACAGGTTTCGCTCACCGGCAATGCGCTGAAGCGTTTCGTCCTCCATAACCTTTCCAACGGCCAGCGGCATATAGCCGGTCACGGTGATACCAAGCTTTTGTGCATGCTCTACAACCTTTCGGTTCGCCAGGAAGGGGTGCACTTCTACCTGGTTGGTGAAAATGGGTGTGTCGCCCAAGATCTCTTTCGCCTCATCCATCTGGGCGCAGGTGAAGTTGGAAATGCCGATGTGCTCGGCCAGCCCTTCGCGCTGGGCATCCCTGAGGGCGCCAAGATACTCTTTCATGGGCACTTCATCACCGGGCGATGGCCAGTGAATCAGGGCCAGATCCACATGGTCGGTTTTCAGCCGCGCGAGACTGTCGTGCAGGCTGTTGATCAGGTCGCTGGCGTGCAGCTGGTCAAACCAGATCTTGGTGGTCAGGAAAATCTCCCGGCGCGGAATGCCGCTGGATGTAATGCCATCGCCAAC
This sequence comes from Marinobacter manganoxydans MnI7-9, assembly GCF_000235625.1. Lineage (GTDB taxonomy): Bacteria > Pseudomonadota > Gammaproteobacteria > Pseudomonadales > Oleiphilaceae > Marinobacter > Marinobacter manganoxydans. Next base: position 119,422 of record NZ_AGTR01000084.1, on the reverse strand, counting down.
TTCCGCTTCATTCTCGTACATCTGGGCGGTATCAATATGGCGGTAGCCCAGGGACAGGGCGCTCTTGACGGCGTCACGGGCGTCATTGCCCTTGAGCCGGAAGGTTCCCATACCGATTTTCGGAAGTGCGCTGAATGACATGATGTCCTCCTTAGCGAATCAAGTGTTTCTAAAGTGGTGCCGGCAGACTGGTTCTTCAAGTGGCCCGCGGGTATCATCGCGCGTGACTTAACCAGTGACCAGAAGCAGTGAGGCCCGGACCATGTACACCGGTCGTTGCCTGTGTGGCGATATCAGTTTCGAATACGATGGCCCGCTCGGCCCGGTGGCCCTGTGCCATTGCAGCCAGTGCCGGCGTGCCCACGGCAGCGCTTTCTCGGCCAGCGCGCCGGTGCAGAAGGTGCGGTTCCGGTTCGTATCCGGCGAAGACAGGATTACCGAGTTCGAATCACGCCCCGGCAAGTACCGGGGTTTCTGCAGCCGTTGCGGCAGCCAGCTCTACAGCCGTGTTGATGCCATTCCCGGGATTCTCCGCCTGAGAGTCGGTTGCATCAACGAACCCCTGGGCAAGGGGCCGGCCCAACACGTCTTCGTTGGTTCAAAGTCCGACTGGTTCGAGATTACCGACGAACTGCCACAGTTCGAAAAGACTGAAAGAACCAACGATCCTCACTGAGCCGGCACCATCCGGTAAACCTTGCCCCGGGGTGAATCCGTTAGCAGCCAGAGTGCCCCATCGGGGCCCATGCGCACATCGCGGATCCGTTCGTCGAGATCGGTCAGCAGATCTTCCTCTTCCGTCACTTCTCCGTCCTGGATGCGCAGACGAACCAGTTTGCGCATCTTGAGTGCGCCCACGAACAGGTCCCCCTGCCATTCCGGAAACAGATCTCCGGTATAGAACGCCATGCCCGAGGGCGCAATGGACGGGTCCCAGTAATGCAGTGGCTGGGCCATGCCTTCCTTCTTGGTTTTGTCAGTAATGGGCAGGCCCGAATAGTCTATGCCGTAAGTGATTGTCGGCCATCCGTAATCGGTGCCTGCCCGGATGATGTTGATTTCGTCGCCACCCCGGGGACCGTGTTCGTGGCTCCAGATCTCGCCGGTTTCCGGGTGGATGGTCATGCCCTGGATATTGCGGTTGCCGGTTGTATAAAACGTATCGTTGACGCCGCTGGTGTCCAGGAACGGGTTGCCTGGTGCGGGGCCACCGTCGGGCGTAATCCGGTGTACGCCTCCGGCATCGTCAGAATTGTCCTGGGCCCGGTCCATCTCTCCCCGGTCGCCCACCGCCACGTACAGGTTGCCATCCCGGTCAAATTCCATGCGGCCCGCGAAGTGTCGGCCGCCGCCGGAGCGGGGCAGGGCCTCAAAAATGACTTCAACGTCGGTGAGGCGATCACCACTCAACCGGGCGCGAGCTACCCGGGTAGTCATGCCGTCCCGGTTTCGGTGGGCGTAGCTCAGGAAAAGCACCTGATTCTGCTCAAAGTCCGGATGGAGAATAACGTCCAGCAATCCGCCTTGGCCGGATACCACGAGCTCGGGTACTCCGCTGATGGGGTCATTCACCAGCGAACCGTTCCGAATCATTCGCAGCTCTCCTTCCCGCTCTGTCACCAGCATGGAGCCGTCCGGCATAAATGCGAGGCTCCAGGGGTGTTCGAGATTCTGTGCCACGGTTTCCAGGCGGAAATCTGCTTTATCGGAGGAAAAGGTCTGGTTGGCCATGCCGGGAACGGCAACCAGCAATAAGCTGCCTGTCAGGACAAGGTGTTTGAATATACCCATTGAAGCCTCCGTTCCTACCGGTGCCATTAGAACATTCAGAGTAGCAGTTGAAGCGGGCTTCGCCGAGCAGCGCTCCCGTTACCAGGAGTATAGGGCACCGGGTCAATTACGGATCAGTGATCGACTATTGCAAATAATAATGATTCGCAATAAAGTGGAGTCCAATGGGTTTACCTTAAACGGGAGGAAAGGGAATGGCACCCGAACAGGAAATGATCGAAGGTTTGAAGCTTGCGGCAGGGGCGGGTGTGCTTATCGGCCTGGTTGCCATTGGCCTGGCGCTGTCGTCCGCTGTTGGGGCGTAAGTGCGGCGAGTCGTTCCTTGCGATGCACACCACAGGTGCCGCAGTAACCGCCTTCCGGGAGCAGGTATTTCAGGCAACACCCCTTTCGTTGGGGGATTGCCGTGGTCTGCTCACCGAACACCGCTGGAATCCAGTCGATGAACTGGTTTGCATCGTTCTGGAACTGCTCCAGCCATCCTTGCGCCAACTGGCAAAGCGCTTGCGGTTCGGCCCGATTCCACACGGCTGAGAACGGTGCCCCCAATCCAAGCCCTATACTGCTCCAGTAGGCACCAGGGCTGACTCCCAGCTGTTGCCGGAAGGCCGGGTACCACCCAGCTGTCAGAGCGCCTGCGGACCGGACAAACGTTTCTTCATCAACCCGCTCCCCGCCCGGCACCTGAAACCATCGGGATACCGTTTGTGTCTGGTCGTGCGCCGGGGCCAGGAATATTCGTTTGGCGTCCGGTAAAGGCGCGTGGCCGTCGCGGAACAGCCTGAGGGTCAGCGGCGCGATCACGTTGAGCGCCAGATCCTGCTGAAGCACAGAAACAAACGCGCGCACGGCCCGGGGCCCGGCGATTGGGTAGTCGATGGCAACCTGGCCGAGCAGTAGCGACGGTTGCTCAAGGCACTGGGCCAGAGAAAAGAGGCCGCTACACGCACCCACAGAGGGTTGCAGCGCCTCGTTTATAACCGATTCCCTGTCCAGCCCTGACTGGCTCAGAAGATGGCTGTATTCCCGGGCCCACTGGCCGAGCCCGGGCTTACGGTCAGGCTCTGCCATGGCGACTCAGCCCCCAGAGGAAATACAGGCCACCGACCAGGGCGGCCAGAAGCCCCGCCGGAAGCTGGTTGGGGTAAACAACAATTCTGGACAGGTAGTCGGCAACGCCCAGCAACAAGCCTCCGGCAAGGGCAGCAACGATCAGCTGTCGCCCTACGGTCTGCTGGCCCAGAACACGGGCCAGGTGGGGTGCGATAAGGCCCACAAAACTCAGCGGACCGATCACCACCGTCGCCGCAGCGGTCAGCAGCGCCGCCAACAGAAGCAACAGCAGACGGACTTTCGTTACCGGCAAGCCCAGTGAATTGGCCGATGTTTCACCCAGGGGAAGAATGCTCAGGGGTCGGATAATCGCCAGAAGGCCAGCCGAAATCAGCACGATCAGCGCCAAAAGCCCCAGGGCCTCGGCTTCCGAGACCAGCCAGGTGGAACCGTACATCCAGTTGAGAAGCTGCGAGGCGACCGTGCCACCGGAAGCCATGACCAGGCGAAGGCCCGCGTCCATGAACACGTATAAAGCGAGCCCGCCGAGCAGGAGCTGGTTGCCGGCAAACCGGTGTTTTCGGGCCAGCATGATCAACAAACCGAGGGCAGCTGCGGCGCCCAGGGTGGCCGCTCCAAGCTGTCCTGCCCGGCCAATATCGGCACCGAACAGAACGATCAAAACCATAACCACCGCCGCGCCGCCGCTGATACCGAGCATTTCCGGGCTGGCCATGGGGTTGCCTGTCATTCGCTGGATTAGTGTTCCTGCAAGGCCCAGGGCCACGCCCGCAAGAATGGCTGCCAGTAATCTGGGGCCGCGCCAGACCCACGCCTCGTGCCACTGGGCGATCGGAGTCCAGCTCCACTCGTCCAGCCCCGGGGACCACCCCATGGAGATACCAATGGTGCTCAGAAGGAGGGCGGCTATGGCTCCGCCAATCACAAGGGTGGAACGTCTTTTGGGCAGGAAACCGGCGGGGCTGTCGTCTTGCCCGGGCATATGATGGGTGTTCTTCAAACCCTGCAGGGCCAGCAGAATAATCGGTCCGCCGATCAGGGCGGTGGTTGTGCCGGTGGGAACCAGTGATCCGTCGCCCCAGGTGGATGCCCAGTGGGCGAGGGTATCCGCCAGTAACAGCAGACCCGCGCCCAGGAGACTGCTCCAGATCAGGCGCTCGGACAGGGTACGGGCGCCCAGCAGCCTTGCCAGCACCGGTGCCGCAAGACCGATAAAGGCCACGACACCAACCCGGCTGACCACCGTGGCACTCATCAGAACCACCAGAAACAGCGCCAGCACCCGAATCAGACCGACTTTGGCGCCGAGGGACCGGGCGGAGGTCTGCCCCAGTTGCATGACTTGCAGCGGGCGCATCAACAGGATCATTAACACGCCCAGCACCAGCACCCGGGGCCAGAGTTCCATGAACGGCTGCCAGTTATTCTGGACCAGGGAGCCCGCGCCCCAGATAAACAGGTTCCCCAGCCATTCACCCTTGAGTAACAGGAACGCCATGTTCACGGCGCCCAGGAAAAAGGTGACCACAAGTCCGGCCAGTATCACGGTGACCGGTGAAAAGCCCAGGCGCCAGGTGAGCGCGATCACCAGTCCGATTGCCAGTAACCCGCCGGAAACCGCCACCAGGTCCGGACTGAAGGCGAGCAACCCGGGAAAGAATATGGTCGCGACTGTTATCCCGAACTGGCCGCCGGCCTCCACGCCCAGGGTTGTGGGTGAGGCAAGGGGGTTGCCAAGGATCTGTTGGGTAACCGCGCCGGCGAGGCCAAGGCCACAGCCAATGAGGACGGCAATGGCGACACGGGGTGCCCAGCTGTAGTGCGCCAGTACCGACGCGTAATTGTTGGCTTCGAACGTCCAGAAGGCGGCGATGAGGGCGCCGACGTCGAGCTGGCCAAACCAGGGCGCCGCGCTCGCGAGAAACGCGCCACACCAGATCAGTGCTGCAGCCACCGGCACCCTTGCGGGCAGGGATGGGCGACTGACCTGGTTGTTTGCAGATTCAGCGTACATTGTCTGAACCTCCGGCCAGCAGACCATCAGCGAGTAACGTTGCCAGTCGCTTTACCGGGAAGACCCCGCCAAACGGCCAGACCGGATCAATCTGGTACACCTGATCGCGCTGAACCGGCGGCAGATAGGTCCAGAAAGGGCTGTTGGCCAGGGTGTCAGACAACCCGGGCAGGGTCGGAGAAATGACAACGATCCGGCTGTCCTGATAGGGCGCAAGAGCTTCAAGCCCGACGACCGAGAACCCCCAGTAATTCCCGGAGTGGGGCCAGGCGTTCTCAAGGCCAAGGGCGTTCAGGGCCCTCTGGAAAAGGCCGTTGGGTGCGTATACGCGCACGTGGCGGTCGTCCAGAAAGTTCACCAGCGCCACCGGTCGGTCCGTGAGGCCGGAATTCTCCAGACGATGGCGCTGAGCCTGCAGGGTCTGGTCGATGTCGTTGAGAACAGACTTTGCACGTTCTTCCCGGTTCAGCATCGCACCGAGAGTGGTAAGCATACTGCTGGCCTTCTCGAACGGTCGGGAGCCTTGTTTGTAAACGCTGACAACGTAGGTGGGCGCAATGCGCTCCAGCAGGTTGGCTGCGGGAGCCATCTCGGAGCTGGTGACGATCAGATCCGGTTTTAGCTCGGCAATAGCTTCCAGGCTCGGTGCCACCCGGGTGCCGACGTTGGCCACACCTTCGGGAAGTTCCGGTTCCCTGACCCACGCGTTATAGCCATCGCGATCGGCAACGCCGATGGGCGTGACACCCAGTAACAGCAGCGCCTCGGTGGCGGCCCAGTTCAGAGCAATCACCCGTTCCGGCGTTTTATCGAGGGTCAGGGTCCCCTGTTCGTGCTGCCAGCTTGCGGCACTGGTAAGGACCGGCACCAGGCTCAACAGCAGCGCCGCGCTGTATCGCCAGAAGCGTTCAGACCTAGTGAACATAGGACACCCACTGTCCGGGCGCCCGTTCCATTACGCCCATGGGCACGCCATAAATGGATTCCAGGATGCCGGAGTCCATGATGTCCCTGGGGCTGCCATCGGCGACAAGCTGCCCGGATTTAAGGGCGACCAGACGGTCGCAGAACCGGGCCGCAAGATCCACATCGTGCAGCACCACGACAACCGTAAGATCCCGCTGTTCGGCGAGACGATGGACCAGGCGCAGAGTTTCAACCTGGTGTTTTACATCCAGGGCCGATATGGGTTCATCCAAAAGCAGGCACTGGGTCTGCTGGGCCAGCAGCATGGCAATCCAGGCACGCTGGCGTTCACCACCTGAGAGGGTGTCGACAGAGCGATGCTGGAACTGTCCGAGCCCTGTGTCCTCAATGGCCTGGGTAATCAGTCGGTGGTCTTCTTCGTTATAGCGGCCCAGTGGCCCGCGCCAGGGGTAGCGACCCAGGGCAACCAGCTCGCGGACCGTCAAACCGTCGGTTCCCGGTGGATGCTGGGGCAAATAGCCCACGCTGCGGGCAAACTCCCGGGCGCCTGTGCTCCGGAAGGATTTGCCCAGAAGCTGTACTTCGCCAGAAGACGGTGCGAGCTGGCGGGCAAGCACCTTGAGCAGGGTGGACTTGCCGGAGCCGTTATGCCCGAGCAGGGCGGTTACCTCACCCTCAACGAATCCGAGGTTCAGGTTTTGAAGAATGGCGGTGTCGCCAATGCGGACATTGAGACTGGAAACGTCAAAAAAAACAGGCATGCAGGCTCCCGGAATACTGAGGGCCTGCAGGATAATTTAAATGCGAATCACTATCAATATATATTGCGTTAAACGGCGGCCTGAATCTGTCCGGTCTGTACCCGCCACTGGTTGGCGTAGGCGCCATCCTGGTCCAGCAGCTCCCGGTGGGTTCCCTGTTCCAGCACTTTGCCGCCTTCAATCACCGCAATGGAGTCGGCATCAACGATCGTGGAGAGTCGATGGGCAATCATGATCACGGTCCGGTTATGGCCAATACGCTTCAGTGACCGCTGGATGGCGGCTTCTGTTTCGTTGTCCACGGCGCTGGTGGCTTCATCAAGCACCAGGATCGGCGGATTTTTCAGCAGTGCACGGGCGAGGGACAGTCGCTGGCGCTGTCCCCCGGACAGACGAACGCCCCGTTCACCGACCGGTGTGTCCAGGCCTTCAGGGAGGGCTTCGATGAAGGACCAGGCTTCCGCGGTTTTCGCAGCGTCGGTGATCTCGGCGTCGCTGGCAGCCGGATTTCCGTAGGCCAGGTTCTCCCGAATGCTGCCCTCGAACAGATAGACATCCTGACTCACCAGCCCGATCGCGCCACGCAGAGATTGCAGGCTGAGATCCCGAATAGGCTGGCCATCGATTCGGATCTCGCCATGGCTGGGGTCGTAGAACCGCAGCAGCAACTTGATCAGAGTCGATTTGCCGGAACCGGTAGCGCCAACCAGTGCAAGCGTATTGCCGGCTGGCACGCTCAGGCTGATATCCCGGATGCCGGCACCGCTGGAGAGATAGTGAAAGCTTACTTTCTCCAGCTCAACGTCGCCTTTTACCGGTTCCTGGAGAGCCTTGCCTCCCTCGTCACGGACGTGCACGGGTTCGGCCAGCAGGTCCAGAATCCGACGGGTGCTGGCCATGGCACGTTCAAACAGGTCAATGACCTCGGCAAGCCCTGTCAGAGGCCAGAGCAGGCGCTGGGTCAGGAACACCAGTACGCCGTATGCGCCCACGTTCAGGCTGCCCTCGAGAGCCATCATGCCGCCGACTGTGAAGGTGGCCAGGAAGCCGGCGAGGATGGCCATCCGGATCACCGGAATAAACGCAGAGCTGATGCGGATGGCCCGGCGATTGGCCTCTACGTAGGCTTCGCTGCTCTCTTTGAGGCGCCTCGCCTCCCGCTGTTCAGCGGTAAAACTCTTGATGGTGGCGATGCCACCCAGGTTGTTCGCCAGCCGGCTGGATAGGTCACCCACTTTTTCACGAACATCGGCATACAGTGGCCCGGCTTTGCGCTGGAAGTAGAAGGCGCCCCAGATAATGAGGGGAATGGGCGTGAATGCCAGCAGGGCAATGAGTGGCGAGAGCACGAAGAATACGGCGCCGACGGCAACCACGGTCACCACTACCTGAATCATGGCGTTGGCGCCGCCGTCGAGGAAGCGTTCGAGCTGGTTCACGTCATCGTTCATGGTGGCCACCAGTTGCCCCGAACTGCGGGCCTCGAAGAAGCTCATGTCCAGGCGCTGGGCATGTTCGTAGGCATCCTGTCGCAGGTCCGACTGCAGCCGCTGGGCCAGGTTGCGCCAGAGAATCTGGAACAGGTACTCAAACAGGGATTCACCGGCCCAGATAAAGAAGGTGAGTACGGCCAGTATGGTGATCTGTTCCTGGGCGGTTTCAAAACCCAGGCCAGCCACAAAGCTCTCTTCCTGGTTGACGACCACATCAATGGCAACGCCTATCAGGATTTCCGGGGCAATATCGAACAGTTTATTGATGATGGAGCAGGTGGTGGCGGTGATGATCTGCCGGCGATATCCCCGGGCGTATCTGAGCAGGCGGGCGAGGGCAGCAAAACTGCTGGTGGTTTTGTGGCTGTGTGAGGACATACTCCGCTTCTCTCCCGTGAATCAGGCAGGCCTATGGTTAGCCTGCAAACAGTAAGGCGGGAAGGGTAGCGGATCTGCTTCGGTTTTAAAATAGAATCATTATCACCTGCGTGCGTTTCTTTGCAACCAGCGGTCAAGCTTGTCGGCGAATTCCTTGCGGTCGGTCTGGCTGAATGGGGCGGGCCCTCCGGTCACCTGGCCGGCGTTACGCATTTCTTCCATGAAGTTGCGCATGGCAAGGCGCTGGCGAATATTTTCTTTGGTGAAAGCCTGGCCGCGGGGGTTGAAGACGTCGGCGCCTTTTTCAATGGCTTCGGCGGCCAGGGGGATGTCCTGGGTGATGACCAGGTCGCCTTTGTGCATCTGGTCCATGATTTCGTTGTCGGCCACATCGAAGCCCTGTGGGACCTGTCGGCGCTTGATGTAAGGGCTCGGGGGCAGGGTGATGGTGTGGTTGGCGATGAAGGTGGTGTCGATTTGCCAGCGGGTGGCGGCGCGGCAGATGATTTCCCGGATTGGGACGGGGCAGGCGTCGGCGTCGACCCAGATTGGCATGGTGGTTCCTTTTGTTTGCTTGGTTCTCTCGAGAGTCTACCTTTTGTTGATATGAGCCTGATAGATGTTGTCCGCGTATCTCTTCAGTAGCCTTGGAACTTGGTGCTGGAGGCATTGAGAGCCCCCTTCCAAAAACCGCTACGAGCACGTCCATGTGCGCTTGTTTCAGGCCATCCCTGGCCTTCAACATTTTTGGAAGGGGGCTCCCAATGCCTCGATCGGGCATGGTCAGTTTGTCCGCGAATCCTACAACGAGCTTGGATCTTTTCGGGAGGTAGCAACTATGCGTGGTCGATTTCTTCTAACCGTTTTTCTGTCGGTGGCTCTGTGTTTCAGCGTTTCCGCTGCCGATAACAACGAAGAAGCCTGGGACGCCCTGCGAGACGGACGGGCTGTTCTGATGCTGCGCCATGCATTGGCGCCGGGGACCGGGGACCCGGGTAACTTTGATATTAACGATTGCAGCACTCAGCGAAATTTGAACGATACCGGCCGGGAGCAGGCTCGGGCGTGGAAGCCGTTTCTGGCGGACCATGGTATTACCGAAGCGCGGGTGTTCAGCAGTCAGTGGTGTCGCTGTATGGATACCGCAACCGGGATGGACATGGGGAAGGTAACGGAGTGGCCGTCGCTGAATTCTTTCTTTCGCAACCGTGGCGATGGTCCGGCGCAGACGCGGCAGACGATTGCTCTGGTGAATGAGTTGGAGGACGGGGCACCGGTGATCATGGTGTCGCATCAGGTGAACATTACGGGCCTGACCGGGATTTTCCCTTCGTCGAACGAGGGCGCGATTATCGCCCTGCCTCTTTCGGAAGATCCGACGGTTCTGGCGAGGGTGTCGCCCGGGCGTTGATGGTATAATCCTGCGCCCATTCAATTAACAGGAAATGATAATGTCGCAGCTTCCGCCATGCCCCCAGTGCAGTTCTGAATACACCTATGAGGACGGCGTTCAACTGGTATGCCCAGAGTGCGGGCATGAGTGGTCTGAGGCGGAGGCTGCGGCAGCTGACGCCGCGAAGGTGGTTCGCGACGCCAACGGCAATGAGCTTCAGGATGGTGATTCGGTGACTGTTATCAAGGATCTGAAGGTCAAGGGCTCCAGTTCCGTGGTTAAAGTCGGCACCAAGGTGAAGAGTATCCGCCTGGTTGAAGGCGACCACGATATCGACTGCAAGATCGACGGTATTGGTGCCATGAAACTGAAGTCCGAGTTCGTCAAGAAAGCCTGACTTTTACCCCGTTGTTGCACTCTGGATCTGTTGTTCCAGTTCCCTCGCAAGACCCGGGTCGAGTTGCAGGGCGCTGGCCAGTTGATCCAGCCATGCTCGTTCCATGGGGTTCTGGTCATCAATCATGACTGCGCTGACGATGTAGATTTCCCGGCTTGCCTGTGGCGAGTCGGCATTGCGGGCCAGGGCAGATGCATCCAGCGGAGCGTCGAATTGCTGTTGGATCCAGGCGTGGAGTTCGTCGTCCGGCCCCAGTTTTTCGATCTCCTGGGTGAGAAGGGCGCGCTCGTTGGCGTCGATGTGGCCGTCGGCACGGGCCGCCATGATCATGGCCTGGAGTATTTCCAGCCCCCTTTGTTCCTGTTCCTGTCCTTGCAGTTGCTCCAGTGGCTGGCCCTGTTGTGCCAGTGCTGGCTGGGAGGAGGCCTGATTGTTGGTCTGGTAGTTCTGGTACGCTTTCCACGCCAACACACCCACGCCGGCAAGGGCGCCGTATTTCAGGGCCTTGCCGCCCATCTTCCGGCCCCGTTTTGATCCCAGCATCATACCCAGGGCTCCGCCGCCCAGCAGGCTTTTCACGTCGATGCCTGAACCGGAACCCTGGCCGCCCTTGAATTGGCTGCCAAGGCTGTTCACCATTTTGTTGACATCCATGCCTCCGCCCTGGGACTGACCGCCCTGGGCCTGTTTCATTACCTGGTTCAGTACAGACATCACGTTCATTTGCCAGCGCCTCTCTCGGATTAGCCATTACGGATCAAAACTCGTTTACGCCGCCCGGTGCCTGGGCTCATCGGGCCGGTGTTACCCTGTTGTCACATTTGGGAGCATTTAGTTCCATTGATGACTGTTTTTGCCTATAAGGGGACTTGAGCCGGGGCTCCGCAGCTTCATCTGCGACCATTCGTCGCACTGAAAAACTTGGATCCATGGGGGCGTCTTCTTATCCTCTATCCATACACCACCGACAAGGAACACTCGACATGAAGTTCTGCCTGAGCATATGTGTGCTGGCATTGGCCCTTATTGCCCCGACAGCAATTGCCCATGATTACAGTCATGGACCGCTCAAGGTCGATCATCCCTGGAGCCGACCCACACCGCCTGGCACTCCCATGGGAGTGGGGTACCTGAATATCTCCAACAGCGGCAGCAGTGATATCACCTTAGTTGGTGCCGCAACCCCCAGGGCAGGCCGCGTATCGATTCACGAGACCAGCATGCACGATGGTGTGATGCGCATGGCGCCGGTCAAGGGCGGGCTTGTCATACCAGGGGGTAGTACCGTGGAGTTGAAGCCCCACAGCTTTCACCTGATGCTGGAAAAACTAAAAAGCCCGTTGCGCGAGGGTGAGAGCATTCCGCTGACCCTGAGTTTTGATGGCGCGGAAGATATGCAAGTTGAACTGAATGTTGCGCCGCTGGACGGGCAAACCATGATGAATGACCAGAAGGAGAATCATTCTGGTCATTCCATGGATCACAGCGGCCACTGAGCGTCGACTCAGTTTCGTCCGCGAAGTTTGTCAAGGACGCCCTGAACCCACCCTTTGGCATCGTCGAGGGTGTGGTTTTCTTCCACCAGTTGGCGGATAGCCTGTAACTGGTTTTCGAACAGCCCGGATTTGTGCAGATCGGCCGGGGCTTCATCAGGGCCAAGTGGCAGAATATTTTCAAAGTAAGTACCGCCCAACAGTCGGCGTAGAATACCCTCACCCAGAAACGCGTCGTTGCTGTTAAGGGTTCTGGTTGCCCGCAGCAAACGCCGCATGTCGTATTGTCCCGGATAGATATCGGGCACCTGCTTTTTGATGCCCAGAAGGCTGTAGGCCCCAATACGGGCGGTCCGCACCGAGCTTTCCAGTGTGAACACAACGTCGTTATGAGTCTCCACGAACTGCCCGATGCAGGCAAGATTGGTGCAGCCTTCAGGGACTACCTGAGGACGGTCACCTTTGGCCCTCGGCATGAACTGAGACGTGATGTAAGGCATCAGCGCGATGCGGGTTTTTGTGGCAGCCAGTATTTCGTCGATGTGGTCCTTCAGACCCAGGTGGTAGCACAACTCAATCAACACTTCTTTGCCGGTACACTCGGGCATCGTCTTGTTGACGTAGTCGCCGGGTTTATCCATCAACAAAGCATAGGTCCACAACACAATCACGTCGTCGGGCTGGTCGGGGAAGTGTGGCTGGCGGTTGCAGGTAAAGCTCATCAGCCAGGCGGAATCTGTAAAGGTGACAATTCCGCCAGTAGCCGTGAATCCGGAATAAGGGTCATTAACCGACAGCTCTTTGAGCTTTTCCATCAAAGGTGAGGGTTTGCAGGTAAGCGTCACTGATTCCCAGGTTGAGCGGGGTATGTCTCCGCAGAATTTGTCTGGCCGGCCGAAGACCTCGGATTTTTCGGCCAGATTCCTCCAGAGTTGCCAGCCTGACCCCTGGCCGGCCTTGTCATTATCTTTCAACCTCGGGGCATTGTTGTCGTCGCCGTAGGCGGTATCCTCGGTCATGGATCCGGTTGTGACGAACACCAGATCACGTGCGCCGACATTGAAGGTCTTGTCCCCGTCTGCACCGTGGCACTGGATTGTCTTGACGGTTCTGGTGCCATCCCCGCTCTCCATATCCAGATCCGTCACGATCATGTCGTACTCGATATTCACACCCTGGTCTTTGAGCCAGTTCATGAGCGGCCTGACGAAGCTGTCGTACTGGTTATATTTCGGGAACACCAGTGACGTCATGTCGTTCAGTCCGTCCATCAGATGCAGGAAACGATGCATGTAGAGCTTCATTTCAAGCACCGAGTGCCAGTTCTGAAACGCAAACATGGTGCGCCAAAAAGTGTAGAAATTAGTGCCGAGAAAACCCTCACTGAACCATTGCTCAACCGTGATGTCGTCCAGATCCTCTTTCCGGGCCAATAGCAGCCTGATGATCTCAAGCTGCTGGCGCCTGGTAAGATCCATGGTCGAGAAGTCTTTGATCTGTCCCTGGTTTTCCAGGAGCCTGGCTTTTGACCAGTTCTTGTCGGCATCGTTCACGATGCGGTACTCATCAAGCACGGTGAACGGGGCAGGCAGTTCGAGCGCGGGTATTTCCGAGAAAACATCCCAGAAGTTCTGGTAGGTCATCTCCATTTCACGACCTCCACGGACGATATATCCGTCCTCGGCGTTACCGGCGCCATCCAGCGAACCACCCTCTATGTCCTGCTCCTCGAGAAAGGTGATGTTGCCCGCAGGCATGTGGCCGTCGCGAATGAGAAAAAAGGCAGCAGACAGGCCCGCAATGCCGCCACCGATAATCCACGCCCGGCGCTCCGCAACACCCTCTGTGGGAAGCGGCCGGTTGTTGGTATAGCTGCCGTGCAGGTCTGCCGGTGGCAGGGGGGTGTCGACCCCGTTGTGCAGGTGCCTCGATGAGGCGTCGGGCGTCACATCGACGTTCTGCTTTCCCAGGGCTTCAATGTGAGGTGAGAGTTTTGAGCCGAGCTTTCTGGTGAGACTGGATCTGGCCATTCAGGGATCTCCTTTCCTGAGGATAACTGTCCATACAGTATGCGGGGCGGGCAGAAACTCAGGGTGACACACATCAACGGGGCCTGAATCGTCACCAAAAATTCACGGGGAGGCATGAGCAGATCGTTACGATTCCCTGTCTTCTGCGCTCTCCTCTGCTTCGACTTCGGCTTTCCGCGCCTGTATCTTCCGCATCTTTTCATCGGAGATCGGGAATTTGTTCGCACTGTCCCGCAGCATCAGAAGGCTGCCAACTACCAGAGCAATAGCGAGTAAAAGGAATACCCAGCCGATGAGTGGCATAAACCTGTCTCCCTGGATGGTGACTTTCCTTAATAGTGGACCAGACAACTGCTTACCACAACCGCTACTCATAGATTCATCGGATCGAGCCTGTAATAGCCCTGCAGGGCTTTGTAGACCTCTGGTTGCTCGTGCTTGAGGTGACCGGGCTGCTGGAAAAACGCCTCAGTCAGCACGGCAAAAAATTCCGCCGGTTCGGTTGCGCCGTAGGGATCAAGCCACGGTTTATGGTGGTGCTGCAGAGAATGCCTGAGATCCTCATAGGCCGTGGTCATTGAACTTTGCCAGTGCCTGGCCTGTTCTCCGCCCAGGGGCGGCGCCCCGTCCGCGGTGCCGTCGAGATAATCCAGCTGGTGAGCAAACTCATGAAGCATCACGTTGTGACTGCTGTTCGGGTTCATGGCCGCCTCTTCACATTCTTTCCAGGCCAGCACCACCTGGCCCCGGCTAGAAGCCTCGCCGGCCCGGATTTCATTACTCTCGCTGACAACCATTCCGTCGCTTTCAATGTCTCTGACATGGTAGGCATCGGGATAGACCAGAATGCTGCTTACCTCATCAAAATCCGAATACGGGCGGGCAAGAATCAGCACACAGGCATGCCCGGCGATAGTGACCCGCACGGCGTCATCCACGTCAAAGCCGTCACAGCCATAAAATTCTTTCTCGGAAAGAAACAGTTGCACCCGCTGCTCCAGTGCCTGCTTCAGCGGCTCGGAAAGTTTTCGGTAAAGGGGCACGCTGGACTCAAGGTGTCGTCTCCAGAGGTCTGGAAAGGGGACTCTCAGTTCCCGTTCTCTTCGCCAGGTGCGGTAAAAGAAGAGGTAGAAAACGGTGGCCGCGATCAGGGTCACTGCAAAGACTGCGAAAACAAGTGCTGCCGACATGCTGCTCCCAGCGACCGTTGATTGAATTACCCCTTATCTTACAGAAAAATGGCATCTGCAAGCAGGCAGGTTCCGTATTGCTGGTTGTTCTTGATAGCAGGGGATGTGAAGCTGCATGAACTTTACCCATCGTCGAGGAGGCTGATATGTCAGAGAATTCCGTTGTAGTGATTACCGGTGCAAACCGTGGCATTGGTCTGGAGCTTGCCCGGCTGTATGCGGGCCGTGGCTGTTCGGTGATCGGTGTGTGTCGGGAGGCCTCGCCGGAGCTGGAAGAGGTTGCCAAGCGGATTATCGAGAGCGTAGACGTGACGACTGATGCGGGCGTGGCCAAGCTCGTGGCTGGTCTTGAGGGCGAGCGCATCGATCTGTTGATCAACAATGCCGGTCTGCTGCAGGACGAAAAGTTGGGCAGTATCGATTTCGATTCCATCCGCACCCAGATGGAGATCAATGCCTATGCCCCGCTGAGAGTTGCTGAAGCCCTGTTCGAAAAAATTCCCTCTGGCGGAAAAATCGCTAACATCACCAGCCGGATGGGCTCTATTGCTGATAATGACTCCGGCGGCCGCTATGGGTACCGTGCGTCCAAGGCAGCGCTCAATGCCTTTGGCAAGTCCCTGGCGATGGATCTCAAGCCCCAGGGTATCGCCGTGGCACAGCTGCATCCCGGCTATGTCCAAACCCGCATGGTGAATTTTGGCGGGTTGATCACTCCGGAGGAATCGGCAAAAGGACTGGCAGAACGAATTGATGGCCTGACTCTGGAGAATACCGGGTCGTTCTGGCATAGCAACGGCGAAGAGTTGCCGTGGTAACCCTGAAATCATTTTCATTTGTTTGCATTGGAGAGAGGCAGAATTCCGATTTAACGAGTATTCTTGTTACCTAAAAAAGGAATCCTGCGGTCAATGAAAAGTGCGACTACTCCAATGAATTATGAGCCTGAGCGGGATCGCAGGCCCCAGTTCTGGCGTCTGGCCATGCGGTGTGCCCAGATTGCCGGAACTGTGGATGTCATCTTTTTCTTTCTTTTCCATGCCTTGGGGTCGCCGATTCTGGCGTGGGTTAATGTGGTCAGCGTGGCCATGTACGCCGGGGCCTATTACGCACTCAAACACCACAGGAACAGGATTGCGGTCGTGCTCATCTGGGCCGAAGTGCTTGGCCATGCCGGCCTTGGCATCGTTCTGATTGGATGGGAGAGCGGTTTCCATTATTACCTGTTGATGTTCATACCGGCGATTTGTGTGTCCGCATCACGGAAATGGGCCATCTATGCGTTGTTGGCCCTGTGGGGTTACTACACCGCCCTTGATGTCCTGATGTGGTACATCGAGCCGTTACAGCCGATTCATCAAACGGCTCTGCATATCGTCCATCTGTTTAACCTGAGCGTGGTCTTCGCCATGTTCAGTTACCTGTCTTCCTATTACCTGAGAATGGTGGTCACAGCCCAGCGCAAGCTCCGGGAAATGGCAACAACGGATTCACTAACCGGGCTTTTCAATCGCCGGCACATGACCTATCTGGCTGAAAAAGAATTGGCCCGGTTCAGCCGTAGCGGTCACCCGGTTGGCTTTCTCCTGCTGGATGTCGATCATTTCAAATCAATCAACGACGCCTATGGCCACGAAACCGGCGACCGGGTGTTGGGTTTTGTTGCCGATGTGATTCGTGAGGAGCTGCGGGCTCAGGACTTGATCGGTAGATGGGGCGGAGAGGAGTTCCTGGCCATTCTCCCTGATACGGATTCCGGCAAAGCGCAGGCAAGCGCGGAGCGGATACGAAATGCGTTTTTGGCAAGGGACTGGAGCGCGATTACTGGCGGTGATGCCGATGTTACGATCAGTATCGGTGTGAGCGAACTGCGGGCTGGCGAAGACCTGAGTGCGGCTGTCAGCCGGGCTGATGAAGCGCTTTACCGGGGTAAAACCGGCGGCCGGAATAGGGTCGAGCTGGAAACCATTTGACGAGATAAAGGGGTAGTTTTGATGGGTCTTGCGATTGCACTGCACGTTCTGTCTGCGGTTATTTGGGTTGGCGGTATGTTCTTCGCTTACATGGCGATGCGTCCGGCGGTGGTTGAGGTGGTGGAGGCCTCCCAGCGGGGCGTTCTCTGGTCCAGGACGCTTGAACGGTTCTTTCGCTGGGTTTGGCTCTCAGTTGTGTTGCTACTGGTCACCGGTTACTGGATGATTTTCAGTGTGTTTGGCGGTATGGCGGGTGCTGGCTGGCATATTCATGCCATGCAGGCGCTCGGCCTGGTCATGATGCTGCTCTACTTCCATGTTTACTTTGCGCCCTTCCGGCGGCTCAAGCAGGCGGTTGCAGCCAAGGATCCGCAGGCTGGCGGTGTTCAGGTAGGCAAGATTCGCCGGCTCGTCGGTATCAATCTGATCCTCGGCCTGATTGTAGTCGCCATAGGGTCGGGCGGTCGGTACCTGTAACCGGCTGGGCGATCGGGGATCGATACCATGTCTGATATTCGCAAAAGAGCCATTGCCGGCCTGAAAGCGGGGGATTCCTTTACCCTGGCGCGAACGTTCACCGAGGATGAGACCCTGTCCTTTGGCGAGATCAGCCGCGATCAGAACCCGGTGCACTACAGCGACGAGTTCGCGCAAGCCAAGAACCTGCAGGGCAAGATCTGCCATGGCCTGCTGGTTGGTGGAATGATCACGGAAGTAGGCGGGCAGATAGGCTGGCTGGCGTCCGGCATGAATTTTCGCTTCCGCCGGCCGGTGTATTTTGGCGATACCATCACCTGTGTGTTCACCATCACCGAGGTGGATGAACGTAACCGGGCCCGGGCTGAAGCGATACTCTCGAATCAGCACGGTGAGCCGGTCATCGAAGCCTGGTTAACGGGTGTTCTGCCCGGGCCCAGGGAACAAGAGGTGTTGTCGGCAATGGTCAGCGAACAAAAAACGACGCCTGCCAGCTGATCAGCGCCGGCCAGTGCGTCAGTCCTCCTCGGCGTCCCTCATTCGTTCCTGCCGCTCCCATTCTTCCTCTTTTGCCGCATCGATGATCTCCATCAGTTCGTCGACGTTGGCAGCGGTATCATCGTGCTGGAAGCAGCCGGTGAGTTTGCTGTCCGGGTGCAGGTCGCCCGACTCGTAGAGTGCCCAGATCTCCTTGCCATAATCGGTGTTCAGCAGTTCCGGCGCGAATCGGCCAAAATAGCGGCGCATATTGTCGACGTCGCGCTCGAGCATGCGTTCGGCGTTGTTATTGCCGGAGGCGTTGACCGCCTGGGGCAGATCAATAATGACCGGTCCGTTGGCATCGGCCAGAACGTTGAATTCCGAAAGGTCCCCATGGATCAGACCGGCACTCAGCATGCGGACAACCTCGCGGATTACCTGGCCGTGGAAGTCACGGGCCTGTTCCGGGGAAAGAATGACATCATCCAGCCTGGGAGCGGCCTTGCCATCTTCGTCCGCCACCAGTTCCATCAGCAGTACACCGTCCACAAAGCCTAGGGGTTCGGGAACCCGGACACCCGCAGCGGCAAGCCGGTAGAGGGCATCCACTTCGGCATTGAGCCAGGCATCTTCCTGTTCCTTCTGGCCATATTTGGTTTTCTTGCTCATGGCCCTGGCCCGTCGGCTGTTCCGGACCTTTCGGCCTTCCTGGTATTCCACAGCCTGCTTGAAGCTTCGCTTGGAGGCTTCCTTGAAGACCTTGGCGCAACGTGTCTGGTCGCCACAGCGCACCACATAAACCTGCGCTTCCTTGCCGCTCATAAGCTGGTAGAGCACTTCGTCCACCATGCCGTCATCGACAAGTGGTTGTAATCTCTTCGGTACTTTCATAAAACCTTTCAGACGGACAGTGAGTCGGCCAGCCACGTTCATTGATCTGGAACAAGACTGGATGCAGGCAGGGCAGGGACAATGACTGCTACGGAGCATAGCTTACATGAAAATCGTTTTCCTGATCCTGTTGATTCTGGTGGTTGCCGCCACCGTCGCTCTGTGGTTCTGGCGACAGGCTGACCACAATGCGGACCAAGCCGCCATGGCGAGGTTGGCGGCTCTGCAGCCGGCTTCACCGCAGCGTTTTGATCTTTCTCTCCTCGAGGGGCTGCCGGAGCCCGCCCGGCGGTATTTCCGGTACACCATTCAGCCCGGAACTCCGCTTTATACGGTTGCCCGGATATCCATGACCGGAAAATTCGGCATGGGCAATCGGGAATCGCCCGACTACATGGATATGCAGGCCACTCAGATGCTGGCCATGCCCGAAGGCTTTATCTGGAAAATGAGCGCCAGCCGCGGCGCCCTGCGGGTTTCCGGCTCAGACACCGAACAGTGGACGCGGTTCTGGCTGATGGGATTGTTGCCGGTGGCCCGGATGGGCGGCGACCCGGATCACACCCGTTCGGCATTCGGCCGGTATGTGGCGGAGGCGGTGTTCTGGACGCCGGCGGCACTGCTCCCAGGCCAAGGGGTTGCGTGGCAGCTTGTGGATGTAAATACAGCGCGGGTAATTGTCCGCCACGAGGGTATGGAGCAGACGGTGGATGTTGTCGTGGCCGAAGACGGCCAGCCGCTTCAGGTGAGTTTCGACCGCTGGAGCAATGCGAATCCGGAAAAGGTCCATCGTCTGCAGCCTTTTGGCGGCGACCTGTCAGAGTTTCGGGAGTTCGAGGGCTTTATCTTGCCGACCCGCGTGGAAGCCGGGAATTTCTTTGCCGCGGACGATTATTTTCCGTTTTTCATTGCCGAAGTGACCAACGTAGAATTTCCACAGGCCGACTGACGCAAAAAGCCCGGCGCACAAGGCCGGGCTTTCTGGGGGATAGTGGCGGTTACACCAGATTGTAAAGGAACACCACGGCGATACCAGCCGGCGTCAAGTACCGCAGTACGAACATGAACGCCTTGTAGCTGCCGCCCTGCAGACCGATATCGGCAGCCAGTCCCTCACGCTTCATCGCCCAGCCGGCAAACAGCGCAATGGCCAGTCCGCCCAGGGGCATCATCAGGTTGGAGACCAGGAAGTCGAGCAGATCGAACACTGTCTTGTCTTCGAAGAACGGGATAAAACCGAGCGGGTGCACGCTGTCCCAGACGTTGAACGACAACACGGTACCGATGCCGATAAACCAGATCGCCAGACCACCACCAAGTGCGCTTTTCGCCCGGCTGACGCCTTTGTGTTCCTCCAGCCATTCCACCACCGGTTCCAGCATGGATATGGCCGAGGTGATGGCCGCTACCAGCAGCAACGCAAAGAAAATGGTGCCGAACAGGGCGCCACCGCTCATCTGGCCAAACGCCAGTGGCAGGGTTACGAAGATCAGGCCAGGGCCCGCGCCTGGTTCCAGGCCGTTGGCAAATACCAGCGGAAAGATGGCGAGGCCTGCCAGCAGTGCAACGCTGGTGTCCAGAATCCCGATGGTCATGGCGGTTCTGGCAATGTTGACGTTCTTGGGCAGATAGGAGCCGTACGCCATGAGTACGCCAATGCCGATACTCAGGGTGAAGGCGGCGTGCCCCAGGGCGGTCAGAACGCCGGCCGTTGTCAGCTTGCTGAAGTCCGGCGAGAACATGAAGCTTACGGCCCGGCCGAAGCTGCCACTGTTCATGGCATAGATCACCATCGCAATCAGCAGTACGAACAGCAGTGGCATCAGCATGTTCACGGCTTTCTCAAGCCCGGAACGAATACCCCGACCAACGATAAACACAACGATGGCCATGAACACGGTGTGCCACATCAACAGTTCCCAGGGATTGGCCAACAGCCCGCCGAACTGGCCGCCAATGGCTTCGGCGTCCGCGCCGGTAAACAGGCCGGTTGCGGCTTTGCCGATATAGACCAGCGCCCAGCCGCCAATCACGGCGTAGAAAGACAACACCAGGAATGAGGCGATCACGCCGTTCCAGCCGATGGCTCTCCAGCCCCTCGCAGTGCCTTCGGTTCTGGTCAGGGTGCGCATGGTGGCCACAGGGCTCTGACCACCCCGGCGACCAATCATGGTTTCGGCAATCAGTACCGGCACGCCGATCAGGAAGATACAGGCCAGGTAGATCAGAACGAAGGCGCCGCCGCCGTTCTCGCCAGTAATGTACGGAAACTTCCAGATGTTCCCGAGGCCAACGGCTGAACCAGCCGCAGCCAGGATAAAGGCCATCCGTGAGGACCAGAGGTTATTGGCCTGCTGGTGTGGTTGGGTACTCTCACTCATTCTTCTCTCCGGCTAATTGTTTTTGTCGGATTGATTGGTTGTTGTCGAAAAAGTATTTACTTGCCGAGCACCTCGCGCAGGGCGGAAGCGACTTGTGGCAAGACGTGGTCGTTCAAACCGGCAACGTTTACGCGGCTGCTTTCCAGCATGTAGATGCCGTGTTCCTTCCGTAACCGGCCCACCTGCTCCGGACTGATTCCGAGGAACGAGAACATGCCTCGCTGACGGGCGATGAATTCGAAGTCGCCGAACGATGAAAGCGCGCCGGCAAAAGCGTGGCGCAGATGCAGGATGCGCTCACACATACCGTTTAGCTCCTGTTGCCACTGGGCTCGCAGGTCGTCATCGCCAAGGATGGTCTCCACTATTGAGGCGCCGTGGGCCGGTGGCATTGAGTAATGCGACCGGATGACGCTCAGCAGCTGGCTTGTGGCGGCGGCATTCACGGTTGCGGTTTCCGAAACCAGGGCGAGGGCGCCGGTGCGCTCCCGGTAGAGGCCAAAGTTCTTGGAGCACGAGCCTGCGATCAGCATTTCAGGTACCGCACTGGCCAGGTGCCTCAGACCAGCTGCATCCGCGTCCAGGCCTTCGCCAAGGCCCTGATAGGCCATGTCCACGAAGGGCAGTAGGCCTTTGCGCTGGATCAGGCTGGTCACTTCCTGCCACTGGGCCAGGCTCAGGTCCGCGCCCGAGGGGTTGTGGCAGCACCCGTGCAGCAACACCACGTCGCCCGCATCCGCCCGTTCCAGGGTTTCCAGCATGGCGCCGAAGTCTACCTGCAGGGTCTCTGGATTGAGGTACGGATATTCGCGAATAGTCAGGCCGGCGCCACCGAGCAACGGCAAGTGGTTGGCCCAGGTGGGCGTGCTGACCCAGACTTTTGTATCGGCTTTGCACAGACGCAGAAACTCGGCCGCCATACGCAGGGCGCCGCAGCCGCCCGGTGTCTGGATGACCGATACGCGACCGTCGCGGACCAGTGGGCTGTTGCTGCCCAGGATCAGCTCCGCCATGGCGCTGTTGAAGCCGGTGGAACCGGCAGGGCCCACGTAGCTCTTGGTGGTTTCGCCCTCAAGAAGGCGACGCTCGGCTTCATGCACGGCGGCCATGATGGGCGTATTGCCGGCATCGTCCTTGTAGACACCAATGCCCAGATCCACCTTGTCCGGACGATTGTCCTCACGGAAGGTCTGCATCAGCTGCAGGATCGGATCCTGAGGCAGGGGCTGGAGTGTTTCAAACATGGTTTGCCTCCTCGTCGGCCTGTTGGGTTCGGATCAGGGTCGGGCGACCGGTGTCCAGCGCCTTGGTCAACTGTGTCTGCTTTTCACGGATGCTCTCTGCCGCCTGTTCCCTGACCGGGCCGTAGCCCCGGACATCAGCGGGCAGCTCGGCAAGCTGCAGGAAGGTCTCGTAGTTGCTGGCGTTGAGTTCACGGCCGATTCGCGCAACCAGGTTCTGGTAGTCCTTCAGCAAGGCGCGGTCCAGCTTGCGGTCTGCGGAGTAGCTGAATGGGTCCACCGCGGTTCCACGCAGGCCGCGAAGCCTGGCCAGCAGTCGGAAGGCCCGGAACATCCAGGGGCCAAACCGACGCTTTTTCGGGCGACCCTGAGCATCGGTCTCGCCGCTAAGCAGGGGTGGGGCCAGGTGGAAGTGAACCTTGAAGTCTCCCTCGAAGGTTTCATTAACCTCTTTCATAAAGTCGGTTTCAGCAAACAGCCGGGCCACTTCGTACTCGTCCTTGTAGGCCATGAACCGATACAGCTGCTGTGCCACTGCACGGGTCAGCAGAAGATTGGTTTCGCCGAGGGCTTCCTCGGCCTTGCGGACTCCGGCAACAGTGTCACGGTATTGGTCAGCCCAACGCTGGTTCTGATAGTTGACCAAATGCTTGTGGCGAATGTTGATCAGTTCGTCCAGGGTTGGCTCGGGTTTGACCTCCACAACCTGGGCGTTGTTGTCGTCCAGCAGATCCGTGACTGCGCTGGGTTCCACGGCCGCCAGTCGGCCCCAGCCGAAGGCTTCCTTGTTCCGGTCGATGGCCACGCCATTGAGCTCAATCGCCTTCATCAGTGCCGCTTCTGAGAGCGGCAGCAGGCCCTTCTGCCAGGCAAAGCCGAGCATCATCACGTTGGAGAAAACGGTGTCGCCCATCAGTTTCTCGGCGATGCCGTTGGCGTCAAGCTGATCGAAATGATCTTCGCCAACTGCGTTCTTCAGCAGGCCAAGGCGCTTGTCGGCCTTCATGTCGGCGTCGCGGTAGAGTACGTAATCTGCGGTAGGCAGTTCCGCTTCGTTGGCGACAATCCGGGTGTGGTTGGGCCGGAGAACGCTCAGGGCCTTCTGGGAAGACGCCACCACCAGATCACAGGCGATGACCGCATCGGCCTGGCCATTGCTGATCCGTACCTGATGGAGCTTGTCCGGAGACGGTGCCATACGAACGTAGCTCAGCACCGTGCCGCCTTTTTGGGCGAAGCCCATGAAATCCAGTACCGAGGCACCGCGCGACTCCAGATGGGCTGCCATGGTGATCAGCTGGCCGACAGTTACCACGCCCGTACCGCCAACACCGCCCACGAGCAGATCGTAGGAGCCGGTCATTTCCGGCAATTTGGGAGCTGGAATGTCAGCCAGCTTGCGGGTGAGTACGGAGCCGGTGTCAACGCCCCGGGATTTGCGCAACTGACCGCCTTCAATGGTCACGAAGCTGGGACAGAAACCGTTAACGCAGGAGAAGTCCTTG
Source organism: Marinobacter manganoxydans MnI7-9 (assembly GCF_000235625.1). Taxonomy (GTDB): domain Bacteria; phylum Pseudomonadota; class Gammaproteobacteria; order Pseudomonadales; family Oleiphilaceae; genus Marinobacter; species Marinobacter manganoxydans. The sequence goes on along the minus strand of NZ_AGTR01000084.1, from coordinate 95,533 downwards.
TTGCACGAGGACTGGTCAATCTTGCGCTTGCGGCCCAGTTCGGTCTTGCGCGGCACCACCGAGAGACAGTTGGACTGCACCGAGCAGTCGCCACAGCCTTCGCAGACATGGTGGTTGATAAAGGCCCGCTTTGCCGGATCCGGGAACTGCTTGCGCTTGCGCCGGCGGCGCTTCTCGGCGGCACAGGTCTGGTCGTAGATCAGCACGGTACAACCAGGGATGTCACGCAATTCGCGCTGCACCTGGTCGAGCTCGGACCGATCGTGGAAGGTGACATCCTTGGGGAACAGGTCATGATGGCCATCGTATTTCTCGGGCTCATCACTGAGCACAACAACCCGATTCACCCCTTCTGCGGCCATTTGCTGGGCAATCCTGTCGACGGTGATCTGGCCGTCCACCGGCTGACCGCCGGTCATGGCCACGGCGTCGTTGAACAGGATCTTGTAGGTAATGTTGATGCCGGCAGCCACCGCCTGACGGATAGCCATGGAACCGGAGTGGAAATAGGTGCCTTCACCCAGGTTCTGGAACACGTGTGGGTTGCCGGTATAGCGGCTCTTGCCAATCCAGTTGACCCCTTCGCCACCCATCTGGATGAGGGATTCCGTGTTCCGGCCCATCCAGGACGCCATGAAGTGGCAGCCAATGCCGGCCAGGGCCTTGCTGCCCTCAGGGACCTTGGTGGAGGTGTTGTGGGGGCAGCCAGAGCAGAAATAGGGCATACGCTTGACGCCACCCGGATCCTGAGCCGTGGTCATGGCACTGATTTCAGCCATACGCTCACTGAAGTCCACCTCGAAGAAGCGACCAAGACGGGCCGCCAGGAAGCCGGCAACCAGTTTCGGGCTCAACTCGCCGACATAGGGGATGAGCGGTCGGCCCAGCTCATCCTGTTTGCCGGTAATCAGAACCTCGCCAGGACGGTCCGGCTCGGACATATACTCCTTGATCTGGCTCTCGATAATGCCGCGCTTTTCCTCGATCACCAGCACTTCTTCCTTGCCGTGAACGAAGTCCAGGATGCCGCGACGCTCCAGGGGCCAGACCATGCCCACCTTGTAGATATCCAGCCCCATGTCCCGGGCCTGGTCTTCATCGATGCCCAACAGGTCCAGGGCTTCAAGCAGATCCAGGTGACCCTTGCCGGTGGTGACAATACCAAAGCGGGCTTCCTTGTTTTCGAACAGGCACCGGTCAATGCGGTTAGCCCGGGCAAAGGCCTGAACAGCCGCGAGCTTGTGCTCGATACGGGTTTCCAGTTGCGGCCCCGGCAGGTCCGGCCAGCGGTAATGCAGGCCGCTTTCCGGCGCGGTGAAATCGTCCGGAGTGACAAAATCCGGTGTTGGCGGAATTTCCACAGAAGCCGCGCTTTCCACGGTTTCCGATATGGCCTTGAAGCCGACCCAGCAGCCACTGTAGCGGGAAAGGGCATAACCCCAGAGACCGAATTCCAGGTATTCCGCGATGTTGGCCGGGTTGATGGTGGGCATGAAGAAGCTCATGAATGCCACATCGGACTGGTGGGGCATGGACGATGACACGCAGCCATGGTCGTCGCCCGCTACCACCAGCACACCGCCATGGGGGGAGGATCCGTAAGTGGTGCCATGTTTCAGGGCGTCGCCGGCTCGGTCCACGCCCGGGCCCTTGCCATACCAGAGGCCGAATACGCCCTCTACCTGACAGTCTTCATCGGTTTCTACTTGCTGGGTACCCAGCATGATCGTCGCGGCAAGATCCTCGTTGATGGCGGGAACAAAATCGATCCGGTTCTCGTCCAGCAGGTCTTTCGCCTGCCAGAGTGCCTGGTCGACCGCACCTAGGGGGGAACCACGGTAGCCACTGACCAGGCCGGCGGTATTCAGGCCTTGCTTGCGATCCAGGGCAGCCTGCATCAACGGAATTCGGACCAGGGCCTGTGTGCCGGTCAGGAACACCCGACCGGATTCCCGCAGGTAGCGGTCTTCGAGTTTGTAATCGTCGAGTTGTGGGGTATCGGCGGACATGGCGCCCTCCTTTTTGTCGATTTTATGACCAAAATTCTAGAGGGAAGTCCTCAAAAGGTGCTTGCTTATTGGAAGGAGGTTTTCAGGATTTGCGAAAGAATGTTTGATAAAAGACAATAAAGAGAAAGAACCTTTGATAAAAATCAGGTGTTACCAAATGAAACAGGTGGAGCTGGACAAGCTGGATCGGAAAATCCTATCGGTGCTGCAGCAGGATGGGCGCATCAGTAACCAGTTACTGGCCGAACAGGTGGGTTTGTCACCGGCTGCTTGCTGGCGCCGGGTGCGCACACTTGAGGAAAGCGGTGTGATTCAGGGATACAGCGCAAGAGTGGATCCGGAACGCATTGGTCAGGGGCTGTGCGTGCTCGTCAATCTGTCACTGCAGCGGCACAACGTCGACAGCACGGCGGAGATTGAGCAGCAGGTGAGCAGTTATCCGGAGGTGCTTCAGTGCTTTGCGGTGACCGGTAATGCCGATTTCGTGCTCAGGGTAATCGTGCCGGATATGGCCAGCTACGACAGGTTCCTGAATGAAAAAATCTTTACCCTGCAGGGCATTGCCCAGGTGAATTCGAACTTTGCGTTGCGGGAGATAAAAAATACCGAGACGATCCCGGTGGAAGGTATTCTGTAGTTTCGGCAAGGAGCAACAACGAAAAAAGGCAGCCGAAGCTGCCTTTTTCTGAACGTGTCGTCTGTTATTTACAGAGCGACAACGTTTTCCGCCTGAGGACCTTTCTGGCCCTGGGTAACGGTGAACTCGACCTGCTGGCCTTCAGCCAGAGTCTTGAAACCGCCGCCCTGAATAGCGCTATAGTGAACAAAAACGTCCGGGCCGCTTTCGCGAGTGATAAAGCCAAAACCTTTTGCTTCGTTGAAAAACTTAACGTTGCCGGTAACTGTAGACATAGTATTCTTCCTGATTTCAATCATTTAATGTGCCGTCACGTCATCTTATTGATGGCTGATCGGCGGTATGCGGAAACAAAAAACTGGCGTGATCAAAAACAGGACGTGCTACTTATTACAGCTGAGCGGTCTTATTGATGAAATGCTTTGCTAAATCTTTCCAACGAGGCCCACTGTACTCCTGCCACGGGGAAAAGCAAAGCTATTTCTTGTAGGCATAAACCGGGGGAGTGGAATTCGCGGTTCCAAGGCTGTCCAGCCTGCGCGGCCTGGCAATGGCGAAGCCCTGGGCGTAGTCCACCTGGATCTCTTTCAGGGTGTCCATGATTTCCATGTCTTCCACGTATTCGGCGATGGTCTGAAGATCCAGAAAATGACAGAGCTCGTTGATCGACCTCACCATGGCGTAGTTCGTGAGGTTGGTCGCCATGTCCTTTACAAATATGCCGTCAATTTTCACGAAGTCCACTGGCAGTTTCTGGAGGTACGCATAGGAAGACAGGCCGGTGCCGAAATCATCCAGTGCGAACCGGCAGTTCAGCCGCTTCATCTCGCGCATGAAATCCGAGGCAAAATGGAGGTTTGCGACGGCAGAGGTCTCGGTTACTTCAAAGCAGAGCTTGTGGGCCAGCTCCGGATTCGCCCTGAGATTGGATTCCAGGCCGAGCATGAAGCTGTCATCGCTCAACGAAGAGCCTGACAGGTTAACGTTCAGAGTGGCAATCCTGGCGAGCGCCGAGGGATTATCGCGCATCCACGCCAGCACCTCGGAAATGACCCACAAATCAACCCGTGTGCTGCGTTTGAACTGTTCGGCTGCCTCGATATAGCCCTGGGGCGAGATCTCCTTGCCAGAACTGTCTTTCAGGCCGAGCAAGAGTTCATACATCGTGCCTTCGCCGTCTTCCGGTTCAAGGGCAACGATTGGCTGGGCCCGAAGGTAGAGGCTGCCATCACGGATGGTCCGGTCTATTTCGGTGACCCATTGGGGGGTGCCGAGCCGGGACTGGTCCCGGTTCTCCCTGGCCAGTTCAATCCGGTTCCCGCCCAGCTTCTTGGCTGCTTTAAGCGAGAGGCTCGCAAGATTGAGAAGGTCGCCAGGTGACTGTCCCGCCCCGGTTACCGGCCGGATACTGATGCTGACGGTTGCCCGATATTCCGCCTGCCCGTGCCGGAACACATGTTGCTCGAAGTTGCGCCGCAGGGACTCTGCAAAATCCAGGCAGTCTTCTGTACTGATGTTATTGATGAGCACCGCAAACTCATTGCCGCTGATCCGGCCAACGTGGGACTCCGCGAATCGGGATTCGCTCTGCTTACGGAGTGTGTCGGCGACATGCCTCAACAGGGCGTCGCCGGCTTCCGCGCCATAGGAGGCGTTGATGACACTGAACTCGTCTATATCCAGAACCATCAGGGCGGCGGCATGGTCTTCAGCAGATGACGGCAGGATGCTGATCAGCTGAGAAACCTGTTTCTCGAAGTCATGGCGGTGCATACACCCCGTCAGGGCATCGTGGGTTGCCTGAAAATTGAGCTTCCGGTAAACATCTTCAACGATGCTGAACAGGCTTTGGTCGAGGAATGGGATGTCTCCGCTCTCAACCAGCCAGGCTTCGCCTTCAGCGAGTTTCTGCACAAACTCGGGAAACCCGTAACTGACTTCGCTCATGCCTTTGGGCGAAAGAAAAACAAACCTGAGTGAATCCTCGCTGCCCCACACCAGCCGCAACCGGCGGGTCTCGCCGGTATCCAGACGAACCTCAACCCAGTCGCCTACGGAAATCTCCTTTGCCCTTGAGGCCCAACGACTGTCTTCAAGCTCCGGTGGCAGCGGGACCGGCGCTTCATCGGCGTCACCGTACTCATCAACCCATGTGGTTTCTGCTTCCCCGTTGCCCTCGAGAATTCCGGATAACTCGTCAATAACCGGCCTTACGCGTGAGACTTCCCCGGCGGTTTTCAGCTCTCGCTCGATGAACTGCAGCATGACGCTGCTCTCCAGCTCCCGTTCAAATGCCAGCTCTTCGGAGGTGTCGGCAGGCGAAAGCCAGGCCTGGAGCTGTGCAACCACATCAAGCAGTTCCTCACAATGCCGGCTTTCCGGACCTTCTCTCAGCATGGTCAGGACGATCAACTGCTCCCAGCCCGCCTGAAGAATGCGGATCAGAATCTTCGGAACCTGTCTGTTGCTCAAGAGCGAGTTCAGCCTCTGCCTTGCCTCCTTGCGGGTAAGGCGCAGGCGCTCCTTGCCCTCCAGGGTTTTTGCCAGCCGTTCCGAGTTGCGGAGAAACGATTGGTCCTGACGCTCGACAAGCTGTTTCAGGCGTTCACCCAGGCTTCCCATCAGGTCCGGATCCGATACCTCGATCTCTGTCAGCTCCTCGACGATATCGGCAACCGTTGCTTCCAGCTTCTTGCTTGAGGCTCTCTCGGCAAGACAGATGTGCATCAGGTTATTGATGATATCCCGGGCCGGGTGGTCGCCGGCATTCAGAAAATCCGGTGTTTCAACCAGCGTTTCGAATACGGGTAGTCGAAGCTTTTGCAGTTGGTGGCGAAGCGAGCCCGAGAGTTCATCGTGGGTTTTCAGAGGCTCGAACAGTCGGTCCACCAGATTGGCCTTCTCAACGGCCGTGTGATCCAGTGAGCTGGCCAGGTCGGAGTCCGAGTTGGCCAGTTCCCGAAGCAGTCCCGCCATATCGGGCTCGTCGCCGTGCAACCGGTCCAGCAGTTCCCGGCGCCGGGAGCGGAGGTTTTCCGAAAGCCTTGGATTGGGCTCCTCCCAGTCTGAAACTTCAGACGAGGGGTTTGACTCCAGTGCCATCAATTGAAAAAGGGAACGACCGACCGAAGGCGACCCGGACGCCTCGTGCCTGGCGTGATTGGTTTCCGGAGTTTCTTCGGATGAGTCTTCTGTGGCTGTCGTTGCTGAACCCGAGTCGTCCGTTGCGTGCTCCCGGTCGCGGAGTGACCAGTTTGCGGGTAGCTCGGTGATATCTATGGCCTCAAGGCCAGCTCGTCGGCAGTCATTGATCAGGGACCGGATGGCCGCGGGCCAGACCCGGACCAGAGCATTTTCCCAGGCGCGGTAGATGGTCAGGCGGTGCTCCCGCGCAATGCCCAGATGATCGACCATATACTGCAGGCAGACGCACAGGGCCCGGGGCGTCAGAGGATTGTTGTCATCGTTGACGTCCTGTCGGAAAATCTGGTTGAGAAACTGGTTGAGCAGGAAGTTGGCCCCGGTATTTGCTTTGTTTACGCGGGTGGCGATGGCCTGCAGGTCCAGCCAGTCCTCGAACTCGTGCTGTTGCAGCAGGTGCAACTCCTTGTTGCCGGCCCGGGACTCGGCGGCGGGCTCAAGGGTTGCCTGATTGGCCTGGAACTGGGCCTGGAAATCCTGGAGCATTCGTTGCTGGCGACTCTGGAAAATGAAGCGCATGTCCTTGAGCCGGGTAATTTCACGCAGCTCTGCAGCTTCTTCCAGGTCGGCTTCAATGCCCTCGAAGGTGCCTTCCATAAATTCCGGAAGCAACTGTTCCAGAAGCCGACGGCAATGCTGGTGGTAGAGCTGTTTCAGTGAAGGATCCGGAGTCGCGGCTTCGAGCCGATTCGTTCCAGTGTGCTGTAACAAACACTCAATGTCGTTGCTGAGTTCCTCAGTGTTCCCCGCTATGTCCAGCGAAATGCCGCTACTGCGGCCAACCTGAACCGTGCCTCGGTAATGGATATGCTGTTTTTCACGGTCATTATCGAGGAAAACATGAAGATCGGTCTGTGCAGCGGCAGACGATGACAGTTGGTCGAGTACCGCGGGCGACGAAAAGTGCTTCAGGGTGAGGCGCAGCCCTTCTTTACCCAGAGACACGCTGTCAATGACACAGCCACAGGGAATGAGGCCGGGCGCGACGACAACCGCATCCTTGCTGAGTCTGGAGTGTTTTGCGTTGAGCCGGGTCATTGACCGCCTTCCTGAGCAGTGAGAAATGAATCTTTGTTCAATTTATCGTGATTGCAGTTTAATTGGAACTTGAACAAACGCAAAGTGAATGTACAAAAGCGACACATCTGAAGTCATGCACGAGCCTGAATCCACGACTGCATTATAGATGCTCAGTGGCGTTAAATATCAGATCTTTGCCCAGGGTATAGCGTGCGAAATCCCTGGCCAGATACAGGTTGCCCCGATAAATGCCTTTGGCTTCGGATTCGATCTCACCAATGTGCGGATAAGCATCCGGATTGAACTGGTAACGGGAACTGAAGTGGGTGAGGACGAGATTGGGAACGCCTGCGGCCTCGGCGAAGCGGGCTACCTGGGCAGCGGAGCTGTGTTGCGGCCAGGGTCCGACCCGGTCGGAGACTTCCTGGGTGTAGGTCGCTTCGTGGATGACCACCTGAACACCCGTGCACGCTGCCAGAAGCAGGTCGGGCTGGTCGTTGTCGCCGGCGACGATAACCTTGCGAGGTTTTCTGGCAATTCGGGTGTAATCATCACAACGGGCGAGGCGCCCATCTTCCAGTACCACGTCGTCGCCCTGTTGCAGGCGGCCCCAGGCGGGACCGGCCTCAATACCATCCGCTTCGAGCCTGTCCCGGACCAGCTGGCGTTCCAGATTCTTTTCCGTGAACACAAAGGCCCTGCAGGAGACACGATGGGACAGGGGGACTGCAGTTACCGACAGGGAGTCGTCTTCCCAGTGGAAGTTCTCTGCTTCGGAATCGACAAATCTCAATTCATAACTCAGGCTGGAGTCACTATTACCGATGGCGGCCTCTATGAAGGTTTTTACCGGTCTTGGCGCAACCAGGTACAAAGGAGCAGTGCGGCCGAGCATGGAGGCGCTGGTCAGCAGTCCCGGCAGCCCGAACGTATGGTCGCCATGGATGTGGGTGATAAATATTGCCTGCAGCTGCATCACGGAATGATGGGTTCTCAGCAACTGGTGCTGGGTGCCTTCACCGCAGTCAATCAGGTACCAGTGTTTTGGTCCGCCGTGGCTCAGCGCCAGACCGGTTACGTTGCGCGATTTTGTCGGCGTTCCGGCTGACGTGCCGAGGAAGGTGAATTCCATACCAGGCCTTTTCGGGTTAACGTGTCGTGTCTCTGTCCGCCATAATACGAAGGTAGCAGAATTGACGATACATTAGCCGGGGCGACCGCTAGTGAGCCGGTTAGCGACATTTATGTAAGGAGTGCTGTCTTGTCTGAGTTGTCCAGTTACGAGAGTTTTTCGATTGAGGTTAAAGACCACATCGCCCACCTTCAGTTCAGTCGTCCGGAGGCCCTGAACACCATGAACAAGGCGTTCTGGCTCGAGTTGCCCCGGTGCATGCAGGATATTGAGGCCAACACCGATGCCCGCGTTATCGTCATTTCCTCCACCGGCAAACACTTCTCTGCGGGCATGGATCTGGGTGTATTCAGCGATCCCAAAGCCGTGCCCATGAACGGTGACCCCGGGCGCATGGCGGAAAACCTTCGCAGGGTTGTGCTGCAGTTGCAGGATACTCTCACCTCTCTGGAAAAAATCCGGCTTCCCGTGCTGGCAGCCATCCACGGTGGCTGTATCGGTGGCGCTCTGGATCTGGTGTGTGCCGCCGATAGCCGTTATTGCACGGAAGATGCCTACTTCACCATCAAGGAAACCGAGCTGGGCATGACCGCCGACGTCGGCACGCTCCAGCGCCTGCCCAAACTGATGCCCGAGGGCGTGGTTCGTGAATTGGCCTACACCGGCCGAAAATTCTCCGCCACTGAAGCGCAGAATCTGGGCTTCGTGAACGCCGTTTACGCCGACCAGGAATCCATGCTGGCAGGCGTTATGGCCATTGCCGGCCAGATTGCGGCGAACTCTCCTCTGGCCGTCACTGGCTGCAAGGAAATGCTCAATTACAGTCGCGACCACAGTGTGGAAGACAGCCTCAAGTATATGGCCACCTGGCAGGCCGGCATGTTCCGCCCGACGGACATGATGAAATCGTTCCAGGCCAAAGCCCAGAAGCAGGCGCCAAAATACGATGCGCTGTTTCCGGTGAAGCCCTTGTTCGACCAGTAAATGGCGTTGGGTAAACGACGAAACTCGGGTATGTCCTCCAATGCCGCTCTGTTATTCCAGGGCGCCATTGGCGTTATCGGATTAGTGGCGATACTGCTATTCGGAATTCCGGTGCTGCATGTTGGGCCAGGCCTGTGGCCCAGCATCTTCCTGGGGACGGTTGGAGCCGCTCTTACCTACGCCGTTTTGCTGTTGCTTACGCGGGTGCCCGGCTTGTTCCCGGAGAACCTCGAGCGGCAGATGCAGGGTTTGTATGACTTTGCCTCCAGCTACTCCCCGGCTGTACTCATTCTGCTATCCCTCCTGGCCGGAGTCGGTGAGGAACTGTTATTCCGAGGCGCAATCCAGGGCTGGCTGATGACAAAGACGGACCCTGTAACGGCCGTGCTTGCGGCATCGGTGTTGTTCGGGCTGGTGCACTACGTTTCATTTACCTATTTTCTGGTGGCTACCGGCCTTGGCATGGTCCTGGGGGCGGCCTACCTGTTATCCGAAAGCCTTGCTCTGGTCATGGTCTGGCACGCCCTTTACGACATGATTGCCCTGTTTTGTCTGCTCCGGTTTCCGCGCTGGTTTGGTGTCCGGGTCGTGAATTCCGGCGCAAACAGGCCTCACGAATAGTCGACATCTTCCCGGCCGGCACTCTTGCGGGCCTCAAAGCTGGCCAGCTCGACATTGATGGCATTGGTTGAGATCTGGATTTCGTACAGCGAGTACAGCAGCGAGAAAGACAGCAGTACCAGGCTGGCGCCAAACGCGATCACCCCCGGCAGGTCGGCACCCAGGAAAAGCAGGAACATGGAAACCGTACACAGGAAGAAACTGAGTACGCCGAACGCCTGCATGCGTTTGGTCAGCACAATCCGTTTGCGCAGCATTCCGATCTGTCGGGCAATCAGGGCGTGGTCTTCCTCGGTGTCCATCTGCTTGAGTTGGCGGATCAGCTGCGCCAACACCAGAAACCGGTTGGTGAAGGCCAGCAACAGCAGTGAAATCGCCGGGAAGAGCAGGGCAGGCGTTGTCAGGTCCAATCTGGTGTCCTTATGGTGAAGGTGTGTGGGCTATGGTCTACCAGCTCCCGGAGCGCAGCCGCTGGATCGTTTTAACCGGCCGATTGTAAATGTACACCCAGGCAGACCCGTGGCGAGTGTCCATGGTCTGGCGGATATACAGGCTGCTTTGCGGGCGTTCAGGAAAGAAGTCTTCCAGTTCGTCCAGTGTTTTCAGCATCGTATCGGTAACCGCATAGACTTCCACGCGGACGCCCGGGGAAGGTTCCTCTATGGCACCCGGGTAGGGGCCCAGGTGATACAGGCTCAGTTCGGGCATCCAGTCTGTCCCGACAAAACGGGCGCCTCGCAGAATATGGCTGTTGTTCCGGCCACGTTTCAACGTGCCGTAAACCGCCACAAGGTGCTTCATTCTGATCGTTGCTCCCCCTGTTTACATGTTTGAATTCAACGTGGCCGCAGACCGCAAGGCGTTGGTCAGGCGGTCCATCACGCCGCCGCCATGGCGCCAGAAGTGCCAGTATAGCTGCACTTCCAGGGTTTGTTCAGGCGCGATGCTCACCAGGCGCTCGGCAGATATTTCCGGGCGGGCCTGCATTTCCGGAATCATGCCATACCCCATGCCGGCCAGCGCCAGTTTCACAAAACCTTCCGAGGATGGGCAAAGGTGGTGAGGGAAGGTGCCGTGATACCCGCACTGGGCCAGGAACCGGTGTTGCAGCTGGTCATTCGGCCCGAAAACAATGGCCGGGGCATTCTTCAGGCTGGTTTCGCTCAGGCCTTTCCCGAAGTATCGGTGCACATAGTCCGGAGTTGCCAGTGGCATGTAGGTCATGGTGCCAATGGGCACGCAGCGGGCACCGGCAACAGGCTGGGAGCTGCTGCACAGGCAGGCAGCCACATCCCCTTCGCGCATCCTGCGAAGGCCAATGTCCTGGTCCTCGACCACAAGATCCAGCAGCAGGGTCTCCTCCGCGCAGAAGTTGCCTACCGCGGCCGCCCACCAGGTGGCGAGGCTGTCGGCATTCAGCGCGATGCGCAGTCTCGCTGTGGGTTCCGAGAGTGCCGGGATGGACTTGGTCAGGTCGCGCTCCAGCAATTGCACCTGCTGAACGTGGTTGAGCAGACGCTGTCCGGCCGGTGTAGCCTTGAGTGCCGGGCTTCGCACCAGAACCGGTTGTCCGAGCCGGATTTCAAGGGTGCGAATTCGCTGCGAAATGGCCGACTGGCTCAGCCCGAGCGCCAGGCCGGCACGTTCGAATCCTCCGCACTCAATGACCGTCGCCAGGGCTTCCAGCAATTTGTAGTCAATCATAAGTAAAACTGATGCAGCATTATGAGTATGAATTTCAAGTATAGCTGGGAAGCGGTAACCTTGCGCCATTCATTAAGGAGAGATTCACGTGCTTGAGAGTTACCTGACCGGTCTGATTGTGTGTGGCGGCATTATCGTGGCGATCGGTGCGCAGAACGCCTACCTGCTGAGCCAGGCAATACGCCGGGAACATCATTGGTGGTCAGCCGGGCTGTGCATAGTGGCCGATATCACCCTGTTTACCCTGGGCATGTTCGGCATCAGTGCTGCCCTGATGGCCATGCCTGAGGCCCTGGAGATTCTCCGGTGGCTGGGTGTGGCCTTCCTTGGCTGGCTGGCGATTCAGTCCTTCGTTCGCGCCAGCCGCGGCAGAGCGGCTCTTGAAGCGGGTGAGGTAACCAAACGAAGCCTTAAAGCCGTGGTGTTCACGACCCTGGCAGTCACTCTGCTCAACCCTCAGGTTTATCTGGATACGCTGCTGTTGATTCCTGCCATCGGAGCCCAGCAAGAGGACGCGACCACCTTTGTGGCCGGTGCGAGCAGTGCCTCGATTCTCTGGTTCGGCCTGCTTGCCTGGGGCGGCTCGGCGCTGGCGCCCATTCTCTCCCGGCCGCTGGCCTGGCGGATTATTGATGGTGTCATTGGAATCATGATGGCCGCTATCGCCCTGCATCTCACGTTGAGTGGTCTTTAATATTCAAACGATCGTATGAATTTCTTGCATCGGCGCGCGTCGGGTTGGAAGATAGCGTGCTACTGAATTTGCAGTCATTTATACCATCGAGGATGTTTGATGAACGCCACTCTACGTCGCTGGCTCGCCAGTGCCGGGGCCATGCGCCGTGTTCTTTCCACGTTTGCTCCCTATATCGGTGCTGGAATCCGGGTGACCCACATTGCTGAGGATTTCAGCTCGGCCCGGGTGGAGATGGGCCAGCACTGGTACAACACCAATTACGTGGGCACGCACTTTGGCGGTTCGCTCTACAGCATGGTTGATCCCATGTACATGCTGCTGCTGATGCGACGGCTGGGCAATGACTACATCGTGTGGGATAAATCGGCGAGTATTGATTTTATCCGTCCCGGCAAGGGCAAGGTGATGGCACGCTTTGAATTGACCGATGAGCGTGTTGAAGAGATCCGCGCCGCAACGGCAAACGGAGACAAAATGCTGCCAGAGTGGGACGTGGATATTGTTGATGAATCCGGTGAGCTCGTCGCGCGCGTCCTCAAAGTACTCTATGTGCGCCGGAAAAAGCGTTGAAGCGGGCTATTCAGCTTGGCTCAGTCAAAGCGTCTCGCTTCGGTCAGGCGGCCTTTCCAGTAGTAGCCGCTGATCGAGGACTGGATTACGCCGGCCGATGTTGATGCGTGGATAAAGCGGTCCCCGCCCATATAGATACCGGCGTGTTGTTCCTTTCCGCCAATCCGGAAGAACACCACATCGCCCGGTCGAATCTCGCCGGGATGAACCACGTCACCACTGGCAAGCATTTGGGTCGTTGTCCTGGGCAATTGTTTGCCCAGACCTTCCTGGTAGGCGGTAAGAATGAATCCTGAGCAATCGAAGCCATTGCCGGAGGTGCCACCGTATTCATAGGGGGTGCCCCGGTAACGCTCGAACACCTGCCAGAGTTTTTGGGCCTTTTCCGAACTGGATGCCTCGACAGGAACGGTCTGTAGTCCAGGCGTAGAACCCGGCTGCAGCTTTCCGCTACTGGCGCAACCGCCGAGCGCAAGCGCCACGAATGCCAGAAATAAGATGTTTCTGAAGGAATAACGCATCTCAGACCCTGTGCAAGTTTTCACTGTCTTCACTTTAATTGTCGCGCCCGGGAATGTCAGGTTACGGAGCGTGAGATTTTGTTGATGCGGCTCCACTAAGTCGCCGGGCATCACCGGCTATCTTTTCCTTTCACGCAGGAATAGTCTGTCACGAGACCATTCGGGAGAGCTGCAATGAGCGAAGGAACACGCAACACCCCCATACCGCGAGACACCCTGGCGGCCATCCTCGAGAGCGCAACATTGGCGCCATCAAGCCACAACACCCAGCCCTGGCGATTTGAACTCGGCGAAACCGGGATTTCCCTGTTTGCGGACCGGTTACGGGCATTGCCGGTCAACGACCCCGACGACCGGGAACTGACCATCAGCTGCGGGTGTGCCCTGTTTAATCTTCGGATTGCCGCCGCTCATGCAGGATTCAATACCGAATGCCAGCTTTTGCCGGACCCGGGCGACGAGGATCTGCTGGCGACCGTCTCGTTCACACCGGTATCCGGGGAGGAGGGCCGTCAAACGGAACTGTTCCGGGCGATTGCCAGGCGACGCACCTATCGCAAGCGGTTTGAGTCAAAGCAGGTGCCTTCCGAGGTGCTGGGCATCCTTGAAGAGTCGGCGGAGACCGAAGGAGCATGGTTCCAGGTTCTGGAATCGGAGCATGCGCGTCATCAGGTGGCCGAGCTGGTGGCGGAGGGCGACGCTGCCCAATGGTCCAACCCGAGTTGGCGACGGGAGTTGGCTGCCTGGATGCATCCCCGCCGCAAGGGAGACGGTTTGACGGTTCCCGGCATGGTTGCGCCCGTGGCCCAATTGGTGGTGCGCACATTTGATATGGGCAACGGCGTTGGCGCCAAGGACCGTCAACTGGCGGATGAATCACCCGTGATTGCTGCGTTGGGAACGGCCGGGGATGGCGTAGAAGACTGGCTGAAGGCCGGGCAGGCGCTGGAGCGGGTTTTGCTCCGGTCCCTGGGGCAGGGGCTGCAGGCTTCCTATCTGAACCAGCCAATTCAGGTCGCCGTGCTTCGCCCGAAACTTCAGCACCTCCTTGGGCGTTCGGGTTTCCCGCAGATTCTGCTCAGGTTGGGTTACCCGGCGACAGATTTGCCGGCGGCTCCGAGGCGGAATCTTCAGGAGGTTGTGGAAACCGCAGACACCCGGGATATCAAGGCAAAACAGGCGGGTCAGGGACGCCAGCGCTGACTGACCTCCTCTTATCAGTGCCTGGCCTTGGTTACCACCTCCGGTGTTGCCGGCTCACCGGATTTGCTGGCAAGAATGCGGTCTGCATCCAGCGAGGCAATCGGAACCCGGGTATCCCGGGGAACGTCGCCGCTCAGCTGGAGCTCCAGATAGCGGAGCGCACACACCCGAAGGAAGGACGTGAAGTTACCGAGGTCGTGGCCGGCATCAATGGATTCGTGGTAAAGCCGTGTGATCATCTGGGGCAGGTTCATGCCATCCCGTTCGGCCAGATCGGCCAGTGCCTGCCAGAAGGCGTTTTCCATTCGCACACTGGTCACCATGCCATCGATTCGCAGGGAGTGGGTCCGGCTGACCCAAAGCTCCGGATCGGCGTTGATAAAGAGCTTGCACATGCGGGCCTCCCTGAGAGCGTGGCGGGGCCGGTGGGCCGGCCCCGTTTGCATTACTGATCCAGCAGCTTGAAAAACTGCGCCAGCCAGGCCGGATGAGCGGGCCATGCAGGCGCTGTTACCAGATTAGCATCGGTAACCGCCTGATCAACCTCGATACCGGCGAACGTGCCGCCGGCCAGTTCCACCTCCGGCTGGCAGGCAGGATAGGCCGAGCATTTGCGCCCCTCCAGAACCCCGGCTGCGGCCAACAACTGGGCACCATGGCAAATCGCTGCCACTGGCTTGTCAGTCTCGAAAAAATGGCGAACCAGATTCTGTACATCCTTGTTAAGCCGCAGGTACTCAGGAGCGCGACCGCCGGGCACCACCAATGCGTCGTAGTTCGCGGGGTCCAGCCCGTCAAAATCCGCGTTCAGGGCGAACCGGTGCCCCGGTTTTTCGGTGTAGGTCTGGTCACCCTCGAAATCATGGATGGCGGTGGCAACCGTGTCGCCGGCTTTCTTGTCGGGGCAGACAGCGTGAACCGTGTGCCCGACGGCCTGCAGTGCCTGGAACGGCACCATGGTTTCGTAATCTTCGGTGAAGTCACCGGTAATCATCAGAATCTTCTTCCCGCTCATGGCTGTCTCCTTGTGATTGTCGTGCCAAGTCTGGAAACAGTATCAGCGTCGGTGAAGAAGCGGGTATTAGAGGATTACTACAGGCCTCAGGCTTCCCGGATCAGGTCCGGCGAGTTATGCCTCGGATTATTCACCTCCGGCGAAACGGGAATGGCTTTCAGCTGTTCAGGATCCAGGCGATGGGTCACTGCTCGCAATTGTGTCCGGTCGGTGATTTCCGGATTCAGCCAGTCCCTCAGGCAGGCCGGATCAAGCACCACGGGCTGACGTTCATGGATATGCTTCAGGTGTTCGCTGGCCGGTTCGGTGATGATGGCGCAGGCGGTGGTCTCGTCGCCTTCTCTCGGGGTCCAGAGGCCGGCGAAGAAAATCGCCGGATACTTCCCGGAATTCGCTGGCGTTATGTAGTGAGGTTCTTTCCCATGTTCCGTTTGTTGCCATTCGTACCAGCCATTGGCCGGTATCAGGCAACGGTGATGGGCAAAGGCGTCCCGGAAGTATTTTGATGTGGCTGCTGTTTCTGCACGGGCATTGATCGGAGCCGGCGCTTTCTGATCCGCCCAGGCCGGCCGGAAGCCCCAGTGGGAGTGAGCCATGATCAGGCTGCCGTTCATGCTCATCCGGATCATGGGAATACCTGTGCCGGGAGGGATGTTGTAGCCGGGGTCAAAATGCCCGTCCACCTCCATGCCCTCGGGAAAAAACTCGAGGATCAGGGTGTCCGGTGGGGTATAGAAGGTGAATCGTCCGCACATGATAACTGGTTGTTCCTCGCACAAATCCCGGTGCTGAAAGCCCACGGTTCTGGATTCTGTTAACCTTAGCAGATGCTGAAACTATCCAACGCTGTTGAACTTGCTGACTGGGAAATCGAAATCACCCAGATCCGGGCCCAGGGTGCCGGCGGCCAGAACGTGAATAAAGTCGCCTCCGCGGTGCACCTGCGCTTCGATATTCCCCACTCCTCTCTGCCACCGTTCTACAAGGAGCGGCTGATGTCGCTCAATGATCAGCGAATCAGCAAAGAAGGTGTGCTGATCATCAAGGCGCAATCTTTCCGAACCCTGGAGTTGAACAAGGAAGATGCGCTGGAGCGGCTGAAAGAGCTGATCCAGGAGGCCGTCAAACCCCGCAAGGCCCGACGTCCCACCAAACCGACCCGATCCTCACAGCGCAAGCGTGTGGACAAGAAAACCAAAAAAGGTAAAACCAAGGCCCTGCGGGGCAAGGTCCAGGTTTAGGCCGAAGCCTGTTCGCTACCCCGGGACTCCAGTTGCTCCAGGAAAGCCCTGATGTCATCGAAAGCCTCCTCCGCTTCCGGAAGTAAGGGCACAAAGATCTGCCATACGTGCACCATTCCCGGCCAGGTATGAAGGGTAACCGGAGAACCTGCTGCTTCTGCCCGCGCGGCGTAACGCCGGGCGTTGTCCAGCAGCATCTCGGTGTCGCTGGCCTGTATCAGCGTTGGGGGCAGGTCCTTCAGATTCCCGCGTAATGGTGAGGCGACAGGGCTGGTCGGGGAGACCCGGAATGCCGCCAGTGTGGCCCACCAGATGACCGGCAGTGGGATTTTCGACAGGCCACCAAACACAGGCCCGAGCAGTGGATCGGTACCGATGTTGTTGCGGTTGCTCGGCGCGGTCAGGGTCAGATCGGTGGATGGTGAGAAAGCGATGGCGGCGTCCGCCTGGCGCAGGCCATTGTCCCGAATCCAGGCAATCAATCCCAGAGTGTGACTGCCCCCGGCAGAATCCCCGGCGACCACCATGAAATCTACCGGCTCGGCACCGTCGGGCCCGTGTTTCAGCAGCCATTTATAAGCCTCGCGACAATCCCGGACACCGTCCATAAACCGGTTCTCCGGCATTAAACGGTAGTCCAGTGCGAACACTGCGGCTCTGGTTATCTGCGATAAACGGTCGGTAATGGCCCGATGGCTTCTGGGGCTGCCAGCGGCCCAGGCGCCACCATGAATGTACAGGATGCGGCGGCGGGTATCACATCCCGGGGCGAGAACCCATTCGCCACGGGGTGACTCGCAATGGCGCAGCTCCGAGGCCAGTTCAATGCCTTCACTCAGCCCGTCCATGTGTTTTCGGAGCGCCATCAGCCGCGCCTTACCGCGCAGGCCTTTTGAAGATTGCCCAAGCTCGCGGATGCGTCCCAGCACCTCCCGGTTGGCTTCGCTTGGTGTTGCGTCTTTGATCGGGTAATCATCCCGGTCCAGATGAGACAGATCCTCAAGCCGGAACAGAAGCAGGGTTGCGGCAACGATGAACACGATGATGGCGAGAATAATCCAGAGCATGGTCGATCCGTATGTTATTGGCCCCACCGGGCAGGTCGAACTATCCTTCAAATGATACTCGCAGATTTGTCCCGGTTCTGCCCGGAACGGTCACAGAAGGAGTCGCGTGTTGCAAATAGCCTATCGGGCCAGAGACATAACCGAAGCCCACATTGTGGCTGGTCTGTTGGAAGCCAACGGTATTGAGGCCCATGTCGGAGGTCATTACCTTCAGGGTGCCATGGGTGATATTGGTGCCGCGGGCTTCAGCAACGTGCATGTCGATGATGAGGATCTCTACCGGGCGCGGCAACTGGTGTTCGAGTATGAGCAGACGTCCGGCAGCAGTCTCAGCCGGGCTGCCAGCGACCAAGAGGACCGCCCCGACCACTACGCCCGCTGGTTTCTGTTGGCCCTGGCCATCGTCGCTCTCATCCTGCTGCAGATCTACTGACTGATCGGTCTGGGGTCACCGGGCGTAGCCCTACCCACACTTCCCAAGCAACAGGAGAAAAAGCTTATGGCAGATCAACCTGTAATGCTGATTACCGGCGCGTCGTCAGGCATCGGCGCGGAAACAGCGCGAGCGGCCGCGAAACAGGGCTATCGGCTGGTTCTGGCCGCGCGATCTGAAGACAAACTGAAAGGCCTGCAGCAGGAGCTGGGTGGCGAGGAAACGGTGTTGACGGTCCAGTGCGACGTCCAGAGCGGTGATGACCAGAAAAACATGGTCGACCAGGCCCTGAAAACCTTTGGCCGCATTGATGCGGTGTTTGCCAACGCCGGCCGCGGTGGTGAGCCGGGCGGATTCAGCGGCGCTGACCCGGACGTGTGGAAGGATATGATCCTCACCAATATCTACGGTGTGGGCCTGACCCTCCAGCATTGCATGCCGGCGCTCAAAGAGAGCAAGGGCCACTTGCTGTTAACCGGCTCTGCGGCAGGCCGTGCCACCATTCCCGGTTCCATGTACAGTGCGACCAAGTGGGCGGTAACCGCCATTGGCTATGGTGTTCGTGAGGAGCTCCGTGGCTCCGGTATCCGCGTTACCCTGATCGAACCGGGCATGGTGGACACGCCCTTCTTTGATGAACGTCCTGGTCATGCGTTGAAGCCGGAGGACATTGCCAATGCGGTCATGTATGCCGTGGCTCAGCCGGCACATGTCGATGTAAATGAAATTCTTGTCCGGCCCACGCCCAAGGTTGAGTAACCGGTAGGGGCGGTCGTAACGGAGGTTGTTTTGAGTCAAACCGATCGCGTCGCATTGGTGACCGGCGGCGCCAAAGGCATTGGCCGGGGCATTGTGCTTCACCTGGCCGCTGCTGGCTGGAAGGTGGCGTTCTGTGACACCGACAGTGCTGTCGGTGAGCGGTTGGCCGCCGGTGCAGATCATGCACTGCACTTTCTGCCCGGCGATGTGGCTTCGGAAACCGATGTGGAGCGCATCGTTACCGAAGCCCTTCGCTGGAGTGGCCGTCTGGACGCCGTTATCAATAATGCCGGAATCGCCAACCCCGAGACGGGGCCGATTGAGGAACTGAGCCTGGATCAGTGGCAGCGCCGGCTGGACGTGAACCTGACCGGGCCGTTCCTGGTCACCAAGCATGCGGTGCCGCACCTTCGAAAAACGAAAGGCGCTATCGTTAACATGGCCTCCACAAGGGCGCTTCAGTCCGAGCCGGACACCGAGGCGTACGCCGCTACCAAAGGCGGTATTGTGGCACTTACTCATGCGCTGGCGGTGAGCCTGGGGCCGGATATCCGTGTGAACTGCATCAGTCCCGGCTGGGTCGATACCCGGGCCTGGCAGGGCGGCGCAGAGCCGGTTGAACCGCTTTCCGAAAACGACCACCTGCAGCACCCGGCGGGCAGGGTAGGGCAACCTGGGGATATTGCCTCCTTGGCGGCCTACCTCATTTCGCCTGAGGCCTCGTTTATCACTGGCCAGAATTTTGTGGCCGATGGCGGCATGGTGCGCAAGATGATCTACGAGGAATAGAGCGTTGCCACGGCTTTTTTTCGGGCTGGAGCTTCCGGCTGAAATCAAGGCCCGGTTGTTGAAGGTCAGATCACCGGTGACAGGCGCCAGATGGCAGAGTGCTGAGCAATTGCACATCACCCTCCTGTTTCTGGGGAAGGTGAGCGGGGAAGGTCTCGAAGCCGTAGCCAGTTCAGCCCGTGAGATAGATTCGGAATCCTTCCCGCTTGAGGTTGCCGGCGTTGGTTGTTTCGGCCAGCCCGAAAGGCCGAAGAATCTATGGGCCGGTGTTCAGCCGGCGGCACCGGTGGCTGCGCTGCACCAGACTCTCGGGCGGCGACTGGAGAGTCTGGGCTTTGTGGCTGAACGTCGGGCATTTCGCCCGCACATTACGCTGGCCCGTTTCAAACGCCAGCCGGGTTCTGTTGAACCGTTGTTGGTTGAATATGGTGACCATGGATTCGGCCAGTTCCGGGTGACTGAATTTGTGCTTTTCGAAAGCAAGCCTGGCCCGGCCGGTTCCGTGTATTCAGTGGTCGATCGCTTCTCCCTGCGCAACGCCGGATAGCCGATTTGTCTTGACGAATCCCTGTCGTCCCACCAAAGATGAGGGGAAATCAACGCCTTTCCTGAGGTGTCTATGTGCCCCCCGTTTTCCGATCCTGATCAGCGTCTGTACGTCCGCAATGCCACGCTTGCAGATATCCCAGGCATCATCCAGCTCAGTCGCCGGGTTTATGAAGGCACGGGCATGTACGGCTATACCAAGGGGCCGTTGACTGGGCAGATCAATACCTTTCCCGACGGCCAGTTTGTTGCCATGCTCGGAGACACCGTGGTCGGCTACTGCGCCACGTTCCGGATCGCGGAAGAGATCGCACTCGCTGCCCACGACTGGACCTCCATCACCGGTAACGGTTATGCCTCGCGGCATGACCCGGAGGGGGACTGGTTGTACGGGATGGAAGTCTGTGTTGATCCGGAATGCCGGGGTTACCGCATTGGGGAGCGGCTCTACAACGAGCGCAAGCAGTTATGCCAGGCCCTGAACCTGCAGGGAGTGGTGTTTGCCGGCCGTTTGCCGAGCCTGCGCCAGCGGCTGAAGAAGTTCACGAGCGTCGAGGAATATGTGGAGGCCATTCGAAGCAAGGAACAGAAGGATCCGGTGCTCTCCTTCCAGCTTCATCAGGGCTTCGAAGTGCACGGAATTATTCCGCATTATCTCGATGCCGACCACGATTCCATGGGCTATGGTATTCATCTGGTCTGGCGTAACCCGAAAGTACCCCAGTCGGAGAACAACGGCCGTCGGAAGCGCTACGGTCAACGCATGCGCGATACCGTGCGCATAGGCACGGTTCAGTACCAGCAACGCCCGGTCGGATCGTTCGACGAATTCAGCGAGATTGTCCGCTATTTTGTCGATGTTGTTTCCACCTACAAGGGCGACTTTGTGGTGTTCCCCGAGCTGTTCACCCTGCAGCTGCTTTCCATCGAAGCCCGCAAGGGCAGCCCCGCCGAGACCTTTGCCGCAGTCACCCATTACGCAGAGCGTTATCGTGAACTGATGCGGGATCTGGCTCTGCGCCACAACATCAATGTTGTCGCCGGCTCAACGCCAGTCCGTGAGGAAGACGGCACCATCCGGAACATGGCGTACGTGTTTCTCAGGGATGGTCAGGTGTTCAGCCAGCCCAAGATTCATCCGACGCCCAACGAGGCGTTCTGGTGGAACGTTCAGGGCGGCAACCGGGTCAGCGCCATCGAGACGGACTGCGGCACCATCGGTGTGCTGATCTGCTACGACGCGGAGTTCCCGGAATTGACCCGCCACCTGGTGGACCAGGGCGTGCATATCATCTTTGTGCCTTTCTGTACCGATGAGCGGCAGAGCTACCTGCGGGTTCGCTATTGTTGCCAGGCCAGAGCTGTGGAGAATCAGGTCTACGTGGTGATGTCCGGCAACGTCGGAAACCTGCCGAACGTACCGAACATGGAAATCCAGTATGGCCAGAGCTGCATCCTGACGCCCTGCGACTTTCCCTTCGCCCGGGATGGCATCGCCGCTGACACCGAGCCCAACGTGGAGACGGTTGCCTTTGCGGATCTGCGCCCGGAAGTACTGATCACTGCCCGCAACAGTGGTACCGTTAAAAACCTTCAGGACCGCCGGCACGATCTTTACAGCGTGACCTGGCGTGGTGAGTAAACCGAGCCGACAGGAGCGTCGTTTTGCCCAGTAGAGGGTCTGTAAAGCCTGAACGCATCGGCCGCGGGCTTCTTTGGGCCGGTGGTATGGCTCTGGTGGCCTGGCCCCTGGCGGTTGCAGGCTGGTCCTTTGCCATTGAACAGAGCTCGGTGGGTATGGCATTGCCGGATATACGGTCCGGCGGATGGGAAGTAACAGGCAGCCGTGCAGATGTCCGGCCTTCTGTGACCGCCAACGGTGATGTCGCAACCATCGATTTTGCTCCTTCGTCTCTTGTTCTGACCAAACATCTCACGTTTGTCGGTGCAGACCAGCCGCTGACGCTCAACAACCTGCGCACGGATCTCAGCAATACAACGGTAACCCTGGACTATGGCGCAAATGGCCCCTGGGCGCAGCGCATTTCCATTGATGGCGACATCAGGGTCGATGCCGCGCGCGTCGAACATCCGCAATTACTGCCGCAAACGTGGAACTTTCAGGGAAGGGCAAAGGGCCGCCTGGCAGATCTCAGGGTGCAGGGCACCTTGGCTTCCGAGTCCGGCTTTACGGCTGATCTCGATATCCAGCTCAATCCCGAAGGCGGCGTATCCGTCGCCATCGACTCTGTTATCGACGGTAAACAGGGCGTTCAGGCCCTGGCAGAAACCCTGGTCGGATGGCCGGATCTGCTGACAGTGGATTCTGGCAATGCCCGGTTGTCGATGGAGGTTTCGACCGGCCAGGGTGGTGAACTTGCAGCCAGTGGCAGCGTTGAACTGCAGGATGTTGGCGGGGTATTTAACCGGACCGCGGTATCAGGGCTCACCGGCCAGGTGCGGGGATCGCTGGAAAATTCCCGGATTACGACCCGTTTCAGGGACATGACCGTTGGCGAGATCAATGCCGGCATTCCCGTCACCTCGGTTCTTTTTTCAGGGAATTACAGCGCGCCGGTCACGGAACTGCTGGCCGGCACTCTGGAGGTTCAGCAGGCCAGGGCCCGGTTCCTCGAAGGTACCCTGAGAGTGCCTCCTGCCAGGTACGATTTAGGCGGTGGGTCTGGTCGCATCCCTGTGGAGGTTGAGGACGTCTCCCTCAGCCGTCTGATGGCCGTGTATCCAGCCGAAGGACTGTCTGGAAGCGGGTTGCTTCGAGGGCGAGTTCCTCTGGGCATCAGTGGCGACGGGGTGCAGGTGAGTGCAGGCAGTATTTCCGCAATAGATCCTGGCGGCCGTTTGCAGTTGCCGGCGGACAAGCTCCAGGCGATGCTCGGTGGCAACCAGGCCATGGGCATCGTGGTCCAGGCGTTGCAAAACTTTCACTATTCAGTCCTCAACAGCACGATAGACTACGATGAACAGGGTAAGTTGAGCCTTGGCCTTCGCCTCGAAGGTAAGAATCCGGACCTGAGGGGTGGGCAGCCGGTGGTACTCAATGTCAATCTTGAGGAAGACATTCCCGCGCTGCTCACCAGTCTGCAGTTGAGTGGCAGGGTCAATGAAGCTGTTACCAGGCGCGTCCGGAAATTGCTGCAGGAATCCGGTGAGGAGAAAGCACCATGATAAAACCCGTGCGGCCCTGGTGGCCTGAAAGGTCGCCCATGGCAAGAACACTGATGATACTGATGCTTCCTCTGGCGATGGCTGCCTGCACGCCGACAGTGCAGATGGCGGCGCCAAAGGAGCCGATTACGGTCAACCTGAACGTGAAAATCCAGCACGAAATCTACGTGAAAGTGGATAAGGAAGTGGATGATCTGTTCAGCGAACAGGGCTTGTTCTGACTGTGTCCGGAAAGTTTGAGGGGTTGAAGATGAAACGATTGATACAGATGTTTGCGCTGGTTCTGGCGTTCGGTATCAGCGCCTCCGTGCTTGCCATGGGGCTGGATGAAGCCAAACAGAAACTGGACTCGGTCAAGCAGCAGGGGCTGGTTGGAGAAACACCGACGGGTTATCTGGAAGTGGTGCGCGCCGAAGGGCAGGCGAAGGAAGTGGTGGAAGCCATTAACAGCGCCCGTCGGGATGAGTACAAGCGCATTGCCGAAAAACACAACATTCCGGTAACCCAGGTGGAGACGGTTGCAGGCAAGAAGGCGATTGAGAAGACTCCGTCCGGCCAGTATGTGCAAATGGGCGGTAAGTGGGTGAAAAAGTAGCCCGGCGCGGCCAGGTGCGAGCCTCGCTTACCGTTTAACGCTCTTTTGCCTTGGCTTGCCGCCTTTTGGCCGTTTGCCCGATGCCGGCTTTTTGCCAGGTGCGGGCTTGCCTTTCGGGCCGGGGCGCCTGGCGCCACCGGGCTTACCTGGTGCGGATGCAGAGCCAGGCTTGCGATCAGGCTTTGGTTTGGCCTTCGTTCCGGACTTCTTTTTTGCTGGCTTGCCAGCGCCGGACGGGGCTTCGGAAGACGAATCCCGGATGGCATCGAACAGCCCGGCCAGCTCTTTCTCGCTCAGGTCCCGCCACTGGCCCACCGCAAGCCCTTTCAGGCTCACGTTCATGATCCGGATCCGTTCCAGTTTGGTAACCTCGTAGCCAAAATACTCGCACATGCGACGGATCTGGCGATTGAGGCCCTGAACCAGGGTGATCCGGAAGACAAATCGTGACTCCCGAGACACCTTGCACTTTTTCGTCATGGTTCCGAGGATCGGCACACCATTGGCCATACCCTCCACGAATTCCCGGGTGACCGGCTTGTCGACGGTAACCAGGTATTCCTTTTCGTGGTTGTTGCCCGCCCGCAGTATCTTGTTGACCAGGTCGCCGTTGCTGGTCATAAAGATGAGGCCCTGGGAGTCCTTGTCCAGACGTCCGATCGGGAAGATGCGTTCGCTGTGACCCACAAAGCGCTGGATATTGTGTTTCTCCGCGCTGTCCGTGGTGCTGACAATCCCTACCGGCTTGTTCAGTGCAATGAACACGAGATCTTCTTCAGCCCGTGGCTCGATCACCTGGCCGTTCACCTTGACCGTGTCACCCGGAAGCACCTGGTCGCCCACGGTTGCTCGTTTGCCGTTGATGTAGACGTTGCCTTGCTCGATATAGCGATCGGCCTCCCGGCGGGAGCACATGCCGCTTTCGCTGATGTATTTGTTGAGCCGGGTGGAATTGCCAGTGGTCATCGGGTGTCCGGTTGCCAGTGAGAATGACGGGCATCATATCAGTCTGGAACCCCGGTCGCAGCAGGGGTGGTTCTTTCCCGGCGTCTCTGCCATTCTTTGCGCCTATCCTTAAAACCAACAAACCCTGAGCCGCCATGGAAAAGACACGCATCACCATTGTTGCCGTTACCTGCATTGCCCTGTTTTTCCTGACCAACTACCTGTTCCGGTATCTGATCGGATTTACCGGGTTGCTGGCCTCATTGGTCATTGCGGCCCTGATTGCCGTCTACATGAGCTTCTCAATCGCACGGACCCTTGAGCGTTTGCCGATGCCTGAGGAGCGCTCACGGGCGCTGTGGATCTATGGCGGTTTTCTGGGCGCCCTGTTCGTCGCCTTCGGGGCCTGGATGTTCCTGGATGCCGGCATGGATGCAGTCACCCTCGCCACGCTGTTTGTTCACTATCTGCCCTATCCGGCACTTGCTCATGCCCTGCTATCAGACAAGGCCGTCGGACTGTTCCTGAAAGAGGATCGTCCTGGCGGATAAATTGTTATAATATAACATTTTGATTCCTAGAGGAGTGCCTCCGGCGCCATGGCTCAACCTATTCCTACCAGCCTGATACTTGGTTTTCTGGGTGTCGGTAAAACCACCGCCATTCTGGATCTTCTGAAAAGCAAACCGGAAAACGAGGTCTGGGCGGTTCTGGTCAACGAGTTCGGCGAGGTGGGCATCGATGGCGCCATGCTGAAGACCGAAGGCGCCTTCATCAAGGAAATACCCGGCGGCTGCATGTGCTGTGTTGCAGGCCTGCCGATGCAGATAGGGCTCAACCAGCTGATTCACAAGGCAAAGCCTGATCGTCTGTTGATTGAGCCGACCGGGCTCGGTCACCCCTCTCAGATTCTGGACACCCTGACCAGCGAGCACTATCAGGATGTGCTCGCCATGGGCCCTGTAATCTGCCTGGTGGACCCCCGAAGGCTCGAAGAACCGAAGGTGCTCGGCAATGTGCAGTTCCGGGATCAGGTGGCTGCGGCGGATATTCTCGTTGCCAACAAGACTGATCTTTGCACCCCGGAGCAACTGACTCATTTTGATGAGTGGGCCGCACAACTGGAACCCGCCAAGCGGGCGATTCACCACACGCGGTTCGGGCATCTGGCACCGGGCTGGCTGGACGGCCAGTCGGATGCCCTGCCGGTGACCGATCCGGAAGCTCACCATCACCAACATCATAAGACTGCATCGCCGGCCCCCGCTATTGATGACGAGCCCTGGCAACAGATTACCAATCAGGGACAGGGGCATTTCAGTGTTGGCTGGCGCATACATCCGGAACTGATACTCGATGAGAACGCATTGCTGGTGATGGCCATGGACTCAGCCTTTGTGCGCTTCAAGGCTGTCGTTCAGACCGTGGACGGCTGGCGGGCGATCAATGTGGTTGATGGAGCCCTGACCGTTATTCAGGGTGAACCGCAAGCCTACAGCCGGGCAGAGATCATAGCGTCCGATCAGATTGACGCCCGGGAACTCGATGCCCGCATGAGGGCGGCCGCGGGACTTGATCCGAGGTGAGGGCGTGAGTCTTTGTCCGGTGTGCGAGCAGGGCAGTCTCTCGGATTTCCGTGTAGTGAAGGCCCAGCGTTACCTTCGATGTGATGTCTGCGAGGTGACGGTGATGGATGCGTCCTGCCGGTTATCGCCTGAGCAGGAGCGGGAAATTTACCAACTGCATGATAATGACCCGTCTGATCCGGGGTACCGGACATTTCTCTCGAAACTGACAGAACCTCTGCTTGAGCGCCTGCCATCGGGCGCCAGCGGCCTGGATTTCGGCTGCGGCCCCGGCCCTGCACTGGCGCAGATGCTTGAGGCGGAAGGCATGGCGGTCA
Organism: Marinobacter manganoxydans MnI7-9; assembly: GCF_000235625.1. Classification (GTDB taxonomy): domain Bacteria; phylum Pseudomonadota; class Gammaproteobacteria; order Pseudomonadales; family Oleiphilaceae; genus Marinobacter; species Marinobacter manganoxydans. Next base: position 68,755 of record NZ_AGTR01000084.1, on the reverse strand, counting down.
GTCTCTACGATCCCTATTTTTATCCCTCAGCAGTGGCTCACGATCAGACCTACGATTTCATAACCTGTACCGAAGTGGTAGAGCATCTTTACGCCCCCGCTGGCGTTTTCAGGGAACTCGACCGGATGCTGAAGCCCGGTGGTTGGCTGGGTGTGATGACCTGCTTCCAGACCGACGATGACCGGTTCGACAACTGGCATTATCGCCGTGACCCGACCCATGTGGTCTTCTACCGGGAATTCACCTTCAAGCTGCTCGCCAAGCGGTTTGGCTGGCACCTGGAAATACCGAGAAAGGATGTGGCTCTGTTCCGGAAGCCAGCCTAGGGGGCTTCCCTTGGGCACTCGGGAAGTGCAGGACACTGTTCCGCGGATGTGGTGCCTTCTTGTTTGAGCAATTCTGATTCACCGAAGCGGTCCGGTGTCAGTGCGGCGGCGCATCTCGCCGCCTGGGTCGCAATGTTTGTGCAGCCGCTCGCCTGCAGCGCGAAAGCGAGATTGTTCCAGCCTTCGGCGAATTTCGGAAAACGTTTCACCGCGCGCAAGAAATGCTCCTGTGCTTCGCCTTGGTGGCCCAACTGCCAGGCAAGGTTGCCTCTGGCCATAGTGGCCGTCGGTTGGTCCGGCCAGGTCGTCTCGGCTGTCTTATAGGCCATGCCAGCGGCTGTGGTTCGGCCGGTTGTCTCGAGGTCGTGGGCCGATTGGAGAAAGCGGAGTGGTTTTGCCGTGGCAGGCACCCGGTCGGGCGGAAGGATGGTTACTGCCCAGTTATCGGCCCGCCCCCAGGTATTGGCGAAAACTTCCAGATCGATCGCTTCATGCTTGCGGGTATCGGTGTGGAGTATCAGGTCTCGCTCGCCGGCGTCATAGCCGATGACAACCGCAAAGTGCCATTGGGGCCACCAGCCAAACCTCAGATTTTGCATAACCAGGACTGGATTGCCTGCTGCGATCTCGGTCAGGACACTTTCTAATCTACCGTCCAGCGGGTAAACCAACATGCCATGGGCGCGTGCGCCGGCGATCATTTCGACCTGAAGGGAGCCTTCCCGGCCCGGAATATAAACCAGCTCCTTGAGAATATCGGGATTGGATGAAAGGCCCTGGCTGTTCAGCATCATTGCCAGCGACGCAGGCCCGCACTGATACCTTTCCTGGGGGTAGAAAGGTACGTCGTCCAGCACAACCTTGTCGGGCAGCATGGCCTGGTGAGTTTCGGGCGCTGGCCATTTGGGAGCACTGGCGCAACCGGCCAGCAGGCTGACCAGTAACATCAGGATCAGCCTGCTGGATGTCGTCGCTTCTAGAGTGGGAAAAATGGCAGCCACTGATCCCGCTATCGAATGCAGTTCACGAACGGGAAGACATTCGTAGCACAGAGCATATCGGTGATAATGAATACCAGCAGGAACAACACAATGATGCCGACCACATCCTGCCCTGCAGGGGCCTCGGCGAGCTGACGTTCAAAATCCGCCAGTTCCGCGGGCGTGAGGTTCTGGATGCGTTCCTTGACCTGGTCCTGGCTGACCCCAAGGTCTGCCAACTTGGCCTGCACATCCTGTCTGTCGAGCATGCTGATCAGCTCCTGCCGGTCCAGCTGAACCTGTTGTTGCCCGATCATTTCGCCGGTTCCAACCATGCCGGCGGTAGCGGTGGCCGACCAGACGGAACCAAGGGCCATCATCATGGCCATAAAAAAGCAAACGTACCTCAAGTGCTTGCGAATGCCTGACATGGGTCACTCCTGTTCGTTGGCTACTTCCGGTGTAGCGGTTTGTTAGTCATCTTGCACTAACCGGACGATAAAACAGTCGGTTGCGTTCCCTCAACATACGAATCGTTCAGGATTCACAAACCTGCAGCTTTCGCTCCGGCCAATGGAGTATAGCCGAGCGTGCGACCATTCGGCTGGCGAGGTCTGGGTACGCCTGGTGGATAACGTTGGCACCGAACTCTGCCAGGAACGCCGATTTCAGTTCTGCCCGGGCCTTCTGGGTGCCCGGTTCCTGGTAGGGCGCGGAGCAGAGCAGCAGGAAACCATCGTCCGGAACACGGCCATTATCCATGTTGCTCTTTATGATCCCGGCGGCCTGGCGGATGGGATGGGACAGATCCGGGCTGTAGGGGCCGATGATCAGGGCTACGTTGGGTGCGTGCAGGAAATCGAACCCCCTGCCAAGGCAGATGACCCACTCCCGGTGCTCTATGTTCAGTTCCCGGTCAAAACGCCGAATCTCGTTCACGTGCCGGATATTGCCCTCAACCAGGGGCAGCAGATCACGCTGAACCGGTTCCGGCATATCCGGACAAAGGGAGGCGATTTCGGAGGCCATATCGGCAAGTCGCGTTACAGGAATGGTAGACAGATCCAGCGTTCGCTCCTGGCTACCGTGCAGAACCAGTGCATCCTCGTCGCTCTCGAAGCCACATACCAGGGGATAGACCGTTCGGTGGCCGTTTCCGAACAGCTTTTCCACCTGGCTTCGGATCTGGAACGCATGGCGCATGGCGGCCTCACGGTCGCAGTCAAAGCCGGCGCAGCCCCGTTCCCGTGAACCTTTTGAATAGTGGTAGGTAATGATGATCAGCACCCGTCGTCCCTGGGTTACGGCTTGCTGGACCGTGTCCGCCAGCATGTCGCCAAGGTAGGGCCAGCCCAGCTCAAAGATCCCGCCAAGGTTCCGGAACGGGTGAATGACACCAAGAGGCGTCTGGGTCACGTAGGGCAGGTGGATGCGGCCATCCATGCACTTCATGGCAATGATCTGGGTATTGTGCTCTGCCAGGTAGCGCTGCCTGGCCAGATGGTTTTCCGGGCTACAGAAGCTGGCCGAATGGGCCCGGCTGAGCTCCATCAGCCAGTCGATACGCTCTGCGATAGGGCGCGCATGCACGGGTGTTGTCATGGCTTTTGTCCTGTTCTGTTCAGAAGGTCGACAGGCCGGTCGCCTCCATAATCCGGTAGCGCCAATAGCGAAGTCTGGATTCGTCGGCCCAACGCTCGTAGGGCAGGCTCATCACCGGATCGTCGCCAGGGCCTTTTTGCCATTGCTCGTCAAAGAATCGCCGGGCTCCGCTCGCAACCTGTGACTGCTCCACCACCGATACCCAGACATCTGTTTCGAGATTCAGATCGTCGAGATTGCGCCGGGTAAAATTGGCCGAACCCAGGAGCAGTTCTGTTGCGCCGTTTTCTCTGGCCAACATCAACAGTTTAGTGTGGCATTGCTCACCCAGGGTATTACACCAACGTACCGGAACGCCCGCGCGAACCAGTTCCATGGCGACCTGCCTGTTGGGAATGCCACTCTTCTGGTGGCCGAAGGCCTCGTTGTTGGCATCAAGCAGAACTCGCAGTGCAACGCCCCGTCTGGCGGCGTCGACCAGGGCTGTGACAATATCGCGATGTGAGAGATAAAACATGGCCATGTCCAGCTGATCACCGGCCGAGGCCTCTTGAATCATGGACAGAGCCTGATCCCGGATTTCCGATTCGGTCAGCACTGCCACCAGGGGGATTTCGGATTTCTGCGGTTCTCCAGTGACTTCGGGAGCCATGCTGATTCGCTCATCAATGGGCGTGGTGTCCGCTCCCGACATGGCGAGAACCGCCCGCTCGCTTTTCAGCAGATCAAAGACCGCCGGCCCCGTGAAGCTAAGCCCCAGGTTGCTATGCCGGCTGCTGCCGTCGTGGGGGTTGGCCGAGGTAACGATGGCCCTCAGGGAGCCCGCCTCATCCGCGACCATAAGCTTGCGATGGTTGGCCTTGAAGTTCAGTAGGGCGAGATAGCTTCGAAGGGTAACAGGCCTGGTGCCCAGGGCGTTGTCCAGCCAGCCTCCATCGGGGTTGTTGCCGAACCACTGACAACACAGCCGCCAGATTGAAGACCAGGTGGGATTACTGTCCCGTAGCGGCCGGAGTGCCGTCTCCACAACCGGAATGCCACCATCGCGCAGGGCTTGAAACCAGGGTGAGGTCGTGCCGCCATACATGGTGTTCAGGGGGTCGGAGATAACCGTAATGGATAGCTCCGGTTTTTCCGCTTTTCTCGCCAGCAGGGCCTCTGTGAGCTGTTGAGCCAGAGGCCGGTGGGCTACATCCTCCGGCTTGGTGCTGTTGAACAGAAACATGTCGATGAGAATGAACTCGTTGGCTTGTCCCACAAGCCGGAACACCTCGTCGAAGATTTCATGGTCTCGCTCCTCACGGCCGTTCTGATAGTGACGGGTGACGTCTGTCAGCAGGACGGGTTCCTCCAATGGCACCGCGGTTCCACGATAGCTGATGCCTGGCGGCAGTGGCTTTTGGGTGTGGTAAAGGCCGATGCCGGCCAGGGTGAGCAACAGCAGGAGAATCAGTAACTTCAGTGTCATGTGTGTATTTCCATCATCCCTGAGGTAAACGACGGCATAACTATACGTGACCTCTCTCTCAGGTAAACAAACACTTACAAAAAACACCCCGGTCGTTGTATCGAAGTTCCGCCACGCTTTCTAAACTAGTCAGATCAACCATTTATAACAAAGTTGCCTGTGAACGCCATACTCTCTTTCATACCGCGCCTGTTCAGTCTGCGGGCCGTTATTCTCGTTCTGGCTGTTGTGTTTGCCCTCATGGGGGACCAGCTTGCCCTCGTTGGCTGGGCTGACCGTGCGCTGTTCAGCATTCTCGGCGTGCCAGAGGGCGCGACCCCGGCCACGATTCTCCCGCAGGAGGCATTCGGGCCGGCTATGGCTGAGCGGGGGCTTTCGGAACCACTCTGGTCCGACATGGCGGTGACCGCCGGGCTGGCAATTGCGGCACTGTATCTGGTGCTTGCAATTCCGGCGATGGGCGCGGCCGTTTCCCTGCCGGTCACTCTTTTGCTTGGTGGCTCGCTCGTGGTGATCCAGGCGGCTTTGATGTTCTACCGCAATGCCTGGGTGCCGTTTGGCGTGGTGCTCACGTTGCTGGTGGTCGGTTACGTGGTGATGCTGTTCTGGCTGCAGCCCCGCAAACACATCCGTGCACTGACAGATAATGTGCGGGATGCGCGGCTGAAGCTGGCCAAGGTATTTCTGCAACAAGGTCATACAGACGAGGCCCTCGAAGCGCTGGATCGCTGCCCCGACTGTGAAAGCGAGATCGAGCTGCGCTACGACGCCGCCATCCAGCAGGAGCGCAAGCGCCAGTACGACAAGGCGGTCAGCACCTACCGCAGTATTCAGGAGCGAAAGAAAGGTTTTCGGGATACCGCCGCGAGGCTGTCGGCATTGGAAAAGCTCGCGCCGGATAACTCGTTGATGCAGGGAGGGAGTTTCGACAATACCCGCACCCTGTTGATGCCCGAGCCCGCCGTTAGTCGCCCGACCCTCGGAAGGTACGAAATCGAGCGGGAGATTGGCCGAGGGGCCATGGGTGTGGTTTATCTGGGCAAGGATCCGAAGATTGCCCGTACCGTTGCCATCAAGACTCTCAGCTACCAGGCGTTTGATGATGGACAGCTTCAGGATCTCAAGGAGCGATTCTTCCGGGAGGCAGAAGCCGCTGGCCGCCTGAGCCACCCGGCTATCGTCACCGTGTATGACGTTGGCGAGGAGGCAGACCTCGCCTATATCGCCATGGACTATGCGAAAGGACGTCCGCTCAGTGAATTCGGCAGAACCGGACGGTTACTGCCCCTGCCCAGGGTTCTGGATATCGTTGCCCGCGTGGCGGACGCTCTGGCCTACGCTCACAGCCAGAAAATCGTCCACCGCGACATCAAGCCCGGGAATATCATCTTCAATCCCGACAATGGCGATATAAAGATCACCGATTTCGGCATTGCCAAGATCTCCGATGACTCGCGAACCCGCACCGGCGCGGTAATGGGCAGCCCATTGTATATGTCGCCGGAGCAGTTGAAGGGTCAGAAGGTAACCGGTGCCTCCGATATCTACAGCCTGGGCGTAACGCTTTATAAGCTGGTGAGCGGCGAAACGCCCTATCAGGGCGATACCCTGGCCAACCTGACCTACCAGATTCTTAACAAGCGCCCACGCAGCGTCCGCGAGTTCAACGCGGATCTGCCAAACGGGGTGGTCCGTCTGATCAACAAGGCTATCCAGCGCGAGCCGGACAAGCGCTTTGCCAGTGCCGCCACCATGGCCGAGGCCGTGCGTCGTCTGGCCGTTCGTGAGGCTGGCCAGGAGGTGTCGTCCTGATGCGATATCACGTTGCCGGCCAGAGTCATCGCGGGGCCGTCCGGGAATCAAACCAGGATGTGGTGGACTGGCGGATCAATGATGCGGGTGACCAGGCGTTGTTGGTGGTTGCTGACGGTATGGGCGGTCACCAGGGAGGCGAGGTTGCCAGTCGCCTTGCGGTTGATGCCATCATCGAATCCCTTGAGCCTGAAATCGCCGGTGCCTCGAGCGGCACCACGGATGCGGATATCCGGGGAAAACTGGATCGGGCCTTCAGGTTGGCCAATGAGCGCATAGTGAGCCGCCGTTCCGGGGATCCAAGACTTGAAAAAATGGGCACGACACTGGTGGTGGCCTGGTTGAGTGGCAATCAGGCGCATATTGCTCACATTGGCGATTCCCGTTGCTACAGCCTGCGTGGCAGCCAGGCGCTGTGTCTCACGCGGGACGATACCGTGGTCCAGAACATGCTGGAAGACGGCAGCATTACCAGGGCCGACGTGCCCAATGTGCCGTTCCGGAATGTCCTGACCAGGGCCGTGGGAACGGTGGAGCAGGCGGCCCCCAGTTATCGGCGTGAAACGCTTGATGAAGGAGATGTGCTGCTGCTGTGTTCCGATGGGTTAACTGATTCGGTTCCGGAATACCGGTGGCTTGAAATCCATAAGGAAAGTGACGGCATGGAGCGCACGGTTCAGGCAATGATTGATGCCGGCCTGGCAAACGAGGCGGGTGACAATGTGTCTGTGGTATTACTGACGTTGGAGTATTGAGGAAACTGACATGGCTTCGCTTTCGCAACTGGTGGATAACGTTGTTGTTAACACCTTTGAACTCGGGCAACCGGAAACGCGCATCGGTCGGCGCCCGGACAACGATATCCAGATTGATGAAATTTCTGTGAGCGGCCAGCACGCCCTGATAGAAGCGGTGCCCAATGCCTATCTGGAAGGTACGGTGGATTACTACATTACCGACAGCAACAGCACCAATGGCACTTTTGTGAATGAATTGCGGGTTGCTGACCGCCAGCGTCTCAACAGCAACGACATGGTGCGCATTGGCTGGAATGAGTTCCGTTTCATCGATGAAGAAGAGCAGGCAATGGAAAAAACCGCCTATATCCTCGACTGACCCTAACGGTTGGCCCGCGAATTACCGGATCCGATCCTGAACAAATCTGCTGAAACGGGAAAGCAGCGAGGACGCATCCGGCGCTGGCTTTACGCCGGCGATCAGGGCCTCCGCATCAAGCCCCTCCCGTGTCAGGTCGGGCGCCTGGACCTTCAGGTAGGCGCTCATAATGGCGTCCGTGAACTCTGGATGGAACTGCACGCCCCAGGCGCAGGGACCAATTCTGAAAGCCTGATGAGGCTCGAACTGGTTGCGTCCCAGCAACACCGCTCCTTCAGGCAGGCGCAGCACGGACTGCCGGTGTGTCAGCTGGGCCGGAAATTTTTCCGGTAGCTCCCGGAACAGGACATCGGAAGCTGCCTCGGGAAGGAGTTCAACCTCGTGGGTGCCGGTTTCCCGGCCATTCGGATGGTAACCAGCTTCCCCGCCCAGCGCGTGGGCCAGTAACTGGTGGCCATAGCAGACACCAAGCACCGGCACTTCGCTTCTGACGGCTTTTACCAGCCAACGCCCCGCGTTCTCGCTCCACTCGGCCCGGTCGCTCACCATGGCAGGGGAGCCCGTCACCACGATGCCGTCCCAGTCTTCCGGATTCCCCGGCAGTTCACCGGCTTCGGCATTGGCAACGGTTATATCCAGCTCATCTGACAACCCGCGCAGGAACCACTCGTCAAAATCGCCAAACCTTGCCCGAATGTCCGGGTAGGTGGTGCCTGTTTTAAGGACCACCACGCGCGCCTTGCGGTTTGTGGGAGCGTTCTGTTGCATGGTGCTATCTTCCTGCGCGGCCGGCGGCCCGGGTTGTTTACTGCTCTGGCAGTTCGGCGTTGTGGAACACGTTCTGCACGTCGTCCAGTTCGTTCAGCATGTCGAGGAATTTCTCGAACATGGGGATGTCGTCGCCTTCCACCATTGTGGTGGTTTTGGGCAGAAACTGGATTTCATCCACTTCAAAATCGATGTCTTCGATTGCGTCCACGAGTGCCTGGCGAGCCTTGGCGTATTCGGTGTTCGGTGTGAACACGGTAATCAGGCCATCTTCATTCTCGATGTCGGTTACATCGACATCCGCTTCCATCAGCGCCTCAAGTACGGCCTCTTCATCCTCGCCCTTGAACGCAAAAATAGCGCTGTGGTCGAACATGTGAGACACGGCTCCGGGCGTGCCGATCTTGCACTTGGTCTTGGTGAAGGCCAGGCGCACGTCGCCAAAGGTGCGGTTCGGGTTATCGGTCAGGCAGTCCACGATCACCATGCAGTTGCCCGGTCCGTAGCCTTCGTAGCGAGCTGCAGCATAGTCTTCGCCGGCGCCACCCTTGGCCTTGTCGATGGCCTTTTCAATGACGTGCGAAGGCACCTGGTCTTTCTTGGCCCGCTCGATCAGTCCGCGCAGGGACAGGTTGGCCTGGGGATCGGGGCCTCCGGACTTGGCGCTCATGTAAATCTCGCGGCCGTACTTGCTGTAGACCTTGGTTTTTGCCGCAGCCGTCTTGGCCATGGATTCTTTGCGGTTCTGGTAGGCTCTGCCCATCTGCGCTGCCTCTTGGTTCTCTGGAAAAGGCCGGATTTTACTCAACATTGCCGGTTTGGGACAGGCTTATTTGGCCCCTGTTCCGGGATGGTTTTCACGATCCGCCAATACCAAGGTGCCAGCAGGACAGCACTTTTGATGCACAGACCTATAGGCAAGCCACTGCTAGCGTGAGAGGACAACTGGCAGGCGTCGGGGAACAGAATGCAAAGACAAAGCGCAACGCAGACAATGGTTCGGATGCTGTTTCTGTGCCTGGTCTTTTCATGCTCGTTGGCGAGTGCCGGGGGTAACGAGAACGGCGATCAGGACCAGGTGGCACGGGACATGATCCGGGTTCTCAACGCTTATGTCGTCTACAAGATGGGGCAATATGAATCGGCCTTCGAGCAGTATCTGGAGCTGGCAGAGGAGGGCAGCCGCCAGGGCATGCTGAATGTGGCCAACATGTATGCCCAGGGGCAGGGCGTTGAACAAAACCAGGAGAAAGCCTTCCAGTGGTACCTGCGGGCAGCCGACAGTGGTGATTCCATCAGTATGGTCGAAGTGGCCATGGCCTATGAAGAGGGCAGGGGAACGGTCCTGGATAAAGACGAAGCACTCAGTTGGTATCGCCGAGCTGCGGAAGCGGGAAACAGTGATGCCCGCTGGCGGCTGGGCAAAAGCCTTTTTGACGAAGGCCGCATGGCTGAAGGCTTGTGTCTGATCCGGCTGGCGGCAGTTGACGGCGGCCAGCCCTCAGCACAGCAGTTCCTGTCAGCGCTGGGGCCGAGTGCCGGACCGGAGAATAAATTGCCCCGGTCTCGGTGCTCGCCTTCCGGCAGTTAAACGTAATCGACCGGGCGCCGGTAGTTTTCCTGGGTCATCAGGTCGATGCCGCACTCCATATCGCTGACCCAGTTCAGAAAGCGATCGACCATCACCGGTCCTTCGAAGCGTTTGCCGTGCTGGGGCACAATCATCGAAACATCCATGTCGCGGACCATATTCGCCCAGAGTTGGCAAACCTTCCGGGAGGCAATGTAGCGCCGATGGAAGCCGATCATGCTCGGTATGTGCTTGTCGAAGTCCTTCACAGGCAGGTGATCGTCTTCGCCCCCCATGGAGGCGCCCAGGTCGCCCGAGAACAGAATCTTCGAGACCGGGTCATAGAACTGCAGGTTGCCGACCGAATGCATGAAGTGGGCTGGCAGACATTGCAGATAGGATTCCCCGAATTTCACATTGGCGCCGGCATCCGGAACGCTAACGATGCGGTCGTACACGCTGCCGCTGAGCTGGTTGGTCACGTAGCTGGAAACCAGGTGCGGAAGGAACCGGGCCCAGAGTTTCGAAGTTACGATCTTCGCGCGGGTATGAACGATCCAGCGGTCGATGGCACCGATGATGTCCGGGTCCTGGTGAGAGGCGAACACGTAATCCATGTCGCGGATGTTCATGTAGCGTGATGCCGCCACCGACAGCGGGGTGTAGGTGAGGTCACCACCCGGGTCGATCAGTGCTTCATGTTTACCGTCGACAATCAGGAACTGGTTGGACTGGACGCCCTCTCCGGTTACCAGGGAATCGAACATCAGGCATTTGTGGTGTCCGTTATCGAACAGGACAATGGGTTCGGCTGCCATTTCGGTCTCCCGCAAAATACAGTTTGATCCGGCCGGAATGGCCGGATATTGCAAGCTGCGCGGAGATTACAAAATTGACAAAAGCCAACTCTTGCCTCAGGTCAATTCTCTGATATTCCTCAAGTAACGATTTGTTGTTGCCGGCTCTCAGGCCAGCTGTGGTACCCGTTTGATCCCGCGGCGAATGCCCTGTTCAAGAGCGCTGCTGACGACCTTCCCGGTGAACGGTACGATGTCTTCGAAGGTGATGGTGTAGTTCACCCGGGTGTGGCCTTCCGGTGTGTCCTCAAAACGGATTCTTCCCAGATGGTTGCGGATCGGGCTCATGCTGGTGATGGTGTATTCGATCAGTGAATCCGGCTCGAAGCTGGTCACCGTTTCTTCCAGGCCGACCGGCCCGATGCCGATTTTGCGAACGGAGCCGATGCCGTTGGGATCAGCCTGATCGCTGTCCTTGATTCGTTTGACCGGTGCTCCCAGCAGTTTTCCGAAACGGTAATGGTCGGCGAACAGGGCGAAAACCCGTCGTCGGGGTACGTCAAAGGTTTCATCAATTTCAATGGTGTACATGGCCATGGGCTCACTCTTTTTGTGATTTGATGCCCCCAGCCTAACCCCTTGGCTCCTACAACAAAAGTCGTAGAAGGCGGCAGGTTTCAATCTGGCCTCTGTCGACGGGTCAGTGTCGGGCGGTATGCCGGTAGTCCCGGGGTGACTGGCCCATTACCTTTTTGAAAAGCCGCGAAAAATAGTAAGCATCGTCGTAGCCCAGGCGTCGGCTTATGTCTGCGAAGCTCAGGCTGCTGGTATCCAGCATCTGGCAGGCGCGTTCCACCTTCAGGTGCAGGAAGTGCTGGATCGGGGAGGTGCCGGTCTGTTCCCGATACCGGGTGGCGAAATGAGCCGGTGAGAGGCCGGCAAGATCGGCCAGTTGCTCCAGGCTGATACGCTCATCCAGATGCTCCCGCATATAGTTGTGAATGGTTTCCAGTTCGGCCTGCCGCTCGTGCCCGGTTTCGTCGGCGTTGATCGGAACCGCAGCCAACAGTTGCCGAAGCCGGTTGGCAGCGTGGATCAGGCCGCGGGCCCGGAAACCGGTCTGTCGCACCGATAGCAGGCCATTGAAGTCAACCAGAAGCCGGGGTTGCCGGCCCAAATGACGAATCCGGGTCGGGCCGTCGAACCCCATGTAGTGTTGAAAATCTGCTGCCAGTGGTCCGGTGTAGTGCACCCAGTGAATGGTCCAGGGGTTGTCCGGATCGGCGGTATACCGATGGTTGGCACCGGCCGGCAAAAGCAGCAGATCGCCAGCCTCCACCGTGTAGGGCTCCCCGCCTACGTTCAGGAACGCACGGCCTTCCGTGCAGTAGATCAAAAGATTGTCGTGATGGTGTTCCCGATGCATGTGATGGCCGACGGCGCGCCGGTAGTGGCCGAACGCCAGCGGATAGAGATCCCGGGTAAGTGGATGGCTCGCGAGCAGTCGAATGATCGGCTCAGGCACCACGTAGCGAATGCTGTCTTTGGGCACCGGCCACTGTGAGGTTTGGGTCATTTCTGGTCTTGTTTGTTTGAGCTTTATCGAAAGATAGTCCATTACGGGCGAAATTTAGTCAATCACCCATTGGTCAATCCCGTGCTAGCCTTTGGGTAAACGTGGCAAGGAACCCTCAGGTTCCGGCCGGCTTCCCGCACAACAACAAACAGGGACATCAACATGAAAAATGTACCGTTGTATATTGCAGGTGAATTCATCCAGAGCCAGACCAAGGACTGGATTGAAGTTACCAACCCCGCCACCAACGAAGTGATCGCCAAGGCTCCGAACACGACTCATGCGGAAATGGAGCAGGCCATCAAGTATGCCGGTGAGGTATTCAAGACCTGGAAGGAAGTGCCGGTTTCCGAGCGCGCCCGGGTTATGCTCCGCTATCAGGCACTTCTGAAAAAACATCATGACGAGATTGCTGAAATCCTTTCGCAGGAAACCGGCAAAACGTTTGAAGACGCCAAAGGGGATGTCTGGCGCGGTATTGAAGTAGTTGAGCACGCTGGAAACGTCGCTTCTCTGATGATGGGTGAGACGGTTGAGAACGTTGCCCGTGAAGTGGATACCCACTCCTGGATCCAGCCGCTGGGCGTGTGCGCCGGCATTACGCCGTTCAACTTCCCGGCCATGATCCCGCTGTGGATGTTCCCAATGGCGATTGCCTGCGGTAACACCTTTATCCTCAAGCCTTCCGAGCAGGATCCGTTGACCCCCATGCGCCTTGCCGAGCTGTTTGAAGAAGCCGGTGCGCCCAAGGGCGTTCTGCAGGTGGTTCACGGTGGCAAGGAGCAGGTTGACGTACTGCTGACTGATCCCGCCATCAAGGCCGTTTCTTTCGTAGGTTCTGTGCCTGTTGGCCGTTACATCTACGAGACCGGCACCCGCAACATGAAACGTGTGCAGAGTTTCGCCGGTGCCAAGAACCACATGGTGATCCTGCCGGACGCTGACAAACAGCAAGTGATCAATGCCCTGGTTGGCGCCTCGGTTGGTGCTGCCGGCCAGCGCTGCATGGCAATTTCGGTCGCGGTCTTTGTGGGCGAAGCCCAGCAGTGGATTCCGGAGCTGAAAGAAGCCATGGCGAAAGTTCGTCCAGGCGCGTGGAACGATTCCGGTGCCAGCTATGGCCCGATCATCTCCGCGAAAGCGAAAGACCGTATCGAGTCTCTGATCGCGACCGGTGAAGCGCAGGGCGCTAACCTTCTGCTGGATGGTCGCGGCTGCACCGTAGACGGACTGCCCGATGGCAACTGGGTTGGCCCGACTCTGTTCTCCGGTGTTACCACCGAGATGGATATCTACAACGAGGAAATCTTCGGTCCCGTGCTCTCCTGCATGGAAACCGACACCCTCGGTGATGCCATCGAGCTGGTAAATAACAGCCCGTACGGCAACGGCGTCTCCATCTTTACCAGTTCCGGTGGTGCCGCGCGTCGCTTCCAGCATGAGATCGACGTAGGCCAGGTGGGCGTGAACATCCCCATTCCTGTGCCCCTGCCGTTCTTCTCGTTCACCGGCTGGAAGGGTTCCTTCTACGGTGACCAGCATGCCTACGGCAAGCAGGCGGTTCGCTTCTACACCGAAACCAAAACGGTTACCTCCCGCTGGTTCTCCAGTGAAGCGACCAGCTCGGAAGCCAACTTCTCTATCCAGTTGCGTTAATTGCGTTGAAGGTGGGGTATTTGGGCCGGAACCTGTTTCCGGCCCCTTGTTTTCCCCACTCAATGCCAAGCCCTTTCTATCTGGAGCGTAACGATGGACTTTAACCTCACCGAAGATCAGCTGGCGTTTCGCGAGGCCGCGCGAGCGTTCGCGGAAAAATCCATGGCGCCCCACGCTGCGAAGTGGGACAGCGAGCATATTTTCCCGGTCGATGTGATGAAGGAAGCCGGCGAAATGGGCTTCATGGGTATGTACACGCCCGAAGCGCTTGGCGGCATGGGGCTGTCCCGGCTGGACACCTCGGTCATCGTGGAAGAGCTCGCTGCTGCGTGCCCTTCAACCGCCGCGTTTATCACCATCCACAACATGGCCACCTGGATGGTCGCCAGCTTTGCGTCGGATGATCTCAAGCAGGAAATCGTGCCTAAACTCGCCAGCGGCGAATGGCTCGCCTCCTACTGCCTGACCGAGCCGGGTGCCGGCTCAGACGCGGCCAGTCTTCGCACCAAGGCCGTGCGCGATGGCGACAGCTACGTAATCAACGGCAGTAAAGTATTCATTTCCGGCGCTGGGGCCACCGATATTCTGGTCTTGATGGCCCGAACCGGAGCGCCGGATTCCGGCTATAAAGGCATTTCCACCTTCGTGATTCCCGCAGATGCCGACGGCATTTCCTACGGCAAGAACGAAGAAAAAATGGGCTGGCACAGTCAGCCTACCAGGATGATCAGCCTGGAGAATGTCCGCATTCCGGCCAGCAACCGAGTTGGTGACGAGGGCGACGGGTTTGCCATCGCCATGAAGGGGCTCGATGGCGGGCGTCTGAATATCGCCACCTGTTCCCTTGGTGGTGCCCAGGCGGCTCTTCTGCGTGCCCGTAACTACATGCACGAGCGGGAACAGTTCGGTAAGCCGCTGGCGGCTTTCCAGGCTCTGCAGTTCAAGCTGGCTGACATGGCCACCAACCTGGTTGCCGCGAGGCAGATGGTTCGTCTGGGCGCGTTCAAGCTTGATAACGCCGATCCGGAAGCGACACTGCATTGTGCCATGGCCAAACGGTTCGCCACCGATGCCTGTTTCGAAGTGGTCAATGAGGCCCTGCAGCTTCACGGCGGTTATGGCTACATTCGTGAATACCCGCTTGAGCGCTATCTGCGTGACCTGCGTGTGCACCAGATCCTGGAAGGCACCAACGAAATCATGCGTCTGATTGTTGCCCGTCGCCTGCTCGATGACGGCGTGGCTGAGGCAATTCAATAAGCATAAAAATGGGGTCTGATGACATCGTCATCCGACCCCATTTTCAGTATGAGGAATAGCAAATGAGTGACCTGATTCAGCTCGAAAAACGCGGACATATCGCGGTACTGACCATCAACAATCCACCGGCCAACACCTGGACGAAGGATTCCCTCATTGCCCTGACGAACATCGTCAAGGAACTGAACGAAGACCGGGACATCTTTGCCCTGGTAATGACCGGGCAGGGCGAGAAGTTCTATTCTGCCGGCGCCGATCTGAAAACCTTCGCCGATGGCGACAAGGCCCGGGCGAACGAGATGGGCCAGCTTTTTGGCGAGGCCTTCTCCACGCTGCAGCGGTTCCGCGGTGTTTCTATCGCGGCGGTGAACGGCTACGCCATGGGTGGCGGCCTGGAGTGCGCCATGGCCTGTGACATCCGCATTGCCGAAGAGCATGCCCAGATGGCACTGCCCGAAGCAGGCGTTGGCCTGCTGCCCTGTGCCGGCGGCACCCAGAACCTGCCCTGGCTGGTGGGTGAGGGCTGGGCCAAGCGGATGATTCTGTGCGGTGAGCGGGTAAAGGCCGATACGGCACTGCGAATCGGCCTGGTTGAGGAAGTGGTGCCGAGCGGACAGAGCCTTGATAAGGCGCTGGAGTTGGCGGAAATGGCGTGCCAGCAGAGCCCGTCGTCAACGGCTCGTTGCAAGACCCTGGTGATGAGCGCCCGCGATGGCCGCAGCCACGACGACGGCTGGCGCATGGAGCGGGAACTGTTTGTTGAGCTGTTCTCTACCGAAGACCAGAAAGAAGGCGTAAACGCGTTTCTCGAAAAGCGCAAGCCGGAATGGAAAAACCGCTGAAGCCGGCTTTGATGGCTGGCTCAAGGACCTGTTATGAGTGATCAACCCATTATCTTCGAAGAATGGAAGACGGGCGATGGCGCGCTGATCGCCGTGGCCCGGCTGAATACGCCCAAAGCGCTGAACTCGCTGTCTCTGGAAATGATCCGGTTGCTGACTCCGCAACTGAAGCGTTGGGCGGAGGACCCCGTAATCCAGGCCGTCTGGCTGGAATCCGAGGGCGACAAGGCGTTCTGTGCCGGTGGCGACATCGTTGCCCTGTATCGCAGCATGACCGAGCCACAGGGTGCCAGTGAGGGTGAGGCATTCTTCACCGAGGAATATGAGCTGGATTACCTGATCCATACCTTCCCGAAACCGCTCGTTTGCTGGGGACACGGCATCGTAATGGGTGGCGGTATGGGCATTATGGAGGGCGCGTCTCACCGGGTGGTGACGGAAGGATCGAAGCTTGCCATGCCCGAGATCACCATCGGCCTCTACCCCGATGTTGCGGCGGGCTGGTTCCTGAACCGCACCCCCGGGCGCACCGGCTTGTTCCTGGGTCTGACCGGTGCTCGCCTGAACGGCGCTGATGCAATCTTTACTGGCCTTGCCGACCGCTTCATCCGGCATGATCTGAAGGCCGATGTTGTTGCCGAGCTGTGCAAGCGTAACTGGCAGGGCGAAGATCCTCATGCAGTGGTCGGTAGTGTGTTGCGTCAATACGAGCGTGAGAGCGCCGACGCCATGCCGGAGTCACCTGTTCGCACTCATTTCGATGAGATCAATCGGGTTACCGATGCTGACTCCCTGGAAGCGAACGTTAATCAATTGAAAGAACTGTCTGGTGGCGACGGCTGGGTGGCGAAAGCGACCCGCTCCCTGGCTGGTGCGTCACCCACATCCCTGGCTTTGGTCTGGCGGCACCTGCACGGCTGCAAACACGACAGCCTTAAAGAGGTGCTCGACAAGGAACTGGTGCTTTCCACCAAGTGCCTGACCAAGGGCGAGTTTGCCGAAGGCATCCGAGCGCTTCTGATCGACAAGGACCAGCAGCCCCGCTGGCGCTATGCGTCCCTTGCCGAAATGGACAGCGCCTGGATCGACGATTTTTTTAGCTGATCTATTACAAGAACAAGGAGAAAAGACATGGCAAAGATTACCTTTATCGGTCTCGGTAACATGGGCGGCCCAATGGCCGGAAACCTGGTAAAAGCGGGCCACGAGGTCACCGTATTCGACCTGTCCAAAGACGCTGTTGCCGCCCTGGTGTCCGAAGGCGCGAAAACGGCAGACACCGCCCACGAAGCAGCCAGTGGCGCGGAGTGTGTCATCACCATGCTGCCTGCCGGCCAGCATGTGGAAGCGGTATACCTGGGAGACGATGGTCTGCTGGCAAAACTGCCGGCCGGCACCCTGGTGATTGATTCTTCCACCATCGCACCGGAAACAGCCCGGGGCGTTGCCGAAGTTGCACGAGCCAAGGATATCCCGTTCCTCGATGCGCCCGTCTCCGGCGGTGTTGGCGGTGCCAAGGCCGGCACCTTGACCTTCATTTGCGGCGGCTTGGAAGAGGCCTTCAACAAGGCCAAGCCGATTCTTGACGCCATGGGCAAGAACATCTTCCATGCCGGTGATCATGGGTCCGGCCAGGTGGCCAAGATCTGCAACAACATGCTGCTGGCCATCCTGATGTCCGGCACCAGCGAAGCACTTGCGCTCGGCGTGAAGAACGGTCTGGATCCGGCGGTGCTCTCGGAAATCATGAAGCAGAGTTCCGGTGGCAACTGGGCGCTGAATGTCTACAACCCCTGGCCAGGTGTGATGGAAGGCGTACCCGCGTCCCGTAACTACGAGGGCGGCTTCCTGGTCAATCTGATGACCAAGGATCTGGGGCTGGCGTTCGACAACGCCGTCAAGAACCAGGCTTCCATTCCCATGGGATCTCTGGCCCGCAACCTGTTTCAGCTCCATGCTGGGCAGGGCAACGGTAGCCTGGATTTCTCCAGCATTCAGCGGCTCTACAAGCCAGAGTAACGCGCTATCGGGGCCTGATGAAACGCTTCATCTGGCCCCAGTCATATTCGCGTTTTTGCGACCAGCCGCTGGATTTTCAGAGTCGCTGCTGGTACTTTTGCCGCGAGTTGTTGTTCGGTAGCCCAACCAGGGACTTGGTTGGCTAAAGGCTGCCGGGAACAGGAGATAACCATACCTTCAAGGATTGAAGATATGCCCCAGGCAAGCGGATTGCAGTTCACCGCCCGTGTTGGAGGACTCCCCTCCGATTTATTTTCCGTAGTTGGCTTCGCACTGACCGAGCGCCTCTCCGAGGTATTTCAGGGTCGGCTTGAGCTGTCCAGTATCGACTCATTGATTCAGGCAGCGGAAATTCTTGAGCAACCGGTGGATCTTGTGGTCTGGCAGGATGGCGAGCCGCTCAGGCGCTTCACCGGTGTGGTCAACGAATTTGTTCGGGGCGATGCCGGTCACCGGCGCACCCGCTATGAACTGAATATTCAGTCGCCGCTCTGGCGTCTGGGACTGATGCACAACAGCCGGATATTCCAGACCCAAAGCAGCGATACCATCGTAGGTACCTTGCTGGAAGAGCGCGGCATTATCGACTCGGTTTTCGATCTGAAACGCACTCCCGAGCAGCGGGAGTATTGTGTTCAGCATAGAGAAAGCGACCTGGCCTTCCTCGAACGTCTCGCGGCTGAAGAGGGCTGGCATTACAGGTATGAACACGGGAGCGTGGACGCAGACACACAGCCGGCGCTTGTAATCGCCGACCATCATGGCGATGCGCCGAAGCTGGAGCCGGCAGAATATAACGCCAAAGCCGGCGGCAGCAGCAGGCGCCCGGTCGTGTGCCGATTTCGATATGAAGAGCGGGTGCGGGTGGCCTCTGTGGCCATGAAGGATTATACCTTTAAGAATCCCGCCTATGCTTTGATGCATCAGCATGCTTCCGGCGACTTGAAGCACCGTGAAGATTACCAGCACTACGATTACCCCGGCCGCTTTAAGGCCGATGCCAGTGGCCAGCCGTTTACCGAAGCCAGACTGCAATCCCTCCGCAATGATGCCAGTACCGCATCCGGTGAGAGCAATCGCCCGGACTTCAGCGCCGGCGCCAAGGTTGAGCTGAAGGAGCACGACAGCGACGCCCTGAATCGGGAATGGCTGCTGACCGCCGTCACTCACACCGGCACCCAGCCCCAGGCCCTGGAAGAGGAGGGCGGCAGCGAACCCACCACCTATCACAACCGGTTCAATGCCATACCTGCAGACCTGACCTGGCGTCCCCGAACGCCCCATCGTCCTCTGATGGACGGCCCGCAAATTGCGATTGTCACCGGCCCGGAAGGCGAAGAGATCCACTGCGATGAACATGGCCGGGTCAAAGTCCGTTTCCCTTGGGATCGCTACTCGAAAAACGACGAACACAGCAGCGCCTGGCTCCGAGTCAGTCAGGGCTGGGCCGGCGGCCAGTATGGCTTCATGGCCTTGCCACGAATCGGCCACGAAGTAATTGTCTCCTTCCTGGACGGCGACCCGGACCAGCCCATCATCACCGGGCGAACCCATCACATCACCAACACGCCACCCTATGGGCTGCCGGAACACAAAACCCGCACCACCCTGAAAACCAAGACCCACAAGGGCGAGGGCAGCAACGAACTGCGGTTTGAGGATGAGGCGGATCAGGAACAGATCTACGTCCACGCCCAGAAAGACCTGGACCTGCTCACCGAGAACAACCGCACGGAGGTGATTCGAAACGACAGTCACCGCACGGTCGAAAACAACGAATTCAGTCACGTCGAAGGCAATGAGCACCGAACTGTCGATGGCGAACAGCGTGAGTCGGTCGGAAGTGATTACAGCCTCTCCATCGGTGGCAGTCTTCACAGCAAACAGGGCAAAAACCAGCTCGTTGAAGCTGGCACCGAGATCCACCACAAAGCGGGTATGAAAGTCGTAATCGAGGCGGGCGCCGAACTCACGCTCAAAGCAGGTGGTAGCTTTCTGAAGCTGGATCCTAGTGGCGTTACGGTCTCCGGGCCTTCGGTGCGCATGAACTCTGGCGGTGGGCCTGGGAGTGGGAGTGGGGTGTCGGCCCAAGACCCGGCGCTTCCGGCCAGCCTGAGTGAAATTGCCGATACGAACAAACCGGCACAGCTTGCTGAAACCGACACCCGGGCTTTAGCAGGTCCGACTCCAAGTTCGGTGCAGGCCCTGAAAGCGGCGGCCAGGAATGATGTTGCACTGGTCAAGCAATGCGGGCGCAAGTCGGATGGCACCTGCGCCCTCTCATCCTGTTCATGCGAGGATGTGACTGCATGATAGGGCTGGATGAAACAACCAGGGCGAAGGCCTACATTCTTTTTGACGGTGCATTGTTTGATGCACCGCGCTTCACCTACGAGCATGATGATCAGCCCCAACTGGAATATCTGTTCTTGGGCACACCACATGAAGCGGTTATGGAAGTAACCCCTTGCTTGGTCAAACCCTCCGAGGGTACACGGCTTTGGCGTGCCCAGTCGGAGTGGCAGGATAAAGCCATTATCCTTCTATCGGATCAAAGCCTCTCCCTTGTGGCGGGCCATTTGCGCAGTTTGCTCAGTGTGCAGATGCCGAATGGGGGATTCTCCTACCTGCGCTATTACGCACCCAAGCAGCTCACGCGGCTGATGTCTGCACTGAATGAGCAGGAACGCGCTCGCTTTAGTGGGCCAGTCAGAGAGTGGCTGGCCTTCCAACCGAACGGAGAGCTATCCCGGTTCGATTCAGATGGCTCGCAACACTTCAGGAAAGCGGCTGAGGAAGGCTGGTTTCTCCTCACTGAAAATCATGTGGCAGTGCTGTCACAGAGCGCCAGGCATGAATTCGTCGAGAAGTTGGGCCGTTTTCTCGACATCACGGATCGAGCACGGTTGGAGCAACTCATCAATGAGGCAACCGCGCTGGGTTTTCGAACCGAAAAGGAGGTTAGCCGTTACTCAGAGCTGGCCGTGGTTCACGGGGAGCGGATCAAGCTTGCCGAAATCCGCACCATTCTGTCTGACTCTGAGGTCTCGGCTAGCGCACGTCTGAAAGCAGTGGATAACCATTTGGCATACGGAGTTGCCTGATGAATTCTGAATACACCGTTCGCTCCGGCGACACCCTCAGTGCGATTGCACAAAGGCATCAAACAACCCTGAGCAGCCTGATGCGGCTGAATCCTGCAATTGAGAACCCGGATCGTATCTTCCCCGGACAGCTGCTCAAGCTGCCAGCGGCCAACGAGGCTGATTTCTCCAACTGCGAAGTGGGATCTGTTGCTCAGGAGCCTCCCTGTTCCGAAGAAATCGTGGAAGTTGTCCATGTAACCGGGTCTGACGAACTGATTCTCCTGACTGAGGCGGAATTGGCGGAGTGGGTCGAAGAAGAGGAATTCGTTTGTGGCCCCATCACTGAATTTTACGGGAAGCTTGACGGGCTTGATGAGGGTGAAACCGACTCTGAACTGGGCGTGAGTGAGGGCGAAGGGCGCTTGCTGTCGGAAGTACAGGAGGAGAAAGAACGGCTGATAGACGAACTTGAGGCGCGCTCAGTCCTGACCAACGACATGCAATCCATTCCACCGATTACTGAAATAAAGCGGTTGGCCGGCAATAAGCACGTCACTTTCGTGCGCTCTGACAAGATCGCGAACCACCCTCGCCGGTATTCGATGACATCGCGAGACAGGGAGCGCAGCAAGGGTTGGCTAAACGAGAACGGGGTTGATCCGGCGAAGCTACGAGATGCTATCCGAAGCGAACTTAACATCAAGTTCAACGCAACCCTCTGGGAGCCCGATAAAAATGGCGCGCTTATGACGACGTTGAACAAGTTTTACGATGAGGCATCCTGGTCCATCTGGGGAGACGCGGAAGCCCGGCGGGAAGCGGTCGATGAAACCGGATTTGATGCCTCCGCAGAGGCACAATTCATGCGCTTTGCTGCCGGTGCGGCAGCTTCGGGTGAATTTGATCCGCGCAAGGGAAAAGTGCATTTCCAGGCGAAAGCGGAAGCGCAGTATGCGCTGGCGCAGGGCAAGGTTGGTGTTGAGCAGGCGTTTCCGGTGAATAACCGGTCCGAAATCCGGATTCCTTATAGGGTTGGAGGCTGGGATGGCGAGCGCAAGATCGCGTCGCTCGGCCATTTCCAGGCAGCGATCAACGCCTCGCTGACCGGATTTGCCGGCGCCTCTGCGCTCATGGCTGCCAACGTTGAGGTGTCCACCAGCGATGGCTTTCCGAAACTCAAGGGTATTGCCGCCCGAAAGCATGGACAAGGGGCTGGCATGGACGCGGGTGTGTTTGCCGGGGTTCGTGGTGGTTGTGAGGTTTCTGGTGAGCTGCGCTGGAAGGATGTGTTAACCGAGGAGAGAGAGTGGGACAGGCTTTGTGTCATTGGACAGAAAGTTGAAGGTGCATTGGGTGGAGGTGCTGAGCTTAACGTTCGGTTGGAATTCAGTCGCGCCACTGGAAAGTTTTATATCAATGTTCATGCGGGGCTAGTTTTCGGTGCTGGTGCGTCGGGGAGTTTCTTGTTGGAGATCGAAACTCAGAAAATATTGCGGATGCTTCACTTCGTTTATAACGCTCTGATGGATGTAGATTTTCGGTATCTTGAGCTTTTCGATCGCGATACAGAAGCTTTTGATTGGTATCGGCGTATGAGCTTGTTCGCTCTGGCTCGGGGGCTCACGGCATTAGAAGTGGCCCAAGGATTTGCGGACACTTTGGTGGATGGGGTTGTAGATTATATTCATGCCGTGTTTGTTGACCGCCATCGAGAACAACAGGGCAGCGAAATTGCTGAGAATGTAGTTCAAGACATTACAGTTAAAGATAGTTCGGTCTTTCTGCATTCTCCGCCTGAGGTCAAAGGCGTAATTCTGGACAATATCCTTTACGACTGGTGGCTAACGCCCGATATCTGGAGTGATGGCGATATTAAAATTCAAGCCGTGAATTTGATTCTGAAATCGTTTCAGGGATGGCGTGATTTCGAGGAAACGGTGTTACGAATGAATCCGCAAGGCTTAGCCCGGCTGGATGAGTTCGAAAATAACCTAGACCGACTGTTTGACTTCATAGGCAAGAATAAATCGGATCAGCATCTCTTCATTCGAGGCTTGAAGGACCAGGTGGCCGTCGCTGACAGGCCGGTAAGAATGGATCCGTTTAATGTTTGTCGTATTTGTAGGATTGGTTAAGGAAACTTAGTGGATGTTGAGAACTGAACGGTTGAAGGTGATTGGTCTGACGATAATGCCGATTTTCTTGGTGGCATGTGGTGGTCTTGGTGGTGCTGATGGTGATAGCTCTGTATCCCGTATTGTGGAAAACGCTATCGAGAATCAGGTTTTTGTTGAAGGCGGTGAATTTGAACTCGGAGACGTGGGTCGCCCCGATGGTTCTGCCTACGTGACGTTGGTTGATCATAGTCGCCCGGCAATTGAGGTAAGGGTCGATAGCTATTCAATCTCACGCTACGAAACTACTTGGGGCCAAATGAGGGTGTATTACGAAGCTACAGGGCGGCTTTCTCAATATGAGGCGTCACCGTTCAAACAACGATATGTAACCTCGCCAACTGACGATCGTTTGTCACCTTACTTCCGAAACAAGCCTGCCAGAGTGCCCAATTATGGAGAGGCCGAAGGCTATTGTGACTGGTTAGCTCAGGAGACTGGGTTGCCTTTTGCACTACCGACTGAGGCGCAATGGGAGTACGCGGCCAGAAGCCGAGGGCGTGAGGTAGCCTACGCGACAGACTCCGGTGAAGTGCAAAAAGATCCATACTTGCGGCGCCCTACAGAGTACGTGGACCCGTCGATTCCTCCTTCCGGCAACACTTTGATCCATTCTTCGCTTAAATTTGAGCGCCGGCCGGTTGGCAGTTATCCCCCAAATTCCCTGGGCCTCTACGACATGACTGGGAATGTCGCTGAGTGGACGCAGGATTGGTTTCAGGAGGATTACTACGAGCAAGCTCCCAGAGATAACCCCAGTGGGCCCGAGAAGCCGGCCAATCCAGACAGGCCAGAAAAAACCGTAAGGGATTGGGGAGGTCACGGAGACAGCATGGGGGGAGCAGGTACAGTGTTTATGCGGGCGGGTGAGCCTGTATCGGCGTCAGGAACGGGCTTTCGGTGTGTCGTCAATCATCCCGAGCCGATAAACTAGGGAATGACAGGAATCCGTCAAAAAAATTGAAGTGCCGAGCTTACATTTCGTTTTCGAAACTTCGGTTTTTGCTTCAAGTGAACCCCGCGTAACCCTCTCCCGGGTGCGCTCGCGCCATGGTGAAGGTAGACTGACCGTTTTTAACACTGGCCTGGATTTACCGGGCCAGCTTTTTTTCACGGTATACAGGCTTCATCATGGAAGACCAATCCACAAATAAGGAACCGGCGGGTGAGAACAAGCGCCTGCTGATTTCATCGGATCTTGCCACGCCGATATACGGTTTGTTCGGCCTGGGAATCCTGTACACCCTGTACGTTGCTCATCAGATTGTCCTGCCCATCATTCTTGCGGTAATGACGAGCCTGCTGCTCTCGCCCCTGGTCAAAAAGGCATACGTTAAGTGGCGAGTTCCCCGGATGATCAGCTCCCTGGTGTTTGTGCTCCTGGTGCTCGCCGGCATCGTCGGCATTACACTGGCCGTCGCGACGCCTGCCCTCAAGTGGGTTGAGGAAGTGCCCCAGGGGATATCGAGGCTGTTGGTGGGCGAGAGCGAAATCAGTCGCCAGATCGCCAGAGTCTCCGAGTCTGCGGAACAGGTTGAAAAGTCCGTTGAGGAGCTCTCGGAGTCAGAAAGGCAACAGCCAACGACGGTTGTTCTGCAGACGGATTCATGGCGCAACCAGTTGATGACCAAAGCCCGGAACGGCATCGCTGGCCTGGCTTTGGCACTGGCATTGACCTATTTCCTGTTGGTGAGCGGTGATCGTCTGATCAAGAACTTTGTCCGTCAGTTGCCCATTGATCAGCGGAAAACCGTGCTTCGGATTACCCACGATTCTCAGCATCAGATTGCCCAGTACCTGGGCGTTCTCGGCCTGAGTAACCTGGCCGTCGGCACCACAACGGGCCTGATCTGCTGGGCCGTCGGGCTGCCGGATCCGGCTGTGTGGGGGCTGGTCGCCGGGCTTGCGCGGTTCATTCCCTATCTGGGGGTTATTCTCTCTATCTCCATGCTGACGATTGTCTCAGCCATTAGCCTTGATGAGTTCTGGATGATGGCCATTGCGCCACTGGGCTTCCTCGGTTTGACCACGCTGGTCGGGTTCTTTATCGAACCCTGGATTCACGGCTTTCGGATGGCAATCAATCCGGTGATCATCTTCGTCTCGATCTTCTTCTGGGGCTGGCTCTGGGGGCCGGTGGGCGTGCTCCTGGCGGTGCCTCTGATGACGGTCATCCAGGTGGTACTCAAGCAGATTCCCAAGCTGCGCCCTGTCTATAAAGTGATTGCCCGGTAGTCTGATAATGGATACCCGCAACACGCACTGACACGCCCGGTAAACTCACCTATCCTCTTTG
This sequence comes from Marinobacter manganoxydans MnI7-9, assembly GCF_000235625.1. Lineage (GTDB taxonomy): Bacteria > Pseudomonadota > Gammaproteobacteria > Pseudomonadales > Oleiphilaceae > Marinobacter > Marinobacter manganoxydans. The sequence goes on along the minus strand of NZ_AGTR01000084.1, from coordinate 43,407 downwards.
AATACCCGAAATTCAGCAAACAGGGAGGATCGTCAGCCCATGATCCCGAACACCATGAAAGCCATGGTTCTTACCGGTCACGGTGATGTCGATAAACTGGAGTACAAGGACGTGCCTGTTCCTGCGCCCGGAGCCGGTCAGGTGCTTGTTCAGGTTACGGCAACGGCGAAGAACAACACCGACCGCAAGGCACGGGAAGGGCTGTATCCAACCAAAAAAGGCGAAATGACATCCTTCCAGATGGGTGGCAAGCCCACGCTGGTTTTTCCGCGGATCCAGGGGGCCGACATCGCCGGGCGCGTTGTGGCTGTTGGTGACGGTGTGGATGAGTCCCGCATTGGAGAACGGGGCCTTCTGGATTTCAACATCTACGCCAATGACCGCCGAGACATCAATCTCACGCCCGATTACTACGGCCACGGTGCCGACGGCGGTTACGCGGAATACGTAGCGCTGCCGGCTGACCAGTTCCATCACATACCCAATGCCGAACTGGCGGATGCCGAAGTGGCGTCCATGGGCATGTGTTCCTACCAGACCGCCATGCACATGCTTACCTCGGCCAACATCAAGGTCGGAGAGCGGGTCCTGGTGACCGGCGCGAGCGGGGGCGTTGGCACGGCCCTGATCCAGCTTTGCCGAATTATGGGGGCTATTCCCTATGCTCTCAGTAAACAGGACAAAGCGGCAGCGCTGTTGGAACTGGGCGCCGAGGCGGTGCTGGATCGCTCCGATATGGACAGCTTTGTAGATCGGGTGAAAGCGGAAACCGGAGGCAAGCCCATTAATGCGGTGATGGATCTGGTGGGCGGAGAGATGACCGATGTGTTCATCGATACCATGATCTTCGATATGAACGCCCGCAGCACCTACCCGCGACTGAGTATTGCAGGGGCAAGTGGAGGCAACATCAGCGAAATCCTGTGGACCCGGATCTACCTCTACCAGGTACAGATTTTCGGGGTATCTCATGGCACCCGCGAAGAGGCGGAACAACTTATGGCCTGGATCCGGGGAGGGCAACTGAAACCGGTTCTGCACGGTGCGTTTCGGCTCTCTGATCTGCACCGGGCAGAAGAATATTTTGTGAACCGGGGTAGTAATTATCTCGGCAAGATCGTGATCGTTCCCGACTCACAATGGGAAGAACACGGCCAACCCTGGTCACTGGAGAGCGCTTGATGAAACCGGAACTTACCATTCAGTTGATGGATACCCATGCCGGCGGTGATGTCAGCCGGATCGTGACCGGTGGCATTGATCTTTTGCCCGGTGATACCGTGCGAGCGCAGATGGAGTACCTGCGGGATGACGCCGACGGTCTACGCCGGCTTTTGCTGGAAGAGCCCTACGGGATACCGGAAATGTCTGTGGATCTGTTGGTGCCGCCCACGGATCCGCGAGCTGCCGCCGGTTACATCATCATGGAAGTCATGGGCTACCCTATCTACTCGGGCTCCAACACCATCTGCACGGCTACTGCGGTGCTGGAAGCGGGCATTGTGCCCAAACAGGAAGGCCAGCAGAGTTTTATACTGGAATCGCCCGCCGGACTGGTCCAGATTGAGGCGACGGTGCACGACGGAGTGGTAGAAGCCATCACCTGTGAGGGTCTGCCCAGCTATATCCACACCTACAAGGCCACCATCGACGTGCCTTCGCTGGGCGAGATTACCTACAGTGTTGCATACAGCGGCGGCTTTTATGCGCTGGTGGATGCAGCCAGCATGGGCTTCGATCTGACCCTGGACGAAGAACGCAAACTCGCAGAAACCGCCCACGCCATTGTCGAGGCGATTCAGGCAGAGCGGGGCTTTTCCCATTATACGCTTGGCGACGTAGGGCCACTGCCGTTCCTGCACTTCATGGGCCCTGTGGAACATGTGGCAGAGGGCTATTACCGGTCCCGCTCGGCAACCTATGTGCATCCCGGGGTGATCTGTCGGAGCACAACGGGCACTGGCACGTCCGCCCGTCTGGCGTTGATGAACTACGAAGGCAGTATCAAGCCGGGCGACAAGCTGGAAACCGTTTCCCTCAGAGAGACGGGTTTTATCGGTGAATTCACTTCGGTTGAGGAAGAGGGTGAGTACCAGGTGATCAAAAACAGCATCACCGGCAAGGGTTATGTCATTGCCCGCTCCGACATCGTGGTCAATTGCGATGATCCCATGGTGGAATGCGACTCCCTGCACCACATACTTTCAAGCCGCCATCCCGGGAAGATTACGCCGAAATCCTGATTTTCGTGTTTGATCCCTTCAAGGGTGCGGCAGGCCTGTCGCACCCGCTTTTCCTGCTCATAAAGCCACACAGATTTCTTCCTTTTTGGTCTAAAGTTTACCTTTACGTAAAGTGAAGCCTGTGCTAAACCTTGACCCGTGCTTTCAATGATAAAAACAACAGGAGTTGAGAATGAGCCTTCCGGAATATACCGACGTTTACAACAACTTCGATCCTGCTGCTCTGGAAGCGGACATCCTGGATGGACGTCTGGATAGCGGGCTCAATGTCTGTCACGAAATCTGCGACAAATGGGCAGATGACCCGAGTCGGGTTGCGCTTTACTACGAAACCGAAGATGGCGGTGACGGCACTCTGACTTTCGCCGAGCTGAAAGAGGCCTCTGCGCGTTTTGCCAATTATCTGAAATCCCAGGGCATCGGAAAGGGCGACCGGGTGGCTGCACTCCTGCCGCGCACTCCGGAGCTGCTGATCGTTATCGCCGGAACCCTGCGTGCTGGTGCCGTGTATCAGCCGCTGTTCACGGCCTTTGGTTCCGGGGCCATTGAGTACCGGTTCGAGCGAGCCAGCACCAAGCTGGTGGTGACCAACCCGGAGAACTATCCCAAGCTGAACGACGTCAAGGTCTGCCCGCCGATTGTGGGTGTAAACGCCAGTGAGATTGGCGCGGACATCCCTGACTTCGAAGAGACCCTGGCGGCCCAGTCGAGCGATTTCGAGCCTGTCATGATCAAGGGCGACGATCCATTCCTGCAGATGTTCACTTCTGGCACCGTGGGTAAGTCCAAGGGGGTTGCGGTACCGGCCAAAGCGCTGTTGGCGTTCTACGTTTACATGAAATACGCCATTGATCTGCAGGATGGTGACAGGTTCTGGAACGTGGCCGATCCCGGTTGGGCCTACGGTCTTTACTATGCCGTGGTTGGGCCGCTGCTGATGGGCCACGCCACGCACTTCAACCCGGGTGGTTTTACCCCGGAATCCACCTACGACATGATCCGCAAGTACAAGATCACCAACCTGGCTGCGGCGCCTACGGCTTACCGTTTGCTCAAGGCAAACGATCACGTGCTGCCGGAAGGCGAGAACCTGGGCCTTCGGGTTGCCAGCAGTGCCGGCGAGCCTCTGAACCCGGAAGTGGTGAACTGGATTCGCAACCGTCACTACTGCCCGGTTAAAGATCATTACGGCCAGACCGAGACTGGCATGACCTGCTGCAACTTCCACGGTCTGGCGCATCCGGTCCGTGAAGGCTCCATGGGCTATGCTTCTCCTGGCCACAAGGTGGTCGCGCTGAACGAGAAAAACGAGGTTGTAGGCGAGGGTGAAGTTGGTCAGCTGGCGGTTGACGTAAAAGCGTCCCCGCTTTTTCACTTCGACGGTTACACCTGGGGTGAAAAGGACCCGTTCGTTAACGGCTACTACCTCACCGGTGACATGGTCATCAACCACGGCAATGGCAACTTCTCCTTCAGTGGCAGGGATGATGACATCATCACCACGGCCGGCTACCGGGTGGGACCGGCAGACGTCGAGAGCACGCTGCTTGAGCACGCCGCTGTGGCGGAGTCCGGCGTTGTCGGCAAGCCGGACGAAAAGCGCGGTTCCATCATCAAGGCTTATGTGGTGATCAAGGGCGATTACGCTCTTGGAGACGAACAGGCCCTGAAAGACGAACTGCAGGAGTTGGTTCGTCGCAGGCTCTCGACCCACGCCTTCCCCCGGGAGATTGAGTTTGTCGATGAGCTGCCGAAGACTCCCAGCGGCAAGATCCAGCGGTTTGTCCTGCGTAATCAGGCCAAGGAAGAAATCGGCGCATGATCATTACGTTCGAAGAGCTGCAGGCCTTCCTTGACGAGCAGTTTCCGCAGGGGGAGGCCTACGGCACCCTGCAGAAGCTCGGGGATGGCTGGGCAGAAATGAAACTGGAAGTGGATGAGGCGCATCTCAGGCCCGGGGGCACCGTCTCCGGGCCGGCCATGATGGGGCTGGCGGATGTCACCCTTTATGCGGCGCTGTTGAGCAAGATTGGCCTGGTTCCCCTGGCGGTGACCACCAATCTGAACATTAATTTTCTGCGCAAGCCGGTGGCGCATCAGCCCATCTGGGCCCGTGCCACCATGCTGAAAGTCGGCCGTACCATGGGCGTGGGCGAAGTGTTCGTTTACTCGGAAGGTGCCGAAGAGCCGGTTGCTCACTCCACCATGACCTATTCAATTCCGCCAAACCGGTAATCCCATGCAGATTCGTGACATGATGGTGCCGATAGGCGACGGTATTGAGCTGGAAGTCAGGCGAATCCAGCACGCGGAACCGAAAGGGCCGGTGCTGGTTTTTCTCCACGAGTCCCTGGGCAGCATCGCCTTGTGGCGTAAGTTTCCGGAAAAGCTCGCGAAAGCAACCGGCTGCGACGCGCTGATCTACAATCGTCAGGGCTATGGCCATTCTTCCGATGAAGAGCTCCCGCGCCCACACGATTACCTTGAGACAGCTGGCGAACAGTGGTTGCCCCGTCTCCTGGACAAGCTCGAAATCAGGGATGTGGTGCTGATAGGGCACAGCGACGGTGGTTCCATTGCCCTCGTGACTGCCGGCACCATGGGGGGCCGTGTAAAGGCGCTGGCGACCATGGCGGCGCACATCTATGCCGATCACCTGACCCTCGCTGGTATCGAGGAAATGGCTGTACGTTACCGGGAGACGGATATCCGGGATCGTTTGGCGCGCTATCACGGCAACCGGACTGACGATCTTTTCAACGCCTGGCAGACAGTCTGGCGTGACGAAGGGTTTCAGGCGGCGATGGATTTCAGTCGCTGGCTGGCGGCAATTGAATGTCCGGCTATTATCATTCAGGGAGAAAACGACGAATACGGAGTGCCGGAGCAGGTCACGGATATCGTTGCCGGCATCGGACCAAAGGCCCGCGGCGTTCTTCTCGAGGATGCGGGGCACTCGCCACACCTGGAAAAGCAGGACCAGGTAGTAGAACTCCTATACGACTTTTTGCGTAGCGAGAGTGTACTTAAAAACTGCAATTAAGTGTTGACGTTTACGTATACGTCAATCTAATCTGGTAGTCAGATAAAACGCACAACAATAACAAAGGTAGATTGGCTCATGAGTGAACAGTACGTTCTGGAGACCCGTAACCTTGTCAAAGAATTCAAGGGCTTTGTTGCGGTCGACGACGTGAACCTGAAGGTCCAGAAAGGCCACATTCACGCCCTGATCGGCCCCAATGGTGCCGGCAAGACCACGGTCTTCAATCTGCTCACCAAATTCCTGATCCCGACCCGGGGCCAGATCCTGTTCAAGGATCAGGACATCACCACCATGAAGTCCGCCGCCATCGCCCGCCAGGGCATTGTTCGCTCGTTTCAGATCTCAGCCGTATTTCCACACATGACCGCGCTGGAGAACATCCGGGTAGCCTTGCAGACGTTCGAGGGCACCTCCTTCAGTTTCTGGAAATCCGGTAACTCCCTGCACAAGCTCAACCAGCGTTGCATGGAGCTCCTGGACGCCGTGGGCCTGGCTGAATTCGCCAACACCACCACGGTTGAGTTGGCGTACGGGCGCAAACGGGCGTTGGAACTGGCCACCACGCTTGCCATGGAGCCCCAACTTTTGTTGCTGGACGAGCCAACCCAGGGCATGGGTTCGGAAGACGTTGATCGCGTTGTGGAACTGGTACGCAAGGCTGCCGAAGGACGAACTGTCCTGATGGTTGAGCACAACCTCAGCGTAGTCAGCAAACTCTGTGATCGCATCACCGTACTGGCTCAGGGCGCTGTTCTGACCGAAGGCGATTACGCGACGGTTTCCGGCGATCCACGGGTTCGCGAGGTGTATATGGGCAGTGATGGTAGCGGCGAGCGCGGCACCACCGCCGACAATGATCAGGCGGAGGCAGCGCAATGACCACGAAATCCGACCGCGAGTACGAACAGCTGCGACTGTCCGGATTGCACGCCTTTTACGGCGAATCTCACATCCTCCACGGCATCGACATGGTGGTGAACCGCGGGGAACTGGTGACGTTGTTGGGTCGCAATGGCGCGGGCCGTAGCACAACGCTCAAAGCCATCATGAATATGGTTGGCCGGCGCACCGGCTCCATTATGATCAATGGTGAGGAGACAATGTCCTGTGCACCTCATCATATTGCCAGGTTGGGTGTCGGGTATTGCCCCGAACATCGGGGCATTTTTTCCTCACTCAGTGTCCAGGAAAACCTGACACTACCGCCAGTTGTGCGTAGCGGCGGCATGAGCCTGGAAGAAATCTACAACATGTTCCCCAACCTTTATGAACGTCGCTTCAGCCAGGGCACCAAGCTGTCCGGAGGCGAACAGCAGATGCTGGCCATGGCGCGTATTCTGCGCACCGGCGCCAACATGCTGTTGCTGGACGAGATCACAGAGGGCCTGGCCCCGGTTATTGTAGAAAAGCTGGGAGAGGTCCTGATTGCCCTGAAAAACAAGGGCCTGACCATTGTCCTGGTTGAACAGAATTTCCACTTCGCAGCACCGTTAGCCGACCGTCATTACGTTGTTGAGCACGGTCAGATTGTGGAAGAAGTCAGCGCCAACGAACTGAGTGCAAAACAGTCGGTGCTGGATGGCTATTTGGGGGTCTGATCCCGGATAGGACGAGAGCAAGAAAAGTAACAACAACCCGAACCAACGCAAGACAGTAGCGGAGATACAACAATGACAATGATGAAAAAGCTTCTGACATCAGCCGTTGCATCAGCCATGATGGTAGGCGGAGCCCAGGCGGCCATTTCCAACGACACGGTCAAGATCGGTTATCTGGCGGACATGTCCGGCACTTACCGTGATCTGGCAGGCCCCAACGGGCTGAAAGCCCTGGAAATGGCGATTGCCGATTTTGGTGGCCAGGTAAATGGCGCCAAGATTGAAGTGGTGAGCGCCGATGACCGTAACAGCCCGGATACCTCATCCAGCACCGTACGTCGCTGGGTTGAGAACGAGGATGTCGATCTCGTAGCCGGTATGGTGGCTTCCTCTGTTTCCATCGCCGTGAGCAAGATTCTGGAAGAGCACGATCGCCTCGGTATCATTTCCGGTTCAGCGGCTTCCAGCATCACCAACGAGCACTGTACCCCGAACCACATCCACTACGTTTACGACACCTATCCGCTGGCCAACGGCACCGCCAGTGCGGTCGTTAAAGAAGGTGGCAAAACCTGGTACATGCTGACTGCCGATTACGCTTTCGGTCATGCTTTGGAAGGCGACGTGACTCGCGTGGTCGAAGCCAACGGTGGTGAAATCATCGGTTCAGTGCGTCATCCGTTCCCCACTCAGGACTTCTCATCGTTCATCCTGCAGGCTCAGGCATCCGGTGCTGATGTTATCGGTCTGGCAAACGCCGGCGCCGACACAACCAACGCCATCACCACCGCCAGTGAGTTCGGCGTAACCCAGTCCGGCCAGACTCTGGCGGCACTGCTGCTGTTCCTGACTGACGTACATGCGCTTGGCGCTCAGACGGCCCAGGGTATCCAGCTCACCACCGGTTGGTACTGGGACATGAACGATGAAACCCGTGAGTGGTCTGATCGCTTCATGGAAGAAACCGGCGTGCGTCCGACCATGGTTCACGCTGGCATCTACTCCAGCGCCATGCAGTACCTGAAAGCCGTAGAGGCCACCGGTTCTGACGATGCCCAGACTGTGCGCAAGCAGATGATGGACACTCCGATCAACGACATGTTTGCCAAGAACGGCAAGATCCGCGTTGACGGCCGCATGGTGCACGATATGTACCTGGCGGAAGTGAAGACCCCGGCCGAGTCCAAGAACGAGTGGGATCTGTACAAGATTCTGCGGACCATCCCGGCCGAAGAGTCCTACCGTCCGCTCTCCGAGAGCAAGTGCAAGCTGGTCAATAACTAAAAGCGACCGTTATGGGTTCGTCCTGCAACAGGGCAGGGCGAACCCATGAAAACGGAAAAGAATAAAGCCAAAAAACAATCCCTGTGCTGCTTCTGGAGTTAGCCCAATGTCCATGATTTTCGGCGTCCCTTTAGCTGTGCTATCCGGCCAGCTCCTGATCGGAATAATCAACGGCGCCTTTTACGCCCTTCTGAGCCTTGGGCTCGCGGTCATCTTCGGTCTGCTGAAGATCATCAATTTTGCCCATGGCGCAATGTATATGCTCGGTGCTTTGACCACCGTCCTGATGTTCGACTATCTGGGCGTGAATTACTGGGTCGCCTTATTGCTGGCGCCACTTCTGGTTGGTGCCTTCGGTGTCGCCATTGAATATTTTCTGCTGCGTCGCATTGCGGGGCAGGATCACATCTACAGTCTGCTGCTGACGTTCGGCGTCGCGCTGATCATCTCGGGTGTACTGGTGAACTGGTTCGGGGTTTCCGGGCTTCGCTACACCATGCCGGACATGTTCAAGGGTGGCGTAAACCTCGGCTTCATGTTCATGCCGTACTACCGGGCCTGGGTCATCGTAGCGGCACTGGTCGTCTGCTTTGCAACCTGGTTCGTGATTGAGAAAACCAAGCTGGGCGCCTACCTGCGGGCCGGCACGGAAGACTCTCAATTGATGCAGGGTTTTGGCATTAACGTGCCGCTTCTGATTAGCCTCACCTACGGGTTTGGTGTTGCGCTGGCAGCCTTTGCAGGTGTTCTGGCCGCGCCCATCTACTCGGTGACACCGGTCATGGGGTCGGCCACACTGATTACGGTCTTCGCCGTGGTGGTTATCGGCGGTATGGGCTCCATCGGCGGCGCCATCATCACCGGTATTCTGATGGGCGTGATTGAAGGGCTCACCAAAACCTTCTACCCGCCGGCATCCTCGGCGATCATCTTCCTGGTCATGGTTCTGGTTCTTATGTTCCGGCCCAGTGGCTTGTTCGGTAAGGAGGCATAACCATGAATCAGCCAGTCAATTCCGCCGACATTCACAAGGCTATCGTTCAGGAACAGGCCGCTCAGGATCGCAAAAAGATGATGCTGAACGGTGTCCTGCTGCTCCTCCTGCTGGCGGCACCGTTCATGATCTATCCGGTCTTCCTCATGAAGATCCTGTGCTTCGCGCTGTTTGCGGTGGCGTTCAACCTTCTGTTCGGCTTCACCGGCCTGTTGTCATTTGGCCACGCAGCCTTCCTGGCCACAGGGGGCTACACCACCGGTTACCTGCTCAGTAATTACAGCGGGCTAAGCACCGAGATGGGCATCATCGCCGGTACGCTGGCGGCCACAGTGCTCGGTACTGGCTTTGCGTTGCTGTCGATTCGTCGCCAGGGTATCTATTTCGCGATGGTAACCCTCGCGCTTGCCCAGCTTGTGTTCTTCTTCTTCGTCCAGTCTGAATTCACGGGTGGTGAGGACGGTATGCACGGCATTCCTCGTGGCGAGTTGTTGGGCTTCATCAATCTTGAAGACAACCTGAACATGTATTACTTCGTCCTGGCGGTGTTCATCGCCTGCTACCTGTTGGTACAGCGTATCGTCGGTAGTCCGTTCGGCCAGGTGCTGAAGGCGATCAAGCAGAACGAACCCCGTGCCGTCTCCCTGGGCTACAACGTCGATCGCTACAAGGTGCTCGCGTTCGTCATCTCGGCGGCCCTGGCCGGTCTGGCCGGTTCCATGAAGTCTGTGGTGTTCCAGCTTGCCTCCCTCAACGATGCCCACTGGCATATGTCGGGCGAGGTCATCCTGATGACTCTGGTTGGTGGTATGGGAACACTGTTGGGCCCGGTGGTTGGTGCCACCTTCGTGGTGAACATCGAGTACCAGTTGTCCCAGGGTGCCCTGCGTGACTGGGTGGACCCAATCCTCGGCGGGATTTTCGTCCTGACGGTACTGGCATTCCGTAGCGGTATCGTGGGAGAGATCCAGAAGTTCGTGAAAAAGAACCTGGGCTGACGCCTGCTTTAGCTCGGAAAACAAAAAGGGCCACCTCTGGGGGTGGCCCTTTTTGTTGTTCAACTGGCAGGGTTTCTCGGGTTAGAACTCCGCCAAACGACTGGGTGTACCCACATACACATAAACCGCTGAATCGCCGCGGAAGGCCACCTTGTGAACCGATACATTCGGTTTCCCAGCCTCAGCCGCGCTGAACCGGGTGACCATTCCTGCATTCATCCCATCCCTCGTTCTTTCCCCTTCAGTGCTTGACCAGCTATCACCCAGGCACTGCCCCATCCAGTTTACAGCCGTGTTGTACCTGGTGGTCGCCACCTCGTCGTTGGGAGTATTGCCGGAGCAGACGTAGGCGCTGTCGTTATTGGCCCAGCTCCAGACTTCGCAGTGTCCGCGGATTATCTGTTCTTTGGCATTGTAGACAGTTACCGAGCTGAAACTATTGGAGCTGCCACGGTAAGCCTCAAAACCAGAGGGGTAATCAGCAACGATGCCTTTCAGTGAGGCGCAGGGATCGTCAACGCCCAGTGACAGCGTGTTCTGAATTGAGCATCCCGCCAGGGAAAGCCCGATGATGACGGAAGTAAATTTTACGGTTTTGGGGATTTTCATTGAGTGGATCTCTGAAACGAACGATTCAGGGAAATATAGCAAAGATTCGACTAATCTTATTTTCGACTTGATTGAACCCCGCCAAGAGACTGCCATTTCAGGGAAGACAGACGATGGAAGGCTATAAGAAATTCCGCATTGCCGTAGTTTCACTGTGTGCAGTTTTGTTGTTGGCAGGCTGTTCCGAGCCTCAGGAGCCAAAGCAAACCAGTCCCGTTGCCGTTTCCGTGGTGGTACTTGAGGCCAGTGAAATCCGGCCTTCCCGGGAGTTTGTTGCCAGAACGGCCGCTTCCGCCAAAGCGGATATCACGCCGCGCATAGAAGCGGAAATCCGGGAAATTCTTTTTACCGAGGGCGCGAAAGTCAGCCAGGGCGAGCTCCTGATCCGGCTTGAGGACACTCGCGCAAGCGCTGATCTCCAACAGGCGGATGCAGAACTGGCTGCGGCCCGCGCCGAAGTGGATTCTGCGAGCCGAAATCTGAAACGAGGGGAAGAAGTGTCGGAGAAAGGCTTCCTGTCGGCTGCAGACCTGGACAAACTCAAAGACCGCTTCAGCGCAGCTGAAAGCCGCCTTCAGGCTGCCCAGGCGGCCGTTCAGAAGGCAGGAAGTAACCTCGAGTACTCTGAAATACGAGCACCCTTTGATGGCTGGATCGGCCGCCTGAACTATGACGTAGGAGCCGTGGTCAGTCCCTCTTCTGGAGCAATAACCTCTATCCAGGTTACCGACCCTGTCTACGTCGAATTCCAGATCAATGAGGCTGACTTTATTAACTTCCGCCGCCGGGGAGCGGAATCTGCTCAAGCGCTATCCAGATCCCTGGGGCTCTATCTTACCCTGCCAGATGGCGAGCGCTATGAGCAGCCTGGTGTGCTGGATTTCGCCGACGTACAGACCGATGCCAGTACGGGGACCGTCGAGATGCGAGCGGTCTTCCCCAATCCCGATGCGGTCCTCGTGCCAGGCCTGTACGTGACACTCCGGGTTGAGGGGCAGTCGGGTGAGGCCAAGGTGCTTGTCCCTCAGGTAGCGGTTCAGGAGACCATTGAAGGAAAGTTTGTTCTGGTGGTTGATGACCAGAATCAGGTTGCCCAGCACTTCATCCAGACCGGCTCTCGGGAAGGAGCGCTGCTGGTGGTCAACTCAGGGCTCGAAGCCGGTGACCAGGTGATTGTGGAGGGCCTCCAGAAAGTTCGGCCCGGAGTCACAGTCAGTGCTGCTCAAAAACAGATTGACCCGCAAACCGGAGCACTCATCCAGACGGGTGAGGCGAGCCAATGATCAGCCGGGTTTTTATCCATCGACCGAAGTTTGCGTTTGTTATTTCCATCCTGATTACCCTGGCCGGGCTACTGGCGTTACGCATTCTGCCGGTCAATATGTATCCGGACATGGCCCCGCCCCAGGTTCAGGTGACCGCATCGCTTCCCGGGGCCAGCGCCCAGGTAAACGTCCAGAACCGCGTTGCCCTGGCGGAACCGTTTTTGCCCGATGAAGTCCGGCGACAGGGCGTGGTGGTCAGCAAGCAGGCTGGCAACATGCTGATGGGTATCAACCTGACCTCCGAGCGACCGGATCTCGACGGCGTCTTTCTCAGCAACTACGCCTCCAATAACCTGGTCGAAGCCCTTGGTCGGGTGCCAGGCGTCGGTTCTGCGGAAGTGATGGGCGCGAAAGATTACAGCATGCGAGTCTGGCTGGATCCCCGCCGGATGGCCTCACTGGATGTGACCGTCGCCGAGGTTGCTGCCGCGCTTCGTGAGCAGAACCAGATTGTCGCGGCCGGCAAACTCGGCCAGCCGCCCGTGCCTGCGGGCCAGCAGTTTGTCTACAGCATTCAGACCCGGGAGCGCCTGTCAGATCCCGACGAGTTCGCCCAGACCATTCTCCGCTCAAGGCCCGATGGCGGTTTTGTGCGCCTCAGAGACGTCGGGCGTATCGAACTGGGCTCCCGTTCCTATACCTCCACCGCGAAACTGAACAATCAGGACACGGCATTCCTGGTGATCTACCAGCTGCCCGATGCCAATGCTCTGGAGGTCGCGGAACGGGTAAAAGCACTGGTTGATGAGGCGTCCGCGAGTTTTCCGGAGGGTGTGAATCACACCGTACTGTACGACACCACGGAGTTTATCAGCCGCTCCATCAGCGAAGTCATCGTTACCCTGTTCCAGGCCGTCGGCCTGGTGATCCTGGTGGTGTTCCTGTTCCTGCAGAACTGGCGGGCCACGCTGATTCCCAGTATCGCGATCCCGGTCTCCCTGATCGGCACCTTTGCTGTTATGGCTGTGCTGGGTTATTCCATCAACACCATCACGCTGTTCGGGCTGGTTCTGGCGATTGGCATTGTGGTGGATGACGCCATCATGGTTATCGAGAACGTTGAGCGCATCCTTGCCGAGGAGAAGCTGCCGATACGAGAGGCAGTTACCAAGGCAATGGCGGAAGTCACAGGGCCGGTGATTGCCACCACGCTGGTGTTGCTGGCCGTGTTCGTACCGGTGGCCTTCATGCCGGGGATCACCGGAAAATTCTACCAACAATTCTCGGTCACCATCTCGGTAGCCGTGATCATCTCCTCCATAAACGCTCTTACCCTCAGCCCGGCCCTTTGCGTCGCGCTGCTCGGAAAAGGCGGAGAAAAGACCATTGGTTGGCTCCGGCCCTTCGAGTTACTGATTACGCGAACAACCGGTGGTTACTCAAAGCTGGTCGTGCAGCTGCTACGCAAAGGCGCTCTCGTTGGCGTGACCCTGGTGGTGATACTGGTCGCTGGGGCCGGCCTGTTCAAATCCGTGCCATCGGCGTTCGTGCCGCCGGAAGACCAGGGCTTCCTGTTCGTGGATGTGCAATTGCCCGATGCTGCTTCCCTCGAGCGCACCGAAGCCGTACTCGGCAAAGTTACTGATATGGTTCTGGAAGATCCGGCAGTGACCGATTTCATCACCGTGTCTGGCTTCTCGTTGCTGGGCGGCGCTGCCACCAACAACGGTCTGGGAATCGTCATGCTCAAGGACTGGGAAGACCGGGAAGAGCCAGCTCTGGGGCTGAGCGCGGTGATCCCCCGGCTCTACTCCGGGCTCTGGACAATCCCCGAGGCCCAGGTGATGGTCTTCAACCCGCCTCCGATTCCGGGCCTGGGTACCTCCTCCGGCTTCAATTTCCGGCTGCAAGACAACCAGGGCAGGGATGTCTCGGAACTGGCCCAGGTGATGAATGGTCTCATCTACGAGGCCAATCAGCGTAAAGAGCTATCCCGTGTTTACAGCACCTATCGCGCGAACATTCCGCAATATCTGCTGGAGGTTGAGAGGAATAAAGCCAAGGCCCTGGGTATTGAGCTCTCCGATATCTTCTCTACCCTGCAGACCCAGCTCGGCTCGCTCTACGTGAATGACTTCACCCGGTTCGGTAAGAACTACCGCGTACTTCTTCAGGCCGAAGGCGAGTTCCGGCAGCGTCCGGAGGACCTGTCCCATTACTTTGTCCGCAACCGGGATGGCGACATGGTGCCACTGACCACGCTGGCTTCGCTCCAGCCTGTGCTCGGGCCCTCAAGCATCCAGCATTTCAACTTGAAGCGCTCGGTAACCATCTCCGGGGAGGCGGCAGCGGGCTTTGCCAGTGGCGCCGGGGCTGCAAGCCGGGTAAGCCTCGGTATTACGGTTCTCAGTGGCATGGTTGCCGCCACCGTTCTGGGCACATTGCTGGTCCCGGTATTTTACAAATGGATCCAGTCTGTCCGGGACCGCCGCCAACCGGCAGCGTAGTTCGCTGACCGTTCAGGCTGGGTGCTGAAAAACGAAGGCATCCATGGCCAGAACACCGTGTTCGATCCCGCCATCAATCAGCCCGCCGGGTTGCTGCTCCCCGGCTGCACCGGCGGCCACCAGCAAAGGTAGAAAATGCTCGGTGGTTGGGTGCGCCCGCTTGGCATGGGGGGCCTCCTCCAACGCTGCTATCAGTTGCTGATGGTCGCCGTCCTGCACTTTGGCACGGACCCAATCCGTGAATTCCCTCGCATACCCGGATGCGTTCGGGTCACCCCAGCGAACCTCATACAGATTGTGGGTAAGGCTGCCTGATCCGATGATGAGCACACCATCATGCTCGAGCGGCTGCAGGGTCTGGCCCAACCGCCAGGCAGACGCAGGCCCAAGATCCGTTGGCATCGAAACCTGGAATACCGGAACCGAATGATCAGGGAACAGGTGCATCATTGGCACCCAGGCCCCGTGATCCAGCCCCCGGGTCTCGTCAGCACTGGCCTTCCAGCCCCCTGCCTCCAACAACGCCAGAGCAGTTCGCGCAAGTTTCGGATGGCCTGGTGCCGGATAGTCGAGGTTATAGAGTTCGGGTGGAAAACCCCGAAAATCGTGAATCGTCTCGGGTGTTTCCGAGACGCCTACCCGGATTTCTTCCGTCATCCAGTGTGGTGAAACCACCAGCACAGCTGCGGGCCGGGTCAGGCGTTTGCCCAGCTCTGTCAGGGCCGGGCCAGCAAGGCCCGGCTCCAGCGCAAAGGTGGGAGCGCCGTGGGAAACAAACAGACTCATGATTTGCTCCTCCGGGTTGCGGTGGTTATCGGGCTGCAATCGCGCGGTCAATGGACGCGCGGCCTGCGCCGCTGAATACCAGGGATACCGATACGGCCAGCAAGGCCAGGCCAAACTCGTAACCATTGTTACTCATGAACAGGCCGTTGCCGATATGAACGCTGAAAATGGCGATCAGCATGGCGAATGCCAGTACCGCGCTGGCGGGGCGAACCAGCAGGCCGATGATCAGAGCCAGGCCACCAAAGAATTCCGCACCGCCGGCCAACAAGGCCATCAGGTAGCCGGGACTCAGCCCGATGGAATCCATCCATTGTCCTGTGCCTTCCAGGCCATAGCCGCCAAACCAGGCAAACAGTTTCTGGGCGCCATGAGCGGCGAAAATGATACCGACGGGAATTCGAAGGGCCAGAGCGCCCCAGCCTGCGTCAGTGGCGATCAGTTTGTTCAGGAATGCGTTGTTCATGATGAATCTCCTTGGGTGTGTTGTGAGCATGTGGGTACTTTACAAATATCAATAAAAGGGATAAACGTGGCTTTAATGAATTAACTGTTCCGGAAAATGAAACAATGGATCGATTGCTGGAGATGCAGACGTTCTGCACCGTGGTTGAGGCGGGGAGCTTTGTGGCTGCGTCGGAGAATCTGGGGATGTCCAAGGCCGCTGTCTCGCGTTATGTCAGCGAGCTGGAAACCCGTCTAGGGGTTCGGCTGTTGCAGCGGACCACCCGCCGCCTGTCGCTTACGGGGGAGGGCGAGGTGTTTTATGTCCGATGCCGGGAGTTGCTGGCCGGTGTTGAAGAGGCAGAAGCGGAAATTACCTCCCGCAATGATGTCGCAAGAGGCACGCTAAGGGTGAACGCGCCGGTCAGCTTCGGAATCAGCCACCTGGCACCTTTGTGGGGAGAATTTCACGCCCGCTATCCGGATGTGGAGCTGTCGATTGATCTTTCAGACCGGCTGGTGGACATCGTTGAGGAAGGCTTTGATCTGGCCATCCGCATTGCCACATTGCAGAGCTCCACGCTGGTCAGCCGACGGATCACCTCTACCCGGCTCATTGCCTGTGCCTCGCCGGATTACATCGCCACCCACGGTTCCCCAGCCAAACCGGAAGATCTGACCAGCCACCGGATCATCGGTTATAGCAACTTCACCACGGGCAACGACTGGCCCTTTGAAGGCCCGGAAGGCGCCACTAGTGTGCGGGTGCGGCCGTGGATGTACGCCAACAACGGTGAAACCTGCTGCGGTGCTGCCCTGGCCGGCCAGGGCATTGTTCTCCAGCCCGGCTTTCTGGTGCATAAAGATCTCGAAGCCGGGCGCCTGATGGAGCTGATGCCAGCGTATCGTTCCACCGAGCTTGGCGTATACGCCGTCTATCCCACCCGCAAGTTCGTCACACCCAAAGTCCGTGCGCTGGTTGACTACCTTGTCTCTGCCTTTCCCGATGCCCTGTGAGGACGCGAGCGGGGCCTCTGGACGCTAGGCGTCCGGTGTCTGCAGCCGTTTGCGTTCCGCCCGGCGCATCAGATACCAGGCAATAAACGCAATCAGCGATACCGCCACGATGATCAGGGTGGCCAGCGCGTTGATCTTCGGCGAAACCCCCATTCTCACAGACGAAAACACCACCATCGGCAGTGTTGTTGCACCCGGCCCGGAAACGAAGCTGGCAATCACCAGATCATCCAGCGACAGAGTAAACGCCAGCAGCCAGCCTGATACCAGCGCCGGGGTAATCACAGGCAGGGTGATGACAAAGAAGGTTTTCAGGGGCGTGCAGCCCAGGTCCATGGCCGCCTCCTCGATGGAGCGATCCACTTCCTGCAACCGGGCCGACACCACTACCGCCACATAGGCACTGCAGAAGGTGGTGTGGGCGATCCAGATGGTGGCCATGCCACGATCCACCGGCCAGCCGATGGTCTGGGCCATCTGCACGAACAACAGCAGCAGCGACAGGCCCGTGATTACCTCTGGCATAACCAGCGGCGCGGTAATCATGCTGGACAGCAGTGTGCGCCCGCGCATCTTCTTGAACCGGGTGATCACGAACGCACACAGCGTGCCCAAGCACACCGCCATGCTGGCGGAGTAGAAGGCAATCCGCAGGCTCATCCACACCGCCGACAGAATCTGCTCATCCCGGAACAGCTCGCCGTACCACTGGGTTGAGAAGCCGGCCCACACCGACACCAGCCGGGACGCATTGAACGAATACACGATCAGCACGAACATTGGCAGGTACAGGAACAGCAGGCCGAGAACCAGCATCACTTTGGAGAAACTGAAGGAGCGGGACTTAACCATGCTTTTCCATCTCCCGGGCCTGGAACCGATGGAACAGCACAATCGGCACCAGCAGCAACAACAGCATCACGATCGCCAGGGCAGACGCCACCGGCCAGTCGCGGTTGTTGAAGAACTCCTCCCACAACACCTTGCCGATCATCAGCGTATCCGGCCCGCCCAGCAGTTCCGGGATAACGAACTCGCCCACCGCGGGAATAAACACCAGCATGGAACCGGCCAGAATGCCGGCCTTCGACAGGGGCAGGGTAATGGCCCAGAAGGTGGTCAGGCTGCGGCAGCCCAGGTCTGATGCCGCCTCCAGCAGGCGCACATCCAACTTCACCAAGTTGGTGTAAATGGGCAGCACCATGAATGGCAGATAGGCGTAGACAATGCCCAGCACCACCGCGAAGTTGGTGTTCAGCATCTTGAGCGGCTGATCGATAAAACCCAACCACATCAGAAAACTGTTCAGAAGCCCCTGATTGCCGAGGATGCCCATCCACGCATAAACCCGGATCAGGAACGAGGTCCAGGAGGGCAGCATTACCATCAACAGCAACACCAGTTGCCAATGTTTTGGAGCACGGGCCATTGCGTAGGCCATGGGGTAGCCGATGAGCAGGCACACCACCGTTGCCAGGAATGCTGTCTTCACCGACCCCCAATAGGCGGCGACATACAGGCTGTCCGAAAGCAGGAACAGGTAGTTGCCAATGTTCACCACCACCGAGAGGGTGTTGTCCACCCACCGGAATACAGGCTCGTAAGGGGGGATGGCCATCACCGCCGAGGTCAGGCTGATCTTCAGCACCAGCGCAAAAGGCAGGAGGAAGAACAGCAGCAGCCACAGGAACGGGATACCGAACACCACCCGGCGATTAAACAGCACTGCACGCACCCGCTCGGTCAGAGGGGTGGGTAAAAGTTTCCGTCTCATTGGCTCAGTTCCAGAGCAGGATGGGGCTGGAGGCTTCCCAGGATACGAATACCCTGTCACCCCAGGTTGGCCGCTCGCCACGGCGTTCCACGTTCGCCATGGTCGCCTGAACGCGTTTGCCGCTGGCCAGCTTTACGTAGTAGGACGTGATGTCGCCCAGATAGGCGATGTTGTCCACCGTTCCGCAGCTCCAGTTGTGCTCGCCGTCCGGTTTGTCCGGGGTCAGGTAGATCTTCTCTGGGCGAAGGGCTACCAGTGTTGCGGTACTTTCCGCCGGCGTGGTCACGCCGCGATCAATAAAAACCGGGGCATCCAGCAGGTCGCTGGTCAAAGTAACGCTGTCGGCCTCGTCTTCCCGGATGTGGGCCTCGAAAATGTTCACCGAGCCAATAAACTCTGCCGTCATGCGGCTGTTCGGGCTCTCATAGATGTCGATGGGCGAGCCGATCTGGACAATCCGGCCCTGCGCCATGATGGCGATGCGGCTGGCCATGGTCATGGCCTCTTCCTGGTCGTGGGTCACCATCAGGCAGGTGGCGCCCACGTTTTCCAGAATTTCCACCAGTTCCAGCTGCATTTCGGTACGCAGCTTTTTGTCCAGGGCGCCCATGGGCTCGTCCAGCAACAGCAGCTTGGGACGTTTGGCCAGTGAGCGGGCCAGGGCAACGCGTTGCTGCTGACCACCGGAAAGCTGCTGGGGTTTGCGCCGGGCATAGGGTTCCATCTTGACCAGCTTCAGCATGGCGGCCACCCGGTCGCGAATTTCGCTTTTCGGCAACTTGTCCTGTTTCAGGCCCATGGCAATGTTCTGCTCCACCGTCATATGGGGGAACAGAGCATAGGACTGGAACATCATGTTGGTCGGGCGCAGGAACGGGGGCAGAGCTGTAACGTCCTGGCCGTCGAGCATGATGGAGCCGGCGTTGGGCGTTTCAAAACCTGCGAGCATGCGTAGCAGGGTGGACTTGCCGGAACCGGAACCACCCAGAAGGGCAAAGATCTCGCCCTTGTGGATGTCCAGGTTCACATTGTCCACGGCCAGCGTGCCATCAAAGCTTTTGGAAATGCTCCGAATGCTGAGTAACACCTCCGCTTGCGCGGAGGTGTTGTTGCCGTTTTCCACCGCTTAGCGACCAGACTTCACGTTGGTCCAGGTGCGGGTCATCAGACGCTGGGCGTCCTGAGGCCGGCCTTCCATGATGTACAGCTTCTTCATCACCTCATCGGTCGGGTAGATGCTGATATCGCTCAGAATCTCCGGATCAACGAATTCGTTGGCCGGCTTGTTCGGGTTGGCGTACCACACATAGTTGGTCACGTCCGCGATGATTTCCGGACGCATCAGGAAGTTCATCAACTTGTGGGCGTTCTCAACGTTCGGTGCGCCGGCCGGGATGGTCATCATGTCGAACCACAGGACTGCACCTTCTTTGGGAATGGTGTAGCGGATCACGTTGCCGTTCTCGGCTTCCTCGGCGCGTGCGGCGGCCTGCAGGATGTCGCCGGAGTAACCGGCAGCCACACACAGGTCACCGTTGGCCAGGTCAGCAATGTAACGCGACGAATGGAAGTAGGTGATGTTCGGGCGAATGGCCTTGATCACCTCGCCGCCTTTCCTGATGTCGTCGGCGTTGTTGCTGTTCGGGTCCAGGCCAATGTAGGCCATGGCAGCACGAACCATTTCCTCGCCGGAATCCAGCATGGCAATACCGCAGCCGCCGGCGGCAAGCTTGCCGGTGACTTCAGGATCGAATACCAGGGCCCAGGAATCGGTGGGAGCGCTGTCACCCAGGATTTCCTGGATACGGCCTTCGTTATAGCCATAGCCGTTGGTGCCCCAGAGATAAGGCAGAGCAAACTGGCTACCCGGGTCAACCTTTTCCAGATCGTCCATCAGATCCGGGTTGAGGTTGCTCATGTTCGGCAGCTTGCTGTGGTCCAGCGCTACGAAGGCGTTGGCAGAAATCTGCTTGGCCACATAGTGGTTGGACGGCACAACAAGATCGTAGCCGGAACGACCGGAAAGCAGGGCGGCTTCGAGGATCTCGTTACTGTCGTAAACGTCGTAGATCACCTTGATGCCGGTTTCTTCCGTGAACTTCGCCAGGGTGTCCTCGGCGATGTAATCGGACCAGTTGTAGACACGCACTTCCTCGGCGGCAAACGCGGAAGAGGCACACAGAGACAACGCAACAGAGGCGGCCAGCGCCTGTGGCTTACACAACTTCAACATTGGATGATGTCCCTCACTCAAAAGGGATAAATACAAAACGTGCAGGACGCACGCGGTGTTGTGCAGGTCTGCTGAGGGTGGCCGCAGGTGGCTGTTGTCCCGGGAAGAACCGGTCGCCGCCTTTTGACTCCTTTAAGGCTTGTCCTGGAAACGGCGGTGGGGAACCTGCCGAATTCTCGCGATATTTATCATGAGATGCGGGGTTGCGCTATAAAAATTTTACTCCGGGATTTGTGGTATGTCCCTATCTTGCCAAACACCCCGGAAAGCGGGATAAAGGAGTGTTGAAACCCCTGCGCCGGCTCCTCGGCACCAGGCCTGTTTGCGTTGTGGATGGCTTCCCTTATGGCTTCTGGTTCTACGAGTGCCGACTCGTTCCTTCAGGCACACCCCGAACTGCAGTTTGTTGATCTGCTGATCCCGGATATGAATGGTATTGTTCGCGGCAAGCGGGTAGACCCGTCTGCTTTGGCGAAGGTGTTTGAGCGCGGTGTGGCTATGCCGGCGTCCATCTTTGCCCTGAACATTCAGGGCACTACGGTGGAAGAAACCGGCCTCGGCCTGGATATTGGCGAGGCAGACCGCGTCTGTCTGCCCATTGAAAATACCCTCACTATGGAACCCTGGCAGAAGCGGCCCACTGCGCAACTTCTGTTGACCATGTATGAGCTGGATCGCGAGACACCGTTTTTCGCAGATCCGCGGGTGGTCTTGCAGAACATCATCAAGCGCTTTGAGGATTTGGGGCTGACTCCCGTGGCGGCCTTTGAGCTGGAGTTTTACCTGATTGACCAGGAAAACCTCGCCGGTCGCCCTCAGCCACCCAAATCACCCCTCTCTGGCAAACGCCCGGCGGGCACGCAGGCCTATTCCATTGATGATCTGGACGAATACGCTGAATTCCTGGCGGACGTGCTGGATGCCGCCCATGAGCAGGAGCTGCCGGCGGATGCGCTGGTAGCCGAGTCCGCGCCCGGGCAGTTTGAGGTCAACCTGCACTACGTGGATGACGCGGTGCAGGCGTGCGACCACGCCACTCTGCTGAAGCGTCTGATCAAGAACATGGCCTACGACCATGAAATGGACACCACGTTCATGGCCAAGCCCTATCACAACCAGGCCGGCAGTGGCATGCACCTGCACGTGAGCCTGGTGGATGGCGAAGGCCGTAACGTGTTTGCCGGCGACGCCGAGCAGCCAAACGACATGTTGCGCTGGGCCGTGGGTGGATTGGTCGCCACCATGAACGACGCCATGGCCTTGTTCTGCCCCAATATCAATTCCTACCGCCGGTTCAGCCCGGAGTACTACGTTCCCAGCGCCGCCACCTGGGGCGTGGACAACCGCACTGCGTCGCTGCGTCTGCCGGGCGGTGATCCGGAGGCCCTGCGAATTGAACACCGGGTCGCCGGTGCCGATGCCAACCCGTATCTGCTGATGGCAGCCGTGCTGGCGGGCATTCACTACGGCATCTCCAACAGGATAGAGCCACCACCGGTCACTGTGGGTAATGCCCATGAACAGCACGAAGCCTCATTGGTGAATAACCTGCGGGATGCCTTGCGGGAGCTGGGGCAATCGAAAGTGATGGCCGATTATCTCGGCAGCCAGTTTCTGGATGTGTTCGTCGCCTGCAAGGAGCATGAACTGAACGAATTCGAGATGACCATCTCTGATCTCGAATATCTCTGGTACCTGCACACGGTCTGATCAATTCCGGGATAAAAAACGGCGCCTTGAAGGCGCCGTTTTTCGTTTGCCGGACTGCGACTAACTATTCCGAACTACTCCAGCACCAGCCAGGTGGCTTTCAGTTCCGTGTACTTGTCGAAGGCATGCACAGATTTGTCGCGCCCGTTGCCGGACTGCTTGAAGCCACCGAAGGGTGCGGTCATATCGCCGCCGTCATAGTGGTTAATCCACACGCTGCCGGCTCGCAGGGCCTTGGCTACCTTATGGGCGGTATTGATATTGGAGGTCCACACCGCCGCAGCCAGGCCGTAGATGGAATCGTTGGCAATGGCAACGGCTTCGTCTGCGGTATCGAACCCGATGACAGAAAGCACCGGCCCGAAGATTTCCTCCGAGGCAATGCGCATCTGGTTATTCACCCCGTCAAACACCGTGGGCTGAACAAACAGGCCGCCCGTGTTTTCCAGAATCCGCTGCCCACCTTCCACCAGGCGTGCGCCCTCAGACTGCCCGATGCCGATGTAGTCGATGATCCGATCGAGCTGGGCCTGATCCACGATCGCGCCACAGGTAGTCGCCGGGTCCAGCGGATGGCCGGGACGCCAGGTTTTCAGGGCCTCGCATATCAGCCTTACAAACTCGGCACGAATGCTGTTCTCGACCAGCAGGCGACTGCCGGCAGTGCACACTTCGCCCTGATTGAAGGCAATGGCACTTGCCGCCTCGGCAGCGGCCTTTTTCAGGTCTGGCGCATCGGCGAAGACAATGTTGGGGCTCTTGCCACCGGCCTCCAGCCATACCCGTTTCATGTTGGATTGGCCGGCGTAGATCATCAGTTGCTTGGCCACATTCGTGGACCCGGTAAACACCAGGCAGTCCACGTCCATGTGCAGCGCCAGGGCCTTGCCCACGGTGTGACCATAGCCTGGAAGCACATTGAAAGCGCCGGCGGGAACGCCCGCTTCCCCGGCCAGGGCGGCCAGGCGAATGGCGCTCAGGGGCGATTTCTCGGAGGGTTTCAGTATGACGGAATTACCAGTAGCCAGGGCCGGGGCAATTTTCCAGGCCGCCATAATCATCGGAAAGTTCCAGGGCACGATGGCCGCCACCACACCCATCGGCTCACGGGAGATCATGCCGATCTGGTTGTGAGGCGTGGGGGCAAGTTCACCGTAGACCTTGTCGATGGCCTCGGCGGTCCAGCGGATTGCCCGGGCGGTGGCCGGCACATCCACATTCCTGGCGTGGTTGATGGGTTTGCCCATGTCCAGGGTTTCCAGCAGGGCAAGCTCGTCGCCGTGGGCTTCGATAAGGTCAGCGAACCGGAGCAGCACCGCCTTGCGTTTTGCCGGTGCCAGCTGGCTCCAGATGCCCGCCTCAAAGGCGGCCCTTGCAGCCCTAACGGCCTGGTCGGCATCGCTCTGATCGCAACTGGCAATAGAGGCCAGCTCGCGCCCGTCAATCGGGCTGACCGAGGTAAACGTCTCGCCGTTGGCCGCCCATTGATAGGCGCCGTTCAGATAGGCGCGGCCCTCCAGAGTGAGGTTTGTGGCCAGGGCCTGCCATTCGGCCTGGCTGGTCGGTGTGGAAGAGCTGACGGGTTGATTCATGGACGCCTCGCAGGCTGTAGAGTTGAGCAATCATAGCAGCACTTTTATCCGCAGGCGCCGCCCGCGATATAGGTATAAGAACGTGTCTTTCCGAACGCGCGGTGCTGGCATAGACTTCCTGCGGCGCGCATCGTTGCAGCCTGATCCTGAACGTCTCTATCACCTTTTCTGGCGTCACATAATGATCGAGTATCCCCCGGTTCCCTCGTATTACGCAGCTTCCGCCAATTCGGCCCCTGTGCGCCCGGCGCTGCGAGGGTCTTGCGAGGCCGATGTTTGCGTCGTCGGTGCCGGCTACACCGGCCTTTCGACAGCGCTGTTCCTGGCGGAAGCTGGCTTCAGGGTGGTGGTTCTGGAGGCAGCGACGGTCGGCTGGGGTGCTTCGGGGCGCAATGGCGGCCAGATCGTTAACAGCTTCAGCCGGGATCTGGACAGCATCGAAAGACAGACCTCTCAAGTCCACCTGAAACTGCTGTCCGAGATGGCCTTTGAGGGCAGCCAGATCATTCGCCAGCGGGTGAAGAGTTACGGCATTCGGTGCGACCTGAAAGAAGGCGGTATTTTCGCAGCGCTCAATCCAAAGCAGCTCAGGCACCTGGAATCTCAGCAAGCGCTGTGGCGCCGGTTCGGTTACGACCAACTGGAACTGTTGGATAGGAATGCCATCCGTTCCCGGGTTGGCACGGAACGGTATGTCGGCGGCGCCATTGATCACACCGGCGGCCATATTCATCCGCTCAATCTGGCTCTCGGCGAAGCCGCGGCCCTCGAGTCGCGTGGCGGCGTGATTCACGAGCACTCCACAGTAACGAGCATCGCCCCCGGTAAAACCGTAACCGTTAAAACCGACATGGGCGAGGTGAGGGCGCAAACGGTTGTCCTGGCGGGCAACGCCTATCTTGGCGGCCTGGTGCCGGAGCTCGGGGCCAAATCCATGCCCTGCGGCTCGCAGATTATTGCTACCGAGCCGTTGGAGGAGGCCGTTGCCAGGCAGTTGCTGCCGAACGACAACTGCGTCGAAGACTGCAACTACCTCCTGGACTACTTCCGGCTGTCGGGTGACAACCGCCTGATCTACGGCGGTGGCGTGGTCTACGGCGCCCGCGACCCGGCTAACATCGAACGGCTGATTCGCCCGAATATGCTGAAAACCTTCCCGCAACTGGCGAATGTGAAGATCGATTACGCCTGGACCGGCAATTTCCTGCTGACCCTGTCGCGCCTGCCACAGCTCGGGCGCTTGCACGAGAACGTGTTCTACTCCCAGGGTTGCTCCGGCCATGGGGTTACCTTCACACACGTGGCAGGCAAGGCATTGGCACTGGCAATCCAGGATCAGGCGGAACGGTTTGATGCGTTCGCCAGCCTGCCGCATTACCCGTTCCCGGGTGGGCGCGCCTTCCGGGTGCCGTTGACGGCGATGGGAGCCTGGTACTATGCGCTGCGGGACAGGTTGGGCGTTTGAGTCCCCGGAAAACTGTGAAACAGTACCCGTTTCATCAACGTTTAAATTTGTAATCAGTCGGCCCGCTATTCGCTCCCGGCCCACAGCCGGGATTTAAGCGAATTGTGAAAAGCGGACCTAAAACAATGACCTATGCTCAGGAGTCCGGGCTCCATGCTGTAACCTTCCATCACAACGTGTATCCCTCCGTAAACGCCAATTTTCTGACGTAATCCGGCCGAAAAATCCGGAACTGGGCCGCATATAACCGAAAACTGCCGCTGTAAGATTCGCTCAAATTCGTCAAATAATTGGTGCGAAACAATGTCATATTGCGGCAAAAAACTAACGAAGCAAGGACTGCTGATTTTACCTGCGGTTGTTATGCTTTCGGGCTGCGGTCTGGACATTACGAGTGAAGAGAGCACCACGGCGGCGCAGGCTGCTCCCGCGACGCCTGAGCCCACAGTCCAGATCGCCGGCGCAGCCGTTAAAGGAATCATTCAACAGGGCCTTGTGGTTGCAAATCGGCTGATAGCTGACAAAGACGGCTACTACGCCCCGCAGCGTCAGGCAGCCAAACCGGTATTAACCGCAGACGATGGCAGCTATACCTGGCAGCTTCGCGGTAAGGCCGAAGGCTGGGCCCTGGTTGAGCTTTCTGCGGACGGCGGCACTCGCATGGTCTGTGACGTTCTGCCCCAATGCGATCAGGCCGGTGCCGAGCCAGTGCCGTTTGGGCAGGTAATGCCGCTGGATAGCAACTTCAGTCTGTTGGGTGCTGGCGATTTGCGGAACGAAACGGTAAACCTTACGCCGCTCACCCACCTGGCTGTAAAACTGGCTGAGCGCAGTTCGGAAGGTCTCTCACCGACAGCGATTTCCAGCGCTTACACCACCGTTGAAAACTGGTTCGCCCTTCCGGCCGGTGCTTTGCGCCTGACTCCTCCGGACCTGACCAATCTGGATGGAATGACCGGCGTAACCGCGGATGCCATTCAGGTGGCGATTGCCAATGCGTCATTCCTGGCGCTGGTCAATGACAACGCCCAGTGGGATTCGATTTCAGCTGTCCTGGATGACGTTACTTCACAGGTCAGTGCCACCGGCCAGATCAGCGTTATGGGCGATGGTACCAACGTGGCACTGGCAGATCTTGTCAGCGCGGCGGCCTTGCAGTCCTCAGAATTGCAGAACGTGGTGAATTCAAGCGTCATTAGCCAGAAGCTGGTGGTGGTCGAATACCGCAATGTACAGCGCTTCAAAACCATTGCCGATGTTAACGAAGAAAGTGATACCGACGTCGCCGATTCCGGTGACACCACCGACGGAACCACTGGCGGCGATGAAACCGCTGGAACTGATTCCGGCAGCACCACTGACACCTCAACCGACACCAACACCGATACCTCGACCGATACCTCAACAGGTTCAACCGACGAGCAGGTTGCCGGTACAACTGAGCCCGATACAACCACCGACGAAACCGTAGCGGACACAGGAACAGACACTGAAATCAGCGAGCCCGTCACCGAGACGACGCCTGAGGAAACCGCTCCTGCAAACACAGCACTGCTGAGCTGGACCGCGCCGCTGACCCGCGAAAATGGCGACAGCCTGGCCATGGGCGAAATCGCAGGCTTCGAGGTGGTCTACGGCACCAGCGCTGAAAACCTCGACCAGAGCCTGGCCATTGGTGACGCCTCCGTCGACGAGCTGCTGGTTGATGAGCTGACAGAAGGCACCTGGTACTTCGCTATCCGTACCCTGGACACCGATGGTAATCGCAGCCGGTTGTCTGAAGTGGTCTACAAACAGATCTGATTTGGCGGTAAAAGGCAGCGACCCCCTCTGGGGGCTTCGCTGCCAGCCTGTTACTATGTGCTGGTCCATTGCTCCATACCAGGTACATCATGGCCGGTTCAGACTACTCCCGCACTCTCCTTGAAGTGATCCCTGACGCCAGAGACGGCCTTACCCGTACTGAAAGAATCATTCTTTACGTCCTGCATGAAACTCAGAAAGAGCTGAAGGGCCGCAATGTCCCGACCGCCATGCTGTATGGCAGGGTGCTGGAATATGTGGACATGAGCGAGGCGGATCTTCATCTCTATCTGGACCGCCTGGGCGTAAAGGGAGACGGGATGTGACCATCGATTTCAGTCCTCTCTATCCCAAGCTGGTCAATCTCATACTCGACACGATCTTTGTGGTGGACGAGTCTGGCCAGATCGTTTTCGTCAGCGAAGCGTGCCAGCGGTTGCTCGGTTACTCGCCTTCGGAAATGATCGGAACACCGCTGCTGAACTACATTCACCCGGAAGACCAGGAGCGCACGCTGGCTGCTGCCCGCAGGGTAATGAGTGGGCACACCCACACGGACTTCGAAAATCGCTACCTGCACAGGGATGGTCATGCCGTGCATATCCTGTGGTCGGCTCGCTGGTCTGAGGAAGACCGTCTCCGGATTGCGGTGGCTCGGGATGTCACCGCTTTGCGACGGGGCGACCAGACCCGCAACGCGCTCTACCGGATCTCCGAAGCAGCTCACGAGGCAGAGACGCTCCGCGATTTGTGCGATGGTGTTCATTCAATTATTGGTGAGCTTTTCCCCGAGTCCGATCTCTACCTGGGTTTCAATCAGTCGCACTCCGGTCGGCTCAGCTTGCCCGACTGGCGCACGAAGAGCGGTTGGATCGACTGGCAGGTGGCCCCGGGATCGGCTCTCGAAGACGTCATCCACACCCGTAAATCGTCTATGGCAGTGCGGAATCCGGCGCATCCGGGTTTGGGGATGCACCCTCAAACCGGCTCGGAGGTAGCCAACTGGCTGGGGGTGCCTCTGGTTTTTCACGAGTCCACCATGGGCGTCCTGGTAATTGAGCGCGGTACAGCGGCCGTGTCCTTTGATGAGGCCGACAAGTCACTGCTGGAGTTCGTGGCAACCCAGGTTGCGACGGTTGTAGAGCGCAAGCGTTCGGAAGAAAACCTCCGATTCCTGGCGCACCACGACGGGCTTACCGGTTTAACCAATCGTTCCCTGTTCTACGATCGCCTGGAAACCGCGTTGCGATCAGCCAGCCGGAACGAGGGGCGGCTGGCGCTGCTGTACCTCGATGTGAATGACTTCAAGCAGATTAACGATACGCTGGGTCATGAAGCCGGCGATGAACTGTTGATCGAGATGGCCCAGAGGCTCAGGGACTGCACCCGTGGGACAGATACCGTCGCACGGATGGGCGGCGATGAGTTTACCGTTCTGCTCACCGATGTTCATGGGCGTGAGTCAGTTGAGAATGCCATAGCCAAGATTCGCGAAATTTTGAGCTTGCCGGTTGCCATCGGTGGCAAAACGGTTCGCGTTTGCTGCAGTATCGGTTCGGCCGTGTATCCGGAGGATGGTGAAACCGCCCGGCTGCTGTTCAGCAAGGCCGACGCAGCCATGTACGCGAGCAAGCGTCAGTCAGAGTAGCGCTGGCTGCCTGCGCGAGATGTGCATGCAGCCAGCCAGACCGTGAGCGATTATTTCGCGGTAATAGTCGACATCACCAGCTTGCCGTCCTTTTTGATCGGGCCGTCTTCCTTGGCGCCCAGGGTGTATTCAAAAATACCCGTTTTCATCCCGCCGTCTTCGCTGTGAACCATCAGCATCAGCATGTCACCAGATTGCACTTCCTCGGTCAGGATGGCGGCGACGTCCATGTTCATACCTTTGCGCAACGGCGCGTGGGCGACAACAGGGCCCGGCTTCATGGATTCGTCGGTGCGGTGAACCACCAGCCACCCATTCTGCTCGGCAACCACCTTTCTGGCGGATACAACGCCGTTGGCAACAGACTGATCGTTGGTCCAGACACCGGCCTTGTGTTCAGCGGCCAATGCAGAACCGGTTGCGAAAGCGCCGGAAACGAGGGCGGCCAGAAGTGTGGAAGTTTTTGCGTGCTTGATCATTGCGTTCTCCTGAGTGTCAGTGTTTCCCGCCCGTCGGGTTGTTTTTGGGCGGGTTAACTGCAGCTACGGGAGCCGATGCGCAAAGTTTCAGGAACGGAAGATTTTTTTTGGCACCTGCCTATTAATTGTTTCCGTCGGTGGGGTAGAGGTAACCGTGAATCGCCGGTCCCGTGGGCTGTCCGGTGGGTGAGCCGCCTTCGGGCTCGACACTGATGCCGAACGTGGCCTCCTTGAGCAGGGCAGGGTCGTAATTGCTCAACGCCCCTTCATCCAGCGCGAAATCGTTGCCCAGAACGCCCACGGAGCGGGGGTTTGGACCCAGCTCGTCGGCCTTGATCCACAACTGATAGGATTTTCCGGGTCTTGGCTCGGCAGTTACCGGCCGGATGTTGAGCCGTTGCTCCTTCAGGTCCACCGTCAGCAGGAAGGCCGGCTGCTCATCGTTGTTCTGGAAAACCGCAACAAACGACTGGGCTTGAGGCTCGGGCTGCGGCTGGAACGCCAGAATGGCCACGAGAACCAGGGCGGCCGCCGAGGCAATCGCCGTGCTCCAGCGCCAGCGGTTCAGCTGGCTGCGCAGCGCAACCACGTTTGACGTTTCGGCAGCCTCGCGAGGCGTCGATTCCACTCGGTCCAGAGCCTTCTCGATTTTTGCGAACAACGCCGGTGAGGGCTGAACGGGCTCGGTTTCCTCGGCCAGCTTACCCAGGCGCTCTTCCCATTGCAGAATCAGCGCATCTACCTCCGGGTCCTCATTGCGCCGGCTTTCAAGATAGGCCCGCTCCGAGGCTGGCAATGTGCCCAGAACGAACTCTGCAACCAGCATGTCCAGGTCGTCGCGTTCAGTCATGATTCGAGGCACCTTTTGAGCTGTTTCAATGCGCGGTGAAGCCAGGTCTTTACCGTGTTGACCGGCTGTTCAAACTGGCTTGCCAGGTCCTCCCGGGACCATCCGTTAAGGTAGGCCAGGCGCACCATGTCCTGTCGGTCTTTTTCCAGTTGGTCGATGCAGTGATTCAGTTGATTTGCCGCCCGCTGGTCTTCCAGCTGTTCCTGAGCTGATGTCTGCCGGCCTGGCATCTCATCCAGCTCGTCGCTGTTCGTGGTGCGTCCGGCGGGGTGTTTGCGCAGCTCATCAATGGCACCGTTACGGGCAATCGACACCAGCCAGGTAATCGGCGAAGATTTGCCGTCCTGAAACTGCTCGGCTTTTTGCCAGATTTTGAGATAACTGTCCTGGATAACATCGTCTGCCCACCCTCTGTCTCTGAGGATACGCAACACGGTGCCCAGAAGTTTCGGGGCAGTTGCCTGGTAGAGGAGGGCGAAAGCCTGGCGGTCTTTTTGAGCGACGCGGTGAATCAGCCGGGCAACACGCTCAGGGCCATCGGATGGCGACTGCGGGCCGGTTCCTGCGCTGGCATTGTCTGGGAGCTGATGGGAGTCAGGCTTCATGGGGCCTCGGGCTTTGGTGTCTGATCAGCAGGTTACTGGTTGGTCCGTTGTTGCTCAACATGAAATTGCAGTCTGGCTAACACTCGGTGTGAGCTATTCGTTTGCTCAGTGGCACAGTTGGCTGAGGAATGCAGAGACTGGCGGATGATTGGCCAAGGCATTCGGGTAGACCACCATGAGTTCCTTTTCCAACCCAGGGTTACTAACGGGGATGGCTCGTAGCGAGCCCGCCTGGACTTCCTCCCTTACCGTCGCTTCCAACACCAGCGATATACCCAGTCCAACCTTGACTGCCTGTTTGACAGCCTCTGTGCTCCCTAGTTGCATAGACACCTTCGGAAACGGTCCCTCGTCACCAAAGAAGTTTGCCAGTAGCCGGCCTGTGCCTGTGCCAGGCTCTCCGCCAAGCAGCGTCATTTCTGCGAGGGTGTCCCGATCTATGCTTTGAAGATCTGCGCATGGGTGATCGGGTGGAACAATCAGTACCATCTGTTCTCGCCGCCAATCCTGCGCCAGAAATCCGGGTTTAGGCTGCCACCACTCCATTATGGCTATGTCGAGTTCACCGATCGTTAGTTGCCGGGCAATTGAGGGGTTATTATCAATTACGAGGTCCACGTCGGGCGAGGCTTTATCGTCCCTGAAGGCCCGAAGATAGGGCTGGAGCATATATATGCCAATGTTTGAGCTCGCCCCTATCCGAACGCCGGCCCCCCGAACCGCTTCACGGGCATGTTTGTCGAGGCGCAATATACTGTTTGCGAATGGTACCAGTGCCAAAGCTGCCCTGGTGGGCTCGCAGCCTGATCTTCCCCTTCGAATCAACAACACATCCAGGTCTTGTTCCAGTTTCTGGATATGCTGGGAGAGAGTGGGTTGGGCGATTCCAAGATTCTCTGCAGCGGCCTGAAAACTCTGATGCTGGACCAACGCGATAAAGCTCTTGAGCCAGACCGGATTCAGCATGGAGAGTCCTCACGTAATGACGGAGAATTGATCGCATCCCGCGGCCGTTCACCCCGTAATGCCTGCAGAATGTTCTCGGCCGCCCGTTGCTCAATGGCCAGCCTTACACTTTGTACGGCCGAGCCGATGTGAGCGGTAAATAATGTGTTCGGATGGGCAAGTAACTCCGGACTGATTTCATGCGGACGATCCGTTCGTGCCCAGTCCTCCATTTCGAATACATCGGCGGCGTAACCACCCAACTGTCCGGAGGCCAGTGCCGCCAGTACGGCGTTCTCATCGACCACAGAACCCCTGCATGGGTTGATCAGATAGGCACCCCGCTTCATCAGTGCCAGGCGTATAGGGTTTATGGTGTGAAAGGTATGCTCGTTCAGTGCCAGCGCCAGTATTACGATATCGGATTGGGCGAGAAGCTCTTCCAGTCCTGTATGCGCCAGCCCCAAATTCCTCTCTTCATCAGAGGGCAAGCCCTCGGGCTCTGAGTAGAGCAGGTTCGCACCCCATCCCTGCAGACGGACAGCTATGGCCTTGCCAATGGCACCCATTCCAACAATGCCAATGGTAGCGCCCTCAATTCCCAGCCCATAGAACTTCGGCTGCCACCCTCTGAACTCTCCGGAACGAACAAATTCGTCCGCTGCCTTTACCTGCCGGGTAAGGCCAACGGTGAGTCCGATGGTCAGTTCTGCGGTGGGTACGGTTAAAAGATCCGGCACGAATGAAAGCCACACCCCATGGCGAGTGCAGGCGTCCACATCGAAGTTGTCGTAACCTTTCAGGGCTGCGCCCACGATCTTCAGGTTCGGGCAATCCGCCAGAAACTCATCGCCGATCCTGTCCGGCATGAAGGCCATCACGGCATCGGCTGTGGCTACCCTGGCCTTCACCGAATCTGGCGGGAGCGTGCGGTTTGACTGATTGGTTACAAGCTCACAATGTGGTTCGAGGGCAGCCAGGACTTCATCGTGTACCCGGTGAGTTATCACAACTCTTGGTTTCATTCGTTTTCCTTACTTGAATTTCTTACGGAGGAAGCCGCTCAGGCTGTCGACAATCGTGACCATCAGGAGGATAACAATCAGGATGGCACTGACTTCCTGGTACTGCATGATGCGCAGTGAGCCCATGAGTTCGAAACCGATACCCCCTGCTCCCACCATGCCCATAACGGTCGAGGCGCGGAAGTTGTACTCCCAGCGGTAGATGGATACATCTGCGAACTGCGGCAGAACCTGGGGCAGAACTGCGTGCCAGAGAACCTGTAGGCGAGTCGCTCCGGCGGCATCGGCTGCTTCCACCGGGGCTTCGTCCACATGTTCAATGGCTTCTGCAAAGAATTTGCCGACCATCCCAATAGAGTGAAGGCCGAGGGCAAGAACGCCCGGTAGCGCGCCAAAGCCGACGGCAGCGACGAAGATAATCCCCATGATCAGTTCGGGAACTGACCGCAGGCCATTCAGAATGGTGCGTGTTATGTGGAAAACAGCCGGGTGTGGCGACGTATTCCGTGCAGCAAGGAAAGCCAGTGGTACCGAAGCGGCAACCGCAATTGCAGTGCCGGCAATGCTCATGGCGAGGGTGTCGACAAGTGGCGAAACCCAGTTCATGACATTGGTAAAGTCGGGCGGCAGAGATTCACCCAACAGGACGCCAATCGCTGGCATGCCATTGGCCAGGGTTTTGAAATCGAGCAGGCCCACGTACCAGCTGGCAATGAGAATCACCGCAAGGACCAGACCTGTCTGCAGGAGTTTTTTCCGCCAGCCCCGGGCATGCTCATCCAGCACCGGAGCTGACGGAGCCGGCGACAGAGTCGCCGGTTCCGTCGGGGTATAACTCATGGATTTCCTCACATCTTGGCAAAGTCGAGGTTCAGGAGGCTGCCCATGCGCCGGATTACGTCGTAATCCGAATCGGAGATAGCAGCAAAGCCTTCAGCCTTGAGGTTGCTCAGGATTTCCTTGTCGTCGATGCTGATGAAGGCATTTCGAACCTTTTCTTTCAGCTCCGGGGCGAGATTTGAGCGCATGGCCCAGGGATACTGGGGGAATTCGCCGCTATATCCGAGAACCTTCACGTTATTGCGGTCAATCAGGCCACGATCCATCACATGCTGGAAAATTACCTCGGACAGGCCGCCGGCTTCTGCGTTGCCATTTGCCACATTCACTGCCACAGAGTCGTGGGACCCTACGAAATGTGCCTCATAGTCACGGCCGGCTTCCAGGCCCGCAGATTCCATCAGGACAGTTTTGGGAATCAGGTGGCTCGATGTAGAGGCCCGATCACCGTAGGCCATCTTCTTGCCCTTGATGTCAGCATAGGATTCAACCCCGGCGTCTGCGTTGGCAATGATGATGGAGCGGTACGTTGGCTTGCCGTCCACAATCATGGCTGCAAAGGGTTCGATGTCGCTCTTGCTCTTGGCCATCACGTAGGACAGAGGGCCGAAGTAGGCCAGGTCGATACGTCCGAAGCGCATGGCTTCAATCATTGATGAATAATCGGTAGTCACGATCAGCTCAACTTCCTTGCCAAGCGTGCTTTCCAGATAGTCTTTTAGTGGTTGATTGCGTTTGATCAGTTCAGAGGCGTTTTCATCGGGCAGGAGAGCAACTTTCAGAAGATCAGGGTCTGGATCCGCTGCGAGTGCCTGCGAATTCAATCCTGTCACCAGGCAGAGTGCTATCAAGAGGTTCATTAACGCTTTCATCGGGCTATCTCCAGTTTCTTCGGTTGGGGGTTAACGGGTTTGGTGGCGGGAACCGGGACGGTTCGGGGTTTGGTTTCGTAGTTTCCGTGGTAGATCTCATTCAGGTGGTGTTGCTTCAAGTCTGCAGGTGGTGCATCGAACACAATCCTGGCATTCGCCAGGCCGATGATTCGGTCTGCAAAGCGTTGGGCGTATTCCAGCTGATGCAGTGAAATAACAGCGGTAATACCGTCTTCCTGGCAGATATCGCGCAGTAACCCCAGTACCTTTTCCGACGTCGCCGGATCCAGACTGGCAACGGGTTCATCCGCGAGGATCATTGAGGGCTGTTGTGCAAGTGCGCGCGCGATGCCAACTCGTTGTTGCTGGCCTCCAGACAGCTGGTCAATCCTGGCCAGGGCTTTGTCGGCAAGTCCAACGCGTTCAAGGCAGTGAAGGGCAAGTTCAAGATCGCGCCTGGGCATTGGTAACAGGCTGCGCCAGGTGCTGTGATAGGCAAGCCTGCCCGTCAGTACGTTCTGGAGTGCAGTGTGGCGCTCAATTAACTGATGGTGCTGGAACACCATGGCAGTGCGGCTTCGGTGCAGCCGAACGGTTCTGCGGTTATCAAGGTCACCAAATTCCGCCGAAACGACCTTGCCAGCCGTTGGCTGCACCAGGTGGTTGAGTGACCTCAGAAGCGTGGATTTGCCCGCACCGGAAAGGCCGAGCAGGACCGTAAATTCGCCCTTGTTGAAATCAACGGTGGTTGGCCGTAGAGCAAGGACATTGCCGGGGTAAGTCACCCCCATGTCCTCAATGCGAAGCATCATGTCGGGGTATGAAGCAGGCGTCATTGGATCACCTTTTGCAATGAATAAGCTCGCTTGATTGCGACTTACAATGCAACGCTAATCCTGAGAGGTGACAATGCAGTGTCAGTGACGTGACACCTTAGTGACCATTTGCGCCGGCCGAAGAAGAATTACGAAGTCAGGTTTTCCTGCTTGCGCCACCGCACCGGTGGCATGCCCGTCCAACGCCGGAATGCCCTGTAAAACGTGCTTACCTCGGCAAACCCGAGCGCTTCGGCGATTTCAGGTAGGGAAGCGCTGAAATCAACGACCGCCTGCAGGGCTTTTTCACGGCGCACGTCGTCGACCAGCCCGTCAAAGGTCTGGCCCTGTTCCCGGAGCCGCCGGGCCAGGCTGCGTTCGCTGATGCCCAGGGCTTCGGCTGCGTCTGCCCGGCGGGGCAGAACCGGGCCTATCCGGGCAGTGAGCCATCTTCGTATTTCTGGCACTGAGGCACTGTTGATGGAGAGGGCGGCAAGGCGGGCATTGGTGTAGCGCTCGTGCACCTGGGCAAGCTGGGGGTCCGCCTGGGGCAGGGACTGGTCCAGAACGGCGTTGTCGATCTGAACACCGCTGAACGCCTGCTCGAACTCCACCGGGCAATTGAATACGGTCTGGTAACCGGCCAACGGCCCCAACCGGGGCTGGCTGAACTGCACCCGGGATGGTTGCATCCGGGTGCCGGTAACCCAGCTTCCGAACCCCACCACCGACGCCAGCACCGCTTCGATCTGGTGCGGGCTGAAGGCCAGCCGGCCCTGCCTGGGATGGTAAACCAGCCAGGTGGCTGTGTTGCCGGCAACAATCTGGAACCGCCCGCCATCGGAGATCAGCCGCTGGAAACGCTGCACCATCACAATGGCCTCCCGCAGGGTTGCGGCAGATTGCAGCGCAAAACCCACGCCACTGATGCTCATCGGGGAGAACTCCGCTCCCACCTTCAAACCAAAGCCCGGGTCGCCGGTGCAGCGTTCGGCGGCGTGCCAGAGTCGGGTAATATCGTCGATCGGCCAGCGCTCCAGTTCGCAGGCGGCTTCCGGAATGCCGGCTTCTGCCAGCAGTTGGTTGGCGTTTAAAGACAGTCTCTCGGCAGCACCGATGACGGTGTTAACCCATCCAATGGAAACCGTGGCCTCTAACGTCAATTTTGTTGGCCTCTGAAGTCAATTTTAAAGCCATGGTACCGGTATATCTTTAAAGCTGACAACTCATTGCGATCGGGTCGGATGCGATATGGCCAAGGTGATTTCCTCAGACATTCTGGTGGTCGGCGGCGGGCTGGCCGGTATTGTCGCCGCTCTGGAAGGATTGCGCGCCGGCAAGTCCGTAACCCTGGCAGACCGGGACACCGAAGAACGGATGGGTGGCCTGGCGCTTTGGGCCTTTGGTGGCATGATGCTGGTGGGTACGCCGCTGCAGAAGCGCATGAAAATTGCCGACACACCGGAGATTGCCCTGGAAGACTGGCTCAGCTTTGGCGAGCTGGCCCCCGACGATGAATTGCCCCTGCAATGGGCCCGTTACTACGTGGAGCATTCACGCTCCGAGGTCTACGACTGGCTCAGCAACGAAGGCATCAAGTTCCTGCCCGCCGTGAACTGGGTTGAGCGCGGCCGTTTCGGCGATGGTAATCGTTTGCCCCGGTACCATGTGGTGTGGGGCACCGCCCGGGAACTGGTCCGCTGCCTGATGACCGCGCTGCACCGGGAGAACACCAGCGGAAAGCTCACGCTGCTGCACCAGCATCGCATTACCGAACTGGACCACGAAGCGGGAAAAGTCAGCGGCGCCCTGGCTATCAACGAGGCCACGGGAGAGGAAGTTCGCTTCGCGGCGTCGGCCGTGGTGCTGGCCACTGGCGGCATCAACGGCAGCCACAAGGAATGCCGCGCGAACTGGCCGGTTGATCGCCCGCAACCCACCCGCATGCTGAATGGTGCCCACCCCTATGCCGATGGCCGCATGCATCACTGGGTGGCCGACACCCTCGGAGGCCGGATTACCCACGCCGGCGAAATGTGGAACTACGCGGCCGGCTTCCCGCATCCGTACCCCCATTTTCCGGGCCACGGCCTGTCCACCATTCCCTGTAAATCGGCCCTGTGGCTGAACCACCGGGGTGAACGGATTGGCCCGGAACCCCTGGTGACCGGCTTCGATACCCACTGGCTGTGCCAGCGCGTGGCCGAGCAGGAAAAGCCCTGGACCTGGCACCTGCTTAACTGGCGCATCGCCGCCAAGGAATTTGCCATCTCGGGCGCCGAGCATAATGCCCGCATCCGGGATAAACAGTTCCCCCAGTTTGTGAAAGAGCTGTTGCTGGGCAACCACGCCCTGATTCGGCAGATGCAGCATGAAAGCCGGGCCTTCCTGGTGGCCGACAGCCTGACGGATCTGGCCGGCAAGATGAACGCGCTGACCTGCTCCAACGACATCAACCCGGCAACACTCAAGGCTACCGCGGATGCCTTTGATGCCAACTTCGCGGCAGGCACCAGCCTCCACGACGACCCCCAGATCCGGATGATCCAGCATGCCCGGGAATGGAAGCCGGATCGCCTGCGCACCTGCAAGCCGGCCCCGTTGCAGAAATCCGGCGCCGGCCCCTTTATCGCCATCCGAATGCAGCTGATTACCCGCAAGAGCCTGGGTGGCCTGCAAACCGACCTGCAAAGCCGCGTCCTGGGTGCCCACGGGCAGCCGGTTCAAGGCCTGTATTGTGTCGGCGAGGCGGCAGGCTTTGGCGGCGGCGGTGCGAACGGAAAACGTTCCCTGGAAGGCACCTTCCTGCCCGGCTGCATCATGACAGCCCGGGCGGCGGTGCGGGCCATCGTGGCCGGAGGCTGAATCCTGTGGGCAAAACACATAACCAAAACCCCGAACCCGGAAAGCTTGGAGAACAACAATGACAAACGGCGCTCAAGCCCTGATGAAAACCCTGGTGAATGCCGGCGTTGAGGTCTGCTTCAGCAACCCCGGCACCAGCGAGATGCATTTTGTGGCCGCCCTGGATGACGAGCCCAAGATGCGGGCGGTGCTTGCCCTGTTCGAAGGGGTCGCCACCGGCGCCGCCGACGGCTATGCCCGCATGGCCGACAAACCTGCCGCCACGCTGTTGCACCTGGGCTGCGGGCTGGGCAACGGCCTGGCCAACCTGCACAACGCCCGCAAGGGCAAAGTGCCGGTGCTGAACATTGTGGGCGACCACGCCACCTACCACGTGAAGTACGATGCCCAGTTGCAGTCGGATATCGAGACCGTAGCCCGCAACGTGTCCCCGGGGTTTGTGCGCACCGCCAAGAGCACGGAAACCCTCTGCCAGGATGCCGCCGAAGCCATCGCGGCGGCCCGTACGGCACCCGGGCAGGTAGCTACATTGATTCTGCCGGCCGATGTGTCCTGGGGCGAGGGCGGTGTGCCCAGTGCGCCCATGGCACCGCCGACACCGGAGCCGGCAGACGATGCCACCGTGGAAGCCATTGCCAAGGCTATCCGCTCCGGCAAGAAAACCGCCCTGTTGATGGGCGGCCATTCCCTGCGAGAGCCCAGCATGTTGGCGGCCGCCAAACTGGCCGCCCACAGCGGCGTTACCCTGCTGGCGGAAACCTTCCCCACCCGCATGGAGCGGGGTGCCGGCCTGCCTTACATCGAACGGATCGCCTACCTGGCGGAACTCGCCACGGTGCAGCTGACCGACATCGAACAGCTGATCCTGGTGGATTCGAAGGCGCCGGTTTCCTTCTTCGCCTATCCCGGCAAGAAGAGCTACCTGGTGCCGGATACCTGCCAGGTACACACCCTGGCCGCCCCGGACCAGGATATTCTGGCCAGCCTTAACAAACTCAACGCCGCCGTTGGTGCCAGCCAGGCGCAGCCGAAGCTCCAGCCCGAGAAGCGACCGGGCCGGCCACGGGGCAAGCTGACTGCCGAGAAAGTCTGCAAAGCGGTAGGCGAGTTGATGCCCGAGAACGCCATCATCGTGGACGAGGGCATCACCTCCAGCCTGATGCTTTCGGTCATGACCGCCGGTGCACCCCGCCACGACATGATTACCCTCACCGGCGGCGCCATCGGCCAGGGCTTGCCCAATGCAGTGGGTGCTGCCGTAGCCTGTCCGGACCGGCCGGTTATCGCCCTGATCGGCGATGGCACCGCCATGTACACCATTCAGGCCCTGTGGACCATGGCCCGGGAACAGCTGAACGTCACCTCCATCATCTTCAACAACGCCTCCTACTCCGTGCTCAACATCGAGCTGGAGCGGGTCGGTGCCGAAGAGGCCGGAGAGAAGGCCAAGTCCCAGCTGGACCTGCGGGGCCCGGTGATCAACTTTGCGGAAATGGCCAACGGCATGGGCGTTCACGGCGTGCGGGTGCACACCGCTGAGGAAATGGCAAAAGCCCTGGAATACGCCCAGAGAATGCCGGGCCCACACCTTATTGAAGCCGTGATCCCGGAATCCCTGAGCGGGGTAAAGCGCCGGATACTGCCTTGGATGCTGCGCTCACTGCCGAGCCTGCCGCTGTCGGTTTCCAAGGCGCTGAAGCGCAAGCTGGCGCCCTGAGGGGGGAAGGAAGGGTTAGCCTGACCGATTGGTGGGGCTGACCCTGTCTGCCAGTGCCTCGGCAATATAGCGGTAGCCCTTCTGGCCGGGGTGATAGCCATCCCTGGCAAGAAGCTCAGGATCGGTAACCACCGGGTAGTTCACGTAACGGAAGTCTTCAGGAAACTGGCGCGCCAGCCGGATATAGAGGTTATCCAGCTGCCTGGCCCGCCACCCCATCACATGCCGAAGCGGCGAGGGCAGCGCCGTAAAAAGATGCATCGGCGGCACGCTCAAAAGCAGAATAGGCCCTGAATATCGTGGCGCCAGCAATTCACGCAATGCCTGCAACTGCCGGCGGAAACGAAAGCGGGGCGTGAAGCCCGTGGTGTCGTTCACCCCCATGCTCAACAGCACCACATCCGCCTCTGGCAACTCGGCGGTTTCCAGCGTGTGAATCAACGCCCCGAGCCGGATGCCGTTGACCCCAAAGGTATGCCAGGCAATGGTCTGGCCCGTGCGCTCGTGGATTTCCCTTGCCAACTGGCTGGCCAGGCCCTGATCGTGGGTTTCAACACCCACACCGGCCGCCGTGGATTCGCCAATCACCAGGACTCGCCTGGCGGGAGTACCTTCGCCATATTGGCCGCACGGAGAGCCACCGGCCTCCGGCAGCCTGGGCGTTGTGCGGCGCGCCTGTTTGCCCTGGTAGAGCAGTACCGGAAAGAGCAGGGTAGTCGTCAGCCAGAAAGGGAGGTGCATCGAGAAGCTCCGGTTTTACCGACAGGTTAGTGAGCGACTGACTTGGAAAACAGATTGATCACTGCAACACCGGTGATGATCAGCGCCATACCAATCACAGTGGCGGCATCCAGAGCCTGCCCGTAAATCAGCCAGCCGATCAGTGCCACCAGCACAACGCCCATCCCCGCCCAGATGGCATAGGCCACGCCTACGGGAATTTCCTTCAAAGTCAGCGAGAGGAAGTAAAAGGCAATTGTATAGCCAGCGATCACCAGCAGGCTGGGCCAGAGTTTGGTGAACCCTTCACTGGCTTTCAGGCCGGTGGTGGCTATCACTTCCGCTACGATGGCAACGCCCAGAAAAATCCAGCTCTTCACAACTTACAGCCCCCTATTGGTGAACAGCCGTCCGGCACGACCGAACGGTACTCTGTGGCTGCGGAGTCTATCAAAAACCAGGCCGATAACGCGCGGGCTTATCCCGGCCAGAGCGGTGGCCATTGGCCGTGGAGCTTGTTGTACTGCTCGATGGGCTCGCTACGGTAGCCGCCGGCATAGCGCTCTTTCACGGTGGGATGCACCCAGGTGCGGTTGGTCTCGGGCGGGGGTATCTCGCGCACCAGCTTGCCCAGCAACTTGTACTTGCCCTTGTACTCATTGTGCTGATCGGCGTTGGCGTGGGTTACGGCGGGCAGGGAATCATTGAACACCAGGGCGTGTTTTTGCGCTTCCTCTTTCAGCCACAGAAGGGGGATATCCGCCAGGGTGCGGCCCTGTTTGTCTGGCTCGTAACCGCCGCCTACGTCCGAGTGCACCCCGGCAAACCAGACCTGGGCCAGATCGGTGCCGTCTCGCGGCTCCCAGAGCGTGGGTTCGAAATCCTCCCGCTGCTCGTCCAGCGAAAGCGCGTGACGGGCAACGCGAATGTTGCTGCCGATCTTACAATCGTAGAACAGGTCCCGATCCTTGATCAGGCCGAAAAAAGTAAAGGGCAGGCCCAGGGCACCCACGGTATCCCACACCCCGACAAACCGGATGGGCGTGCGCCGCTCCAGCGAATATTTCGCCTTCCAGGCCATGGAGTGGTCGCCGTTGGCCTTGTGCTTCTTGGTTTTGTAGAGCTTGAAGGCCTCCTCGATCCGGCTGCCGTGTTCTTTTCGCAGAATGCTGCAGTTGTTGATCATTCCGCAAAGACTTCGGGCCGTGTAGGCACCGCGGCTGAACCCGAACAGGAAAATCTCGTCACCGGGCTCGTAGTTGTGCACCAGAAACCGGTAGCCGTCCATCACGTTCTTCTCCAGCCCGTAACCGGTGGCGCCGGCGCGGAGTGAATCGTGGTAGGAGCCAATGCCCCAGTCGTAGAACACCACCTGCTCCACCCCGTTACCGTCGGTAGGCCGGATGGCGCGGGCAAATTGCAGAACGTTGGTGGGAAAGTCCTCACCCAGGATTTCTTCCGGGCGATTCCAGGTGCCATCGAAGCAGACAGCAATGCGTTTCATGGGAGTGACCTCCTGTCGTGTTGTTTCCCTGTGCCCCGCCTGTCGAAAGGGGAGCAGCCTTGCCCACCGCCCGGCGTATGGAGACGACCGGTACATCCTGTTTGGTGGATATAGGTGAGTATCTCAGGTATGCAAGTGAGAGGGTAGTGTCGAGGCGCCGGGTGCTGGAGTTATACGCATGCGTTCGCAAAACTCCAGATGCCAAATGAGAAATGTCGGCAACTATCTGATAGGGTTGGAAAGATGGAAAAGACTGGGTGGAGTTATACGCCCACCGAAGGAGCAGGAGTGGCTCAAAAGAGGGCGTATAACTCCCGCGGTAGCCGTGGTAACTGGTGCTCAAGGGATTGTTTTTACTGAAGAAGTTCGTTTTTTCTTGAGCGTGTTTGAATGGAGTTTTACGAACGGGTGATATACGAACGCGTTCGTATAATTAACTGTTAGGTGCCTTAAAAAATCATAAAAACCAATAGGTTGTGCTAGCGTGTAACGGGTGCTATGAATGGTGCATGAATTGAGTAAAACGGTTCATCAAAGCTAAAACTACTACCGATTGTTTTTTTGTTTTGCTGAACCGGCTCATTTTGATGAGTGGTTTCGTTAATAGAATGGTGAAGCGATTAAAGGCCATCATGCTGTTCGATGGTGGCATAATTAAAATTCAGTGGTAGGTGTAAATTCACCGGAATTGCTCAAAAGAAAAGTAGGCCAAAGCATTGGAATTCTTTTCAAAAACCGGGGTAAAACTAGCACCTAACCAGAAAATGTTGCGGATTCGCTACGCTCCCCGCAAATTTAGGCGTTATAAGCCAAGGCATCGGTCATTTTTATAGTAGCTGGGTGCATGGGCCTTGGCGGCAAATTCGGTGGTAGCTTTTGGTTTCGCATCGTTGCCAAGGCCAGCAACTCTGTCGCCCAATTTGGAAACCAGCGTTGGCATCTTTCGGGTTATCGGCAGGGTGCCCAGGTTGTGGGGCTGTTCACCGCAAAATTTGCTCGGGACGGGTAGTTTGGTGGTTAGTATCGGTGCCGGATCACGAGCCGATGCGGGGCTTCTTTGGCGTTCGCATGCAAGCCGAGAAGCAGGGCTGGAAACCAACGGGTGAACCGGCTTCTAACCAGTAGTTGTAGTACGTTCCGGGCCCTATGTGTCA
>NZ_AGTR01000085.1 GCF_000235625.1 Marinobacter manganoxydans MnI7-9 | reverse complement strand
TAGACGTTCGGGCATGAAGAACCGGACGCAGAAGGTGACTATGCCGTTACTCACAGCGGTGCAGTCTATGTGTTTGATCGTGATGGTAATCCTCGCCTGCTTATCCGGCCGGAAGATTTAAGCGCTCAATCCATTCGGCAGGACCTTGTTGGCCTGCTTGAAGAGGATTACTGAATGACTGGAGGCTCTGGAGGAAAGCTCTGACTCGAATGTTCGCTTTTGTTTATAAGCTGACAATCAGATATCGCAGCCCTCCGCCTTTTCGAGAATCATGTCAGCAGCCTTTTCGGCAATGGCAATCGTAGGCGCGTTGGTATTGCCGCTAATCAGCCGTGGCATGATGGACGCGTCCACCACACGGAGGCCTTCGAGTCCGTGCACCCTGAGTTGTGGGTCCACGACCGCCATCCTGTCAGTTCCCATTTTGCAGGTGCCCACCGGGTGGTATACCAGGCCCACCTTTTCCTTCACCTTTTCGATGATCTGCTCATCGGACTGGCGATCTGCACCCGGGTGGAGTTCCTCACCCCGATAATCGTCAAAGGCCTTCGCCG
Source organism: Marinobacter manganoxydans MnI7-9 (assembly GCF_000235625.1). Classification (GTDB taxonomy): domain Bacteria; phylum Pseudomonadota; class Gammaproteobacteria; order Pseudomonadales; family Oleiphilaceae; genus Marinobacter; species Marinobacter manganoxydans. Next base: position 450,706 of record NZ_AGTR01000085.1, on the reverse strand, counting down.
CGAGAATCCGGCGGGCCTGGCGGATACCATCGACCATGGCTTTGCAGTCATCGGGATCGGCAAAGAAGTTGTAGTCGATTTCCGGCGCCGCAAACGGATCGGCCGACGTTATGGTTACGTTGCCTGAGCTCTTCGGCCGCAGCACACAGACATGCACTGAATAACCGGGGTTGGACATGAGTTTCAGGTCCCGACCGCTATCATCAAACAGCAGCGGCAGCATGTGGAGCTGAACATCCGGGCGATTAACGCTGTCACTGGATTTGATAAAACCGCCAGCCTCGGTGATGGATTTAGCGAGCTTGCCCCGTTTACTGAGGAAGTATCGGATGGTATCCGGGAGCATTTTCAGCAGGCCACCGAACGAGGCAGTGAAGCCACTGTTCTTCCTGCTTGAGACCAGCGGCGATTTTCAACCCAGTTGTCCAAATGACCACGTTTAAGCGGCCAGTTTATTGCGCTCAATTTCCTGCAACTTGCCAGGGTTAAGCGATACCGGTCCGGTCACTTCCCAGTTTCGGGTGGGGCCAGACCAGCGCCGTGGATTCCGGCGCTTTGCTCTTTCATAAACCATTTTCCGGTGTGCCAGGCGTTCGTAATCAGTGCCACGGTGGCGATCCGCCGGTGTCACGAACCGGATACCGCTGTGCAGGTGCTGTTCGTTATAGGCATCCTCGAACGCGAGCATCCAGTCACGCACGGCCGTGAGCGACTGAAAGCCCTTTGACGGCCACTCGGGGCAGTATTTGACCGTCCGGAACAACGACTCCGAGTATGGATTATCGTTGCTGACTCTCGGCCTGCTGTGGGACATCAACATGCCCAGATCTGCCAGGCGAGCCTTGAGTGTATAGGACGTCATTGGTGCGCCGTTATCAGAGTGCAGGACCGGTGGGTCAAGCCAACACCCTTCCCGCAACAGGGCACGTTCAACCAGCCTTCGGGCCAGATCACCGGATTCCGCTTCATGGACTTCCCAGGCAACGATCTTGCGGCTGTAGATGTCCATGATCAGGTACAGATACCAATGTTGGCCACGCACCGCGGACGGACAGTAACTGATGTCCCAACTCCACACCTGATTCGGGCCTGTCGCGGTGAAGCTCGTTGGCTCCGGTACCTTGCGAGGCGGCTTCATGCGCCCCCTATAATTCTGTTGCTGGTGCTTTTTCAGTACCCGATAAAACGACGACTCAGAGGCCAGATAGACCCCTTTGTCAGCCAGTGACGGCACGATCTGTGACGGTGGCGAACTCCGGTACTGAGGTTGATTGCAAGCACTCAGAATGGCCAACTCCTCGGCCTGGGTGAGTTTATGGGGCTGTTCAACCCGCTCCGCATCAGGACGGCGATCTTCAGCCACCCGACCGCCGGGACTGCGCCAGCGCTTCAATGTGCGCTCGCTGATATCCACCAGCTCTGCGACCTTATATCGGGCTGCACCACCGGCAACGGCTTCATCAAACAGCTCCAGGAGCCTTGCACGTTCGTCCAGCGGCGTCAGTCGTCCTCGCTGCTGTCCGGATCTTCGCCGTACAAGGCTTCGAGCTTTTTTGACAGCACCAGCAATGAGGTGGTCTCAGCCAGAGCCTTGTCTTTGCGGCGCACTTCCGCCTTCAGTTTTTTGATGGTTTTCCGGGACTCTCGTTTCTGCTTCTGAGCCGCTTTATCCCGGTCTTCCTGCATGCCAGCACCCTGGAGGCAGGCTTCTTTCCAGCGCTGTACCTGTTCTGGATACAAGCCTTTCTCGCGGCAATAGGCGCTAAGTTCGGCTTCAGACATCGAGGCCGTTTCCACTACAACGGCCAGCTTGGCTTCGGGGGACCAGTCTTCCCCGGTATTGCGATTACCTGGCACGGGCATTCCTTGTTGTCGACACTGTTTTAACCAACTATACAGAGTCACATCCGATATGCCTTCCTCCGCCGCCACCGACACGACACTTCGGTTCTGCGGAGGTAATAGTTTCTTCAACACTGCGGCTTTTCGTTCTTCGGAATAACGTGGCATGAATGCTCCCATGCCGCCCCTGATTGGTTAAATTCAGACGAAACCGCCTACTGGACAACTAGGCTGACAGAGGGGGCCAGGACGCAGGCGTCCACATGCTCCTGAAGATTCTTACCCACTCCCGGTAATTCGTGCAGGCCCCGAATACCCAGGTTTTCCAGGATGTCGCGGTCTCCGATGCCGGAAAGCTGAAGCAACTGGGGCGAGTTGATCGCTCCACCGCTTAGAATGATTTCCCGGTTTGCCCGCAACACCCGATCTCTGCCCTTGTGGCGGAGCTCTACCGCAACAGACCGTTTGCCCTCGAACACCACTTTTTTCGCCTGTGCGTCGGTGAATACAGTCAGGTTCTGGCGAGTCATGGCCGGCTTCAAATAGGCGTCGGCGGCACCGAATCGACGGCCATTCTTGATGTTCAGGTGGAAATAGCCCACGCCTTCCTGGTTGGCGCCGTTAAAATCGCTGTTGCAGGGAAAACCGGCCTGCCGTGCCGCATCTACGAAAGCTTCGGACATCGGGTACTCCGCTGTTTCCGGTGCACTGATGTGAAGGTTGCCACCTTTGCCGTGATAAGGGGTTCCGGAAAGCGTCTCGTGGTGTTCCGATTTTATGAAGTAAGGCAACATCTCCCGATAGCCCCAGCCTTCATTACCGAGTGCCTCCCACTCGTCGTAGTCCTCTTTCTGACCGCGCACGTAGAGCATGCCGTTTATTGACGAACTACCACCAAGCCCTTTTCCCCTGGGGGTAAACAAGGGCTCACCATCTCGCAGTTTCTGGTCGGGCCTGGCGTTGAATGCCCAGTTGTACTTCTTGAGAAACATGTGGGCGGCAAAGGCGCCCGGCGTCCGGATCGTGAACGAATCCCCACCCGGCCCCGCCTCCAGTATGCAGACCGAGTATCTGCCATCGGCTGAAAGCCGATCCGCCAGTACGCTACCGGCAGAGCCGGCACCGACCACGATGTAATCAAAATTCTCGTTCACGGTTTTTCCCCCACCGGTTCAATGATGGAGAAGTTTGCTGGTGGTTTTTCCAGCATTTGCAGCAGGCCAAAGAAGGCATCCACTGCCCCCTCGACCTGGATCTCGCCAGACTCCACCGCCTCCGGGAAGCTGGTTTTTTGAAGAAGGATATTATCCAGTACCGCTCGGTGCATACTCACACTGGCGTGGGCACGCTCGTCCAGCTCCCCCGACCGATGGGTCAGCGTGGCGTTCTGAAGGTTCAGCCGATAATCCTCACCCTGGTCGGTAATAGACCAGTTGATCACCAGATGCTCTCCGGCGGCTTTTTCCGGGTCAATCCTTACTGCCATCGAATCAAAAAACATACTGATTTGCAGTGCCTGCATCAGGTCTGGCTGCAGCCCCACATGTTTCGGCGTGATTAGGCCGTGGCGCAATTCGTGCGCACCAACGAGGTAGGCGCTACGCCAGGTGCCCGCCTCGGCCTGGTAACCAAGCTGCTCCAGAGCGTCCGCGCCCAGTTCGCGCGCTTCACGGTTTTCAGGGTTGGCATACACGAGATCTCGCATCACTGATGCAACCCAGCGATAGTCGCCGTCCGCAAAATCTTCGCGGGCCTTTCGGAGCACTTCTGCCTCACCGCCCATGTAGTCGATGGTGCGTCTCGATTCTTCACGAGGTGGCAAAGGGTTAAGGTTGGCGGGATTGGCGTCATACCAACCCATGTAGCGCTGATATACACCGCGGGCATTGTGGCTGACGGTTCCGTAATAACCGCGCGCTGACCATTCCTGGTTCAGGCTTTCAGGTAACTGCAGGTTTTCAGCAATATCGCCTGGCAACATGCCACGGTTCATCATACGAACCGTCTGATCATGGATATACTTGTACAGGTCCCTTTGAACTTCCAGAAAATGCGTGATGTCTTCCGGGTTCCAGATCGGCCAGTGATGCTGGGCCACCAGAATGTCCGTGCGATCAGCGAAGCGAACCAGTACCTTGTCGATAAACCTGGACCAGGAACTGGCGTCGCGAATGGCGGCTCCGCGGATGGTGTAGATGTTATGCAGGTGCTGACTTGTGATCTCGGCGGTGTTGAGCACACGGAACTGAGGGAAATACATCATCATCTCAGATTCGGCTTCGGTGCCGTGCGCCATCTGGAAGTCAATCTCGATACCATCGATGGTCAGGTTGGCGTTGTCAGGCACGGTATCGGTGGGAGCAATAAGGCTGAGCCCACCGCTACCCAGTGCCTTGCCAAGCCCGGTGTCGACATGACCTCTCACGCCCGGAGTCAAACCAGCGCCGAACTGGTAGGTGGCGCGACGGGTCATGGCGTTGCCGGCAATCACATTCTCTGCAATTGCATGCTCCATAAACCCCTCTGGAGCATAGATCCGGACCTTCCCGGCTCGAACATCCTCCTCATTAACGACACCCTTCACACCCCCGAAATGATCCGCATGGTTGTGTGTGTAAAGCACTGCCACCACGGGCTTTCTGCTTCGATGCTGGTAATAGAGTTCCAGACCGGCGCTCGCCGTCGCGGGAGTCAGAAGGGGGTCGATGATGATCAGGCCGCTGTCACCCTCAATGATGGTCATATTGGACAGATCCATGTTGCGGACCTGGTACATGCCTTCGACCACTTCGAACAGCCCATGGATCGCATTCAGTTGCGCCATGCGCCACAGGCTTGGATTGACTGAATCCGGAGCGGCATCGGCCTGCAGGAAGGCGTAGGGCGCCATGTCCCAGGCCACGTGACCTTCATTATCCAGCACCCTGCCATCAGGCAACGCACCCAAGAAGCCACGGCGAGCGTCCTCAAACGAACGGGTATCGGAAAACGGCAGCTCATTCAGTACCGCCTGGTTTAACTGTGCCGTCACGTCCGTTGCCGGCTTGGAGGTTTCGGCCTGAGCGATCATCGGGAACAGTAAACCGGCACCGAACGCTGTCAGCATGGCCTTCTTGAATAGGGGTAGCATGCGGAATCTCCTCTTTTTGGCGGCACCTGGGTTTTGTTGGTTTCGAATCGTGCGCCACGTAACTGCAGTTTGAAGCGAGGTGTTCCGTTCATCCAATGCAATGTTTCTTGACTTAATATGCGCAAAACGCATAGATATAGTGCCATGGACACACGACACATCCGGCATTTCATGGCGTTAGTTGAGTGCGGCAGTTTTGCCCGCGCCTCGGAAGTCGTGCACCTGTCTCAACCGGCTTTAAGTCGCAGCATCCAGGAACTGGAGCGCCAACTCGGGGCCAGACTGTTCGATCGGGGGCGCTTCGGGGTGGTTTTGACCGCGCACGGGCGAGCCGCTCTACCCCACGTCCGGGGCCTGCTGGCAGCGGCAGAATCTTTAAGACAGGAAGTCGAGGCCATCGACGAGCTTGAGACAGGCGAATTGAATATCGGAACCGGCCCCTACCCGGCGCTGGCACTGATGGATAAGGTCTGTGCCCGGTTTGTGGATCAGTATCCGGGAATCCGCCTCAACATTCGGACAGATAACTGGCAGGATTTACGCCTTGCGCTGTTGGACCATGAGATAGAGCTCTTTGTGGCCGATACCGGCGAGTTGTCTGGCGATCCCGATCTGGAAATAACCCACTTGCCGCAGCCCGAAGTTGTTGTGTTTTGTCGTCATGATCACCCGTTGGCTCAGGCGACGGGGGTGGTATGGGGAGATTTACTCGATTATCCAATAGCCATGACACGTGTTCCTGAAGATATGGAACGGAATATTCAGGCCATGAGCGCGCAACAAGGGGGGCTGAAACGAAGAATCGAGTGCGACAATATTGCCATGCTTGCGGCCATTGTTACTGGCAGCAAGGCCATCAGTATCGCACCCAGACCTATAGTGGCCGATTTGCTTGATAGCGGAAAGGTGACAACCGTTTCTGTATCCGGGATTGAGACTCTTCGGACCCGCTATGGTGTCTTGCAGCGTTGCGGGAGGCCGCTTTCACCGGCGGCAGCCAAGTTCCATTCCATGGTTCTGGAATTCGCAAAACTGAAATGAACCAGGAACATGGCATTTAAGGCGCATTCCAGAAAGCCAGGTTTGTGAAGCAGGGGCCAACATGATTCAGACCGGACCGTGATCAATGGCGGAAAGGGCCTCGTTCACCTGGAACACTTTGCCGTTGACCTTCGGCACACCGAATTCTTTCAGCCGGGCCGTATGCTTGTTCAGATAGGCCCTTGCACTGCTCTCATCTTCGAAGAGATAGATACCGCCCGCCTCGCAGGAGTCGGGATTTTCTGTCCAAATCTTCCAGAGAAACCCCGGCTCCCTGGCAATAGACTCGGCAAGCTCGGCCATCGCACTCGCCATCTCATCGCCAAACGGGCCGTCGTAAGGAAAATCCAACTGTAGCAGGGTTCTCATCGTTCACGTCCTCCTGAGTTCATCAATGCATCATAGCCCTAACCCACACTAGTGCAGGCAGGCGTCATTTTCTGGCCCACAAGCCATTTCCCGGAACTTCAACTCTCTCCCGACACCGTGGAATCCAGATCCGCAAGCACTCCCGGTATCTCCTCAGCTTCTGAACGTCGGTTCAGCAGCAACGCCTGCGCAATACCCGCCAGAATGATCAGGGCGCAGCCGGCCAGCTGGAGGCTATTCAGGCCCTGATCAAACAGTATCCACGCAAGCGCCACAACGGTAATGGGCTCCAGATAAGCCAGGGTGCCGAACGTGGCCGCGGGCAGAGACCTCAGAGCGATAACGGCCAACAGGATGGCCAGGAAACCCGGCAGAATACCGGCAGCAATCAACCACCCCCACTGCGCGCCGGAAATGACTTCGCTCTCCAGCAGCACCAGCGGCAACATGCACAAAGCACCAGCGAGCATCTGGTAACCACTGCGGCTGAACACATGAACACGGTCATCCATGGAACGATTGGTTAACATAAACGCCGAGTAACAGAGCATGGCGCAGAAAGCATAGGCCAGACCGATGGCTTCTTCTGCCCGTCCACTCAGGTTGAAGTTGAATTCCATCATCATGGCGAAGCCCAGCAGCGCGAATCCGACCAATCCAACACTGGCCGAGGTGAGGCGCTCTCCGAGAAAGAAATGAGCCGCCACAGAGGCCGTCACTGGTGCCAGATAAAGCACCAAAACAGCGTTCGCCATACTGGTGTAATCCATTGCCAGGATGTAAAACATCACGAAACCCGCCAGGAAAGCACCGGTTACCAACACCTTCATACCGGGCCACATAAAGATCTTGCTGTGTTGCCTGGTTGCCAGCAGATAAACCGCCACCAAAACGGCCCCAATGAAGAGCCTATAGAAGGTAACCGTCTCGGCCCCCACCCCCGCATAGACCGAAATGGCACCGATCGTTCCCATAAAAACTGCGGAGAACGCTGCGGATAGTAAAAAGACTCCGGATCTCGATACTGAAGTCATGCTACCTCTGAATTAATGAATACCCCGTTTAGTCCCGCCTCGGCAAAGGGCAGGCCTGCGCTACACGAACAGAAGGCGCCTCCAGACTATTTAAATAACCCCAAACGCCAGCATCGCATCAGCAACCCGGCAAAAGCCTGTGGTATTGGCGCCAAATACGTAGTCTCCCGGCCGGCCGTATTCTTCAGCGGTTTCAAAACAGGAGCGGTGAATTTCGATCATGATGTCCTTAAGGCGGTGTTCGCTGTAATCGAAACTCCAGGAGTCCCGGGAGGCGTTCTGCTGCATTTCCAGCGCGCTGGTAGCCACGCCACCGGCATTAGCCGCTTTTGCAGGACCAAATAAAATGCCGGCGTCGCGGAACAACTTCACCGCGTCTGGAGTGCACGGCATATTGGCACCTTCAGCAACCGCCAGGACGCCATTGCGAATCAACGCCTTCGCGTCGCCCCCGGTCACCTCGTTCTGAGTGGCGCACGGCAGGGCTACCTGACAGGACAGTTCCCAAATGGACGCCCCGCGCACGTAATCGCTTCCATTCTGCCGCCGGGCGGCATAATCGCTGATTCGGCCGCGTTCCGTCTCTTTGATCTGGCGAACCAGCCCAACATCGATTCCGGCCGGGTCGTAAACGTAGCCACTGGAATCGGAGCAGGCGATCACCCTGCCCCCAAACTGCTGAACCTTCTCCATCGCATAAATTGCGACGTTCCCGGAGCCGGAAACTACCACGTCCTTGCCCTCCAGATCGGAACCTTGAGCCGCCAGCATCTCCCGGACAAAATAAACCGTTCCGTAACCTGTCGCTTCCTTGCGCACACGAGCACCGCCCCATCCGAGGCCCTTACCAGTCAGCACGCCAGATTCGTAACGGTTGGTGAGGCGCTTGTATTGCCCGAACAGAAAACCAATCTCCCTGGCTCCTACGCCGATGTCGCCTGCTGGCACGTCGGTGTACTCGCCAATATGCCGATACAGTTCGGTCATGAAGGATTGGCAAAACCGCATGATCTCATTGTCAGATCGGCCCTTGGGATCAAAGTCGGAACCACCCTTGCCTCCGCCGATCGGCATACCGCTCAGAGAGTTCTTGAAGATCTGCTCGAAACCCAGAAATTTCACCACGCCCAGATTGACGGAAGGATGGAACCGCAAGCCCCCCTTGTAGGGCCCAAGGGCCGAGTTGAATTCAACGCGAAACCCCCGGTTGATCTGCACGGTACCAGAGTCATCCACCCAGGGGACCCTGAAAATGATTTGCCGCTCTGGTTCGCAAATACGCTCAAGGAGCTTCGCTTCCTTATACTCGGGATGCTTGGCAATCACCGGCGCCAGCGAGTCGAGAACTTCCAGAACGGCCTGATGAAATTCAGGTTCCGCGGGATTTCTCAGGACGACCTGCTCATACAGCTGGTCAAGGGGGGCTTTCTGGTGCATGCATCTTCCTCGTTCAGTTTGCGTGAGTCACATGGATAATTTTCAGACGCAGCTGGTTCTTTCCAGCCAAAGGCCAATCAATACGATCGCCTACCCGAAGACCCAGCAAGGCTGCACCCGCCGGAGCCAGGACGGATACACACTCCTCGCTTCCGTCTCGCGGGGTCGAGTACACGAGTCTCTTCGTGTACTCGGCGTCGTTACTCTCATTTTTAAAATGGACCAGAGAATTCATGGTGACGGTGCCGGAAGGCAGCTTTTCGGCATCAACCAGAGTTGCTCTATCAAGCTCGAGCGCAAGCGCTTCGGCTGTTTCAGTGCCATGTAGCTGTTTCTCCAACATCGCAGATAAACGATCAAAATCCTGTTCTAAGACATAAATAGCTGGACGTTCGGACATACCGACTCCTATAGGCCCGCAAGGCAAGGTTCAGTTAGGGGATGTGTTCAGAGGGTTTCGCCGAATTCGACGAGGGATTCGACGAATTCAGCGAAAGGAATGGCAAATACGGCGAGGCCCGGCAGCCAGAAATGCCGCCGCTGATAAAACGGAATGGATGAAGTAAAAACCGGTTTTCATTTTGAAACTCAGCGACTCTGAAAAAGGAAAAATCTTAGCAAGCTACGTTAGCTCAGTTCACGAGGAAATGAAACGATGAAAAGGTCTGAGGCTAGACCATGCCCACAATTCGAGGGCTTTCTCAAACCCACATCGCGCTCATTCCCAGCGTGTCTGCGAATAGCTGAATACTGGCAACGACAACCCCCAGCGAATGGCCGCCATACGCAGAAGCAGCCCGAGACTGAAAGCGGCCAAAAGAGTGACATTCTCGCCCACCCCTTGGCGAAGCAAGGTCAGGTACAGGAAAGCCACCATCAGTGAAACGCTGGCGTAGAGTTCGTGGCGCAGCACCTGCGGGGTGCGGTTACATAAGATATCCCGGATGATACCGCCAAAGATCCCTGTTGTGATGCCGGCCATGACCACCACCACGGTGTCATAGCCCAGCTTGAGCGCGACATTGCAGCCAATAACCGTAAAAGCCACCAGACCTATGGCATCCAGAACCAGAAACAACTGATGCAGATGCCGCATGAAGCGCGCAATCACGATGGTGACCAGGCCACCGGTAATGGTCATGTAGATATAGCGAGGGTGCTGGGTCCAGGTGACTGGGAAATTACCCAGAAGAATGTCCCGGACAGTTCCGCCACCAAGGGCGGTAAAAAACGCAATTACAGCGACACCAAACAGATCCATGTTCCTCCGCCCGGCGGTGAGGGCTCCCGACATGGCTTCGGCGGTAATGGCAATCATATAGATAGAGGTCAGCACACAGGACTCCTGAGTTTCTGTGGCCTCTCCCCCTGTCCCTGATACCTGAGAGTTTACAGAGCCTGGCTCTGCTTGCCCCTTCGGTGGACTGCGGTGGCAGTCGCTCTCCAGACGGCGTTAGATGATGCTCGCAGTACCTGTGCCTGAGCGTTTATGGGAGTTTGCGCCTTCGGCGGGGCCAACGGCCCACTCTCCTGCGAGACCGGGCATTATAGAGAGATAGGAAGCTAACGTCGAGCGAGGCGGCGGGCTGATAGGCTCAGAATTTTTGACTAATTCTTACTGGTTACTCCGTTATCTTTTTGAAGAGGCGCCCTTTATGCTGCTTTTCCAAGCAGACATTCCTACACGGATTCACTAAGCAGCCTTCGACGGCTTGTGGCCGCTATCTAAGGACACCCCATGAAACTACAAACCATCATCTGCAGCACGCGCCCCGGCCGAATCGGCCCTTCCATTGCCCACTGGTTCAATTCTCTGGTCAATGACCAGGGAACGTTTTCCAGCGAACTGGTCGATCTAGCTGAGTTCAAGCTTCCGGTTTACGACGAGGCCAACCATCCTCGCATGCAGAAATATGAGCATGAGCACACCAAAGCCTGGTCAGCGAGCGTAAATAAGGCAGATGCCTACGTCTTCGTCATTCCCGAGTACAATTTTTGCCCGCCGCCATCGTTCACGAACGCGTTGAACTACGTATACAACGAGTGGAACTATAAGCCTTGCGGGTTTGTCAGCTACGGCGGTGTTTCCGGTGGACTCCGTTCAGCCCAGGTTGCCAAGCAGCTGGTTACTACGCTGAAAATGATGCCGATGGTGGAAGGAGTAATGGTGCAGATGCCGTGGGAGAAACTGGATGACCAGCGCAACTTCCTCCCTGCCGAGCATCACACCGGCTCTGCCAATGCCATGCTGGACGAAATGGCGAAATGGGCAACGGCCCTGAAGTCGCTACGCTGAACACCAGAGTAGTTGAGCAGATTCCCCGGTTAGCAAACCGGGGAATCTGTAGCTTCTACTTCAACGGGCATCAACCCTGCCGGTTTATCAGAACACGGCCATCACGAATAGACGCGGCAACCGGCAACTGGCCCAACAGCACCTCGTAGGGCGACTGCCCCTGCAGAACAACACAGCGAGCCGGAAGTCCCTCCTCGATGCCGTATTCGTCCAGATCCAATGCTGCAGCACCGTTGTCGGTGATCAGCTCCAGCGACCGATCAATCCAACCCATGCCCAGCATGTGGCAGGCGTGCAGGCCTACGTCCAGGGTACGGAGCATGTTGCCGTTGCCCAGTGGATACCAGGGATCGCGGATGGAATCCTGGCCGAAGGCCACCTTCAGTCCCGCATCCAGCAGTTCCGGAACCCGGGTCAGGCCACGACGTTTCGGATAACCATCGAAGCGGCCCTGCAGGTGCAGGCTTTCGGTGGGCATCGACAGGAAGCGCAGGCCGGATTTCTTCAACAGGCGGAACAGCCGGCTGCAGTAATGGTCGTTGTACGAGCCCATGGCACAGGTATGGCTGGCGGTGACCCGTGAGCCATAATCCAGCTTGAGCGCCTCGGCAGCGAGCACTTCCAGGAATCGGGATTCGGGATCGTCGATCTCGTCGCAATGCACGTCTACGAGAAGGTCGTTTTTGTGGGCCAACGCCACCAGCCATTGAACCGATTCAACGCCGTAATCTCGAGTGAATTCGAAATGGGGAATGCCACCGACCACATCGGCCCCCAGACGAACCGCCTCTTCCATCAGCTCCTTGCCCTGGGGAAATGACCAGAGACCTTCCTGGGGAAAAGCGACAATCTGCAGGTCTACTGTGTCAGCCATACGCTCACGCACTTCCAGCATGGCCTTCAGCCCTGTCAGCTTGGGGTCCGTCACGTCCACGTGGGTGCGGACGTGCTGAATGCCGTTATCGGCAAACAGCTTCAACGTCTGTTCGGCCCGACCGATCACGTCGTCGTGAGTCAGGCTGGCTTTGCGCTCAGACCAACACTCGATACCTTCAAACAAGGTACCACTCTGGTTCCAGCGTGGCTCGCCGGCGGTCATGGCCGCATCCAGGTGGATGTGCGGCTCCACGAAAGGAGGAGCGACCAGATTTCCGCCGGCGTCCAGCTGGTTCTCGGCAACGCTTTCAGTCGCATCCTGCGCCGTGACACTGCTGAATTTTCCATCGGTGATGGTCAGCCGGAATAACCCCTCACGGCCCTGCAACCGAGCATTGGTAATAGCGTTCAGATTTTCACTCATAACATCTCCACACAGATTTTCCGCTGGCTTGAATCATGGCCGCGACAACAGATGGGCCAGCACCAGGGTTTTGAAATATTCATTCGGTTCAGACTCCGGAGGCATCTCCGCGACCAACCGATTCATCCGGTTCCGGATGGTATTTCTATGGCAGCCAAGGGCTTCAGCCATGGCGCACTGGTTTCCACGCTCCTGAAGCCATACCTCCAGGAGATCTCGACTACTGTCCAGCAACCCGGCTTCCACCTCAGGCAGGTACTGCCGGATAAGTCCTTCGAGCTGATGACTGCCGATACCGGCTATCAGCGCCTCCGCCAGCCCGCCTTCCCGGGGCTCTTGCGACCGCTCCGATGCGACAATCGCCCGGGCGATGGTTTCGGTCACATCCACCATTGGCAGCGAGTAAGGCTGCTCAAACAACGGCATGGCCAGCTCATCCGCCAGACGACTTAACATGGCCGGTAGCTGCCCGATGTAGGCATCGCCGGTCAGCACAACCAGCCCCGATATACCGCAGTCCCGACCTTCATAGAGGCACTCGGCCAGATTGGCCGGGCTGCGGTGGCGGCTGATACCGGTGACAAATACCAGCTCGCCACCCCTGACCCAGTTGGTGAAAGACCGGTTCTCCGCCAGATAAGGCCAGCGCACCGTGTTGTCTGCGCCGGAACTCCCACCCCGCAGATGGATGGCCCCAAGGCCAGGGAGCTCCGGAATGTCACGGCACGTCAGGGCCATTTACACCGCTCCCAGAACCTGGGCCCGGCGATCACGAACGGCCTCACTGACCACAAGCACTACACCATAACTGGCCGCGGCAACCAGTACGCCAACAATCGGCGCGATCCATGGCGAGGTATAGGCCGCTGCCGAGCCTATGGCATAGGCCGCCAGCCCGGGAATATTGAACGCGGGCAAGGTCGCCGTTTCGAGTGACGGGTACTCGCGCTTATAGCCAATGAAATAGCTGGCCATGATGACGCCGCCAATGGGCGGAATGAAGGTTCCAAGCAACACCAGGAACGGGATAAGCCACTCATACATACCCAGAACAGCCAGCACTGTGCCGATGGCGGCACCGCCCACTGTCACCAGCTTGCGCCGGCGGGTTCGAATCATATTGCAGCCGGCCACGGCGAAGTTGTATACGGTATTATCCTGCGTTGTCCAAAGATTCAGGAAGAGCATGAGAATACCCAGGGTCGCCAGCCCCTGCGCCACCATGATATCGACGATATCCGCCTGCTGGTAAACCAGAGCACCAAAGGCGCCAATCAGCGTCATCAGTCCATTACCGAGGAAGAACGCCAGTAGGGTCGCAATGACCGCCGTTTTTCCGGATTTGGCAAAACGGGTCCAGTTGGTAGCCTGGGTGCCTCCACTGACGAAAGTGCCGAACACCATGGTAATGGCCGCAGCTACGGTCATTTCGTCTGAGGGGGTAATGGCGAGTAATCCCGAAAATCCACCGGCGTCCGAGGTGGCGATTGTCATACTCACCGCTACCAAAATAATCATCGCCGGCACCGCAAAGCGGGACAGCATTTCCAGCCCCTTGTAGCCAATGAACGCGGTGATACAGAAGCCGAAACCGAACACCACCATCAGCGGCGTGGTCCAGCTCTCGGGCAAGCCCGTCAGCTTGACCAGGAGAATGGCCATGGTCGCCGTGCCCCAGGCGTACCAGCCGATCTGGGTAAAGCCCAGGATGAAGTCGGAGAGTTTGCTACCCAGCTCACCGAAGGTAAAACGGGACATCAGGGCCGTATTCAGCCCCGATTTTGCAGCGATGTAGCCAAGAATGGCGGCGTAGGTACCCAGAAGAAGGTTACCGGCTGCCAGCACCAGCAGCATCGTTGAAAAATCGAATGCAACACCGATACTGCCGCCCGCCCACATGGTGGCGGTGAAAAAGGTGAAGCCAAGCAGAACCAGGCCCATGGACCAGATACTGCGACGCTGATCCATGGGCACCGGGCTGAGCGGGTAGTCCTGTTCCTGAGGAGTCACTTGTGAGGTCATTGCCTTGTCTCTCTTTGATGAAAACACGAGAGAAAGATGGCAACGTCTGTGCCATGTGGTCCTCACGGCCATGATTTGAGAGAGTGGATGACACCTGACCTGTGCACTTTGCACAATCACGCCAGGTCAGGATGTAGTCGCATCCCGGGTTCGCCCTGACCTGGTGCAAAAAAGCAGGCCAACGCTCATTTCAGTGCAGGACTGCCCAAAGACCAGACCCTGCAATACCGGCAATCCTGGATGGGAATGATCAAAAGAACGCCTGAATACCGGTCTGGGCTCGACCCAGAATCAGAGCGTGCACATCGTGAGTGCCTTCATAGGTATTCACCACTTCCAGATTCACCAGATGTCGCGCCACCCCGAATTCATCACTGATTCCGTTCCCCCCGAGCATATCCCTGGCCAGGCGGGCAACATCCAGGGCCTTGCCGCAGGAATTGCGCTTCATGATGGAAGTGATCTCGACGGCAGCCGTGCCCTCATCCTTCATCCGACCAAGACGCAGGCAGCCTTGCAGGGCCAGGGTGATGTCGGTCTGCATATCTGCCAGCTTTTTCTGGATCAGCTGGTTGGCGGCCAGGGGCCGGCCGAACTGCTTGCGGTCCAGCACATACTGACGAGCGGTGTGCCAGCAGTCTTCGGCAGCTCCGAGGGAACCCCAGGAAATACCGTAGCGGGCGGAGTTCAGACAGGTGAACGGCCCCTTCAGCCCCCGCACGTCCGGGAAGGCATTTTCTTCCGGCACAAACACGCCGTCCATCACGATTTCACCGGTGATCGAGGCCCGCAGCCCTACCTTGCCGTGAATAGCCGGGGCACTCAGGCCCTCCCAGCCTTTCTCAAGCACAAAGCCGCGAATTGCGCCGTCGTCGTCCTTGGCCCAGACCACGAACACGTCAGCGATCGGGCTGTTAGTGATCCACATCTTGCTGCCGGTCAGACGGTAACCGCCGTCCACCTTGCGGGCGCGGGCCGCCATGTTGCCGGGATCGGAGCCATGGTCTGGTTCGGTCAACCCGAAACACCCGATCCATTCTCCGGAAGCGAGTTTGGGCAGATACTTCTGGCGGGTTTCCTCATTACCGAATTCGTAGATGGGCACCATCACCAGAGATGACTGCACACTCATCATGGACCGGTAACCGGAATCCACCCGCTCCACCTCGCGAGCGATCAGGCCATAACACACGTAATTCAGGCCGCTACCGCCGTATTGCTCGGGAATGGTACATCCCAGCAGGCCTGTCTCGCCCATCTCCCGGAAGATCTCCGGGTCGGTCTGTTCGTTGCGGAAGGCTTCCAGCACCCGGGGCCGGAGCTTACTTTCGGCAAACTGGCGAGCACTCTCGCGCACCATACGCTCGTCTTCGGTCAGTTGCTGGTCCAGCAACAGCGGGTCTTCCCAATTGAAACTTGCTTGGTTGGCCATGTCGGTTGTCTCCGATTGTTGATCTTGTCTTGATGGCGGGTGGTCAGGCCACCTGCTGTGAAGCCTGCCGGGGTATCTCCAGCAGGGCCGAATACTGTCCGAGGTGGAAGTCGTCATCCCCGAACTGATGAGTCAGCATCACCAGGCGCTTGGCGTGGTGGGCCAGTGAATATTCCCAGGTCATACCAATACCGCCGTGCAACTGGACAGACTGCTCGGCAATCAGCTGCGACGCCCGGGCCACGGTGAACTTGGCAGCAGCAAGCCGTCGGCTGCGACTTTCCGAATCCGGGTCGTCTGCCACACAGGCTGCAAGAATGGTCATGGAGCGCGCCAGCTCGAGTTCGCCGCGCATTTCCGCCATCCGGTGCTGAAGCGCCTGGAAGCGGCCAATCGGTGAGCCGAACTGCTGGCGCGTTTTCAGGTAGTCCAGAGTCAGCCGGAAGGCCTCCTCCATACTGCCTACCGCCTCGGCGCACTGCGCGGCAACCGCACGGCCACGCTGATAGGCCAGCGCCGGCGCGGCCTTACCCGCCGGTCCGAGCAGGCTGTCCGCCTCGACGTAGACATCCGCCAGTGCAAGATCACAGGCCCTTGGGCCGTCTATGCAGGGGTAGCTGGTGCGCGAAACACCCTCAGCCGCCGGGTCCAGCAGAAACAGGCTTACACCTTCACCATCACTCATCCGGGCAGTGACCAGGATGGTGTGGGCAAGCTCGCCGCCGATCACTACCCGTTTGCGGCCGCTCAGACGCCAGCCCCGTTCACAGGGCACCGCCTGGCATTCAATCGCCTCCGGATGGTAATGGCTACCTGCTTCCTCGTCGGCCACCGTCAACAGACGCTCGCCTGCCGCCACCGCTGGCAGAATCGACTGCCGCTGTTCGGCGGAACCCAGTTGCTCAAACAGGCCGGCAGCATAGATCTGGGAATGCAGGTACGGCTCAAGACACAGGCCCCGGCCGAGCTCCTTCATCACCAGCATGTTTTCCACGCCTGTGCCGCCGAAGCCTTCGTACTCGGCAGCGATTGGCACCGAGGTAATGCCCAGCTCTGACAACTGGCGCCAGAACTCCGGGCTGTAACCCCGGGGGCTCTGGTAGAATGCCTCCCGCTGCTCAAAACTGTAGGTGTTGCGGACCAGACGCTCGACCGTATCAGCCAGCATCTGTTGCTCTTCGTTCAGTTCAAAATTCATAGTCCCCTCCTACAGCTCCAGAACCAGCTTGGCGATGATGTTCTTCTGAATTTCGTTGGACCCGCCGTAGATAGACAGCTTGCGCAGATTGAAGTACTGGCTGGCCGGCGACGCGCCGTAATCCTGATACAACGGCTCGCCATGGAAGTCGGGTTCCAGCTCCGGCTCCAGGAACGGCAGCGCGTTCGGCCCGAGCGCCTTGCGCATCAGATCGGTGATCGCCTGACGGATCTCCGAGCCCTGAATCTTCAGCAACGAGCTCTCCGCCCCTGGCACCCCACCATCGCGGGTGGCGGCCAGAATGCGAAGGGTGCTCATCCCCACCGCCAGCAGGCGCATTTCCAACTCGGCAATCCGGGCGCGGAACAGGGGATCGTCAATCAGTGATTGGCCGGCCACCGTCTCGGCACTGGCAATCTGCTTGAGGTGTGACAGCGCCGCTTTTGACTGGCCGATACCGGCCTGGCCAGTACGCTCGTGGGTGAGCAGATACTTGGCACAGGTCCAGCCCTTGTTCTCCTCACCAACCAGGTTTTCCACCGGCACCCGAACGTTGTCGAAGAACACCTCGTTGACCTCGTGTTCACCATCGAGGGTGATGATCGGGCGCACAGTAATGCCTGGCGTATCCATGTCGATCAGCAGGAAGGAGATGCCCTCCTGCTTCTTGGCGGAAGGATCGGTGCGAACCAGGCAGAAGATCCGGTTGGCATGTTGGCCCAGGGTGGTCCAGGTCTTTTGACCGTTGACTAGGTAATGATCGCCATCCCGCTCGGCGCGGGTTTTCAGGCTGGCCAGGTCGGAGCCGGCGCCGGGCTCGGAATAGCCCTGGCACCACCAGTCCTCGCTGCGCAGAATCCGCGGCAGGTAGTAATCCTTCTGGGTCTGGGTGCCGAACTTGATGATTACCGGTGCCACCATGTTGACGCCGAACGCCACCAATCTGGGCGCTCCAGCGGCGGCGCACTCCTCGTCAAAAATGTGCTTCTGCACCACGGACCAGTCGGTACCGCCATGCTCGACCGGCCAGTTGACGGCATACCAACCCTTCTGGTTAAGAATCTTCTGCCAGCGCTGATGATCCTCTTTGGCAAGTCGACGGCCCAGACGGACATTCTCTGCAAGGTCGGCCGGCAGATTCTGTCCCAGAAACGCCCGCACCTCACTGCGGAAAGCCAGCTCTTCGGGGGTGAAATGAATATCCATAATCGCTCCTGAGCTTGTAAAGGTTAACGGTGCTTCCACTGGGGCTGACGTTTCTCGAGAAAAGCAGTCATACCCTCGCTTCGATCCTCGCTGGAAAAACTGGACCACAGCAGCCGGCGTTCGTATTCAACGCCCGCTCTCAAAGGGGTCTCGAACGCCTGATTAACCGCATCCTTGTTGATCATGGTGGCCATCTGCGAATAGCCGGCGATTTCCCCTGCTACCGCCATGGCCGTATCAAGCAGATCGTCAGTTGGCACGACCCGGCTGACCAGACCACTGCGCTCAGCTTCCTGCGCATCCATCATTCGACCGGTCAGGCACAGGTCCATAGTCTTGGCCTTGCCAATGGCCCGGGCCAGCCGCTGGGTACCACCGGCTCCGGGCAGGGTGCCAATCTTCACTTCCGGCTGGCCGAAGCGGGCGTTATCGGCGGCTATCAGCAGGTCACACATCATCGCCAGTTCACAGCCACCGCCGAGTGCCAGGCCGGCCACCGCGGCAATCACCGGCTTTCGGCATCGGGTCACGGTTTCCCAATTGGCGGAGATGAAGCGCTCACGGTAGGCCCGGGAAAAGTCCAGGGCATGGACTTCGGCAATATCCGCGCCGGCGGCAAAGGCTTTCTCGTTGCCGGTAATGACAACGGCGCGGATGGCCTCATCCGCTTCCAGGACTTCCAGAGCGGAAGTCAGTTCGTTCATCAGCGCGTTGTTCAACGCGTTGTAGACCTCTGGTCGGTTGAGTCTGACCAGGGCCACAGCGTCGTGCTTTTCAAGCAATATGTTGCTGTACTCCATAACCACCTCCACTAACAGATTTTTTCTTATTACTTCTTTATAAAAGCTATGGAAGCTTATTTGTCCGATTTTCAGAGGCTACACCCGAATATTTTTTAAGGCAACATGTTGACATAATATTTTGAGAAGGCGTATGTTGAAACTGACAAGGCAACGACCTGCTTATGCGGGCTGGCCACCCAACAAAAACAAACCGGACACAACAGGTGAATCAGATGGATACAGGCATCACTCTCAATCCGGAACGCCGTGACGCCATGCTGGAAAGCGGCGCCTGGAACGACAAACTCATTACCGACTACCTGGATCAGGCAGTCGCCAGCACTCCAGACCGGGAAGCCATCGTCGGCTACCAGGTCACCAGCGACACCCGCACCGCCCTCACTTATCGGCAACTCAATAACAAAGTCACCCGCATGGCGGCCGGCCTGGCCGGCATGGGCATCGGTAAAGGCGACGTGGTGGCCTGCCAGCTACCGAACTGGTGGCAGACCACCGCCCTGCATCTGGCCTGCATGCGCATCGGCGCGATTCTGAATCCGCTCATGCCTATTTTCCGGGAGCGGGAACTGCGCT
Organism: Marinobacter manganoxydans MnI7-9; assembly: GCF_000235625.1. Classification (GTDB taxonomy): domain Bacteria; phylum Pseudomonadota; class Gammaproteobacteria; order Pseudomonadales; family Oleiphilaceae; genus Marinobacter; species Marinobacter manganoxydans. The sequence goes on along the minus strand of NZ_AGTR01000085.1, from coordinate 431,023 downwards.
TCATGCTCAAGCATGGCGAGGCCAAACTGCTGGTAATACCAAAGGTCTTTCGTGGCTTTGACTACGAGGCCATGATTGACGGTATTCGGGGGGAGCTGCCGGATCTCGAAACCCTGCTGGTCATCGGGGGAGAGGGCGAGCGTAGCTTTGAACAACGTCTCACGGAGACCCCCTGGGAAGAAAAGCAAGACACCAAGGCCCTGTTTGCCGAGCGCCAACTCACCGCCGACGACGCCATCCAGATCCTTTACACCTCCGGTACCACCGGCGAACCCAAGGGGGTCATGCACTCCTCCAACACCCTGTTTTCCAATGTGCGTCCTTACGCCGACCGCCTGCACCTGAGCTCGGACGACAAGGTGTTAATGGCCTCCCCGGTGGCCCACCAGACCGGCTTCATGTACGGCATCATGATGCCCATTTACCTGGGCACCACCGCCATCCTCCAGGACATCTGGGACGCAGACTACGTCTGCAAGGTGATTGCCGCCGAGAAGCCGGCCTTCACCATGGCCGCCACACCGTTCCTGGCGGATCTGGTGAAAACCGCACCCAAGCACGAGGGCGAACTGGATTCCCTGCGGATCTTTGTCTCAGCCGGCGCCCCCATCCCCAGTGCCGTGGTGGAACAGGCCGGCAAGGTTCTGAAGGCAAAGATTGTCTCGGCCTGGGGCATGACCGAGAACGGCGCGGTCACCATGACCTGCCCGGAAGATCCCGCCGAGCGGGCCAGCCAGTCCGACGGCAAGGCCCTGCCCTACATGGACGTGAAAGTCACCGACTTCCAGGGCAACGAACTGCCTGCCGGTGAGGAAGGCAGCCTGCTGGTTCGGGGCTCCAGCCTGTTTGTCGGCTACCTCAAGCGCCCCGAACTCTATGGCGTGGACGAAGCCGGTTGGTTCAATACCGGGGACCTTGCACGCATAGACAAGGACGGCTACATCCGCATCACCGGCCGCACCAAGGATGTGGTCATCCGCGGCGGCGAGAACATTCCGGTCGTGGAGGTGGAGAACCTGCTCTACAAGTTCCCCGGCATTGTCGATGTAGCCCTGGTGGGTTGCCCGGACGAGCGCCTGGGTGAGCGCCTGTGCGCCTACGTCACCCTCGACGAGAACGCCACCGACCTTACCCTGGACCAGGTCAAGACCTATCTGACCGAGCAGCAACTGTCCAAAAACTACCTGCCCGAGTACCTGGAAGTGATCGAGGCCATGCCTCGCACCGCATCCGGCAAGATCCAGAAATTCAAACTGCGGGAACAGGCGAAAGAAGTGCGCCTGGAGCCGGCCAAACGCGCCTGACCCGACCCATTACTCTGAGCAACAGGAGAACAACCGATGAAAGGTCTTAACGGAAAAACAGTCATTGTTACCGGTGGTGGTGGCGGCATCGGCCGCGCCGTATCCCTGCGCTTCGCCGAAGAAGGCAGCCTGGTTGCGGTTCTGGACCGTGACGAAGCCACAGCCCAGGCCACGGTGGACCTGATCACCGAAGCCGGTGGCAAGGCCCGCGCCTACGCCGCCGATATCACCAATTATGCGGCTATTACCGAGACGGTGGCGGCTATCGAAAGCGATCTGGGCGTGCCCACGGTGCTGGTCAACAACGCCGGTTTCGACCGCTTCATGCCGTTCCTGAAAACCGAGCCCAAGCTCTGGGACCAGCTGATTGCAGTGAACCTCACCGGCGCCCTCAACATGCACCACGTGGTGCTGCCGAAAATGATCGCTGCCGGTGGTGGCAAGGTCATCAACGTGGCCTCTGACGCCGCCCGGGTCGGCTCCTCCGGTGAATCCGTCTACGCCGCCTGCAAGGCCGGCCTGGTGGGCTTCAGCAAAACCGTGGCCCGGGAACTGGCCACCAAGAACGTGTGCCTGAACGTGGTCTGCCCCGGCCCCACCGACACCGCGCTGCTCAAGGGCGTGGCGGAAACCGCCCCAAATCCCGAGAAGCTACTGGAAGCCTTCCGCAACGCGGTGCCCATGAAGCGCCTGGCCCAACCGGAAGACTACCCCGGCATCATCGCCCTGCTGGCCAGTGACGACGCCAACTTCATCACCGGCCAGGTGATCAGCGTGTCCGGCGGCCTGACCATGGCCGGCTAAGCGCCCATTTTCACGAACACGGAGAACAGATCATGAATTACGAAGATATCCTGTACGACGAAACCGACGGCATTGCCACCATCACCATCAACCGTCCGGAGCGCTACAACGCCTTCCGTGGCCAGACCTGCATGGAGCTTCTAGACGCCTTCAACCGCGCCGGCTGGAACAAGGACATCGGCGTCATCGTGTTCACCGGGGCTGGTGAAAAAGCCTTCTGCACCGGCGGCGACCAGGGCGCCCACGAAGGCCAGTACGACGGCCGCGGTCTAATTGGCCTGCCCGTGGAAGAGCTGCAACGCACCATCCGGGAAGTACCCAAGCCGGTGATTGCCCGGGTCAACGGCTTCGCCATCGGCGGTGGCCACGTGCTGCACGTGATCTGTGACCTGAGCATCGCCTCGGAAACGGCCATTTTCGGCCAGGTCGGCCCCAAGGTCGGCTCCGTCGATCCCGGCTTCGGTACCGCCTACCTGGCGCGGGTCGTGGGTGAGAAGCGCGCCCGGGAAATCTGGTACCTGTGCCGCAAGTACAGTGCACAGCAGGCACTGGATTGGGGCCTGGTCAACGCCGTGGTGCCACCGGAGCAGCTGGATGAGGAAGTGCAGAAGTGGTGTGAGGAAATCCTTGAGAAGAGCCCCACCGCTCTCACCATCGCCAAGCGCTCGTTCAATGCCGACAGCGACAACATTGCCGGCATCGGTGCCCTTGGGATGCAGGCATTGAGCCTGTATTACGACACCGAAGAGTCCAAAGAAGGCGTGAAAGCCTTCAAGGAAAAGCGCAAGCCGGACTTCCGGAAATTCTACAAGTAAGCAGACCGACCCGGTGGCCACCCGTCACCGGGGCATAGACACTCCCGGAGAACACCATGAATTTCGGATTCAATGAAGAACAGAACGCGATTCGCGACGTTGTGGCCCGCTTCAGCGCCGAGGTGCTGGCTCCGGGCTATCGCAAGCGGGATCAGGAAGGCGTCATCGAAAAGGATGTCATCCGCCAGCTCGGCGAGATGGGGCTGCTTGGTGGCGAACTGCCGGAAGAGTTCGGCGGCAGCGGCATGGACTGTGTTACCAGTGGCCTGATCATCGAGGAAATCTCCAAAGGAGATTTCAACGTTGGCTACATCCCCCTGCTGACTTCCCTGAACGGACAGATCATTGCCAGCCACGCCGCGCCGGACCTGGCGAAGGAGTGGCTGCACGGCATGACCTCCGGCCAGAAGGTGGCGTGCATTGCCCTGACTGAACCCCACGGCGGTTCCGACGCTGCCAACTTGCGCCTGAAGGCGGAGAAGAAGGGCGACGTGTACGTGCTCAACGGCGAGAAAACCTCCATCTCCATGGCCGACCAGGCCGACGTGGCGGTGGTGTTCGCCCGCACCGGCACGGTAGAGCAGCGCGCCTCCGGCATCAGTGCGTTCCTGGTGCCCATGGACAGCCCGGGCATCACCACCACCCGGTTCGAGGACAACGGCCAGCGCGCCATCGGTCGCGGCTCGATTTTCTTCGATAACGTGGAAGTGCCCGCCGTCAACATGATGGGCGACGAGGGTAAAGGCTTCAAACAGGTCATGCAGGGTTTTGATTACAGCCGTGCCCTGATCGGCCTGCAGTGCCTGGCCGTCGCGCAACAATCCCTGGATGAAACCTGGCAGTGGCTGACCGAGCGAACCGCCTTCGGCCAGAACCTGTCCGCGTTCCAGGGCCTGACCCATCCGCTGGCGGAATACCAGACCTATGTTCATGCGGCCCGCATGCAGTGCTACCACGCACTATGGCTCAAGGACAACAACCTGCCCCATAACGCCGAAGCCGCCATGAATAAATGGTGGGGGCCGAAATTGGCCTTTGATGTGGTTAAACAGTGCCTGCTGGCCCACGGTCACACCGGTTGGGGTGAGGACCTGCCGTTTGCCCAGCGCCTGAGAGATGTTCTTGGTCTTCAGATTGGCGATGGCACAGCCCAGATCATGAAAAACATCATCGCGAAGGAATACCTACCGAAGTAATCAAACTGATCAACCTGACAAAAGCAACAAGAACCCAAACCAAAACAAGTTTCGTAGCGGAGATGGAACAATGAAAAATACAAAAAAGATTCTGCCCTCAGTCGTTGCCTCAATTCTTATGGCAGGCAGTGCCCAGGCTGCCATATCTGGAGATACGGTTAAGCTTGGGTATCTCGCTGACATGTCCGGCACGTACCGTGACCTTGCCGGCCCGAATGGTTTGACGGCGATGGAAATGGCGGTTGCTGATTTTGGTGGCAAGGTCAACAATGCCGCGATTGAGGTAGTCAGTGCTGACGACCGCAACAGCCCGGACGTTGCCTCCAGCACCGTGCGACGCTGGGTAGAGAATGACGGAGTCGACATGGTTGGCGGGTTGGTGGCCTCTTCTGTGACAATCGCCACCACGAAGATCCTTGAGGAGAACAACAAACTGGGACTGATCTCCGGCTCCGCAGCCTCAAGCATCACCAACGAACACTGCACCCCAAATCATATTCAGTACGTCTATGACACCTACGCACTGTCCATTGGCACTCCAACCGCAATCGTTCAGGAAGGCGGCAAATCCTGGTACATATTGACCGCAGACTATGCCTTCGGTCATGCCATGGAGGCGGACGTCACACGGGTTGTAGAAGCCAATGGTGGTAAGATTCTGGGAAGCATCCGCCATCCATTCCCGACTCCTGACTTCTCTTCATTTATTTTGCAGGCCCAGGCTTCTGGCGCCGATGTCATCGCTCTGGCAAACGCCGGTGCAGATACCACCAATGCGATCACCACTGCGGCAGAATTCGGTATTACCCAGTCAGGCCAGACCATTGCCGGGCTTGTCGTATTTATCAGTGACATACACGCTCTCGGTCCCCAGGCGGCTCAGGGGCTGCAGCTTACTACCGGTTGGTACTGGGACATGAACGACGAGACTCGTGAATGGTCTGATCGTTTCATGGAAGAGACCGGCACCCGTCCAACCATGGTGCATGCGGGCATCTACTCCAGCACGATGCAATACCTGAAGGCGGTGGAAGCTACTGGCTCGGATGACTCCCAAACTGTCCGCCAGCATCTGATAGAGACTCCGATCAACGACATGTTTGCCAAAAACGGTCGTATCCGTGAGGACGGCCGCATGGTTCATGACATGTTTCTGGCTCAGGTGAAAACTCCGGAAGAATCTACCGGCGAGTGGGATCTGTACAAGATCGTTCGAACTATTCCCGGCGACGAAGCGTTCCGACCGCTTTCCGAGAGCAAGTGCAAGCTGATCACCAACTGAGTGAAGACTGCGACTACGGAGTTTCCTGCGAGATCTCAGGAAACTCCGGATTCACAGTGCCCTGCTCCTCCGGCGTGACCCAAGAAAATGCGGAAGATCACCCCGGATCTATGTGAAGATATCGTTGATGAATAGACTCAAACGTCTTGCGAACCATTCTTTACCAACGGGATACGAAATGATCGTCAACGAATCCGGAGGCATCCCCAACCGCCTGTTTTTCCGTCTGTTCCAGACAGGAAACATCCTGCAACGCCAGGTTCAGAATGAAATGGGCATCAGCGCCGTGCAGTGGGCAGTACTGGGTGCATTATCTCGAGAAGGATTCGAAGATGGCACCTCATTCAACCAACTGAAAGAGTACCTCTACGTCAGTCGCCAAAACCTCGATGGCGTGCTCAAACGAATGGAACGAGACGGGCATGTTGTTCGGATACCGGATCCCCAGGATCGCCGAGCTCGACTCGTGGTTCTTACCGAATCTGGCCGCACTTTCTGGAATCGACTTCAGGACACTATTGCCGAATTTTACAGACAGGCCATGCAGGGGATGAGTTTTGATGACGGCGTCAGCCTGCTTCACCTTCTGAAAAAGCTTCAGCATGAACTCATCGACATATCCCTGGAATCGAACATCCCAGGGGAATGATCGTGACTAGCTAACGCCCTCTCCAAAAATCAGCAACGGCAATCAGGCCGGCTCAAACCGCTCCTGTAGCCACGCCTTGATCTCGCCAGACTCATACAGCCAACGATCACTGCCATCCTCCTGATGAATCTTCAGGCAGGGCACCTTGATTTGGCCGCCGCCGGCTTCCAGCGCCGCACGATGTTCCGGGTCATGCTGGGCGTCGCGGGTTTCAATGTTCAGACCGAGCCGTGCGATTTCCTTTCTTACCTTGATGCAGAACGGGCAGGCCTTGAACTGGTACAGGGCGAGATTTTTGCTGGCCTCGTCGGCGCGGGCTTGCTCTTCAGCACTGCGGGTCACGCTTTCAGGCGTGCTGAGCTTTTCACTGAGCAGCATGAAGGGCGTCAGTACCAGACGCAGGGTGCGAAAAAAATAGCGAATAATAACTCTCATGAGTAAGACTCAAACTCCGGGTTTCTTGGTAAAAGTCGGCCTGAACGATGTCGGCATTCAGGATTGATTTGCGTACTTGATAGCGGTGTACGAGGATATCATTTCAACAGATGAAGTGTTCAGAGTAACGGGGGCAGACCCCTCATTGATGGAGAATCCGATGTCTGAGTCCGGCACCAAATCTCTGCGCAAACCCCTGCGATTCTGGGGTTGGGGCTATGCGGATGAGGATCTGCATCCCGAAGAACACGCCATGATCGAGACCGTTACGAAAATGTTGGTGCCGGAAGGCCTGGTGGAGATTGAGCCACCAAAGGTTGAAGACTTTGACCTCCCAGCATCCCGGTTGCTTTCTGTTCCCGAGCATCTCTCAGACATCATTTCCACTACGAACTACGACCGCCTGGTGCACAGCTACGGGAAGTCCTACGCCGACATGGCCAGGATGCTGATGCGGAAAGTGCCCAACCCGCCCGATGCCGTCGCCTTTCCCAAGACGGAAGACGATATCCAGCAACTGTTTCGCTATGCGGCCGAAGACAATATTGCACTGATCCCGTTCGGTGGCGGCACCAGTGTCTGCGGCGGCGTTGAGCCCGATGTTGGCGACACCTACCAGGCGACGATCAGTGTCGATATGGAAAACCTGAACCAGATTCTGGAGATTGATCCTATCAGTCGTCGCGCCCGGATCCAGGCAGGAATCAAAGGCCCGGATCTCGAGCGGCAACTGAAGCAACATGGTTTGACACTGCGCCATTAGCCACAGAGCTTTCCGTTCGTGAGTCTGGGCGGCATGCTGGCAACCCGCGCTGGCGGCCATTTTGCGACCGTATACACGCACATCGAAGACATGGTGGAAGCAACCCGGCTGGTCACGCCAAAAGGCATCATCGAGACCCGCGCTCTGCCCGGCTCAGGCGCGGGCCCTTCGGCAGACCGCATGATCTGTGGCTCAGAAGGTACGCTGGGGATCATTACCGAAGCCACCATGCGATTACAGCATCGACCAAAGTGGCGGGCCACGGCGTCCGTCCGCTTTGATCGCTTCATGAACGGTGTCGATGCTGTCAGACAGATCGCGCAATCGGGTTTATTCCCGTCGAATTGCCGTCTACTGGATGAGGCCGAAGTGGTGATCAACCGGATCGCTGACAAACCCTGCGCCATTCTGGTTCTTGGTTTCGAATCCGCAGATCATCCGCAAGACCAGAAAATCGAGCGGGCCGTCGCCATTGCCGAAGAACATGGCGGTGTTCTGCAAAAAGATGGCATTAGCTATAACCCGGATCATGCAGAAAAAGGGTCCAGCGAAGCCGAGTCCTGGAGAAATGCCTTTATCCGAATGCCCTACTGGCGCAATCGATTAACCGCCATGGGCATGATTGCCGACACCTTCGAAACCGCGATCACCTGGGACAGGTTCCCGAGCCTTTACAAGGCAGTAAGATCAACCATGGAGTCCGCGCTTCGCGAGATCACGCAACGACCATTTTCATTCTCCTGCCGCTTTACCCATGTTTACCCGGACGGGCCTGCGCCCTATTTCACGTTTTATTGCGTGGGCGACACTACCGGCGATCTGGGCAAGGCCCTGGAAAAGTGGAAACAGCTCAAGCGCATCTCCATGGAAGTGCTGGCCGAGCAAGGCGCTACCGTCACACATCACCACGCCGTTGGCCGGGATCATCGCTTTGGCTATGAGCAGCAGACATCACCGCTGTTTCGTCAGACCCTGGCGGCGGGCAAGCACTTCCTGGATCCTCAGGGCATCCTGAATCCGGGCGCTTTGTTTGATCCGCAGGATAAAAACGTTGGCATTCGGGGTGTGTTATCCGATTCGGACGATGCTCTCAGTCCTGATGAGCACCGCTAATCCTTCCCCGCACCCAGGCGGCCCTGAAAGTCTCCGAAGCAACCCCGGCCAGGAATCCGAAAAACGGATCGGCCCAGAAGGTGACCAGTGCCGTTATCCCGATCACTGGCCAACAGGAAGGTTTGGCGACCCAGAGACGCTTGGTCAGGCCAAGCTCGACAGCCGCCACCATTAGCAGGGCACCGAGACCGGCCGCGGGAACGGCGGCGATGAACGACAGACCGCCGGGCACGAATGCGATCAGGAGCAAACCGGTGCCCAACAGAACCGGCGCCAGGCCAGTCCTGGCGCCGAAGCGGTAATGAGCCGCCACACCACCCGCGCCGTGGCACATGGGCAGCGCACCGAACGGTACCAGGAAGAGATTGGCCAGGCCTGTTGTCACCGACAGACGTGCTGGCGAGACCCGGTGTGACTGATCCCCGAAATAATCCCCAACCACCAGGGCCGTCAGAACGATGGCGTTGGTGATGGTCAGCGCCAGTTGTGGCAGCACCAGGATGGAAAAGCCTTGCTGCCATTCATCCATTGACGGCAACTGGGGCATAGAAAAGATCGCCGGATCAGCCGGCAACGGCAGCCCGGGCGAACCTAGCAGGGCCCCGAGAACCATGGCCAGAGCAAGGCCCAGCAGTGCCGCAGGCCAACTGGGGAAAAGTTTCAGGGTGATGGCCAGCAACGCAAGGATAACGAGGCCCAACGGCAGAGAAGTGGCCATCAGTTCCAGGCTCATGCTGGCTAACAACAAACCCAGCCCCAGCTGAAGGCCGCTCAGCACCGACCCCGGCACCAGGCGGGCCGCCCGGTTGATCCACCCGGTTGAACCCAGAAGCAAGAGAATGGCACCGATCAGAACGCCACTGGCGATAAGGCTCTGGGCACTGACCTGGGTGGTAAGCAGGAGCGCGGCCACCGCTTTCATGGGCTGCACGGGTACTGGCAGGCGATAATAAAGCCCGGTCGCGATATAGAAGACGGCAAACCCCAGCAGCACCGGTACCGGCGCCAGTCCTGCCACGCCAATGGCCCCGAGACTCAGCGGCAGCAAGGTGCCGATATCCCCCAGCGCACCACTGAGTTCGTGAATAAGATTCTTTCCGGCCGAACGCTTGTGTCCGTTCGAACCTTGCATTCCGGTCGAACCCATGCGGGCTCCTGCCTGATTGGTCTGTTTATTGTTGTGGTTCAAGCGTTATACATCACTTTACCAAGCTCACTTATATCATACCCCCCCAACGCCTCGGCGCGCTGAACAAAACGCTCGCAACGGGCGAACTCCAGCAAACGCTGCATGGCCGGCTCGAAGTAATGGCGCCTGCGCATGGCCAGGTCAAAGTGCTCCTGCTGCAGGGGAATAAATGCCAGCCCCTGGCGCCTGGCAGCCGCTTCAATACCCACGCCCACATCCGCCTCCCCCTGGCGAATGGCCAGTGCCAGATCGTCCTCACTGAGCGAGGGATGGGCGGCCCAGGTAAGCTGACTGCCATCTATACGATGGCGGGCAAGCAGCCCCTGCAGCAGATGGCTGACACCGGCATCGGGCTGGCGGTGGGCAAGGCGAAGGCCTGGTCGGGCGATATCCTCAAGCCGCGTGAGTCCGTGAGGGTTGCCGGGCGCCAGGAGGAGCCCCTGCTGGCGCTTGGCCCAGCGAATCAGCACCAGGTCCCTCATGCCAGTCAAACCCAGGGTGGCCGGATCGTTGTATCGCTCACTCTCCGCGTGCCAGATGTGCATGCCAGCGACCATCGCGCGCCCGTCCACCAGGCGCTGAACCCCATCGCCGCTACCCTGGCACAACATGGCAAGCTCGGCGTTGCTCTCCTTTACCGCCCACTCCAGCAGCGGGTCCTGGCTACCCACTAGCACCGGCAGCGTTGGAGCACTGATCGCATCGTCACCTTCAAGGTGGTTCATCAACCACAAATCAATACGCTGGCGCGGGAACAATAGCTTTCCTGTGACCCGAACGCAGGGAATAACACCCTGGCTGACGAGATCATAGACCTTGCGTTCTTTCAGGCGCAGATACTCAGCAGCCTCGGCCGTAGTGAGGTAGGCGGGAAGGGGCATCAGAATCTCCGGAGGATCAGGTAAAGCATCAGGCTGTTTTTGACTGCATATTTTTCAGCATGCTGTGCAAAGCGTAGTTAAAAACGCCACGATGCTCAACATTAAAGGAGACGCAGCTGTGGAAGAAAATGCGTTTTACGTGGCGCTGTCGCTACTGGTGAACCTCGACGCTTCGCTGTACCAGATCGTGGTGCTTTCGCTACAGGTTTCGCTTCTGGCGGTCCTGATAGCGGCGTTTTTGGGGTTTCCCCTGGGTGCGGCAGTTGCATTGTGGCAATTCCCCGGGCGCGGCGGTGTGGTTGTTGCGCTGAATGCCTTGATGGGGTTGCCTCCGGTTGTGGCCGGGCTCGGCGTTTACCTGCTGTTATCGCGGGCCGGACCTCTGGGTGAACTGGGCCTTCTGTTCACGCCCAGCGCCATGGTGATTGCGCAGGTGATACTGGTATTGCCCATTCTCGCCGCGCTCTCGCGCCAGAAAGTGGAGGAGTTACTGGGTGAGTACCGGGAACAGTTCGTATCGCTGGGCATGTCCCGGGCGCGGATGATGCCCACCCTGTTGTGGGACGCCCGCTTTGCCTTGCTGACTGTTCTGCTCGCAGGGTTCGGCCGGGCCAGCGCAGAAGTGGGCGCTGTCATGATGGTAGGCGGCAATATTGATGGCGTGACCCGGGTCATGACCACGGCCATTGTGCTGGAGACAAGCAAGGGTGCCCTGCCCCTGGCGTTGGGCCTGGGCATTGTCCTTCTGACACTGGTCATGGTGATCAACGCCACGGCCTACATTTTGAGTGAAACGGCTAAAAGGCGCATGGGATGACTTCACTGAACGTGCCCGTTAACAACCCGATCGAACTCAGTGCACCGCCGTCGCTGCAATTCGAGAGCGTCGAGTTCAACCCTTTCGGCCACCGGCTTTTTGGCCCCTGTTCGTTCAAGCTTGACGGACCCGGCCCCACGCTGGTGATGGGCCCCAATGGCGCCGGCAAAAGCCTCATGCTGCGACTGGCGCACGGACTGCTCACACCGACGGAGGGCGCCGTGAGCTGGTCAGGCGCCAGCGCGCCCCGCCAGGCCATGGTTTTCCAGACGCCGATCCTTTTGCGCCGTTCGGCGCTGGCCAACCTCCGGCACGCACTGGCGGTCAACAATGTGCCACGCAAGTTGCGCACAGAGCTGGCTCTCGAAGCCCTGGCCCGGTTTGGCCTCTCCTCCTGCGCCGACACGCCTGCGCGGGTGCTGTCCGGCGGCGAGAAACAACGCCTGGCACTGGCACGTGCCTGGTCGCTTTCACCGGCAGTGTTGTTTCTGGATGAACCCACCTCCGCACTGGATCCTGCCGCGATTAAGGCCGTGGAACTCGCCGTACAGGAATTTCACAAGCAGGGTACACGCGTCGTAATGACCACCCACGATCTCCACCAGGCCCGGCGACTGGCCGGCGATGTCCTGTTTCTTTCGGAAGGCAAGGTACAGGAACACACACCAGCGGACATGTTTTTCCGTGCCCCGGTCTCGCGGCAGGCACAGGCCTATCTCAACGGCGAGCTCGTAGCCTGACCCACCAATAAGAAACCGCATCGGACCACCGATTTCTTGGTGAATGAATACCAAAAGGAGAAAACAAAATGAAAAAGACCCTTAACCTGGTTCTTGCAGCCGTCACTACCGTGGGCCTGGCCTTCAGCGCCCACGCCGAAGATTACATAACGCTGGCCTCGACAACCTCAACCGAGAACTCGGGCCTGTTTGATTCGATCCTGCCAAAGTTCGAGGACGCCACTGGCATCGAAGTGCGCGTTGTCGCCGTTGGTACCGGCCAGGCCTTCGAAATCGCCCGCCGTGGTGATGCCGACAGCCTTCTGGTGCACGACACCGCCGGCGAAAAACGTTTTGTGGAGAACGGCTACGCCACAGAGCGGGCCGACGTGATGTACAACGACTTTGTATTAATTGGCCCTGCCGATGATCCGGCCAACATCAGCGCAGCGAAAACCGCCGCTGAAGCGCTGTCTGCCATTGCCGAAGCAGAGGCACCGTTTGCCTCTCGTGGTGACGACAGTGGCACCAACCGTGCAGAACTTCGCCTGTGGGAAAGTGCCGGTGTTGAACCGGGCGGCAGCTGGTATCGCGAACTGGGCAGCGGCATGGGCCCGACCCTGAACACTGCCGCCGCCATGGATGCCTATGTGATGTCAGACCGCGCAACCTGGGTCGCGTTTGAAAACCGCCAGAACCTGAAGCTGCTCTTCGAAGGTGACAAAGTGCTGTTCAACCAGTACGGCAGCCTGCTGCTTTCTGAAGAGAAGCACCCGCACCTCAAGCATGAGATGGCCGCGAAATGGCACAACTGGCTAATCTCCGAAGAAGGTCAGCAAGCGATTGCCGACTTCAAGGTGGATGGACAGCAACTGTTTTTCCCGAACGCCAAGTAATTCAGCAGGGCCAAGGGTCACTGGCCTCACCCTGTCTAACCCTGTATTACCTGAACCCCGGCGCTGCCGGGGTTTTTTATTGGTGTAAGGCAGCTGTTTTTCCCCAATGCCAAATAGGCTAATCTCTGGCAATCTCCGTAGATATTCCATTCCGCGGCATTCACGAAACGGCTACAACAAAAATGACGATTGATCCCATACTTCCCGATCCCAAAGATCCCCGACTGTCCCGGCCGGTGGAGGGTGTTGACGAAAACGGCGAGGCCAAATCGATCAGCGTGATCGAGGAACGCCCCCTGACGATCTACCTGAACAGTCAGGAAATCGTCACCGCCATGACCATTGGCGATCACCCGGAGTATCTGGCCCTTGGCTTCCTGTTGAACCAGGGCATGCTGAAAGAGAGCGATCAGGTCACCGGGATCGATTTCGACGAGGAACTTGAGGTCGCGGTGGTGCGCACGGCGGGCGTTACCGATGTTGAGGACAAGCTGGAGAAGAAAACCCGTACCTCCGGCTGCGCCGTGGGCACGGTCTTCGGCGACATGATGGCGGGCCTCGAAGGGCTGTCGCTACCGGACACCCCGGTACACACCAGCAGCTTTTACGATCTCTCCTATCAGATCAACCACACGCCCAGCCTGTACATGGAAACCGGCGCCATTCATGGCACCGCGCTTTGCCAGGGCCAGACAATCCTGGCCTACATGGAGGACGTTGGACGGCACAACGCGGTCGATAAAATTGCCGGCTGGATGCACCTGAACAACATTTCTGCGGCCGACAAGGTCCTCTACACCACCGGACGACTGACCTCGGAAATGGTGATCAAGACATCGCTGATGGGCATTCCCACGCTGATCAGCCGCTCGGGTTTCACCGCCTGGGGCGTTGATATCGCCCGGCAGGTCGGACTGACTCTGATCGGACGGATGCGAGGCAAGAAATTCACCTGCCTGAGCGGCCAGCATCGTCTGGTGTTCGATCAGGACTTGTCGCAGGTACCCGATGAAGACAAGAAGCTGCGTCGCAAAGGCGCTCAGAATGATTAATGGAGGCACTGCATGACTGATTGTGCAGTCATCCTGGCGGGCGGCCAGGCAAACCGCATGGGCGGCGGCGACAAAGGCCGGCTCATGCTCGGCGACCAGTCACTGATCCAGCGGGTAATTGAGCGGATCACGCCTCAGGTCGACGCCGTGGTGTTGAATGCCAACGGCGATTCAAGCCGGTTTGACGACCTGGGGTTGCCGGTAGTGGCCGATTCCATCGAGGGTTTTCCGGGGCCGCTGGCAGGCGTGCTCGCGGGCATGGACTGGGCCGCCGAACAGGGCCATGACTGGCTGATCAGCGTTGCGGCCGATACTCCGTCCTTTCCCAGGGATCTGGCTGTCAGGCTGGCTGAACATGACACCCCGGTGGTGCTGGCGGCCACGCCGGACCCCGAACGGGGCCGGCTGCCCCAGCCGACCTTCGGCCGCTGGCAGGTCGCTTTGCGGCATGATCTGCGAGCCGCCCTGAACGATGGCGTGCGCAAGATCCGCCAGTGGACACAGGCCCAGGGCGAAACCCTGGTAGTGTTCGACGAGGGCGACTTTTTCAACATCAATACGCCGGACGATCTGGCCTGGGCGGAGCAGCACCTGAAGTGAACGTAATAGGCATCGTAGGTTGGAAAAACTCCGGAAAGACCACACTGGCCGCGGCTCTGATTCGGGAGCTCTCCAGCAGAGGGCTAACGGTCAACTCGATCAAGCATGCCCACCACATGGTGGATGTGGATCAGCCCGGAACAGACAGCTACAAGCACCGGGACGCCGGTGCCCGTGAGGTCATACTGGCCGGTGGTCAGCGCTTCGCGATCATGCACGAACTCCGGGGGGCAACAGAGCCAACGCTGGACGAATTACTGTCCCGGCTGGGCCCCTGCGACTGGGTGGTGGTGGAGGGTTTCAAGACCCACTCCCACGCCAAGATCGAGGTGCACCGGCGGGAGGGTTCGCGGTCACCGCTGTTCACCGAGGATCCGAGCATTGTTGCCGTGGCGTCGGACTACGCTGCCGAGTTCTCGGGACCCGTGTTCGACATCAACGATATCCCCGCCATCGCTGATTTTATTCTCAACCGTCAGCCAGCCTGAACAGCCCAACCAGGAGCCGAAGATCCATGAAACCGCTTCGCAACGACTGCTTTGCCCTACCCCCCGGCGTCAACTGGACCCCGGTTGAAGAGGCCCTTGAGCGTTTGCGTTCACGGTTACATCCTGTGGTGGAGATTGAGCGCGCCGTTCCCCTCTCCCAGGTAAACGGCCGCATCCTGGCAAACGATGTCCATGCGCCCCGGGCTCATCCCCCAAGCAACAATTCCGCCGTCGACGGCTATGCCCTGGCCGGACCGGTGACGGACGTGCCCTGCACCCTACCCCTGGTCGAAGGTCGCAGTGCCGCCGGTGAGCCATACACAGGCCAGGTGCCCGAAGGCCACGCAATCCGGATTCTGACCGGAGCGGTCATTCCAGCCGGCACAGATACCGTGGTTCTGGAAGAAGACTGCGATGTCGCGGATGGCCATCTGCACCTGAACGGCACGCTAAAAGCAGGCGCCAATGCCCGCAAAGCCGGAGAAGACATAAAGGCAAAGGACAAGATCCTCACAACCGGAACCCGCCTGAGCCCGACCCAGATTTCGGTACTAGCCAGCGTGGGCGTGGAATCCGTCGACATCTATCAACGACTGCGAGTTGGTGTGCTGTCCACTGGTGATGAAGTGAAACCGGTCGGGGCAACTGTTACCGACTGGCAGATTTACGACGCCAACCGCCCTATGCTCAGCGCCCTGGTTTCGCAACTGGGCTACGAGCTCGTGGATCTAGGCCATGCGCTGGACCGGGCCGAAGAGGTGAAAGCAGCGCTTGAGCGCGGCGCGGAACACTGCGACCTGATCCTGACCAGCGGTGGCGTGTCTGCCGGCGACGAAGACCACGTGTCAAAAACACTGAAAGCCCATGGCGACATCAGCAACTGGCGCATCGCCATTAAACCCGGCCGGCCTCTGGCGCTCGCCATGTTCCAGGGCACGCCGGTCGTTGGGCTGCCGGGTAATCCGGTGGCCGCCTGGGTCTGTGCCCTGCGGTTTGGTGCTCCGGCCATGGCGTTGTTGGCAGGCGCGGAATGGTTTGAGCCACAGGCCTATGTGATGCCGGCCAATTTTTCCAAGAACAAAAAACCCGGGCGCAGCGAGATGCTGCGGGCACGGGTTCGGGATGGGCAGGTTGAGGTGTTCGGTTCGGAAGGCTCCGGCCGGGTGACCGGCCTGGCCTGGTCCGACGGACTGATGGAACTGGATGAAAGCGCCCAGCAGATAGAGCCGGGCACCCCCGTGCGGTTTATTCCCTACGGCAGCTTCGGGCTGTAATCAGTCAACGCTGCCGTGCACCGCAAAGGCCTCCAGTGAAGCATCCTGCGGCCCCCGGGAACGGTAGGTTTCCTCGACACCCAGCTCGGTCAGCGTGCGGCTGACCATCAGCAAGGTGTTGTCCTCGAAGTCTTCACACATGTTGCGCATCTGATCGATTTCTGCACAGGCCACCGGATAGGCAGCATCAATACTCGGCGCGCCATAATGGTCAACAAATGTCTGGGCGAGGGTTCGTCGCACCTGCTCCAGTTCCGGCTCGGTGATATTGCATACACCCACGAAACTGGCGCGGCCGCCAGACTCAATGCTGTACCAGCCATTAGTGAACGCCTGGCGGGCTTTCCCTTTCAGGTCTGCTTCGGTCCAGTTGGAAAACTCGAAGCCACCGGAGATCGCCCATTCGCCGCTGGGCGCAGGCTTTTCAAATACGTTCTCGTCCGATATATCCAATTGCAGGGTTCGGGCCAGCTTCATACGTGCTCCGCGAATTCAATCAAGCTCAATGTCTCGGTCATCACATCCTGACGCAACAGCATCCGGCCTTTCTCATCCAGGCCAACAAAAAGTCCGGGCCGGGGCCGTTCGATTGTCTTGCCCAACGTGTCACAGCGGGGCCGCCATTCGTTGTGCACCCGCTCGAAGCCACTGTCCATAAAGTAGGTCAGCCACAACAGCGTGTGTTTGGACCAGCTTTCCAACAGGGCCATGGGCGTGATTTCAACGCAGCCTTCTTCGTACAGACAGGTTTCGTTCGGATTTTCTCCCGGCTCGTCGGTCATCGGGATAAAGGGCACCTCAACGCCAATGACCAACCAGTTAGGATGCGCTTTCGGATCAGACACGTCCGCAGCAAACCGGACGCTTCCGCAGACAGCTCCGTTGACCTTGATGCGGTCGGGCCATACAAAGTGTACGGGGACTTCGGGCGGGGCCAGAGCACCCAGACTCTCGGCCAGACCTATCTGGGCGACATAGACCGCCTGAATGGCCTCTTCCAGGGGTGTTTCCGGCGCCAGCACCAGGGCCGCACGCAGGCTGTCGCCTTGCTCGGAGTAGAACACCGTGCCGGAGTCAACGCCCGCAATGGCCCGGCTCACGGCCTTGTCAAAAGGGTCGGTGTGCCTGGGTACCACCTCCCCGGTCAGTAACGGTGGGAACTGGGGTGTATCGATCATTGGATGGCCCGGGCGTAGACGTCAGAGGCAACAATTTCATCGGCGATGCGCTGGAACGCTTGCGCCTGGGGACTATCCGGCTTGGATACCACAATCGGCACTCCGCCATCCGATCCCACCCGGATATCGAGATCCAGCGGAATCTCTCCCAGGAACGGCGAACCGAGTTTCTCGGCTTCCGCCCGCGCGCCACCGTGTCCGAACGGATGGTGCTCTTTGCCGCAGCCATCGCAGATAAACGAGGCCATGTTTTCAATCAACCCGAACAGCGGCACATCCATCCGCTTGAACATATCAATACCCTTGCGGGCATCCATCAGGGCGATGTCCTGGGGCGTCGAGACGATAACCGCTCCTGCAACAAAGAACTTCTGGCTCAGGGTCATCTGGACATCGCCCGTGCCCGGCGGCAGATCCACCAGCAGCACATCCAGCCGTCCCCATTCCACCTGGTTCATCATCTGTTGCAAGGCGCCCATCAGCATCGGCCCGCGCCAAACGATGGCTTCGTCTTCCGGGGCCATCAGGCCCAGGGACATCAGCGTTACGCCGTGGTTTCTCAGCGGCAGGATGGTGCTTCCATCCGGGCTGGACGGCCGACCGGAAACCCCCAGCATGCGGGGCTGGCTCGGGCCGTAGACGTCGGCGTCCAGCAGGCCGACCTTGAGACCTTTCGAGGCCAGGGCAACCGCCAGGTTGGACGACACGGTGGATTTGCCAACGCCACCCTTGCCCGAGGCGATGGCGATGATCCGATCAACGCCCCTGGGGTTTTTGTCCTGAGGCCGGGGAGCGTCGGTTCCGATCAGGTTCGGTTTTTTTCCTACTTCGGTGTACTCAACCATGATGTGTCCTGTTGTTTTTAGCTGTCCAGATAATCATCACTGGTGCGGACCCTGGGGCGTTCACCGGCCGCCATGGGTGCGTTGTCACCATGGAACTGGGATTTGACCCGACAGTCGTCGCACATCTTGATCAGCTGCACGTTATCAGAGTTCTTGTACATCCAGTGCTGGTTTTCCAGTTTCTCGACGATCCGGTTAATGGTGCTGGCAACGCCGAACGGGGTTCCGCACTTGATGCATTCGAATGGCTCCTCACCGTGCAATGCCCGGGCACTCAGCGCCGCCTTGGACACATCCAGCTGGGGCTTCAGGGTGATGGCGGTCTCAGGGCAGGTACTCTCGCAGATACCACACTGGACACAGGCGTTTTCCGTGAACTGGACCTCGGGGCGATCCGGGTGGTCACCAAGGGCGCCCGTCGGGCAGAGTGATACACAGGCAAGGCAGAGCGTGCATTTATCGGAATCAATTTCGATCGCACCGTATGGCGCGCCTACAGGGAGCGGAATCGGCTCTTCGATCTTGTCCGACATCGCAGCCACTGTCACCCGTGTGATATCCCGGCGACCGCCAACCAGCAGAACCGGATCGCTCACTCGCCCGGCATTGTCACCCGCATCGCAGAGTTCGATGGCGGAAATGACCCGCACCCGGCTCGGCGAGTTGTGGGTGCCTTTGAGCATGGCCTGGGCCAGTTCCACTTCCGCAGTCACCGCCCGGCGATCCAGCTCATTGTCCGCAAGGATCAGAACCTCGGCGTAGCCGGCGCCGAACGCCGCCATGATTTCAGCGTGCCCAATCCGGTCGACATGCTCGAGCCCCATCGGGATCAGATCATCCGCGAGGCCATTATCGTAGCGGGCCAGGTTGGCAATGGCCTCTGTGCCAGCCTCCAGGGTATGGAACACCAGGCGTGGCGATTCGTGAGTATGCTCGCGATAGACCTTGGCCATCACTTCAACAGCCTTGGTGATCGCCTCGAATGGCGTCTCATTCATGGTCACCGCAGAGGTGGGACAAACGGCGGCGCAGGAGCCACAGCCGGCGCAAATGTCCGAATCGATCTGAATATGGTCGCCAAAGGAGAAAATGGCTTCCGTCGGGCATACATCCAGGCAACGGGTACAACCGGGCTTGTTGGCCCGGGAGTGCGCGCAGAGCGACTCTTCGAGCCTGAAGTACACGGTTTTTTCGAACTCACCCACCATTTCCCTGGCCGTCAGGGCAATGCGCTCCAGCTCGCCGGTCTTCTTCGGGTCGGCCCAGAAGTAACCGTTGCGCTTCTCGTGGCTGGGAAATGCCGGGGCACCGCCACGCAGATCGATGAACACGTCGCATTCGCTGCGGGCGGTGGGCTTGGCTGCCTCATAACCCAGCTCACCGCGACCGGCCGGATGCAGGGGTTGCAGGTGCGCAAATTCCAGCTTGAAATTGCCCAGTGCGCCGTAGGCGCCCGTCAACTGCCCTTTGGCCACGTCGTAGGCAGCAGATGGCAGCTGGATCGGGCCGGCATCATTAACAATGCAGGTCACGCCCAGTTCGTCCTGCACCAGTCCGGCCATCCTTATGGCCTGTTCGGTGGGACCCACAATGCAGCACACGCCGCTGGACTGGATGGTTTTTGCCGGCGCCATTGGTGCCGGCAGCTGGGCAGCGGCAACCAGGGCGGCCTGCTTGGCGTGCAACCGTTCGGGCTTCGCGTCGGGGGCACTCCAGCCGGCGCGATCCCGGATATCAATGGATTGGAGCGGCGCTGAGTGCTGGGTCTCGGCGTAAACGTCCTCCGCAAGGCGCTCGAAAAAAGCCGCCTGCTGGCCACAGGCAATAAGCACGTCACTGCTGGCGCCCAGGTGCTCGGCGGCAATACTCATTTCGTTGCCGCACAGTTGATCCACTGCGATGACCTGATCCGCGGCCGCGGCTTTGCGCAGGGCCTCTGAATCGAAGGTCTGTGATTTGTCGCAGCTACATAGTAATAGGGTCTTGGATGCCGTCATCAGGAGTTTGACTCTTTCGTTGTTTTTATACGTGTACGTTTCCGTATCGCTTTTCGAGCATGCCACAGGCATTATCTTTTGGACAATTGGATAATCGTTTGTGCCCTGCTATTTTTACGCTATTACAAAAAATGAGAAGCACCATGAGTAGTCGTACAGATCAATGGCAACGCGAATTGAAGGTCGGCGCCGTCGTTCGCCGGTCTCCGGGGGTCACTCGTTGGGCAAAGGTTATCTGGAAGCCTGTTGCCGTCATACCGGGGGCGCCTGAGGCGTTCTGGAAAGAAATGGTTCGCGAGGGCGACGTGGTCGATTACCACGCGGGCACGGTTACGATGGAGCTGTTCCGGGCCGATGTTGAAGGCTATCTGGTCTCCCTGAACATGGCTGCCCCTTCGGTCTGGATCATCCTGGACAAAGATGTAACGAGCCAGTCGCCGTCCGGGTGGGTTGTCAGCACCGTCACAGCCAGCGCCCATGAGGCTCTGGATGCCCTCGACAGTGGCGAAAGCATTGTCGAGGCGGTTCCTATTCCTGAATCCCTTGCAGCCTGGATAAAAGAGTTTATCGATATGCACTATATCGAGGAGCCGTTCAAAAAACGTCGTCGCGACGAAGTCCGCGTGGATGGCGTTGAGGACGCCAAGGGCGACCCGCGCATTCGCCAGGAAAGCGACGTTTACCGTGCCCCTGCGAACATCAAAAAGCCGAGAATTCAGTAATGGCCGAATCAAGACTCCAGCGTTGGGCTCGCAAGAAGGCCGAAGCCGCCAAGCGCCCGGAACCATCCCCTCCTCCGGTTATCGAGACTGAGCCAGCCCCGGAGGAGCAGGAACTGGCAATCAATGAAGCATTGCCGGAACACGAGCTGCTAGAGAAGTATGGCCTGCCTGACCCGGAAAACATTGAACTGGGTACGGACATCACCGGTTTCATGCGCAAGGAAATTCCGGAGTTCCTCCGCCGCAAGGCCCTGAGGGGACTCTGGAAATCCAACCCGGTACTGGCCGTTCTGGACGGCCTCAATGATTACGATGAGGACTACACACTGGCCTCGACGGCCGGACAGACGGTGAAAACTTTATACAAGGTTGGAGAGGGGCTCGTCGACAAAGCCAAAAAAGCCGCGGACGTCGTGGACGATCAGTCGGAAAAGCAGGCAGTCTCATCGTTGGCAGAGTCTGATTCCACAACCGCCGAGGAACCGGATTCTGAGGACAGTCCCGAACTGGAAGATATGGCAACGCCGACGGAACTTCCCGAGCAGCAGCTTGCCCAAGAAGAGGCGACCTACTCGGAAGAGGAGCCGGAACCACGATTCCGTCCTCGTATGCGTTTTGACTATTAGCAGAATACGTTTCAGCTATTAGCAAATTAAAGGTCGGTCAGGCCAATATTCTGGATTGTGTACTAGAATAGCGTGACAGGCCGCACATAATAATTAGAAGGAACAGGAATTGAGTAACACTGCGGAAATCCAGTGCCCGCGTTCGATCTCTGAAGAAGATCGTGCCAGGGCCCAGATCTATCAGCTGCTTGGCGTCCTGCTTGTAGACCCGCCCTCCAGTGAATTGCTGAAGGGGCTGGCTTCATTACAAGGCGACGAGACGCCCCTCGGTTCGGCCTGCAAAAACTTGGCAGCCCTCGCCGAACGCACCAACCCATATGACGCCGAGAGAGAGTTCAACAATCTGTTTGTCGGACTCGGTCGCGGAGAACTGCTCCCCTATGCCAGCTACTACCTCACTGGCTTCCTGAATGAGAAGCCCCTGGCGGAGCTGCGTACGGATCTCATGACCCGCGGTATCAAATCCCGCAGCGACGTAAAGGAGCCGGAAGATCACATCGGCACCCTCTGCGAAATCATGGCGGGCATCATCACCGGGGAATTTCCATGCGACAGCGGACTGCCGTCGCAAAAAGCATTTTTTGATGCCCACCTGGCAAAGTGGGCAGCCTTGTTTTTTACCGACTTGGAAGAAGCGCAAAGCGCCATTTTTTACGCACCAGTGGGTTCGCTCGGTCGAGCCTTCATGGCGGTAGAAGCCGACGCCTTTGCAATTCAGTAACCGGGATCTCAAGGTCCCATAAACCCAGGGGGAGGTGTCCAATGGACAACCCGAAGCGTGAAAACAGCCGTCGCCGTTTCCTGCAAATGGCCGCTGCTGCAGCACCGGCTGCGGTGGCAATGACGGTTGCACCGAACGCCGCAGCGGAGGTCGTCAGACAAGACGCGCCGAAAAGCCGCGGTTTACGTGATACCGAACACACACGTAAGTATTTCGAATCGGCTCGCTTTTAACGGGGATTTGAGTTGATCGAGGTTGCGAAAGGCCCTTGAGAGATTCAGCTTTCCGAAAAAACGAGAATAATAAAGAGAGAGGTAAACGACATGTTAAGGAAGAAGACCAACGGGGTAGCGAAAGGCTCCCGTGCAGGCTCTTTGCTTTCTTCTCTCGCTGCCAAGACTCTGGACCGTCGTCAGTTCCTGACAACGTCTGGCGTGGCAGTGGGTGGTCTGGCCGCACTGTCGCTGTCATCGGGACGGGTTGAAGCTGCGGCCCCAACGACCGGGGGTGGCGAAGTCGTCGTCAAAAAATCCGTTTGTACGCACTGTTCGGTAGGCTGCACGGTCGAGGCTGAAGTGCAGAATGGAACATGGATCGGGCAGGAACCAGGCTGGGACAGCCCCTTCAATCTGGGTGCTCACTGCGCCAAAGGCGCTTCCGTACGGGAGCATGCCCACGGCGAGCGTCGTCTCAAGTCGCCCATGAAAATGGTCAACGGCCAGTGGCAGAAGATTTCCTGGGATACCGCCATCAACGAAATCGGCGACAAGATGCTCGAAATTCGTGAGCAAAGCGGTCCCGATTCGGTCTACTGGCTGGGCAGCGCAAAGTTCAACAACGAGCAGGCCTACCTGTTCCGTAAGTTTGCGGCCTACTGGGGCACCAACAACGTGGACCACCAGGCTCGTATCTGCCACTCCACCACCGTCGCCGGCGTAGCCAATACCTGGGGCTACGGCGCAATGACCAATTCCTACAACGACATCCACAACTCCAAAGCCATCTTCATCATCGGGGGTAACCCTGCCGAAGCGCACCCGGTCTCGCTGTTACATGTGCTTAAGGCGAAGGAAGAGAATAACGCACCTCTCATCGTCTGCGATCCGCGTTTCACACGCACTGCCGCGCACGCCGATGAGTTCGTCCGTTTTCGTCCGGGCTCCGACGTTGCGCTGGTCTGGGGCATACTTTGGCACATTTTCGAAAACGGTTGGGAAGACAAAGAGTTCATCCGCACCCGGGTGTGGGGCATGGATGAGATTCGTGAGGAAGTAAAACGCTGGAATCCGGAAGAAGTCGAGCGTGTAACCGGCGCTCCGGGCGCTCAACTCGAGCGTGTGGCCCGCACTCTGGTCAACAACCGCCCGGGTACCGTTATTTGGTGCATGGGTGGTACCCAGCACACCAATGGTAACAACAACACCCGGGCCTACTGCATTCTCCAACTGGCACTGGGCAACATGGGCGTTGCTGGCGGTGGCACCAACATCTTCCGGGGGCACGACAACGTTCAGGGTGCTACCGACTTGGGCGTGCTCGCCGACACTCTGCCCGGCTATTATGGTCTGTCCGCTGGCGCCTGGGCCCACTGGTCAAGAGTCTGGGAAGAGGATCTGGACTACCTGAAAGGCCGCTTTGCCGTGTGGGACAAGAACGGCAAATCCAAAGCCATGATGAACGAGAAAGGCATTACGGTATCCCGATGGATTGACGGTGTCCTGGAAGCCAAAGAGAACCTGGAGCAGCCAGACAACACCCGGGCCATGGTGCTGTGGGGCCACGCGCCCAACTCCCAGACCCGTATGACGGAAATGAAGGAAGCGATGGAAAAGCTCGACCTGTTGGTTGTAGTGGATCCCTTCCCGACCGTTTCTGCCGTACTCCACGATCGCAAAGAGGGTGCCTACCTGCTGCCCACGACCACCCAGTTCGAAACCTACGGCTCGGTAACCGCGTCGAACCGTTCTCTGCAGTGGCGAGAAAAAGTAGTAGAGCCGCTGTTCGACTCCAAGGTCGATCATGAAATCATGAAGCTGTTTGCGGACAAGTTCGGCTTCACCGATCGCATGTTCCGCAACATTGCCATTGATGGAGACGAACCGTCGATTGAGGACATCACCCGCGAGTTCAACCGTGGCATGTGGACCATTGGCTACACCGGCCAGTCCCCTGAGCGCCTCAAGAAGCACATGAAATATCAGCACCACTTCGACAAGACTACGCTGCGTGCAGTCGGTGGACCTTGTGATGGTGATTTCTACGGCTTACCGTGGCCTTCATGGGGCACACCGGAGATGAACCATCCGGGCACTGCCAACCTGTACGACATGTCGTTGCCGGTTTCCGAAGGCGGCCTGACGTTCCGGGCCCGCTTCGGAGTCGAGCGTGATGGCGAAAGCCTGTTGGCAGATGGCGTCTACTCGAAGAACTCCGAGATCAAGGACGGCTACCCGGAATTCACCATGCAGATGCTAATGGATCTGGGCTGGGATGGCGATCTGACGGCTGAGGAGCGGGCCAGTATTGAAGCCGTGGCCGGCCCGGAAACCAACTGGAAGACAGACCTGTCTGGCGGCATTCAACGTGTGGCAATCAAGCACGAGTGCGCACCTTTCGGTAATGCCAAGGCCCGCACCGTGGTCTGGAACTTCCCGGATCCGATACCGCTGCATCGCGAACCGCTATATACCAACCGTCGTGATTTGGTTAAGGATTACCCGACATACGAAGACAAGACTTTCTGGCGGGTGCCTACCCTGTACGAGTCCATTCAGAAGAACGACTTCAGCAAGGAGTTCCCGATCATCCTTACCTCCGGCCGTCTGGTCGAATATGAGGGTGGTGGTGATGAGACTCGCTCAAACCCCTGGCTGGCTGAATTGCAACAGGAAATGTTCATCGAGGTTAACCCACGCGATGCCAACAACCTGAACATCCGTGACGGCAATGATGTCTGGGTTTCCGGCCCCGAAGGCGCGCGGATCAAGGTCAAGGCCATGGTGACCGAACGTGTCGGAGAGGGGGTGGCCTTCATGCCATTCCACTTTGGCGGGCACTATCAAGGCAAGGACCTGAGGGACAAGTATCCCAAGGGCGCAGACCCCATCGTTCTGGGCGAATCCACCAACACGGTTCAAACATACGGGTATGACTCGGTCACGCAGATGCAAGAGACCAAAGCCACCCTGTGTTCGATTATGCCGGCATAACAAGAGGTGTAAATCATGGCACTTGAGGGAAAAGCACGCGCAAAATTCCTGGTCGATGCCGAACGCTGCATCGAATGTAATGCTTGCGTAACGGCCTGTAAGAATGAGAATGAAGTCCCCTGGGGTATCAACCGCCGGCGCGTGGTGACCATCGGAGATGGTAAGCCTGGCGAACGCTCGATCTCGGTAGCTTGCATGCACTGTTCAGACGCGCCTTGTATGGCCGTTTGCCCTGTGGATGTCTTCTACCAGACCGAAGACGGTATCGTGTTGCACTCCAAGGATCTGTGTATTGGTTGTGGGTATTGTTTTTATGCCTGCCCCTTCGGTGCGCCTCAGTTCCCCCAGGCGGGCAACTTTGGCAGCCGGGGCAAGATGGACAAATGCACGTTCTGTGCAGGCGGCCCTGAAGAAGACAATTCAACAGCTGAGTTCACCAAGTACGGCCGCAACCGCATTGCCGAGGGCAAGCTGCCAATCTGTGCCGAAATGTGCTCGACCAAAGCGCTGCTGGCCGGTGATGGCAGCGAGGTGGCAGACATCTATCGCCAGCGTGTGGTGAGCCGTGGTTTCGGTTCCGGCGCCTGGGGATGGGGCACGGCCTATGGGAAGAAGGTCCCTTAAGCCCGCCATGAGTTTCGGGGCCCCCCGGGCCCCGCAAAACTCATGGCGGCAACGAACTCTTCTTCTTGATTCTTTTGGGGTGCTCGCATGAAGCGTAAGTTGTTAGGTGCTGTCGTCCTTGCACTGGCGACACTGGTGTTTAATCCTGTCTGGGCGCAAGAGGCCCCCGCGGTTGATCGCACGTCTACCGGGGGTGCTCAAACCCTGGAAGACATCCTGGCTCGTCAAAAACAGTTGGAAATTGACGAGTCTTTTCGCTCGGAAAACCTGGGTAATCCTGCCAATGCGGCACCGATCAGTGGTCGACTCGGCACCCTGGGAGGGCGCTCGGATTCCGACATCTATCGTGCCATTCGATACAACAAGATTGACCCCAGTACCCAGGCCCGGGGGCCTGCCGCTGACGTCCTGATCCAGGACGGAGGCATACCCTGGTACAAGTTACGAGAGGGGCCGGTCATCACTTACGGTGGCAGTGCAATCCTGGCTATCATTGCGCTACTGGCAGTGTTCTATTTTGTGCGCGGAAGAATCAAAATCACAGGCGGCCCTGCGGGCACCACGGTTGAACGATTCAAAGCCATCGAACGATTTGGTCACTGGCTGTTGGCGGGCTCGTTTGTCGCATTAGCTATAACGGGGTTAATCACCTTGATGGGTCGCAGTTTCCTCATTCCGGTTATGGGGCCCGAGGCCTTTGCCACTCTGGCTGCCGGCTCCAAATGGCTTCACAACAACATTGCGTGGGCCTTTATGTTGGGGCTGGTGATGACCTTCTTCATGTGGGTGGCGCACAACATCCCCAACAAGCTCGATTGGCAGTGGCTCAAAGTGGGCGGCGGCATCTTCACCAACGCCCATCCGTCAGCGAGGAAGTTCAACGCCGGTCAGAAAATTGTTTTCTGGACCGTGATGTTGCTGGGTTTTTCAGTCTCGTTGTCGGGCCTGTCATTGTTGTTTCCGTTTGAAATTCCAATGTTTGCCAAGACGTTTGGCGTCGTGAACACTGTTTTGGGAACGGATTTGCCGACAGTGCTGACGCCGCACGAAGAGATGCAGTATGCCAACATCTGGCACTCTATCGTGGCGTTCGTGATGATGCTGGCCATCATTGCCCACATCTACATCGGCTCGGTCGGCATGGAAGGTGCCTTCGACGCTATGGGTAACGGCCAGGTTGATCTCGAATGGGCTCGTCAACACCACGATCTGTGGGTCGCTGAGGTTGAAGCCAAACAAGGCAAAGGAGGTTCGTCGTGAAGGTAATGATTTCGGCTTTTATCGCGGCCCTGCTCATTGCCACGGCTGCACCAATGGTGCTGAACCAATTTGGTTGGTCCTCGGCAGCGCAAACCAGCTCTGAGAGCGTTCGCCTTGACTGATCAGTCCGGGGTATACCAGATCGACGCTGTCGGTCTGGTATGTCCTCTCCCCATCTTGCGCTTCAAAAAACGGACCAAAGACCTGCCCAGCGGAACACTCGTCGATTTCCTGGCAGATGACCCCACCGGCCGAAAGGACCTTCAGGCCCTCTGTGATATCACCGGCCACCGGATTGAATGGACCAGAGAAGAAGAAGCTGGCGTCACTCGTTACCGCATTTCCCTGGCATAAAACGGCATCGAAATCGTCAATCCTTTCCTACACTTCACCACGCCCTCTTGGAAAATCAGGCGCCAACCCCCTATCTTAAATTAGGACTCCTAATAATTGGAATTCCGATGAGTTCAGACCCACTGTGGGAAATGATGATGCCTGAAAATGTCGAGGGACTGGCCCGGTCGATTCCTGGTGCTGCGGAAACCATGACCTTCTGGAGGCACGAGTGGCGGATCAAGTCAGCATCCGGTGTTGTGAAATGACTGAGTGGTACCGGCACTCCCAAACAGCGTGAAAACGGAGACATATGCTGGAATAGCGTGATCATTGATGTAACACGGGAACGTCAGATCCATAGCAAGCAAACCACCGTAAGCCTACCCTCATTTCTATTTAATACAGACTAAAAGGCCAAACAATGAGCGACAACAGTCGACCGGTAATTCTGACTGCCCGGCAAATAAGATTCCTGCAGGACCTGATCCTCGAAAAGCAGTACCAGCTTGCCGCTCAGCAGTCAGAGAATCAGCAGAGCACTGATTACAGTCAACTCAGCGAGCAGATGAGCCACACAACAGATCTGCTGATGCAGCTGACCGACGCATTGCCGGAAGATTGCGCAATTCCCCTCCAGGAAACTCCGGAAATCCCGGCGAGCACCTGCCCCTAGTGACCACCTCGTGGATGCTTGCGGGCTTCCAGGTTACCCAGCGACATTTTCACGTCTCGATCCGAAAGTTCTGGAAGATCGTCAAAATTCGAAACTCGCGGAAATTTCGAATCGATCACAGTCGCCAGCGTATCGTCGATGCACAGGGTGTCTGCCACGGCCTGATGACAACCGGGCATCAGGATTGCCCTGATCTCGCCGATTTCTCTTGTTCCCGTCTCAACGTCTCCGGAGCGACTGGCGCTGATCACGGTGAGCTTTTCGGCCCAATCCACAGCGCGGCCATCAACAGGTTTCGCCTCAATCCGCTCACAGGCTGTCAGGGTTGCTTCAAGCAACGTTCGGAAGTTAGCTGATTCAGCCAGCCGCTCGGCCTTTTCGCGAGCACTGCGATCTTCGTCAGGCACCAATAGTATGTAGGGCGTATTATCAACAAAGACACCCCAGTAGTCGGCCGCAATGGCTTCGGGTTTCGGGTAATAAACCCCAGCGGTCAGGGTCGAATGCTTTTTCCTTCTAGCCAGGAAGGCGCCTTTTTTTTCACAATCCAATTCTTTGCCTCGGTCTTTTCCGGTTTTCACTTCTTGCACGGGTCGTCCAGCAATGGCCATTGAACGATAGGCTCGAGCCCCATCGGTGGATCATTTCGTGGACGCAGAAATATGGTGATTGCAAGAAGGTTTTACAAATCCGCAGCCAGGCCTGTGCCTGCCGAGCGACATTTCCGCTCTTTTGGCAGCACATATGCGTCGTAATCTCTGGAATGATTCACGAATGACGCAATAATGATTAAGGAAGCATCGATCCCGGCCGATATAAAAAAAGATCGCAGTAATTTGCGTGCTCCAATAGTCCGTAAAGCTTATAGATTCTGGGGAATCAGCATGTCTATCAGAAAACTGTTCATCGTCTCGATTGCCGCTGTTCTGCTGGTCATCGCAATACTCGCAAGCGTTGTGATCGCTTTAAACACGCAGAAAACGATCACGGCAGATGTCGCTGAAAGGCAGAGTGATCTTGTCGAGGAGATCACCGGAATGCTCTCCATCACCGACGAGCTCATGTCAAAACGGGTGAAGAATTCGCTGAATCTGCTCATTGAACGCGGCCAGCAACTCGGAGCCGCCAGGATCCAGGGAACCGAACCGGTCGCAGGCAAACCCGTTCCGGCACTGTTTCTCGGCGACACCATGATCAACAACAACTTTGACCTGGTGGATGGCATAACCGGGATCATGGACGGCACAGCCACTCTATTCGTCAGGGATGGACAGGACTTTGTCAGGGTTTCCACAAACGTAAAGAAAGACGATGGATCCCGTGCCATCGGCACCAAACTGAATATGGCGGGCGCGGCCGGGCAGGCCATTAGCCGGGGCGAAGCCTACTTCGGACAGGTCGATATTCTCGGCAATCCCTACCTCACCGCTTACAGCCCTATCCGTAACGCCTCAAACCAGATTATCGGCATCTGGTATGTGGGCTATTCAGCGGACCTTGAAGAACTTGAAGCGGCCATCACCTCATCCAGCCTGCTGGAAAGAGGATTTCTCGCCCTGGTGGACGACAAGAATCGACTGCGCATGCACTCCAGCTCCATTGAGTCCGATCCACTGCAAAACCTGCTGGAATCTGAGCCGGAAGACTGGAACCTTGCACGTACTGCGTTCGATGCCTGGGGGTACCAGATTATCACCGGCTACTCGGAAGACGAAGTGGCAGCCATGGTTCGCAATCAGACCATCAAGACGGTCATGGCAATTTTGATCGGCGGACTGGTGCTGATCGGCTGCCTGAGTGCCCTGGCACAACTGGTTGTGGCTCGACCTCTCCAAAAAATGATCGATGCCATCAACGACATTGCCAGCGGCGAAGGCGACCTGACGGTGAGGTTCAATGCAACCGGCAAGAGCGAATTGGACGTCATGGCCCAAGGCTTCGATCGCTTGCTAGACCGGTTACAAACTACAATTTCAGAAACCAAAAGATCCTCGGAAAGCCTGCTTGAGGCCTCGTCGAGTCTAAGGGGCATAGCATCAGACTCCGCCACCGTCGTCTCGCAACAAACCGAGGAGACCGAGCAGGTTGCAACCGCCATGAATGAGATGACAGCAACCGCTCAAACTGTTGCCGAAAGCGCCTCCAGGGCTGAAAACATTGCCAAAGAGGCGGATGGTCTGGCCGAAAGTGGCCAATCGCTCATTGCCAAAACCACGGCGAAAATACAGAGCCAGCTCGACAACAACCAGAGCTCAGTGCAAACCAGTGCTTCGCTGAGAGCTGCATCGGATAACATCGGCAATATTCTTTCCGTCATAGAAAACATTTCGGAACAGACTAATCTCCTGGCGCTTAATGCAGCGATTGAGGCAGCGCGAGCCGGAGAACACGGCAGAGGTTTTGCGGTGGTGTCAGACGAAGTCAGAAACCTGGCCCGTCGGACCCAGGAGTCCATCAAAGAGATCCAGGACCAGATCAATCACCTGCAGGAAGGCGTTGCCGGTGTTACCGACGTTATTGAGGTGGGCAGTCAGCTAGCAACTGAAACCAACGACATGATCCGCGAAACCGGCAACGCGATCGAGGCACTGCGCGAGGGCGTTCGAACCATTCGGGACACCAACATTGAAATGGCAAGCGCCGCCGAGCAGCAGAGCCAGGTTTCTGAGGACATCAACCAGCGCCTTGAGCACATTCGGCAAATGGCTGGTAGCAGCCAGGAGAACGCCGCATCAACCAATGAGGCGGCAGAAACGTTGAAGCAACTAGCGGAAAAACTGAAGTCTCAATTGGACTCTTACAGGACCTGACCCAGTTTCCATACCCGGCAATCATTCTTAAATAACGAACGAATCTATCGGATATATATATTTTTGTTCACAGCAAAAGCCTCGGATACTACGCGTATTAAATACTCCTGATTCCGAGGCCCTCGCATGTTCGATGTTCAGGCGATCGAATCCTTGTTCTCACTGCTGGTACCGCTGCTTTTCGGTGCCGGAGCAGTCGCGACCGGATTGGCAACCAACCAGAGCAACCTTCTCGCACGGTCATTGACCTTCAAGCTTGCCTTTGTATCGGCTTTGGCCGCCGCAATCGGAAGTTGGTGGTGGCCGGTCGATGGCGTCTGGTTCAGTCACGCGCCTCTGGCCTCAATTATGTTGCTGCTGATCACTTTGCTGGGAATGGTGCTGGGACGCTTCTCGGAGAGGTATCTTGCCGGGGATCCCGGCCAGCGCCGTTTCATGATCTGGCTTCAGGTGATCCTCGCCAGCGTGGCCATGATCGCCATCACCAATCATTTGCTGGTGTTCCTCGTCAGCTGGATTGCCATCAGCGTAAGCCTGCACCAGTTGCTGATGTTCTTTCCTGATCGCCCGCGCGCCGCCCTGGCGGCGCACAAAAAGTTCATTTTTGCCCGAATTGCGGAGCTCTGCCTGGCACTGGCGTTCCTCCTGCTTTATGTCCAGTACGACACGCCCTTTATTGATCGGATTCTGGTCCAGGTATCCGGTGCAACAGAGGTGCCCGCCGGCGCCCAGATCGCTGCGGTTTTGATGGCTGTGGCTGCTTTGCTCAAATGCGCACAGATGCCTTTCCACGGTTGGCTGATTCAGGTGGTGGAATCACCCACGCCGGTTTCCGCCCTGCTTCACGCCGGCGTTGTAAACCTTGGCGGTTTCCTGATGATTCTGATGGCACCGCTTATTTCAGAAGTAAGCGCAGCCCAGTGGCTTTTGCTGGCCGTGGCAGGCCCCACGGCGGTGTTTGCCAGCCTTGTTATGATGACCCGTATTTCCATCAAGGTAAGGCTGGCCTGGTCAACCTGCTCCCAGATGGGCTGGATGCTGGTTGAGTGCGCTCTGGGGCTGTACGAGCTGGCGCTCCTGCATCTGGTTGCGCATTCCGCTTACAAGGCACACACCTTCCTGAACGCCGGCAATACCGTTGAGTTGTCGATGAAAAAACGCCTGGTTGCCGTCAATGAGCCCGGGCCAAAACAGTGGCTGGCCGCTGCCGCCCTGGCGGGCCTGTTCATGCTGCCGACTGTTTTCCTGTCCAATGAGGCCGGCACGGCGCACATGTTTTCATGGATTGTGCCAGGCATCGCCCTGACGATTCTGCTCTCAGAGTTCCTGTCAGCCGGCGGCGGCGTTCTCACCGTTGCCCGTGGCCTGGTTATTGGTGCTGCCTTCTGGGCACTGTACTGGCTACAGAAAACCTTCTTCGGTTTGCTGCTTGCGCCACCGGAAAGCCAGGCAAGCCTGCTGGAAGTGGTTTTTGTCGCTGCCCTTATCGCAATACTGGTACGCGGCTACTACCAGATTCGCTACCACCGTTTCTCACCCGCAGGCGCCAGGCTTTATCGGTTCCTGTTCGCCGCGGGCTACCTCGATGAGTGGTCCACCCGTCTGACCCTGAAAATATGGCCTGCCAAACTGCCTGATGTCGTTCGGCCGCGAGCCGTGGTCAGCGTCTCTTCAACCTCTGGTTCCGGGGAGTCCGCATAATGTTAGCGTCGAGCCTTAATGCCACCACCGAAGCAACCACCCATACACCAGATTGGCATGCGGCCGTCACCGATGCCTGCGCGCGAATCGCGCCCTCCTGGCCATTGGATCAGATGATCGCCGTGAATCCGTTCTGGGAAATGCGGGACCTGCCATTCACCAGGGTCGCTTCACGCATGGCGGCACTCAATGGCACCTGCTGCCAGAATCAGGCCGCGCTTGCCGGACAGGGCAACGGCCCGGCGGCCGCGGAGACCGCCAGCATGCCCGAACACTGGCAGAATCTGAGCGCCCAGCTGGATCGCAATCGCGACACCGCCCACCAGGTAGGCTGGCAGGATGAAGTTGTGCATCAGATAAGCCAGTTCTGCGGCGACTATTTCCAGCGTCTGGATGCCGGTGATTTCAAGGCGGATGCCCAGGACCTTTACCATAGCTGGCTGCAAATGACCCGGGCTGACCGCGGCATTGCCATTGTTATGGGCGAACCATCCCTGCCCTCGCAGTTTCAGGTGTTACCGGATCAGCATGAAAAACTGATTACCGATGCCCTCGACGCCCTGGCATCACAACCGGACTATGCGCCGGATTATGCCCATGCGCTCCTGCTGGATATCAACGGCTGGTCATCCTGGGCCGCTTACTTGCGGTGGCAAGCGCGACTCAGTGGCCACGAGGAAGACCTGCTGCCGGGCCTCCTGGCCATCCGACTGGCCTGGGAGCTCGCCATATGGCGGCACGTCCAACACGTTGGCGGGGCCATTTTTGCCGAACTGAAACAACGCTGGCTCAAACAGTGGGATGCCTGGCCAGAGATGCTGCAGACCCACGAGCAATCTCAAACCACAGGTTGGCGCCAGCAAACAGAGGCTGAGTCGGCCTACCAGTCACAGATGGCTGAAAAGCTTCTTACCAGGCCTGAAAATCCCTCGTCGGACGATCAGCCGCTCAAGTTACAGGCGGCCTTCTGCATCGATGTTCGGTCGGAGGTCTATCGTCGTGCGCTGGAAGCCCAGAATCCCGCTATTCAGACCCTCGGGTTTGCCGGGTTCTTCGGCCTCCCGATCTCCTATCGACCCAAGGGCACCGGGTTTTGCCGGCCACAATTGCCGGGCTTGCTGGCGCCGGCGCTCGAGGTTACTGAGGCCGAACCCGCCGACAGCTTCAGCCGGCAATCATTAGCCAACCACTCCCACTGGTCACAGTTTTCCAACGCCGGCCCGGCGAGCTTCAGCTTTATCGAGAGCATGGGCCTGGCAGGTCTGGGACGCATGGTTCGCAAAACCTTTTTTGGCAAGTCCTCGGATAACCCGGTCGATCAACTCCATAAGGGACAGACCGAGTTCGAGATCCGCCAGAACGGAGCCCTGCTTGGCGCTGCGGAGAAAGCGGAGTTGGCCGGCGGCATTCTCCGGGCCATGACCCTGACTCATGAATTTGCGCCCACCGTTCTCTTAGTCGGGCACGGCAGCAGCACGCGCAACAATCCCCATGCAGCGGGCCTCGACTGCGGCGCCTGCGGCGGACAGACCGGTTCGGTAAACGTTCGCGTACTTGCCGGCATCCTGAACGACAAGGACGTGCGTGCGGCCCTGGCTGAGCAGGGGATTTCGATCCCCTCCGAAACCCGATTCGTGGGGGCACTGCATAACACAACCACCGACGAGGTCGAGTGCTCAGGTGATGTTCCCGACGAGATCCGGGGTTTCCTGGCCAATGCCGGCGCCCAGGCACGTCGTGAACGCGCCCTGCGGCTTGGTATCGCAATCGAGAGCGATGTTGACAGCGCCATCAAAAAGCGCAGCCAGGACTGGTCCGAAGTACGGCCGGAATGGGGGCTTGCCGGCAACGCCAGCTTTATCGTGGCGCCTCGCTCGGCCACGCGACACCTGGATCTGGGTGGCCGCAGTTTCCTCCACGACTACCGCTGGCGCGAGGATGAAGGCTTCAACATCCTCGAACTGGTCATGACCGCGCCCATGGTGGTCACCCACTGGATCAACCTTCAGTACTTCATGTCTGTTACCGACAATCTGCATTACGGTAGCGGCAACAAGGTCCTGCACAACGTGGTTGGCGGCCACCTGGGCGTTTTCGAGGGCAACGGCGGCGATTTGCGAATCGGTTTGCCGCTGCAGTCAGTACACGATGGCCAGCGTTGGGTTCACGAGCCCCTGCGCCTGAGCGTTTACCTGGCCGCACCGAAAGAAGCGATTGCCGAGATCGCCCGGAAACACAAGGTCGTAAAGGATTTGATCGGTAACGACTGGCTGTATCTGTTCCGGATCAACGACGAGCACACCTCGATAGAGCGTTTTTATCAGAATCAATGGCAAACTGTTGCCTGTGACTCCAATCGGTAAACCCTGAGACCTTATGCCCGCAACCATCAAGTTAGACGCGACCCAATCCGCTGACGTTGAGAAAGCCGCCAGCCTGCTTCTTGCCGGCCATCTCGTTGCTGTGCCCACCGAGACTGTCTATGGCCTCGCGGCCGACGCCAGCAACGAACAGGCGGTCAGAAAAGTGTTTGAAGCAAAGCAGCGCCCGGTCGGACACCCTCTGATCGTGCACGTTGCGTCACCTGACAGGGTCAGACTCTGGGTCGACCACCTGCCGGAGACCGCCAGGCAGCTGATCAAGGCATTCTGGCCGGGGCCACTCACACTGCTACTGCCAAAGAAAAGCGGCGTCAGCGATTTCATTACCGGCGGCAACCCGGGCGTGGCGGTCAGGATGCCGGCGCACCCGGCCACGCTGGCAACCATGGAGCAGCTCGGCCGGGATCTGGTTGCCCCATCTGCGAACCCCTATGGCAGGATCAGCCCGACCACCGCAGAGCACGTGCTCGCGGGCCTGTCCGGAAAGATCGAGGCGGTTCTGGATGGCGGGGACTGTTCAGTGGGCATTGAATCCACCATTGTCGACCTCACCGGCGACACGCCAGTTATCGCCCGGCCCGGGCAGATCGCACAGAGCGATATCGAAGCCTGCTTGGGAATCACGCTCGCCCCGGGCAAAAGCGCCAGTCAGGCGGTGCCGGGGAGCGTAAAGCGCCACTACCAGCCTGTTACGCCTACGGTTGGAGTGGCCACGGATCAATTCGCCCGGCTTCTGCCCGAAGTTACATCGGCAGGCGAAAAGATTGGCGTGATCTGGTGGCAGTCGCCCCCAGACGAGCGGGCATCCGAGGCCATTATGCTCAGCGCCGATCCGAACGAATACGCTCGCATGCTCTACACCGCCATGCACTCGATGGACAAGGCAAACGTCGATCGGATCGTGATTGAGCTTCCGCCCAGGGAAAGCCAATGGCTGGCCGTCCACGATCGGCTGGGACGGGCCTGTACCGAACAATTCGCCTAAGCCGGCGTGCCCTGGCATGCAGGGCAGTAATACAGGCGCCGGCTGGCCATCATGGTTTTAACTAGCGGCGACGCGCAATCGTGGCAGCGTTGGCCATCGCGGTTGAACACCATGTGTCGGCGCTGCCCGAACGTCCATCCTTCTTTTTTGAGCCGCTCTGCCCGCTCGGGCGGATTGGTGATGCCCTTCAACCGATAGGTTCGCTGCACCAGGGTCAGGATGGCCTCGGCCAATTTCGACTGCTGATCGGCGTCCAGATCACGGGGCCGTGCCCGGGGTGAGACACCCGCTTCAAAGAGGATTTCCGAGCGGAGGTAATTA
This sequence comes from Marinobacter manganoxydans MnI7-9, assembly GCF_000235625.1. GTDB lineage: Bacteria > Pseudomonadota > Gammaproteobacteria > Pseudomonadales > Oleiphilaceae > Marinobacter > Marinobacter manganoxydans. Next base: position 394,357 of record NZ_AGTR01000085.1, on the reverse strand, counting down.
CCGATTCCGGCAACGAACGCCTGGTCCAGCAGCAAACCACCCAGGTTCCGGCCCCGGAAACGCTTGTCGTCAAACACCGCCAGAAGCTGATCGACGCTGACATCCTGATTGAGAGGGTCCGGCCCGAGCCGTGACAGATAAGGCACCTCGCTCAATTCATCGGGCCGAACCAGTTGGATGTCGGAGGCGCTGTACAACCGGGCCGCTTTCTTCGGACCGATAATGGCAAATCGCAGCTGCCGGTTTGTACTCGGTTCCCGATCGGGTTTGCCCATGCGCCACTTGCCATACAGCTGGTTATGGCTGTAAACGCACCACGGCCCGTCTTCATCTGTGGCCTCAAAAAACACCAACACGGCTTTGCTCCGCGCCTCCACTCTCTCGACTCTGCGTCCCCGAAGGGCACTCTCGAAAGGCTTCAGGTGTTCAAAGGCAAAAAACACAGATTGCGCTGTCTTGCCGCCAATGGCCTTATGAATGTCATCGACCATGCGGCGTATTTCGGGACCCTCGGGCATACTTGTTTCCGCTCCTGACCAGTCTCTCTGCATCACGGGTAAGCTAAACCCTACGTTGCTTCCAGCAATTCGGAGTTGTCGGGTCACAAAGTTTTGCCCGGATCCAGGTAAGCCCTTTGCTCAACCTGCTCGTAGGTTCTGATGTATTCAACGTAAGAGCAAGGTGAGTCATGAAGGACACCAAGCTGGCTCTGTTCATCGCAGCAATCCTGATTGTGCTGGCGGCCGCGACGCGGGAGGAACCGTCTGCCTCTGAAAGCTGGGCGACGACCCGGGTTGTTCCTCTGGTCTTTGCAGAGGAGCTCGGCGCCGATCAATGGCCACCTTCGATGAGGGATCGTTTTCTGAACGATACGGAAAACCAGATCAGAATGAGTCAGCCTGACAGGGTAATGCGTGATGACCGCGGCCCCGATGAGTGGCTGCCGTCTTCAGGTCAATGCGATTACATGGGCAGGTTCATGGCGGTGATGGAGCGCTACCAGCTCCACCACCGCGAGCCCCATTGGCGGGACTGGCAAACGAAAAGGCAGCGCTGTTATACCCAGTTCCAGTAGAAGCAGCCTGACGTTCCGAAGCGGGATGCCTAGCGTTTGTCGTCTGGCCCAATCAGGTCAGACAGCTGCTTGCGAAGGGAATCAACATTTTCTTCGCCGCTTTCCTTGAGCTCATCCAGTTTTTTGCGACCATCTGAGATTTTATCTTCGACCGAGCGCAATGCATCGGAAGCGCTCTGCTGGATATCCGCGCTGGCCTTCTCGTTCTCGGCTTCCGCTTCTTTGGCTTTGGCCTTGGCTTTGAGGGAATCGGCTTGTTTTTCCCATTCTTCTAGCTGGGTTTCGGCCTTTTTGATCAGTTCGTCTTTCAGTGACATGAAATGCCTCCATTGCTTGATTGGCGGATATTTAACCATATCCTCGAGAAATAGAAACGGAAACGCAACCTAGGTCCAACCGAATAGCTGCCTCAGTCCGCTTTTGACGATTGATCCGAGCTGTCAGACTCCGAGCTACCCTTGCGCTCGGGCTGCAACTCCTCTTCAACCCAGCGCCTCACCTGATGTCGATCCTTTCGGCGAACCAGCTGTTCGCTGTGAATATTTCGGGGAAAAATCTGGGGCCCACCTTCGTGGCTGAGAGAAAAACTGCGCCGTACACCCACCGGATACTTTGTGGGCCCGTGAATCACAGCTGCCCGGATTTCAACGCCGGTTATGTCCTCGAACAGGTAATCGCTTTCGCTTTCTTCACTACGACGCCCCAGGATGATGTTCCGGAACGAGCCCAGCACCAGATACCCACCGGGCTGCAAGGGCCCCTGCCGAAGCACCTGGTGCACGTTCGCGTCGTCCGCCCCGACCCGGCGATACTCGGTCACCGTCATGGTCTTCTCTTCGCCTGCCCGGGTATAGAGAACCACCTGAACGCACTGCACGTGCACCGTTTCCTTGCCCATGTTCACCAACAGACACAAGGCATCCGGGTTTTCATTCTGGGCGTGATGAATCACAAGGTAGGGCCGGTTGTTTCGTTTGTACTGCAGGAAAAACAGCTGGAAGTAGACAATCCAGACGATCGCCATGATTGCGCTGCTGACAGGCGCGATGTAATCCATTTATTAATTCCCTCCCGATTCCAACACTCCGAAAAGCCAGCTTGCTTTGAACCTTCCATACTCAACTGGATAACAGGATCCCAATCGGAGATAATAAACGCGATTATTTAACACCAGTGCCATTCGTTAGTCTCTGGTCATGACCATTTACAGCGTTATTCAATTAGTCATTTTTTCGGTTCTGTTGCTCAATACCGTGCACCTGATGCCAGCTTTTGGCCGCTGTCTGAAGGGTGCAGAATCGGCATTCCAGTCCGGGTATCTCTGCGCCATGCTCACCATGCGCCTGGCCCGCAACATTCTGGGCCTGATCCTGGTAACCGCCAGCACCGCGCCCAACCCGGAAATTCACGCCCTGGTGCCCAAGGGTATCCTGCTGTTCCTGGTTCTGGCACTCATTAACGCCGCCCTGACCCAGTACATGGAACGAATCCGGGTGGAAGAGGGCGCCCGTTTCTAGGCGCCTCGCTGTCAGGCGTAAAGCGACTCGATCACCTCGGTATATTTCTCGTAGATATTGCTCCGGCGGACTTTCATGGTCGCCGTTACCTCGTCATCGTCGTGGTCCAGTTCCTTCGTCAGCAAGTGGAAGCGTTTGATCTGCGCCACCTGTGGTAGCTGCTCGTTGCCCTTGTTTACTTCTGCCTGGATGAGGTCATTCACCTGCGGCTGCTCGGTCAGGCTCCGGAAGGTGGTGTAGGCAATGCGCTCCTGCTCTGCCCACTTTGCCACCGTATCGAAATCAATCTGGATCAGCGCAGACACATATTTTCTGGCCTCACCGATCACAATGCATTCCTTGATATAGGGACTGGCCTTGATGGTGTTTTCGATTTCCGTTGGTGAAAGATTCTTGCCGCCGGCGGTGATCATGATGTCTTTCAGACGGTCGACGATCTTTAGCTGGCCATCCCGCCATTCACCCACGTCACCGGTGTGCAGCCAGCCATCCTTCAAAGTTGAAGCCGTGGCCTCGTCGTTCTTGTAATATCCCTTGAACATGCTGCCACCGCGCATGATGATCTCGTTGTGCTCCCCAAGCGTTACCTCAACCCCGGACACAGGCACACCCACGGTTCCCAAGCGCACGTCATCAACGGGTTGCGCCGTGGCAACGCCGGTGCTTTCCGTCTGGCCGTATACTTCTACCAGGGGAATGCCGATGGTCCGGAAGAACTCCAGTATGCCGGTTGATATAGGGGCTGCCCCGGTGAGCGCAATACTGCATCGGCGCAGGCCGATAAAATTCTGCAAGGCGCGCAACACAAGCCAGTAACTGATGCCATACAGGCATTTCTCCTTCAGTTTCCAGTCTGCGCGGGGTTTCGTGGCCATAGGCGAACACACCCGGATTGCCCATTTGAACAATGCCTGCCGCAAACGCCCGGTCTCCTGAATCTTGATGTAGATGGACGAGTGCAGTTTCTCCCATATCCTCGGCACCCCCAGGAAAAAGGTCGGCGCAATCTCCCGCAAATCCTCCTGAATGGTCCGCAGGCTCTCGCCGAAGCTGACCGTACTGCCCACATAGACCGGTGCAATGTTGGTAAAGGCCTGCTCTGCAACGTGGCAAAGCGGCAGATAGGAAAGGCTCGAGCCGTGTTCGTCCGCCTGCAACAGCTCAATAAGCCCCGGCGCCGCGGCATGAAGGTTGTGCCAGCTGATCATTGCCCCCTTGGGTCGGCCGGTGGACCCGGAGGTATAGATCATCAGGGCGGTGTCATCCATTTGCTGGCTGTCCAGCAATTCATCCACCAGGTTGGGATGCTGCGTTTCGAATTCCCGGCCCCTGGCCTCGATATCCTCGAATGCCGACGGCGGCTCCGGGTAATAGCGCAGGCCCTTCATATCAATGGCAATGCAGTGCTTCAGTTTGGGCAAATCTGGCCAGGCTTCCAGCACCTTGTCGGTCTGTTCCTGATCTTCGCAGATCGCAAATTCCGCGTCGCTGTGCTGCAGGACATAGGCCACCTCGTTCCAGGGACTGGTGGGATAGACCCCGACACAGATGCCCTGCACCAGGCCGATGCCCATCTGGCCGATGACCCACTCCACCCGGTTTTCCGAGATAATGGCCACGTGGCCACCCGGTTCGAGCCCCATGGCACGCAGCCCCAGCCCGAAGTGCCGGGCCCGCCGGTAATAATCCTGCCAGGAATAGGCCTGCCAGATACCGAAGTCCTTCTGGCGCAAAGCAAGGGCGTCCGGCCGCTCCCGGGCATGGGCCCGGAGCATCTGTGTCAGCGTGAGGTCAGGGATGGAAGGCGTTGTCATGACAGCCACCGTTTACGGCGTTTGTAGTGCTTGATGTCTCGATAACTGCGGGCCTCACCTTCCTTGCCACCCACACCCAGATAGAATTCCTGAACATCTTCATTGGCCGTGAGTTTGTCTGCCGGGCCGTCGATTACGATCTTGCCGTTTTCCATGATGTAACCGTAGGATGCAACCGCCAGTGACACCGCGGCATTCTGTTCCACCAGAAGAATGGCAGTCCCCTGTTCCCGGTTGATTCTGGCCACGATGGTAAAGATCTCTTCCACCAGCAGCGGCGCCAGACCGAGGGAGGGCTCATCCAGCATGATCAGGTCCGGCTGTGCAATCAGCGCCCGACCCAGGGCCAACATCTGCTGCTCGCCGCCGGAGAGGTAACCGGCCAACTGCTTGCGGCGCTCCTTCAGTCTCGGGAAATAGTTATAAACCAGCTCATAGCTGTCACTCAGGGACGGCTTACTGCCACTGAGCGCGTAGGTGGCGGCAATCAGGTTCTCCTCAACCGTGAGGTCCTCGAACACTCGTCGGCCTTCCATGACATGAAAGAGTCCGTCGCGCACAAGCCGCTCCGGCGGAACACCTTTTACATCCTTACTCCTGAAGCGTACTTCGCCGGCAGTGACCTCTCCGTCTTCCAGGGTCAGCAGCCCTGAGACGCTTTTGAGGGTGGTGGATTTACCAGCACCATTGGAGCCGAGGAGCGCTACAATGGCCCCCTTCGGAACCCGCAGTGACAGGCCCCGAAGGACCTGCACTGACTTGTTGTAGACTACCTCGATATTATCGATTTCCAGTAAGGCTTCCATACAGCCCCTCAGTCGAGGTGGATCCAGTCCGACACGGGCTCATAGCGGCCCTCGTCAGCGTTCACCCGCCAGATACGGCCTACCGGGAAAGACATGTCCCGCACGGTCACGGGAATCCCGATGATACCGCCGGTGTCCCAGTCCTCGATGGAGGCCAGGGCCTCTGCCATGTTGTCCGCGTTCAGCTCTTTGCCGGCATCCAGGGTGCGCTTGATCACTTCGGTCCAGACCATGGCGTTGAACCAGCCCTGGATATACCCGGTGGGACGGTAGCCGGCCTCCGGATCACTCTTCTCGGCCTGGGCCCTCAGGGCATCCAGCATCGGGCCACTTTCCTCACTGTCGTAGTAGTTATAGGGCATCACGCCCATGTAACCATCAGCATCTGCACCCATCTTGTCGATAATCAGCTTGTCCGAAGACCAGAAGGTACCCATGAATTGGGTATCCAGGCCCATCTGGCGCATCTGCACCATGAATTCGTTGATCGGTGACAGCACATAACCGTGGAAGACCACGTAATCGGGGCGCACCCGACGCAGTTTCAGCACCTCGGCAGAGACGTCGACACTGCCGGGCTTGGTGACAATTTCTTCCACCACTTCAATGCCCAACTCGGCAGCGCGGGCCTTGCCATTCTCGATCGGGTCCTTACCAAATTCGGTATCGCTATAGACAAACGCCACGTTCGGCATATCGCCGCCTTCACCCTGGGATGCGATGTACTCGAGGATGATGCCGAACATCTGGCTGTAGTTCGGCCCCGGAATGAACTGATACGGATAGGTTTCGTTGTCGGTCAGCACGGTAGCGAAGGACGCGCCGCTCATGAGCGTGTTGCCCTGGCTGTTGAGCTCCGAGGCGATGGCCTTCATGAAACCGGTGCTGTCGCCGTAATAGGTAGCCGGCGAGCTGCTGCCGGAGATCTTCTTGAAAGCCGCGACCGAACGGTCCACCTCATAGGCAGTGTCTTCCATGACGTATTCCACGGGATGACCATTGATGCCGCCCTGGCTGTTGATCCAATCGGTGTAGTCGGTGAGACCGGCATGGAGGTGAATACCGGCAAAGGCAAAGACACCGGAAAGCGGTATGGAGCCACCGAACACGATGGGCTCTTTATCCTGAGCCATCGCCGGGGCAGCAACTGTCAGTGCAGCGACCAGGCTACCAAGCCCGGCAAGCCGGCGACCTTTTTCGAGGATGTTTCTGAACATGTTTCTTCTCCTTGCTGCTTCTTGTTGTTGGTGGTGCATGGGCCCGAGGTAGCGAGCCCGTTGAAACACGATTAATTCCTGAACGGCCACAGGCGGAAGAAGCGACGGATCCGGTGCCAGATCTCCGCCAGGCCGTGGGGCTCGAAGATCAGAAAGCCCACGATCAGGGCGCCAAAGATGATTTCCAGCATCGGCGACATGAACACCGGCGCATTCGGATAGAAAGGCGTCAGCGCGGCGGTCAGCAGCTTCAGGGCTTCCGGCACCAGGGTCATGAAGGCGGCGCCAAGAATGCCACCCAGCAAGTTCCCCATACCGCCGACGATCACGGCCGCCAGATAGAAAATGGACATGGAAAGCGGAAAGCTCTCTGGCGTGACCACCCGATAGAAATAGGCGAACAGGCCGCCGGCGATCCCGGCATAGAACGAGCTGAGCGCAAAGGACATGAGCTTGTAGCGCAACAGGTTAATGCCCAGGATCTCCGCGGAGATATCCCGGTCGCGAATGGCGATAAAGGCCCGGCCAATTCTTGTCCGGAATACATTCCTGGCACCCGCTACCATCAGCACCGCCAGCGGCACAATGATGAAATACATCATGAAATCGCTCTGGAAGGTCAGACCGAACAGGTGCGCCGGCTCCAGGCTCAAGCCACCCATCCCGCCGGTTACCGATTCCCACTCGGCGAAGATGAAATGCAGGAACACGCTGGCCGCGAGAGTCGCGATGGCCAGATACAAACCTTTGACGCGAAGCGAGGGCAGGCCGACGAGGATCCCGACGGCGGCTGCCATGAGGCCGGCCAGTACCAGGGTCACCGGGAAAGGCAATGCGGTGTTAATCGACAGCCAGGCAACGGTGTAGGCGCCCACACCCATAAACCCGGCCTGCCCCAGGGAAATCAGTCCGGTGAAACCGGTCAGGATGTTAAGGCCGGTAGTACTGATCACCGCTATGCCGACCAGGCACCCCAGGTAGAGAAGATAGGAGTCCACCACAAAAGGGAAGACCAGCAAGATCAGCAGGAAGAACCCCAGCCACAATTTCTGGGTCTGGCTTGTCCAGATTGCCTCATCGGCCTCGTAGCTCTGTTTTGCGTCACCGATACGCATCTTACACTCGCTCTATTTCGTGGGTGCCGAACAGGCCGTAGGGGCGGATCACCAGGATGATCGCCAGCACCAGGAAGGTTGCCGGCATCCGGTATTCACCGCCCAGATAGGCGCCCGCTACCGTCTCCAGCCAGCCGATGAACACGCCGGCCACCAGGGCGCCGAGAATACTGTCCAGGCCGCCTACGATCACCACCACAAGAACACTCAGGCCAATGATCCCGAACTGCGGGCTGAGGCCTCCGGTGGCCGCCACCAGCACACCTGCCAGGGATGCCGCAAGAGAGCCAAACACCCACGCCATGTTGAACACCCGGCGCACATTGATGCCCATGGAATAGGCTGCCGCCTGATCCGAGGCGGTGGCTCGCAGGGCCACGCCACCCCGGGAGAACCGGAAATACAGCAGGTAGACAATAAGAAGGGCCGACCCGATAAGAAAGCCGTAGGCAATTTTCGGGGCCAGATACAGCTCGCCGATAAACACCGGCTCGCGAGGCAGGAAATTGGGTAGCAACTGCGGATCCGCCGTCCAGACGAACTCCACCAGACCCACCAGGATGCTCGCAATGCCGATGGTCACCATCACCACTGAAATCGGCGACTCGCCCAGCATCGGCCGGATAATGGTCTTTTCAATGACGCCACCGAGAATACTGCCGCCGATGACAGCCAGCGGAAGGGCAATCCAGGGCGACATTTCCATGCCACCGGCAAACGCCAGGAACAGGTAGGCCGCGAACATCATGATCTCGCCGATGGCGAAATTGATCACCCTCGTCGCTTTATAGATGATCACAAAGCCCAGGGCGATGAGGGCGTAAAGGCCGCCCATGGCAAGGCCTGCAAGGCTGATTTCGCCGAAGAACAACCAATCCATCAGGCGGCCTCCCCCTCGGCATTGAGCTTTTTGCGAAGGCTCTCGATATCACTGTTGCCCAGGTAAGCCTTGATAACCTCGGGGTTGTTCTGAACGTCCGCAGGCAGGCCTTCAGTGATGACCTGACCAAAGTTGAGCACCGCGATGTGGTCGGAAATATCCATGACCATGCCCATGTCGTGCTCCACCATCAGCACGGTGACACCCCACTCTTCCCGAATATCGAGAATAAAGCGGGCCATGTCTTCCTTTTCCTCCCGATTCATACCCGCCACCGGCTCATCCAGCATCAAGACTTTCGGCTGCATGGCCAGCGCCCGGGCAAGCTCGACCCGCTTTTGAAGGCCGTAGGAAAGGCTCGCAACCGGCTGGCGACGAATGTGGTCTATCTCGAGGAAATCGATGATGCGCTCTTCCACATCCCTACGGACAGCCATTTCCTCACGCCGGGCCGGGCCGAAATAGGCCAGCGCACTGAGCAGTCCGCTCTTCATGTGCACGTGGGCGCCCAGCTTGATGTTGTCCAGGACGGTCATACCCCGGAACAGGGCAATGTTCTGGAAGGTTCGGGCAAGGCCCAATGCTGCCCGTTTCGGCGGCTTGATACTGCCCGGCAGCGGCTGCCCCTGATAGCGGATGGTGCCCTGCTGGGGTTTGTAGAAGCCGGAGATGCAGTTGAACAGCGATGTTTTGCCGGCGCCGTTCGGGCCGATAATGGTTGTTACCGTGTTTTCAGGCACCCGGAAGCTCACGTCCTGCAGCGCCTTAACACCACCAAACGACAGAGACAGGTTACTGATCTCAAGGATGCTCACTATACCTCCCGGCACCCCTGGCGCCGGGTACTCAGGCACGTGAACACGCCCTGCCGATACCCATCTCACGCCCGAAGATGATTGTAATTTTTGTTTTTCTTGTCGTCGGGGTTAGCCCCGATCCAGATTTAAAGTAGTCCATTCAGGCAACATTAGGCAAACCGCTCTATCCTGATACCTCATCATTACGCAGGTTTCTGATCTTCAGACCTGCTGAACAGGGAGGGCGATTCATCATGACAGACACGCTGGTAACCACCTCTTTTGATGCCGGAACAGGGGTAGCCAGGTTGACCTTTAATCGCCCCGAAGCCCTGAACGCCATCAATGTCCCCCTCGCGGAGGCCTTTCTTGCGGCAGTCGAGCATATCAATAGCCTTTCCGGCGTTCGGTGCATTGTCCTGGCAGGCACAGGGCGAGCTTTCATGGCCGGAGGAGACGTGTCCAGCATGGTCGGAACGTCAGAGCAGGCAGGCAAAGCCATAGGCGCGATCCTGGATGCCGTCAATCCCGCCATCCTGCTACTTCGCAGCATGGACGCACCGGTTATCGCTGCGGTCAGGGGCGTCGCCGCCGGCGCAGGGCTCAGTCTCACGCTGATGGCCGATCTGGTGATCGCCGAGGAAGACTCGAAATTTCTGGTCGCCTACAATGGTATTGGCGCGGTTCCGGATTGCGGCGGCAGCTGGGCCCTGGCCCACAAGTTGGGCGCTGGTCGCGCGGCGGAGCTGATGTTGCTGGGACGCACCTTGAATGCCGGCGAAGCAAAAGACTGGGGAATGGTCAACGAGGTCGTCCCGGCCAGCGAATTCGAGAGCCGGGTGAACCGGATGATCGAAAAAGTCGCCAAGGGACCGACTCGGGCCTTCGGTGCCTTTCGCCAACTGATCGATCGTGCCAACGGTGACCGGTTGGCCGCCCACCTGGAGGCAGAGCGCGCGGCCTTCCTTGAAATGACCCGAACCGAGGATTTTGCCGAGGGCGTGTCGGCATTTCTGGCCAAACGGCCGTCAGGGTTTCGCGGCTGCTGACGCCGTTACGAATTCGGCCCGGTTGCGGCCATTGTGCTTGGCCTGATAAAGCGCCCTGTCCGCGGAAGCCATGACGTCAGAGAAGGCAGCATGTTCAAGAGCAAGAGAGGCGCCTCCGATGCTTGCCGACAGATGAACCGGAACACCGTCAACCTCCCGACCGGCTTCAACAATGCGCTGTAACAGCCGCCCGGTTACAGCTTCAATCGCCTCGCGGTTGTTATTACGAAGCACGGCCGCAAATTCTTCCCCGCCAACACGGCCAATGATGTCATCATCCCGGAGTTCCGCTTTCATCAGGTTCGCCACAATTCTCAGTACCTCGTCGCCGGTGGCGTGCCCCCAGCGGTCGTTGATCTGCTTGAAGTGATCGAGGTCGATCATGAGAACGGTGATCAGTGAGCCGTCTTCCCGCGCCTTTTCAAACGCCAGATTACCCTCCCGGTAAAAGGCCCGTCGATTGAACAGTTGAGTAAGGCCGTCCCGCTCTGCCAGCACGACCAGGGCCTGTTCGGCACGGGTAAATGCCAGCAACGGAAGCGCCATGGCCGTCGCGCTCACCAGCAACAGGTGGTTCACGAGAATCAGTTTCAGCAGCCCGTGCAGATCCAGCGGGGCACTTCCTGTCACGGAGACCGCAATCACCAGTACCTGGGCCATCATGAGGGTACCGTGGATGCCGAACAGCGTTTGCAGGATCCGCAGCGGCAGCCGCGGTTTGCGTTCAATGGAAGCCAGACGATAGATCGCCAGGCTAAAGACCAGTGCGGAGAACAGTGCCGTCAGGAATCTGGCAGCCACCGGATCCCATCCTGTACTCACAACCAAACCGAACAGATAGAGTAGAGACGCTCCGTACAAAAAACGGGAGGAACCTCGGGTGCCAGCCATGGGCAACTGCATCAGGGCATGTATCCCTGCGAGGAGCAACAAGGGAGACCCGCCAAGCGCCAGATGAACCGTAAACTGCATGAGCCCGGGCGCTTCGGTTATCTCATTAACTACCGCTAACGCCGTGCCCGCCACAAAAGTAAGACAGGCCAGTGCCCAGAGCAGGAAACAACGTTCACGGTGGCGAAGATGGTAGATTGCCCAGAGCATGCCGCCGATCAGGAGGTTAATCATGACCGAAGTGACCAGCAGCGTTGGCAGGTGCATGTTCAGATCCATAAAGGCACAGCGTTCCAGGCTATACAACGGGATATGTCAGGGTATCAGCTTCCCGCCCAGGCCTGCGCACGTGCCGTGTAGCGTTTGGTATGATAATTGTCACAGATTGACTCGACATCCATGCACTCACTGCGAGACCCCATGAATCCGACCATAGACCTTCTGAAATCCCATCGTTCGATACGCAAATTTACCGGCAAGAAAATTCCCGAGGACCTGCTCCGGGAGTTGATCCGCGCCGGCCAGTGCGCCGCCACCTCGAACCACGTGCAGGCGTATTCAATCATTCACGTGATTGATCCGGACAACCGCCGGAAAATCGCCGAACTCGCGGGCGGACAGGACTACATCGCCGATTGCTCGGACTTTCTGGTGTTCTGTGCCGATATGCGGCGCTCTACCGATGCCGCCGGACGGGCCGGGGCCGAAGTGGTGCGCGGGATGACTGAGCAACTTCTGGTTGCCACCATCGACACCAGTCTGATGGCCCAGAATGTGGCCATCGCAGCAGAATCCGAGGGGCTTGGGCTGTGCTATATCGGCGGCATACGCAACAATCCGGCGGAGATAAGCGAAATTCTCCGGCTTCCCGAACATGTCTATCCGGTGTTCGGTATGTGCCTGGGCTACCCGGACCAGAACCCGGAGGTGAAGCCACGCCTGCCGGTGGAGGCGATTCTCAGGGAAGATTACTATTCCGATGCACGGGACGAGGAGCTGGTCGCCGGGTTCGATCGCACCATGAACCAGTACTATCGGGAACGCACCGGTGGCAACAAGGACACGACCTGGTCCGAGCAGCTCAAGCCGCTGTTCACCTCGAAATTGCGACCACACATGCGCGACTTCCTGCGCAAATGCGGCTTCGAGATGAAATAACCGCTAGGCAGTTGCTCGCGGCCTTGTGACCCGGTCAACCAGATACACGAGGCCGTGATAGTCGATACCGCTGTGCCGGCTGAGCCCGATTTCGCAGGTTCGGCTGGTGGATATTCCTTCCTCGCAGCCGGCCGTCTGCTCTGCCAGAGTTTTCAGAGAATGGGCATTCAGCTCGGGCACGTTAAAGCCCTTGTCGCCGGCAAAGCCACAGCAGTGGATACCCTCGGGCACTACCACCTGGGTGCTGCACCGCCTGGCGATATCGATCAGTCCCTGCGACTCCCCCAGGTGCTGGGTGCTGCAGGTGACGTGCACCGCCAGCGGGGTCTGCTCCGGCTCGAAATCCAGACGCTCGTAGAGATGATCCCGAATGAACCGGACAGGATCAAACAGCGTCAGGCCGGCTTCTTCGGCGGCTTCGCGGATCTGCAGTGTGCAGGGGCTGGTGTCGCAGTAGATCGGATCAACGCCATTCCGGCTGGCCCGCAACAGCGCCGAAATCAGCTCATCTTTCTTGGTCGCCGCCTGCTCCGGATAGCCCTTGGAGGCAAATGGCTGGCCACAACACAGGCTGTCCAGGGCCTCCGGATACACCACCTGGTAACCGCCCTTCTCCAGCAGCCGCCGGGTCACTTCGATCAGCGGTTCCTGCACCTTATCGCCCCGCGCCGGGCCCATGGTCCGGGACACACAGGCCGCCAGATACACCACCCGGGGCCGGCCATCGGACGGTTCCGGCGCGTTCGGTGAAACAAACCGCACCGGCTGGGGCAGACTCGGATCCCACTGGGCGACCCGACCACCAGACACCTTTCGAACGCCGCCACTGAGCCGGGTCAGCAGTGGCGCACCCAACAGTCTTTCGGCCATTGATGCGCTGGCCAGCACAAAACGGGTGGCTTTCAAGGCGCCGGCAAAATGCTTTGCCACCTGATTGGCCACGGATTGACCGTTGGCCTTTTCACTGCGCAGCTTGCGTACCAGATCGCCGGTATTGATACCGACCGGGCATCGCTGGGCACAGAGACCGGTCGCGGCACAGGTATCCAGACCGTGATACTGGTAGGCCTTCTCCAGTTCAGCCGTGTCGTCACCGGCACGGCGGCGAGCCTGGATGTCCCGCCAGATCACGATGCGCTGACGGGGCGACAGTGTCAGCCCTTCAGACGGACACACCGGCTCACAGAAGCCACATTCGATGCACTTGTCCACCAGCGGATCCGCCTCCGGAAGAGGCTTCAGATTCTTGAGGTGGATCTGGGGATCTTCCGAGAGCACCACATCCGGGTTGAGCAGGTTCTCCGGGTCCAGCAGCCGCTTTATCTGCCACATCAACTGCCAGGCATCATGCCCCCATTCCAGTTCTACGAAGGGCGCCATGTTGCGACCGGTGCCATGTTCCGCTTTCAGAGAACCGCCGAATTCCACGGCAACGAGTTGTGCCACATCCTGCATAAAGGCTTCGTAGCGAGCGACTTCCGTGGGGTCGTCGAAGCCCTGGGGGAACACGAAGTGCAGATTGCCCTCCAGGGCGTGGCCAAAGATGATCGCGTCGTCATAACCATGCTTCACGAACAGCGACTGGAGGCGGGTGACCCCCTCGGATAGCTGATCAATCGGGAAGGTCACATCCTCGATGATCACGGTGGTGCCATTCGGTCTGACTGCCCCCACGGCAGGGAAGGTACCCTTACGAATGGCCCACAGCTGATCAGACACTCTGGCGTCGCGGGTAAAGTCCACCTGCTGCTCCAGCGGGAATTCAGCGAGGCACGCCCTGATCCGGGTCAGCTGCTCATCCAGAACCTGCGAAGACGACGCCCGGGTCTCCACAAGCAGCGCGCAGGCGCTTTCCGACAGATCATGAATCCAGTCCGGCAGGCCCGGCTTGTCCTGCACCGAACGAAGACTGCGTCGATCCAGCAGTTCCACCGCCGCCACCGGTTGTGAGCGCAGCGCCGACGCTGCCCGGCAGCAGCTCTCCGCATCCCGGAACACCAACAGGGCCGTGGCTTTGTCAGGGTATTCGGGAACGGTGTTGTAGGTTACCGCGCTGACGAAACCCAGCGTGCCTTCGGAGCCCACCATCAGGTGCGTCAGGATGTCGAGTGGACAGGTAAAATCCACCAGGGCGTTCAGGGACAGGCCGGTGGTGTTTTTCAGGCGGTATTTATGACGAATACGCTCCGCCAGCTCCGGATTCTCCCGGGTATTGATAGCCAGCTTTTTCAGGGCCGCCAACAGATCACCGTGGCTGTCGCGAAACGCCGAAACGCTTGCCGGATCCTCGGTATCCAGCACTGCCCCGTCGGCCAGCACCAGCCGCATACCGGCCAGCGTGTGGTAGCTGTTCTGGGCGGTGCCACAGCACATACCGCTGGCATTGTTCGCAACAATGCCGCCAATCTTGCAGGCGTTGATGGACGCAGGATCCGGTCCGATCTTGAAGCCCTTGGGTGCTAACCAGGCATTCGCCTGAGCGCCGATCACACCCGGTTGCAGACGAATCTGGCGGCCTTCTTCCCGGATGTCGTGGCCGTTCCACTGATCGCCCAGAACGATCAGGATCGAATCACTGATCGCCTGTCCGGAAAGGCTGGTACCGGCGGCCCGGAAGGTCACCGGGACTTTGTGGCGGCGGGCGATGGCCAGGAGATCGACAACCTCTGCTTCATCCTGAACCCGCACCACCACCTTTGGGATCAGGCGGTAGAAACTGGCGTCGGTTCCGAACGCAAGGGTGGAAACCGGATCGTTAAAAACCTGGTTTTCGGGAATCCGTTGCCGGATATCGGCCAACACTTCCGGGGTAAAAGTCATGCATCCTCCAGAACCAGCACAATGAGCTCACGGGGGCCGTGGGCACCGTAGGCCAGCACCTGTTCGATGTCTGCGGTCTTGGACGGGCCGGACACCAGCAATACATTTGTGGGCAGCCCGGCCGCCCAGTCCTGAGCCACCATCATGTCATACAGATTGTCATGAATCTCACTGGCTTTCAGCAGGGCAATGTGCACCGGCGGCACCAGACTCATCAGCCGCGGTTCGTGGCGATCCGGCCAGAGCACGAGCGTGCCGGTGGCGGCGATCCCACCCAGGGTGCCGGTCAGGCTGGCCTCCACATTCCAGAACAACTCTTCTTTCCAGGCTTCCACCGGCTGATCATAAGCCAGTAACTCAACCTTCTGCTCCGTGGCCTCGAAGTGAGCCTGCAGCGCCCGGCCATGTTCTCTCGACGGGGCGCACAACAGGTTGGTGAGGTTGCGTTTGTTCAGAAGTTCGGCCACCAATTCCGGCCAGTTGTCAGACCGGCACGGATGCACTTCAGTGTGGACCGCTTCCATCAGGCTACGCAACCGGTCGATCCGGTCTTCCGGCGCGTACCGCCAGGGGGCCGTAACCAGCCGCTCGTCGAACTCGTCGGGGCGGGGCGTCGTGCCGGCGAGGCTGTTTCTCAATTTGCCAAGGATGTTCGCGCGGGCGCTCATGATGGCCGACCTCCGTTCTGGTCAAGATGCCGGGCCGCCAGATCATGCAAGGAGCGGCGGGCGGGCACCGGCGCACTGTGATTCTCGGTCCAGGGGCCGGCCTTTTTCGGAGCCAGCGCCCGGAAGCGGGTCGCGGCCCAGAGAAAACTGCGATACAGCGCCGGCCGGGTATTCAGCATCTGCCAACCACGCCAGATCCACCGTTCCGTCCGGGAATATTTGGCGCCGCCACCTTTCACCTGCTGCGTTTGCTCCGGGTTTTTCACGTTCTCCTGACGTAGGCGCTGCAGAAGTTCAGGAATGGGAATCTTGACCGGACAGACCTCGCCGCAGGCTCCGCACAGAGAGGAAGCACTGGGATGGTCCGGCACCTTGTCCAGTCCTGCCATGTGCGGCGTGATGATCTTGCCAATAGGGCCTGGGTAGACCTCACCGTAGGTGTGGCCGCCCACCCGGGTATACACCGGGCAGTGATTCATGCAGGCGCCGCAGCGGATGCAGTTCAGGGTCTGGCGCATCTGGGCATCGGCAAAAGCGCCGGTGCGGCCGTTATCCAGCAGCACCAGGTGCACCTCTTCCGGACCATCCAGCTCGTCGGGCTTGCGGGGGCCGGAAATCAGGTTCACGTAGGTGGTAATGGGCTGGCCAAGGGCCGAGCGGGTCAGCAGGGACACCAGGGGCACCACGTCCCTCAGGTTCGGAACCACTTTTTCAATGCCTGTTACCGCAATGTGCACGGGCGGCGCCGTCGTGCTCATGCGCCCGTTGCCTTCGTTTTCCACCAGCAGCAGGGTGCCGGTTTCGGCGATGGCGAAGTTCACGCCGGAAACACCCACATCCGCTTCCATGAATTTCCGACGCAGGGTCCGGCGACCAATCTGGATCAGTTGGTTAACGTCTTCGGTCTCCGGCTCGCCCAGTTTGTCGTGGAACAGCTTGGACACCTGCCGCGCGTTCTTGTGGATCGCTGGCATAATGATGTGGGAGGGCTTTTCGTTGTCGAGCTGAACAATGTATTCCCCCATGTCGGATTCCAGGCATTCGACGCCCCGCTCCGCCAGGTAGTCGTTCATCTCCATTTCTTCGCTGACCATGGACTTGCCTTTCACCACCTGGCTGCCCTTGCGGGCTTCGATGATGCCATGCACCAGGCTGTTGGCTTCCTCGACGGTCTCCGCCCAGTGGACCTTGACACCGTTTTCAGTGAGCTTCTGTTCAAGCTGCTCCAGCAAATCCGGCAGACGGGAAAGGGCACCGGCCTTGATCCGGTTACCCAGTTCCCTCAGGCCTTCACGCTCGTCGGCATCTGGAAAGGCGTTGGCCCGCTTGGTCATCAGCGAGTCCATGGCCACACGGAAATTGTTGCGCAGCTGACCGTCCGCAAGGGCCTCTTCGGCGCGGCCCCGGAAGTCCGGGGTCAGCTCGGTAACCGGAATACGCTGACTCATGCCACCTCCCCTGCGTTGTCGCCGTTGGTGCGCTCCCAGAGGAAACTGGCCAGGTGCCGGCCCCGGAAGCTCTCTTTCTGTTTCTCCAGCGACCCGTTGATGTTCATCAGGCAGCCGCCGTCGGCGGTCACCATTTCAACCGCGCCGGAGTCGATCAGTGAACGGGTCTTGTCTTTAACCATGGCTCCTGAAACTTCCGGCATTCGCACCGAGAAGGTGCCGCCAAACCCGCAGCATTCGCTTTCATGGTCGTGATCGATACGTTCGACACCTTCAAGCTGCTGCAAGAGCTCGCGGGCGTGCAGGTGGGTGTTCATTTCCCGGCGGGCCGAACAGGAGGTGTGCAGTGCAATCTTGCTGGGCGCGCCCCGGTCCGCCAGCTGCACCCGGCAGACTTTCAGCAGGAACTCGGTCAGCTCGAAGGTGCGCTCGGCGAGCGCTTCTACCCGCTTGAGCGTGTCCGGCTCATCGGCAAACAACGCCGGGTAATGGTGCCGGAACATCCCGGCACAGGAGCCGGACGGCACCACGACCGGCAGACCCGATCGATCGAGGATATCCAGCTGGGCGCGGGCCACTGCCTTGGCCTCATCCCGATATCCGGAAGTCCAGGCGGGCTGCCCGCAACAGCTCTGCTCCTTGGGGAAATGTACGCGAACACCTTCCCGCTCCAGCAGGCGAATGGCATCCAGCCCGGCCTCAGGAAAGAACAGATCCACCACGCAGGTACCGAACAGAGTGACCGCTTCCGGCTTCTCCGGGTACTGCCGGTCGGCTTCCCGCTCGGGCGATACCCGGGTGGCATTGGGAGCGGCATCGTAAAACAGCTGACTCATTGATTGCGCCTCAAGACAGTCTCAGACAGACAAACTGAAAATTGGTAATACCAATTTACACACAGTAATAACCAAGGTATTCGAGACCGCTTGCTGATGTCAAAGTTTTCCGCAGCAGACTTCAGTCTAACCATCGCAGATTCACCGGGGCTTGGCCTGAATCGCGCACTATGGTATTGGTATTACCAATAAATTCTTGGACAGGAAATTCGTTCTTATGGACGTCGGACAGATCGCCCCACGCAGACTCGCGGACACCATTGTGGAACAGCTGGAAACCATGATTCTGGAAGGCACCCTGCAACCGGGCGAGCGGCTGCCCCCGGAACGGGTATTGTCGGAGCAGTTCGGCGTGTCCCGCCCTTCCCTGCGGGAGGCCATTCAGCGGCTGACCGCCAGAGGCCTGCTGATCAGCCGCCAGGGCGGAGGAAACTATGTCACTGAGTCCCTCGGCGGCAGTTTCAGCGATCCGCTGATTCCTCTGCTTGAAAACCGGCCAGACGCACAACGGGATCTGCTGGAATTTCGCCGCACACTGGAGGCGGACTGCGCCTATTACGCAGCCTTGCGAGCGACAGAGGTCGACAGGGCTCACCTGAAAACCGCTTACGAGGCACTGCAAGCCTGCTATGGCAGCGACAGGAACCGGGACCTGGAAGCCGAAGGGGCAGCCGATGCCCGGTTCCACCTGGCGATTGCCGAGGCGAGCCACAACGTGATTCTCCTGCATACCATACGAAACCTGTTCAACATGCTGAAAAGCAACGTGGTTACCAACATCGGCGGCATGTATCGAAGAGAGGCGGAGACCCGGCAGGGTCTGGTGGAACAGCACCGGATGCTGTACGAAGCCATCACTGAAGGCAGGGCCGAGGAAGCCCGGGAACTGGCCGGCAAGCACATCCAGTACGTTCAGCAAGTACTCTCAGAACGCAGTGAGAGCCACCGCCGACTGGAGCGCTCCCTGCGGAGGGACAAGCTCGCCCGATCCTGAGCGCATGCGATCAGGGCCTCAGAGCAGGCGATTGATCTCCTTCCACAACCGGCGGTAGGCGTCGGCGGCCACCGAGCCGGGCGCCAACAGTTCCACCGGCGTGCCCTCCTCACCCATCTTTTCCACCACGCTGGCGTTCGGGATGATGGTCTTCAGGCCCTTGGGCAGAATCTCATCCTGGGCATTGATCAGTTCCCGGTGCAGGCCCTTCCGGCGGTCTGCCATGGAATAGAACGGGTGCAGCTTCGATGGCTTCAGCTTCTTGTCCCTGGCGAATTCCTGCAGCTGTTTCCAGCTGTTAAGTGACAGCCAGGTGGGAATCACCGGCACGAACACCTCGTCGGCCGCCTTCAGCACCTGCTCGGAAAGCCGGGACAGCGACGGCGGGCAATCCAGTACCACGAGACTGGTTTCTTCAGACAGCGGCGCCAGCCACTGTTTGATCAGGTTGCTGCCATCCTCCTGATCCAGCTTTACATCCAGGTTGCGGAAACTGGTGTGAGACGGGATGAAGTCGAGGTTTTCGTATTCACTCTGATGGATAAAGTCGGCGATGGGCGTCTTGCCTTTGAGTAAGTGCGAGAGCTTGTGCCCTTTCACCTCATCAGCCCCCGCCAGATACCAGCTGGAGGCGCCCTGGGGGTCAAGGTCCCAGAGCAGTGTGGGATAGCCTGCCTGGCTGGCCAGATAGGCGATATTCACGGCGGCGGCGGTTTTGCCAACACCGCCCTTCAGACTGTAAAACGCAATGGTCCTCATCCTGTCAGATCCCTTAATCCAGGCATAAAAAACCGGGGAAGTCCCCGGTTAAAGCATTCACACGATGCACAACACAATGCATGTCGTCCTGATGAGTTTTCAGGCTATGCTTTTCCGGTGACAGTTTGATGACAGCCTTCAGGCCATCCTCAAAATTCCCGCATCCTTACTGGCTTACTTTCTCCCAGACGGTCAGCTCGGAGAAGCTGTGCTGGAACTTGTTTCTCGTTTCCCTGATGACAAACGGCAGGCTCCAGGGTTCGAACAACAGCCGGAAATGGGGCGCCAACATCTCCTTGAGGCCGTCGAATGTCGAGAAATCTTCACCGTTCTTCTTGAACCCGCCAACCCAGTGTTCCCTCGGCGTGTACTCTTCCAGCCAGGTATAGGGTGAGGCAATCACCAGAAGCCCGAGTTCGTTAATCCGCTCATGAATGGTCTCCAGAAACAGCGATGGCTGGTACAGCCGGTCGATCAGGTTGCCTGCGAGTACCAGATCATACCCCGTGAACTGCGATGGCAGATCGCAGGCGTCGCCCTGATGAAAAGACACGCGCTCAGCGGCCTCATCCAGCCCGAGGGACGCAAGAGACTGGTCCTGAAAGGTCACCAGCTCCCCCTCCTCCGGGCGCGCATAACGCACCCTTCTGTCACTGGCGACTTCCTGGCATTTGTTGACGAACGCCCTGGAAAAATCAATGCCGTCCACGTGCCGGAAATGGCGGGCCAACTCAAGGCTGGTGCGGCCCACGGCACAACCAATATCCAGCGCACGATCCAGGGGCCTGCCATCCATCGCATGCATGGCGGCATCCGCCAGCGCCTTGGGGAAGTTGGCCTCTCCGTGCCACCGCTCGCCAAAGTGAAATTCCAGGTATTGGGCGAGTGTGGTGTCGTTTTCATAGTACTCGGCTTGCTGCAAGAGAACTCTCCTACCCTGAATGGTTCAACGGCTTCATCTAGCGTAACAGGAAGTTGCCAATACCCTGATCAATAACCGTCTCTTCCGAGCGATCCTTGAGAGGTACGCCGGAAACCTCCTGACGGCGAGCCTCCCTGAGCAAATAACCGAGCCGTCGGCTCGCCTCTTCGAACGACAACCCCGCCGGGCGGATATTGGATATGCAGTTTCGGCTGGCGTCAGTCAGTCCGGGCTCCGGCGCCCAGGTCAGGTAAAGCCCGAGGCTGTCTGGAGAACTCAGGCCGGGGCGCTCACCAATCAGCACCACAACACATCGGGCGTTAAGCCGGTTACCGACATCATCACCAATCGCAACCCGTCCCTGAGAGACAACGATCAGGGGCGCCAGTTCCCAGGTCTGATCATCGGCCTCAAGATTCGCCAGCAGCGCCTCGAGAAACCCCACGGCGTTTTCCTGTACGCCATAGGAGGACAAGCCGTCTGCGACCACGAGAGCCAGGTCGACCGGTGAATCACCGGTGTGGCCCTGGCGGTCCAGCGCCTCACAGGATTTCTGGCTGAGCCTGCGCCCGAGATCCGGGCGTTGCAGGTAGGTTATCCGGTCGCTGGCCTGACTTTGCAGATGAACCGGCTCATGGGGCAATAACGCTTTTCTCCGCTCGGTCAGTTCGGCCAGGTCCTTCATCAACCTCGAAGTATCCAGTGGTAGATGGACCGCATCCCGTGCCTGGGCATGAGCGAGCTGAAACGCCAGCATCTCATGCGTGGGCAGACTGATGCCGGCCCGGCCAAGACCAATCCGGGCATCGGTCCAGGCCGAGAGCCGGCGCCAGGGATTGGCGATTACTGATGGCTTATGGCCAGTCATGATCCGACCCCTCCGGGCAAACTGGCCAGGCTTTGCCGGAAGGCTTCTGGTAACCCGTCTGCGGGCACCTTGCCCTCGCCATCCTGGAAAATCTGCATGCGGGTGAGCCACTGTTCGAATTCAGGCGCCGGCCGTTTGTCGAGCACCCGGCGAACGTAAAGGGCATCGTGAAACGAGGTGGTCTGATAGTTCAGCATGATGTCGTCAGAGCCGGGTATGCCCATGATGAAGTTACAGCCGGCCACGCCCAATAGGGTCAGCAGGTTGTCCATGTCGTTCTGATCGGCCTCGGCATGATTGGTGTAGCAAATATCACACCCCATTGGCAGGCCCAGCAACTTGCCACAAAAATGGTCCTCCAGGCCGGCCCGCGTGATCTCCTTGCCGTCATACAGGTATTCCGGCCCGATAAACCCGACCACGGTATTCACCAGAAGCGGCTCGAATTTGCGGGCCACGGCGTACGCCCTGGCCTCGCAGGTCTGCTGATCGACACCGTGATGGGCATCGGCCGACAGCGAGCTGCCCTGGCCGGTTTCGAAGTACATCACGTTGTTACCCACCGTGCCGCGGTTAAGAGACAGCGCTGCGTCCCGGGCCTCGGCCAGGGTGGCCAGATCAAATCCGAAACTCCTGTTCGTGGCTTCGGTGCCGCCAATGGACTGGAACACCAGATCCACCGGAGCCCGGTTCTGGATGGCTTCCAGGGTATTGGTTACATGGGTCAGTACGCAGGACTGGGTGGGAATCTCGTGCTTGCGGATTACCTCATCCATCAACTGGAGCAGCCGGACACTCTGGGCCACGTTGTCCGTGGCAGGATTAATTCCGATCACCGCATCGCCGCTGCCATACAGCAACCCGTCCAGGATGCTGGCGGCGATGCCTGTTATATCATCCGTGGGATGATTGGGCTGGAGCCGCGTCGACATCCGCCCCGGCAGGCCGACGGTGCTCCGGAAGGCGGTTTGCACCCGGCATTTCTGCGCGACCAGAATCAGGTCCTGGTTGCGCATGATTTTGCACACAGCCGCCGCCATCTCAGGAGTTATCCCGGCGCGGATACGCACCAGCATCTCGGGCGTGGCCAGATCGCTCAGCAACCAGTTCCGGAAGTCGCCCACGGTCAGGTGGGAAACCGGCTCAAAGGCCCCGACATCGTGATCGTCGAGAATCAACCGGGTAACCTCATCCTGCTCGTAGGGTACGAGGGCTTCAGTCAGAAAGGTCTTCAGGGGCAACTCGGCCAGAGCCATCTGGGCCACCACCCTTTCCTCGGCGGTATGGGCGATGACGCCGGCCAGCCGGTCACCGGAGCGCGCGGGCGTTGCCTTCGCCATTAACTCTGCCAGCGTTGCAAACTGCCATCGCCGGTTTCCCAGACTGTACCGATACATTGCCCTCTCCCTGAGGTTCAAACTCCTACTATCTTAGGTGAATATCACCCGGGCAGATCAATAGCACGGTTAGTTTTCGGTGGGCGACCCTGTTCTGAGCAATCCCGTGAGCCAGTCCGTCAGCTCGGGATAAGCGTCGAGATCGAGCACGAATTCCTGCCCCCTGGCAGCACAAGACAGATAGCACCAGGGCGGTTCCAGGCACCACCTGTCCGGCCTGGTGTGATAGCTCAGGGGAGGCCGTTTATCGCCGGGATAAAACCCGGCGGGCAGGCGCCACCGCGTGGGCAGGCGGCTCTGCGGGGCGGTCAGGACCAGGTCCTCGCGAAGCTTCGGAAACACGCCACTGCCGGACCAAACCTCTGCGCCGCCTGCCAATGGAAACGACAGTGAGGACGTGTAGAGCGTATTGCCTGGATCCGGCTCGCCGTGGAGGTGCGGATGATACCGGGCCCATGGCAGGGCATCCGGACCCAGTTCGTCAACAGTATGAACCTGGTCAATATGGAGCCAACCCCAAAGGGCATGGAACGGACGGGATCCGGGTACAAACCGCCAGCGCCGGTTATGCATTTCGGCGTGGCGAAAAACGCCGAAGAACAGAAACAGATCTCCCGGCTCAACTCCCTGATTGCGAAGGTGTCCCTGGGCTGAGCCAGTCTGACCCAGCAGAGGTCGCCAGCCTTCTCCACGGGGGTAGGCACCCGCTATCAGATCCGGATCCAGGTGGGCACCGTGACTACCCCGGATTCGGCCACCGGTGAGATCCCGGGCAATCTTGCCGAGCCTGCGTTTGTCGAAAACCACATCGTCATAGCGGATTCGGGACCGGGTATCAGGAATAGGCAAAACGCACAGCGAGCCATCCGGCAGGACCGGGCTGGGACATCCACCGGCAGAAGAATCAAATCCTTTTCGGCTGAGTATCAATCGCATGGCATTACTCGAAAAGCATGAAGGCTGAACGGGCGGTAAATGCTATCTTAGACAAAACAAAAATGCGCGAATGTCACTGACCGGAACCGCCAACACCATGAGAATTGTCTGCATCTCCGACACCCACAGCATGCACCGCCAGATCCAGGTTCCGGACGGCGACCTGCTGATTCACGCCGGGGATTCCCTCGGGGTTGGCACACTGGACGAACTCGAGGATCTGGACCAGTGGTTCTCGGAGCTGCCCCATACCAACAAGATACTGATTGCCGGAAACCACGACTGGTGTTTCCAGGACGAACCGGCAGAGGCCCGGGAACTGGTGCGTAACGCTCATTATTTGCAGGACAGCCCGTTGGAGCTTGCCGGCCTGAAGTTCTGGGGCAGCCCATGGACGCCAGTGTTCTTCAACTGGGCATTCAATCTGGAACGGGGCGATGCCATTGCCGAGCGCTGGGCCCGCATCCCCGGAGACACCGATGTCCTTATCACCCACGGGCCTCCCGCGGGTATTCTCGACCGAATCGAGTCTCCCTCTGGCATCGTGCGCCCTGGCTGTGAGGCCCTGGCCGAGCGAATCGCCAGACTGTCCCTGAAACTCCATATCTTTGGCCATATTCACGAAGGCCACGGCGAAGAACAGATTGGCGATTGCCTGTGCGTAAACGCCAGCACCTGTAACGGCAGTTTCAAACCGCTGAACCCGCCGATTGTGATCGATCTGTAGCACCGTTCGCGGCTTATCTTGAAACAGGCGCCGGCAGACACCATGTTTTCTATCTCTCGAATTCCACTTTTACTGCGGGAGCTCCATGCCTGACTGTCCTGATTACTCGCTGCTCGAACTGGCCTCCGTCCGCGAAGGCGACTCGGTAGGCACCACGCTTGCCAACAGCGTGGCCTATGCCCAACGGGCCGAGAAACTCGGTTTCAAGCGCTTCTGGCTGGCCGAGCATCACAACATGGAAGGCATCAGCAGCTCCGCGACGTCTGTCCTGATCGGACACATCGCAGGCAAAACGAAGTCTATTCGGGTCGGTTCCGGTGGTGTCATGCTGCCCAACCACCCGCCACTGGTCATTGCCGAGCAATTCGGAACACTCGAGAGTCTGTACCCGGGGCGGATTGACCTTGGACTGGGCCGCGCGCCGGGCACTGACCCGGTGACCGCGCGGGCCCTGAGGCGCGACGGCCTGGGTGCTGAACAGTTTCCTGAGGATGTCGCCCGGCTTCAGTCCCTGCTTGGCCCCCTGCAGCCAGGGCAGCCCGTGAGGGCCATTCCCGGCGCGGGCACCAATGTGCCGCTCTGGCTGCTGGGATCAAGCCTTTACAGCGCCCAGCTGGCCGCCATGCGCGGTCTGCCCTATGCCTTCGCCGGACATTTCGCACCCCGGCTCTACAGGGAAGCGCTCAGAGTCTACCGCGACAACTTCCAGCCCTCGGAAACGCTTGAACAGCCCTATGCCATGCTTGCCCTGCCAGCCGTTCCGGCCGATTCCGTTCAGGAGGCAGAGTTTCTGGCTACCACCAGCTATCAGCGCATTCTCGCCCTCTTCCGCGGACAACCGCTGTGGATGAAACCGCCTGTAAACAGCATGGACGGGCTCTGGAACGCGGGCGAGAAAGCCAGTGTGAAGGATTTTCTGGGTCTGCAACTGCTTGGCGATGCCGAAACCATCGGGAGACAGCTGCGACACATTCTCTCGGACATTGAGGTCGAGGAACTGATGTTCACGGTGGATATCTACGACCCAGAGACGCGCCGGCATGCGCTCGACATCCTGGCCCAAACCAGAAATGCCGGGCTGGCATTGTCCTAAAGCACGGATTCCACCGCGTCAATCAGCTCCGGATCCTGTGGGCGCACCCGGCTCGGAAAGGAGTCGACGACCGTGCCGGAACGATCAATCACATACTTGGTGAAGTTCCAGCGCGGGGGTTGGCTCTGCTCGTTGATGGCCCGGAACACCGGGTTGGCCTCGGCTCCGGTCACCGCTCCCGGTGCGATCATGGTGAAGGTCACTCCGAAGTTCTTGAAGCAAACGGTGGCCGCCTCGGCTTCGGAATCTGCCTCCTGCCGGAAATCGTCGCTGGCGAAGCCGACCACAATCAGCCCTTTCTCCGAATACTGTTTGTGCAGGGCCTCGAGCCCCTCGAACTGCCCTGTGTATCCGCAACGGCTGGCGGTGTTGACCACCAGCATGGGTTTGCCAGCCGCGAGATCACAGAGGTTTACCGTGTCTGTTGAGTGAAGCTTGCGTTGTTCATGATCGAGAAACGCCGGACAACTGTCCGCCATGGCTACCTGCGTTCCTGATAGACCGAAAATCAAAGCGGTGATTATCAGACCTCGTTTTACCTGTTTCATGGATCCGGATTCCCTGTTCAACTAGGTTTCTCTTATACGCCGCAACCGGACCGATGGCTCAGCCAGCAAGGTGGACAGAGCAGGCCCTGCTGCTCATCATTCAGGTGATTAAAGCGTTCAGCACCGGAGCAACATTCATCATGACAGACACCCCGATCCACGTCTTCCTTTCCCACGGCCTGGAGAGCGGACCCGGCAGCACCAAGATCCAGGCCATGAAAGCCGAGGCGGAAACATTTCCGGGCATTCAGGCCCACGCGATTGATCACAGCAGCACCCGGGATCCAGCGACACGGCTGGCCCAGATGCGCGAGGCAATGGCTGAATGCAATGCCAAGCCGGAAAACACCATCCTTGCCGGTTCGAGCATGGGGGGCTGGGTCTGCGCACAGACATCCTCGGAAACGCCTGTTCTGGGATGCTTCATGCTGGCGCCAGCCCTGGCGATGGCCCGGTATCCCCAATCCAGCCCGCTGATCCAGGCGGACCACCGTCAGATCATTCATGGTTGGGATGACGACGTGGTACCGGTAGCGCCGGTGCTTGATCTGGCCCGTGATCAGGGCCTTCCGATTCTTGTCCTGCCGGATGGGCACCGACTGGAAAACAGTCTTGATCGGGTCGTCAGTGAGTTCCGCGAATTCCTTCAAACCTGCCTTTCAGATATGAATCGACCGTGATTTCATGAACTTACGAAACGGTCAAAACCATCTCTGCTGAAACGATTGTTTTGGCCATTTTCTTGCGAAAACCACTTTGTTTTGCCAGTCTTTATTAATGTAACAATAAATTTCAGCAAAAAAACGAACGGAGAAAACCCGATGAGCAGCATGAGTAAGTTCAAGAAACTGGCCGGAATTTCAGCGTTCGCATTCGCTGCGATGACCATGGCGAACTCGGTAAACGCCGCTAACTGGCGCTATGCGCACGAAGAGTACGAAGGCGACGTTCAGGACGTATTCGCATACAAGTTCAAGGAATACATTGAGGATAACTCTGACCACACCCTGCAGGTATACCGTTTCGGCGAGCTGGGTGAGTCTGACGACATCATGGAGCAGACCCAGGCAGGCATCCTGAACTTTGTTAACCAGTCGCCCGGCTTTACAGGCTCCCTGATTCCGGAAGCGCAGATCTTCTTTATTCCTTACCTGATGCCGACCGACATGGATACGGTGATCGAATTCTTTCGCACCAGTAAAGCCATCAATGAAGACTTCCCGGAGCTTTACGCAGAGAAGGGTCTGGAGCTTCTCAAGATGTATCCGGAAGGGGAAATGGTTGTAACGGTTGATGAGCCGGTCACCCAGCCCGAGGACTTCAACAACAAGAAGATCCGGGTCATGACCAACCCGCTTCTGTCAGAAACCTATTCTGCCTTCGGCGCGACACCGACCCCGCTGCCCTGGGGTGAAGTCTATGGTGCGCTGCAGACCAACATGATCCAGGGGCAGGAAAACCCGATCTTCTGGATCGAGTCCGGCGGTCTTTATGAAGTGTCCCCGAACCTGGTCTTCACCAAGCACGGCTGGTTCACCACTGCCATGATGGCCAACCAGGATTTCTATAATGGCCTGTCTGACGCCGACAAGAAACTGGTTCAGGACGCTGCAGACTTTGCCTTTGAAGAAATCATTGTGCACATCGACGGTCTGGCAGACGAAGCCCTGGCCAAGATCCAGAAAGCCAGCGATGAAGTCACCGTCACCCGTCTGAACGACGAACAGATCGAAGCCTTCAAGGCCCGTGCGCCCCAGGTGGAAGAGAAGTTCATCGAAATGACTGGCGACAGTGGCAAAGAACTGCTGGACCAGTTCAAAGCAGACCTGGAAGCAGTTCAGAACAACTAAGACTAGAGGAACCACTCCCGCCGGCTCCGGCCGGCGGGCAGCTGTGCTAACCCCGCCCCGCCGGGGATTCCCTACCGGCAGGGAGCGACATGCTCTGGAGCAGACCCCATGTCCGAGAATTCCCCGGATCTTGAAGACGACACCGGCACCTACGAGTCCGGCCTGCCCGGATTTCTGGGGACCATCGATGAAATCATTGCCAAGGTCGAGGCGTTCATGCTGGCCGCTGGCGTCATCCTGATGGCAATCAATACCTGTGTGAATGTCATTGCGCGGTATGTATTCGGTGAAGGCCTCTTTTTCTCAGGTGAAATCAACCGGATCCTGATTATACTCATCACCTTTGCCGGCATCGGCTATGCAGCCCGCCACGGCAGGCACATCCGGATGTCCGCAATCTACGACGCACTGCCAGTCAAGGGCCGCAAGGTCTTGATGATCATCATCGCCCTGTTCACGTCTCTTGTGATGTTCTTTCTTTGCTACCACTCCTTCGGATACATCGAAACCCTTTACAGTCGTGGGCGTATTCTGCCCGCACTGGGCTTTGAGATCTGGTGGATTTATATCTGGGTCCCGATCGGTTTTGCCATTACAGGTATTCAGTACCTCCTGACGGCCATCAAGAACTTCACCAGCAAGGATGTTTATCTTTCCACTGGGGTTGTCGACGGCTACGCGGATACAGAATCGGAAGTATGAACCCTGCAGCTGACGTTAAGGAAGGATAGGAAATCATGGCAACTATAATGATGTTGATCATGATCGGGTTGCTGCTGCTGGGCTTCCCGATGATGGTTCCGCTGATCACAGGTGCGGTGGTCGGTTTTGTAATGATGTTTGATGGCTTCGGCCAGATGGGCACCTTCGTCCAGCAGATGATGGGCGGTATCCGGCCCGCCTCGCTGATTGCGGTCCCAATGTTCATTCTGGCAGCGGACATCATGACCCGCGGTCAATCCGCTGACCGGCTGATCAACATGGTCATGGCGTTCATCGGCCACGTAAAAGGCGGTCTGGCCATCAGTACCGCCACGTCCTGTACCCTGTTCGGTGCTGTGTCCGGGTCTACCCAGGCCACGGTCGTGGCTGTTGGCTCCCCCCTGCGGCCAAAACTGCTGAAAGCCGGCTATTCGGATTCGTTTTCGCTGGCACTGATTATCAACTCCAGCGACATCGCCTTTTTGATTCCGCCCAGCATCGGTTTCATCATCTACGGGGTTATCTCCGAGACCTCCATTGCGGAACTGTTCATTGCCGGTATTGGGCCAGGCATCATGATTCTGTTCATGTTTTCGATCTATTGCCTGATCTACGCCCATATCAACAAGCTTCCCACCGAGGAGAAGTCCACCTGGGGCCAGCGAGCCGTGGCCATGCGGGAGGCCTTATGGCCGCTGTTCTTCCCGGTCATTATCGTCGGCGGGATCTACGGTGGCATCTTCAGCCCGACAGAGGCGGCGGCCGTTTGCGTGCTCTACGCTTTCCTGCTGGAATTCGTGGTGTTCCGATCACTGAAGCTTGCTGACATCTACCGGATTGCAAAGTCCACCGGCCTGATTACCGCAGTCGTGTTTATCCTGGTCGCCGTGGGCACTGGCTTCTCCTGGATTATATCCTTTGCCCAGATTCCCCAGGCGATTCTGGATTCAGTCGGGATCAGCGACATGGGACCGGTTGGCGTGATGATTACCATCTGTGTCGCCTTCTTTATTGCCTGCATGTTCGTGGATCCGATCGTGGTGATTCTGGTGCTTACACCAATCTTCGCGCCAGCAATCCAGGCTTCAGGCCTGGACCCGGTCCTGGTCGGTGTGCTGATCACCCTGCAGGTGGCCATCGGCTCGGCGACACCGCCGTTCGGCTGTGACATCTTCACTGCCATCGCGATTTTCAAGCGCCCCTATCTGGAGGTTATTCGGGGCACGCCGCCGTTCGTATTCATGCTGATAGCTGCTGCCGGGCTTTTGATTGCGTTCCCGCAAATAGCATTGTTCCTGCGCGACCTGGCCTTCAGGTGATCTGACCACCCTGGAGGGTGAATACAAAGGAGAGCGACATGTTCAAACGGATTCTGGTGGCAGTAGACGGTTCAATGACCTCCTTTGAGGCCTTGAGCAAGGCTATTGAGCTGCAAGAACTGACGGATGCAGAGATCTACCTGCTTTGCGTGTACAAGCATCACAGCCTCTTTGAGGCATCCCTGTCGATCGGACGGCCGGCTGAAATGGACATCCCGGATAAAGTGCTTTCAGAGTACGCCAAGGACGTGGTGAATCACGCGAAACAACTGGCTGCGGAGCGCGGCGGCAAAAACGTCAGAGGCTTCGTTAAAGCAGGCAAGCCTTCGAAGGTCATTGTCGATTTTGCCAAGGACAAAGGGGTGGATCTGATCGTCATCGGTACCAAGGGTACGCACAGTGACAAGGATGGCCTGTTTCTGGGCAGTGTTTCGCATCGGGTAGCATCTCACGCGAAATGCCCGGTTCTTGTGGTTTAACCGTCTAACCAAAAACTTCGACCCTGTTACGGCCGGCTTCCTTGGCGCGGTAGAGCGCCCTGTCGGCCAGGGTCAGAATCTGCAACGGTTTCTCGCCACTTTCCGGCCAACTGGCAACACCCACCGAGACTGTCAGTGCGCCAAGATCTTTCTCCCGATGAATGATCGCCACGTCCCTCACTGCGCTACTGAGCTGGCTTGCCTTATCCATTGCCGCTTCTGATGTGGCTCCCGGCATCACCACCACGAACTCTTCACCGCCATAGCGGCAAACAAGATCACTCTCACGGAACTGTTTCTGGAGAATACCCGCAACTATTTTCAGGGCATTATCTCCAGCTTCATGACCGTAAGTATCGTTGAACTTCTTGAAGTGATCGATATCGATGATCAACAGCGACAGCGGAAGATCGTTGCGCTGTGCAACAGCGCTCTCATGCTCGAAAAGCTGATCAAAGTAGCGGCGGTTTTTAAGCCCGGTTAGTCCATCCTCGTACGAAAACTTCTGCAACTCTTCCCGAAGAGCAATGCTGGAGAGAGTAATACTGATTCTCTGAATGGCCTGATCCAGTGCCGCTAAAAGACGGGCCGAACCATACTCGCTCTCTGCGTTATCGAAAACGCCATCCCCCTCCAGCAGCAGAATGCCTTCAGTGACGTTACCCGCGCTGGCTGACTCCACATTCACCCAGAAGCAAAGCGTGGCACTCTCGACTTCTCTATCCACCCCTTCGGCGCCATGCCACTGTCTCAGTTGCGGCAGCCTGGAGGGTTCCGGCAGACCTTTGCGGGCGTCCAGCAACACCGGCAGAGGGACCGGGCGGCTGAATCCCCAGACAGCGACGCGATCGTACCGGTCGCTTGACCCCCTTTGATAGAAGGCGCCTTTCAGTGGGCTGCAGATATCCGGGAGCGCCCGTACAAGCAGACCGAACGCCTGCTTCAGGCCCAGACAGTCCTGGAGTTCGGTAAGAACGTCGCCCAGAATCCTGTTTTTCTCGTTTTCGAAGGTCAGCATCCGGACCCGTGCCTGCTCACGCCGGGCCAGTGCCTCTGCTTTGGCGGTACGTTCAGCCACCTTTTCCTCCAGAGACACGTTCAACCGCTTCAGCGCTTCCTGGGTTCCCGCATAGTGCCACAGAGAGATAACCACCACGGCCAGTGAGAACAGGAGCATACCCCAGCTAACCGGCACCCGTCCCCAGGGCAGTACCCCGTGGGCAACTGCCATATCTACAATCAGCAAGCCACAGAAAATGCCAAAGGCCAGTAGCAATATCTGTTGTTCCCGCAACATCCGACGGATACGACGCAGCACCACGGCAAAAATGATAACCAGAGAAACAAGGAACAGGGCATCGAATGGCGGGAATGTCGAGGACAGATCAAACACGCCAGCAAGCGCGCCGAGCAATGCACCGACGAGATACACCAGATGAACCTTCCAGATCAGGTTGATTAACCAGGGGCGATGATTTGTCAGCCATTGTTCGAGCAGAAGCGCCAGCGCTACCGGCAGCATGTAGTAGGAACCGGCGGCCAGGTAATCCCACATCAACGGCTGATAGGCAATCAGCAGACTGGCCTGGCTTTCTGATACCAGCATCAGAGCCGAAGCGAGGGTGAACAGTGAAATACTGGCAAACGTCTTCTTTTCCGTCTGGAGTAACGCAAAAATGATCGCCAGCAGCGCAATCAGGGTAGCGAAGCCTGCAATCACCAGGGCTTCCAGGGAATTCTTGAGGATGTACAACACCAGATCCGGGTGGTCCATGATGGAGACTTCCCCCCACAGCCCAATGTCTGTGTAGTTGGAGAACACACGGAAGTATACGGGCTTGCCCTCATACCCCTCAGGCAGGAAGATTTCATGCCAAGGCCAGCCCTCAAAGCGGCCACGACCCTCGGCGTCGAACTCTCCATACTGGTAGATTTTCTCGCCGTCGACCCAGACCTGCACGATCAGATCGACACTGAAGATATAAAGAACGGGCTCCTGCCACTCCCCTGCGGGCAAAGTCACCCTGAACCAGACGTTTTCACGACCTTCGCGGCCAGGAGGGTTGGACGGGAAGCCAATGCTGGTCCACTTTTCCGGCGCATCCTGCAACACCCACTGGGGAACACCTTCGGAGGTAAACGGAGAGTCGCCCCAGCGGTATTCCCAACCCTGAGTTACCGGCTGCGATGCACCGTTGGCCAACGCGGGCATAAGGAAAACCAGGAGCAGCACACTTGAGAGGCGCAGCAGGCTTATAAATGACATCAGGAAAGCCATGGCGGCGGCCCCGAAAATAGACGGCAATAGCCAGGGCAGGGTCACGGTAAACCATGCCAGCAGGGGCGTGGCGCCCAGGTTCAGGGCGGCTTCTTCCAGCTGGGGATCAAACTTGCGCAGGCGGGCCGCGATCACCAGAGTGCTCAGAGTCGCGATGAAAGTGACCTGCCCCACCACCACCAGGGTCATACCCGGCCGGAAAAGATCCAGCTCGATACCCCAGGCCGATGAAACATCATTGGCCATACCACTGTAGAACACCAGAATGGATACCCCCAGAATGACCCCGGGAATCACTAGCGGCAGCAACATGAGCAGGTACAGGAACTCCTTGCCCCGGAACTGTACCCGCTCAAACAGCACCGCATTAACACACCCCAGGGCGACGCTCACCAGAGTCACCCAGAAGGCAATCTTGGCACTGACCCAGAGCGCTGTGAGCAGGCCATCGTCGTGGAAAAGCCCGGTGCGGCCCTCACTGCCATCGGCGAAATACCAGTCCAGGGTAAAGCCTTTCCATGGCAGCGACGGAAAAGGCGCATCGTTGAAGGCAAACACGGCTGTGACCAGCAGGGGCAAGGCCAGATACACGAAAAATGCCACCAGATAGGCCAGATAGAGGCTATCGAAGAGCCGGGAGCGGGGAACCGAACGAATCATGACGTCATCCCATCACCTTGCGCAGCGATTGACCCGAGATCTTCAGTCCCAGCCACACGATGACCGACGACAGGATCAATAGCAGCACACCGAGTGCTGCGCCCTGCTCCCAGTTAAAACGGGTGATGAACTGGGTGAAGATTTGCTCGGTAAACCAGGCGCTGTCCTTGCCCCCCATGAGTACCGGCGTCAGATAGCTGCCAAGAGTGAGCATGAACACCACGATGCATCCGGAAACGATACCGGGCATGGCCCAGGGCACCACGATTTCGCGCAACACGGTGCCGTGACCGCCACCCAGGTCGTAACCGGCTTCCACCAGGTTTTCATCCATGCCATCAAGGGTTGTCACCAATGGGACAACCATGAACAGAAGGCCGTTGTAGACAAGCCCGATGATGACCGCCACATCGTTGTAGAGCATCTCCACCGGGCCATCCGCCCAGCCCAGGGCCTGAAGCCAGGAACTGAACAGCCCACTTTCGCGCAGCAGAATCATCCAACCGTAAGTACGTACCAACTCACTCGCCCAGAATGGAATCAGGCAGGCCAGAAACAGAATGCCTTTGGAGCGGCCTCTGGCAAGACGGGCAATGTACCAGGCAATGGGGAAGGCGATGATCAGCGTCAGAAAGGTGGTGAACAGCGACATCACCCCGGTGCGTACAAAGGTCCGCCAGTAATAGGATTCGGTAAAGAAGTTCTGATACTGCTCAAAACCCCAGGCAAGGGTGTCCCAGCTTTCCCGGACCAGGAAAGATACCCGTAGCATCTGCAGGTGGGGCAGCAGCACCAGTAAAACAATCCAGAGCAGGAACGGGGTAAGCAATAACCAGAGCGATAGGCGACTGACTGAGGACCTCACAGGCTGTCGGCTCCGAAGACCCTTGCCAATGATGGGTTCCAGGCCAGCCGGATGGAACTATCGACAGACAGTCTTGGTGCCGAGCCATCCTGAGGCAGGCGGGCATAAACCGGTTGCCCGCAGGTCTCAGCCTCGACCCGACTGTTGGCGCCATCGAACAGTGTGGTTCGCACTTTCGCCTGCATCGACGAGAATCCGGAACTGAGCGCATCCCCGGAGAGAACCAGAGATTCAGGCCGGATATACAGTTCAGCCCGGTGGCCAGCCTGAAGGTCGTCCGATGCCACTCTGCCCTGAACCAGTACACCATCATCCAGACGGAGTTCGGCCAGGTTGTCGCGAACCGAGACAAGCTCTCCCGACAGACGGTTATTATCGCCGACGAACCCGGCTACGAACGGTGTCGCCGGCTCCCGATAAAGCTCCTCCGGTGGCGCTACCTGATCGAACCGACCGTCCCGCATGACGGCTACCTGGTCCGACATCACCATGGCTTCCGACTGGTCGTGGGTGATGTACACGAAGGTGGTTCCGAACTGTTTCTGGAGGTGTTTAAGCTCCACCTTCATCTGCTCACGGAGTTTCAGGTCGAGCGCGCCGAGGGGTTCGTCCAGCAGCAGGAGCGTGGGCTCCAGTACCAGGCAGCGCGCCAGGGCCACCCGCTGTCGCTGTCCGCCGGAAAGCTCCTGGGGGTTGCGGTGCTCAAGATCTGGCAGGCCGACCTGCTCCAGCACCCGGGCAATGCGCTTTCGCCGCTCTGCCAGAGGCATTTTCCGGCGCTTCAGCCCATAGGCGATGTTGTCACCGACCGTCATGGTGGGAAACAGGGCCAGATGCTGGAACACCATGTTCACCGGTCGACGATTGGGGGGCACATCGTTCATACGCTGGCCACGGATGTGGATGTCTCCCTGATCGGGTTTATCGAACCCGGCGAGGAGTCGCAACAACGTGGTCTTGCCGCAACCGGAGGGTCCCAGAATCGAGAAAAACGTGCCCGCAGGCACGTCCAGGGACACATGATCCACCGCGGCATTGCTGCCGAACCGGCGGACCAGTCCCTCACAGAACAGGTCCGAATCCATTCCCATGGGAATCAGTTCGCGGCCTGGACGCGATCCAGCACCTGACCTTCCATGGTTTCCAGCCCTGGCGGAACCGGCGGATACCACTTGATATTGTTGATGGCGGCGTCATCAAAGCTTTCGCGGTATGCGTCCCGGAGATCGGCTTTGACAAACTCATCGGCACCTTTAGAGGCGGTGAAGTTGCCCGATGCATTGGTGATACGGGCCGCAATCTCCGGCTGCATCACAAAATTGATCCACTTGTAGGCGGCTTCTTCGTTCTCGCTGCGACGTGGAATCGCAAAGGTATCAATCCAGCCCAGGGCACCGGATTCGGGAGCCACAAACCGGATGTCCGGGTTTTCAGCGTTGAGGCTCCAGCCGCCGGCATCCCAGGCCATGGCCGCTTTCACTTCACCGGTGCGCAGCAGGGCCAGCAGTTGGTCGCCGCCGGTCCAGTAGGTTTTCACATTGCTCTTGCAGTCAATCAGCTTGTCCTCAACCTTTGTCATGATGGTCTCGTACTCGTCGCGATTGTCATAGGCCGCAAACGGGTCCATCCCCATGGCAAAGGCAAAACCGATCAGGGTCGGCCGTTTCAGCCGGTAGCTGACCTGGCCCTCGACACCGGAATCACACAGGTCGGTGTAATCGCTCACGATATCCGCAACCGAACTGTGCACGATCAGACCACTGGTTCCCCACACCGAAGGCACACCATAAAACTTGCCATCTAGCTCCGTGGACTCCTGGGTCGCCTTGACCATGGACGGCTGCAACTGGTCCGTGTTTACGCGGCTGAAATCGATGGGTTTATAGATATTGAACTGACGCTGAACGCCGACAACGCGGTCCTGGCTGGGCTGGGCCAGATCAAAACCCGCCCCGCCCGTGGCGCGGAGCTTGGAAATCATGTCTTCATTGTTGGAGAGGGTCACCTGTACATCAATGCCGGTCTCTTCTTCAAACTGAGCGACCACATCATCCGGAGCGTAGCCACCCCAGGTAATCAGGCGCAGCTCTTCGGCCAGCGTAGTGCCGGAAAAGCTGGCGGTGGCAAGGGCTGCAGACAGCAAAAAAGCACGGTTCCGTGTCGAGCGAGAGGGCATGATCATAACGTGTCCTTACTGATGGCAAGTTCAAGAGTTTGCTAACCATTTGTTATCAGGAAGTTATAGACCATGTATTGCAGTTTTCTGAAACCCGGTACGAAAAAACGGAGGCCGCAGCCTCCGTTTTCTATAGTGCCATGAAGTATCGACGCGCTTAACGCCCAGACTTCAGCATTTCCCAGTACTTGGCATACACCTGCAGGGCATCGTCGCCGATATCGGTCTGGAACTCGGCATTGATCATGTCGGTGGCGTTCGGATAGCTCGCACGGTTATTTGCAACCTCGTCCGGCAACAGATCCCGCGCCGCCAGGTTTGGTGTGGCGTAACCGATTTCCTCACTGATCAGCGCAGAGATTTCAGGTTGCAGCACGAAACTGATGAAATGATGGGCCGCTTCCGGATTCTTGGCGTTTTTCGGAATAACGAAGCTGTCCAGCCAGGCAATGATACCCTCTTCCGGATAGACATATTCGAGCGACTCCATGGTGTCCTTGCCCATCACGGCCTCGCCGTTCCAGATCATGCCAACATCGGTCTCGCCTTCCAGGTAGGGCATGCGGGGCGCATCGGAGTTGAAGGTGCGAACCGAAGGCATCAGCTCGGCAAGCTTTTCATAGGCTGCCTCGATCTCGTCCGGATTGGTGCTGTTGCCGGAATAGCCCAGCACCCGCAGGCCAACGTGGAAAACTTCCCGCATGTCGTTGGTGAGCATCACCCGGCCATCGAAGCGATCTTCCCACAGGTCTCCCCAGGCGGTGACAGGCTCCCCTTCGATGTCTGCGGTGTCCACGGCCAGCCCTGTGGTACCCCAGAGGTAGGGCACGGAGAATTTGTTCGCCGGATCGATATCCAGGTTCACCAGCTCGGGATCCAGATTATCAAACCCTTCGATCTTGCTGCGATCGATCGGCATCAGCAGGTCTTCCTGGCGCATCTTGCTGACGTAGTAGGTAGACGGCACCGCCAGGTCATAGGCTGCGCTGTCATCCAGCAGCTTCAGACGGGCATACATGGCCTCGTTACTGTCGTAGGTCGTGTAGACCACCTGAATGCCCGTTTCCTCGGTAAAACGGTCGAGGACTTCCTGAGGCATGTATTCGGACCAGTTATAGAGGTTGAGAACCTGGGGCTCCTCGGAACTGCACCCCGTCAATCCCACTGCCAGCAAGCCGGCCAGTGCCAGTTTCTTCATCGTTTGCTCCTTACCAGAATCCATTGAGACAACATCAGCATAACCAGTGAAAACACCAGCAACAGTGTGCCCAGGGCATTCACCTCGGGTTTCAGGCCCACACGCACCATGGAATAGATGCGCAGGGGCAGAATTTCATAGCTCGGGCCACTGACAAACGTACTGACCACCACATCATCGAGAGACAGTGTAAACCCTAGCAGCCAGCCTGCCAGTAACGCCGGCATGATCACCGGGATCAGCACGGTGCGGGTCATCGTAAAATCAGAAGCGCCCAGATCCCGGGCGGCCTCGGGCAGGCTCTCGTCGAAACCACTCAACCGGGCCATGACCGTGATCACCACAAACGGGAGGCAGAAGGTGACGTGGGCCAGCAGCAGCGATACATAGCCGAGCTGCAATCCCACCAACAGGAACAGGGCCAGCAACGAAATAGCCAGGACAATCTCCGGCGACATCATCACCACAAACAGCATGCCGTTGAGCAGCTTCTTGCCCCGGAATCGGTACCGGTGCAGGGCCAGGGCCGTCAGGGCACCGATAACCGTGGACACCGTGGCGGCAGACAGCGCCAGCCAGAGGGAATTCCACATGGCGGTGACCATGGCCCGGTTATTGAAAAGCGCCTCGTACCAGCGCAGGCTGAGCCCGCCCCAGGCATAGCCGGTGCGGGACTCATTGAACGAGAACACCACCAGCACCACGATGGGCACATAGAGAAGGATGTAGACCAGTGTGAGATAGGTTCGGGGCAGCCACCGTGTCATCAGGCACCCTCCTCGCCAATTCGCCGCTTACTCAGGCGATGGGCGAACATGAGGAACGCCATGGTCACGGTAAGCACGATGCTGGCGGCAGCCCCGAAGGGCCAGTTACGGGCATCGAGAAACTGGTTCTTGATTACGTTACCCACCAGCAGGTTTCTCGATCCACCCAGGATATCCGGAACAAAGAAAAGCCCCATGGCCGGCAGCAAGACCAGCATCACGCCGGCCAGAACACCCGGCAGGGTAAGCGGGACAATCACATGGATAAAGGTGGACAGCCGACCCGCGCCGAGATCGTGGGAAGCCAGCAGCAGTTCCTGCTTCAGATCCTCGAATACCGAATACAACGGCAGGATCATGAACGGCAGCAGCAGATACACCAGACCAATGATCACGGCGCCCTCGGTATAGAGCAACTGCAGGGGCTCATCGATCAGCCCGATCGACATCAGGGCGCTGTTCAGCAGACCGTTGGTGGCCAGAATCAGCTTCAGGGCGTAGGTGCGCACCAGAGAGTTGGTCCAGAACGGCACGATCAGAAGGAAGATCAGGACCAGCTGACGTTGCTTGCCCACTTTGGAGAGCGCCCAGGCAAACGGATAGCCAATCAGCAGGCACACCAGTGTGGTCATGGCCGCCATGTACAGGGAGTGCAGGAAAACCTCCAGATACAGCGGGTCAAACAGCTGGCGATAGGCATCCAGATTCAGGGGCAGAGACAGGAACGAGACCGGGTCCCGGGTCATGACACTGGCACCGACCACCAACAGGTTCGGTGCCAGTACCAGGAACAGGAGCCAGCCCCAGACCAGAATCAGGACAGCGTTTTTGAACGGCTGCTGCATAATGCTATGCATCGGCCGGCAGTTCCTCTTCGCTCCTCTGGCTGGCTTCTTCTGGAAGCAGCCATTCCCAACCATCAACCCAGCTGACTTTTACGGGCTCTCCAAGCCGGTAATCAAACGCCGGGTCATCTTCATCAAAGAATTCACTGGCCAGAACTTCGGTGCCATCGGCGAGATGGATGACCGAATCCAGCGTGCTGCCCTTGTAATTGCGCTCGACAATCTTGCCTGCGACGCCGTTCTCGTCGTCAGGCTCGAGAACCCGGATATCTTCCGGTCGCAGCAGGACATGCAGGGACTGCTCGGCCTGCACCGGAAAATCCGGACGACGCAGTGTTCGCTTGAGGCCAAACACATCCACCTTAATGGAACCGTCCTGAACCGACTCAACGGTGCCCGGAAAAAAGTTCGTCTCACCCACAAACCGCGCGGTGAACAGATTCGCCGGTCGCTCATAGACTTCCCGGGGCGTTCCCAGTTGCTGAACGAGGCCATCCTTGAGCACCACCACCCGATCCGACATCGACAGCGCCTCTTCCTGATCGTGGGTCACGAACACAAAGGTGATGCCGAGCTCCCGTTGCAGTCGCTTCAGCTCCACCTGCATGGTGCGACGCAGTTTGTAATCGAGGGCCGAAAGGGGTTCATCCAGCAGTAGCAGGCGTGGGCGTTTGACCACCGCGCGGGCAATGGCGACCCTCTGCTGCTGTCCGCCGGACAACTGATGGGGTTTGCGCCGGGCAAAATCCTGCAACTGCACCATGGCCAGCGCTTCATCGACACGCTGGCGAATCTCGTCCTTGGGACGTTTTTCCATCTTCAGGCCGTAGGCCACGTTGTCGAACACTGACATGTGGGGGAACAGCGCGTAGTGCTGGAAAACGGTATTCAGCGGCCGGTTTTCCGGGGCGGTGTGAGTGAGATTTTCTCCCGCCAGGGTAATGGTGCCCTCGTCAGGATGCTCAAAGCCCGCCATCAGGCGCAGCAGCGTAGTCTTACCGCAACCAGAAGGCCCCAACAGGGTAATGAACTCGCCATCGTAGATCTCAAGATCCAGACCGTCGAGCACCGTTTTGCCACCGAATTGCTTGGAAAGATTGCTCAGGGATAGCAGTGTCTGTTTCATCGGCGCTGCCCAAGGAATGAGCGGCCTATTTTTCCAGAAACCGACGCAAACAAAAAGGGGCGCCGGGGTATTACAGCCCCGGCGCCCCTTTGACTGACAAAGCCCTCAAGCCTTCGACGGGCTCTCAGGTATTGTCAGGCTTCAGTCTTCAGCCACACTGTTCAGATAGGCCTTGTCGGAAATGTTGGTCCACTGACGAACCTGCTTGAGGTAGTCACGCTGTGAATCGATAATTTCTTTCGCAAGCGGATCCTTCTCAGCGGCTTCGGCCAGCAAACGGTTAGTGGTGCTGCGCAGGGCATCAATGACTTCCGGCGGGAATACCTTGTGAGTTACATCCGGGTAGTCTTCTTTCATGCGATCCCAGGCCACGCCACTCTGGTGGGTGCTCTGGATGTACATGTCATAGGCAGCGGTGCGCATGGCAACCCGCAGGATCTCCTGAAGATCCTTTGGCAGCTCTTCCCAGGTCTTCTTGTTGATCAGGAACTGAACTTCCGCGCCCGGCTCCTGCCAGCCCGAATAGTAGTACTTGGCGATCTGGTGGAAACCCATCTGGAAATCCAGGGCAGGACCGACCCATTCAACGGCATCCACGGTGCCACGCTCGAGTGCGGTGTACAGCTCACCCGGCGGCAGGTTGGTCACGGCAACACCCAATTCCGACATAACCTCGCCAGCGAACCCCGGGGTGCGCATCTTCAGGCCCTGAAGATCCTCAAGTGAATTGATCTCCTCGCGGAACCAGCCACCCATCTGGTTACCGGTATTACCACCCGGGAAGGACAGCATGCCATAGGGTTCATACACCTTCTGCATCAGCTCCATGCCCTCACCGTGGTAGAACCAGGCGTACATCTCGGGCGCGATCAGCCCGAACGGAATGGTGGTGAAGTACATAGCGTTCGGGATTGAGCCCTTGTAGTAATAGGACGCGGTATGGCCCATGTCGTACTGGCCGTTGCGAACGAGATCGAAGATTCCGAAGGGGGCCTTGTGCTTGTTGGATGGATCTATGCGAATCAGCAGACGGCCATCCGACATGGTCTCTGCCATGTCCGCCATATGCTGAACAGTCTCCCCCAGTACCGGAGAGTTTGGCCCCCAGGTTTGCGCAAGGCGCAGGGTATAGCTTTCCTCGGCGGAGCTGGCACTGCTCGCGAAGAGCACCACCGACGCCAATATTGCTTTTAGCGAGCGGGTCATTGTTGTGGAACCTCTATTTCGTTGTTATGCGATGGCTTTTGTTAACCCTCGAATCTTATCCCGAGAGATCCAAGAAGACCAAATAGTGGCGAATGATCACTTCTTTTCATAAGCTCAAGATCAGACGGTTACCAAACTCAGAGAAACGGTGTAACGCCAATGCAGGAAAAGGATCTTTCGCAGCAGCGCGCGCGGTTGCAGGCCCTCCGTGAGAACTACGTCGCCAGGATGCCCGAAACGTTCGAGCGCCTGGAACATCTTATCGGGAGTATTCCTGCCCAAGACCTGCCCTCCGAGTCGGGCGACCTGAACTCGACTTTGACACTGTTAGTCCACGAGGTACATAAACTCGCCGGGTCCTCAGGCTCTCTTGGGCTTCATTGTGTGTCTGAAGCTGCAAGGCAACTTATGTCGCTTGCGGAGCTTTGGCACACCCACCCTCAGGACCCGATAACAAAAAAAGACCTGATGGCAAAACTGATCGCCACAATGCGCGAGTGCGATACCGAATCAACAATTACGGAGAAAAAAGAACCAACGCGAAAAGGGTCTCGCAAAATTCACATAGTGGACGACGACGAGCTCCTTGCCCAAGAAATGCTTACCTGGCTTCTGGAGGCAGGCTTTGACGCCGAGGCATTCTTCTCTTCCTCGGTCTATCTGGACATATTCGAAACCCTGTCGCGACCGGACATGATTATCATGGACGTTGCTTTCGGCGAGGACACGGCAGCAGGACCAGACACCGTAAGGCAGCTCCGCAACAGGCTCGGCCGTATGCCCGCGGTTATCTTTCTCTCAGTCCACGACGAAATGCCTGCCAGACTGGCCGCGCTGAGAGCGGGCGCTTCCCGCTACCTTGTAAAACCGATCAGCAAAACTCGATTGATGGACATTGCGCACGAATTTGCCGAGCGTAAACATACGCCCAAATACCGCGTTCTCATGGTGGATGATGATCAAACGGTCCTGCAGGCAGCAAAAATCCAGCTGGAGCAGATCGGCCTTGAAGTGCATGCTACCGACGAGCCTTTGCAAGCACTGAGAACTGCTCGCCAGATAAATCCGGATGTCATTATTCTCGATATCATGATGCCTGAAGTCTCAGGAACCGAGCTCGCCGCTATTCTCAGAGAGGACCGGCAGTTTGACGCTACACCGATCGTGTTTCTGACCTCTCAAACCCATCAGGATGAGAAAACTCTGAGTGTGGCACTTGGTGGTGACGACTATATATTGAAGCCTTTTGATGCCGATTACCTGACCGCTACCATATTCTCCAGAGCCAAGCGCTCTCGCCGACTGCGTCAGCTGATCAGCGAGAGCGCCCCTGGTTGATCAGACTTTGAACTGCCCGACCAGCTCCCGTAGGCTCTCACCAAGCCGCGCCAGTTCATGACTGGCCTCGTTGGTTTGGGTTACGCCGGTATCGCTACGCTGGGCAGCGTCGACAATGCGGACCACGTTCTGATTGACCTCTTCAGCCACCTGGCTTTGTTGCTCT
Source organism: Marinobacter manganoxydans MnI7-9 (assembly GCF_000235625.1). Lineage (GTDB taxonomy): Bacteria > Pseudomonadota > Gammaproteobacteria > Pseudomonadales > Oleiphilaceae > Marinobacter > Marinobacter manganoxydans. The sequence goes on along the minus strand of NZ_AGTR01000085.1, from coordinate 351,047 downwards.
GAGGCGGTTGCGATCTGGGTTACCTGATCATGAATCTTGCCAATCGAGGTCTCGATGGTTCGCAGCGCGCTGGTTGCATGATTGATCCTTTCGACCGTTTCCGTTGAACGGTTGCGTGATTTGTTCATCCGCTCCACCGATGCCTTGGATTCAGTCACAAAGCCGTCAATCATGGTACGAATCTGATCAGCGGACTCGGCGCTGCGTTTTGCAAGCTGGCGTACTTCATCAGCAACCACCGAGAACCCACGACCATGCTCGCCGGCCCGGGCTGCCTCAATCGCGGCATTGAGAGCCAGCAGGTTGGTCTGTTCAGTTACCGCATGGATGACATCCAGTACCTGCTGGATCTCATCGGATTTTTCCGCGAGGGCGTTGATACTGCGGGCCGTGTCCTCGATCTCCTCGGACAGCTTGTTTACCGCGCCCTGGGCACTGCTGATGGTTTCACCACCCTCACGGGCCATGCGGTCGGCGTCCGAAGCCGAGCTCTCAACCTCATTGGCATTGCCGGATATCTGCTGGATGGTCGCGGCCATCTCATTGATCGCAGAGGCAATCTGGTCAGTCTCGGAGCCCTGTTCCTGAACCGAGGCCCGGGTTTCATTCGCGACCCGGCTGAGCTCTTCGGCTGCGGACGCCACCTGATCCGTGGTGGCGCCGACTTCTCGCATGGTGTCCTGGATCTTGACGACAAAGGCATTGAAACGACGACCGAGCTCGGCCAGCTCGTCGGTACCCTCATCCGGCAACCGCTGGCGGAGATCGCCCTCACCATCAGCAATTTCCTGCATCATGTTACTGACGTTCTTCAGCGGCCGGGTCACGCTACGGCCAACGAATACGCCGATCACCAAAGCGATTACGACAACCACAACCGTCACCAGAAGGATAAAGCCCAAGGCCTCCGCCATGCCCGCTTCAATGTCCTCGCGAGCAGCAGCGACCTGCCGGTCAATATCGGCAATGTAGACACCAGCACCGATCATCCAGTCCCAGTCCGGGATAATGGTGGAATAGGACATCTTGGGTTCTTCATTGCCGGAGGCAGGGTTCATCCAGTCATAGCCGTAGAAGCCCTCGCCGCGGGCAGCGGCGAACAGATCGGCCACCAACCCCCTGACAACCGGATTCTTGGTCGGTCCTTCTTTGGAAGGGTCCGGGGCATAGGCCAGGTTGTATACATCCCTGGTATAGGCGAACACGTAGTTCGTCTCATCAAAACGGATCGAGCGCAGGCGCGCCGCTGCCGCCTCCTTCGCTTCCGCCTCCGTCATCGATGGGTCATTCTTGGCCTCCAGAACCACGGCCTCTGCGGCATCAATGAGATTCTGTAAACCAGCCTTCCGTGCTTCCAGGAGGCTGTTCTCAAGACGCTTGAGCTCATCTTCACCATTGGCCTGAATCTGACTGGCGGTGATCCACGCCAATGTTGCCGCCGTGACGAGTACCGGCACAAGTACTGCCACCAGCAAGCGCGAGCGTATTTTCACTTTACTCAAGACATTCATTTTTCCGAACTCTCCAGGGAATTTCCGTTGGTGAGGATTATCCACGGACCACTTGGCGTGATCTGTTCCAGTTTGTTAAGGCAGGTTTCAGCAGGCGCACTGATTCGCCGAGCCGCCTGCCATCGGACAAACCTTCCACCATTATTTTCAGCTAGGTACAGTAACGGCAGTAACCCGATTGTCTTGAGCGGGAATCAGACTAAAGGACCACTACGAAGGTAGGCCAATGAAGCACCTGTTTCTGGTACGCCACGCCAAGTCCAGCTGGGCCGATGAAACACTTTCTGACCGGGAACGCCCCCTCAGTGCACGGGGCGTCAGCCAACTGGCGCCGTTGGGAAATGCCCTGAAATCTGTCGGCGCGTTCGAAGGCGAGGTATACAGCAGCAGCGCCAGGCGGGCCGTCGCGACATTGCAAGGCATACTGCCCGACACAGTCGCAGCCGAGCGCTACCATACCCTGAGTGCGCTATATACCTTCGACTATCGGCGACTACTCGCATGGCTTGAAGAGCAGGCGGACGCTCCACAGATTACCCTGGTCGGCCACAACCCGGCGTTACTGGAACTGGCCCAGTCCCTACTGAAGCAGCCCCCAGAACAGCTACCCACCGCCAGCGTTATTCACATCCGGCTTTCGATCAAACACTGGCGCCAGATTGGTCGCGGCAAGGGCAAACTGGTGACTCTGATAACGCCAAAGGATTACAGCTACGCCCACTTCGAACGAAAGCTTAAAAAGAGAGCCAGAACCGCGGGGGACGATCCTGCAAGCGACATTCCCAAGGCCCTTCACCATCAACTTGATCGGCTAAGGCAACTGGAACGGGGCGTCGCCCTTGGCCTGGATGACGAATTTCTGCACCAGTACCGGATTGCGATTCGACGCAGCCGGGCCATCGCCGAATCGGTTCAGGACGTGACTGGTGACAAGTCGCTGGCCAAGGGGGTTAAAACCCTGAAGCGCCATGCAAGGGCAACGGGCCCACTGCGCGACCTTCACGTGTTTCTTCAGGACCTGCCGGAACTTTGCGCAGATGACGCGGAAATTCGGGCAGCCTTGCAGATCTGGTTCGAGCGCGAAGCCGCCAGCCATCATAAAAAGCTGGCAAAGCGACTGAAAAGCAAGCGCTACCAGGACAGCCTGGAACACTGGCGCAATCTGATTGATTCGCGAAAGTTTCAGAAATTGGCCGCAACACTCCGGCCGAAAGACATCCGAAGGGCCGTGGAACGTCGTATCAAGGAGTTCAATAAACGCACTGCCGAGCTGATGCATACTTCACCGGATGAAGATATCCATCGGCTGCGCAAGCAACTCAAACGAATCCGTTACCTGATGGAACTGGATGCAAAAACCTGGAAGCGCAACCTGAAAACGTTAAAGGAGCGGCAAGAGCTCTATGGCCGGTTCCAGGATCTGCACGTTCAGATTTTGCTTCTCGACCAGTTCCGCCAGGCGGCGCCAGAGGTACTGCCAGCCGCGCTCAATGGAATCGTGGAAACGCTGGGAAACCACAAAGCGAACGCCCGAAAACAGATTCTGACCCTTGGAGGACTCGATGGAGCCCCGTTATGACACCCTGTTTTACGACGGACAATGCCCACTTTGCGCCAAAGAGATCCGCACCCTGCGCAAACTCCAGCGTGGCAATCTGATCTTTGCAGACATCCATGAACAGCGCGACGGCAGCGCCAACCTGCCAAGTCACGAAGCTCTGCTCAGACGCCTGCACCTGATGACCTGGACCGGCGAATGGGTCATCGGCCTGCCCGCAAATGTTCGCGCCTGGTCCCACACGCCCTTTGGTTTTCTGTTCAAACCCCTGCTGTGGCCAGGTATCTTCCAGATTGCCTCGCGCATCTACGGGAAATGGGCAGACAAACGCTATGAGCGCAAATACGCCTGCGCCATCGGAGATAACGAAACCGCTTAATCATGCATGTACGGGGTGTCGCCTGGCGCCCCAAACCCTTATCCTGAGGTATAACCTTATTCCATCAGTATGAGGAGCTTAACCATGAAAACTGCCCATGATCTGGTAGAAGCCGCCAGGAAAGAGATTCAGGAAGTACCTCTTGATCAGGCGGAAGACGCCATCAAGAACGCTGACTTACTCCTCGATGTGCGTGATGCGGATGAGTACCGGGCCGGCCACATACCCGGCGCGGTCAACATTTCCCGTGGTTTGCTGGAGTTCAAGTTCACCAATGATCCGGCGTTCGAGAGCCGCGACATGAACATTGTGTGTTACTGCAAAACGTCCGGGCGAGCGGCTCTCAGTGCAAAAGCCCTGAAAGAAATGGGCTACATGCACGTGCAGTCCATCGCCGGAGGATTTGATGCCTGGCAGGAAGCCAACAAACCGGTTGCCAAACCCGAACTGCCGTCCTTCGAGTAACGGGCGCTTACAGGCAGCAGGCCTTGTGCTTTCGGCCACTCCCGCAGGGGCAGGGTTCGTTGCGACCGGGCTTCAACTGGCCCTCGCTGGTATCACCTCGAAGGTAATACCAACGGCCCTGCTCCCGGACAAAATCGGAGTTTTCTTCGAGAAACCCCCAGCCCTTGCCCAGACGGTAGACCGCACGAAAAAGCACCGAGCCACGATCGCCGGACTGGTTGGTGTCCAGGATTTGCAAGGAGGTCCAGTCTGGTGAGTCTTCCAGGCTAAGCGTCTCTGGCCGTGAACTCTCGTGCCAGGTGGCCCGCAGATAATCCGGCAGCTTGAGAACGAAGGCCGCGTACCGGGATCGCATCAGCGCTTCCGGAGTAGACGCTACTTCGCCCTGATGGAGAGGCTGGCAGCATTCGCTGTAGGATTTACCGCTGCCGCAGGGGCAGTTTCGATTTTCAGTCTGTAGAATCATCGGGCTTCGATCGTTTCGGCTATGCTCGTAATCCGGCAGTGTATCAATATCAAACCGGCGTTGCTCCGGCCTACTCCCCTGACCTTTTTGGTGATTTCCTTTGACAGATGTGTCGCTGTTACAGATTCTTCTGGCCAACCTTGCCATTCTTGCCGGAGCTTGCCTGCAAGGCGTGGCCGGCTATGGCATTGGCACACTGGCCGCGCCATTGCTATTCCTGATAAGCCCTGTGTTAGTGCCCGGTCCCCTGATCCTGAATGCCACTCTGCTCACTGTATTCATGCTGATCCGCAATCGCGGCGCATTGCAGGTCAGGGAAGTGCGTTTTGCCATCGGTGGCGGCGTTGCCGGGGCAGTCCTGGCAGCACTGACGTTGCTGGTAATTTCGACCAAAGGCTTCGAACTGACCTTCGGCATTCTTATCCTTGCCGGCGTAGCGCTCAGTGTTGGCGGTCTCAAGCCGGCGCTCAACGCACGGAACAGCGTGCTGGCCGGAGCCGCTTCCACCTACATGGGCACGATTACCGCCGTGGGTGGACCGCCAATTGCGCTGATTTACCAGAATGAAAAGGGTCCGCTGGTCAGGGCCAACATGTCGGCCTTCTTCCTGGCTGCCAGCGTGCTGAGCCTGTCAGGCCTGCTCGCCTCCGGCTACCTGGGAACCCGAGAGCTTTTCCTGTTCGCAGTTACTTTCCCGGGAGTATTCCTGGGCTTCTGGCTGTCAGGCAAACTGGTTCACCGTATGCCCTTTGAGGGGCTTCGCCCGGTAATTCTAGGTATCGCTGCCATCGCCGGAATGGCGGCGCTGATTCGCGGGCTGATCTCACTCTAGGAATCGGACCAGAGGCGCACGCGGAATCGGTTTTTCTTCCACAATAAAGCCAGCCAGAGCGCGTGAGCATTGATCAGGAACGCCAGAATCCACTCGAATGCATCGTCCTTGCGGCTGTAGAACTCGGGCGCCACGCCATTCAGGATGACTGAGAGAATGCCTACCGCCAGAATAAGCTGGCAAAGATTCAGCAGCCTCATGCCCGTGTTCTTCCACAACGGATGGCTGCGCAATCCGGAACTGACCATCAGCTCACAGATGAACGTGAGCGAGAAATACAGAACCACGCCAATACGGCGGATCAGGTTGAAGCCGTCCCCGGCGTGTCCCAGAGCCAGGGTATAGGCGCCGAGCGAAACGCTGGCCACCAGGCCCAGCCAGGGGACCCAGGCCACACCGCTGGAATGAACGCCGAGCTGGCGCAGCCACCGACCGTTAAGCCACCAGAACAGAATGCCCAACAGAGCCGCCGGCAGCATGGTACCTTTGAAAATGAAGTAAGAGGTGCCGTGACGACCAGTCCGGCTGATGCTGGTGCAGCTGTCCCAGTAGGGATTGCATAGCTCCACATGCCCTTCCAGCACTGAAACTGTAAACGTGATATGGATGGTTAACAGCGGGATAAGAGCCGCAGCCAGTGCAAGCCACCAGAGATGGAAAAAGCGGTGATCCGACATGACGGACGATTCCCGTTCAAGTATCGAAAAGCGAATGTCGACTGTGCTTCAGGCGCTTGACCCGCGCATGATAAGCGAACACTATTTGACCAGATTTTGCAATTCAGCCTCCGCTTTTATGTTCTTCTTCCGTCAAAATGGCAGCAGCGGGTGATAGGATCTAGTCATGAATAAAAGCCATCAGGAAATTGTCGAAACCCAATTAGACGTCGCCGAACTTGCGATCGGCATGCATGTGGTTCGGCTGGACCGCCCTTGGGAGGAGACCGATTTTCTGATTCAGGGCTTTGTGATCAAAGACCAGTCAGACATTGAGGCGCTACGCGCTCAATGCGGGTTTGTTTTCATTGAGGGACGGGTTCAGAAAACGAATACCGTTCATGAGGGAACCAACCGCAATCAGAAACCATCAGGATTGCGCCGGCTTTTCAAGCGCAAATCAGCATCAGAACCGGCACCCCAAAAACCTTCCGTACCTCGTAAGCGAGTCACCTACATCAATAAGGTCGACGCTGGCACTGAGATGGCTACGGCCAGGATCCGATTCGAGGACGCGCAAGAGACCGCCAAAGCGATCATGTCAGGATTGCGGGTCGGTCGCACCCTGGACATCAACAATGCGCGCAAAGTCGTCAAAGGATGCGTTGAAAGCGTGCTTAGAAACGAGAACGCACTGATGCTACTTACCAAGATCAAGCATCAGGACGCGTATACGGCCGAGCACTGCATCAACGTCTCGATTCTTTGCGCAGCGTTTGGAAAACATCTCGGTTTGTTACAGGGCGAAATCGAGACCCTTGCGCTCTGCGGTCTGTTGCACGATGTTGGCAAAACAAAAATCCCGGACGAAATCCTGAACAAACCGGGCGCTCTGACTCCGAAAGAGTTTGAGTTGATGAGGCACCACACGACTCACGGCAGAACGATTCTCATGGGCACCAGCCATTCGCTCAACACCGCGGTCGATGTTGCGTTCAGTCATCATGAAAGGATGGATGGCTCAGGCTACCCCAGAGGCCTCGAAGCACATCAAATTCCCTACTTTGCAAAGATCGTGGGCCTTGTCGACACCTACGACGCCATTACCAGTGACCGTGTCTATGATAAAGGCAGGGCGTCCATGCAGGCGCTGGATATCATCCACAAACACCGGGGTACCCAGTTTGACGCCGAACTTGCGGATGAGTTTATCCAACTCATCGGCATCTACCCGCCGGGCTCCATCGTGGAAATGATCAACGGAGAGGTGGGCATCGTTGTGGAGAGCCGGCCGGAGCATAAACTCAAGCCTTGCGTTCTGCTGGTCAGGGAGTCTGACAAAAGCGTGATGACACCTTACCGAACGGTCGATCTGAAGGTCAGCTCGGAGGATGCCGCAGGCGAAATCTATCGAATCGCCCGCGAGGTTCCGGACGGTACCCACAACATCGTACTTCAGGGGTTTGTAGATCAGGGGCTGATCGTAACCAGACCAAGAGCGCCCGCCGAGCAGCCCTGAAACCCAACCAACCTCTCTCAGCCTGGCCGTTTTGTTACCGCCATGGTCAGCCGCGAAACACAGGTAGTTTTCCCCTCTTCGTTCTCCAGAAGGATTTCCCAGACCTGAGTCGCACTACCAATGTGAATAGGCCTGGCTGTGCCATACACCCAGCCCTTGGTAACCGGGCGGATGTGATTGGCGTTGATATCCAGTCCAACAGCGACAGTTTTCGGGTTTTTCAGGCAGCAATTGGCCGCCATACTGCCAAGGGTTTCCGCCAGCAGCACCGATGCGCCGCCATGCAGAATGCCAAAAGGCTGTACGGTGCGTTCATCAACAGGCATACGGCCTTTGACATAGTCGTCGCCAATTTCAAGGTACTCGATACCCATGTAGCTGACCGCGGTGTTTTCGCTGGATTTTGCCAGGTGTTCAAGGTTCGGGGTTCTGGTCCAGATTGCCATAGGGGACTGGTCTCGATGTTGTTTGAAACGGATTAGAAGCAAGGTACCAGTTTATACAGATAGGATGCGAACTACCAAGCCCTCCGCTTTCGATCACCGATTGCTTGCTCAATCAACTTCTCGAACTCCAGCGCTGGGAGCGGGCGGCTGAAATGGTAGCCCTGGAAACGGTTGCACCCCATGCCAACAAGGCGTTCCAGTTGCCCTTTGGTTTCCACACCTTCGGCCACTGCTGACAGTTTGAGCGCAGAGGCCAAGGCCAGGATGGTCTCTGCGATAGCCGCATCATTAGGATCATCCAGGATGTCTCGCACAAACCCCTGATCAATTTTCAACTCATCCAGAGATAGGCGCTTCAAGTAGCCGAGGGACGAGTAACCCGTGCCGAAATCATCGAGGGAGATCCGTATTCCCATGCTTCTCAGGGTTCGAAGTGTTTCCTCCACCAACTCGAGATCGTAGGCAAGAGCGCTTTCGGTGATTTCTACTTTCAGGTTTCTTGGGGAGGCACCGGTTTTTCTCAGCAGTGCCATCACCGTCGAGCAGAACGAAGGCAGGTGAAACTGCCTTGCACTCACGTTGATCGAGACCTGGAGCTGCGACAACGCACCGCCTCGCTTCTTCCAGCTGGCCACCCGGGAGAAAACATCCTCCAGCACCCAGTAGCCGACCGATTCAATGAGGCCGGTTTCCTCGGCCAGAGGAATGAACTCGGCGGGAGAAACCATACCGCGCCCCGGACAGTGCCAGCGAAGCAATGCCTCAGCACCAACAGGATCACCTTTTTCGTTAACCATGACCTGATAGTGGACTGCCAGCTGCTTCCTCCGTATCGCCATCCTGAGGTCCGACTCAAGAGCCAGCCGCTCAGATACTTTCTTCTGCATCATGGAGTCGTAGAAGCGGATGCAATTGCGGCCGTCCTCCTTGGCCCGAAACATGGCCATATCGGCCTGGCTCAGAAGCTCTTCAAGGGACGTTTCGTGATCGTAAAACAGTGTGATGCCGATGCTTGGAGTGCCCGTATATTCTATGCCGTTGAGATTATAGGGCTCGTTGAGGGCATCGCGGATTTTCTCGCAGACTTTCTCAACCTTGGCAGCAGCATCGGCCGGCTCGGCGGGAAATCCCTTCAGAATGAGAACAAACTCGTCCCCACCGAGCCGGGCAACGGTATCCCAGTCCCGGACCGTGTTTTTCAACCTCTCCCCCACCTGGACCAGAAGCTCATCGCCGGTCAGATGACCCGCGGAATCATTGATATTCTTGAAGTTGTCAAGATCAATAAATACCAGAGCACCATGATTATGATCCCGATTGCTCCCGGTTAACGCCTGCGCCAGGCGATCCCTGAGCAGGCGCCGGTTTGGCAGGCCGGTCAGTGGGTCGTAAAAGGCGAGCTTCTCGATTTCGGATTCCGATTGCTTACGGTCCGTAACATCGAAAAAATAGCCGTGCCAGGTCATGCTGTCGTCCGCTAATCGGGCTGGCACCGACCTGGCTTCCACCCAGGCCATCGTGCCATCGCATTTGTAGGCTCGAAAGTCGGTTTCAAAGGGGGTCATGCGCTGGCGAGACTCATTAACCTTTTCAAAAAAGGATGGCTTGTCTTCATCCTCGATCAGGTCGAGCAGAGGCTGGGCATCGACACCAAGCAGATCAGCCGCAAACCCGAAAAGATTTTCAACTTTCTCGCTGATGAAAGGAAAAGTTACATGTCCGTCGGGATACATCCTGAACTGGAAGATAACGCCCGGGAACTGGTCGGAATAACGATAAAGGCTATTCTCGAACCTGACGTTCCGGCCTGCCAGTATCTGTCTGTGAACAGATGCCCCCAAAACCTCACCAACCTGAAGCACGAACTCTTCTGTTTCTGAATCCAACACTCGAGACTGGTCAAGATAATCGAAACCCAGGATGCCCCGGACCTGACCTTCCAGCCTCAAACCAACCAGCACGAGACTGCGGATACTCTCCCGCTGGAACTCCAATTTCTCCTCTTCCGCATCAGGGGGCAGTTCTTGGACTTCGGGGATGACAAGCATCGATAGGGTTTGCAACTGATCCATTAGCCAGGGAAAACGGGCCATCGGTACGTTCTGAACTGCATCTCTCTGGGGTATAACGCCACTTCTGCAGGCTTCATGCGTGATGGAAATGGTCTGGGTAGCTTCGTCGAACATGATCAAATAGGAGCGATCAGCATCAAGCCGATCTCCAAGCTCAGCGATGAAGCTATGGATGCTGCCATCAAGCTCGTCGACAGTGGATCTCGACAGGCCAAGAGATAGCCTGTAAACGAACTCACGTTGATCTTGGGTCACTGCCTTCACCATCGCCATGGACTCCTTCCCAGCAATTCTTCCTGTTTGTTTTCTACCTGCTCGGAGTGTCTCTCTCAAGTTACGACAGGCGCCACATTAAAGTTCACGCCCATCTGAAAGAGACCTCCACTTAACCTGCTCCTGTGTAAAGGTCTTTATACCGCCGGATTAACTCATCGACCCGGCCAGTATTCACAAGCTCGTATAGGCTCTCCGCAATACGCTCCCTTAGCTCAAAGGAGTTACAAGGAGAGGCTTTGGAAAAAGTAAAGAACAGGCCCTCACGACTCACCGGGGGCGACAGGGAAACGAATTGATCAGCAATGCCCAGATATTCGAGTTTTACCCCGCCCTGCAACACTTCATAGAGGACATAATCCACCCGGTCAACCAGCGCCATCTGGAAGGATTGCTCAATCGACCTGACTCCCTCAATGAGGAGATTTTCTTCTGCATACCGGTCGAAATTCTGGCCAAAACTGTTGTTGATCAGTGTGCTGCCCCGCTTACCCATCAGGTCTGGCCAGTGGCGATAGACAAACTCCCGGCCTTTGGGGACCCAGACAGCGGTCGGCAGGTGCGTTATTGGCGGCAGCAAATAGTCCATATAGCCAATGCGTTCCGAGGTAATGAACGCGCCCGCCACCATGTCGATATCGCCCTGGCGTGCCATGCGCTGGACCCGGGCCCAAGAGCCTATGTCCCTCACTTCCACATTCACGCCCAATGGCTCCGTAATTTCCTTGAGCAAAGCAGGCACCGCGCCAATCAGATAGCCCGGGCGCTGCTGGTCGCGCCAGAGCAGGGGCGGATACTCCGGATTCCCGCTCACGATGTGCGTATTGCAGGAAGGGTCTGGCAATGCGTGAACCGGGGCCAGAAACACGGAAGCCACTGCGAATACAAGCGACCTACCGACAACAGAAGTAAATGACTTATTCAACTCTGACAAGACCCTCTTTGTGCCAGCCCAGACGGCCAGTTTCAACAACCTGGCGACGAATTCCCGGCACCGGCCGGATCATGAAAAGATCGCCGTTTCGGCCCACCATGGCACGGGGTACACCAGTTGCTTTGGCAATGTCAGCGTGCGCTTCCATGTGTTCAGCCTCACCATGAACCGGAATGGCAATGGCAGGCTTTACCCATTTATACATTAACTCCAGCTCTTCCTGCGCGGGATGACCTGAAGCATGAATTGGCAAATCAGCATCCTCGGCCGTGATTACCCTCACCCCCAACTCTTTCAGTCTGGTCACCAGCGCCTCGATGGATTCCTCGTTGCCGGGGATGGCGCGAGCGCTGAAGATTACCGTGTCGCCCGCCTCCAGCTCAAAATCCGGATGGGTACCAGAGGCCAGTCTGCGCAGAGCCGTTCGCGGCTCGCCCTGACTGCCCGTGGCCACGGCCAGTACTTCGTCCCGCGGGAGATACCCCAGATGTGCCGGATTGATCAACTGGTCAGCCGAATCCCACAGCCCTGCAGCCCTGGCGGCGCCACTCATATTGATCAAAGACCGGCCCAATAAACCCATATAACGGCCGGTTTCCCTGGCGATTGAGGCCAGAGTATGTAATCGGGCGATATTACTGCCAAAACAGGTCACTACAACGCGGCCTTCGGCGGAGCGGGTCGCTCTGAGCAATCCTTGATGCAAGGCCGCCTCGGATACCGAGTGACCCGAGACTGTGGCGTTGGTGGAGTCACACACCATGGCGTTCACGCCCTCGTTTGCCAGATCGGTGAAGGTTTTTGGCGAATAGCCATGGCCTACCAGCGGCTGCTCATCCAGCTTCCAGTCACCGCTGTGGAAGATGTTACCGGCGGCGGTGCGAATCATCAGGGCATTAGGGTCCGGGATGGAGTGAGTCAGCGCCAGCCACTGCACGCTGAATGGCCCGATCTGCTTGCTCTGGCCGGTCTCCACTTCGATGATCGGCACCCGGTGCAGCAGGTCGAACTCCGCGAGCTTGCGACGCAGAATTTCGGCCGTGAACCGGCTGGTGTATATCGGGCACTGCAGCAGCGGCCAGAGGTAGGGTACAGCTCCGACATGATCTTCGTGGGCGTGGGTAATTACCAGGCCCGCCAGCCGTTCACGGCGGTCAGCAATGAACGCAGGATCCGCCATTTGAACCGGCGGCTCGCCACGATGATGCACCGTGCCATCAGCAGCAATGCGACCAGGCTTTGGAAAGGTAACACCACAATCCACCATCAACCAGGCACCATCGTGGCCATAGAGGTTGAGGTTCATACCAATTTCACCGGTTCCACCCAGGGGCAGGAACCAGAGATCAGACTGTTCGGGATTCATTCAGCAACTCGGTCCATGTACTTCAACACCAGGTCCTCGTGTATGCCTTCCAGTTCAATCAGTTTCAGCGCCGCCCGAATGTCATCGGCATACTTCAGCACGGGCGAGTTCTTCGCAACAGCGATGTAGGAGCGCTCTCCAGGCACAAAGAACGGTGAAACCTTAACATCCAGCCCCAACTTTTCGACCGCGTACAAACCGACAAGCTCTGGGGCGATCACGACATCTACCCGGCCTTTCTGCATCATCAGCATCAGGTTTTCGTAACGGGGCGCAGGCTCCTTGAGAAGTTTGTCATCAGTATCAAACCGGGAGAAATACGACTCCCCTTCCAGAATACCAATGGCTCGTCCATACAGATCGGCGTAGCGCTCAATGCGGTTTTCTGCGTTAAGGTAAAAAAACAATCGCCGTTCCGGAGGAAATGCCGGCGCCACGAACTCCATGAGCTCGGTTCGTTCGGCGGTCTCCAGGGGCCCCAGCATGACATCCACCTCACCCTGCTGCACCATCCTCAAGACCCGCCGGAAAGGCGCCTCCCGATAATGCACTTTCCAGCCCAACCGATCAGCAATTTCCTGGAAGATATCCACATATAGGCCCGTTGGCTCCCCACCCTCGATAATCCGGTAGGGGGGCGCATGATTGGCACCCACGGTTACCGTCAGCGCTTCCACGGTTTCCGTGCCCTGCTGGGCCGAAACAGGAACCACTAACGCCATCAGAACAGCGGTGGCGAACACTCGCATTCCAGTCATCCTTGCCTGTGAGGTTTTCAGATTCTTATGAGGTCTGGCCATCTGTCTCCAGTATAGACGGTTCAAGATCCGGGATCGTCGGATTTACGTACTGACGGTTGAATTCAGTCACTGATGGCACAACTTCATTATCACAGCAATCAAGAAGCGCCATTCATTCGTCAACGAAAAGGACGGACACCATGAAGATTCTGATGGTTCTTACATCCCATGACCAGATGGGCGACACCGGCCATAAGACCGGCTTCTGGCTCGAAGAGTTCACCGCGCCTTACTACGTTTTCCGGGATGCCGGCACAGACATCACCATTGCCTCACCGAAGGGTGGCCAGCCGCCAGTCGACCCCAACAGCGAGGCCGACGAAGCGCTGACCGAGACCACGCGTCGGTTCCAGCAGGATGCCCATGCCAAGGAATCCCTCGCCAGCACTAAAAAGCTGAGCGACGTGGACATGAACGAATACGACGCGATTTTCTATCCAGGTGGTCACGGCCCGCTCTGGGACCTGGTTAACGACGACAAGTCCATTGCCCTGATCAAGACAGCCTACGAGCAGGACAAGGTGATTGGTGCAGTTTGCCACGCACCAGCCGTGTTCAAAAACGTGGAAGTGAAACCGGGCCAGAACATCGTTGGCGGCCGGGAAGTAACAGGCTTCACCAACAGCGAGGAAGAAGCGGTTGGCCTTAGCGGCGTGGTGCCTTTCCTGCTGGAAGACATGCTGAAGGAAAACACCGCCACCTACACCCGCGGTGACGACTGGGCACCGCACATCGTGGTGGACGGCAAGCTGATTACCGGGCAAAACCCGGCCTCTTCCGAGGGGGCAGCGAAGGCCGTTGTGCAGGCTCTCCAAGAGGCCTGATCCGGCAGTAACTGCAGGATGAATCCAGGGCCAGATGAATTTCATCTGGCCTTCTTTTTTGCTTCCAGCCTACTCCCCTGCGTGACTGATCAACTCGCACGGAGCGCCCCGCTCCAGCAATTGACGAATGTGATCCGGTATCGCCACCTTGCCCATCACCGAAGGCTGAATCAGCACATAGGTGACGTCCGCATCGGCGATATATCCGTCATCCCCATACCGGAAAAACTCCAGATGCAGGGTAAATGAGGTGTTTCCGATTCGCCCGGCGCGAATGCGGGCTTCCAGAACATCGTCAAACTTCGCCGGGGCCTTCCAGTTCACCGTCAGGCTCACAACCTGGATATCCAGGTCCTGATCCAGCAGGTGCTGATAATCGCCAAACAGGGTGCGAATGTATTCGTTGACAGCAATATCAACGAAATCCGCATAACGTGCGTTGAACACCACGCCCTGGGCATCGCATTCACCATAGCGAACCCGGAAGCGAAAACGGAAAGGCAACTCACCAGCCATGACGCGCTCCGATTAAAGTTCAGTTACTGTCGCCAACAGCTTCTCATATCTGTGCTAACGTTTTGAGGAATATCTCAAAAAAGCTGGCCATCGCTATGAGCAACCCCAAGCACACCCTTTTCTGGATGACGCTGTTCCTCGGCGTGGTCGTCATCGTCGGCGCCCTGATCCACAAGCCCCTGATTTCGGCCTTTATGGCCAACTGGGTTTTCAATCTGCTGATTCTCGGGGTTCTGATCATCGGCATCGCCCTCACCTACAGGCAGGTGTTCGTGCTGTTTCCGGAGCTGAAGTGGATTGCCCAGTTCAGAACCGGCCACGCCGGATTGTCCGTGGTCCAGGAGCCCAAATTGCTGAAGCCGCTGGCAAGGCAACTTGGCGAGGATGCCACCAAGGACCGGTTCACACTATCTACCCTGTCTCTTCGAACCGTGCTCGATGGCATTCATTCCAGGATGGATGAGCAGCGGGAAATCACCCGCTATTTCATCAGCCTGCTGGTGTTCCTGGGGCTGCTCGGCACCTTCTGGGGCCTGCTGGGCACCATCAACTCCGTCGGCCAGGTGATTACCGGCCTGGACATGAGCCAGGAAGACTTCGGAAAGGTGTTTGCGGAGCTTCAGGAAGGCCTGCTTACGCCCCTTGAGGGCATGGGTACTGCGTTCAGCTCCTCCCTGCTGGGCCTTGGCGGCTCGCTGATCCTGGGTTTCCTCGACATCCAGGCCGGCCATGCCCAGAACCGCTTTTATGACGGCCTCGAGGAGTGGCTGACCGGCGTCACCAATCTTGTAGATCGTATAGACAGCGAGAAAGACCTGTCATGATCGGATCCAGGCGCCGAAGCCGCAGCACCACCAACGTCTGGCCGGGCTACGTGGATGCGCTCTCGGCTCTGCTGATGCTGGTCATATTCATGCTGCTGGTCTACGTGGTCAGCCAGCTCTACCTGTCCCAGACACTCTCTGACCGGGATACCCAGCTCGCCCGACTCAATGCCCAGTTGAACGAGCTCTCGGAATTGCTCGGCCTGGAAGAAAACAGAAGCGAGGCACTGGAAAATCAGTTAACCAGCCTTCAGGAGCGGAACAACAGTCTGGTCGGTCAGCTGGAATCCACCCGTGAACAACTGATGCGGCAAACCGCCATGGCCGATGCGCAATCGGAGCGGCTGGCCAGCATGGAAGAGTCGATTGACGAGAAAGACGATATATCGGCCAGCCAGCAGGCGATGATCCTGAGGCTGTCGAATCAGATAGCCTCCTTGCGAGAGCAACTCAGGCAGATTGCCTCGGCGCTGGAGCTCCAGGAACAGATGACCGCCGACAAGGAGCAGGAACTGGAACAGGTCAGCAGACGGCTGAACACCCTACTGGCCGAGCGCGTCAACCAACTCGAACAGTATCAGTCCGAGTTCTTTGCCCGGCTGCGGGATATTCTGGCCGGCAACGAAAATGTCCGGATCGTCGGCGACCGTTTCTTGCTGCCTTCCGAACTGTTGTTCGCTTCCGCCTCGGCGGAACTGGGCGAGGAAGGCCGGCAGGAGCTCGACAAGCTAGCCAAACTACTGCTGGATGTTTCCGCCAAGATTCCCGAGGACGTAGACTGGATCCTGAGGATTGATGGTCATACCGATGTCATACCTATCAATACCCCGAGATTCCCCTCGAACTGGGAGCTGTCCACCGCCCGTGCCGTGGCAGTCGTGCGCTACCTTGCAGCGCAGGGTGTACCGGAACGGCGCATGGCGGCGGCCGGATTTGGCGAGTTCTTCCCGGTGGCGGAAGGCACCTCTCCGGAGGCGTTGCAGAGAAACCGGAGGATTGAGCTGAAGCTTACGGATCGTTGATCGGGCGCAGCATAGTACTGCGCCTGATCAGTCGGCGATCAGAAATGAATAACCGTCCGGATGCTCTTACCCTCATGCATCAAATCAAACGCCTTGTTGATGTCTTCCAACGGCATTTCATGGGTAATGAACACATCCAGTGGGATCTCACCCTTTTCGGCTTTTTCCACATAGCCCGGCAGCTCGGTACGACCTTTCACACCGCCAAAGGCTGAACCACGCCAGACCCGGCCCGTAACCAACTGGAACGGACGGGTGCTGATTTCCTCGCCGGCACCGGCAACACCGATGATAGTGGATTCACCCCAGCCTTTGTGGCAGGCCTCAAGCGCTGCGCGCATCAGTTTCACATTGCCTACGCATTCGAAGGTGTAGTCGGCGCCGCCGTCGGTCATGTCGACAATCACTTCCTGAATCGGCTTGTCGTAGTCGTTGGGATTAACCACATCGGTGGCACCCAGCTGTTTGGCGATGTCGAATTTGCCCGGATTGATGTCGACGCCGATAATCCGGCCCGCCTTGGCCATCTTGGCTCCGATGATCGCCGCCAGGCCGATGCCACCCAGGCCGAAGATGGCCACAGTGGCGCCTTCCTCAACCTTGGCAGTGTTCAGTACCGCGCCGATGCCGGTGGTGACGCCGCAGCCAAGCAGGCATACCTTGTCCAGGGGCGCTTCCTTGGGAATCTTGGCCAGGGAGATTTCCGGCAGTACCGTGTATTCGGAAAACGTGGAGCAGCCCATGTAATGATAGAGTGGCTGACCGTTGTAGGAGAAACGGGAGGTACCGTCGGGCATCACGCCCTTGCCCTGGGTCGCACGCACGGCACCACACAGATTGGTCTTGCCAGAGGTGCAGAACTTGCACTCGCCGCATTCGGCCGTGTAGAGCGGAATCACGTGGTCACCCACTTCCAGGTTTTTGACGCCGGGTCCGACCGCCTCGACAACACCGCCACCTTCGTGGCCCAGAATGGTCGGGAACAGGCCTTCAGGGTCAGCACCAGACAGGGTGTAGGCGTCGGTATGACAAACACCGGTGGCAACGATGCGCACCAGAACCTCGCCCTCCTGGGGCGGCGCCACATCGACTTCGACAATTTCTAGCGGCTTGTTGGCCTCAAAAGCCACCGCTGCACGGGATTTAATCACTGTCGGACTCCTGTTGAATTCGGATCTGTGTTTTGGATTTCACGCCACGATGTGCCGGCTGTTCGTTCATTCTAGACGAAGTGCGCAACCAGATGGGCGGCGAAATCTTTTTCGGAACTGGCTCGTATCTTCTCACAGCTGACAGATACCGAGAGAGGAGCTCTTACGTTGCGCACGCTTTACTGGTTTACGCGGGATCTTCGCCTGCACGACAACGCTTCGTTGCTGGCGGCCTCGAAGTCCGACATGCTGCTCTGCCTCTATGTGGTCGATCCGCGCTGGTTTGCGCCCGGTCCCCTGCAGAGCAAGGCGATGGGGGATCATCGGTGGCGCTTTCTTTGGCAGAGCTTGATGGCGTTGGAACGCAGTCTTCGAACACTGGGCCAGCGGCTCCACATCGCCTTTGGGGAGCCGGAAACGGTCATTCCGCAACTTGCGCACGCTCACAGCATTGAACGGGTTGTACGCTCCCGGCTTCCGGGTACCCAGGAGGCCGGTCAGTGGCAAGCCATCAAGGACAGGCTGCCCAAGGCTGTATTCCAGCAATTCGAGACTCTCAGCCTGTTCACCGAGGGTTCCCTGCCGATGGCGCTCGGGGAGTTGCCGGATACCTTCTCCCAGTTCCGCAAGCAAGTTGAGAAAACCGGAGATCGCTGTTCAGAGCGCTTGCGAATCCGCACCCTGACAGCCCTGCCGCCACCGCCGGGATTCCCGGAGGACAATCGCGGCGACTGCCCGCCGATACCGGAACCGGTGCATCCGTTACAGTTTATGGGTGGTGAAGCCGCCGGCCTGGCGCGGCTGCAGGAGTTCCTTTACGACAACCACAGCATTGACCGCTACAAGGAAACCCGGAACGCCCTGGACACCTGGGACGCCTCCTCCAAGTTCTCACCCTGGCTGGCCAACGGCTGTCTCTCGGTCAGGGAAGTAGCAGAAACCATCACCGAATACGAAGCCAGCGAGACCAAAAACGAATCCACCTACTGGCTCTGGTTTGAGCTCCTCTGGCGCGAGTACTTCTACTGGTACGCCCTGAAACACGGCGCCAACCTGTTCCGCCGGGACGGCGTCCAGCGCAAACGTCGGCATGGCACCCTCTACGGCCATCGTTTCAAGGCCTGGTGCCAGGGCAACACCGAATATCCGATCGTGAACGCGGCCATGAACCAGCTGCGTGAAACCGGTTACATGAGCAACCGGGCCAGACAACTGGTCGCCAGTTGTTTCATCAACGAACTCGGGTTGGACTGGCGCTACGGAGCGGCATGGTTTGAGGAGCAGTTGATCGACTATGATGTAGGGAGCAACTACGGCAACTGGCAGTACCTGGCTGGCGTAGGGGCGGACCCGAGAGGCCTGCGGCAGTTCAACCTCGAAAAACAGACGCAGCAGTACGATCCCACCGGCACCTTTATTGACCGCTGGGGCGGGCATGCAGATCAGCCCGTAGGCTTACACACAGTGGATGCGGCAGACTGGCCCCTGTAGTAAAAGGCGAATCGCCATGGCGGAAATGACGGACAACAGCAACTCGGATGCAGCACGGGAGACACTGGCCCGCATCATCGAAACCAGCTCACCTGCAACCCTGCTGAGTTGCGGCAGCCTCGCAACCGAAATATCGCGGATGTGGCAGAAGCACCAGGATGGCGTCGATGTTCGAACTCTCGACACCATCGACCCCAATGCCAGGCTGCACATCGACCGGGTTGCAGATCTGGCGCTGATAACCGGCACCCTGGAACACCTGCCTCATGATGAAGGCGCCTTGCTGCTGGGCCAGCTAAGAAACTATGGCACACATCAGATCGCGGTGCTGGTTGGCGAAGCGCCAGGCTGGGCCTTTACTGATTTCATCGGCCTTGGCTTCCGTCGCCATGCCGAACTGGAAAATGATAACGGCGCACTCACGCTGTACACCTACAATCTGAATACTTACAACCACAAACGGGCCTGGAACAATCCAGAGAACTGGGCCAATCCGGAAATGTGGGGCAAGGCATGGTGGTAAAAAGCACTGAAGTGAACAGTCCGTCTTCTCAGAAACTGAAGCCCAGTACGATCAGGATCGGTACCCGTTACCGGGCCAATCGCCTGAAAGGCCCCTACGACGCCATCGTAATTGGCTCAGGCATCGGCGGCCTGACCACCGCAGCCTGCCTGGCCAAGGCGGGCAAGAAAGTCCTCGTGCTTGAGCAGCATTACACGGCCGGCGGCTACACCCACAGTTACGCTCGCAACGGCTACGAATGGGACGTAGGCGTCCATTACATCGGCGACATGGGCTCTCCCCACACCCTGGGCCGCAGGCTGTTCGATTACATCACCGACGGCAAGCTGGAATGGGCCCCCATGGACGAGAACTACGACCGCTTCTTCCTGGGCGAAAAGGTCGTGAATCTGCGCGCCGGCAAGGAAGGGCTGCGTCTCTCCCTGCTCGATGCCTTTCCAGAAGAACAAGAAGCCATCGACCAGTATGTAAAGCTGCTGGGCAAGGTGGCAGACGGCATGCAGTGGTACACACTCTCCAAGCTCGCCCCCGGCATATTGAGCCCGGTTATCAACAAAGGGCTGGATGTCGTCCTGCCTGACTGTTTCAACAAGACCACGTGGGAGGTGCTGAGCGAGCTCACCGACAACCAGGAACTGATCGGCGCTATCACCGGCCAGTGGGGCGACTGCGGCGTCACGCCCATGCAATCCAGCTTTATGGTCCATGCGCTGATTGCCAAACATTACCTTTACGGCGGCTTTTACCCCGTAGGCGGCGCGTCGGAAATTGCCAAAACCATTATCCCTGTTATCCAGCAGCCCGGCGGTGAAGTCTTTACCTACGCCGACGTCACCAACATCCTGGTGGAGAAAGGCAGGGCAACCGGCGTGCGCATGGCCGATGGCGAGGAAATCCGGGCACCGCTGGTCATCAGCAACGCCGGAGTTATCAACACTTTCGAAAAACTGCTGCCCGCCGAGTCCGCTGAGAAGATCGGCTACAAAAGCAAACGCCAGCACATCATTCCCTCCATGCCCCACATCGGCCTCTACATTGGCCTGAAGGGCACACCGGAGGCACTGGGCCTGCCGCGGACCAATTTCTGGATCTATCCCAGCGCGGACCACGATGGCAACGTGCAACAGTTTCTGGATGACCCGGACAACACCGAGTTCCCGGTGGTCTACATCTCCTTTCCGGCAGCCAAGGATCCGGATTACCAGAACCGCTGGCCTGGCACCTCCACCATCGAGATCGTCGCCCCGACGACCTGGGAGATGTTCGAGCCCTGGCAGGACACCATCTGGGGCAAGCGGGGCGACGACTATGAGGCCCTGAAGCAGAAAATCACCGACCAGTTGCTGGAAGTGATGTACGAGAAACTGCCCCAGCTGCGCGGAAAAGTGGATTACGTGGAAACCTCAACCCCGCTTTCCACCGCCTGGTTCTGCCGTTACGGCCGGGGCGAGCTCTACGGCCTGGACCACAACCCCGAGCGCTTCGAACAGGAGTGGCTGAAACCCAAGACCGACATCCCTGGGCTCTACCTTACCGGCCAAGATATCCTCACCTGCGGTGTCGTGGGCGCAATGATCGGTGGACTGGTCAGCACCCTGGCCATTCAGGGCTTGCGCGGGGCCGGTCTGGCGAAGCGTATTTTCGTGGGGTAACAGGGGTTGCCCAGACCGATTTGCGCCGATTGCGGCATGCATCCGAATATCTGTGTTTGCGAAGCGTGTGCCCCCGTGCGAAACCGCACGGGGGTGACGATACTGCAGCACCCGACCTAGGTCGGCCATGCCAAGGGTACCGTTCGTATCCTCACCCGGTGCCTCGCAAATCTCAGGCTCTTCACAGGCGAAATGCCGGGCGATTTCCATCAGGCCGGGTTTGATTCCGTCGCCGGCAGTCATCACCCGGCCCTGCTGTTTCCGGGGCCCGGCAGTGAGGCGCTCGAAACCTCAGACGTACGCCAGTTCGATCACTGGATCATTCTCGACGGCACCTGGCGCAAGGCCGCCAAAATCCTTCACCAGAACCCGGAACTCTCTGCATTGCCGCGTTTCCATTTCGCCAATCCGCCGGCCTCCGCCTACGCCATCCGAAAGGCGCCCGGAGAACACCGCCTGGCCACGGCAGAGGCCGTTGCCTATCTGCTCAATGTGCTTGAGCCAGAGCTGGATACCCGGCCAATCGCCCACGCCATGCGCACACTGGTAGACAAACAGCTGGCCCAGATCCCGGCCCGGCTGCACAGGCACTACCAATAAACCAGCCGGGTGAGACGACTGGCCAGCTCAAACGTACTCTGGGAACACGTAAGTCAAACAGAGAAACCCCATGTCAGAGCAGTTTGAACCGGCGGACCTCTCCCGCATCATCGAGATGGCGTGGGAGGACCGCACACCCTTCGAGGCCATCGAAGCCCTCTATGGCCTTCGCGAAAAAGATGTTATTCGCCTGATGCGTCGTGAGCTCAAGCCCGGTAGCTTCCGGCTATGGCGCAAGCGGGTAACCGGGCGCAACACCAAACATCGCCAGCTACGACCCGAGGGTGTAGACCGCGGCTATTGTCCGACCCAGTACAAGCACCGATAAACGCCTTGTCATTGGCATTGACGGCGAAGCTGCGCGATCATGAGCACTCAGGCATCAAGCAAGTGAGGAACCCTCTCGATGGCATTGTTCAACCAGAAAAACGCCCGGAAACAACTGGACGCCGAGGCGGGCAAGGTGCATCGGGCGGATCTGGAAACGCTGCTCGACCGCCAGCGCAGTATTGAAGAGAAAGTAAAAGAAAGCGGCAAACTGTCTCGCTTCAGCGCCGACATCAAGCTGATGTTTTCGATGATCCGCGACTACTGGTACGGCAATTACCGGAGCGTGCCGTGGAAAACGATCGCAGCGGTGGCCGGCGCGCTGATCTATGTCATGAACCCCCTCGATGTTATTCCCGACCTGATTTTCGGATTCGGTCTGGTGGACGACGCCGGCGTTGTTGCGCTGTGCCTGAAGCTGGTGGAGTCCGATATTCACCGCTATGCTGCCTGGAAAGAGCAGCAGGAAGAATCTCAAACAGGGCCAGTGCGAATTGATTAATTTCTGAACTGGCGGTATTCTCCCGCCCCTGCTCTTGGGATACCTGAATCAAATCTGGAGTTGTCGTGGATCTAGCCACTCTCATCGGTCTTGCCGGCGCTACACTGCTGATCGCGTCTGCCGTTATTCTCGGTGTTTCACCTGCTGTATTTATCAATCCGGCCTCGCTGTTGATCGTTGTGGGCGGCACCATGTTCGTCGTGCTCGCCAAGTTCAGCGTTTCGCAATTTTTGGGGGCTTTCAAAGCGGCCGCCCGCGCCTTCAAATTCAAACTGCCGGAAACCCAGGCCAGCATTGAGGAGTTGGTGGACATCGCCAACGTAGCCCGGAAAGAGGGCGTGCTGGGCCTCGAAGGCAGGGAGATCAGCAGCCCTTTTTTGTCCCAGGGCATTCAGATGCTGGTGGACGGACAGGACAGCAAAACCATCAAGGAGCTTCTGAACAAGGAGCGTCTGATGACTCTCGACCACAATCGCTCTGGCGCCAAGGTCTTCACGGCCATGGCGGACGTGGCGCCGGCGATGGGCATGATCGGCACACTGATTGGTCTGGTTCAGATGCTGTCGAACATGGAAGATCCCAAATCCATCGGCCCGGCCATGGCGGTCGCCCTGCTGACCACGCTTTATGGCGCCATGATTGCAACCATGTTTGCAACCCCGATAGCCGACAAGCTTTCTCTGCGAATGACCGAGGAAGCACGCATGCAGTCCCTGTACATTGATGCACTGGTTGCCATCCAGGAAGGGACCAATCCCCGTATCATTGAGCAGATGCTTTCAAGCTACCTGCCACCCAAAGAACGTGAAAAAGTGGCCGAAGCAGAAGGCGCGTAACCATGGACGAGTTACCAGAAGAGGAAAAGCCGGGGATTCCGGCGTGGGTTGTCACCTTCGCCGATCTCATGTCCCTGCTGATGTGCTTCTTTGTTCTGCTGCTGTCCTTTTCCGAGATCGACGCCCAGAAGTTCAAGCAGATTGCCGGTGAGCTGTCCAAAGCCTTTGGCGTCCAGCGGGATGTGCCGGCCCTGGAGATCCCGAAGGGTACCAGCCCTATTTTTGACAAGTTTTCCCCTGCGCCGCCCGAGCCCACGGTGGTCAACGAAGTCAAACAGACCACCACGGACGAAGCGCCGGAGCTCCAGACCCTGAAGAGCCCCACCGACATGGCCGTTGAAGCCGCCATGGAGGAACAGATGCAGGAAACCATGGACGATATCCTGAAAGTCTTGGAGCCGGCGATCGCCGATGGGCGCATCAATGTGAGTGAGGATCAGCGGCGAATCGTGATTCGGGTTGAGGAAAAAGGTTCTTTCCCTTCCGGCTCGGCTCAGCTGACCTGGGAATTCGAGGGCCTGCTGCTGGATATGGCGGAGGTGATTGAAGGCATTCCCGGTGACCTGACGATCGAGGGGCACACCGACAACGTGCCTATCCGGACCGACCGTTTTTACAGTAACTGGGACCTCTCCGCCGCCCGTTCAGCCGCCGTTGCCAACGTTCTGGTTGCCCGGGACCAGGTGGAACCCACCCGTCTGTCCGTCACCGGTCTGGCGGATACCGAGCCGCGGGTACCCAACACCTCTGCAGAGAACCGCGCCAAGAACCGGCGCGTGGAAATCATCATTGATCTCTCCGGCCCGATGCAGGAACAGGAAGTACGCCTTCGGGAACTGATCCAGTCCGAATCGGATGATGCCGAATCCAGCCTCGGGATCGAATCCGAATCCGACAGCTCGACACCAAACGAAATCAGTTGGTAAGCGCACTCTATTTTGGTGCGCTACACGCTAAAACGCACAGTATTAGTGCACTATTAGAGTGAAAATAGTACCTCACATTTCTGAAAGCCCCCTCAACTGCCCTTCAGCTCTTGATATGCCTTGTTTTGGAACAGCTCTTGCTTCAGCTGCACCTCAACAATGCACAAGTCAACGTAAACGGTCCGATAGAGGCCGGACACACAACATCAGGAGCGAAAACCCGTGGACATCACGAGTGCAGTACACACCCTGACCGAAAGCGCCAACACGCTGTTCATCCTTATCGGCGCCATTATGGTGCTGGCCATGCATGCCGGCTTTGCCTTCCTGGAAGTCGGCACCGTCCGTCACAAGAACCAGGTGAATGCCCTGGTCAAGATCATGACTGACTTCGGCATCTCCGCCGTGGCCTACTTCTTTATCGGCTATTACATCGCCTACGGCAGCCATTTCATGAGCGGCGCCGCCGAGCTCACTGCTGCCAACGGCTATGATCTGGTGAAGTTTTTCTTCCTGATGACGTTCGCCGCGGCCATTCCCGCCATCGTGTCCGGCGGTATTGCCGAACGCGCCAGGTTCTACCCGATGCTGATTGCCTCAGGCCTGATTGTCGCCTTTATCTATCCCTTCTTTGAGGGGCTGATCTGGAACGGCAACTATGGTTTCCAGGGCTGGCTGGAGAACCAGTTTGGTGCATCATTCCACGACTTTGCCGGCTCCGTTGTAGTGCACGCGGTGGGCGGCTGGATCGCCCTGGCGGCCGTACTGGTTCTGGGTGCACGAAATGGGCGCTACCGCAACGGCAAGGTGGTGGCCTTTGCCCCCTCCAATATCCCCTTCCTCGCCCTGGGCGCCTGGATTCTGACCGTTGGCTGGTTTGGCTTCAACGTCATGTCGGCCCAGACCCTGGACGGCATCAGCGGCCTGGTGGCCGTGAACAGCCTGATGGCCATGGTCGGCGGCATCCTCGTCTCCATGCTGCTGGGCCGTAAGGACCCGGGCTTTATCCACAACGGTCCGCTAGCGGGACTGGTGGCGGTATGTGCTGGCTCTGACCTGATGCATCCGGTGGGTGCTCTGGTGACTGGCGGCGTAGCAGGCGCCATCTTCGTTTACCTGTTTGAATGGGCGCAGGCCAAGATCGAACGGCTGGACGATGTTCTGGGTGTCTGGCCCCTGCACGGAGTCTGTGGTGTCTGGGGAGCGATTGCCTGCGGCATTTTCGGCCAGGAAGCGCTGGGAGGCCTTGGCGGCGTCAGCCTGATGTCGCAGATCATCGGCTCAGTGGCCGGCGTTGTGGTGGCCTTTGTCGGCGGTCTGATTGTCTATGGCGCAATCAACGCCATCTCCGGCCTGCGCCTGACCGAAGAGGAAGAATTCAACGGAGCGGACCTGAGCATCCACCGGATTGGGGCGACCGCAGTCGAGTGACGCCGGTTCACGGAGCAGTTCACTCACCGTATCCGGTCAGCTCCATATAGCCGACCCCGTCATGGCTGCCGGATACCGACACCGGGCTTTCCCAATATGGGTAAAGCCCGGTGTTCCGATAGTCCCCCGCTGGCGCAGCCACCTCCAGGTTCAGGCCAAAGTCTGGCACTTCCAGACGCCATGCACGGGGATAACCGTCGCCCTGGGTTAATGACGTCAGGTTGAGCTGATCGGCACCAAGAGCGATGGGCTCGCCATCAGCCGGAATCCAGGTTCCGGCACGAAAGCCACCGTCTTCTTCCCTGAGCTGGAAAGCCATCAGTTTGTCACCCGAATCCAGGTGCAACGCAAACCAGTCCCAGCCCTGCTGGCCGGATTTCAGAAACTGGCTGCTCCACTCCCGGTCAAACCAACCCTTCCCACTGACGTCCAACGTCTGATCGCCCAGGGTGACCCTGCCGTCGATCTGAAGGTCCACCAGACTGAAATACATGGAACCCTCGCCATCGGCGGATTTGGCGCTGAAACCCTGATCGCCATGGGCTACAGGCTTTCCGGTGATGCTCAGGGTCAAATCGTAGGACCAGTTATCCGCCGCGACCTGCAACCGCCATGAACTCTGCCCGGGTTCAGCCTCAAGCTGCCAGTCGTCCAGCCACACGGCGATCGGCTCTGCCCGGGCTCCGGCGTGGCCAACGTCTCCCCGGGCCAGCTTCTCTGCGAAGTAGTGCCGGGTATCAAAGCTTACTGCGGCGTGGGCCATCCAGGCGGCTTCCAGAGGCCAGTTATTTGCATCCGGAGGCTCAGCGTCTGCCGGCCTCGGCTCGATTGCCTGGCGGAACTGGGTCCATTGCAGGCCAAGGGGCTCGCCATCCTCCGTCTTCAAATTGGCGGTCAGGTACCACCATTCGATCCGGTGCTGTGGGTGGGGGCCATAATCCTCGGGAAACGACAGCCGTTCTCCCGGCCCGGGCTGCAGAAAGGGCACACCGGATTCGTTATCCGCGATGCCGGCCAGTCCGGCAAAGCCTGACTCTTCCTGTGGCTCCGAACAGCCAGCCAGAACCACGGCGAACCAGATGAAGATCCAGCGCCTCATCGTTCACCTCCTGCCAGGGCATTGGCGTTTACGGGTGCGACCGTCGGCGATTTCAACTGGCGGCTCATCAGGAAGGCGATGCTGAGACCGATCAGCATGCTGAGCACACCAAGCTCCAGCCAGAACCGGGGGTAGACGGCCATGGGCAGGGACCAGCCAAAAGCGATGGGATTGATCCGATGCACCAGTACCCAGGTCAGCCAGACACCCAATGGCAGTGCCAGCAGGGCAATGGCACCGCTCAACGACACTGACAACCGGACCAGTTGAGCCGTAGCCTGCCTTCGTGACAGCCCCCACACCACAAGCAACCGGAAATACCAGGCCCGGGTCGAGAAAAAGACCCAGCCCATCATCAGAAGGGCGATAGCCGCCAGTATCAGGGTCAGGGTGGTCATGGCCCGGGTCAGCAAAAAGGTCTGGTCGAAAATGGCAGAGGCGAGCTCTTCAATCGCCCGGTTGTCCCGGACCGTCAACGCCTCGACCTGCCATACCCCTTTTAATCCATCGGTCACTGCCTCAATGGAGAGATTGCCCGGCGAAACTGACAGGCTCTGGAAGCCGGTTTCGAACTCCGCTGGAAGAACCGACGGATGAATCAGGATCTCGCCGGCTGGACGGCCGTAGTCCGGGTAAATAGCCAGTACCGGAAGTTCGAAGGACTGGCTTCCGAAAAGTACCGTCACTGTCTGGCCAACCGCTATATCCTGCCGGCGCGCCAGCTGTTCATTCACCATCACGCCCTGGCCCTGCTGCAGTCGCTGCCAGGGCTGCGGCGCTGATTCAAACAACTCCCAACCGGTCACCAGTGGGCCAACGGGACCGATGGCAAAGACGTCTACCCTGGTTTCTTCCTCATCCTCGCCGCCCGGCAGAGTTGCCCGGCCACGAATGACCCGGTGCCACAGCCCGGAAGCAGAGAGCCCCGGCTGTTCAGCGAGCCAGTCGAGAGCCAGGGCAGCATCTGCTGATTCCGGGACTTCGACGTAATAGTCCGCTTCCAGTCTCTGCGCCAGCCACCGGTCAAACGTACTTTCAAAAGTCGTAACCAGTGCCTGCACCGCAAGGACCATCGCCATGGCGAACTGCAGGGCTACCAATGGCAAGGCCAGGCGACGAGCCAGCACGGCAAGCTCTCGATGGCGCCAGCGTGCCTGCAGATCCCTGTCGTGGCCGGACCGCCAGTCTGCAAGCGAGGCAATCAGCCTGGGCGCGAGAATTCCCGCCGCCACGAATACCATGGCCACGGCAATGAAAAGCCAGAGCAGATCGGTGACCCACACCGTCAAGGCGAGGCCTGCGATCAGAACCAACAACACCAGGCAGCCGTATCGGCGGTTGCCTCCCATAAGCCCCCGGAAAATTGGCCGGAGGAAATCCGCCAGACAGGCAACCAGAATCACGGCCATCATGGTGACAAGCGGCACCAGCCAGCTCCCGCCCTGGCCTGCGTATAACGGCTGATCGAAGAGCCCTTCAAGCGCCTGCCCGAAGCCGCTGCCCAGACCAGCCGCCAACCAGCGGCCAAGCCAGATTCCGGGCAGGACACAAACCGCAGCCAGCAAGAGGATCTCGACAACCAGCAAGCGGTTCACCCGGCCATGGGGAACGCCAAACCGATGCAACAGGGCAAAGCTGTCGCGACGTTGGGCCAGGCCGAGCAGGTAAACACTTCGCACCAGCAAAGCGGTAATGAGGAGAACCAGGATCCCGAGGGCATCCAGATTCAACAGGAAACTGTCACCCAGTTCACCGGTAGCCGGGCCAACGCTGAACGGCACCAGCTGATAGCCGGGTGGTAGATCGCCCTTGCTGTGGTCATCAGATACCAGCAGCGACAATTCGCTGCCCTGCTCACGGGCCAGTTCCGCCGCTTCACTGATATCGACAAAAGGCCGGCCATTCAGCTCCCCACCCCAGGGCGACTCCTGCCCTCCGGGGGTCTGGAAGCAGCCCGCTGCCAGAGGGTCGACACCCACGACTCGACCGCCTTCCGGCTCGGAGACCTCCAGCCAGGGCATGACACAAAGCCCGGCTCGACGCAGCTCCACGAAGTCGTCCACAGTTACGGGGCTACCATCTGTGCGAGCCACCTGCTGGCGCTCGGCCACCGCCGACTCGCTCTGGTCGAGACTGGCCCGGGCCTGGCTGGTGAGATGGTGGACGCCCGTCCAGAGCATAGTGGCAAGCACAATCATGGCGGCCAGGGCCAGCAACTGGAGAGGATGGCGACGGTAGTGGCTGAACAGGGCGGCCGGGAGAGTCATCGCGGGCTCAGGTTTGCGGCAGATGGCCCAGATCCAGGTGCTGGCTGCAGCGGGTCGCCAGTTCGGGATCGTGGGTGGCGAGGATCAGTCCGCAATCGTGACGGGCCTGCAGCTCGAAAAGCTGCCCGATCACGGCCTCAGCGGTATGCCGGTCAAGACTGCCGGTTGGTTCATCGGCAAGAATCAGGGCCGGCTTCATGGCAAAGACCATGGCAAGCGAGGCACGCTGGCGCTGCCCGCCTGACACCTGATCCGGAAAGCGGTCCGCAAGCTCGCCAATGCCCAGTCGCTCCAGCCAGTCCCGGCAATCGTCCTCGGATTGACCAGCAAGCCGGGCCCGAAAACGCACATTGTCCAGCAGCGACAGGGCGGGCATCAGATTGGCTTCCTGGAACACCACACCGATCTGTTGTCGGCGTAGACCGCCCCAGCGCGCGTCGGCCTTGCTTGCGGCCTCCGTTGACCGGGCATCAAATGTTTCTCCGAGCACCTGAACGGTACCTGAATCAGGCTTTTCCAGGCCACACAGGATGTTCAACAGGGTGCTTTTGCCAGACCCCGATCGGCCTGTCAGCGCCAGCGATTCACCCGCACCGAGTTGCAACGAGAAATCGGTAAGCACCGGCACCGGCTCATCGCCGCTGCGAAACTGCTTGTTCAGGCCTCGGGCCGATAGCAAAGAATCCACCATGCTTGTCCTGTCACTCGGGCGCCCCGATCGGCTCTGCCATCTCGCCATGCCGCCGTGCGCGCCATTCCCGGAATTGCTCCAGCCAAGAAAGCAAGGCAGGAACCACCAGCAACACCAGAAGGGTCGAAAGCCCCAGACCAAACGCGATGGACGTGGCCATGGGAATCAGGAACTGGGCCTGCAGGGACGTCTCGAACAACAGGGGCAGAAGACCACCGATCGTTGTCAGCGATGTCAGCATCACTGCCCGAACCCGCTGTACCGCCGCTTCGTTGAGCGCATCGGTGATGTCCAGCCCTTTTTTCCGCTGCTGGTTATAGAAGGCTACGAGGATGATCGCGTTATTGACCACAATCCCGGACAGACCGAACAGGCCAAACAGGGAGAGAATGGTCAGCTGCAGCCCCATCAGCCAGTGGCCCAACAATGCGCCCACCAGGGCAAAGGGAATGATGGCCATGACAATCAGCGGCAGGCTCCAGGACGCAAACACCCAGGCCAGCACCACGTACATAAGCGCCAGTCCGATAACCAGGCCGGTTTGCATATCACCCAGGGTTTCCCGCTGGTCGGCCGCCCGGCCCTCGAAGCTGTAACGCACGTTATAACGACTGGCGATGTCGGGGAGGGCCTCGGCCTCAAGGCTGGTGAGGATCTGATCGGTGGTGCTGACCCGGGTGTTCAGCCCAGACGTCACCTCAACAGCCAGTCGCCCTTCGGCGTGTCGCAGGGCCTGGAAACCCTGCCGGTGATCCAGGTTCATAACCTGGGTCAGGGGCACAAAACGACCGTCCGGAACCCGGATCGTGATACGAGACAGGGTCGAAAGCCGCTCGCGCTGATCTTGTGGCAGCTGTACACGAACTTCCACTTCATCCCGGCCATCCTGGTAGATCTGGGCAATGCGACCATCAAAGGCCGCCCGGAGCTGGCGACCCAGATCCGACGTGGTCAGCCCCAACGCCTCACCATAGGCACTCACCTGGTAAATCAGCTGCTCCCGCCCCCAGGGCATGTCATCTTCCACATCAAGTACGCCAGGCAGCGTCGACAGCGCCTGCCCCAGTTCGTCGGCGGCCTGCTTTAGGCGTTCAGCGTTCTCACCGGTCAGCCGCACGTTGACGTCGCGGCCAGGAGGCCCGGCCTGGCGCTCGGAAATCGTCAGGTTGTCCAGCCCGGCGGGGGTCTCCAGCCGGCTGCGCCACTCGGTGATGAATTCCGGGTTGCGCACCGAACGGCGGTCGGAAGGCACCAGTTCGATCATCATTGAGCCCAGTTCGTCACCACTTCGGGAGCTGCCCTCGGCGCCCTGGGTTGCACCCCGTGTCGTTACGGCGTGAAGGATGAAATCGCCACCCAGGGCTTCTTCCGTCTCATTGAGCGTTTGCTGCATCTGGCTCAGGAAATCATTCACCGTGCCACGGTCGGTACCGGCCACAAAGCTGGCATTGGCGTAGAACACCGAAGGCTCCGGTGTCGGGAAAAAGTTGAACCCGAGCCGGCCGCCGGCCAGCAGACCAACCGTTACAATAGCCAGAGCCACCGCGCTCGCCACCGTGGCGCCCCGGTGTTCCAGGCTGTAACGGGAGAATCGGCGAAACCGGCCTTCCCGGAAACGGTCGAAACGCTGTTCAAAGCCTCGTCGGAAGCGCTCTACCGGGCCCGGCCGTTTCGGCTCCGGTTCAGCCTCCCCCACTTTTTTCTTGCGCCGGGGCACAAAGGCATGGCGCAGGTGCGCCGGCAGTACGATAAAACACTCAAGCAGGGAAGCGATCAGAACACAGATCATCACCAGCGGTATATCGCCAAGAATATTGCCGATGACACCCCCCACCACCAACAGCGGCATAAAGGCGGCCACCGTGGTCAGGGATGAGGCCAGCACCGGCCAGACCATGCGTTTGGCCGCCCCCTCCGAGGCGTAAATGGATTCCTCTCCCATGCGGGCGTGGGCGTCGGCATCCTCGCCCACCACAATGGCATCGTCGACGATCACCCCCAGCGCCATGATCAGGGCAAACAGGGAAATCATGTTGATCGAGCCACCGATCAGCCAGAGTACGCCCATGGCGGCCAAAAAAGCCGTCGGAATACCAATGGCCACCCACATGGCCACCCGGCCGGGGAGAAACAGGTAAAGCAGGCAGACCACCAGTACCAGACCACCCAGACCATTGTTCACCAGCAGTGAGATACGATCATCCAGCAGCTGCCAGGTCTCGTCGTATACCTCCAGCTTCACCGTCGGGGGCAGGACCGGCCGGGTGTCCGCCAGCCAGGTCTCCAGTACCTTCGCCGCAGCCAGCGAATTGCCGTTCTCGGACCGCTGAAGCTGCAGCTCTACCGCGGGCTTGCCGTCCTTTTCCAGGGTTAGCTGGCTCTCGCGGGCCTCCTGCCGGATGATCGCCACATCGCCCAGGTTCAGCTGAATCCGCTCACCACTGAGCACCGGAACGCTCTCGAATTCCTGGGGGCTGCGCCTTTGCTCCACGGCCCGGAGCTCCCGGGTGGCATCCTGCTGGGCCATCATGCCCGCAGGCAGATCCCGTGAGATAGCAGCCACGCGCTCGGCAATCTGATCCAGTGACAGCCCCAGTGTCTCCAGCCGTTCAACCGGCACATCAATGCTGATCTGCTGCTCCGGCAGGCCACGAATCGATACCCGGTCGATACCGCGCTGAAGCAATTCATCCTCAAACCGGTAAGCCAGCTGTCGCAGCTCGCTTCGATCCACATCACCAAACACCAGCAAGCGTGCTACCGGCTCGTAGCGTTCTATCCGGGTTACCTGGGGTTCTTCCGCCTCGGCGGGGAAGTTGGTGAACTCGTCCACCTGCTGGCGAACGTCATCCAGGGCCTGGATCGGGTTGGTGCCCTCCTCGAACTCAAGCGTGATGGACGAGACACTCTGGGCCGAGGTGGAGGTCATTTTCTTCAGACCATCGACGCTTCGCAGTCGCTGCTCAAGGGGGTTGGTGATGCCCTGCTCGACGTCCTCGGCGGAGGCCCCACTCCAGACCACGCGGACACTGACCACGTCCAGGGCAAAAGTCGGGAAAAACTGGATATTCATGCGGGTGAGTGCCAGTACGCCACCCAGCAGCATGACCAGCATCACCAGGTTGGCAGCGACCCGATGGTGAACAAAAAAACCGATGACGCCCTTTTTCCGCCTCATTGTGCCGAAGCTCCGGAATCCGCGACATCCACCTTGAGGCCGGTCACCGCATTGGGCAGGTGTGTGGTGATCAGTTGCGCGCCAGACACCAGGGCTTCGCCAGACACCAGAAGGCGACGCTCGCCATTGCTACCCCGGGCTTCGCCAATGCGCTCGATCCGGGCGCGCTCCATCCGGCCATCAGAGGACATCAGGTAGACGCTGTCGGCACCGTAGAGGGCGCTGAACGGTATCGACACGGTATTGCTGCGGGCGGCCCGCTCCAGGGTCACGGGCAACAGCCCCCCCGGCCGTATTCCACCGGCCTCGCCCTCAAGTTCAAGAATGGCTTCAGTACCGGAGGCATCGCTGGTGCCGGCGAAGCGGGTGAGCCGGAACCGGTGCTGATCCCCCTCGCTGGTGGCCGTCAGGGTTTCCCCGCGGGCCAGCGCATCCAGCAGCTCGCCACGGAACATCTCCGGGACCCGGGCCCTGAGTTCAAGACCATCCACGGGATAGAGCGACAGCAGCGGTTCGTTTCGGCTTACCTGATCTCCCTCGGCAACCCGGATATCGGTCACCATGCC
Organism: Marinobacter manganoxydans MnI7-9; assembly: GCF_000235625.1. Lineage (GTDB taxonomy): Bacteria > Pseudomonadota > Gammaproteobacteria > Pseudomonadales > Oleiphilaceae > Marinobacter > Marinobacter manganoxydans. The sequence continues at coordinate 317,344 of NZ_AGTR01000085.1, read as the reverse complement.
GTCGAAAGGCGCAACCATACGGGCTCGTTCGGCATCCCGCCGCGTGCTGAGCAGGTTTGCCTCGGCCTGGGCCAATTTTGCTTCGAGGCTCTGCAGCCGAGCCGGGTGCTCTTCAATCGCGCGCTGCCGGGTATTCACCGTCAGCTCGGCTCGTGCGGCAGCATCGGTGGCCGCCTCCAGCGCTTCGCGGGAGGCCAGGTTCCGGCTAACCAGCGATCGGGTTCGCTCCAGCTGTCGGCGGGCGTTCTCGAGAATCGCCTGCTCGCTGGCCAGCGCTGCCTGGTCATTCCGATAGCGCACCTGCTCCGATCGGATCTGGGCTTTCAGATCGTTTACCTGAGCCTCGGCCTGAGCCAGGGCGGGTTGGATATCGGCCTCATCCAGAGCCACCAGGAGCTCTCCCTCACTGACACGCTGCCCCTCCGTTACCGGTCTGGCACCGATACGGCCCGCCAGGGTAGCGGTTACCGTCAGTTGCTCAGGCGCAAGAACCTCTCCGTAAAGGGGCAAAACCGGCGTGTGGGTTCCCGGCTCAACCTGCTGAACCTGAACACGCCAACTCCGCTCGGTGGCACTGACCTCTGCAGGCTCCGGGCGGGTCATCTTGAGAATCATGAAACCGGCGATACCGACGGCGAGAATCAATACGGGAATGAGTCGTTTGGACATTACTTGCAGGCCAGCTAAGGTAAATAAAGCCCTTCGGGCTGTTCGGTTCAGACTACTATACAATCAAGGCTCGTTTTCGGATCGGGCATCCCGCAGAACTGCGGCAATTTTACGCGGCTTGCCCCCAGTCATGGCAACGGAGAGCATCCTTCTTGGCAGCAGAACATCATGTCAATCTCCTTAACGCAACGCTCATCAACGGGCTGATCGTTGCAATCGTGGTTTTGATCCACCACGAAGTGTTGATCCATCTGAGCGGGATCCTGTCGAGAATGCGCCAGAGCCACCGCTTCCGCCTGATCGCCGCCGTTTTCGGTGTTCTTGCCGCCCACACCTTGCAGGTGTGGATCTTTGCCAGTGCCTTCTATTTCATGCATCACGCCGAGGGCTGGGGCCAGCTGGCCGGCAATTTCAGCGGCAGTATCCTGGACTGCGTCTACTTTTCTTTCACCACCTTCACCACCCTCGGCTATGGCGATATCGAAGCTTTCGGTATCCTGCGCTTTCTCACCGGCATAGAAGCACTGGCCGGACTGGTGCTGATCACCTGGAGCGCTTCGTTCCTGTTTGTGGAAATGCAGCGTTACTGGCCGACTCGTTAAGGAAACACTACCCCCCCTAGACTTTAGTCGAAGATCGACGGCTACTTTGCGTGAATTCTGATCTAATACCTGAATCTCTCAGAATGTGCATTGTCTTTGTACATATCGATTCAGCGCTCCGGATACCCAGACCAGAACCATGGAAAGCTATAGGGAATCACAGAAGCACCTTGCCCGTCCGTACCGAAAAGCGGTACTGCAGACACTTCTGATCCTTACTGCCATCAGCGGTCTGCTGTTTTTCACGCTCAACATCCAGAGAGAAAATTATCCCCTGGCCTTCGCCGAGCTGGGCATGGCGTGCTACTCGGTTTTTATTTTCTGGGCCATCGGCAACACCAAACACCTTGAGCGCTGGATTCTGGCGTTCATCCTGCCCTTCTGCATCACCATGATGTTCGCCCTCACGTCACCCCGGGCCACAACAACCGTTTTCGCCTGGGTTCTGTTGATCCCCATACTTTCTCATCTTCTGATGGGTCGAGGGTTGGGCCTTCTGGTATCCGCTGTATTCATGGGTACGGCGGCCGTGATTTTCTTCTTCAAATACCACGATGCTCCAGAGATGATGCAGCCTCTTCCTATTGCCAATATGGGGTTGATGTCCCTGACCATTCTCGCGTTCTCCCATATTTACGAGATCACCCGGGAGCAATCCGAATCACGCCTGCTGAAAATGGCCCAGACCGATGCACTGACCGGCCTCGCCAACCGGGCACGCCTGAGCGACGTTTTCGAACAGGAGCGCAAACGCAGCCTCCGCAACGGAACCCCGCTTTCCATGCTGGTGCTGGATCTCGACCACTTCAAACAGGTCAATGACCAGCATGGTCATGAGGCCGGCGACCTTGCGCTCCGGCATGTCGCCAGCACACTCCGGGCATCGCTGAGAGCGACCGATCTTGCCACCCGGCTGGGTGGCGAGGAGTTCGCCATTCTGCTCACCAACACCACTGCAGACCAGGCCCATAGAGTGGCAGACAAGATCCGGAATGCGATTGAGTCAAACCCCGTTCCTCATCAGGACCAATCCATCGGGCTCACCATCAGCGGCGGCATTGCCCAGTTTGGTCCGGACGGCGGAGATCTGCGCAGCCTGATCGGCCGGGCGGACCAGTACCTTTACCATGCCAAGGATTCGGGCCGTAACCGGATCATCAGTTCTGACAACGCTCTGACCCCCTGCCAGGCGTAACAAACTCTGTTCACACCCACTTGCAACGCGCCAGCGTGTAATAGAGCAGAGGCACCACCACGACGGTCAGCAAAGTGGACATGGCAAGGCCAAAGACCAGTGATATTGCCAGACCGTTAAAAATCGGGTCGTTCAGAATGAAGTAAGCGCCTACCATCGCCGAAATCGCCGTCAGTGCGATGGGTTTGATGCGCACCGCGCCCGCCAGGACCACCGCTTCGTCCAGCTCCACGCCCTCCTCGATCAGCTGCCGGATAAACACCACCAGCAGGATGGAGTTGCGCACGATGATGCCGGCCAGGGCAATCATGCCGATCATGCTGGTGGCGGTAAACTCCCGCCCCAACAGGGCATGACCAGGCATGATGCCGATCAGTGTGAGGGGGATGGGCGCCATGATCACAAGCGGCAGAATGTAGGACCGGAACTGGGCCACCAGTAGCACGAAAATCATGAACACGCCCACGCTATAGGCTGCCCCCATGTCCCGGAAGGTTTCGTAGGTGATCTGCCATTCACCATCCCACTTCAGGGTGCCTTTTTCCGGCAACGGCGGCTGATCAATGAAATACTGCTCCGGCGCTCCTGTCTGCTGGTTCAGTCGCTCGACCATGGCAAACATGCCGTACAGCGGTGAATCAACCTCACCCGCCATGTCTGCGGTAACGTAAGTCACCGGCAAAAGGTCCTTGTGGTAGATGGCCCCCATCCAGTCCGCCTCGCGAACCTCGGCAATACTCGCCAATGGAACCAGGTTGCCATCACGACTGCGTACGTTCAGGGATAACAGTACCGAGGGCTGGGCCTTGTCGGCTTCGCTCAGAATCACCCGGATCGGAACCGGATACTTGGCATGATCATCATGCAGGAAACTGACACTGGTGCCCCCCAGGGCGGTCTGAAGAGCACCGACCACCTGGGCCTGGGAGACGCCAAGCCGTGCCGCTCGGTCCCGATCAACAACCACTTCCCACTGCCGCGTGGGCGATTCCAGCGTGGTATCGATATCCACCAGGCCATCCACCTCGGTCATACCCTCGGCCACCTGCCGGGCCAGCTCCGCCCGACGGTTTTCGTCCACCGCGTAGATTTCCGCTACCACGGGTGACAGCACGGGCGGACCGGGCGGCACCTCGACTATCTTCACACTGGCTCCGTACCGGTCACCGATTTCGGTCAGGGGATCCCGGAGGGATTGAGCAATCGTATGGGAGGACCGGTCCCGACTCTCCTCATCCATGAGATTGATCTGTATATCCCCGTGGTAGGGATCGCCACGCAGGTAATACTGCCTCACCAGTCCGTTAAAATTGATCGGCGAGGCGGTGCCGGCGTAGGTCTGCCAGTTGGCCACTTCGTCCACCGTCTCCAGATAGCTGCCCATTTCCATCAACACCCGCTGGGTCTGCTCCATGGGCGTGCGCTCGGGCATATCCACCACCACCTGCAGCTCGGACTTGTTGTCGAAGGGCAGCATTTTCAGGATCACCGCCTGAAATACCGGCAGCGAGGTGGCCGCCAGGGTCAGCCCCACCACCCCCATTGCCAGCAAACGGCGCCGCCAGGGATGATCGCCCAGGAAGGGCCCGAGCACCGTCCGGAAAATTCGCAGGGACAATGGGCTAACGCCGTCGGCAGAGCTGGAAGCCTCCTCGGCTTCGGCGGCCTGCTCCCCCTTTTTGTGCTTCAGAAGCCTGAAGGCCAGCCAGGGCGCCACCACGAAGGCGACAATCTGGGACAGCACCATACCGGCCGAAGCGTTGATCGGAATCGGACTCATATAGGGGCCCATCAGGCCACTGACAAACGCCATCGGGATCAGGGCCGCCATGATGGTGAGACTGGCCATGATCGTAGGCGTGCCCACCTCGTCGACAGCAACGGGAATAATGTCCTTCACCGCCCGCCGAGAGTTCTGGATCCGCCGGTTGATGTTCTCGGTGATCACAATGCCGTCGTCCACCAGAATCCCGATGGAGAAGATCAGCGCAAACAGGGAGACGCGGTTCAGGGTGAAACCCCAGGCCCAGGAAAACACCAGGGTTAGCAGCAGGGTAATCAGAACTGCAATGCCCACGATCAGGGCCTGGCGCCAGCCCATGGCCGCCAGCACCAGCAGCACAACGCACAAAGTGGCGGAGATCAGATCGGTAATCAGTTTGCGGGCTTTCTGGGAGGCGGTTACACCATAGTCCCGGGTGACCAGCACTTCCACGGATTCGGGCAAGGCCCGGTTGCGCAACTGTGCCAAGCGCTCCTCAATAGCCGTGGTGATATTGATGGCGTTCTCGCCCGGTTTCTTGGCGATGGCCAGGGTGACGGCCGGGTAAACCTGACCGGGCTGGCCAGCCTTGCCGGCCTCATGGGCCGGTCCGAATCCGGTCATCACACTCTGATCCGCCACGGTGCCACCCCGGTTGACGTCCGCGACATCCTCCAGGAACACGGCAGCGCCGTTGTGCATACCCACCACCAGGCGCCGGACATCCTCCACGGTTTCCAGAAGCGTTCCGACCTGGACCGGTATGGACAGATTGTCCCGGGAAATCCGGGCCTCCTGGCTGCTGGTGTTGGCCGCCATCAGCGCGTTGCGGATATCGTCGATGGTCAGGTTGAAGCCTGCCAGCAACGCCGGATCGAAGCGGATATCCACGCGATCCGGAATGCCGCCGGTGGTATAGACATCCCGGGTGCCGGGAACCCGCTTCAGGGCGACTTCCAGCATGTGCGCCAGACGGGTCAATTCTTCACCCGTGTGGCCGTTTACCGGATCGTAGAGTGTCAGGGTCATCACCGGCACATCATCAATGCCCTTGGGCTTGACCACCGGCTGTGTCGCGCCCAGATTGGGCGGTAACCAGTCCTGGTTGGAGTACACCTGGTTGTAGAGCCGGACCAGAGCTTCCTGCCGAGGAATGCCCACCTCGAACTGCACCGTGATCACCGCCTGGCCCTGGCGAGACACCGAGTAGACGTGTTCCACGCCCTGGATCTCGCTCATCACCTGTTCGGCTGGCGTTGCTATTGCGCTTTCCACCTCACGGGTGCTGGCGCCGGGAAACGCCACCATGATATCGGCCATGGTGACATCAATCTGGGGCTCTTCCTCTTTCGGGGTGACCACCACGGCCAGCACGCCAAGAATGATCGCCAGAATGGCCAGCAACGGCGTCAGGTGGTTGTCCTGGAAGACTCGGGCGATGGCCGCGGATGGACCAACGGGCGGCAAATCACGGCTCACGGATTCGACTCCTCGCCCATGTCTTCAACCGGATTCAAACGATCGCTGCCCACCAGTTCGGAGGCATTCGTAACCACACGCTCGCCTTCACTGAGGCCGGCCAGGATTTCCAGCCGGCCGCCATCCCGTAACCCCGTACGCACCTGGCGCAGCCGGGGCTGATTCTGCTCGTCCAGGACAAAGACAGCCCTGAGTTCGCTGCGTTGAACCAGGCTGCTGGCAGGCACCCACAGAGCCTCCCGGCTGGCAACCGGTACGCTGACTTTCACCAGCATGCCGGGAAACAGGGAACCATTGGGCTCGCTCAGCCGCATTCGCAGGCGGAAGGTGTGCGTTTGTGGATCGGCGTAGGGATAGAAGGTCATCTCACCGGTTTCGAGCACCCGGCCATCGGCCAGTGTAACCTGCGCCTTACGCTGCGTGCGGGCAAGTTCGGCGTACTTCTGGGGCAGGTCGACCACAACCCGGAGCTGTTCCAGGGACAATCCACTGAGCAGCGGCTGACCGGGGCTGACGGCTTCGCCAACCTCAACATGACGCTGGGTGAGGATGCCGCCGTAGGGAGCCAACACGCGTGTATAGGAGAGTTGCTCCTGCGCCTCGGATACCGCTGCCCTGGCGCGTTCGACCCGGGCCCGGGCGGCGGCCAGGTTGTTACGGGCCTGATCGAACTCCTGCCGGGAAACAAGGCCCCGTTCGTGCACCGCCTCAATACGCTCAAAGCGCTGCGTCGCATCCGCCAATGCTGCTTCAGCTTCTTCCAGCCCGGCCTCGGCCTGACGCAATCGGGCTCGCTGCTCACTGTCCTCCAACTGGACAATCAGGGCGCCTGCAGCAACAGAGTCATCTACATCGTAAGGAAGGCTTTGAACGGTACCACTGGTCTGGGCAGAGACCGTACTCTGCTGCACGGCTTCGATGACGCCATCCAGATACACGGTTTCGTGAAACACACTGCGTTCGGCGACTGCTGTTGTCTCTGGCGAAGAAAGCGGCGCTTGCTGCCCGTGCGCTCCGGTGGCCAGCAAGACCAGAGTTACAAACAATATTGCGGCAGCCATTCGCCCCATGAGGCACCTCCGGGCAATCATTTTGGTTATTACCTAATAACCGAATATTATCAGAATGTGCACCCGGAAAACATGAGAAGGACCGCTAACCAGCCGACACGCGAGTGCCCGCCGAACCTTCGAGTATGGCCACGGCATCCTGGAGCCGACCAATGCCGCCAATCCCCCCGGCCTCGGCAAAATCGCAGGCGGCTTGCAGTTTCGGGCCCATGGATCCGGCCGGCATCTCCAGGGCCCGGGCCTGAGCCACTGTCAGTTCGGCAAGCGGCGTCGAATGATCGGTTCCGAAATCCCGGTAGACAGCATCCACATCGGTTAACAGGAGCATCGCGTCCGCTCCAAGCTGGCTGGCAAGCAATGCGCTGGCGGCATCCTTGTCGATGACCGCCTCAATGCCGACCATGCTGCCGTCGTCCCTGCGCAGCACCGGTATTCCGCCACCCCCGGCACACACCACGACCACGCCCTGGTCGAGCAGTAACTTCAGTACGCGCATGTCCGGTATTTCCAGGGGTTTGGGCGAAGGCACTACCCGGCGCCACTTGTCGCCATCCGGCGCAATGCTCCAGCCCGCACCGGCGGCCCGGCGCTCGGCCTCTTCACGATCGTAGACCGGCCCGACAAACTTGGTCGGCTTTTCAAAAGCCGGGTCTCTGGGATCCACCACTACCTGGGTCAGCAGGGTTGCGACAGGCCGGTCATGTTCCAGGGCGTTCTCCAGCTCCTGTTCGATCATGTAGCCGATCATGCCCTCGGTTTCCGCTCCCAGGACATCCAGCGGGTAGGCCTCATCCGGTTTGTAGGAGGCACCCTGTAAAGCCAGCAGCCCGACCTGTGGCCCATTCCCATGGGTGACCACCAGGTCGTGGCCCGCCCGGACAACCGCGGCCAGCGATCGGGCCGCAATCTGCACATTTTTACGCTGGACCCCTGCCGTCAGCGGTTCTCCGCGTTTCAGCAGGGCATTCCCCCCCAACGCTGCCACAACCAACATGTCAGCCTCCCAGGGTCGCCACGAGGACGGCCTTGATGGTGTGCATGCGGTTCTCGGCCTGATCGAAAACAATCGAGGCGGGGCTTTCGAAGACCTCTTCAGTCACCTCCATGGCGTCGATGCCATAGGTCTCCTGAATCTCCTTCCCCACCACCGTCTCGGTGTTGTGAAAGGCCGGCAGACAGTGCATGAACCGAACCCGCGGATTGCCGGTTTTGGCCATCAGGGCCGCATTCACCTGGTAAGGCATCAGCAATTTGATCCGTTCGGCCCACTTTTCTTTCGGTTCGCCCATCGAGACCCAGACATCGGTATACACGAAATCGACGCCGGAAACGGCGGCGTCAACATCCTCCGTGATGGTAATGCGCGCTCCGGTTTCGGCCGCCAGCGCCCGGGCCTCCTCCTGAACGGTCTGGCCAGGCCAGCAGGCTTTTGGTGCGCACAAGCGCACGTCCATGCCCATCTTGGCGCCACCGATCAGCAGGCTGTCGCCCATATTGTTGGCGGCATCGCCGATGAACACGTAGGCCACATCCCGCAACGGCTTTTCCACATGCTCCTGCATGGTCAGAAAATCCGCCAGGATCTGGGTGGGGTGAAATTCATTGGTGAGCCCGTTGTAGACCGGCACGCCGGCGTACTGTGCCAGCTCTTCCACAACCGATTGTCCGAATCCCCGATACTCAATGGCATCGTAAACCCGGCCAAGAACCCGGGCAGTGTCTTTCACTGATTCCTTGTGGCCAATGTGGGTTCCGGTCGGCCCCAGGTAAGTTACCCGCGCCCCCTGGTCGAAGGCAGCAACTTCAAACCCGACCCGGGTCCGCGTGGAATTCTTCTCGAAGATCAGAGCGATATCCTTGCCTTCGAGCTTGGGCACTTCGGTGCCCGCGTACTTGGCCGTCTTCAGATCCGCAGACAGCTTCAGTAAAAAAGCGATTTCCCTGGGGCTGAAATGCCGCAGGGTAAGAAAATGTCGGTTCTTGAGATTGAATGCCATAACGTTTCTCCCTGGCTCTCAGATCGCGTCCCGGATGGTCGGGCAACTCATGCACCGACCCCCGCCCCGGCCACGTCCCAGCTCGGCACCGGGTATGGCCAGAACCTCGATACCCGCGGCCGAAAGCGCCGCGTTGGTATCGTCGTTGCGGTCGTAGCCGACAACCACACCAGGGCTCAGGGCCAGCACATTGTTGCCGTCGTTCCACTGTTCCCGCTCGCGTTCTTCCGGCGTGTCGCCGCCGGTTGCCACGACTTCCAGGGCCGGGTAGCCGAGAATTTCAGCAACCACCTCGAACAGATGCCGGGAATCCTGGTTGAACGCCAGTGTTTTTGCTCCCTCACCGGGGCGCAGGTCGTAGCAGATCACGGCATCCGCCACTTCCTTGAAGGCAGTGACCACGTTGCCACCACAGAAGGTAAACACGGTGTCCAGGTGCATGGCCGACCGGGTTTTGGGCAGTTGACAGGCGATTACCCGATCCACCATTCCGCCATCAAAGAGTGCTTTTGACAGTTGCCCGATGGCCTGGGGAGAGGATCGCTCGCCCATGCCTACCAGAACCGTTCTGTTCCCCAGCGGCATGATGTCCCCACCCTCCAGGGTTGCCAGTCCATGATCTTCCAGAGGATCGCCCCAGTGCACGTTCACCTTGCCGGCGAATTTCGGGTGGAATCGGTAGATAGCGGCCATCAGCAGGGTCTCAGGCTTGCGGGCAACCCAATACATCGGGTTGAGAGTAACCCCGCCATACACCCAGGCGCTGTTATCCCGGGTGAACAGGAAGTTGGGCAGCGGCGGCAGCACGAATCCGAAACGCCCGAGGTGGTTGCCAAACAGACCGACGGGATCGAATGGCAGATCCCCCACCTCCAGACCACCAATCAGGAATTCGGCGAGCGCCTTCTCGGGCAGTTCATCCATCCAGGCGCGCAGGTCCGACACCATGCCCACGCCGATATGGTTCCAGTTGATCCGGTGATCAAGAATCCAGGCACGTCCCTCGGGAATGGCCAGCGTTTCCGCCAGCAACTCGTTGACATCCAGCACCTCCACGCCCCGACCACGCATCACGCTGGCAAACACGTCATGATCTTTCTGGGCCTGCTTGACCCAGAACACATCATCGAACAACAGGGCATCGCAGTTGGACGGCGTCAACCGCCGGTGCGCCAGCCCCGGCCGGCAGATGATGACCTGGCGCAGGGTCCCGGTCTCAGAGTGCACTCCAAGTGTTTGTTCAGACATGACAAAACTCCTTTTGTCGCAGGGTTACAGCGGGGGTCACAAAAGTGTGCCGACGCTGATAACCACAGTGATAAACACGGTCAGAATAAGCAGCAAGGGCCAGATAAAGGCCAGCCAGCGATCGTAGGACACGCGCCCGATGGCAAGGCCGCCAACCACCACCGCGAAGGTGGGGTTGATCAGGTTCACCAGACCGTTGGCAGACTGATAGGCAGTTACCACCAGATCCCGCCCGACGTTGGCAAAATCCGCCAGCGGCGCGAGGATCGGCATGGACAGGACGGCCAGGCCAGAGGACGACGGCACGAAGAAACTCATGCCCACCTCGATCCAGAACATCAGGTTGATAAAGGCCAGTTCCGGCAGGCCACCCAGCGAGGTTTCGGCGCTGTGGAGGATGGTATCGGCAATCATGCCCTGCTCCATGATCACCACGATGCCGCGGGCAAGGCCGACCACCAGGGCAACCCCGAGCAGATCCCGGGCGCCATCGACAAAACTGCCGGTCAGTTTCTTTTCGCCCAGTCGTGCAATGATGCCGATCACAATGGCTGCACCAAAGAACAGAGAGCCCATCCGGGCCATCCACCAGCCCTGGGATGACACACCCCAGATCATCACGGCAAAGGTCAGGGCAAAGATAACCAGAGCAATAATCTGGGTGGTTGTCAGGGTGGCGCTGTGAATCTCCTGGTCACCTCCCTGCAGAAACAGTTTCTTGTGCGCTGCCCATTGCTTTGCCACCACCGAGCGCGAGGGGTCGGTTTTTACGCGATGGGCATATCGCATAACGTAGCCGATACAGATCAACAGGCCGCCGATCAGCAGAATGAAACGCAGCACGATGCCGTCGGTGAACGGTATTCCAGCAGCATTGGCTGCAATCACCGTGGCGAACGGGTTGATGGTTGAGCCCAACACGCCGATCCCGGCTCCGATCAGGATGATGGCAACGCCTGTAACGGCGTCGTAGCCGGCCGCAAGTATCACGGGAATCAGAATGGCGTAAAAAGCCAGGGTCTCCTCTGCCATCCCGTAGGTGGTGCCACCGATGGCGAAGAGCACCATCAGTATCGGAATCATCCAGATCTCATGGCCTTTCAGATGCCGCATCGCGCTGCGAATGCCGGTATCAATAGCTCCGGTCGCATTCATCACACCGAGGAAACCACCCAGGAACAGTATAAACATGGCAACATCAATGGCATTGGCAACGTAACTGTCGGGGTCGTAGAACCCGGCTGTGGGTGCCATCAGGACATCAACGAACCCCTGGGGATTCGGATCAACGGTCTGGTAGGTGCCCGGAACTGCCACTTCCCGACCAACCTCTTCATTCATGGCGCGCTCGTACTGCCCGGCCGGAATAAGCCAGGTCAGGGCGGCCACCAGAATAATGAGGCCGAAAAGAATGGTGTAGGCGGTAGGAAATCGGGAAGCAAGGTCGGTTTCGGGATTTTCTGGCAATTTTTCGTCTTCAGTCACGATGCGTCTCCTTTCTTGAACCGCATTGTGCAGACAGGTTCCTTCCGGGAACCTCAAGAAGCCAAACACAGCCTCAGCGGCTGATGGCCACTGGTTCAGATCTGCATCAGGCCAGCATAGTGCAGCCCGCCGCTTCCTGAATTGAGATAGCGCAATTTTTAATCAACCATAAAAAAGCCCCGGTTGGAGGAGTTGGTTCCACCCGGGGCAAGAATGTCACCCGCCGGCTATGAGAAGCGGGTAACCGCCATGCAAGGTCTTACCACCTGGCTGTCAGTGCGGCACGCAGGGTCCTGCCAGGCTCATTAACTCTTACGGCTTCGGGGTTGAATGGATCAGTATTGGCCCTGCTAACGTGGGGCGCCCAGGTATTGTCGAACAGGTTATCCACTGCCCAGCTGATGCTCAGATAGTCGGCGAGCGGGTGGCTCCCGGACAGGTTCAGTACGCCGTAGCCTGGCGAGGTGCCGGGATCCTGGCCGGACTCCAGATCCACCCGGTCCTGGCGGCGGGCCAGCACCCACTCCAGTTCAATGCCATGGCCCATGTGCTGCCAGCCAAGGGTCTGAATAAACTGCACCGGCGGAATCTGCGGCAGGGGTTTGTTTTTGTCACGGTTTTCACCTCGTACCGAGGCCAGACTGCTGTTAGTGCTCCAGGTGCCGTTGCTCCACCCAAGCTGAGCCTCAACACCCATCAGCCGCGCATCGATATTGCGGTAGACGCTGACCTGATCCACATTGCGCGTGCGCAGGACGAAGTCATCCACCTGATCCACCCACACGGCCGGGCGCCAGTGCCAGCCGTTGCTCTGGCCAGGCATCGCCACTTCCACCTTGCGATGCGTCTCAGGGTCGAGAGAAGGGTTGCCTACCCAGCGTCTTGCCGGATCCATGTTGTTCCAGCTGGCAATGTAGCGTTCAGTCACGCCCGGGCTGCGGACGCTATGGCTTGCCGTAACCACCAGCGACTGGATGGGAGAAAACCGCCAATCGCTGCTTACAAAGCCACTGAAGTTGTCATCGCTCGCATCGGTGTTGGTAGTGCCGTAGATCGCCTCGTAGGCATCGGCGGCAGACATGGCCATCATGCCACTACCAAACACCTGATCGGCGGCCCCAGCGGACATTTCCACGCGATCGTAGCGCACGCCACCACCCAGTTTTAACGCCGGGGTTACCCGGTAGAAGCGCTCAGCGAAGAGGCCGAAACGGTCTCGATCCACGTCGGGCCAGAGTACCGACGTCAGCATATCCAGATTCGCGCCGCCAAACCGTTCGGCGTGCCAGTTATTGGTCTCGACATCCGCACCAATGGCCCAGTCTGTTCTGGCATCCGGACTCTGATCCAGGGTCAGACGGAGGCCCCGGGTTTCGGTCTCGGAATCGGTCAGCATTTTCATCATGGACTCACGGAGACTGAAATTATCCATGATGTGATCAACATCGGCCTGCCAGGCCAGCAGGTTCCAGTTGCCGTTGGCCACGGGCGAGCCCAGCTCCAGTCGCATGATGTCGGTATCGGTTTTCGGCGCATCCATGCCGGAGCCGGCGTATTTCACGTCCCGCTCCTCCTGACGGCTTACCAGGCCTTTGATATAGAACCCGTTATCCGCCTTCCACGCAGCATCGAGGCGGGCCTCAGAGTTCTTGTAGGCGCTGCGCACTTCGTTGCCATCGCCGTCCTCGTAATCGTCCGCCTCGTCGTAACCGCCTGCGAGCCGAAGCCAGGCACTGTCACTCCCCACTGCGGCACTGCCATTGACCAGTTTGCCATTGCCGTTGTCCGCGCCGCCCACCGTCAAATGACCTGTGGTGGCGGAATCATCGAAGACTGGCGCTGCTGTGGTGGCAATAATCTGGCCACCGGTGATCGGGCCCCAGCGAAGGGTCTGGTTACTGGTGCGCACCTCGAGCAAGGGTGCCAGTGCCGAACTCAGGCGACTGGTTGGGGGATCCATGCGATTCGGGCAGGCCCCTTCAACGCGAATACCGTCCAGAAGCACATCCACCCGCTCCTGGCTTTGACCACGAATCACCGGTTCCAGGCCGCGACCTCCCATTCGGGAGAGCGACACTGAGGGATCAGAGGACAAACGTTCAACGGGCTCTGAAGCCAACGTACTCGAGGCCTCTTCTATGCTCTGCCCCTCAGTAACATAAATGACCGGCAAGTCAGGAGAACTCTCCTGGGCCAACACTCCGGCGGGCAAGGAAACCAATCCCGCAGCACACAATCCGATGAAACGCGTTCCAATTACCGTCGCCATACAACCTTATCCTGACCAGCTCTGATAGTTGGCGCCAATCATAAACATCAGCCGGCGCCAGCGCCTGAGACCAAATGCCGCATCCCCTCGGAGGTATTACCGCGTATCCCGATGGAAAAAAACGCTAGAATGCCCGCTATGGAATGGCTGACCCACTCACAGACCGGATTTCAACAGACTGCCCGCTATCTGCTGGGCATGCGTCTGGCTATTGTTGCGCTGCAGCTTATTTCGATCGCCGTGGCGGAAACCATGGTAACCCTGGCCCATCGGGCTGAAGCGGTTATCCTGCCCCTCGCCTATGGGGTTATGGCAACCCTGGCCTGGCTCTGGTTTACCCGTCGCCCACCGCGCTCGACACAGGCCGTCAGCCTGGTGCTGATTGTCGATTTGCTTTTGATCGGAGTCTGGCTTTACCTGACGGGCGGCTATACCAACCCCCTGGTTTCCCTGTTGCTGCTGCCTATCGCCGTTGCCATTGTGCTGTTGCCACTGGGCCAGAGCATTGCCGTTACCGTCGCCGGCGTTGCGGTTTATACCTCCCTGGTGATCTGGCATACGCCGGTCACCCATGGACATCACAACGCCAACCTGGCCCAGTTACACCTGGTCGGCATGTGGGTGACCTTCGCCACAACCGCTGCCATCCTGCTGCTGGTTGTCGGTGCCCTGGCACGTCGCCTGCGCCAGCAACAGGCCCAGCTCGCACAGATACGGGAAACCCTGCTGCGAGATGAGCAGATCATCGCCCTCGGACTGTCGGCTGCTGCAGTGGCACATCGCCTGGGGACGCCGCTGAACACCATGACGCTGCTGGTGGAGGAAATGAAATCCGCTGCCCCGGTCGGCGACCCCATCACCGACGACCTCGCACTGATGGAAAGTCAACTGGGCCTGTGCACGACCCACCTGCAACAGCTGTCTTCGGCGGCCGTGCAGGCCAAGACCGCGCAACTGGAAACCCTGCCAGCCCGGGACTGGGTGGCACGTCTTCGGGAATCCGCTACCCTGCTTTGGCCGGGTGCCGCCATTGAATGGCGTCAGCCTGTGCCGGACTGCCCGGTTGCCGTGGACGCCACCCTTGATCAGGCCGTTCTGAATGTGTTGGACAACGCAGTAACAGCCAGCCCGTCCTGGGTCGCCGTTGCAGCCAGTGAGGGTGCCGATGGCCGGCTGGAACTGGTTGTCGAGGACCATGGTGATGGCCTGGAATCCACCCCGGAAGGTACGCTCGGGGACAAGGTGGTCAGTTCGGAGAATGGGCTCGGAGTTGGCCTTTTCCTTTCCAACGCCACCATCCAGCGTCTTGGAGGCACACTGAAAGCCCGGGGTAGTGCGGACGGTACCACCATCATCATAGAGCTGCCGATAACGGCAGCGACCAACGGCCTAGCGGGAGAACAGGCGTGAGCAAACAACAGGCGTGGCTGCTTATTGATGACGATGACGCCTTTCTGCAGGTGCTTCAGCGCTCACTCGGACGCCGGGGCATCGAAGCGAAGCTTGCCCACGGGCATCAGGAAGCAAAAACCGCCCTGCTGGAGGGAACCTTTCACCGATGCGTACTGGATCTGAACCTGGCCGGCGAAAGCGGCCTGCAGCTTCTGCCAGAGATTCTGGACATGCATCCGGATCTGGAAATCCTGGTGCTGACCGGTTACGGCAGTATCGCCACGGCGGTCGAAGCCATGCGCCGCGGCGCGGTGAACTATCTGTGCAAACCGGTAACGGTCAACCAGCTGCTGGCCGGATTCGAGCCGATTGATGCGCCGCCGGATCTCCGGGCGGAGCCGCCCTCGGTCGAGGAAATGGAGTGGGAGCACATCCAGCGGGTTCTCAACGAAAACGAGGGCAACGTCTCTGCCACCGCCCGCGCCCTGAACATGCATCGACGTACCCTGCAACGAAAGCTCCAGAAGCACTCGCGCTGGCGCTGACCTATACCCATAGGTATTTGGCGCAAAACTGACATTTATCAATTCACCTAGACCATTTACCCATGGTTTTTCAGAGCTATTCCGGTAGCATGCCCGACATTTGCGACAGGTCTCACGGGAGGAGAGTTCGTAAATTTACACACCGGAGTACACGTTACTGACTCTCATGCCCAGATCCCCCACGACGGTTACACCACCCTCAGACATCGACCCCAAGCGCCTGGCCATGGTTGCGGCGGTTACGCCCAATTTTCTGGTGATGCTGGATGATGCCGGCCGCATTGAATGGGTTAACCCCAGCTTTGAGGAACACACGGGGTATCAGCTTGAGGAGGTGCGCGGATGCCTCCCAAAGGAAGTGCTTTACGGGCCGGACACCGACCCCGAAACCATCAAGCGCATTAACCAGAAGCTGCATCGGGCCGAAATCATTGAAGAAGACATTCTTCACTACACCAAAGCCGGACAGCCCTACTGGGTGCATACCTATTGCGTTCCGATAGGTACAGAGCAGGGCGTTGACCCTGGTTATATCGCCATTCAGAACAACATCTCCGACAGGAAGAACAGCGAGCGGGGCCTGCGGATCGCGGCCAGCGTGTTCGACCGCAGCCACGAAGCCATCCTGATCACCGACCAGTCGAACCGGATCCTGGATGTGAATCCTGCGTTTTCGCGGATTACCGGCTATAGCCGGCAGGAGGTTCTGGGCCTCAACCCGGCGATTCTCAGCTCCGGCCGACATTCCGGGGAATACTACCGGTCCATGTGGCGTACCATCGAGAAAACCGACCACTGGCGGGGCGAAATCTGGAACCGCCGGAAAAACGGTGAAGAGTTTGTGGAACTGCTATCCATCAGCCGCGTGCATCTGGAAGAACCCGGGCAGTATTACCATGTGGCGGCCTTCTCGGACATCACCGCACTCAAGAACCATGCGCGCGAACTCGACCGGGCGGCCAACTACGACGATCTGACCGGCCTGCCCAACCGCCAGTTGCTGGAAGAGCGACTGCGCACAGCCCGCAGCCACGCCGACCGGCAACATCGCAGCGTGTCGGTGTGCTATCTGGACCTCGACGGCTTCAAGGGTATCAATGACAAATGGGGGCAGTCGGCCGGTGACCAGACCCTGCGCACCCTGGCCGAGCGACTGACCCGTGCGCTGCGCAGCGGCGACACCGTTGCCCGGATCGGTGGCGACGAATTTGTCCTCCTGCTGCAGGGCGATGACAACCACGAAGCGGTTTACCAGCGCATTCTGGCCACCGTCGGCGATCCGGTAACGGTGGGCGATCAGAATGTTTCACTCACGGCCAGCCTCGGCATTACCCGCTACCCGGAAGATGGATCAGACGCCGAAGGTCTGATTCGGCATGCCGATCAGGCCATGTACTCCGCCAAGGAAAAAGGCCGCAATCAGTATCACTTGTTCGATCCCGGCCTGGACGAGCATCGCCGGAACCGGCGCAATCAGTTGATGGAAATCTCCAGGGCCCTGGAAAACGAGGAGTTCGAGCTGTTTTTCCAGCCCCAGATCCGTGTCACGGATTGCGAGCTTTTCGGTTTTGAGGCGCTGATCCGCTGGAACCACCCCCAGAAAGGGCTGGTTTCACCGGGCGAATTTCTTCCGATTGTCGAAAATAGTCACCTGGAAGTACCACTGGGACAGTGGGTATTGAAAGAAGCCATTCACCAGATGAACGCCTGGAAGGAAGCGGGAGAGAATCTGGCGATAAGCATTAACATCAGCGCTCCGCACCTGATGGACCGCTCATTTGCCGACTACCTGGAGAGTTACCTGCACAGCCACCCGGAGGTGGCACCCGGCCAGATCACGCTGGAGGTTCTTGAATCGACTGCACTGGAGGACACCCAGCGAGCCAGCAACGTTCTGGCGCGCTGCCAGAGCCTCGGCCTTCAGGTGGCGCTGGACGATTTTGGCACCGGTTTCTCATCCCTGACTTATCTGCGTACGCTTCCGGTGGACATCATCAAGATCGACCAGAGTTTTGTTCGCAACATGCTTGAGGATGCCGGCGACCGCGCCATCGTTGAGAGCGTGATCTTCCTGGCCCAGCGGTTCGCCCACCCGGTTCTGGCCGAAGGCGTTGAAACCATGGAACACGCCCGAACACTGAGGCAGATGGGATGCAATTTCGTGCAGGGCTACGGGATCGCCCGCCCCATGCCGGCAACCGAGGTGCTGGGCTGGGCAAGGAAATGGCAGCGTAGGGCCCGTTCCGGCAAGGCCGGCGACCTGCTCAGCACCGCTGTCGCCAGTGGCAAGGGCCTCTGAGCCGGAAAGCTCTACCGGTAGCGTCTCTGGTCCAGCGTGGTCAACCGGTCCGGATGGAAGACCATGAGGCCGGTCACAAAGGTGCCGTTCACGAACCCCTCGGGAATCATGAACAACGGGAGGTAACGGATGTACTCATGCACCAGTTGGTCAAACGTATAGACGCCACTGCTCCATAGCATGAGGCACATGACACCACCGGCGGCTGCCACGGAAATGCCGGCCCCGAAGAACCCGCAGAAGAAGATATAGGCGAAGAAATTCCGGAAATCCCGCCGGCGTTCCCAGAGCATGATTCCGTGGCTGACAATGGCAGGCACCATCACGGTAATCAGACCGTTGGCCGCAAACATGATCAGGGGTTCTCGTCCGGTAATGACCGTGATCACCAGCGCCAGCAATCCCGCCAGCACCGCAAGCGCCCACCCCAGCATCAGCGTTATCACCGTGATCCCGAAAATGTGGATGGCCAGGCCGGGAGAAATGCCTGCCCTCAGCTGCCAGACGAATCCGAGCACCACGGCCGCGCCGAAGAACGAGTGCTGGAGCGCGTTGTCCTTGCGTAAGGCTGGCCAGTCAATGGAGCGCACCGCCCGGACAAGAATTACCAGAAAAAGCAGCAGCGTGATGATCCACTGGCTGGTGGATAGCAGATTTTCAGTCATGCCCATAGTGAACGTACCGCAGTAACGGGGTCGGGTATGACATCTTAGCGGCTCGCCCCACCCCCGGTGCAAGCGAGCCCAGATAGATCAGGCGACCTGTCTCTCTTGCTTGCCAAGGTCGGTGAGGCGCTGCCAGGCTTCAAAGGTGCTGAGGAAAACCTCGCCACCCAGGTGGGAAAGCAGTTCCGTGCCTTTCAGTTTGTCCATGACGGGGCCTTTCACTTCCGCCAGATGCAACCTCACTCCTGCATCCTTCATACGCTCGTTAATCGCCTCCAGACTTTCGAGGGCCGAGGCGTCCACCAGATTCACGGCCGGACACATCAGCACCAGGTCCTTAAGCTCCGGCTCCCGTATCATCAGGTCCATAACCGTTTCCTCAAGGAAGCGTGCGTTGGCGAAGTACAGGCTCTCGTCTACCCGCAGGAAGGTCACCTTCGGGCACAGCTCCACGTCATGGCGAAGCACGTTGCGGAAGTGCTCGGTTCCCGGTACCCGACCAACCACCGCGCTGTGGGGGCGGCTGGTTCGATACAGAAACAGGCCTATCGAAAGCGCCACCCCGGCGATAATGCCGGCCTCGACACTGTGCACCAGAGTCAGCACGATGGTGGCGAGCATGGCGCCAAAGTCCGTGCGGGAGTAGCGCCAGGTGCGACCCAGGGCCGGAAGGTCGATCAGCGTGGCCACGGCGACGATGATGGTCGCCGCCAGGGTCGCCTGGGGCAGATAGGCAATGGCTGGCGTCAGGAATAACGTTGCCATGGCGATACCCACAGCCGCATAGGCGCCGGCGGCGGGAGTCTCGGCCCCAGCGTCAAAGTTGACCACGGAACGGGAGAAGCCACCGGTGACCGGCATGCCGCCGGAAAAACCGGCGCCCAGGTTGGCAGTACCCAGGCCAATCAGCTCCTGGTCCGGATCAATACGCTGGCGACGTTTCGCGGCCAGGGTCTGGCCAACAGACACCGACTCCACGAAACCCACAACACTGATCAGCAACGCGCTGACCGCCAGCTGCTGCCACAAGCCCATGTCCAGGCTCGGCATGGTGAAATCGGGCAGTCCCCGGGGCACATCCCCGACCAAACGCACACCCTGGCCATCAAGCTGGAACTGCCAGGCCACCAGGGTGGTGACCAGAACCGCCAGAATCGGCGCGGTTTTGGTAAGAATATCCGCCATTCTCGGGGCCAACCCCATTGCCATCAAAAGCGGCTTCAGGCGTTTGCGGGCCAGCATCAGGAAAATCAGCGCTCCGGCACCGACCCCCAACGTTGCCAGGTTGGTGTCACCGATGGATCCCAACAGCGAGTGAGCAATCTCCAGAAGGTTGTGACCCGAGGCCTGGATTCCGAAGATATGCTTCAGCTGACTGGCAGCAATCACAATGCCGGAGGCCGTGATAAAGCCCGAAATCACCGGATGGCTGAGAAAATTGGCCAGGAAACCCAGCCTGAGGACACCCATCAGGGTCAGCATCAACCCAGACATGACCGCCAGCAAAACGGCACCAGCCACGTATTCCGGTGTACCGAACTCCGCAAGGGGTGCCAGGGCCGCTGCGGTCATCAGGGAAGCCACAGCAACCGGGCCCACCGACAGTGTTCGGCTGGTGCCGAAGACAGCGTAAATAACCAGGGGCAGGATACTGGCGTACAGACCCACCTGGGCAGGCAACCCGGCCAGCAGGGCATAGGCCAGCGACTGGGGGATGAGCATGACGGTAACGATGATCGCGGCCACCAGATCACTGGTGGCCTGTTCCCGGCCATATTTTGGGGCCCAATCCAGAATGGGCAGATAGCGTTTAAGATTCATCGGGAATCTCAGAACAGGTTAACCGGTACTTTCAGGTAAACCTGACCATTGTCTTCAGCCGGAGGCATATGGCCTGCCCGCATGTTGACCTGGACCGAAGGCAGAATCAGCCGTGGCATATCCAGGGTCGCGTCCCGTTCGGTCCGCATCTTCACGAACTCTTCCTCGGAAACACCTTCGTGGACATGGATGTTCGCTTCCCGCTGCTCGGCCACCGTGGTCATATGCTGATACTCGTCACGGCCGGGCGCCTTGTAGTCGTGACACAGGAAGATACGGGTTTCTGCCGGCAGAGACAGTACCTTCTGGATAGACTGGTACAGGGTGCGGGCATCGCCACCCGGGAAATCACAGCGGGCGGTGCCGAAATCCGGCATAAACAGGGTGTCACCCACGAAGGCGGCATCGCCAACCACATAGGTCAGGCAGGCAGGGGTGTGCCCCGGGGTATGCAATACGCGCCCCTCAAGACCACCGATGGCGAATGTGTCGCCCTCTCTGAACAGCTGATCGAACTGGCTGCCGTCGCGCTGGAATTCGGTGCCGGCGTTAAACGCCTTGCCAAATATTTCCTGTACGTCTCGGATGTGCGCACCAATGCCGGTCTTGCCGCCCAACTTCTCATGCAGGTAAGGCGCGGCCGACAAGTGATCCGCGTGTACGTGGGTCTCCAGAATCCACTCGACCTTCAGATCGTTGCTGCGGATGTACTCGATAATCTCGTCTGCAGAACGCACGTCGGTGGTGCCAGCGGCGTAATCAAAATCCAGGACCGAATCGAGAATGGCACAGGCCTGGCTGTCCGGGTCGCGCACCACATAACTGAAGGTATTGGTGGGTTCATCAAAAAAATGCTGAACGATCGGGTTGCTCATGGCAGTCACCTCTGGAGTATCCGAATATCAAATTTAATATAAGCATATACTATTTCGTAATATGAGGTGAAATGATCTTTTTTTATATGCGCAATGTTCCTGATGCATCAACAAGGCAGTCCCGCCCTGCCTGCTTGGCCAGATAAAGCCGGTCATCTGCCCCGGCAATCAGGGCATCGGGACTGGCTGGCCGGTCAACGAACTCTTCGATCCCCGCCACACCCGCACTGACGGTTACCGGAATGTCCTCGTCATTGAACACAAAACATTCCTCGTGCACAGCTTCGAGAATTCGCTGCACAAGCTGTCGCACATCCCCGTGCTCCACGGCGCTGAAGACAACAATGAACTCTTCCCCCCCGAAGCGCACAATTACATCCATGGAGCGGGTCTGGCTCACCAGGATGTCAGCAAAGCGCTGGAGGATATAATCGCCCCCGAGGTGTCCGATGGAGTCGTTGATCCTCTTGAAATGATCTATGTCGAACATGGCCAGCGCGAACCGTTCCCCATGGCGATTGCTCCTGCCCAACATCTCATCCAGCCTGGGCATCAGGTAGCGACGATTGTGCAGACCCGTCAGCGGATCACGAATGGACTGGTTCAGCAGCTCCTCTTCCAGCCGATTGCGCTCCAGGGCACCCGACAAGAGGCCAGACACGATAATCAACAGATCGGCCTGGTCCAGACGCCAGGTTCTTCGGCGAAGGGAGTCGACGCCAAAAAAACCCGTCACCCGTCCGCGCACCCGGATAGGCACGCAGAACATGGACGACACCCCTTGTTCCTGAAGCAGCGCCCGCTCGGGTGCAGCTTCCCGGTCCAGTCGGTCGACATCCTCAATAAACACCACCCGGCTGCCACTGACCATCCCCTCAATCTGTTCCTGCCACCAGTGAAAATCTTCGATCGACACCTGCTGCTGGGTATCGATCAGCGCCGGCACACCGTCCCTGCACCACTCATGGGTATTGGTCATCACGGAGTAGTCATCGGAAAAGCAATACAGATAGGCTCGGTCTACCTTGAAAAACATTCCGATGGATCTCAGAAGTTCATCAATGCACTGATCAATAGTGCCAAAACCAAGGTTGATGAATTCGGTGGATAGACGGGCAATCAGGCGCTGGAAACCGGCCTGGAAGGAAAACTCCGCCTCGCTCTCGCGCAGGCTCTGTTCCAGGTCCTTATAGTGCTGAATATTATGGAACTGACCGTACCAGAGCGTGCTGCCATCGGGCTGACGCTCAGGCTCCGCGTTAACCTCAAACCACTCGTAACCGCCATTCTCCAGCCTGAGCCGGGCCCGATAGCTCCAGGTCCCCAACGTATCTGCCGAGGCCCGGATGCTCTCCGTAACGGCATCAACGTCCTCAGGATGGATCATGGCAAAAATCGGATCCGCGTTATCACTCAGATCCGAAGGATCAATGCCAAAAAGTGACTGCACATGTTCGCTGATGAAGGAACAGCGGTGGGAATCTCCTTCCAAACTCACCCAATAAACGAAAAGGACTCCAGGAACTCCTGAGGCCAGCTTCTGAAAAAAACGGGCAGACAACTCAGTTTGCTGCCCGTTACCGAACCTTGACGCCATGGACAACACGTCCTCCTGACGGACTCTTCACCCCTCTCCAGTTAAGAGTGTAGCCCAAGCTGACAGGAAACGAGGATTCAGAGTGAGTCCAGGCGGCTCATGGCTTCTTCCCGCCGACCAGCATCGGCGACGTCCCGCCCGGCCCTAGCGGGTGCTTCGAGGACTTTCTGCAGATAGCTCCGGGCTCGTTCAGGCTCGCCCTGGTCCAGCAGAAAATCGCCAAAGAAGAAATTGGCATCCATACCATCAGGATTGATCGCCAATGCTTTCTGCAAATACTGACGGGCCTTGTCGTCATCACCGAAGCCCAGTGGCCAGCCAGGGACCTGGTAATAAAGGCTGCCAAGGGATGTGTAAGCCGAGCCATCCAGCGCATCGGGATCGATTGTCAGGGCCGCTTCCAGGGATTTCCGGGCGTCCTTGACCAGGCCCAGGGCACCCAGACCACCTTTGGCACCGGCGTAGGTGCTCAACACAATACCCTGCCAAATCAGCGGCTCTGCCCGGTCCGGATAATGGGCAACAAACTGTTCCGCCTCGCCAGCCAGGCCCTCGAAGGCTTTCTCTTTTTCGTCCTCCGGTACCTGGTACTGGATCTCGGCCCAGCGATGCTGGATGTCGGCCAGCTCGGTCTCAAGAGCAGCTGCCCAAAGCGGCTGGGCAGCCAGACACAGGACCATCAATAAAACACGTTTCATGACAACACTCCCGGATTCAGAAACCGCCGGATCACCGGCAGTTGCTTCAGCATCGCCTTGTCGACAATTTTGGGCAGGATGCCGTTGATGACCACGAACAACTTCTCGGGCCAGCCCAGGAAACGCCGGCGATCGTCATTTTCCATGGCCGCCAGAATCTGCGCCGCCACCGCTTCAGGTGCGTCCATGGCGTTGCCGAGTGCCCGGTTCAGCTCGTTCACGGCCTCCGGATTCATGTCCGTGGCAGTGGCGCGGGGGGCCACATAGATCACCTGAACCGGGGTATCGGCCAGTTCCCTGCGCAGGGCTTCGCTGAAACCGCGCAGACCAAACTTGCTGGCGCAGTATGCGGTGTAGCCGGGGAAACCGATGCTGCCAAAGGTGGACCCCACGAACACCAGCGCTCCCTGTTCGGCTTTTTCAAACCTTGGTGCAAAATGCCTAGCGACAATCATCGCTGACCGGAGATTGACGGCAATCTGGGCGTCCAGTTCATTGACTGTCATATTGCCCAGGCTGGCAAAGCAGTTCTGGCCGGCACAGTGGATCACGCCATCAATATCCGGATAGGCATCGCCGAGCCGAACCAGCTGCTGGTCGAGGTCCGGCGCCGCAAGATCCAGATGTACGAGCGAGACACCTTCCCGATGTTCAAGCTTTTCCGGGTGCCGGGAAGCGATAATCACGCGAGCACCTGCCCTGACCAACGGCTCCACGAGCGCCTTTCCTATACCGCCGGTGCCCCCCAGAAGCAGGAACACCCGATCATGCAGCCTCATGGCGCCGCTCCTTGCGATTCTCGGGCACGGGAATGCTGTGCAGCATGTCGCCGTAAAGCCGGTAGACCATACGGGCCGCCTCGATAATGGCCTGCTGATCATCCGGATCGGTGATTTCGTTCATCAGGTTCCGGAAGAACTCGAAATGCCCTTGGTCCAGAGCACCATGGGAGTAGAGGTAGCTGAACGCTTCTTTGGGCAGGCCAAGCTGTTTCTGGATGGCTTCACCGAGCGGCGTCGCCAGCTCGATCGACGTTCCCTCAAGCACCTGAACCATGCCGAAAAAGGCGGCCGGGTTACCGCGGTTAATGCGGTCATAGAGGTAGGCGACCATCAGCTCGATAGAGGTATCCGGGCTGCCATGACGAATGGCTTCCTTGTCCTCTCCGCAGGCCGCAAGATCGTTGAGGATCCACTCATGGTGGCCATACTCCTCCTCGATGTATTCCACCAACGCCTTTCGCACAAATTCCAGACGCTCGGGTAAGCGGCCACCGCAGGCCATCATCAGGGGCACGGTGTGTTTCACGTGGTGATACGCCTGGGTGAGAAACCAGGTATAGCCATTCAGGTCAAACCGGCCCTCGCGGATGGCCTCAATAACAGGCGCACCGGTTACGTGGGCGCGGGCTTGTGCAGTTTCGGACTGCAGTCGATCGAAAAATGCCATGAAAGATCCTCCTGGCGGGTTTGAAAGTTCAGAATTGGATATCGAAAGATTCATGAAAATCGGAAATGCGCCGGCCAGCAGCGTTGGCAGATCCGCCTGAATCTGTTGGCGAACAGGCCGGCCGTTTGCAGTCAGGTAGCCCTCGGCCTGGCTCAATGGCTGACGGCGGATATAGACACCGGACAAACGAGCGTAGTCCGGCAAATTGTTGTTCAGAACGTCCAGCTGCGAGCGCAACGCATCGGGTGAGCGGCCATCCTGCACAACAACGAGGGCGGACGGGCGGGGATCGCCATCACCAAACACCACCGCCTGGCGGGCACCTATCGCCTGGATGAGTTCACTCTCCAGCCATTCCGGGCTGATGTTGCGACCAAAGCTGGTAATCAGAAGGTTCTTCGCGCGACCGCTCACCGACAGGAAACCCCCGGCATCCCGGGAACCCAGGTCACCGGTATCCAGCCATTCATCCCCTGCCGGTTCATCCCCCAGGTAACCCAGGTGGGTGTTCCCGGCCACCAGAATGTGTCCGCGGTCATCCACCCGTACCCGAACATGGGAGAGCGGTTTACCCACCGCACCTTCGCGTTCGGTTCCAGGCACGTTCAATGCAACCACGGAACTGCACTCGGAAAGCCCATAACCCTCATAAAGCGGCAGGCCGACCGCGCGGCCCCTGGCAAGCAGGTCGGACGAAACCCGTCCGCCACCAACCGCCAGAAACCGGAAAGAATTACTGTCCAGCTGTTTCTGTTCGGCCGCAGACACCAGCGCCATAGCCAGTTCCGGCACCAGAATCAGGGACTGCGGCTGGTGTTCGTTGATGCCCTGCACCAGCCGGCCGATGTCCAGCCCACTGCTTCCGGTCATGCCCAGATCCTGCAAGGGTGCGACCATTACCGTACTGCCCATAAGCAATGGCAGATAAACCCCGGCAATGTTCTCCAGCAATGTGGCCAGTGGCAGGATGCACAGGTGCCGCTCAAGGTCGACGCCCTCAAGACGCTCCTGCAAGGCCAGCGTGGTGGCCGTCATCTGGGCCACCGACAGGCAGACGCCCTTCGGGTTGCCTGTACTGCCGGACGTAAAGGTTATCTTCGCGGTCTGCTCCGGCATCCAGGCGGCTGCCGCTGTTACCGGCAAATGCCTTAGCCAGACACCATGGCCAATGTGCTCACCGCCATTGCTTGCGCCCCCTGACAACAGGCAATCAAGGCCAGCTCGTTCAGTCAGGTGTTCCGTCTGAGTCCGTGAAAAAAACACCGGCACGGGGACACACACCACGCCGGCAAGCAAACAGGCCAGATCGGCAAGAATCCACGCCACGGAGTTGTCGCCACACAGGCCGGCCCGGCGCACACCAAGGCGGGTCAACTGGTCGGCGAGAGCCTCGGCCGCCTGCATCATCTGAGCATAAGTGAAGGCCGACTCCGGCCCCTGGAGCGCCGTTTGTGAGGGTTGGACGGCCGCCTGGCGTTGCAGAAGTTCAGGCAATGTGGCCATAGGAACCTCCTGCCATCGCTTCTTCCCCGGGGGCTTCGGACTCAACCGGCTGAATCAACCGGAGCAAACCGGCGCTCCGCAGTGCCGACATGCCATCGGCGACACGAATGGCCATCACCACCGGATGATGGTCGTAATAACGCCCCCAGCCGGAACCGCCATCGGGCAACATGGCGGGATCGGCAGTCGCCAGGACCTGAGTGGCAATGCCCAGGCGATGAAAACTGTTGCGCAGCTGATCCGTGCCGGTGCACACCACCCAGTCATAACCGGCCCCATCCAGCCACACCGACAACGAGGCAAACAGAAAACGGCTGACGCCGGCTTCAACGCCCGCCAGATGGGCAATCTCCGCGATCCGATGTCGCTCGATGCCCGCAACCGGCATCACCGACTCCACCGGCACCGACAAGTAGTCTTCCAGGAACAGTTTTTCCAGCGCGGCGTTACGAACACCGACCGCGGCAAGAAGACTGCCCTGAGCCGTTGTCAGGGCAAGCAATGCCGGTATGCGCAGAGAAGGCTCGGCACCATAGGCATGCAGGAAGCGCCGACGGATAAAACCCGCAACCGTCTCGGCCATTGCCGTGTCTGGACGGATCTCGTTAAACCAGCGACCGGCACAACGGATGACCGGAACCACCTCCCCGGAGTCCGGGGGACAACATGTGGACATCATCAGCGGGTCTGTCATAAAAGGCCTCTCTTAAGGTACGCCTCCCAGACTAGAGCGCCAGCCTTAACCAAGGCTTAAGAACAGCCGGAAGTTTTCTTAAGCTGGCCTTAAGATTTCTGTGCCAGAATGATCACCAGACCGGTAACAGGACCTGCCATGCGGATATTGCTTGTAGAAGACGACCATCACCTGGCCAACACCATGCTGGGAATGTTGCGTGACGGACAGAACACGGTGGACTGGCTCGACGACGGCCAGCAGGCCCTGGGTGCACTCACCAGCGAGCACTTTGATCTGGCAATACTGGACCTGACTCTGCCCCGCGTTGATGGCCTGGACATCCTGAAGGCAGCCAGGAAACAGGGCGTGCAAACGCCGGTGATCATCCTGACTGCCCGTTCCGGTCTGGATGAAAAACTGACCGGCCTGGATGCCGGCGCCGATGACTACCTCACCAAACCCTTCGCCATGGCGGAGCTCAAGGCCAGAATCCGGGCAGTCACACGTCGGGGCTCCTCGGTGCCGCAGAACGGTCTGACGGTGGGCCAACTGGTGCTCAACCCGGACAACGGACAACTGACCAGCGGCGGCGAAACCACCACATTGCCCCGCAGTGAATTCCAGATTCTTCACTACCTGATGCGACACCCGGATCAGGTAGCCACACGACGACGGCTGGAAGAACAGCTTTACGGCTGGGACCACGGCGCGGAAAGCAACGCCCTGGAGGTGCACATCCACCACCTGCGTCGCAGGGTTGGCAAGGAAACCATTCGGACCCTACGCGGTGTCGGTTATCTGCTCGACAGCCAGGCTGCCGCCAGGGTGACCGAATGTCCCTGACCCGCACACTGACCCTGCTGGTTACCTCCACCGTTCTGCTGATTGCACTTGTTGCTGCGGCCTGGAGCTACATCGAAAGCAACCACGAGCTCGAGGAGCTGTTTGACGCCGAGCTGGCACAAAGCACGCGGATCGTCCAGGGACTGGTACAGCACCTGGCCGACACCCAGTCTGTCGAGCAACTGCCAAAGACCCTGAGCGAAACCCTGGAACTGCCCCGACCCGACACGCCAGGAGTGGATTTTGAAGCTGACAATAACGAAATCCTGCCCGGTGGAACCGGGCACAAGTACGAGAAGAAACTGGCATTCGAGGTCTGGACCCCGGAGCGCGAACCATTGCTGGATACCCTCAAAGCCGACGATACCGAAGGACTGACACCCGGCTATTCCTGGGCAGAGTCCAGTGGCTTTCGCTGGCGAGTGTTTACACTCCAGGATCCAATCACCGGTTTCTGGATCCGGACGGCACAGCGCGAAGATATTCGTGAGGAGCTTAGCGAGGAACTGGCCCTGGGGAACATTCTGCCGTTGTTGATTGCCCTGCCCCTGCTGTTACTTGCCGCCAGTGCCGCCATCCAGCTCGGTTTCAGGCCGCTTTTAAAGCTTGAGCGCCCAATCCGCAACATGGCCCCGGAAAATATACACCCACTGGACGACCGGCAGGCGCCCAAGGAAGTCGCCGGTCTGGTGCAGGCGGTGAATGGTCTGCTCCTTCGCCTCAACCAGGCCCTGGAACGGGAGAGGCGGTTTTCTGCCGATGCCGCCCACGAACTGAGGACACCGCTTACGGCCCTGCGCCTGAATTTGGAAAAAGTCTACGAGAACGACCCGGAGCAATACGGCGGTCTGATCCAGTCCGTGGACCGCATGGTGCACCTGGTTGAGCAGATGCTGCTGCTCAACCGCGTCGACTCTGGTGCCGATTTCACCCCGGAATACCACAACCTGTCTGCCATCGTGGAACAGAGCATTGCCGATGTGGCACCGCTGGCCCTGAAAAAGGACATCGACCCCGTGCTGCAGGACGATGCCGGTCATGCCCTGGTCTCCTGCCACAGCGCCTTGATCAACACGCTCATGCGCTCCCTGCTGGCGAACGCCATCCAGTACAGCCCCGAACACACAAGCATCGAAACACACCTCACGCCTGCCGGTGAGGGATACCATATAACCGTGTGCGACCAGGGCCCCGGCATCCCAGCCGAGGCACGTGAGCGGGCTTTGAGCCGTTTTGTCCGGCTGGACCAGCGACTCGGTGGTGGCGCGGGTCTCGGGCTGGCCATCGCCAGGCGCATCGCTGAACTTCATGGTGGCCAGCTCACCCTGGGCGACCGGCCGGATGGCAACTCGGGCCTGTGCGTCAGCATCTGGCTCCCGGCCCGTGCCACCTCTCGTCTCAAGAAGGTTTAAGATTGTTTTAAGGTTTGAGGAGGATACTCCGGCCCAATTGAACAGGGCCGACAGACGGCCCGGTTGATATTCCGTTTTCGAGGATGTCTTTACATGGGTCAGGAAAGAACTCTTTCGCTGGTTATACCGGCCAAGGATGAAGAAGCCAACATCGCTACCCTGCTGACCGAGGCCTATGGGGTAATGCGTGACTATCACGGCTTTGAGGTGGTGCTGGTGGATGATGGCAGCACAGACAGCACGCTGGACACAGCCGTTCGGACAGCCCGGGCCCTCGGCGGCCGGTTGTTGACCATTCGCCACGAGCGCAGCATCGGCCAGAGCGGTGCCCTGGCATCGGGTATCCGACAGGCCCGGAGCAGGTTGATTGTTACCATGGATGGCGATGGCCAGAACGATCCGGCCGACATTCCCGCCATGCTGCAGAAAGCCAACACCATGCGGAACCCGGACTTCTGTATTGCCGGCTATCGCAAGAATCGCAAGGACACTGCGTGGAAGCGCTTCCAGTCCCGCCTGGCCAATCGCGTGCGGGATGCACTGCTTCATGATGGCGTGCCCGATACCGGTTGCGGCCTGAAGCTGTTTCCCCGGGAAACCTTCCTCAAACTCCCCTGGTTCGATCACGGACACCGATTCATCCCGGCGCTGGTACGCGGGATCGGCGGTGACATTGCCATCGTGGAGGTAAACCACCGCCCACGCATCGCCGGGATTTCCAAATACAACGCCTGGAACCGGACCTGGGCCGGCATCCTGGACCTGCTCGGTGTACTCTGGTTGCTGCACCGCACCCGGGTTCCTGTTATCAGCAGTGCCGGTCAGGCCGATCCACAGGGATCGGTGGCGGAGCGCTCCTGACATGATCAACGGTTCCCGCTGGCTGGCCTTCGCCGCCCTGGTGCTGGTTGGCTATCTGACCATCCACAACGGCTGGCTCGACTTCATTGCCGACCAGAATGAAGTGGCGAACTATCTCCACAGCCATGGTGTCGGCGGATTGGTGGTGATTACCCTCGCCGGCGCATTGTTTACCGGCCTCGGCGCTCCACGCCAGTTGCTCGCCTTCGTGCTGGGTTTTGCGCTGGGCGGGTTCAACGGGACACTGCTGTCGACCCTGGCCGCCGCCATCGGGGCCACCGGCTGTTTCCTGACCGCCCGCTGGCTGCTGCGAACGCCATTGAGCCGGCGGTTCAGCCATCGCATGCAGCAGTTTGATCGCCTGTTCCGGGAGCAGACGCTGTTGAAGGTTCTCATGGTGCGTTTGCTGCCGGTGGGCAGTAACCTGGTGACCAACCTTGTCGCAGGCTGCTCCGGGATCCGTTTCTCACCGTTCCTGTTCGGCAGCACCCTTGGCTACCTGCCCCAGATGCTGGTGTTTGCCCTGGCCGGTGCCGGTATCGGCAATGCTAATGCCTATCAGCTTGCCGTGAGCATCGGCTTTTTCATTCTCGCCTCGCTGATTGGTGCTTTTCTCTATCACAACCAGAGGGCCAGGACGCTGGCCGATTCCGTTTCCGACTCTCTCTGAGACCGAACCATGCCTGCATCACCCTTCGTCCGCCACCTGCCGGACACCGTGTTTAACCTTTCCCGCAATCAACTCCTGCTGTTACTGCTGGCCTTTGCCGCAGTCGTGATTTTTACCGGGATCGGACTACGTTCCCCCTGGCCTGCCGACGAACCGAGGTTCGCGGAAGTGGCCCGCGAAATGGTCGCCTCCGGGCAATGGCTGATCCCCATGCGGGGTGGTGAGTTCTACCCGGACAAGCCACCGGTGTTCATGTGGAGTATTGCCTTCTTTTACTGGCTGACCGGCAACCTGAAGATTGCATTCCTGCTGCCCAATGCGCTGTGTAGCCTGCTGACACTGGGACTGGTCTTTGATCTGGGCACCCGCCTGTGGAACCAGCGAACCGGTGCCATCGCGGTCATGTTGCTGATGCTTGCGCCCCAGTTCGTGATCCAGGCCCAGAAAGCCCAGATCGACGCCATGGTCGCCTGCTGGATTGCGGTTGCCTGCTACGGCCTGATCCGACACTTTTTTAGCGGGCCCGCCTGGGGATGGTACTTCGTTGGCTGGGCATTTATGGGGCTCGGGATCATCACCAAAGGGGTTGGCTTCCTGCCGGCGCTGATGCTCATTCCGATCGTGGTCATGAAGCTTCGCGATCGCGCATTGTTCCGTGGCACGCTCACCTGGCGCTGCGCACTGGGCCCGCTGGCCATGCTGGCAGTGGTTGCCGCCTGGCTGATTCCCATGGTGCTTTACGTTAACAATCTCGGCACCGAAGAGGCCCTGGCTTATCGGAATAATATCCTGTTCAAGCAGACCGGCGAGCGCTATGCCGACTCATGGGGCCATATCCAGCCCTGGTACTATTACCTCACCAGCGTAATTCCCTCGCTCTGGTTTCCTCTTCCGCTGTTGCTGCTGGCCTTGATCCGGCCCCTGTCTGAAACCGCCCGGTACCGGCCGATTATTCCTGTACTTCTGGGCTGGATTGCCCTGGTCATCGTGTTTTTCAGCCTCAGCCCCGGCAAGCGCGGTGTTTACCTGTTGCCAGCATTGCCCATGCTGGCGCTGATTCTCGCCCCGCTGCTCAGCAGCCAGAAACCGGCGGGGTGGTTTCCGCCGCTCCTGACAGGTGTGCAGTTACTGCTCGGTATCGCGTTGATGGCGGTTGGCGTCCTGGCCTGGAACGACCACCCCAGGTTGGTTGAAAAAGTGGCTGACTACAGCACCGACCCGGCCAAACTGCACGAGGCGGGGACGTTCGTCTTCGTCATAGGACTGGCCTGGCTGATCACCCTGTTCGGGTTCTGGCGCTCCCGTGCGCTGGGGCGTCTGTTTCTGGCCATGATGATCACCTGGCTGCTGCTGGGCACCTGGGGCTATCGAATTCTTGAGCCGCTTCGAACTCCTCGCAACGTGCTGGCCGCCGCAGAACAGCATATCCCGCCCGGCGGGCAGCTCGGCATGATCGACTTCCGGGAGCAGTTCCTGCTGTTTTCCAAACGCGACTTCACCCATTTCAGCTTCTTTACCGGTCGGGAACAGGAAAATCGCAATGCCTGGTTGTGGATGAGCGAAACCGAGGACAGCTATCTCCTCGTCGCCGATCAGATTGAGCTACCCTGCTTCACCAAAGAGGGTGCCATTCCCGTGGGCACGGCCCACCGGGACAGCTACCTATTATTGACTGATGAACAAATGAACCCCAGCTGCGCACCACCAGACAAGGTCAAACGGTTTACCACGCCTGAGCCCGGCAGTTGGCAGGATTGAGCTGGCGAGGGATTAAGAGAAGAAGAAACGATGAAAAAGCATGAAATTAAAGCCCGTCGGAAAGAAAACCGTGTTGATTCCGTGAAAATCGTACGATCCCCCTCGAATGCGCACGAATGGGTCATACTTTTTAAGGATATTGAAGGAAAGACCTTTTTCCTGATCTCAGACGACGATCATGTCTGCAGCTACGCAAACCTGGATGCGACCGTCGAGGCACTCGACGCCCTGGGGTTTGCCCGTGCCGAAGTGCTGTTCTGACAGGCCCTACCTGGTTTTGGGCAAGGTCACCGAAACCTGCAGGCCCTGACCTCCCGGGCCAGCACCCAGCCGGATATCGCCACCCATCCCCCGAATCAGGGTGCGGGCGATAGCCAGGCCCAGGCCTGCGCCACCGGTTTCGCGGCTGCGTGAGTGTTCCAGCCGATAGAAGGGTTCAAAAACCCGTTCCCGGTCCGCCTCCAGAATACCCGACCCCTGATCAACAATCGTGACAACCGCTTCTGTGTCTGTGGTTGCCAGTGTTACTTCCGCCTGGTCGCCATAATTAACCGCGTTCTCAATCAAATTACGCAGGGCACGTTTGACGGCTTCAGGCTGCCCCTGGAGTACACATCTCGGGCTGTCATCGCAGTGCACCGCCAAGCCCATTTCCTGGAGATCACCACACAGGCTGTCCAGCAGGGTCGCCAGATCATAGCGACGGTGCTGTTCGGTGGTGGTGCCCCGGATGAAATCGAGGGTAGCTTCGGCAAGATGCTGCATTTCCCTGAGGGAATCGAGAAGACGGTCCCTGTCCTCACCTTCCGGCAGCATTTCAACCCGCAGCCGCATGGAGGTAATGGGTGTCCTCAGGTCGTGAGCGAGAGCCGCCAGCAGCCTTGCCCGGTCTTCCTGGGCGCGGCCAACCTGATCCTGCATCTGGTTGAAGGCGCGGGTAACCTCACGAACATCCTCCGGTCCCTTTTCAGGAACCCGGACTTTCTCTCCCCGCCCGAACGCGTGGGCTGCCAGGCTCAACTCGTTCATTGGCTGCAGGATTCGACGAACCGCCAGCAACAAGGTCAGCGTGAGCAGCACAGCGGTAATCCCTACGCTGGTGAGCGTAGCCTTCAACCACAACCAGGAGGGCGCTGGTGGTCGGGCCCGAGCATTGAACCATTGGCCGGAGGACAAGGCCAGGGAAACCCCCAGGACCGGGGGGCATTCGTGCCGGTCATCCCGATGGTCGTCCTCGTCACGGTGTTCTTCATACTCGTGGTGCTCATCATCTTCATCGTCATGCCGTTCACGGTCCCGATGTTCATCGCGATCCGGCATGCAATTGTCTTCGTCAGCCTCCATGGCTGTCCGAACCTGCTCCACCGGCAGTTCCAATTCCTTGGCCAGCCGGCGCGTCATGCCGGAGGCCCGATCCTCGGTCAGATAGGGCGCAGGATCGATCGAAAGCCGCAGAGTCGGGCTGGAGAGTGCCCGCAGAATTCGCTCCTGCCGTTCCGGGTCCGTGGTATCGGCCAGGGTATAGCCATCGGCCACCCGCTGGAGGACGTGTTCCAGACTGGCACTGCGCAACGCTCCCTGGCGCTCACCCGCCAGAATAACGATGGTGATAACCTGGGCCACCAGCAGCACCAGAATCAATAACAGCGCCAGCTGCCCACCGGCGCGCCGTGGCCACAGTCTCATTGTTCAGCCCCTTCGACCGCAGCAATCCACTGGTAGCCACCGCCCCAGATGGTCTTGATCAGCCTGGGGCTGCGGGCATCCGGGTCGATCTTTCGGCGCAGGCGGCTGACATGATTATCAATGCTTCGATCAAAGGCATCCGCCTCTCTGCCGAGGGTCAGGTCCATCAGCTGATCACGGGACAACACGCGGCCGGCGTGCTCAAGGAAGGCGAGCAGAAGCTTGTACTCGGCGGTACTCAACGACACCTCGACACCTTCCGGATCGATGAGTTGATGGCGGTCGACGTCCAGCGTCCAGCCCTCGAACGTCAGGGACTGCCCGGCCATGGGGCTGCGTTGCGGTGGCAGCGCTGTGGTACGGCGCAGAACTGCTTTTATGCGGGCCAACAACTCCCGGGGGTTAAAGGGTTTGGTGAGGTAATCGTCGGCGCCCATTTCGAGGCCGACAATGCGATCGGTTTCCTCGCTCATGGCTGTAAGCAGAATAACAGGCAACTCGGTGTGCTCACGAAGGTAACGGCAGAGCGTGAGGCCATCGTCCCCGGGCATCATGATGTCCAGCACAACCAGGTCGATGGAGTGCTGTCGCAACTGGCGCTTCAAGGCATCGCCGCCATCCGCCAGCAGCACGCGCAGGCCATGCTCCTGCAAATAGCGGCCGACCAGATCTCGAATGTCCCGGTGGTCATCGACCACCAGGATTGTGGGAGAGTCGCTCACTCGTTACTCCGTTGAATTACCGTCTGCCCTGATTATAGGGGAGTCGACTTCCCGCTTGGGCGCGATCTTGTCAAAAACCGTCGCAAATCCCTGCCTTGCGACAAGTTGCGACAAAGTCGGTGGGTCACCGAGACAATTCTGCGACGTTTCCTTGATGGAATAACTCCCGACCAACAATGACATTCCGTCATGGGTTTAACCAACCAAGGAGTTCGACCATGAAGAAAACGACCACCATTGCTGCTCTCTCCATCGCCGCGATACTCGGCGCCACGCCACTGCTTGCGTCTGCCGATGACGACTACGGGCGAGGTGACTGTGACGATCGTTACGAGAATCGCCACCACGGCAAATCCATGGGTTCCGATCTGAAGCAATACAGCACCGACGAAATGCGCATCATGGCTTACGGCCAGGCGCTAAGACGCTTCGGCCCGGGCGTGGATGTGTCCGTTGAGGAAACGTCGGATGGCACATACCGGGTCCAACTGCGAGATGCCGAGCAGAATCTGATCCGGGAGCAGGAGTTCAACCAGTACGGTGCCCCGGTTCGCGGCGGACACCGGAGCTGATTACCAACAGCCAGCGCGGGGCCCGAGAGGTGCCCCGCCAGCCTTTGATCAAGGAGAATCGCGATGACACTGATGGACGCTGACAACCGCTATGGTGCCGTTTCCCGGGCTGTGCACTGGATAATGGCGGTTTTGTTGCTGGTAATGCTTGCCAGCGAAGTCTGGTTTGAAGCCCTGGAGCACACACTCTCTGATGCGTCGCTTATGGCCTGGCACCAGACCCTGGGCCTGACCATTTTCGGGCTGGTTATCTTTCGCGGTCTCTGGCGCTGGCTTAACCGCGCACGTATAACACCACCGGCTCAATGGGCGACCATGGCCAAGCTCGGGCACATTGCGCTCTATGCCCTGATGATCCTGATGCCGCTGTCAGGGCTCGCATCCTCCCTCGGTGAAGGCGATCCTGTTACCTTTTTCGGCTGGACAGTCTTTGGCTACGGCCCGGAAATCGAGTGGCTGGAAGACAGCGGGGAAGAGGTTCATGAAGTGCTGGCCAACGTGTTGTGGCTCATGATTGGCGTACACGTAGCAGCTGCCCTGGCGCATCAGTACCTGCTGGGAGACCGGATCATGAAGCGCATGGCCTGACGGCCAAGATACAGGAAAACCCTCGGGCTCAAGCCACCGGCAGCGAATCGTCGCTGCCCCAGTCCGCCCAGGAACCATCGTAAAGAGAGAGCTGGTCATACCCGGCCAGCTCGGCCGCCAGCAGAATGATGCAGGCGGTGATGCCGGAACCGCAGGAAAACACCAGTTGATGCCCGTCTCCGGGCTGAAGGTTCGTACCGAGATGCCTGAACTTTGCCTCCAGCTCACTGACCGGCTTAAACCGGTAACCATCCAGCACCTCGGTAAACGGAAGACTGAGTGAGTTCGGAATATGGCCGCCGCGCACTCCCGGGCGGGGTTCCGGGGCCTGAGCCAGGAACCGCGCCCGGGATCTCGCATCAATCACCGAAACTCGCTCGTCGTCCAGATGCTGTAGCACGAAGGCGGAATCCCGAACCCGTCCGCGGTCCAGACGGCCCGCCACGTTCCCGGCGGAAGCCGCACTATTAATCGGGGCCGACACCGTCTCACGCCCCTCTGCCAACCACTGTGGCAGGCCACCATCGAGCACGAAAACCTGTTCGAGGCCCATCGACCGCAGAATCCACCAGGCCCGGGGAGCGGAATAGATTCCCTGGTTGTCGTAAAGCACCACCAGTCTTTCAGGCGTTATGCCCAGCCTGCGAACTTCCTGAGTGAACTGTTCCTCGGTAGGAAACGCATGGAGCTGGGACGATTCCGTATTGCAGAGCGTTCCCTCCAGATCAATCTGGAAGCTCCCCGGTATCCACACCGGGTGATCATAAACGATCGGCTCCTTGCCAATAACCGTGGCCATACTCGCGTCGATAAGAACCAACCGTTCGTTATCGAGGTTTTCCTGCAACCAGTCGGTGGTTACGAGTGGGGACGCCATGGTGTGCTCCTGTTCCTACCAGAAATAAACGGCCGACTTCTCAGGCCGACAAATCGCCAGACCTTCCCGGCTGCCGTCAGGACGTTGCGGCAATCACCGAGATTTCCACCAGCAACTCCGGCGACGCCATCTGAGCCTGAACGCAGGCCCGGGCCGGCGCCGTACCTTCAGGCACCCAGTTGTCCCACACCTCGTTCAGGGCTTTGAAATCGGCCATGTCTGCCAGGTAAATGGTTGCCGAAAGGATTCGATCGCGGCTGGAGCCGGCGGTCTCGAGCAGCTCGTCCACTTTCTCCAGCATCCCGGTTACCTGGGTATGAATATCGGCGTTACGGTCCTTGGCAACCTGACCGCAAAGGTAAGCAGTGCCGTTGTGTTTTACGATCTTGCTCATTCGGCTGTTGGTGGAAATACGTTCAATGGTCATGGTGATGGCCTTGTTGGGGATTTGAGTGACTATATAACCAATAACGGGCTCGAGGATAAAGCCTCACACTTCAGCCCGGCACAAACACCGGAAAACCATCCAGTTCGGCAGATAGCAAACGCTGGCCAAACAGGCTTTCGAGTGCAGAAGTCACCAGAATGTCGCGGGCCGGTCCCCAGCAGGCCTGGCCGTCGGGGTAAAGGAGGAGGATCTGGTCGCACCATCGCGCAGCCAGATTGAGGTCGTGGAGGCACATGAAGACAGCCCGGTCGCACGCTGCCTGCTGGCGCAGCAGCTTCATCACGGCAGTCTGGTGCTGTAAATCCAGGTGATTCGTCGGTTCGTCCAGGAGCCAGATTTCCGGGCTTTGGGTCATCAGGGTGGCAATGGCTACCCGCTGGCGTTCGCCGCCGGAGAGTGTGTTAACCAGGCGATCTTTCAGGTGGATCACGTCCAGGGTTTCCAGAGCCCGTTCTGCAATCGCCAGATTCTCGCCACTCTCCATCTGCCAGGGTGACAGCCATGGGTGCCGGCCGATCAGGGCGGTTTCCAGTGCCGTTGCGGGGAATCCATCCTGCCGGTCCTGAAATACGAGGCCCATCCGTTGCGAGACGGTCTTGCGGCGGATGTCGCCCAACGGCGTGCCGTCAAGCAACAGCTGTCCGCTTCTGGGCTCCCGCAATCCCGCCAGAGTATGCAACAAGGTGGTTTTGCCCACGCCGTTGGGGCCCAGCACACCCCAGACCTGCCCCGGTTCGATGGCCAGACTCAGGGGAACGCCGGAGGCACACCCCGGAATGTCGATGATCAGCGCTTCGGTTGTCAGGCGTGTCATCATCGGCTCCGATACAGCAGGTACAGGAAGGTCGGGACGCCAATCAGTGCGGTGATCACTCCAACCGGCAACTGTTCCGGTGCGATGACCACCCGCGCCAGGGTGTCCGCCAGCACCAGCAGCGTGCCGCCGGCCAGTGCGCAGGCCGGAAGAATCAGGCGCTGGTCGTTACCCAGCACCAGCCGCAACATGTGCGGCACCACCAAGCCAACAAAGCCAACCGAGCCGGCCATGGTGACGGCGGTTGCGGTCAGCAGGCTCGCCATCAGGTAGATCGACCATTCCAGTGGCCGCACCGAAACGCCCAGGGCCGCTGCCTGCAGGGAACCCCTGGCCAACACGTTCAGGGCCCGGCCCAGCGGAAACACCATCAGGCATACCAGCACAAGAATGATCAGTCCCGGCCACGGAGTGGCTGCGTGGGAAAGGTCGCCCATCAGCCAGTACAGCATGCCCGGCAATCGGCTGGCCGGGGTCATCGAGAGGATCAGGGTAATGATGGCACCCCAGCCGGCCGCGACCACCACACCGGTAAGCAACAGCCGCGATGGGGTCCAGCTGCCACTGCCGTGGGCCAGGCCAAACACCAGCAGGGTGGCCAGCATGGCGCCGACAAACGCCGAGCCGGATACCAGAAAACCGGCAGCGCCGGCCAGCATGGCAAGTAACGCGCCTACTGCCGCGCCACCAGAAAGCCCCAACACATAAGGATCGGCCAGGGGGTTTCGCAACAATACCTGCATAAGCGCCCCGGCCACGGCCAGCAAACCACCGGTCGCGAAGGCGCTCAGGGTGCGGGGCAGCCGGAGCTCCAGAATCAGCGTTTGTTGTAACTCGGTGCCACTGCCGGTTATCACCCTCAGAGTGTCCTCAAAACCGATAGCCGTGCTGCCGATGCTGACGGAGATCAGGGCCGCCAGAAAGCCCGCCAGCAGCAGAATGAGGAGAGGTTTGTAAGGGCTAGAGATTGGCACGGGCCTGCTCCAGGGTCTGGCACAGGTGCCTGGCGCCGTCTGCCATACGTAGCGTGGGGCGCGCCAGAAGGTCCGGCGGTTCGAGGAAGAGGTTGCCGGCGGCTACCGCTGCCAGGCCCGGAAACTCGCGCCAGGCTTCCAGCCACTGCCTGTCGTCCGACGACCCGGCGGTAATAATGACTTCAGGGTTGGCTTCGAGAACCGCCTCCCGGCTGATCCGGGGCACCAGCCGTGGCAGCCCGCCAAACACATTCACTCCGCCGCACAGGGTTATGGCCTTGCTGATCAGCTCGTCCCGGTTCACGGTCATCAGTGGCTGGTCCCATATCTGGTAGAACACCTTAACCGGTCTGGCATCGGCATACTGAGCTTTAAGTTTGACTATTTCTGCACGAAACGCTTCGGCCCGCTCATTGCCGAGATCCGGTGAACCCGTCAGCAACGCCAGATCCGATACCGCCGCGGCAATGTCGTCAAACGTTCGCGGGGCTAGCCAGAATACGGAAATACCAAGGTCAGACAGCCGTTCCAATTGGCTGCGGGAATTGCCATCCACCCAGGCCACCACCAGGTCCGGTGCCAGCGAAACAATGGCTTCCAGGTCCAGGCGATTGCTGTCGCCCACCTGCGGTAACTCCGCAGCCTCTACGGGATAGTCACTCCAGGCACTCACGGCAACCACCCTGTCACCGGCACCTGCAGAGAACAACAGTTCCGTGGCGCCCGGCGAGAGGGAGACAGCCCGCTGGGCAGGATCGCTCAAGCACAGAGTACGGTTGATGGCATCGACCACGCAGAGCTCGGCGGACGCGCTTGGCGTGCCGAGAAATAGCAACAACAAAAAGCGATAAACCATGCAATGCGAACCTGTGCTTGTGATCGCCAAAGTCTGTCGACCGCTCACCGAGCGCCCTGATTGACTGAAGATAGCCCGAACCGTAAACTCTCGTGAGTTTTCTATCCGTAGCAGGTGCTTGCCCCCTAAGTAGATTAGCTCAGCAAGGAGGGACAAGTGAAACTGGGAAGATCGGTGAAATTCCGACGCTGCCCCCGCAACGGTAAGCGGTTATGAGAGGACAGGCCACGGCCAGCCACTGCAGCAACCTACTGCGGGAAGGCATCCTACTCTGACGACATCGTCAGCCGCAAGCCCGGAGACCGGCCTGCTACCGGCTATCAGTGTTTCATGGCGGCGGGCCATAGACACGGAGTTTGCTGCCTCAATTCACGGGCGCTAAACCTCCTTTGGTAGCTGTTCACGCAGCCAAAGCAGGATTCTTTGGCTGAAGTTTATAGCTTTAGCAGCCCGGATTTACTGATCTAATGTATCGATTTGCTCTATGCATGATGCTTGCGCTATGTGCAGCCCCATTGGCACACGCGGAAGACACTCTGCCTTACATTGTGGTTGAAAGCTCCCGTATCAATACCGCGGCCGAGATTGACCCGTCCCAGGCGACTGGCCCAGTGCGGATCGTTGATCGGAATGACTTCGACAATCGAACCGCCAACCTTGCTGATGTTCTCGGCAACCAGACTGGTGTTCAGATTCGTCAGAGCGGAGGGCTTGGCAGTGCATCCGCGATTTCGATGCGGGGCTCAACCTCCCGCCAGGTCCAGGTCCTCCTTGACGGCATGGTTCTCAACGATCCTGTCACAGGTGGCGTTGATCTGGGCAAACTGGCGCTCAACGATATCCAGACAATCCAGGTCTATCCGAGCGGGGCACCAGCTCAATCAGCACAGGCGGGAATCGGGGGAACGATTGTTCTGGAAACCATGGGCAAGAGGCTAGAGGATACGACACGGATCGATCTCGGCGCTGGCTCGTATGACACCTATACAACTGGCCTGTTCAGAAGCGGCAGCCATGAAGAGGTCTATTACTGGCTGACGCTGGACCGCCAATCCAGCAACAATGACTTTGAGTACCCCAACTCACGCGACTGGTTCAACCCGAACGACGGTAGTACAACAAAACGACGCAACGCAGATTTCGAGCAGGATGCTTTCAGCGCGAAACTTGGCTGGGAGCTTTCCGAAACCAGTCAGGTCGACTCTCTCATCCAGTATAGCCGCCACGAACAGGGGATCCCGACCATCCAGAACTGGCGCGACAACAATGCATCTCTCGATAACGAAACCTTCCGCCTTCAATTCCATTATCGCGAGCAGGGGTGGCTGGACGGCTCGGTGCATTCAAGCCATCGACTGATGGCCGGTGATATTAGCGAACGATATGACAACCGGACCGGTCGCGTGGGGTTGGGCTCCAGCGACGTGCGCACCGATACGCGCCAACTGGGCCTGGTCAACACAGTCAGCTTACTGCTTGCCAACCACACCCTGACAACCAGTGTTGATGTAAGCCGGTTTGATTTCGAGCAAGACAACACACTCAACACCGAGACTTCAGACGACCGGGACCGCCTGCAGATTGCTTCGTCTCTATCTCATCAGTGGAGAAGCGATAGTGCCAACTGGCGGACCCGGGCTGCGTTGCGACACTACGTGACTCGTGATGATTCCAGCCTGGTGCAAGGCAATGGCAGTGTGACTTCGTCAGCATCCAACGATCATTACACCGGCTGGCAGTTAGGCCTAAGCCATATAGTGGTGGAAAGTTGGACCATTTCCGCTAACGTCGCCAGAAATGTCCGGATTCCCACCCTGCAGGAGCTCTATGGGCAACAGGGGCTATTTGTCGGCAACGAAGACCTGAACGCGGAAGAATCTTTCGACTACGATCTGTCGTTACGCACCGACCAGAGCTGGGGACACGCGGAGGCGACCGGTTATTTCCGAACTCTGGATCCGGCAGTGGTTGCCACCTATGACGCGCGGGGGATCGGGCGCTACGTCAATCTGGAAGCAGAAATTTACGGTGTCGAACTGGACGGTCGGATCAGGATCACTGACTGGTGGTCCCTGTTCGGCAACGCCACTTTCCAGGAATCCGAAAATACGGATGTTTCAAACCAGGTCCGCTACCAGAAGCGATTGCCCGGCGTCTACCATGAGTCATGGCTTGTTGGAAGCCAGTGGCGCATGCGCCCCTTCTCACTTGAACTGTGGTACCAGAGAGACGACGAACTCTACTACGATTCGGCCAACATTCTGCCGGCTGATCCGCGCAAAATCCTCAACGTCGCATTGCGCTGGAGCCGAATCTGGCCGAACCGCAGCGAGAGTGAGCTTGCTCTGGAAGTCCGCAACCTGTCTGACGAGTTCTACCAGGACTACAACCGTTTCCCCGGCCCCGGCCGCAGTTGGTTCATTAACCTGAAACACACTTTCTAATTACCCGCTAAGAAGGAACCGCTATGAAT
This sequence comes from Marinobacter manganoxydans MnI7-9, assembly GCF_000235625.1. Lineage (GTDB taxonomy): Bacteria > Pseudomonadota > Gammaproteobacteria > Pseudomonadales > Oleiphilaceae > Marinobacter > Marinobacter manganoxydans. The sequence goes on along the minus strand of NZ_AGTR01000085.1, from coordinate 274,494 downwards.
AACCTCATATCCAGCTTCAAAACAAAAGGCCTTACCTTATCCCTCGGTCTGTCCCTTATTCTTGCCGGTTGCGGGGGTGACTCGTCTTCCTCCAACGATCTCACCATCACGACTCGCGTTGGCATTATCGCTACGGCATCCGATGATTACGCCTCGGGCGAGGTGGAGCTCGCAGCCATTGAAGAATCGAACATTACTGCCTCAGGCGGGTACTTTAGCGGTATATCGGACATTGCAGTGAACGGTTACGGACAAAACTACTACCTCCTACGGAAGTTCGGGGCAGATCAGGTACTCAAAGTCAATGTAGAGAACCCGGCCGCAGAAGTATGGCAGGCAAGTGCACTAAACCGGGGTGAGACCGGCAGCGCCAACCCCTACCAACTCATATTCGTCGACGAAACCAAGGCTTACCTTCTTCGTTATGACCAAGACACCGCATGGATTGTAGACCCTTCGGCAACGCAGGCTTCTGAGTTCTTTAAGGGTAACACACTTGATTTGTCCAACTATGTTCCGGCTGATTCCAACGGGGCTCCAGGCATGTCATCAGGTGTTGTCGTGGATGGAAAACTGTTCATCACTCTTCAACGCCTGGACGGCAATTTCCAGCCCACCAACGAGTCGTACGTTGCAGTATTCGATACCGCCACAGACGCAGAAATCGAGACCAATGCCGATGAGAATGACAATCTCAAGGGTATTCCGCTGATCGGTCAGAATCCCGGCGGCATCCAGCACCTTGAAGGGACTGGCGTGATCGTTCATAACATCGGTTCCTACTCCACAACGAATGGAACCAGCCTTGATCTGGTAGATCCGGCGACCTACACGGTGACCTCAATGATTGGGGATGCTGAGATCGACACCCAGATCAGCGATGCGGTGATCGTGAGCTCCACGAAAGGATACATCCTCAACTACGCCAGTTTTCAGTCCATCTCTCTGCAAAGCTTTGATCCATCCCAGGGTGCCTCCAGCCTGACAACTGTTGGAAGCTTTTCAAACGCCGACTTCCGTGACATTGAGCTGAGCCCCGAAGGAAGGCTCTGGCTTGCAGACGCTCGAGTCAATAATCCGGGCATCCGTGTAATAAACACCTCAGACGACACAGAGGCGGATTTCGTCGAGACAAGCTTGCTACCCATCGACATCAGCTTTGCAGAAATAAACGACACTTTCTGACACCGTCCTTCAGGCCGGCACTTGTTCTCGGAACAGTGCCGGCCAAATCCTTAGTAGCCTCGCTTTTCCGAACGCAGCATAGAACCTTTCCACCAGCCCAATGGTTACCCTCCATAGCCCCTGCTATATTGAACACTCAAAAGAGTTAACAACCGATTATCAGGGAGTTTTATGCAGGCCGAGCTCATCGACATCCGCAATCACATGGCCCAGTACCCGCCGTTTGACGAGATGGCGGAGGAGCTGCTCGACAGGGTGGTGGGCGGTATTGAGGTAGTCTACTTCAAGGCCGGCAGCCAGATCCTGGAATTCGGCGAGCCCAGTAACTGGCTTTATTACGTGCGCAGTGGCGCGGTAGAAATCTATCGGCGTTCGGGCGAGCTGTATAACCGCATCAGCGAAGGCGAAATATTCGGCCAGTTTGGCCTCCTGATGAACCGGAAAGTGCGATTTCCGGCAAAAGCCCTGGAAGACACACTGGTCTACAAGATTCCGGGAGAAATCTTCCAGTACCTGTGGGAAAATGACGACAACTTCGCCGATTTCGTCGAGATTGAAGACCGCAGTCGCCTGCGCTCTGCCGTTTCCCGTCGGGAAAAGTCCAACCAACTGATGACATCCAAGGTTACCCGGTTGATTGCCCGGGAGCCGGTATCAGCGCCCCACACCGTTCGCCTGCAGGAAGCGGCGCGGATCATGACCGAAAACGGCGTCTCCGCACTGCTGCTGATGGACGAGGAAGGTGAAAAGCCCCTGCTCAAGGGCATCATTACCGACCGGGACCTGCGCACCCGGGCCCTTAGCGAAGCCCTGGCCTCGGAAACTCCGATCAGCGAGATCATGTCGGAGGATCTGATCACCATCCGCTCGAACATGTTCATATTCGAGGCCATGCTCACCATGCTGCACAACAATGTGCACCATCTTCCGGTGATGGATCGGGATGAGGTTCGCGGGGTGATTGCGCTGTCTGACATCGTAAAGTACGAGAGTCAGAGCAGCCTATACCTGGTCAGCAACATCTACCATCAGCAGGATGTAAAAGGGCTGAAGAAGATCAGCCTGGATGTGCGGGACAGCTTTGTTCGCATGGTGAACGAAGATGCCAACTCCCACATGATTGGCAGTGCCATGGCCGGCATCGGGCGCAGCTTTACACAACGTCTGCTGGCGCTGGGCGAGGAGAAACTCGGCCCCCCACCCGTGCCCTACTGCTTTTTGGCCCTCGGCTCCATGGCGCGGGACGAGCAGCTGGTGGTCACGGACCAGGATAACGCCATGATCCTGGACGACAGCTTTGTGCCGGAAGAACACGACGAATACTTCCTGGCGCTGGCGAAATTTGTCAGCGATGGCCTTGCGGAGTGCGGCTATACCTACTGCACCGGCGACATCATGGCCACCAACCAGAAATGGCGGCAGCCACTGCGCGTCTGGAAGGACTACTTCACCGACTGGATTGATAATCCGAAAGCCGAGGCTCTGTTAAACAGCAATATTTTCTTTGATCTGGATGGCATCTACGGCGAGACCGACTTTGCCGAACAGCTCAAGACACTGGTGGCGGACAAAGCCAGCAACAGCCAGCGGTTCCTGGCAATGCTGGCGCGCAACGCCCTGAACCGCACGCCGCCGATCGGCTTTTTCCGGACTTTCGTGCTGGAAGAGGATGGCAAGCACCAGAAGACCTTCAACCTGAAACGTCGCGGAACAGCGCCCCTGTCGGATCTGATCCGGGTTCATGCCCTGGCCTGCGGCTCCCGTGCACAGAACTCGTTCGAACGACTGAAAGCCATTGGCAACACCAAGCTCCTGCTGGACGACGATCTGGGCAACCTGAGGGATGCGCTTGAGTTTATCTCCATCGTTCGTATCCGACACCAGGCCCTGGCAATCGAGGCTGACCGGCAGCCGGACAACAACGTACGGCCCGAAGACCTTTCACCGTTTGAGCGCAGCCATCTCAAGGATGCGTTCCAGGTAGTCAGCGGTGCCCAGAAGTTCCTGAAATTCCGGTATCACGCCGGGGTGGCCCGTAATGTCTAGTGAGGAGCAGGCCGAGAATTCTGTTACACGCCTGCCATGGCCCGAGCAATTCAAGGCCCTGGCGGAGCAGAGCAAGTCCCCGATTCTTAAAGCCTATTACGAGAGTGGGTGTGTGTCGCCGGAGACGCCCTTATCCGAGGTGCCCTTTGTCGCGCTCGATTTCGAGACCACCGGGTTGGACGCCAATCAACATTCGATTGTCAGTATCGGTCTGGTGCCGTTTACGCTCGACGGCATCCAGCTGGGCAAAGCCCGCCACTGGATCGTGCGGCCCAAGCTCCCGCTACACCAGACCTCGATTACTATCCACGGCATTACCCACAGTGATATCGACCAGGCCCCGGATTTGAACGATATCCTGAAGGATCTGTTTGCCAGCCTGAATGGGCGTATCCCCGTGGTTCACTACCGCAACATCGAGAGATCGTTCTTCGACGTTGCCCTGCAATGGCGCTTGGGGGAAGGAATCCGGTTTCCGTTGATCGATACCATGGCCATTGAGGCTCACCTGCACCCGGACCGAAACCCGTCACGCTGGCAACAACTGCTGGGGAAGAAGCCCGTGTCGATTCGCTTGGCTGATAGCCGGCTGCGTTATGGGCTGCCTCACTATGCCGCCCACAACGCCCTGATTGATGCGGTTGCCACGGCTGAACTCCTGCAGGCCCAGGTGTTGCACCATTTCAGCCGGGACACCCGGGTGGCGGATTTGTGGTTGTGAGTCAGGCGTCGCTCTCTGGTCTGACGTCATCAACCCATTTGCCATAACCGGCCTCTTCCATCTTCTCCAGCGGGATAAAGTCCATAGACGCGGAGTTCATGCAGTAGCGTAGTCCGGTTGGCGCAGGGCCATCGTTGAAGACATGGCCAAGGTGGGAATCCGCGTGGCTGCTGCGGATTTCCGTACGGGTCATGAAGAACGAGTTGTCCTCACGTTCCACCACCGCGTCTGGTGTGATCGGCCGGGTAAAGCTGGGCCAGCCGGTACCGGATTTGTACTTGTCCCGTGAAGAAAACAGCGGCTCGCCGGAGACAATATCCACGTAGAGTCCTGGCTTCTTGTTGTCCCAGTATTTGTTGTTAAACGCCGGCTCGGTGCCGTCTTCCTGGGTCACCTCGTACTGCATATCCGTCAGGCGCTGCTTCAGGACATCCTGAGCAGGCTTTTCAAAGCTTGCCGGATCGAAGCCAACGCCCATCTGGCCGGGCTCTGTGCTGGCGCTTTCATCGCCCACCAGATCGTCACTGGCGTCCACTGTGGCATTCTCCTGGAACCGGGTGTAATCGAGCTCGTAATCTTCGCCATACACCTTCTCGATAAACTGATAGCGTCCAGAGTTGAAGGTGTAGAAGTTGTAGCGCACCGGGTTTTTGTCGTAATAATCCTGGTGGTATTCCTCCGCCGGGTAAAATTTCTCAAACGGCACGATTTCGATCACCACGGGTTTCTCGTAAACTCCGGATGCCTCCAATTCTGCAACGGCCGCCTCGGCCAGGCGCTTCTGCTCAGCGTTATGGTAGAAAATAGCAGGACGATACTGCTGGCCGCGGTCCACAAACTGACCCTGATTATCGGTCGGGTCCATCATCCGCCAGAGCGCCTGCAACAAGCCCTCGTATGTCATTTCGTTGGGGTCGTAATAGACCTGTACCGCTTCGGTATGGCCAGTCTGCCCCGAGGCAACCTGCTTGTAGGAGGGGCTTGCCTCTTTCCCACCAGAATAGCCCGAGACTACTTCCACCACGCCCGGCACCCGCTTTTCGTACCCGGCCTCAACACACCAGAAACAACCGCCAGCAAAGGTCGCCACGGCCAGACCCGGTTGATCCGGTGCGTATTTGCTCATCTGCGACTCCGACTTTTCGGCAACCGCGTAGGTGGTGAACAGACCAACTGCAGAGACAAATGCCACTGCGGAAAACAGACCCATAATCTTGCGTTTCATCAGATATCTCCTTCACGTGATTCCATACCTACAGCGTAGGGCGGTGGATTCACGAAAACGTTCACCAGGTATTACGAATTCATAACGCTGTGGATTTTTCGCCGCCCGCGACCGAGCTGTCGCGGGCCAGGGGCAGCCAGACACTGAAAACGGCGCCATCGGCATTGCGTACCGAGAGTTTTCCCTGCTGCAGCGTCACCATTCGCTGGGCAATCGCGAGCCCCAGACCGGCATGGCCCGTCCTGGACGCACCTGCGGCCTGATAAAAGGGTTCGAAGACGTGCTCCAGGTCCTCATCATCGATACCGGGGCCAGCGTCGGCGACGGTAATTTGCGCACCCCCGGCCTGTTCGACAACGCCCAGTGTGATCTCCGTATCTTTCGGCGAATGGCTGAGGGCGTTGCTGATCAGGTTATCCAATACCCGCTCGGTCATGGCGATATCCGCCAGCACCTGGACCGGAGCGACGGAAACAATCGACAGGGCAACGCCTGCGCGCTCCGCCTCGGGTTGGTGCTTCTGCACCACGTCATGCAGCAGTTCGGCAACCACAAACGGTTCCGTCTTCGGCTGTTTCTCCCGGGCATCCAGTGCGGCAAGTTCAAACAGTTCCTCCACAAGACGACCAAGCCGGTGGCTTTCGGTCAGGGCCACATCCAGGAAACGTGCCCGCTCCTCGGCGGCGAGCGTGTCCTGTTTCATGCGCAATGCTTCGATATAACCCTGGATGGATGCCAGTGGCGTTCTAAGGTCGTGGGAGACCTGGGCAACCAGCTGCCGGCGCTGGGCATCCTTGTGTTTCAGAAGGTCCAGCTGGGCAACAATTCGCTGGGCCATCTGATCGAACCGGGCGGCCAGGTAATCAATGTCATCGCCTTTGCACGCCACCGCGGCGGCGCGCTCCGGAGACATGCCGCGCTCGAAGGATTCCACCCGCTCGGTCAGCCGCGAAAGCCGACGCGTCAGCAACCGGAAGAACACCAGCCCGGCCAGCAAGCCGACGAACAGGCTCACCGCCAGCGCGCCCGCGCCTAACTGGAGGAGCCGGTTACTGTGCACCATGCTCTCGGCCAGGTCGTACTCCTCGCCGCGCAGAACCACGTACAGATAACCCGTTGGATCCGCAGCCGAAGGCACCGGCGTTACCGAGAAGACCTTCCGCCGGTCATGACTGCGCGGATCATCGCCGGGCAGTGGGTAAGCGCCCGGGTTTTCAAGCAGCGTGCGTACCGGTTCCAGGGATACCCGGTTGCGCTTGATCTTGTTCGGGTCGGCGGAGTAGGAAAGGATATTACCTTCGGTATCCAGCAGGTAGATTTCAATACTGGGGTTGATGGTCATGTACAGCTCGAAGAGCTGCTTCAGGGCATCGCGGTTGAGCTTGCCATCGGTTACCAGGTTGCGGTCAGACACCAGGTTACGGGCGAGGTCGCGGTTCAGCTGCTGGTTGACCGCAGCCGAGTATTCCCTCACCGAAGCCAGACTCAGAAAGGTAAAGAGCCCACCCACCACGAGCAGCAGCAGGAACAGACCGATCGCCAGCCGGGCATAAAGGGTGCGGAAGACAGACAGGGCCATCGCTAATCCATGAACCGATAGCCAACACCCCAGACCGTCTGGACGTATCGTGGGTCGGCGGGATCGGCTTCAATCTTGTTGCGCAGGCGGTTGATGTGGGTGTTCACGGTATGCTCGTAGCCCTCATGGTTGTAACCCCACACAGAATCGAGCAATTGCGCCCGGCTGAACACCCGGCCCCGATGGGAGGCAAAGTGCCAGAGCAGGTCGAACTCGCGGGCGGTCAGGTCCACTTCCCGATCATCCACAAACACTCGCCGGCGAACCGGATCAATCCGAAGCCCGTCCACCTCAATCTCATCAGCCTGATCGCCGGCAGGCGCTGCCTGAGAGAGTGCGTCTACACGTCGGAAAAGCGCTTTGACGCGCGCTGCCAGCTCCGCCACGCTGAACGGCTTCGTCAGGTAATCGTCCGCGCCCATCTCCAGGCCCAGGACCCGATCCAGCTCTGTGCTCTTTGCCGTCAACATCAGAACCGGCACATAGCCCGGGCAGGCACGAATCTCGCGGCACACCGCCAAACCATCCAGGCCAGGCAACATCAGATCCAGAATAACCAGATCGACGCCGCCCTCACGGAACCTTTCCAGGCCGGTGTCCCCCCGGTCCACGAGCACGGGCTTCATTCCCAGATCTGAAACCTGCATACGGACCAGCTCACCGATGCCGGGGTTGTCTTCAATAATCAGTACCGTTCGCGTCATGGTGATGGGCTTCGCTGAATTTGCCGGAGGCTTTCGATGCTTTCATGGCAGAGTGTAGGCGGAAAAGTTCACAAAACCATCACAAGCCGTCAGAACCGCGCGCATAGCCGGCTCCGGGTTTAGCCGTTAAAATGAATCCAAATTCGGGCATGAGGTTTCAGTGGCAGACAAAACCGTAACCAGGGCAACACCGGCCGAGGCGTTCAAGCGAACACGTCGCATGTGGCTCAAGGGTGAGCGCATTCACTTGGCGCCGCTGGCTGATGAGCTCGGAATTGGCCGCGCCACCCTGTTTCGCTGGGTCGGCAACAAGGATCTGCTGATCGGCGAGATTCTCTGGTCCCTGTACGAACCCCTTTGGCGACAGGCCATGGCCGAAACGCCCGGCACTGGCGTGGACTACATTGTCGGCGTGTACCGCCGCACCAACTCCGCGATCCTGCACTTCGAGCCGCTGCGGCGATTCATCAACCAGGACCCGGAATATGCCCTGAAGATCCTCACCTCGTCCCAGTCGATCCTGCACACTCGCACGGTCGAAACCAACACGCGGATGCTGAAAGACCAGGTAGCGGCCGGGCATATCAAGCCACCAATGAACATCTTCAGCCTGTCTTACTTCATGATTAGACTGGCAGAGTCCTGCCTTTACAGCGACATCATCGCCGGACGCGAACCCAGGGAAGCAGAATTGGAGGATGCCTGTACGGCCGTGCGGATTTTGCTTGGGGGGAAGGCCTAGGGCTTACAGGCTTTGGGGGCTGGCCCCGAGGCGAGGGTGTCTTTTCTGCCGGGAAAAACAACTCGCTTCGCTCAGACATTTTTTCCCGGCAGAAAAGACACCCCCACCCCGTGGCCGATCTAACTCTCAGGGCCACCGATCGGCAGCCCAGCCTATCGGCATTTACAGCTGCAAAGACCGGATTTCCAGAAACTCCTCCAGTCCCCACTTGCCAAATTCGCGGCCGATACCGGAATGGCCGAAGCCGCCAAACGGTGCCATCGGGTTAAACGCACCACCGTTCACGAATACCTGGCCAGTGCGCAGCTTGCTGGCAATTTTCTTGGCCTTGGCGTCGTCGCCGGACCAGACTGCACCGGAAAGGCCGTACTGGGTGCCGTTGGCGATTTTCACCGCTTCTGCTTCGTCGTTGTACGGGATCACGCACAGCACCGGCCCGAAAATTTCCTCCTGGGCGATGCGGCTGTCCGGTTTTACGTTGCCGAAGACGGTCGCCTTGACGAAGTAACCTTTCTCGCATCCCTCGGGCGCTTCCGGCCCACCGGCGATGAGCTTGGCACCTTCCTGGATACCCAGTTTGATGTAGTCGATCACCTTGTCACGCTGCTGGGCAGACGACAGCGGGCCCAACCGTGTGGTTTCTTCCAGCGGGTTACCCGGGGTCATTTTAGCCACGGCAGCGGCGGCCAGTTCACAGGCCTCGTCGTGCTTGTCGGCCGGAACCAGCATGCGGGTGAGTGCGGTGCAGGTCTGGCCGGAGTTCAGCAGGCAGTTGTTGATGGTACCTTTAACAGCAGCCGCCAGGTCGGCGTCCGGGAGGATCACGGAGGCGGATTTGCCGCCCATCTCCAGAGCAAAGCGTTTGAAGTCATCGGCTGCGGCGTGGGCGATCAGGTTGCCGGTGCGGGTGGAGCCGGTGAAGGACACCATGCGCACATCCGGATGCTTGATCAGGGTATCACCCACGGTATGACCATAGCCGCACACCATGTTGAACACGCCCTTGGGCAGGTCTGTGCCATCGAGGATCTCGGCAAGGATAAACGCCGTCTGGGGGGCGATCTCCGAAGGCTTGAGCACCACGGTGCAACCGGCCGCAATCGCCGGAACGATTTTCAGGATCACCTGGTGCAACGGGTAGTTCCAGGGGGTAATGCAACCAACCACACCGACCGGCGCATATTGCACCTCGGAGTTGCCGGACTGTTCGGTAAACGGGAAGTCGGGCAGCAGTTTCAGGTAGCTCTTGGTCACGGCTGCCGGCATACCAGCCTGGATCGGCGTGGCCAGCTTGATGGGCATGCCCACTTCCCGGCAGACGGTCTCGGCGATTTCCGGCGCGCGCTCTTTCAGGCCCGCGTGCAGCTGTTCCAGCACCTTGATCCGTTCTTCCAGGGTGCTTTCCGACCAGCTTTCAAACGCCGCATCGGCGGCGGCAATGGCCTGTTCCATTTCATCCGCGCCGGCGGCGGGAACGCGGGCAATCACGTCACCGGTGCCAGCTTCGTGAACGTCGATCATGTCACCGGCCCAGCTAACCCATTGGCCGTTGATGTAGTTCCTGTTCAGCTCGTTCATGCTTCCCCCTTCATTCAAATACGATAACGCCACGGGCGTTCTTGCCTGCCACCATATCATCGAACGCCTGTGCGGCTTCTTCTATGGTGTAGGTACGGGTAACCAGTTCATCCAGTTTGAGTTTACCAGCCTTGTAAAGACCCAGGATCCTGGGGAAATCGTGCTGCGGCCTTGCCGAACCCAGCCAGCTGCCTTTCAAGGTTCGCTCGTCCGCCGGCAGGGTGAGGGTGGTCAGCGAGGTCTTGTCCTTCGGATCTGCCACACCCACGACCACGGCGGTACCGCCACGGCCCAGACTCTTGTAGGCCTGTTCCACCACCGGCCCGGCACCGACGCATTCGAAGGCGTAGTCAACGCCGCCGGTCATTTTCTTCACAGCCTTGGCGGCGTCCTCCACCTCGTTGATATTCACGGTGTGGGTGGCACCAAACTCTTTCGCCATCGCCAGCTTGGCGGGGTTGCTGTCCACCGCCACGATCATCTCGGCGCCGGCGGTCACGCAGCCCTGGATCGCGTTGAGGCCAACGCCACCGATGCCAAACACGGCGGCTCGGGAGCCGGGCTCCAGCTTTGCCGTATTGAAGACAGCGCCGACACCGGTCATCACAGCGCAACCCACCAGGGCGGCGTTCTGCATCGGCACGGTTTCGTCCACTTTCACGCAGTTGTCCACGTGCATGGTGGCGAACTCGGCCATCACGCCGCAGGCGCCGAAGACGTTCAGGGGCTCGCCGTCCGCGCCTTTGGTTCTGACCGTGCCATCCGGCAGGTTGAACATGGCCTTGCGGGCGTTCTCACAGAGCACCGGGCGGCCACGAACACACTGGCTGCATTTGCCGCACATGGATATGAAGGTACTCACCACATGGTCGCCTTCCTTGAAGGCCGTGACGCCCTCACCGACTTCGACAACCACGCCTGCGGCTTCGTGCCCCAATACAAGGGGAGGCGGGTAGGGAATCTTACCCGTGGTGGCGGACAGATCGCTGTGGCAAACGCCGCAGGCCGCGATCTTGATGGTGATTTCATCCCGCTTGGGACCTTCCACCGTGATGGTTTCCACCTGAACAGGCTGCCCCCATTCCCGGCAGACGACGGCTTTTGCTTGTCTGTCCATGCATTTCCCCTTTTGGTCAACAAGGGGTCGAAAGAAAGCATTCTTCTGACCCCGATCTCATACAGGCCGGCTTCAAACCACCTCGAACAGGCCAGCAGCACCCTGGCCACCGCCGATGCACATGGTGATCACCACGTATTTCGCCCCACGGCGCTTGCCTTCGATCAGGGCGTGGCCTGTCTGGCGGGCGCCGGTAACACCAAAGGGGTGGCCGATGGAAATTGAGCCGCCGTTTACATTCAGCTTCTCCATGGGAATGCCCAGGCGGTCACGACAGTAAATCACCTGCGACGCGAAGGCTTCGTTCAGTTCCCACAGATCAATGTCATCCATGGTCAGACCATTGCGCTCAAGCAGGCGCGGAATCGCATACACCGGGCCGATGCCCATCTCATCCGGCTCACAACCCGCCACAGCGAAGCCACGGAAAATACCCATGGGTTCAATGTTGTGCTTCTCGGCATAGGTGCTGTTCATCACCGTGCAAACGGAGGCGCCGTCCGACAGCTGGCTGGCGTTGCCCGCCGTGATGAACTGCTCCGGACCACGCACCGGCTCCAGACCCGCCAGGCCCTCAAGGGTCGTATTCGGGCGATTACACTCGTCACCTTTCAGGGTCACCTGCTTTTCACTGACCTCACCGGTTTCCTTGTCCTTGACCAGCATGGTGGCATCGAAAGGCACGATCTCATCGTCAAACTTGCTAGCCTGCTGGGCCGCCGCCGTGCGCTGCTGGGAGATCAGCGAATACTCATCCTGGGCTTCACGGCTGACGTTGTAGCGCTTGGCGACAATATCCGCCGTCTCAATCATCGAAAGGTACAGCTCGGGCTTGTTCTTCATCAGCCACTCGTTGGTGGCGTGGAAGCTATTGATCTTCTCGTTCTGCACCAGGGAAATGGACTCAACGCCCCCGGCCACCATGGCGGGTACTTTCTCGGACACCACCCGCTGTGCCGCCAGGGCAATGGACTGCAACCCCGAGCTGCAGAACCGGTTAATGGAGAACCCGGCAGTGGTCACCGGAAGACCGGCGCGGATGGCCGCCAGACGGGCAATATTCCGGCCCTGGGCGCCCTCCTGGTAGGCCGCGCCCATGATCACATCCTCAACAATAGACGGATCAATACCTGCGCGCTCAACAGCATGCTTGATAACGTGACCTGCCATATCCACGCTGTGCGTGTTGTTCAAAAAGCCCCGGTAGGATTTCGCAAGGCCGGTGCGCGCGGTGGAGACGATTACTGCATCAGACATAACAATGCCCTCAATTTTTGAAACATGTAGGTCGGGTTAGCCTAAACACTCAGCTAAGCCGGTCGTGGGGCGGGGTGTCTTTTCCGCCGGGAAAAGATGTCTGAGCAAAGCGAGTTGCTTTTCCCAAAGGAAAAGACACCCCGCCCCGCGACCCGCCCGCCAAGTTACAGGTCAGCGAACTTACGGCCTTCAGCAACCAGCTTCTCGAGCAGAGCCGCCGGCTCCCACTGCTCGCCACCAACGGTATCCTGGTACTTCTTAACCGCTGAGAGAATGGTGTCCAGACCTTCCTGATCGGCCCAGAACATGGGGCCACCGCGATAGGCCGGGAAGCCATAGCCGTAGATCCAGACAATGTCGATATCCAGCGGACGATCGGCGATGCCTTCCTCCAGGATCTTCGCGCCCTCATTGATCATCACATACACGCAGCGCTCGAGGATTTCCTGGTCGGAAATCTCCCGGGGCGTGATCCCCTGCTCCTTGCGGAACTGCTCGATCAGCTGCTCCACTTCCGGATCAGGAATCGGCTTGCGGCTGCCTTCCTCATACTTGTATACACCTGCCTGGGTCTTCTGGCCAAGGCGACCCTGCTCCGCAAGCTTGTCCATCCAGCTGGCCGGGATGTCTTCACCGGCCTTGCGCCGTTCTTCCCGGATGCGATAGCCGACATCGATCCCTGCAAGATCAGACATCGCGAACTGGCCCATGGGGAAACCGAGATCGGTCAGCACCTTGTCGACCTGCTGCGGGGTGGCGCCCTCGTCCACCAGGGACATGGCCTCGGTGCCGCGCTTGTGGAGCATCCGGTTGCCGACAAAGCCGTAGCAGTTACCCACCATGACGCCCACTTTCTTGATCTTCTTGGCAACCGCCATCACCGTGGCTTTGACCTCATCGGAGGTCTTGCTGCCACGCACGTTCTCCAGCAGCTTCATCACGTTAGCCGGGCTGAAGAAGTGCATACCCACCACGTCTTCCGGGCGCTTGGTGGCAGACGCAATCTCGTCGATATCCAGGGTTGAGGTGTTGGACGCCAGAATCGCACCCGGCTTGCAGACCTCATCAAGCTTGGCAAAGATTTCTTTTTTGATGGCCATGTCCTCGAACACCGCCTCGATCACCAGATCAACGTCCCGGAAATCGTCGTAGGTCAGGCTCGTGGTGATCAGCGCCATCCGCTGCTCCACCTGCTCCTGGGTCAGTTTGCCCTTCTTGGCGGAGTTCTCGTAGTTGCGGCGGATAATGGCCAGGCCCTTGTCCAGAGCGTCCTGTTTTACTTCCACGATGGTGACCGGAATGCCCACATTGACGAAGTTCATGGCAATACCGCCACCCATGGTGCCGGCGCCGATAATGCCAACGCTCTTGACGTCACGAACCGGAGTATCCTTCGGCAGCCCCTTGACCTTGGAGACCTCACGCTCGCCAAAGAACGAATGGATCAGACCAGCGCGCTGGGGTGACTCCATGCATTCCATGAACAGCTCCCGCTCGCGCTTCATGCCTTCGTCAAAAGGCAGATTGAAGGCCGCTTCCACAGCGTCGACACACTTGAACGGAGAGAACAGACCGCGGGCCCGCTTCTTCAGCTCGTCACGGAACTGGTCAAAGACATCGCTGCCCTTGTCCGCGTCGATTTTGTCGGTGATATCGCGAACACGACGTACCGGCTTGCCTTCGTCGACCACTTTCTGCGCATAGGCCATGCCTACAGCGCGGATATCGTCGCCTTCCTCTACGGCATCAAGAATGCCCAGGGCCAGGGCATCGTTGGCGCCGACAAACTCGCCGGTGGTAATCATCTCCAGTGCTTTCTGGGCACCGGTCAGGCGCGGAAGCCGCTGTGTGCCACCGGCACCGGGCAGAAGGCCCAGCTTGACTTCCGGCAGGCCCACCTTGGCACTGCTGACCGCAACCCGGTAGTGACAGCTCAGTGCGGTTTCCAGACCACCACCCAGGGCGGTGCCATGGATCGCGGCAACCAGCGGCTTGTCGCTGTTTTCAAAGGTATTCACGAGTGTCGGCAGTGTGGGCTCCTGCATGGGTTTGCCGAACTCACGGATGTCGGCACCGGCAATAAAGGTGCGCCCTTCGCAAACCAGCAGCAGTGCCTTGGCCTCTGTATCTTTCTGGCCCTGCTCCAGGGCTGCGAGCAGACCGGAACGAACAGCCTGCCCGAGGGCGTTTACCGGCGGGTAGTTCACGGTAATAACGCCGATGTTGCCTTCCCGGTTATAGCTAACGACCTCAGACATGATTTCTCCTCGCATTCTTTCTGAAATGTGGTTTTAACTAGCGAAACATGCGTACGATTTAATACAAGTTCGTTTGTGGTTTCAACCACCCATTAAACTACAGGCACAAAAAAACCGCAGGGGTTCTTCTGCGGTTTCTTGGTTTGGAGTTTGTCGGGAGGTGGCGAGCAGGCCCTACAGAAACACGCTGTGAATACATCCTTGTACGCTCGGCTCCGCCATCCATGGCTCCGCACGGTTTCTGTAGGGCCTGCTCGCCACCTCCCTTCGTTACTTCACGACTGTTATCAAACACCCAGCGATTCGATATCACCTGCCAGCATGGCCAACTGGTGGGCAATGGAACCGCGAAGCTTTTCGGCCGGCACCAGGTAAGACGGTGCGGCACAGGTCAGAGCCATGATGGTGCCATCCTGCAGATGAATGGGCACGCCAGCGGAGTTGATGTTGCGGTCCCACTCGCCGATGGACAGGCAGAAGCCGTGTTCCTTGTAGTCCTTCATGGCTTGGTCGAGGCCCTGCTTCTTCTCTGGCCAGGCATCACCATATTTTTCGGCCATGGCGTCGTCAATCACCAGGCGAGCCTTGTCGCTGACGGCACAGTAGTAGGCGCGGCCGGCGGAGGTACTGGCCATCGGCAGTTTCAGGCCGATATCCATCCGCAACAGGGAGGCTTCCGGTGGCAGACGGTTTTCCACGTAGATCATATGCAACCGGTCCCGGCAGGTGAGGCCAACGGACATGTTGGTTTGGCGAGCGAACTCGTCCATGTAGGGTTTGGCCAGCTGACGCACCTTGAGATTGGACACGTAGGCATAGCCAAGTGCCAGCACCCCGGAGCTCAGCTGGTATTTCTCCAGCTGGGTGTTGTAGCTGAGGTAACCCAGCTTGGTGAGGGTGTAGGTCATCCGCGACACGGTCGGCTTGGGCAGCCCGGTGATGCGGGCGATGTCCTGGTTCCCCAGGATGACAGGACCCTGGCTGAAGGCGCGGAGCACGTCCAGGCCGCGGGACAGGGCCTCGACAAACTTGCGGTCTTTTTCCGGCTTCACGGGCTTACCGTCAGTGGATGCCACTTTCAGTTCGGGTGAGATCTGCTTTTTTCCTGCCATAATGGGACGTCCTCCAACCGCGTCGCCCGCTCCGGTAACCGGTGTATTAATATGGTGAATAATTAAGGATTCATCATTTTAATCGCTGCAGAAATCAAGTACCAGAAAGTATTGTCAAAATCCGTACCAAATATGAAACGATTGGTAGTTATGTTTCAAAATGAAACTCGCATTGCGGTATTTCGTACCGCCTTTACCCATCCAACTCGATACTTTATTCTGCATTGCAAAACACGTTAGCAGCCATCAAACCCCGTGGCGACCCCGGAGGCGAAATGAAGATTCTTTTTGTGGCAGGCGATCCCAAACCCGAACGCTGGACAGTCCCCATCCGCGAACTCCTGCCAGATGCAGAGATTTACGTCTGGGATCCGGACGGGCCGGCGGTCAACGCGGACTACGCCATCGTCTGGCAACCACCTTCAGCCCTGTTCGAACGGGAGAAGAACCTGAAGGCGGTATTCAACCTGGGAGCCGGCATTGACGGGCTATTGAAGGTGCCGAACCTGCCGAAAGATCTGACCGTAGTGCGCCTGGAAGACGCGGGCATGTCGGCGCAGATGGCTGAGTACGTGCTGCATCAGCTTCTGGAAGCAAACCGCGAAATGGAAACCTATCGGGAGCAGCAACGCCAAGGCGTCTGGAAAATTCACCGCCCCATGAAGCGCAGCGAGTGGCCCGTGGGCGTTATGGGGCTTGGCCATATCGGCAAGCGCGTGGCACGAACATTGGCAGCTCTGGATTACCGGGTGAGCGGCTGGGCGCGAGGAGAGCACAGCCTGGAGGGTGTCAGCACCCATGCCGGTCCGGACCAGCTCGCCGGGTTTCTGAAATCGACACGGGTTCTGGTGAACACCCTGCCCCTGACCGACGAAACCCGGGACATCATCAACTATGATCTGCTGAGCCAGCTCCAGCCGGGTGCCGTGCTGATCAACGTTGGCCGGGGTGAACATCTGGTGGAGGACGATCTGCTCAGAGCTCTGGACGAGGGCATACTGCGAAAGGCTTCCCTGGATGTGTTCCGCAAAGAGCCTCTGCCCGAGGATCATCCTTTCTGGCAGCGGGAGGACATCACCATCACGCCTCACATTTCCGCCAGAACCCTGCGGGACGCCACCCTGGAACAGATCACCGGAAAAATCCGGGATCATGCCCAGGGCCGCCCGATTACCGGGGTCGTGGATACTGAAAGGGGATACTGATCTGAGCTAGTGGCCCGGCGTCAGCCAGGCCACCAGAGCCGTCAGTACCAGCAGCAGCGGCAGGGCGATCAGCACGAACAGACCGTTCCAGCGAAACGCCACAACCCACCGTGAGATTTGCCCGAACCTGGATAGCAGCATCACCGAGGGGCCGAAGGGCGAAAGCATCATGGCCAGGGAGAAGCCAATCACCAGGGCCACGGCCACCGGCAGAAGGTGCATACCCTCAGCAACCAGCTGTGGCAACAAACCGGCCTGAACACTCAAGACCGTGATCGGAATAACTCCGATCATCGAGAACATCGGCATCATTAGCATGCCCAGAACGGCCACCAGGAAAACGCCGCTCCCTGTGGCCACCAGGCCGGCCAGGGCATCGGCCGGTATCACTGCGGACAATGCCACACCGAGGATTGCAGAGGCGGCGAAAATGGCCATCTCGTTGTGCATGTTCCACACCTGGCCCGCGCCCTCTCGCAAAACCGGTATCAGCCCACGTTCCTGCCACAACATGTAGATCAGGGTTACGGTCGGGACGGAAAGCATGGCCGCTACCGATACCTTGAACCCGGTCGTCGCCACCAGTGCCGCCATCAGCGAGAAGACCACGAGGATCAGCGCCAGCAGACTTCCGGTACCCGGCAGCCAGCCTTCAACGGCGACACGCTCATTGCTGATCTTGCGAAACCGGCTCTGCTCGAGCACCCAGCCAATCAACACCATCAACAATGCGGCTACCAATCCGAACGGCAACAGCTGGGACCAGCTCAACTGGGGCAGTTCCCGGGTAAGAATTGCTACAGCGACACTGGTGGGCGCCACCAGCGGCACCAGCGCAAAGCCCCTCAGGGCACTGATCAGGACGCTACGCAGCCACTGCAGACGGGATTCGCCGGTAATGCCCCGCTCACGAAGGGTCTCAGCAAGTGTGCCGCACAACAGGCTCATCATTCCAAAACTCAACACCGTTGCAACACCACAGCTGACCAGGGCGTACTTGGGATAGAGCAACACTGGCTTGCCACCCAGCAGCACATCATGAATCCGGCGCAGCACCTCGAACCGGCGTACCAGGCACTGCATCATTCCCAGGCTGCCCAGAAAAGCCGAATAAAAGGCCGCATCGGAGGCCGCTTTCACCAATTGCGCGGTATTCAGGGAGCCTTGTACAGCAAAGGCTCCGAGCACTGCCAGTGCAATCACCAGCAACACCCGCGCGTAACCCTGAAGGTGCCCTGCACCAATGCCGAGCAGGAAGGCCCCGACAAACATAACGCCGGCGAACGCGCTCAGTTCGCGATGCCCAAGGCAGATGGCCACCAGCTCTGTTACCACAGCCAGGGACACGAGCCACTTCAGCATATTGCTCACGGCAGGAGCGCCCAGTCAGATTTGAACACTGCTTGCATTTCCACAACACCCGGATTAGTCTTTCAATATCGAATTACAAAACACAGTTTCGCTTAATGAAACTGTGTTAACACAAAGATAGCACAGATTGGTCCGGTGTCCCTATAACCGGACCTCAACCGGACACCCGATATTCGCTTTCAGGAGACTACAAATGGCTTTCGCACCCTGGAATGACCTGCTGGATTTCGACTCACAACTGGACGAAACCGAACGCCAGGTCCGAGACAGTATTCGCAGCTTCTGCGACCAGCAACTGATGCCCGGCATCACCGAGGCCAACCGGCATGAGAAGTTCGACCGCACTATCTTCAACCAGATGGGCGAACTCGGCATGCTGGGTGCGACCCTGCCGGAGGAATACGGCGGCCCGGGGCTGAACCACGTCTGTTACGGCCTGATTGCCCGGGAAGTGGAACGGGTGGATTCCGCCTATCGTTCAGCCCTGAGCGTTCAGTCCTCCCTGGTCATGTACCCGATCTATTCCTACGGTCAGGAAGCGATGAAAAAACGCATCCTGCCCAAGCTGGCCTCCGGTGAATACGTTGGCTGTTTCGGCCTGACCGAGCCCAACCATGGCTCCGATCCCGGCGGCATGGAAACCCGTGCCAAGAAAGTTGATGGCGGGTACCTGCTAAGTGGCTCCAAGACCTGGATCACCAACTCCCCGATTGCCGACATCTTTGTAGTCTGGGCCAAGTTTGATGGCAAGGTGAACGGCTTTGTAATTGAGCGCGAAGGCGCCAAAGGTCTGGACGCGCCGAAGATCGAGGGCAAATTCTCCCTGCGGGCGTCGGAGACCGGCTCCATCTTCATGGATGAGGTGTTCGTTCCGGAAGAGAATCGTCTGGACGTAGAGGGCCTGAAAGGCCCCTTCAGCTGTCTGAACAAGGCCCGTTTTGGCATTAGCTGGGGTTCGCTCGGTGCTGCCGAGTTCTGCTGGCATGCCGCCCGCAATTACACCCTGGAGCGCATACAGTTCGGCAAGCCCCTGGCTGCCAACCAGCTGGTCCAGAAAAAGCTGGTGGACATGCAGACAGAGATCACCATCGGCCTGCAGGCGGTTCTCCAGCTGGGCCGGATGATGGATGCCGGCACGGTAACACCGGACGCCATTTCACTGCTCAAGCGCAACAATTGTGGCAAAGCCCTGGACATCGCCCGGGTTGCCCGGGACATGCACGGCGGTAACGGCATTTCCGACGAGTACCATGTGATTCGCCACGTGATGAACCTCGAGGCGGTGAACACCTACGAGGGTACCCACGACGTCCACGCCCTGATTCTGGGTCGCGGACAGACCGGCATCCAGGCTTTCAGCTGATAGACAGATCAACGCGAACGAGGTTTTCCCCATGAACTTGAACTACACCGCCGAGGAACTCGCTTTCCGTGACGAAGTCCGCGCATTCCTGGATGAGAAACTGCCTGCGGATATCGCCGCCAAGGTAAAGGGGTTCCGCCGGCTATCCAAAGAAGACCATCAGCGCTGGCAAAAGATCCTCAATGAACAGGGCTGGTACGCCACCCATTGGCCGGAAGAATACGGCGGTGTGAACTGGAGTCCTGTTCAGAAGCACATCTGGGACGAAGAGTCGTCCCGCTATGGCGCACCGCGCTCTGTACCCTTCGGCGTAAACATGGTGGCGCCAGTGATTATCAAGTTTGGCACCGAAGAGCAGAAACAGAGATACCTGCCACGCATTCTCACTGGCGAAGACTGGTGGTGCCAGGGCTATTCCGAGCCGGGCGCGGGCTCGGACCTGGCCTCTCTCAAGACCCGGGCAGTGCGCGACGGCGACCATTACATTGTGAATGGCCAGAAAACCTGGACCACCCTGGGCCAGCACGCCAACATGATTTTCTGCCTGGTTCGCACCAATACCGAGGTGAAAGCGCAGGAAGGCATTTCCTTCCTGCTGATGGACATGGACACCCCAGGCATTACCGTGCGCCCTATCATCACTCTTGATGGCGAGCACGAAGTTAACGAAGTGTTCTTCGAGGATGTGAAAGTTCCCGTGGAGAATCTCGTGGGCGAGGAAGACAAGGGCTGGACCTACGCCAAGTACCTGCTGACCTACGAACGCACCGGTCTGGCCGGCATCGGCATTTCCAAAGCCGCATTGCAGCACCTGAAGGAGCTGGCGACCCGCCGGACCAAGAACGGTCGCCCGCTAATAGAGGATGCGTCGTTCAGCCAGCGCATTGCCAAGGTTGAGATTGACCTGATGGCGGCGTCAATCAGCAACCTGCGCATTATCGCCTCGGTGGAAGGCGGCGGCATGCCGGGTGCGGAAAGCTCCATGCTGAAAGTACGCGGTACCGAAATCCGTCAGACCATCAACGACCTGGCCCGCCGAGCCATTGGTCCCTATGCCATCCCGTTTGTGGAAGAGGAAATGGACCTGGATTACGACGGCGATTTCCTCTCGGACGAGAACGCCGCACCGGTAACTCCCCAGTACTTCAACAACCGCAAGCTGTCGATTTTCGGCGGATCCAACGAGATCCAGAAGAATATCGTGTCGAAAATGATTCTCGGGCTTTAAGGAGGCGACCATGGATTTCCGACTCAACGAAGAGCAGCAGATGCTGCAGGACACCGTGGCCCGCCTGGTGCGCGGTGAATACAGTTTTGAGAAACGCCTGGAATACAGCGAATCGGAGCTGGGCTTCAGCGCCGACTTCTGGAAACAGCTGGGTGAACTGGGTCTGACCGCCGTCCCCTTTCCGGAGGAACTCGGTGGATTTGGCGGTACTGGCGTTGAAGTGCAAAGCGTGATGACCGAACTGGGTCGAGGCCTGTGTATCGAGCCTTACCTCCAGTCCGTGGTTCTCGGTGGCGGGCTGATCAGCCAGGCCGGCAACAGTGAGCAGCACGAACAATGGCTTGGCGGCATCGCCAGCGGCGAGACACGCGCAGCTGTCGGTCTTCAGGAGCCCCAGAGCTTTTACGACCTGAATGACGTGGAAGCCCGTGCCGAGAAGTCCGGGGACGGCTACGTGCTGAACGGTCGCAAGGCCGTGGTCATTGGCGGCCACTGTGCCGATGTACTGGTCGTCTCTGCCCGTACTTCCGGCAACAGCCGCGATGCCGATGGCATCAGCCTGTTCCTGATCAGCGCCGATGCCGAAGGGCTGGAACATCGCACCTACCCCACCATTGATGGTTCCAGGGGCTGCGACCTGTTCCTGAACAACGTCAAGCTGGGCCCCGGTGCCCTGCTCGGTGAAGAAGGCAAGGCCGCAGAAGTCATTGAATACCAGGCCGGACGCGCCATTTCCGCTTTATGCGGTGAGGCTGTGGGCGCCATGGAAGTGGCCTGTGACCTGACTCTGGAGTACCTGAAACAGCGCAAACAATTCGGCGTACCCATCGGCAAATTCCAGGTACTTCAGCATCGAATGGTGGATATGATGTCGGAGCTTGAGCAGGCCCGCTCCATGGCCATCCTGGCAGCCAGCGTTGCCGACGAGCCCCAGAGCGACGAGCGCCGCCGGATTCTGGCCGCCGCCAAGAATGTGATTGGCCGCAGTGGCCAGTTCATTTCCGAGCAGGGCATCCAGTCCCACGGCGGTATCGGTATGACCTGGGAGTACAACTTTGCCCACTACGCCAAGCGGCTTGTGATGATCAACCATCAACTGGGCGACGACGACTTCCATCTGGAGCGCTTTGCGGCCCTGCTAAAGTAAAGGTCCGCAAACAAACGAAATCTTGGGCCCGAAGAGATCAATAATGACAACAAATGAACCGTCAACGGAACAGGATCTCAGGAAAGCCGAGTGGCAGGTCCGCACCGAGCTGGCCGCCGCCTATCGGCTGGTGGCCCTGTTCGGCTGGGATGATCTGGTGTTCACCCATCTCTCGGCCCGGGTACCCGGGCCGGATCACCACTTCCTGATCAACCCTTACGGACTGCTGTTTCATGAAATCACCGCCTCGTCGCTGGTCAAGGTCGACCAGGAAGGCCAAGTGGTGGAGGCAGCCGGCCTGGGACGCGTCAATCCCGCCGGTTTCACCATTCACAGCGCGGTGCATATGGGCCGGGACGATGCCGGCGCGGTGATGCACCTGCACGCACCGGACGGGGTCGCAGTATCGGCACACCGGGACGGCCTGCTGCCCCTGAGCCAGACTGCCATGCTGTGCCTCGACCACCTCTGCTATCACGAGTACGAAGGCGTGGCACTCAATCTGGACGAACGCGATCGGCTGATCCGGGACCTGGGCAACCGGTCCATGATGATACTGCGCAACCACGGCGTGCTGACCGCAGGCAAGGACGTACCGGAGACCTTTACCTACCTGTATTTCCTGATGAAAGCCTGCGAGATCCAGGTCAAGGCCCAGAGCTGTGGCCCCACCCACCTACCCTCGGAACAGGCCATTCGCACCACCGCCGATCAGTCGCAACAATTGGGCATGGCAGCGAAACTGACCTGGCCGGCACTGATCCGACTTCTGGACAGCAAGAATCCGGGTTATGCGGTCTGACGCCCAGCGGGGACTACGGCTATGCTGACAGTGCAACTGGACGATCTGACCCATCACAAGAACTCGGTGATTGGCCACAGTCCCTGGAAAACCATCAGCCAGGAAATGATACAGGCCTTCGCCGATGCCACCGGCGATCATCAATGGATACATCTTGATGTGGAGAGAGCCAGGCGAGAGTCGCCCTGGAAGAGCACCGTAGCGCACGGATTTCTGACGGCATCACTGATTCCCCTGCTGAATCAACAGGTCATCAATGTGCGAGGCAAGAGCGCCAGTATCAATTACGGGCTTAACAAGCTGCGCTTCCCGGCAGCGGTAAAAGCCGGCGCGCAGATCCGCAGCAAAATGGAGCTGTTGGACGTGACCAGGGTAGATGAGCAGCGGACGCTGGCCACCTATCGCACCACCCTGGAAATCCGAGGCGGGGAAAAGCCCGCCTGCGTAGCCGAACATCTCGCCATGTATGTGCGGAGCTGAGTCGCTCAGGACTTGGCTTCCCACTCCTCTTCCTGCAGCGCCCGCCACATCAGCTTACCGGTTGGCGACTTTGGCAGCTGGTCGACAAACTCGATCAGGGTGGGAATCTTGTAGGCTGCCATCTGCTCCTTGCACCAGGCGATGATGTCCTCTTCGCTCGTTTCTCCCTCCGCCTCCGGAGTCAGCACGATGCAGGCCTTAACGGTCTCTCCGCGCTTCGGGTCCGGCGAGGAAATAATGCAGACCTCATGAATCCCGGGATGGCGGTACATCAGGCCCTCCACCTCGGACGGCCAGACCTTGTAACCGGATGCGTTGATCATCCGCTTGACCCGGTCGACCATGAAGAAATAGCCCTCCTCATCGTAGTAACCCAGATCGCCGGTGCGGAAAAACTGCTTGCCATCGATCTCCACAAACGCAGTTTCGGTTTCCGCGGGCCGGTTCCAGTACCCGATGGTAACCTGCGGCCCGCTGGAGACGATTTCGCCGGTCTCGCCAGGGCCTTTTTCCTGCAGGGTGTCAACATCAATGATCCGGCTGTCGACATCAAACACCGGGATGCCGAGGCACTGGGGCTTCGGACGGCTCGAGGGGTTGATGTGAGTGGCTGCCATGGTTTCTGAAAGGCCATACCCCTCAATATAATCAAGACCGGTCATGGCCTTGAGCTTGGCGGCCACGGCCTCTGGCATCGCAGCCCCGCCCCCGCCGATGGTGGTGAGACTCGACAGGTCGTACCGGCCAATGTCGGGGTTGGAGAGGAAGTCCACCGCCATGGTGACAATGTTGGTCCAGCCGGTGACTTTATACCTTTCGATCAGCCGCGCCGCGGTGGTCCGCTCCCAGCGAGTCATGATCACTGTAGTGGAGCCGCTGTAGATGGGGCTGTTCATGGAACCGGTCATGCCGGTGACGTGGAAGAATGGCAAGGTGGCCAGCTGCACCGTACTGGCGGTGCTCAGGTTCCAGAAGGCCCGGTGCACGGCGGTAGCCATCACGCTGCGATGAGTGTGCATGCAGCCCTTCGGCGCGCCGGTGGTGCCGGAACTGTAGGGAATCACGGAGAGATCGGCCGGGCCTGCGGTGTGCGCCGAGGGCGCATGGCCTTCCGCCAGCGCCTGCTCCCAGCTGACCATGCCGGCCAGGTCCTCTGACCAGGCTGGAGCGGCGACTTCCGCTGGCAAGGCCAGATCGGTGTCCGGGGCGATATAGCTGCTGTAGGAAGCTACCACGATGTGGTTGAGATCGGTGGTCTCCAGCAACGGGGCAATAAAGCCGGCCAGTTCCTGACCTGCGAGGCAGACATTGGCACCGGTATCAGCAACAAAGTGCTCCAGTTCCGCCGCTCGGTTCATCGGGTTGATAGGGATTACCACGGCATCCGCCCGCAGAATGGCGTAATAGGCAATGACGTATTGCGGGGAGTTCTGCATGTACAGCAACACCCGATCACCTTTAGCGACGCCCTGAGCCTGCAGGTAGCCGGCCATGGCCTCCACTTCCCGGAACAGCTGGCTGTAGGTCATGGGTGCATCGTAGAAAACGATGGCGTTACGGTCCGGATAGCGCCGCGCCGAAATCTCAAGGTTGGTAAACACGCTGGTTCGTGGCAAGGCCAGGCTTTTGGGCAGTTCCCTGGGCCACACGGCGTGATGGCGGGTAAATGGCATTGTTGTGATCCCCTTTTTCGGTTCAGTGGGCCGCTGATGCGGCCAAATCAAAAACGTCAGCGCCGCCGGGCAGGCGGTCCTGGTGGCGTAATGGCGTAATGGCGATGGCTTTGTCCCGCAGCACGCTGGCGTCTTCATCGGGCGCCACAATGTGACGCGAACTGCGATCAAATCCCAGCCACCAGTACGGCAGACTGCGGGCATCCTGACCCGCCTGCAGGCGGGCGCGCTGTATGGAGCCGTTGGACTCCCGGCACCACCGGGCCCGGCTGATGGCGGCCGCCTCGCAGGCGGGAAAGTTGACGTTCCAGGCCCGATTCAGACCTGGCTGCCACAGCTGCCTGATGATGGCCTCGCCATGAATGGAAACCGGCGACCAGTCCACGCCTTCGCGACTCAGAAACGCCTGGCTCAGTGCCATGGCAGGTATGCCCATATGTTCGGCACTCAGCACCGCGCCGACGGTTCCGGAATACTGCACGGAATCGCTGATATTGGCCCCGCAGTTCACCCCGGAAAGCACCAGATCCGGCGGGGTTTCCCCGAACCACCGGGCCAGCGAATAAAGCACACAGTCCGCCGGCGTACCGGAGACTGCATAGCGCCTGTCACCCTGCTCATACACCCGCAAAGGATCATGAATGGAGATGCTCTGGCCGGCGCCGCTACGATCATGCTCCGGCGCCACCACCCAGACCTCCTCGGCCAGGTTGCGGGCGATCTGCTCGAGCACTTTCAGGCCTGGCGCGTTGATGCCGTCATCATTGGTGATTAGGATGCGTTTGACCATGGGATCGTTCATGACGATGGTCCCTCACTGGCAATCCGCCAGCCGACATCGGCCAGAAGGCTGGCCCGCCGGCCAACCTCCAGGGCATCGGCATTGGCGGCATTGCCATCCAGAGCCCGCTTGTAGACACCCTGAAGAATAGACGCCAGCCGGAACAGGGAAAACGCCAGGAACACGTGCCAGTCGGCGATGCCGTCCCGGCCGGTCTGCCGACAGTATCGGGCAATGGTTTCCTGTTCGTCCGGAATACCCAGCGCCTCCAGGTCTTCTCCCTGCAGTCCTCGCATGCCCTGCAGGTCCGACGGCAGGTAGTACGGCAGACAGTAATACGCCAGGTCCGCCAGCGGGTGACCGAGGGTGGACAGCTCCCAGTCGAGGATGGCAATAACCTCGGGCCGCTGCGGCGCCAGCATCAGATTGCCAAAGCGGTAATCGCCATGGGCGATGGCGCATTCGTCGGTCGAGGGCAGGTTCTCCGGAAGCCAGGCCATAAGCTTGTCCATTGCCGGAAGCTCGTCGGTTTTGGAAGCCAGGTACTGTTTGCTCCATCGAGCCACCTGCCGGGCCACATAACCTTCCGGCCTGCCAAAGTCACCAAGACCGACCGCCTTCACATCCACCGAGTGAAGGCGCGCCAGGGTGTCGATGGCCGAGTGATGGGCCGGCAGCCGTTCCTGGCGATCCAGCGCCCGCAGCGCCGAGTGGCTGACAATACGGCCCTCAAGATAGTCCATGACGTAGAACGGGGTGCCGATGACATTGCTGTCTTCGCACAGAGCCCGGGTGTTTGGCACCGGGACACTGGTGTGCTCGGACAGGGCACGCATGACTTTGTACTCTCGTTCTACCA
This sequence comes from Marinobacter manganoxydans MnI7-9, assembly GCF_000235625.1. Classification (GTDB taxonomy): domain Bacteria; phylum Pseudomonadota; class Gammaproteobacteria; order Pseudomonadales; family Oleiphilaceae; genus Marinobacter; species Marinobacter manganoxydans. The sequence goes on along the minus strand of NZ_AGTR01000085.1, from coordinate 248,061 downwards.
TGTGGGCGGAGGGCAGGGTTTTGCCAGGCGGCTTTTTGCGCAGCACGTATTGGCTGCTGTCGGTGTCCAGCAGAAACGTGGGGTTGGACTGGCCCCCCTGGAATTGCCGGACATCCAGCCTTGTGCCGAAGCCCGGTATGGTCTGCTGCAGCCAGGTCAGGAGTCTGGCTTCATCGAATTTGTGGGCCGGGAGGACGTCTACCAGCTCTGGGGTGATGCTCATTTTTGTTTTGCCTTCAGTTTTGGGGCGTCGGCCCCTAGCAAATCGTTTCGCCGCCGTCGGCTACGATGACCTGGCCGGTGATGTAGGCGCTGGCCCTGGTGGAAAGAAACACCGCCAGGCCGGCGATGTCGACCGGGTCGCCAATTCTGCGCAGCGGCGTTTTGTCTTCGGCGCGTTTGACCCGTACCGGGTCTTCCCACAGCGCCCGGGCGAAGTCGGTTTTGATCAGGCCGGGGGCGATGCTGTTAATCCGGATACCTTTCGGGCCCCACTCCACTGCCAGGTTCCGCGCCAGGGCAGCTTCTGCGGCCTTGGAAACGCCGTAGGTTCCGATGGTGGTGTTGCCCCGCATACCGGCGATGCTGGACAGCAGCACCACAGCACCTTCGCCTTTTTCCGCCATCTGCGGCAGCACCATGTTCGTCAGCCAGAAGGTGCCCTTGACGTTGGTGTCCATGATCTTGTCCCAGGCGTCGTCGGTCATTTCAGCGGTGGTGCCGTACACCGGGTTGGTGGCGGCGTTGCATACCAGCACATCGATAGTGCCCCAGGCCTCGTTGGTTTTATCCACCAGGTTCTGCAGCTGGTCTTTTTTACCAACATGGCAGGGAATGGCGATGGCCTCGTAGCCCTGGGCTTTCAGTTCACTGGCCACCTGCTCACAGGCCTCGGCCTTTCGGCTGGAGATCACGACTTTGGCACCCAGGCGGGCCATTTCTTCGGCGATGGCGCGGCCGATGCCTTTGGTGGAGCCGGTAATCAGCGCGACCTTGCCGGTCATGTCAAACAGTGGATTATTCATTCTTCGATCCTCATGCACTGAAGCACGGGAGTGGGCGGGGTGATGTCCTTCAGGGACTGTGCAAAACAGGGATGTTTTGCTCAAGCCTACATGAACGTATTCACGGCGTGTCCCGGAAGGACATCAGCCCAACCGCTCTCCCCCTGATTCAGAGGTTATCGTTTTAGCGGTATTGGCGAAGCTCAATCTTGGCCACAGAATCCAGATGAACCTCATCGGGCCCGTCTGCCAACCGCAGAGTCCGTACCTTGGCCCAGGCTTCGGCCAGGAAGGTGTCCTGGGAAACACCGGCTCCGCCGTGCACCTGAATTGCCCGGTCCAGCACCTTCAGCGCCATGCTCGGTGCAATCACCTTGATCATCGCGATTTCCTGACGGGCCACCTTGTTGCCGACGGTGTCCATCATATGCGCCGCCTTCAGGGTCATCAGCCTTGCCTGCTCGATCTCGATGCGACTGCGTGCAATGTCCTTGCGGATGGAATCAAAACTGGACAGCGGCTTGCCGAAGGCCTCCCGGGCATTGGCACGCTTGCACATCAGCTCCAGAGCCCGCTCGGCGACGCCGATGGTGCGCATGCAGTGATGGATACGGCCAGGCCCGAGGCGGCCCTGGGCAATCTCGAACCCCCGGCCCTCGCCCAGCAGGATGTTGCTCACCGGCACCCGCACGTTTTCGTAGTGAATCTCCGCATGGCCATGGGGCGCGTGGTCATAGCCGAACACCGTCAGGGGGCGAATCATTTTCACGCCCGGCGCATCCAGCGGCACCAGAATCATCGACTGTTGCTTGTGCTTCTCGGCCTGAGGGTCGGTCTTGCCCATCACGATGGCGATCTTCGAGGTGGTGGTCATGGCACCGGAGGACCACCACTTTTTGCCGTTGATCACGTACTCTTCACCCTCGCGGCGGATATCACAGGCAATGTTGGTGGCATCTGACGACGCCACATCCGGCTCGGTCATTGAGAAACAGGAACGGATCTCGCCATCCAGCAGAGGCTTCAGCCATTGCTCCTGCTGCTCTTTATTGCCATAGCGGGCGATGGTTTCCATGTTGCCTGTATCAGGGGCGGAACAGTTGAATACCTCAGGGGCCATGGCCGAGCGACCCATCACTTCACACAGGTGGGCGTACTCGTAGTTGGTCAGCCCGGCGCCGAATTCGCTTTCCGGCAGGAACAGGTTCCACAGGCCGGCGGATTTTGCCTTCTGTTTCAGCTCCTCAATAATCGGAACCGGCGCCCAGCGGTCTTCTGCCTGCTCAATCTGCTCATGATGCTTGTGCTCGTTCGGGTAGATATAGGCATCCATGAACTCATTCAGCTGATTCTGCAGCTGTTTCGCTTTGTCAGACAGTTCAAACATGTCCGCTTCCTCTTGGTGTTGTTGGCATTAAGTCGGTAACCGTTCCGTCAGATCGGAACGCCCTCTGGTTTGTCGCTGCCGGACCGGATCCGGAATGTACCTTCGGCGATGGCCAGCAGGTTGCCCTTGTCGTCATGAACCTCACCCGTACTGTTGAAAATCCGGGTGCCTCCGGCGCGCTTACGTCCGGTGACCCTGATCGTTCCGCCGGAGCACTGCCCGGTGAAGGTGGTGGTCAGGGACAGGGTGATGGCCTTACGCATCCGCCCCGGGTAGGGGCAATAGGTGCCTGCCTGGGCCAGCACAATATCCAGCAGCGAGGTGAGCACACCGCCGTGAATCACTCCGCCCAGGTTCAGGTGCCGGGGCTGCAGTTCCAGTTCCAGCACAGCCTCGTCCTCCTCCCAGGAGACCTGACGATAACCCAGCAGGCTGTGAAAACCGGGCAGGTCTTTTCCATCGGCAAACAGGGGCTCTTGCTCACTCATTACACTTTCATTCCTGGCATATTAAGGGACGCGGTATTACCACCGTCCACGGGCAGTGACTGGCCGGTGATGTAGCTGGCATCGTCGCTGGCAAGAAACAGGATAGCCGCGGCGATTTCTTCAGGGTTGCCATACCGGCGCAGCTCGCAGCGGGCCCCGAGCTTATGGGCTTTTTCATTGGCGCGGGCGTAGTCGAACACCGCCCGGGTCATGCCGGTTTCCACCAGGCCGGGACAGACGGCATTCACCCGCACGTTGTCGCTGCCCAGGTCACAGGCTGCTGTCATGGTCAGGTTGATGACGCCCGCTTTGGAAGCACTGTAGGCATTGCCACCAGCGCCGGACCGGATGCCCGCCACCGACGCGGTGTTGACGATAGCGCCAAGCTTGCGGGCCTGCATATGGGGCGCCACGTGCTTGATCAGAAGCATGGTGCCTGTCAGGTTCACCGATAGCACCTGGTCCCACTCGGCACGGTCGTTGCCGGTCACCGGCGGGTGGCCCTGACCGGTACTGGCAATGCCGGCGATATTGCACAGCACGTCGATCTGACCGAAGCTGGCGATAGCCTCGTTGACCAACGCATCCACCTGGGCTTCGTTGGCCACATCCACCAGCCGTCGAAGGCGCCGGGCTCGCTCTGGCAACTGGTTTTCAGTTTCCACCAGACCGGCCTCAGAGGTATCCGCCAGGATCACTGACGCACCCTCCCGAGCGAGTCGCAGAGCCGTCGCCCGACCAATGCCGCTGCCGGCACCGGTGACAATGGCTACCCGTTGATCAAACCGTCCCATATGCCGATGCTCCCCGGTCTGTCTCATTGTTGTTGGTTGATGGTGCTGGGGTCTTTCCATCCAGTTAATTTGTCACGCCTGTTGGTTTTGAGTCAATATAATCGGAAGTTAATTTCACTAGATAAAACACAATAACGTTTGAGGGGCAAAAAATGGAAAGCGGCAAGCGAGACATGCCGGTCTATGCGCCAATCGATCCCAGTGAGTCCATGGACGCAATCGGAAATCGTATCCAGCAACACGCCCAGACCCGTCGCAGCCACCCGGCCCTGATTGACGAACAGGGCACCCTGGACTGGCGAAGCCTTGTCGACCAGGTAAACCGTATTGCCAACCGGTTACGCGAGGCCGGTCTGCGGCCGGGCGAGTCTGTGGCTGCCTTGTCAGGAAACAGCCGGGACGATGTCGCCCTGTACCTTGGCACCCTGGTGGCCGGGGGCTGTATGGTGCCGCTGTCTGGCATGGCCAGTAGCGAAGCACTTGCACTGATGGTGGCGGATTGCCAGGCACGCTTTCTGTTCGTTTCCGGCCAACAGCGGGAGCTGTTTGGCCGCCTGCGAGCACAGCTGACCAAGGTACCCGGCGAGCGCATCATCAGCCTGGCCGGCCCCCTGGACGGAGCCGGTTACTCCCTGGTTGACTGGCTGGCGCAGACTACGGCCACCGCCCGGCCCGAGCAGGTCACCCTCGACGATCCGTTCAATATCATTTACAGCTCCGGCACCACAGGCACGCCCAAGGGGATCCTGCACGATTATCGCTTCCGCCAGCGTCAGATGGTCAGGATGAGCCGCTATGGGTTGGACGGCGAGGCTATCAACCTTGTATCAACGCCACTTTATTCCAACACCACCCTGGTTTCAGTGTTACCCACGCTCTACCACGGCGGCACCCTGGTGCTGATGGCGAAATTCGATGCCCACAGGTTCCTGCAACTGGCCGAAACCCACCGTGTTACGCACGCCATGCTGGTACCGGTGCAATACCAGCGGATCCTGGCGCAGCCGGATTTTGACCGGTTTGACCTCTCCAGCTTCAAGCTGAAGCTCTGCACCAGTGCCCCGTTGCGGTCGGCGGTGATTGCCGATGCCATGGCACGCTGGCCCGGCAACCTCCGGGAGGTCTATGGCCTTACCGAAGGCGGTATATCCACCAGTCTCGACTGCGCTGCCCACCCGGACAAATGGGACTCGGTTGGTGTACCCACCCAGGGCGCTGAGGTGCGGGTGATCGGCGAGGATGACCGTGAGCTGCCCCGGGGCTCCAATGGCGAGATCGTGGGCCGCGCCATTTCCATGATGCGCGGCTATGTGAATCGCCCGGAGCTGACCCGGGAGATGCTCTGGACGAGCCCGGAGGGTAAGGTGTATTACCGCAGTGGTGACATGGGACGAATCGACGAGGACGGCTTCATCTACATCCTTGATCGACGGAAGGATATGATCATTTCCGGCGGCTTTAACATCTATCCAGTGGATCTGGAAAAAGTACTGCTGTCGCACCCGGCGGTAGCCGACGCCACGATCATCGGTATTCCCAGCGAACACTGGGGGGAAACGCCCCTGGGCCTGGTGGTTCTCCAGCCCGATCGTAATGAAACCGAAAACGGGATACTGGAGTGGGCCAACACACAGCTGGGAAAATCCCAGCGTCTGGCGGCCATTGAATTCCGTGCCACGTTGCCCCGCTCTGCCATTGGCAAGGTGCTCAAACGGGAACTTCGCGCGCCTTACTGGCCCGGAACCTGAGGCGGCGCGAGACAGATCGGCCGTCGGTACTGCTGACGTTCAATCGATGAACTATCCTTTTATGAATTCTGTAATCAATGACCGATCAACCGCCTATTGCAAAAAACAAGACATGTGTTAGATTCAGAAAACTACGATTCACCATGCAGTCGCCAATTCTGCACAGTGAAACAAAGAAAGATCCATTGGTATAACTAAACAGTCATTCAATGCACAAGTACAACAACGAAAGAGGCCTACCATGACTCTAGTTAATAACGCTCGAAAAAAACTGACCGTCTTTGCCTCGGCACTGACCCTTGGTCTGTCAGCCGCCCTGGCTGCCACACCGGCCGCCGCGCAGGACACCGTAACCTGGAAAGTCCAGTCCCACTGGCCCGGTTCCAGCAGCTCATACACAGACAGCCTTGGCCGGATCAAACGGGTTCTGGAAGAGCGCACTGATGGCCGTCTGAAGCTGCAGCTTTACGAGGCTGGCTCGCTGTTCAAGGCCACGGACACTTTCAACGCGGTAAGCCGTGGCATCCTGGAAATGGGCACTATTTCCCCGTCATATGCCCAGGACAAGATCTCCCTCGCCGGCATTGCCTCTGGCCTGCCGTTTGCCTTCCGCAACGTCTGGGAGGCCGCCTACTTCCACCAGAACCTGGGGTTCGAACAGATGCTCCGGGACGAAGCGGCAGAGCATGACGTTTACTGGGCCACAGACAAAGTCTACCCGACTGAAATGGTGGTCAAGGAGCCGGTTGAAAGCGTGGAGGACTTCAACAGCCTGAAGATTCGCTCCTCCGGCGCCCTGCAAACCTTCCTGACCGAAGCCGGGGCCGCCGCCTCTTATATTCCGGGCAGTGAACTCTACTCAGCCCTGGATTCCGGCATCGTGGACGGTGCCCACTGGGGAGCGGCCCAGGGTGCCTACAGCATGGGCCTGTATGAAGTGGCCAAGTACCATGTGCAGCCTGCCCTGAACATTGCCGGCACTGATGTCATCATCGTCAGCCAGAAGGCTCTGAACAAGCTGCCGGAAGACATGCAGAAGATCGTCAAGGATGCCCTCAACGAGCAGTTCTGGATCCGCACCAACGAGTACCAGTACAAGGAGCGTATCACCCTGGCCAAGGCCATCGAGGAACAGGGCGTGCAAGTGAATGTCCTCCCGGATGAAGTCCAGAACAAGCTGGTCGCCACCGCCCAGGCCATGTGGGATGAGGAAGGCAAGCGCAGTGAGAATGCCAAGAAGGCGCTCGACATGCTGAAAGGTTACCTGGCCGACCTCGGCTATCTCTGATCAGCCATTGCTCTGACCGGGGCCGGGGTCTTCGACTCCGGCCTTTCTTTCCCCGAACCAAACCAGCATCCCATGGGAGAATGCCATGAGTGTGATGATTGCCGCATTCATGAGAGGGGTTACCCGTCTCAACGATTTCATCGGCCGGTGGGTTGCCCTCCTGATTTTCGCAATGTTCGTGTTCCTGCTTCTTGAAGTGGGGTTCCGCTATCTGCTCAATTCTCCCACGGTCTGGACCAACGAACTGACCCAGATGCTTTTCGGCGTCTACGCAATAATGTCCGGTGGCTACATCATGGCCCATCGCGGCCACGTCAACGTGGACCTGTTGCATTCGCACCTGAAGCCACGGAAACGCGCGGCCCTGGACATTGTTACCTCCGTGGTCTTTTTCATTTTCACGCTCGCCCTGCTGTGGTTCGGGATCGACATGGCCCAGGAATCCATGTCCAGTTGGGAGACTTCCTACTCGGCCTGGAACCCGCCCATCTGGCCGGTAAAGCTGGCCATTCCCATCGGCACCGCGCTGCTGGTTCTGCAAGGGTTGGTCAAATTGCTTGAAGACATCGCCGTGGCCTTCAACCTCGATTACTACACGCCTCAAGAGCCCGAATCTGAAGGAGAGCAGCTGTGAGCATTGAAGCCCTGACTCTCCTGTTCTTCGGTTCGCTGCTGTTTTTCCTGCTGCTGGGGCTGCCGCTGGCGTTTGTTCTCGGTGGCGTCTCGGTGGTGTTCCTGTATTTCACCTGGGGCTTTGATTCCTTCTACATGGTGGCCTCCCAGATCTGGGGCACCATGGAAAGCTTCACCCTGGTCGCCATCCCTCTGTTCGTGTTCATGGCCATGATTCTGGAACGCACCGGGGTGGCCCGGGATCTTTACCGGATGATGCACCTGTGGTGCGGCGGCCTCAGAGGCGGCCTTGCCCTCGGCACCCTTGGCATCTGCGCGGTGTTTGCCGCCATGGTCGGCATCAGTGGCGCTGCAGTGGTTGCCATGGGCACCATCGCCCTGCCATCCATGCTCGAGCGTGGCTATGACAAAAGCATGGCCCTGGGCGTAATCAATACCGGCGGTGGCTGGGGCATCCTGATTCCTCCCAGCATCCTTATGATTCTCTACGCCCTGATCACTGGTGTTTCCGTTGGCAAGATGTTCGCCGCCGGTATCATGCCGGGCGTGCTTCTGATGGTGCTGACCGCTATCTACATCATCGTGCGCTGCCATCTGCAACCGGAACTGGCCCCGGCGCTGCCAAAAGAAGACCGGGGCACCTGGCCGGAAAAATTCCGGGCTCTGCGAGCCGTGCTCCTGCCGATTGGCGTGGTGGTCATGGTGCTGGGTTCCATCATCGGCGGCATCACTACCCCGACGGAAGCTGCTGCCATGGGTGTTCTCGGCGCCCTGATTTCCGCCGCCGTGTACCGGCAGTTCAAGTGGAGCATTCTGAAGGAAGCTGCGATCCGCACCTTCAAGCTAACCGGCATGATCATGTGGATCCTGTTCGCCGCCCACGCGTTCAGCGCTGCGTACCAGAGCATGGGTGCCCAGGAGCTGATCGAGGGCCTGATGAACATGGTGCCCGGCGGCCCCTGGGGCATCATCATCGCCATGATGGTGATCGTGTTCCTGCTGGCCATGGTGCTGGATCCGGTGGGTATCATGCTGATCACCCTGCCGGTGTTCATGCCCATCGTGGAATCCCTGGGTTTCGATCCGATCTGGTTCGGCATCCTGTTCGTGATCAATATGGAAATCGGCTACATGACGCCACCCTTCGGCTTCAACCTGTTCTACCTGAAGGGCATCGTGCCGCCGTCGATCACCATGAAGGATATCTACAAGTCGATCATTCCCTTCGTGATTGTGGAGATCATCGGCATCATCCTGATCATGATCTTCCCGGAAATTGCCACCTGGCTGCCGGACCTGTTTTTCTGAGCCTGGGCCCAGCAAAAATTTGGCAGTGAATCCGTGAAAGCGCTACTCTCATAGGGCTCCCGGCATAAGGAATCCGGGGCCCAACACAAGGAGAGACGCTTATGCGCGGCCCATTATCTGCATCAATCCATACTGCAGTCATCACCACCCTGTTTGCCCTGCTCGCATTGTTTTCCGCGGGCACCCAGGCCCAGGGCCTGTCCGACCAGACCATCTCATCGTTTATCGACAGCCTGAAGGCTGCCGAACAGCTGGAGCCTGAGTTTGAGGACCTGAGTGAAGACATGGACAGCCAGAACGATGGCACCATGCCCGACTTCTCACGCATTTTCTCCGATTCGCTGAAGGAGCTGGAAGGTCACCAGGCCTATGGTCAGCTCGAGGATCTGGTTCAGGACCACGGCTTCGGTAGCCTTGAAGAGTGGGCGGCAACCGGCGACCGGATCTTCCAGGCCTGGATGGCCATCGAGATGGAGCAGCAGAGCCCGGCAGCCCAGCAAGAAATGAACGCGGCCATGGCCGAGATTGAAAACAATCCCAATATGACCGCCCAGCAAAAAGCTCAGATGCGGGCGATGATGGAGGGCGCCATGGGCGCGATGCAGAGCGCCAGCAATGCGCCTCCGGCAGACATAAAAGCGGTTCGCCCCCATGTTGATGCCCTCCGAGAAGCTGGCAACTACTGATACTCGAGTGCCGAAAAACAAAAAGCCCGACGGTTTAACCCGCCGGGCTTTTTTTGTGCGCGAGCAGCCATCAGGCCGCTCAGGCAGGCATCACGACATCAGGTTATAAACAAACACAATGGCAACTGCGATGGGAGTCACGAACCGGATCAGGTTGTACCAGAGGGTAAAGGCTCCTCCCTGAAGGGCCAGATCGGATTTCAGCGACTCTTTGGCCACGAACCAGCCGACAAATACTGCCGTCAGCAAACCGGAGAGCGGCAGCAGTACGTTGGCTGTGAAGAAGTCCAGAAGGTCAAAGATGGTCTTGCCTTCGAAGCGCTCAAACATAGCGAGCGGCGCGACGTCGGCCCAGACATTCAGCGACAGAATCGAAGCAATGCCCAGCGCCCAGCAGAGCACACCGACAAGGATGGAACTGCCTGTACGGGCCAGGCTGGTTTTTTCCTCAACCCACTCAACTACCGGCTCCAGCAGGGAAATACCGGAGGTCCAGGCGGCGAACAACAGCAGGATAAAGAACAGGGTGCCAAACAGGCCGCCCATGGGCATATTGCCAAAGGCCAGCGGCAGGGTCTGGAAAATCAGTCCGGGACCGGCACCGGCTTCCAGACCGTTGGCAAACACTACCGGGAAAATGGCCAGCCCGGCCAGGAGTGCGACGACGGTATCCATGATGGCCACGCTGACAGCGGTGCGACCAATGGACACATCCCGACCCAGATAGGAACCGTAGGCCATCATGATGGCCATACCGAGGCTTAAGGTAAAGAAGGCGTGGCCAAGGGCGATCAGAACCCCGTTGATGGTCAGGGCACCAAAGTCCGGCGTAAACAGGAAGCTGACGGCCTCACCAAAATGGCCTGTCGTGGTGGCATAACCTACCGCCACCAGCAGCAACAGAAACAGGGCCGGCATCAGGATGGTAACGGCCCGTTCCAGGCCTCCTTTCAGTCCCTGGGACACCACCAGAATAACCAGCGCCATGAAGATCGTGTGCCAGAGCAGCAGCTGCCCGGGGCTGGCCAGCAGGCCGCCGAACAACTCACCGATGGAGTCTGCGGTGCCACCGGTAAAGTCGCCCATGGCGGCATGTCCCACATAGGACGCCGCCCAGCCGCCGATCACCGAATAGAAAGAGAGGATCACAAAGGCCGCGATCATCCCGATGATGGCCGAGATCCGCCAGCCCGGCGCGCTGAGGTTGCGCTCTGCCACCAGCCGCATGCTGGTGATGGGGTTATGTCGACCATTCCGGCCGATAAACACTTCCGCCATCATGATGGGGATACCGATCACTGCGATACACAGCAGATAAATCAGCACGAAGGCGCCACCACCGTTTTCGCCGGTAACGTAGGGGAACTTCCAGATATTACCGAGACCGACGGCCGAACCGGTTGCCGCCAGAATAAACGCCAACCGGGAAGACCAGAGACCACGGGCGGCCCCTGAACCGTTGCCCGAAACCGAGTTGGACTGAGTCATATTGTGTTCCTGTGCTTTTGGCTGAGGAATGTCTTCAAAAAGGGATAGCCACGGCGTTGCCGGGGCAATTGGGGCGGGATTCTGCCAGCACTGGCGCTGCGATGCCAGTGCTGGCGCCCTCCGGAGCCGGGTTGAGCCGGCAGGAAGGAATGGAAGAAAAAGCTAACTAGCCGTTTTTACTGATAAACCTGGCGATCAGGTCTTTCAAGCCACGGGACATGGCGCTGAGCCGGTCACTGCTCTGCTTGGCGGAGTCGGCCTGGGCATCACTGTGATCGGCCAGCTCGGCAATATTGGTGATCTGGCGATTGATCTCGTCGGACACCTGGCTCTGCTCCTCAAAGGCCGCAGACATACTGATAAAGCTGTCGGAAATGGTCTGGATGGACGTAACAATATCCTTCAGGGAGCTCTCAGCTTCCTGCACCTTCTCAAGCCCCTGGCCGGCCACGGCTTCGCCGTCCCGGGTTGCCTGGACCGCGGAGTCCACCTGCTGACGGAAATCATCGATCACATTCTGGATCCGCACAGTGGATTCCCGAGTCCGGCGGGCCAGTGACCGCACCTCATCCGCTACCACTGCAAAACCCCGGCCCTGCTCACCGGCACGCGCCGCTTCGATAGCCGCGTTCAATGCCGGAAGGTTGGTTTGCTCGGCAATCTCGGAAATCAGGTTGGCGGCTTCACCGATGCTGTTGGTGGACTCACCCAGCTTGCTGATCGTCGAACCAATGCCGTTTACGCGGGTTACCAGCTCTTCAATAGCCACCAGCGCCTCGGCGCTCCGGTCGCTGCCAACACCTGCCAGACGATTGGCCTCCTCGGCTTCCCGGGCATTGCTGGTCACCGACTCGGCCACTTCCTGGATCGAAGCCGTCATTTCGTTGATGGCCGATGCGGTCTGGTCGGTTTCAGCCCGCTGCCGGGCGATCGCCGCCGCGCCATCGCTGATATAGCCATGGGAAGCCCGCGCCTGCTCGTAGAGCAGTTCTGCCTGGTCATCAATACGCGCCAGAGCCGTCCGAACCCGGGCCTCTTCACTGACCAGCAACAGCGACAGCTGCGAGAACAGTCCGCGTTCGTCGCTGTAGGTACGGGCAACAATGGGATCCCGGAAGGCATCTGGGCGAAGGTCCAGCAGCCTGCGCAAACGGGCAGCCAGGGAATTAAACACCAGGCCGAAACCCAGGGCATGACCGATCACGACCAAACCCGCCGCCAGCCACGGCTGGTTGAGCTGAAGCGCCACCAGGCTCAACACCAGAGAGACAAGGAATGGCCAGCCGGAACGGAGCATCGACAAGGCACGATTGCTGAAGGATGAGGTCATCTTCCCGGCAGAGATCTTGGAATACAGCCGCTCGGCCCTGGCGATCTGCTCGCGGGTCGGCTCGACCCGAACCGACTCGAAGCCCACCATCTGGCCGTTCTCACGGATCGGCGTAACGTACGCACTGACCCAGTAATGGTCGCCGCTCTTCGCCCGGTTCTTCACCACACCCATCCAGGCCTTGCCGGCCTTCAGGTAATCCCACATATCCTTGAATACGGCCTGGGGCATGTCCGGATGGCGGATGATGTTGTGAGCCTGGCCAACCAGTTCTTCCCGGGAGAAACCGCTGATTTCCACAAACTCTTCGTTGCAGTAGGTGATCACCCCTTTCAGGTCCGTGGTGGTAATCAACCGACCGCCTTTCCGCATTTTTACTTCACGCTGGGTAACCGGGAGATTCTTGCGCATAAACGGGCCTTCTGACTCGGAACGGTGATCACAGGAATAAAAACAGGCGCACAAGGGTAAGCCTTGATGAACATCATTGATATTCACCAAAAGTTACCCTGCGTATGGGAGTGTAACGGCAGAGGTTTTCGGAACCTTAGTGCGTGCAGTTACTTATGTTGAAACCGCCAACCGGGCTCGGGGGTGGAAGCGCGCGTTGACCCAGAGGGAGAAAGCGATAACGCCGCCCCCTACTGCCAGCCTCAGCAAATCGGCATCGCGGTTCCAGATCAGCAGGTTCACGATCAGGCCCGCAGGCACCAGGGCATTGTTCATGATAGCCAGGGTGCCGGCGTCAACCACACAGGCACCGCGATTCCACAGGAACAGACCCAGGCCGGAGGCAGCAAGCCCCAGCCATGCCAGGATGCCCCACTGTACCGGTGTGGTCGGCAGCTTCTCGGCATTGCCGAATATCAGGAAGGATGGCAGCGCAATGATCAGGGCACCGAAGAAGAAATAGCCGAAGGTTCGGTAGCCCGGCAGATCACTCTGGTAGTGTTGCATCACGTGCTTGTAACCTACCTGGCCGGCTGCAAAGGTAAAATTCGCCACCTGCAGCAAAAGGAAGCCGGTAATGAAGTCCTCACTGAGCCCGTCGTAGCGTATGATACCCGCCCCGACAGTTGCGATGGCTGCAGCCAGGAGCGCCACCGGTGAAAACCGGCGAAACAGGGCGTCATCCAGCAGGGTCACATACAGCGGAGTGAAAATCGTGAACAGCAGGACTTCCGGGACGGTCAGGTAGCTAAAGGACCGGTACAGACAGAGGTAGGTAATCCCGAACTGCAGCATGCCGGTAACCAGAATACCCAGCTTCTGTCCGGAAGCCACGCCCCGCCAACGGGTGAACGGCAGAAAGACCAGGGCACCGAGCAGCACACGGCTGAGCACCGCAAAATCGCTGTCCACCTGGCCGGCCAGAAATTCGCCGATCAGACTGAATGAAAACGCCCACAGAACGGTAACAAAAACCAGAAGTCCCATCGCCACTGCCATCTGTTGTGATCAAGGCGCGTACTTTAACGGTTTTCGGAGAAACTTGCAGTGCAGAAACACGGGATAAAACCCCATGGATGAGATCCACCAGCCATTACCGGAACCCCGCCAGCCGCTGGTCACCAGAACACTGACAGAGTGGCGAACCCTCTCCATTCTGGGCGGGCCGATCCTGATCGCCCAACTGGCCCAGATGGCCAACGGCGTGATCGATACCATTATGGCCGGCCACGCGAGTGCCGAGGATCTTGCGGCAGTGGGTATTGGCAGCAGCCTGTGGATGCCCCTGTTCCTGTTTTTCATGGGCATGCTGGGGGCACTGCAGCCCATTATTTCCGGCTACAACGGTGCCCGGGAGGTTGGGAAAATCATGCCCGCCACCTGGCAGGGCCTGTATCTTGCCGCCTTCGGGTCCGTCATCATGATCCTGCTGCTGACCCATGTGCATCCGGTACTGGCGCTTCTGAACCTGGAGGCCAACACCGCCCGCATTACCCAGGGTTATCTGGACGCCTTTGCCTGGGGCATACCGGCTCTGCTGCTACTTACAGCGCTGCGCGGCCTGACCGATGGCCTCGGGCATACTCGCGTGATCATGGCGTTCTCTGTGCTCAGCACGCTGATCAACCTGCCCATGAACTACATCTTCATCTACGGCAAGCTGGGACTGCCAGCGATGGGCGGGGTCGGCTGTGGCTGGGCCACGTCCATTTCCAACGGCGTCGCGGCAGCGGCATTGCTGGTATACCTGAACCGCAGCCGGGTTTACCGTCAGTTCCACCTGATTTCCGATTGGGTAAAGCCGGATCTGGCAGGCATTCGCTACATCCTCGGCATCGGCGTGCCCATCGGCTTCACCATCTTTGTCGAGGCCAGCCTGTTCTCGGTCATTGCTCTGTTTCTGGCACCCCTTGGCCCGGTGGTGGTGGCCGGGCACCAGATTGCCCTGAACGTGGTATCTCTACTGTTCATGCTGCCGTTGAGCATCGGTATGGCGCTGACTCTCCGGGTCAGCTTCCTTATCGGTGCCCGGGCGCCCGCCACCGCACGCCTCATCTCCCGAAGTTCACTGATTCTGGCGGCTGCTACGGCGCTGGTTTTTGCAATACTGCTGTTTGTATTCTCCCGGGAGATCGCAGCGCTCTATACCAGTGATACCGAGGTACAGGCGGTCACCGTGAGGCTTCTGATGTTTGCGGCCCTGTTCCAGATTGCCGATGTTATCCAGGTAACCTGCATCAGCGCCTTGCGGGGTTACAAGGACACCCGCATTCCCATGTTCATCATGCTGTTTTCATTCTGGGGCGTTGGTATGCCACTTGGGTATGTGCTGACGTTCATGGACTGGCTGGTGCCGGCCATGGGGGCTGCCGGCTTCTGGGTAGGCCTCACGGGTGGCCTGGCATCTGCCAGCATTCTGTTGGGGTGCAGACTCTTTCTGTTTGCTCCCAATAGCGATCAGGCCGTTTCGGCTGCAAGCTCCGGCGTGCGCTGAGCATCGGCAAATACAACACGATCCCGGCCAGCTTCCTTGGCCTCATAGAGTGCCGCATCCGCCCGGGCAAGCCAGCTATCAACGCTTTCGCCATGCTCGAGCAGTGCCACGCCGAACGACGCCGTCACCGAACCGCCGGGGTGCTTCATGTATTTGCGCAGCACCTGTTGCAGGTTGTTCATCACTGCCTTGAGGCCAATGCCATCGACACCCGGCAGGAGCAGTACGAATTCTTCGCCACCGTACCGGAACAGCTGGTCTGACTTGCGGGTGTTCTGTTTCAGCAGCGCCACCAGATCGGTCAAGACACCATCGCCCACGCCATGGCCATGCTCATCGTTGATCTTCTTGAAATGATCGATATCCAGCATGACCAAGGCATAGGGCAAACCGGTACGCTCGGCATTCGCTGCCGCCAGATCCAGCTCCTGATCCATTGAGCGTCGGTTCTTGATGCCGGTCAGCGGATCGATCGTTGCCAGATGCTCCAGACGCTCCCGCTGATCATGGTTCCTGTGGGCAAAGACATAGGCGCAGGCACTGACCACAAAGGCCGTTGAAGCAAACGACCACATCTGAACATCAGAGCGGAAAGCCCCACCATGAACCATCAGGGCAATGACCGAGGCAATGTTCAAGGCTACCGCAATCCTGGGATTAACAAGAAAGAAGGTAGTGACAAGACACGGGTATAACCAGAACAGTCCCGGCTCGCCTACCACAATGCCCACGACGACCGCGCCGCCACAAGCAACACTGGCAACAACCACGCCACTTCGTCGCGTGTCCCCGGTTACCCATGCATAGACCAGCGCAGAGCAGATACCGAGAAGAATCGTTGTATCCACCAGTCCGGCCAGCAGATTGCCCTGCAGGTAGCGCATCACGGCAAATGGAGTAATCCCCAGGAACGCGCTCACCCCCAGCAGGGTGATGATCGATAATCGGAAATCGGAAATCGGTCTTGAGGCGATGGAGCATTTAGCGTTTTCGTCCGACAAAAGTACTATCCAGAATTCCAGAATAGCTCAACCAATTTGAATGATCGTTAAAGGACAACGATTCTTTACATATTCTCTATCAAAAAAGACAAAGTGTGAACGCTTGCTCATTTTTTCTTCCTCCCGAAACAGGGGCAGCGGTAAAATCAGGTAAAACCGCACTGCTTCCTGGCCAGAGCCAGCCCGCGCCAGTGGAGCCCCAGCCGCATTCGGGGTTACACTGGCGACACAATTAACCTGCACCAGAGACACCTGATTTGACCGAACTTGTCCGAATTGCGCCCGGGGCGCTGACCATCGGCCGGCCCCTGCCTTGGGACGTCTACGATGCAGACGGCAATATCCTTCTGCGCCAGGGCTATGTAATTCAGACAGATTCCCAGCTGGAACAATTGTTCGAGCGCGGCCGATTCAAACCTCGCAAGATCGAACGCCCTCAGGAAGAAACGTTCGAGGATACCCGGGACAGGAACCCGTTTGCCGATTACCCGGATCTGCTCCATTCCCTCGAAGCAACCCTGAAGGCCATTACCGATTCCGACCCCTCGGCCCAAAAACGGCTGCTCGGCCTGGCCCGGAAGATCGAGCGCTCCTGCACGGAATCACCCGATGCAACCCTGGCACTGGTTCACCTCTACTCAATCGGCCCGGTCATTCACGAACAGATCCTGTTTTACGCCATTCTTTGCCAGTTTATTGGCCGGCAATTCGGCCTGGAGGAGAAGCGAGTTGCAGTACTGACTGCTGCCGCCCTTACTGCCAATCTTGCCCTCGTGCCCATCGCCGACAAGCTGAATGCGTCCAATACAGTGCTGAACGATGAACAGCGCGGCGTCATTCGCAAACACCCCGAACGCAGCATCCAGGCCCTGCAGGCCGCCGGTATCGACAACAAGCTGCTGCTGACCATCATTGCGCAACACCACGAGCAGGCCGACGGAAGCGGCTATCCGAAAGGTCTGAGTGGCACCGAAATACGGCCGGAAGCGGAGATCCTGGCGCTGGCAGAGCGTTACGTGGCCATGATCACCAAACGGGCCTACCGGCAGCGCATGAATGTGGCCGACGCCCGGAAGCTGATTGCCAACCTGGCCGACGGCAAGTTCCGACCGGCCATCCCCAAGGCCCTGCTGCAGATTCTCGGGGAGTATCCGCCCGGCATTCTGGTTCGTCTGGAAAACAACGAAGTGGGCGTGGTTACCCGCCGGCCAGTCAGAGCCCGGGGACCTTTCGTCAAAGCCATTTTCGGTCCCCGTGGCAACCGTTACACCGGCACCTTCGAGCGGGACACCAGCGAGCCGGATTTCGGCATCCAGTCCCTGGAAGAGCCGGAAGTCATGCCTTCCATGGACTTCAGCCTGGTCTGGGGCTTCCGCTCCTGACCAATGTCACCATGCTATAAACCCAGTGCTTTTGCATGATGATCAAGGTGATCATCAATGAATGAGGCAATGAAGAAATAGCTGTGATCATAGCCCCGGTGCATGCGCAGGTTGATGTGATGGTGGAACTTCTCACAGGCGTCCGCCAGCGCATCCGGGTTCAGCTGGCTGTCCAGAAACTCGTCCGCCGTGCCCTGGTCCACCAGTAGCGGCAACCGCTCCCGAGCGGTGGGAATGAGCAATGTGGCATCCCATTCTTCCCAACTTCGCGGATCGTCTCCAAGATAGCCCTTGAAGGCTTTCTGGCCCCAGGGGCACTCGGTTGGGTTGGCGATGGGCGCAAACGCCGACACCGAGGCGTAGCGGCCCGGATTCTTCAGGGCGCAGATCAGAGCGCCGTGGCCGCCCATGGAGTGGCCGCTGACGGAGCGCTTGTCTGTTACCGGCAATTCATTCTCGATCAACTGCGGCAATTCCTTCACCACGTAGTCGTACATCCGGTAATGGGGTGCCCAGGGTTGCTCTGTGGCGTTGATGTAGAAGCCGGCGCCGGAGCCAAAGTCATAACTGTCATCCTCGCCCGGCAGGTTCACTCCACGGGGGCTGGTGTCAGGACAAACGATGGCCATCCCCAGCTGAGCGGCCCGTTTCTGGGCACCCGCCTTTTGCATGAAATTCTGGTCGGTGCAGGTCAGCCCTGATAGCCAGTAGAGAACCGGCACCTTCTTCGGGTTGGAGCCCACAGCCACGGGCGGCAGGTACACCGCAAACTCCATGTCGCATTCGAGGGTAGCGGAAGTATGCCGGTAGCGGCGGTGCTCGCCTTCGAAACAGACGTTCGTGGATAGGAGTTCCATAGTGTCCTCAATTCAGAAAATAAGTGTGTTTCAGTCCAGGGCACTGGCGTGCTTTGGCGGCTCCAGACCGAAACCGGTGCGCGCCAACTCGGCCAGGATAGCAGTACGGGTGACAATACCAATCAGTTTGCCGTGATCCACAACCGGGTACACCTTTGGCTTGCCCGCACCGAGGTTCTGGGCAAGATCCACAACGGCCATCTCTGCCGAAATCGTCACCGGTTTCCGGAACATGACGTCGTCAACAAGTGGATCGCCCTCACGGTGATAGCCGCTGACCAGCAGGGCATGGATACAGTCCTGCTCGGAGATGAATCCGATAACATGGCGCTGGTCATCAACAACCGGAAGACCGGTTACGTGGTTGTGGAGCAGCGTCTTTACCACCTTGGTGAGCTGCGTGCCACAGCGGACCGGCTCGATGTGGTTCCACATGACATCTGAAACTTTGAGTGAACGCATGGGCAGAATCTCTCTCCTCGGTGGATGGTCGCCATTGTAATGAGCATAGGCAATCACCCCTGAATCCACCACTTTTACCGGGCCATCGGTTTACATGGGAAAATTTCTGACTAAACTCAGCCGGTTATACCCAATCCGGGTCAAAAATCCAAACCAATCCATGGCAGACAGAGGGAGATCCCATGGAAGCTATTTCTGAATTCGTAGGGCAGATAAACGGGCTGGTCTGGGGCCCACCCATGCTGGTTCTGATTCTGGGCGTCGGGCTATTCCTCAGCCTGGGCCTGAAGCTGATGCCGGTGCTGAAGCTGGGCGCCGGTTTCCGGTTGATGTGGAAAGGCCGCTCCGCCGCGGGATCTGAATCCGAGGGTGAAATCCCGCCGTTCCAGGCGTTGATGACAGCGCTCTCAGCCACCGTTGGCACAGGCAACATTGCCGGGGTTGCCACAGCCGTGTTCCTTGGGGGCCCCGGCGCGCTTTTCTGGATGTGGCTTACGGCCCTTGTGGGCATGGCCACCAAGTACTCCGAGGCGGTCCTGGCGGTGCGTTTCCGCGAAGTCGACGAACGCGGTGCCCACGTGGGCGGCCCGATGTATTACATCCGCAACGGCCTGGGTCGCAAGTGGGCCTGGCTTGGCGTCCTGTTTGCCGTCTTTGCCGCCATCGCCGGTTTCGGCATCGGTAATACTGTGCAGGCAAATTCGGTTGCCGATGTCATGGAGACCAACTTTGGGCTGCCGCACTGGGTGACCGGCCTCGTTCTTATGGTTCTGGTGGGTATGGTCCTGATCGGCGGTATCCGCAGGATTGGCCATGTCGCCAGCGCCCTGGTGCCGTTGATGGCAGTTTCCTATCTGCTCGCCGGGCTTGTGGTGCTGGCGATTAACGCAGCGGATATTCCCGCCGCTTTTGCCCTGGTGATCAAACATGCCTTCAGCCCCATCGCCGCCGAGGGTGGGTTTGCCGGTGCGGCAGTCTGGGCAGCCATCCGCTTCGGGGTGGCCCGTGGCATCTTCTCCAATGAAGCCGGCCTGGGCTCCGCGCCCATTGCCCATGCCGCCGCACAAACCCGAAACCCGATCAATCAGGGCATGGTGGCCATGCTCGGCACCTTCATCGATACCATTATCATCTGCACGATTACCGGACTGGTGATTATCACCTCCGGCACCTGGACCTCCGGGGAATCCGGGGCGGCACTGACCTCCATGGCATTCCAGGAGGCGCTGCCCGGCGTTGGCAACTATCTTGTAGCCATTGCCCTCGCAGTTTTTGCGTTCACAACCATTTTGGGCTGGTCGTTCTATGGTGAGCGCTGCATCGAGTTCCTGTTCGGCGTAAAGGCCATCGTGCCGTACCGCATTGCATGGATTCTGGCTATCCCGGTGGGTGCCACCCTGAACCTGGGCTTTGTCTGGCTGGTGGCAGACACCCTGAATGCCATGATGGCGCTGCCAAACCTGATTGCCCTGCTGATGCTGAGCCCGGTTGTGTTCAAGCTCACCCGGGAGCACTTTGAGAAAGAGAAGGCATTGGGGGTGTGAGGCCCTTGTAATTGCCTCATCTGGCACCAAGGTTTGTCGTATACACTCAGAACACAACCCGGCCGTTTCAGGGCCGGAATAACAAACGAAATTGTCACTAACATGATCAAAGGAGAGTACACATGACTTTACGTCTCGGAGATACCGCCCCTGATTTTGAACAGGACTCCAGTGAAGGGAAGATTTCGTTTTACGACTGGCTGGGCGACAGCTGGGGCGTGCTGTTCTCGCACCCGGCGGATTTCACCCCGGTCTGCACGACCGAGCTGGGCCTGACCGCCAAACTGAAGGACGAGTTCGCCAAGCGCGGCGTCAAGGCCATCGCACTGAGCGTTGATCCGGTCGATTCCCACCACGAGTGGATCAAGGACATCAATGAAACCCAGGGCTGCGCGGTAAACTTCCCGATCATTGCAGACCATGATCGCAAGGTGTCCCAGCTGTACGACATGATTCACCCGAATGCCGACAGCAGCCTTACCGTGCGCTCGCTGTTCGTGATCGACCCGAACAAGAAGGTTCGCTTGATGATTAGCTACCCGGCCAGCACCGGTCGTAACTTCAACGAGGTTCTGCGGGTGATCGATTCGCTGCAGCTGACCGACGAGCACAAGGTCGCGACCCCGGGCAACTGGGAGCGTGGTGGCGATGTCGTTATCGTTCCGTCCCTTCAGGACGAGGAAGAAATCAAGCAACGCTTCCCGAAAGGCTACAAGGCTGTGAAATCCTACCTGCGGATGACACCAGACCCGAAAGCCAACTGGAGCGGTGACTGATCACTAGCCTCTTAAGCCTATAAAAAAGGCCGGGCAGCATTCGCTGTCCGGCCTTTTTCATGGTCGTGGATCAGGCAATCAGAATGCCGGAACCACTGCACCCTCATACTTTTCCATGATGAAGTCGCGAACCGCATCAGACTTCAGAGCCGCAGCCAGTTTCTGCATAGCCTCGCTGTCCTTGTTGTCCGGACGGGCGACCAGGATGTTCACATAAGGTGACTCGGAGCCCTCGATCACCAGCGCGTCTTCAGACGGGTTCAGACCGGCTTCCAGCGCATAGTTGGTATTGATCAGCGCCAGGTCGACCTGGTTCAGGATACGGGGCAGGGTGGCAGCTTCCAGTTCCTTGAAGTCGAGATCTTTCGGGTTATCGGCGATATCACGGGGTGTTGCAGTGATCTTGCTCTCGTCTTTCAGGGTGATCAGGCCCGCCTTCTGCAGGAGCAGCAGCGCACGGCCACCGTTGGTCGGGTCGTTCGGAATGGCAACCACCGCACCTTCTTTGAGCTCGTCCAGCGAATCAATCTTGCTGGAGTAGGCGCCAAACGGCTCAACGTGAACGCCGGTCACGGTTACCAGATTGGTACCACGGCCTTCGTTGAATTCATCCAGGTACGGCTGGTGCTGGAAGAAGTTGGCGTCCATCCGCTTCTGGTCCACCTGGATATTCGGCTGGATGTAATCAGTGAATACCTTCACGTCCAGTTCCACGCCCTGCTCGGCCAGCTGGGGCTTCACGAATTCCAGGATCTCGGCATGGGGAACCGGGGTGGCAGCTACGGAGAGTTCTTCGGCAGCAACGGCGCCGGAGAACGTAGCTGCGGCAGCCAGTGCTGCGAGTGTTTTCTTCAGATTCATAGATCGATTCTCCTGTTGAGCATCTTGAACAAATGAGTTCGGGTTCGGAGTACGGCCGGCGGTCGGTCGGAGTACCCTTCCGAAAAACGCCCGTGAATACGTCCGTGTAGGGCTCGGTCGCGCCATCCCTGGCGCTCCACGTTTTCGGAAGGGTACTCCGACCGCCCACCGGCCTATATCCAGCTTTTCTACTTTCTGCTGAAGTACAGAACCAGACGGTCGCCGACCATCTGCAGCACCTGTACGAAAATAACCAGTAGCGCGACTGTAATGACCATTACGTCGGTCTGGAATCGTTGATAGCCGAAGCGGATCGCCAGATCGCCAAGACCGCCGCCACCTATGACTCCGGACATGGCCGCGTAGGAAACCAGAGTGATCGCAGTAACGGTGATACCAGCAATGATGCCTGGCAGCGCTTCCGGTAACAGAGCACCGAAGATGATCTGTTTAACGCTAGCGCCCATGGCCTGGGTGGCCTCGATGATGCCGCGGTCCACTTCTCGCAGGGAAGTTTCCACCAACCGTGCAAAGAACGGCGCACCGCCAGCCACCAGCGGCGGGATTGCTCCGGCCACGCCCAGCGACGTGCCGATCAGCATTACGGTGAAGGGGATCATAACGATCAGCAGGATGATGAACGGCACGGAACGGAGCACGTTCACCACGAACGACAGCACCGCATAGGCCACCGGCTGTTCCAGCAGCTGGCGTTTGCCGAACAGGAACAGAAGAACGCCGATGGGCAGGCCGATCAGGACGCTGAACAGCAGGGACATACCCACCATCACCAGGGTATCCCAGCTGGCCCAGCCAATTTCGGTCCAGTCTACATTGCTTAACAGGTCTTCCATCAGCGCAGCACCTCCACGTGAACGTCGGCGGCCTTGAGCGCCTGCATGGCCACCTCGAGATCACCGCCCACCAGTGACAGGGTCAGTTGGCCGTAGGGTGTGTCCTTGATGTGGTCGATTCGGCCGGAAAGAATGCTGAAATCCACGCCGGACTCCCGGGCAACGCTGCCCAGCAGCGGTTTATAAGTGGATTCGCCCTTGAAGGTCAGGCGGAGGATCCGGCCGCTGGCCTTGCTCAGGTCTTCCTGGAGTTCGTCCCGGTCAATGCTTTCGCTCTCGAAGACAAAGTCTCGTGTGGTCGGGTGCTTCGGGTGCAGGAACACCTCGCTGACCGGGCCCATTTCGACCACTTCACCAGCATCCATCACAGCTACGCGATCGCAGACCCGGCGCACCACGTCCATTTCATGGGTGATCAGTACGATGGTCAGGCCCAGTTCCCGGTTGATGTCGGCCAGCAGCTTCAGCACCGACTGGGTCGTTTGCGGGTCAAGGGCGCTGGTGGCTTCGTCGCACAGCAGGATCGTGGGCCGGCAGGCCAGGGCACGGGCAATGCCCACTCGCTGTTTCTGCCCGCCGGAGAGCTGCGATGGGTATTTGTTGGCGTGGTCGGTGAGGCTGACCCGGGCCAGCAGTTCCTCAACCCGGTCACGGATCTCGGTCTTCGAGTAGATGCCCGCCAGCTTCATCGGGAAGGCAATGTTGTCCGCCACGGTTTTCGACGACAGCAGGTTGAAGTGCTGGAAGATCATTCCCACCTTGCGGCGAAAGGCACGGAGTTCGGCAGCGTCGTAGTCGGTAATGTTCTCGTCGTCGATCAGAATACGACCGCCGGTGGGTGGTTCCAGCAGGTTGATCAGACGCACCAGCGTCGATTTACCGGCGCCGGAATGGCCAACGATGCCGAATACCTCGCCGGTTTCAATGGTCATATCGGTGGGATGAAGCGCGGGGATCGCCCGGCCGCCTACCTGATACGACTTCTGTACCTGGTCAAATACAATCACGGTCAGCGCCTTGTGGGTGCAGCGTTAAAAACCGGCGATTATAGCCCATTCGGTTGGCAAACCCGAATTCCGGAATGATTCTCAGTGTGGGTAGATGTCCCTACACAAACGGTTACCTGACATCCGCCACAGCCCTGAACTAAACTTGGATGTCATAAGAACCTTAATTTCCCTCCGTTTCGAGAGCAGCGCGACCCAGAGATGCCAAAACGTGACCATTGAAAAACAGCCAACGCCCTCACGGATGAACTCTACCCAGGCATGGGTCACTTATCTCAGCAAGGTCGAGCTGCCGGTTCTGGCCAACACTCTCAAGCGTATCAATGAGTTGACTGACAGCGGGAACAGCACGGTTAACGAACTGGCCAATGTCATCCTCAACGATGCCCAGCTCACCTCCCAGGTGCTGAGACTGTCCAACACCGTGTTCTACAACCAGACGCGGACGCAGGTCAGCACGGTCAGCCGGGCCATTACCCTGATCGGCTTCGATGCCGTGAAATCCATGGCCATTTCCTCGCTGATCGTCGATGCGCTCCTGAAACGCAACGACCGCCCGCACCTCCTGCGCTGCCTGGCACGAGCCATTCACGCCGCGGTTCAGGCCCGGTGTCTGATGCCCAAACGGAATGAAACGGCCCTGGAAGAGGTTTTTATCGGGGCCTTGCTGATGAACATCGGCGAGCTGGCGTTCTGGTCCTGCGAGACAGAACAGGCGACGGAACTCGAGGAACGACTGCGGCTTGAGGAACCGCCGGTTGAGGCCCAGAAAGCCGTTCTGCACTCAACGTTTACCGAAATCACCCGCGGTCTTGTGGAGGCCTGGTCCCTCGGGCCATTTATCAGGGATGTTGTGTCTCCGGGTCAGGCCAATTCCATGGCTTCGAGCCTGGTGCGGAATTCCGTGGAAATGGCCCGACTGTCAGAACAGGGCTGGAGCGGTCCGGACATGGACAAGGTATTGGAACGCCTGGGCAGGGATATTGGTGAGCCCCCGGCGGTGGTTCGCGACCAGCTCAAGGTGAACGCATCGGAGGCCACCCGCGTGGCCGTTTCCCTGGGCATTCCGCAAGTCACTGCCATGATGCCCGGCGCCGAGGGCAAATCAGGCGACACCGGCGCAAGGGCGCCGGACATGGATGCAGAGCTGCAGCTTGAAATCCTGCGCGAATTAAGCCATTGCCTCGCCGAGAAACCGGATATCAACGAAGTCTGTCAGCTGGTAATTGAAGGCATACACCGTGCTATTGGTATGCAGCGAGTCGCCCTGTTGATGAGTGACCGCACCGGCAACGAACTGGTGCCCCGAAAACTCGGCGGCCGTGGCACCGAGGAATGGCGCGAACATTTCGTGATTCCCAAGGACGGCACCGGGCCACTGGGCCCGCTTCTGCCTCACGCCCATTGCAGCATCTACGAACCAAAACCAAACGCCGAAGGCGTGGCGTATGATCGCTGGCTGGGCAAAGTGCCGGCGTTGATTGGCCCGATCAAGGCAAATGGAAGGCTGGTCGGTCTGTTCTATGCCGACAATGCATCCGGTGCTTACCTGCCCTCAAGAGAGCAGCTATCAGCCTTCGGCCACTTTATCCAAAACGCACAACTCTGTCTGACGTTGCTATCCACACACTGACAGCCGGAGCGAAAGGTTCCGGCTGTCAGTTACCTTTCAGTGGAGAGCTCGCATCTGACGCGGATAGAGCGCTGCACTGACTTCCGGCTCTTCCAGCAGGTCGGCCAGTTCGCGGTCTACCGTGGTCTCTTCACCTTCTTCGGGCAACGGCTCGAACAGGGTGCTCAGCCAGGAGGCAACGGAGGGCGCTTCGTCGCGTTTGTAATCGGTGGACAGCGCCTTGATGCGGCGGAAGCCGATGATGCGCTGGTGCTTGGGGTCCCGAATCTGTTCAAAACCCCGCCAGTAAACATGGTCCCTGGTGTGCAGCTGCACGAACAGGGTGTCTATAGGTCCGTCTGAATCGTCTGCACCCTCCGCTTCTTCCTCAACGGCTTCTGGGGCCGCTTCGGCTTCCACTTCAGGTTTCTTGTGACGGATGGTGGTCCAGGCCGGGTACAGCACAGCCACGGCATCCGCTTCAACATGCTCGCGGGCGGCGCGGAGGATCAACCCCCAGCGGGCCTTGTCGGCATCGGTTTCAAGGGAATTGATGGGCAAGTCGTAGCTTTGCTCGCTGGACAGAACGATGGCCATCATCGGGGCGTCTAACTCCCCCATGGCCTCGGCCTGTGCTACTGATACCAGTTCATCGATTGCCATCGGTTGGTTCATAATACGCTCGCCTCCTCGATGCCATCAGGGTCGTTCAGGAAGAAGGGGTCTTCCTGACTAACAGCATAGCCTGTTCCGGCTACAAAGATAAACGTGGAGTTTCCCCAGCCGGATCACAACCCCGGATAACTCAAAACGCGTCCTCAAGTTTTTCATAATTGCCGAACCAGGGGTTTGCCTCTTCCAGTTGGCCCGCCAACTGAAGCAGGGTCGCTTCGGCGCCGTGGGGCCCGCCGAACTGCACCCCCACCGGCAAACCTTCGGCAGTCCAGTGCATCGGCACAGACATGGCAGGTGTCCCGGTGAGGTTGGCCAGCTGGGTAAACGGCGTTCGCGCCAGGCTTTCCAGGGCCATCTGGTCCACCTGTCCAGAACGATGCACCAGTTTACCGGCCTTCAATTTCAGCATCAGGCGTGCTGCAAACTTGAGATGGGCCGGCGTTTCCAGTTCACCGATGGCCGCCGGCAATTGCCCGGTCGCAGGGCTGAGGTATAGATCGTAACTCCCGAAGAACGCGCCCAGCGCCCTGGCAAAATCGTTCCACTGCTGGCGGCGGCGGACATAATCGGAGAGCGGCATGGTCTCTCCAAGCATGCCGATCAGCCGGGTATCCAGCTCGAAATCGCTGTCGATAGCGCCGAACTGCTCTTTCGCCTTCGCCATCAGCGCCGACACTTCGCCGAAATACAGGCCCAGGTAGCAGCGGGCAAGAGCCATTCCGTCGAATTCCGGCGCAGCGTACTCAACCCTGTGACCCAGATTCTCGAGAACCCGGGCCGTTTCCTCCACGGCTGCAACGCACTCCGGTGCTACCTCCGTATTGTAGGGTGAAGACGTGAACACGCCGATTCTTAGCTTGCCCGGAGACCGCTGCATGAGCTCGGAGTAGGCCGCAGACGGCCCGGGAATCTCGAACGGGTCGCCCGGAGCCGGCCCACTGAGCACATCCAGCATCGCCGCACTGTCTCTCACCGTCCGGCTGACCACATGGTCGGTAGACGCACCGGTCCAGGCTTCACCCATAAAGGGACCCGAGGAAATGCGTCCCCGGGACGGCTTGAGGCCAAACAGGCCATTGTAGGCAGCTGGAATGCGGATGGAGCCGCCGCCATCGTTGGCGCCGGCCATGGGTACAATGCCGGCCGCCACCGCCGCGCCGGAGCCGCCACTTGAGCCACCCGGGGTCAGCTCCGTGTTCCAGGGGTTGCGGGTTGGCCCCCAGAGCTCAGACTCGGTCACCGCTTTCAGACCAAACTCCGGCGTGGCGGTTCGCCCCAGGAAAACCAGACCGCCGTCCCGGGCCCGACGGACGAATTCCGAGTCCTGGGGCGCAATATTCTTTGTCATCCCGCGACTGCCATAGGTACACGGGTGCCCAGCCTGTTCCTGGGCAAGGTCCTTCAGCAGCAGAGGGACGCCGGCAAAAACGGCCTGCTCGGGGAAACGCTGGGCTGGCGCTTCGGAGAACTGGGGATAGCAGATCGCGTTCAGCGTGCCGTTCACTCGGGTTGCCCGTTCCACGGCCGCCTCGCATACTTCCCTTGAAGTGACCTCGCCCCGACGGACAAGATCAGCGAGTGCAGTAGCATCGTAACGTAGGTATTCAGATTGCTTCATGGCAGGTTCCATTTGTTATTCTGTTTTGAGGAAGGTCACGGGTATAACGTCTATGGTCAGAATTCTCAAGAGCTTACGCCAGCTTGCCGTGATTTTCATCCTGGCGGCATCGGTGACCGTTGCCGCCCAGGAAACGCCGCCAGCCACCAGTGACGACAGCGACTGGACCCGCGTCGTCCGTTCCTCGCCCTATTGGGTCAGCCAGGGGGTGTTTGAAAACATTCTCACCATCAGACGCTGGGTATTGAAGGAATCCGGCTATTGCGCCAGTGCCGATCGCCACGTTCTATACGACATGCGCGGCCGGTTTCTGGCCTGGATCAGTGACGGTGACGACCGCGACACCACCCAGCGACTGCTGAACGCAACCCGGAAATCATTGTATGAGAATGGCAAGGTGGAAGACTGGGTTGCCGGAGAGACCGGCCAGACAGGCTATCCGTTCGCCCTTTCCTGCGACCAGCCCCATGTAAACGTCGATGAAGCCGTTGCCCGCTATCTTGGCACCCTGCCGGCAGACCGGATCTGGGGCGCCTGGGACGACCTCAACTTTGCCGACAGTAGTGCTCCGGAAAGCCTGCATGATGCTCTGATCTACGTATACGAACACCGCAGCAACCAGAACCGCCTGACCCTGCCGCAAGCCTTGCCCCGATATCTGGCCGGCCAGATCCTGATTGAAAGTGGAGCCCAGGCAAGAGCCCATTCCCGGGCAAACGCCAGGGGCATCCTGCAGCTTTCACCCGCCGCCCTGTCCGACTGCGAGATCGCCCCCGACAATTACTGGCACCGGCTGGCACAGATCGATTGCGCCCTGCGTTTGATGAACCAGAATGCCCGCAATCTGGCACCGGTGTTCCAGCAACGGTTCGGCCATTTGCCGGAGGCCAAAAGGGACCGATTGTTCACCCTTTTACTGGTTCAGGCCTATCATGGCGGCGCCGGACGGGTCCAGGCGCTGCTGGACGACCCGGTGCTGGCACAGCCAGCCGAGTATTTTGCCGCCAACCATGAACGCTTTACCGCCGGCGATATTGCCTTCGGCCTGATTTTTCACAACCTGGGGCGGGACCGCCTCGGTCTTGCATCGCTCTACTATGTGGCCGACGTTCAGCTGGCAACCGAGGCCCTGTGTCGCACGGCCAAACTCAAATCAACGGAATTCTGTGAATGGAAGTACTCAACCAACTGATACCCGAAAGCCTGAGCCTCCCGGTCGCCGTTTTCCTGCTTGCCAGCTCCACCATAACTTCGATGATCACCGCCAGCCTAGGCGCCGGTGGCGGCGTTCTGCTGCTGGTACTGATGGCCAGCTGGATGCCGCCTGCGGCCATCATCCCGGTTCATGGCATGATCCAGTTGGGCTCCAATGTTGGCCGGGCGGCACTGACCTGGCGGCACGTAGACTGGCGGGTGATTGCCGCGTTCCTGCCCGGTGTGATCGCAGGGGCGGCGCTGGGCGCCTGGCTACTGGTGAATCTTCCGGCCCACATCTGGCAGCTGACCATCGCCCTGTTCGTTCTCTATCTTTGCTGGGGGCCGGCACTACCAAAGGGTGCCTTCGGTGCCCCCGGGGTGTTTCTGGCCTCGGCCCTGACCAGTTTTGTCAGCCTGTTCGTGGGCGCCACCGGGCCGCTGGTTGCGGCGTTCATCAAGCAGATTCACACCGACAGGTTCAAAACCGTGGCCACCTTCGCCACCGCCATGACGCTCCAGCATGCACCCAAGGCTCTGGTGTTCGGAGCGGCCGGGTTCATGTTCTTTGAGTGGCTGCCGTTCATCCTTGCCATGATTGGCTGTGGCTTTGCCGGCACCTGGCTGGGCCTCCATGTGCTTAGCTCCCTGAGCAACCGGAAGTTCACACTGATCTTCAATATCGTGCTGACCGCGCTTGCGATTCGCCTGCTATGGCAGGCCAGTCTCTCAGCCGGCTGGTGGTGAAGGAACCACAACAACCGTATTGCGACCCCGGGACTTGGCGATATAGCTACCCTCATCCGCCCGGGCCATAACCTCTCTGGGGCCGCTGTCCTGCGGTGTCAGTTCTGTCAGGCCAATACTCGTGGTTACACCGAATGAGCGGCCGTCATGTTCAATGCGAAGCGCCTCAACATCGGCGCGGATCCGCTCCGCCAGCGCCTGGGCCCTTTTTATGCCGCAGGCAGGCAGAATAATGCCGAACTCATCACCGCCCAGCCTGGCCACCGTATCGGACTGACGAACCGAGTCCTTGAACAGATCCGCCAGCCGTTTGAGCAGGTCGTCGCCAAGCAGGTGACCGCCTTCATCGTTTACCGGTTTGAAATAGTCGAGATCGATGAGCATCAGTACCGAACGGACTTCCTGGCGACCGGCCTCTCCCAGGCACCGGACCAGCGACGCATTGAACGCCCGACGATTCAGCAACTGGGTCAAGCTGTCGTGGGTCGCTTCCCAGGACAGCCGTTCTTCCTGACGACGGCGATCGCTGTCGTCCCTCAGCACGAAAACCAGACGCTCATCCTCTCGCCCCTGGCGAATGTGCAGCATGGTGAGGTCTATGGGGAAGGGAACGCCCAATGAGTTCCGCAAGGTGACGTAAAGGCTGTCCAGGTCATCCCCGGACAGGAACTCCTGTGCCGTCAGTTCCCGCTCTTCCGTCTCGATGGTAACCAACTGGAAGAAGTTTCTAAGCACGCACTCGCCCTCAATGCCCAGCAGGCGGCAGGCAGCATCGTTGGCAAACCGGATAACCCCCTCGACATCGACCATCAGGACGCCTTCCTGAAGAACGCGGAGTATGGTTTCCGCGCGCTGCTGCTCGGTCTTGAGTGCCTCTTCCACTTCCAGCTCATGGGATATATCGCGAACGACCGTGATGGTGCCGAGAGCCTTTTCAGGCGTCTGGATTGCCGCCGTCATCACATCGGCCCAGATCACCCGATCCGGAGCCGCCAGTCTCAACCGGCCCCGGAAAACGCTCTGGCTCCTGATCGCATTCTTCCAACCGGCAATCGCCTCCTGCCGGTCGGCATTGTCCACACGATCGGCCAGGTAACTGTATGTGAGATCTTCCGCCGGTTTGCCGACGATCGCCTCGAAAGCCGGGTTGGCAAACTCGATACGGCCCAGGACGTCGGTCTGGACAATACCGATGGGCGCACTCTGGGTAAGGGAACGGAAAAATGCCTCTCTTTCTGCCAGAGACACCAGAACTTCATCACGCTCATCGGTCACCGTGTTAAAGATCTCGGCAACCTGGCGGATTTCCTTACCCCCGGCGACATCCACCGGATCGGAACGCATACCCAGGTGGCGCTCACGGATCTGGATGCCCAATGTCTTGAGCGGCGCCATCAGCCGCCGGAAACGCCACAGTGCCACGGGCGCAATCAAGAGGATGACCAGCAGCAGGATCCAAACGAAGGCATCCACCGTGCGTGTAATTGGTGCAAGGGCTTCCCGGGCAGGCCAGGAGGCGGAAACAAACCAGGGCACCTGGGTCAGCTGCTGTACCGACATGATGGTTCTTTCCCCGTCGCTGCTGCGAGTCTCCAGCGTGCCTTCAAAGCCCTCCATGGCATCCCGGAGCACAGGATTCGCTACCCGCACCGGCGTCATGGCTTCGTCACCCCGCTGATTGACGACCACAAAACCACTCCGGGTTGCCACTCCCAGATAACCGGAAGTTCCTATGCGGATATTGATAAACTGATCAAGAAAATTGTTGCCATCCAGGGCGATGGCGCCACCAATCACACCAATGAAACGCTGGCGGTGGTCGAAGATCGGCGCGGCCACCATGATGGCCGGCTTGTCCTGATAGTTGGAGATGTAGGGCTCGCTGATCACTGGTGTGAGCGTGGAGGAAATCCGGCGAAAATACTCCCGGTCACTGACATTCAACCCCGCCTGGTGGTAATCCTCTGGATGCTCGGCAATAACCAGGCCCTTTTCATCCATCAGGTAGACCGCATCGAACAGGTGACCCAGGGCTGTTTGCCGGCGGATCAGAACCCGGGCTCTTGCGTCCAGAACATCGCTGGACATGGTCAGGTTCTGGGCCACGTGATTGAGTGCTTCAAGACGCAGGGCGAGCTTGTCGTCCAGCTCCCCGGCAATCAGGGTGGCAATCGTTTCCACCTGGTTACGGGCCTGCTGTTCCAGCTCAGAACGGCTAAGCAGGAAACCGGCGACGGTTACCAGCAAGGCTGTCAGGATGATCGCGACAACCACCAGCGCAACGGCCCGATTCGCCAGGCTGCCCAACCATCGCTTGATCAGCATGACATCCAGACTCCGCAGCGGGTTCGACAACCGGTAATGATCTGACCTCCGTTTTTTCTTTCTTTTTGCAACTCTTACATTTAACTCAATTCTAACAGAGGGCTTTGTGAAGTCAGGTTACACGCTTGCAAATTCAATGATAATCGTTATTATTTAGTTCCATTTTTGCACATTGAGAACTCTTCGCATGACGGACCTAACTCTGCCCCTGAATGCCGGCCCGATCACCCAACTTATTGATATGGGTGGCCCTGTCATGATTGTTCTGGTGGTGCTTGCCGTCATTGGCTTCGTTACCTTCGTGTATCTGATGCTTCTCGGGGCCCTCTATGCACCGCGTTTGTCTGGCCGGCTTAAACAAACCGTAATGAACTGGCAGAAGGATCCGGCGTCAGTCCGACCGTCCGAGGTTCGACATCAGGCCGGACGATGGGGGCAGATGAATCCGCTGCAGCGGCTTGTCACCGATACGATTGAGGCCATTCAGAACGGCCAGGATGATCGCCAGATTCGGGAAACCGCCGCGCGGGATGCGCAACATTCTCTCGAGCCGTTCGAGGCACCCCTCAAGATTATTGAAGTCATCGCAGCCCTGGCGCCACTGCTCGGTCTGCTGGGAACCGTGCTCGGCATGATGGAAGCTTTCAGCGCCATGGCGGCTACCGAAGGCCGGGCCAACGCCACTCAACTCAGTGGCGGCATCTATGAGGCGCTGACCACCACGGCGGCGGGCCTGGTTGTCGCCATACCCTTTGCCGCCCTGGCTGCCTGGATCGAGTTCCGTCTGCGCCGCATCCACAAGACCATCAACAGCACCCTGGTTTCAGTTCTGCATATCGTGCCGGAGCAGACTCTGGAGGCCGCGGACACGTCGTACCAGTCTCCGGCGCAACAGCTTGATACAGAGACAGCCAGCGAGGAGCCTGATCGCTATTCAACCGTCCGGGGTCAGCGATTCGCCCATGCAACTGGTTGAACCGAGACCAAGTCGTCCGATTCCGATCCGGATTACGCCTCTGATTGATGTGGTGTTCATACTTCTGGTGTTCTTTATGCTGACCACCCGGCTACTGCCCGTGGATTACCTGGAGCTGGCCAACAACACCTCGAACCGCAGCCCGATCACTGGCGAGCCGCTGCCCGAGCTGACAGTGACTGCCAATGGCAAGGTGCAGTGGCAGGGACAGGCCATGGCCCTCGACCAGCTCATGACCGAGCTGGGCAACGCCGGTATTACCGAAGTAAACCTCGCAACAACCGGCGACACACCGCTGGGAGCCTTCACCCGGGTGCTCAGCAGCCTGGTTGACCAGGGTATCGACAGCCACTGGAAGCGGACGAACGCGACAACACCATGAGCGATCTGGTTCCACCTCCGTTTACCTCCGGCAAAACCTTGATGGAACGTGTGGAAGATGCACTTCTGCCGTTGATCAACCTTGTGTTTCTGCTGCTCATGTTTTTCATTGTTGCCGGCCAACTGACCGATGACCCACTTCCGGAATTGCCTGCCACGCAGCAGGCGGAGGACCGGCAGTCGCCGCACGCGGACATGATTGTCAGTGCCGAGGGCGAGTGGAAAGTGAACGGCGAGCTACTCGACAGGGACTCCCTGGTTGCCAGACTGCCAGAACCTGGCGAAGAGCAGCCCCTGAAAATCGCCGCTGCAGAACGAATCACCATGGCGGACCTGGAGACACTGTTCCGGTTGCTTGAGGAAGCCGGATACAAGGATATTCTGTTGTTGACGGAGCCTGGCCAATGATGCCGCAACAACCGCCCTTCCGGTGGGCACTCTTGCTGCTGGCATTCATGATCACTCTTGTCGCCCTGGTGTTCGCGTCTCCCGAAAAGACGGTGGAGCTCAACACTTTGGGCGAATCCGCGGTCAATACGGCGCCCGCTATTCGCATAAAGCTGGCCGGTGAACCCGCGCCGAAACCCGAAGCTGCGCCAAAGTCAGAACCCGAACCCCAACCGGAACCCAAACCAGAGCCAGAGCCAGAGCCAGAGCCGGAGCCGGAGCCGGAGCCGGAGCCTGAACCTGAGCCTGAGCCGAAACCTGAGCCAGCGCCTGAACCTCAGCCGGTAGCGGAACCCACGCCCGAGCCAAAGACCGCCGAAGCGCAAGCACCAAGCGGTGAGCCGGCAGAAAC
Source organism: Marinobacter manganoxydans MnI7-9 (assembly GCF_000235625.1). Lineage (GTDB taxonomy): Bacteria > Pseudomonadota > Gammaproteobacteria > Pseudomonadales > Oleiphilaceae > Marinobacter > Marinobacter manganoxydans. The sequence goes on along the minus strand of NZ_AGTR01000085.1, from coordinate 213,892 downwards.
TGCAACGGAGCAACAATCACAGGCGACCGTTCCATTGCAGAACGCTGGCGTCAAATCAGAAGTGGACAATTACCTGTCCAGACTCAGCCGCCACCTTGCCCGGTATTATGAATATCCCCGCCGGGCAAGGCGCCTGGGCCAGGAAGGCACTCCTGTCATTGTGTTCGAATTCCAGAGGGATGGCTCGCTGATCGCCCACAGCCTGAGAACCAGCTCCGGACACCAGCTTCTGGACGAGTCGGCACTGGCCATGCTGGAGCAGGCAGCACCTCTGCCTGAGGTACCCGACGAGATTGCCGGACAAAAATTCCGCTACGCCTTGCCAGTGCGCTTCAGCCTTCGCTGAGCCTCGCCATGGCTGCGCCAGGTTGCAGCAGCCTTAACCATTCACGCACCGATCGGGTGCGTCGGATCAGCAATCGCGTCTTCACCCGCTTCGCGCGACATCCCTCTCAGAACGTTACCCTTTTGATTTATATCCGTTTTCCCCGGCAGACCGCCAAGCTGGCACAGTCTCTGCACCCACTCGGTTAGCGGAACCAATGTCGGTTCTGCTCACAGCGACAGATTCATTCAGACGACGGCGTCTACTCGCACCTGCAAATTGCAGGCACCGGGTACCGCCGTTTTTTTTGGCCGCTTGAAAAGTCCGGCCATCCGAGAGAAGTCAGGGGAAACATTATGTCTTACATCGTGCCTTCGGAGTTCGTCACCAAAATGGTCGACGCCGGCGAATCCAAGATCTACATGTCAACGCGGGACACACTGATTCGGGCCTTTATGGCGGGCGCCATTCTGGCGCTGGCTGCCGCGTTTGCCATTACCGTAGCGGTCGAGACCGGCGTGTTCCTGATCGGCGCCATCCTGTTCCCGATCGGCTTTTGCATGCTTTACCTGATGGGCTTCGACCTGCTGACCGGCGTGTTCATGCTCACGCCCCTTGCATTGCTTGATAAACGCCCCGGAGTGACCCCGGCAGCCATACTGCGCAACTGGGGTTGGGTATTCCTTGGCAACCTGGGCGGCGCACTGACCGTCGCCTTCATGATGGCGTTTATCTTCACCTACGGTTTCAATACCGATCCCGGTGCCGTTGGCGCGAAGATTGCCAGTGTTGGTGAAGCGCGCACGCTTGGCTACGCGGAGTTCGGTGCTGCCGGCTGGGCCACCATTTTCATTCGCGGCATGCTGTGCAACTGGATGGTCTCCATGGGCGTGGTTGGCGCCATGATTTCCACCAGCGTCAGTGGCAAGGTACTGGCTATGTGGATGCCCATCATGCTGTTCTTCTTCATGGGTTTCGAGCACTCCATCGTGAACATGTTCCTGTTCCCGTCTGCCATCATCATGGGCGGCGAGTTCTCGGTGATGGACTACCTGTGGTGGAACGAGATTCCCACCGTTCTGGGTAACCTGGTTGGCGGCCTCGCCTTTACCGGCCTGACCCTCTACACCACCCATGTGCGCACCGCGCCCAAGCGCAAGGTTGCGGAAACCTACAACGACGCTGCCCTGGCCCGTACCAACTGAGTCGGGGCGTCCTGCAACTCCGGCTGCCGCACCCGCCGGAGTTGCGTTTTCCTTGATCGAGGAAATGCCGTTTCCCAATGACCAGCTCCCTTTCCGTTTCCGCCGGCCAGTACTCCGACGCTGGCGTCAAACCAGTCAACCAGGACTTCCACGGTTTACTGGTGCCAAAGGGCCACCAGCTGATCACCAAAGGCATCGCCGTTGCCATCGCCGACGGCATCAGCTCCAGCAATGTCAGCCAGATTGCCAGCGAGTCCGCCGTCGCGGGTTTCCTCAGCGACTACTTTTCCACTCCGGAAAGCTGGTCGGTGAAACAGTCCGCCCAACGGGTGCTGCTCGCAACCAATGCCTGGCTTCATGCCCAGACCCGGCAAAGCCAATACCGCTATGACCGCGACCGAGGCTATGTCTGTACCCTGAGCGTGATGGTGCTCAGGTCCGCCACCGCACATCTGTTTCATATCGGCGACACCCGCATCTACCGGGTTCACCACGACCAACTTGAACAGCTCAGCACCGATCACCGGCTCTGGCTCTCCCCGGAAGAGAGCTGCCTGACCCGGGCCATGGGCATTGGCCATCAACTGGATATCGATTATCGAAGCCTGCCGATCCAGCCCGGCGATACCTTTTTGCTGGCGACCGACGGCATCCATGAGCACCTGGATGAGCGAACCATGGCCGGTATCATCCGGGAATCTGGCGATGATCTGGACGCTGCCGCCCGCCGGTTGGCAGCCCAGGCCCTCGAACAGGGCAGTGATGACAACCTGACCGCCCAGATCATCCGGGTGAACTCGGTCCCCGCGGTTCCGGAAAGCAGCGAGCTGTTTCACCAGCTGGCCCAGCTGCCCTTTGCGCCGGAACTTCAGCCGGGCCAACATCTGGACGGTTACCGGATTCTGAGACAGATTCACGCCAGCAGCCGCAGCCATGTCTACCTGGCGGTGGATGAGGAAACCGATACCCGGGTGGTGCTGAAGATGCCCTCACTGGAACAGAGACACGATCCGGTCTACCTGGAACAGTTTTCCACCGAGCAGTGGATTGCCAGGCGAATCAGCAGCGCTCATGTCGCAAGACCGTTCCAGTCCAGCCAACGACCCAGCTTTCTCTACCAGGCCACAGAGTTCGTGGAAGGCTGTACCTTGCGGCAATGGATGCTGGACAACCCGGCTCCGACACTTGATACCGTGCGTGATCTCGTTGAGCAGATTGGTAAAGGCTTGAGGGCATTCCACCGGCTTGAAATGGTGCACCAGGACCTGAAGCCGGAAAACGTGCTGGTGGATCCCCATGGCACTGTCACGCTGATTGATTTCGGTGCCACCCGGGTCGCCGGCCTTGAGGACTCTGAGATCGGCGAACAGGCGGTTCCTCGGGGGGCCGCCCTTTACAGTGCCCCTGAGACCTTTCTCGGCGAGCCCGGCAGCTGGCTATCAGACCAGTTCTCCCTGGGCGTGATTACCTACCAGTTGCTCACCGGCCAGCTTCCCTATGGCGCGGAAGTACCGAAAATCCATAGCCGGAACCAGCTTCGCGGGCTGAACTACCGGCCCGCGAGACACTTACGTGAGAATCTTCCCGCCTGGGTCGACGATACAATTGAAAAAGCGGTTCACCCTCAGGCCCACAGACGTTACCCGGCGCTCTCGGAATACCTGTACAAGCTGCGACACCCATCCGTCGACTGGCACAAGCGTCATCGGCCGCCGTTAATGGAGCGCAATCCCGTGGCCTTCTGGCAGGGTGTATCCGCGTTATTGCTCCTGGCGTTGCTGGCAGCCCTCGGCCTGGGCTGAAGCGGGTATTGCCCGAGCAAGTTTTTGCCCCACCAGCAATCCTTCGCCCGGCGTTCGGGCGCGCGGTTGCCTGGCCCGCCGGGGACATCTCCGAGAAAAAAGATAACCCACTGTTTTAAAAACTATTTCCTCTTCTGGCACAGGCTTTGTAATGAAAGTCCGCGTCCAGGGAACACCCGGGGACACTATTCATTCACAAGTCATGGAGCAGACTATGCCAACTCCTTGTTATATCAGCATCGAAGGCCAGACCCAGGGCAACATCACCGCCGGCGCATTCACGTCCGATTCTGTCGGTAACATCTACGTGGAAGGCCACGAAGACGAAGTGCTGGTGCAGGAATTCAGCCACGTTGTTACCGTACCGACCGATCCCCAGTCCGGTCAGCCATCCGGTCAGCGCGTGCACAAGCCGTTCAAGTTCACCTCCGCCCTGAACAAGGCCACCCCGCTGATGTACAACGCCCTCGCCTCCGGCGAGATGCTGCCCAAGGTCGAGCTGAAGTGGTACCGCACCTCTGTTGAGGGCAAGCAGGAGCACTTTTTCTCCACCATCCTCGAAGATGCGACCATTATCGACATCAACTGCAACATGCCCCACTGCCAGGACGCCGGCAACGCCGACTTCACCCAGCTGGTCACCGTTTCCCTGTCCTACCGCAAGGTAACCTGGGAGCACGCCGTTGCCGGTACTTCCGGTGCTGACGACTGGCGTTCGCCGATCGAGGCGTAATCACGCCAGAAGGGCCCCGCAGGGGTCCTTCTGCCTTTGCAGGGATGAAAAAAATGGATAGTCAATTGTCGGCCGAAGACATTGATAAAATCAGAGCCATCATGAAGGCGTTCTACGGCCATTCTGTTGCTTCAGGATTCACTGAAAGCAGCGTAACCGAAGAAACCGTGCGCGCTATCGCCCATATGCTCGTGGAAACCGTCGATTGTAGTAGATGGGTTGATGCTGTTCCTTCTCCACAGGACCTACTACGACCAACACGCAGGATCACAAAATGGGCTTTACGCCTGATTCGCGAGGCAGGGAAACCTTTTTTGCAGAACGAAGTGAAGGTAAGCTGGATTTGCCGAACTGTTCGTTCTGGCCAGTTCAGATCCTCTATCGAAACGACATTGAGATGAGACTCCCACCATGGCAAGGATAGCCCTAGCTTTATCATTTTTACTTCTTCTCTCCGGCTGCGCATCCCAATCTTCATTGGTCATTCAACCATACAGCGAACTAGCTATAGAAGTACCAGAAAAGATGTTCTCCTCTGTGAAGATGAGGGATGGCGAGCTTGTATTTTTGAGAAACAACCGGGTCGTAGGTTTTGTCAGATCGGAGGAGATTCCAAGTACAGTAAGCTCAAGTTCAGCGATTGACACCTCAACGACGCTTTTTGAGAGTGCCAATCAGGGTTCAAGTAAACCAATTTGGATGGAGCAAATTCCCGAAGCTCAGGTATTTGGAGTAGTTCAGGGGGACTTTAGAACCGTATTTATTGTACCGAACGGCCAAGCTCAATCGCTTATTACCTTCCAGGGCCCAGTTGAAAGCTCAACGTCATTGCGGATAAATGGCGCGAAGATTTCAGAATAATGCATAGCTACCACTCACCCGAGTCCCGAATTCAGCAGCCTTCCAGCAGCTTTACGTCGAAATACAACCGGTAATGAGAAGATTCATAATTTTAAGGATTGTTTTGGCCAGCCTGGTCTCAGGTTGTGCTGTAACTGACCAGGCATCCATTGAGTTTCGCACCTCCAACGATCTGACGTTCGAACTCAGTAAGAGTCGGTTTGATGCTATCGAAGTGCAGCCTTTCGAAACACAACTTTGGCTTGATTCAGCAATCGTTGGTTCGTTGAGGACTATGGAAACCAGCCCAGATTTTGAAACGGCCGTTGACGAAGTTCGGCAAGGATCTAACGAAACGCAACAATACTCTGGTAAGGTCAAAAAGTTGGATTTGGGTGGCAGCGCCTACGGCTTCTCGGTCACCGTCAAAGGCTACACCACTGCATTTATCGCGACCTCGGAACACCCTTCTTCATGGATTACCATTAGTACTCAGGATGACGTGTTCGGCGAAGTTCTATCTTCTTTGTCTGTCAGTAAAACACGCGAATGATCTATGCTGTCTATGTCAGGTTTTCCAGCTTTTCGGTATGACGGTCCAGCCCATTGGAGCCGTAAATATGCTGCAAGCGCTGCAAAAGTTCTTGCTTGATACTGTCTTCCGAAATAAGACTAGCCATAAGCCTGCCGACTCCATGGACCGGGTGGGCACCAAATTTCCTTGGGCGCGTCCACGTCTCTGCTCAGCATCAAAGGGCCGAGGAACTCAACCACCGCCTCTACTACCTCCGAAAAAGCCTCTGGCACATGTTCTTGGCCAAGGCGCTTACGGAAAGCCCGCCACTGTGGTTGCTTGCTGTCCATAAAAGCGGCAGAAAAGGGACTGGTTTCAGGGATTGCTGTCCCACGCTTTCGGAAGGTGCCCTCAACCGCCCCCTCGAGATTTTCCAACCGGAACTCGTGCTGACGCGAAAGCAGCCAGATATCGTAAAAGTCCTTCATCCGGCTGTTCAGTTCGCCAAGGTTGACCATCGCCTGGAACTTCTCAGCAATCGACGATTCCGGGGTGTAGCACTTAATCCGTGCAGTTGGAAAATCCAGCAAGCCCGGGAACTCCAGCCAGGATGGGAACGGAAATATGGGATCGCCAAAGCCAATGTCCAGTTGCATTGGAATCCTGGCGTTGTCGAGAAAACCGCTGAAGGTCACCCTTAGCCCCTGATAGTCTGCATCTTCGGTAATGGTCTCCGCCTTCAGGGTATCCGGATCAAATCGCAAGCCATCATCCGGCACCTCAGTCGCAATAATCTCGCCCACCTGGGCCAGAATAGCCTCTGGATCATTGCTGGTCTGGCCCGACATATCGATATCCCGTGTCGGTCTGCTGTTCGGCCCCTGCATTGCCCAGAACATCAGCGCACCTTTGAGGGTAAAGCAGCGGTTATGGGGCGACTGACTCAACCGGTAAAGAAACCGCTCCATGGCGTAATACTGCAGCAGTTCATCAAAGCGACGCTTTTCTTCCCGGGACTTATTCAGCAATCTCTGCCGAACGGACGCAGCAGTGTTTTGTGCCACCGTGATCTCCTTTCACTCTTTTTATTCCATCGCCAGGATGATTCTGTTCACAGCTTGGCTTCCAAGTAGGGTGCCATGACATTGGCGACCCTGCAGATTCTGGCATATTCCATCAGTTTTCCTGGACGGAAGTTTTTGCGGGTGCGGTATAGATCCAACGCCTCCAGAACCACATCCATGCCGATTCGATTCCGGAACTTGAAACAGTCGGCCAGGGTTTTCTCCGGGTTGTAGACGTTCAGGGTGATGGCATCCACGTCAACCTGTTCAATGCCTTCACTAAAGGCCCGCCCGGAGAACCGGTACCCGGCTACCGGCGGATAATCCAGCACCGGCAAACGGGCATCCCGCTCCACCGCCAGATGCACCTGATGGGGAATCTGTGTAGTAATGTCGTGCCAGGCCAGCGCGGAAATCAGGCAAAGCACCGCATTGGGAAAACGGGTAGCGGCAGCCACCAGATCCGGGTTCTCTATTGAGGGCAGGTCCGCCAGCCGGTAAATGCCACGGCTGACCGGCTCAATCAGCCCCTCGTCCCGAAGCTGATAGAACTGGTACCGGCTAAAGCCCCGAGCCAGCGCTTCTGTCAGGCGGAGCTGACCGCCGCGTTGACGGAACATGGTTTGGAGTTTTGCCCTGGAAGATCGGGCGGAGTCGGAGCCAGACAAATCGTCACCACTTATTTATATATGGTGACAGTTTGTCTGAATGGCATAGGTCATTCAAGTGTCGGCTTTGCTGGACCTTTCCCAAGGTCGATAATCAGTACCACCGCATAATATTGCCGAGCCAGACCATAGCAAACCGTAAATTCGAACGTTAAGCTTGTTTGGTATTACGCATCCGTGAAGTAGCCAGGTACCCAAGTTTGCAGAAAACGCCCCTACCAACCCAGACCGCCATCAGCCTTGGCGAACTCATGTGCGCCGTCACCCGGGACTGGCTCTGGCAACCGGCGGAGCAATGGGTCCGGGAACGCAATCCGGGCAGCGTCCTGCATTGCCGGGTTGGGTCCGGCCAGGCCACCTATCACCGTTACGATTCTCGAGACGGGCAACACCTGATCACCTACGGTGCCCGCATGATTGCCGCCAAGCACCAGCCGGAGACGGCGAGCGGCTGGCTGTCAGGCCGAGAGATCCGGAAACGGGGGTACTTTGGCGGGGAACTGAGCACTCTGAATCTGTTGGCACACACCTGCTGCCACGAGTTTGCCCATCTCCTGCAGCAAAGTGCCGGCCAGCGATATCGGGGCTCTGTGCACAACCGCCATTTCTATACCATTCTGGATGAGTTGCACGAGAACGGGGCGGCGCAAGCGACCCGTAAGGCCCTGGCAGATGAGGCGAGGGAACAGGGTCTGGCGCTACCGGATACGCCCTTCGAGCCTGTGGACACAAGGCAACAGATGGCCCACTGGCAGGTGGGCGATACCGTGCGTTTTGGTGCCGGCCGGCGGGAACTGCACGGGCAGATCATTCGGGTCAATCGAAAGACCTGCACCGTGGACGGCATCGGGCACTCGAAAGGGGTGCGATACAGAGTGCCTGTGCAGATGCTAAGCCCGCTTACACCACCTCGGTAGCGGCAACCAGAAGGCTCCGTATCTCCGGCAGACAGGACCCACAGTTGGTGCCGCATTTGAGCTCACGGCCGAGGGCATCGAGGCTGTTGGCACCCCGCCCAATCGCCTGCTGAATCTGTCGGTCCCCAACCTGGAAGCAGCTGCAAACCAGGTTGCCGGCATCATCCCCATCGACGGCCTTTGCCGCCAGCAGGCCGCGCCGGCTCGCCTCGTCGAGCTCTGGCTGACTAAAGCAGCTGACCAGCCAGTCCACGGATGGCAGGGCAGCCGCGTCACGATCCACCATGAGTACCGCCTCCAACTGACCATTGCGCAACCGCGCCGCCCGGAAGCGGCCTTCGCGGACATCTTCCATCACCAGCTGCGGCTGGCCGCCGAGCCAGTCTGGCACAGCACTTTTCCAATCCATTTTGCACTGCCCCGCCACGATCCAGCTATCGCAATCGGGCAGAACCTGTTGGGCCCAGTAGTCTGCCTTCCAGCGTTTTGGACGATCCCGTCGCACCAGCAAACGTCCATACCAACGGGCAGGCCAGTGGGTGAGGGTCGCACGGCCATACTTGGCCTCCGGTTGCCCGGATATGGGGTCCACCAGGCTGTCAGTCAGCGCTGTCGCCAGACCCTGCCCGGTGAACTGATCGTTCCAGTGGATCGGCACAAACACCTCACCACGCCGCTGCTCCGGCGCACTGCGCACCCGGCCGACAAAGTGCCCATGGGCACTCTTCAGTGTTGCCAATGCCCCCGGGCTGAGGGAAAGCGCCCGGATATCCTCGGGATGCACCTCAATGAACGGCTCGGGGCGATGGGCCAGCAACCGGCTGGACCGGGCTGTCCGGGTCATGGTGTGCCACTGGTCCCGGATACGGCCCGTATTCACGATCAACGGAAACGCTTCATTCGGATTCCTGGCCGGTAATCGAGAGGCAATCGGTATCAGGCGGGCGCGCCCGTTGGCGGTCGCAAACCGACCGTCAGTGAACAGTCGCCTGGAATCAGACGCCGCCACGGTAACCGGCCATTGGACAGGCTCAAGCAACTCGTATTGTTCATTGCTCAACTCCGCCAGCCCGGAAATATCGAAGAAACGCTGACCGGCGTTCTCGAACCCCGACAACCGGGCATGTTCCCGGAAAATGTCCGCGGGCTTCTCATAGTCAAAACCCGCCTGGTGTCCCAGGGCGCGGGCCACCGCACTGACGATCCACCAGTCCGGCCGGGCCTCTCCGGGCAATGGCAGAAAGCGCCGCTGACGGGAAATACAGCGTTCGGAATTGGTAACCGTGCCGTCTTTCTCACCCCAACCTGCCGCCGGCAACAGGATGTCCGCATGGCGAGCGGTGTCTGTGTCCCTGACACAATCAGACACAATGACAGTCGGGCACAGGTCCAGAGCCCGCCGGATACGATGGGTCTCCGGCAAACTGACCGCAGGGTTGGTGGCCATGATCCACAACACCTTGATGTCACCCCGCTCAACCGCATCGAACAGGTCGACGGCTTTCATTCCCGGTCCATCCGCGACCGCCTCGGTCTCCCAGAACCGGGCCACGCGGGCCCGGGCATCCGGTCTGTCGTAATCCATATGAGCGGCAAGGGTATTGGCCAGCCCACCCACTTCCCGGCCACCCATGGCATTGGGTTGGCCGGTCAGGGAAAAGGGGCTGGCGCCGGGCTTTCCCACCCGGCCTGTGGCCAGATGGCAGTTGATAATGGCGTTGCCTTTATCGGTGCCGGCTGAGGACTGGTTGATGCCCTGGGAGAACGCCGTCACCGTGCGCTGTTCTTCTGCGAACCATCGGTAAAAGGCAATGACATCTTCTACCGGCAGTTCACAGATCCTGGACACCGCTTCGGAAGAGGGTGCCGCGATTCTGGCAGCGCTGAGGCTGGCGTCGAAACCCTCACAATGGTCCTCCAGATAGCCATTATCAACAGCCTGCTGGTCGGCCAGCCAGACCAGTAAGCCATTGAACAGCACCGTATCGGTCCCGGGGCGGATGGCCAGATGCAAATCCGCCAGATCGCTGGTCGCGGTTTTACGGGGATCAATCACTACGACCCGGCGACCGGGTCGCGCCGAAGCCTGCATTCTCTGATAGAGCACCGGATGCGCCCAGGCCGCATTGCTGCCGGCCAGCACCAACAGGTTGGCCAACTCCAGGTCTTCATAACAGCCGGGAACCAGATCCCCGCCAAAGGCCCTTTTATGGGCTGCAACGGCAGACGACATGCACAGGCGGGAATTGGTATCCACGTTGGGTGTGCGGATAAACCCCTTGGCGAGTTTGTTGGCCACGTAATAATCTTCCGTCAATAACTGACCGGAGAGATAGAAGGCCACAGACCGGGGCCCATGAAGCGCCACTGATTCACGAATCCGTCGGGCCACTTCCGCCACTGCCTGCGGCCAGGCACTTTCACGACCGTGAACAACAGGCCGCAACAGTCGTCCATCAGGAGTCAGCGTTTCGTGTAAGGCAGAGCCCTTCACGCAAAGGCGCCCCAGATTCGCCGGATGTGCCTCATCCCCGCGGGTCGCAGATGGCGTTGCGCTCACTCCACAACCCACACCGCAATACGGGCAGGTGGTTTGAACCGTCGCCGGTTTTTTGTTGGTACCGGTCACAGCACCTCCTCGGGTTTCATAAAAAAAGCCCGCCAATCCGGATGCCTTGGAGGCGCATCAGGGGCGGGCTTCTTTGCCAATGGAATCAGGTTGTCTTGAACAGTCGCATTACCGGCTGCAATAACAGGGCCATTCCGATCAAGGGCGGCTCCGGGCTCTGCCAGACACCGACTATGGCGGCTCTCGAGGATTTCAGCCCCGCATCAATGCGCCAAGGCTCCGGGCCAACCATCAAATCCGGTATCAAAGTGGTGCAAACCTGGCCTACCACGCACTAAAACCAGACGAATGCCCGCTCACCATACCTGCCGCCTCCTCGAAGAACTCTCCTAACTCGTTGTTTTATTGAGACCAGCCGAGATGGCACGGCCCGTGCAAGACTATAAACAGAGACGCGCGTTACGACTCAACAGAAAACTGATCCCCAGGCACAGGCGCCTGCTTTCCGGCAACGGAGAGCGGGCGTTTTTGCGTTTGGGCCACACAGAATGAGGTATATCCATGTACACGCTCACACGAAGAACCGCCCGCTGGCTCACTCGAATTCTGCTTACAGCCACCGTCTGGACAGTCAGCACGGGGGCTCACGCGGAGATCGGTCCGGCCGAGAAGCCGGACCTCAAGCTCGGCTTTATCAAGCTGACCGATATGGCGCCCCTGGCGATTGCCTGGGAACAGGGCTTCTTTATGGACGAAGGCCTGTTTGTTGAACTGGAAGCGCAAGCGAACTGGAAGGTCCTGCTGGACCGGGTGATTACCGGAGAACTGGATGGCGCCCATATGCTCGCCGGCCAGCCTCTCGGCGCCTCCATTGGCTACGGCACCCGGGCCGATATCATCACGGCCTTCAGCATGGACCTGAACGGCAATGGCATTACGGTTTCAAACGATGTCTGGGACACCATGAGCCAGCACATCCCCGACAATGCCGACGGCAGGCCCGAACATCCCATTAGCGCCAGCGCGCTGCGGCCGGTCGTGGAAGCAGCCCGGGATCGGGGCGAACGGTTCCGGATGGGCATGGTGTTTCCCGTGTCCACCCATAATTACGAGCTTCGCTACTGGCTGGCGGCCGGTGGCCTGAATCCCGGCTACTACGCGCCCCAGCGCGGCGACACCAGCGGCACCCTGGAAGCCGACGTGCATCTGTCCGTAACTCCGCCGCCGCAGATGCCCGCCACCATGGAGGCGGGCACCATCCAGGGCTACTGCGTAGGTGAGCCCTGGAACCAGCAGGCCGTGTTCATGGGCATCGGCGTTCCGGTGATTACTGACTATGAGATCTGGCCGAATAACCCGGAAAAGGTCTTCGGCGTAACCCGTCAGTGGGCCGAGGACTACCCGAACACCCATCTGCGCCTGCTGCGCGCCATGATTCGCGCCGCCCACTGGCTCGATGAGAACAACAATGCCAACCGGGACGAGGCCGTGAAAATCCTGGCCCGGCCCAGCTATGTAGGTGCCGATGAGGCGGTGATTGCCAACTCCATGACCGGCACCTTCGAGTATGAAAAAGGCGACGTTCGCGAAGTCCCGGATTTCAATGTCTTCTTCCGGTATCACGCCACCTACCCGTATCCGTCCGATGCCATCTGGTATCTCACCCAGATGCGCCGCTGGGGCCAGATACCCGAGGCCAAGCCGGACGACTGGTATATGGAAACCGCAGCCCGGGTTTACCGGGCCGACATCTACCAGCAGGCAGCTCGTTCACTGATTGCCGACGGCACGCTGAAGGCCAAGGATTTTCCGGACTTCGATGCCGAGAACTTTCAGCGCCCGCAACAGGGCGAGCTGATTGACGGTATCGCCTTCACCCCCCGAACACCCAACGCCTATATCGACAGTTTCGAGATCGGCCTGAAAGGTACGCAAACCCCGTAACCGGGTTTGCAAGGAGGTTTGATAACCATGACTACGATTACTTCGGCCAAAAAACCCTCCCAGCCGCCGCGCTGGCTGGGCCAGAGATTCAGGTCCCTCGGTGAGTCGCTGACACCCGGCCAGCTCGCCGCCACCGGGCGCCAGATGTTGCTGCCACTGATAGGTATTCTGGTATTCGTCGGTTTCTGGCATCTGGCGGCACCGCAGGTGGATACCTCACTGGGCAGCTTCCCGGGCCCGGCACAGGTCTGGGAACAATCGGGGCAACTCTGGCAGGAGCACGTCAACCAGCGCGAGCGGGCCGACAAGTTCATTGCCATGCAGGAAGAGCGGAACGCCCGGATTCTGGCGGACAACCCCGAGGCTGAGGTCAGGATTCGGAATTACCCCGGTGCCCCCACCTTTCCCGACCAGATCCTGACCAGTCTGGTTACGGTCCTGGCCGGATTCATCGTGGCGACCGCTATCGCCGTGCCCCTGGGCATCGTGGTTGGCCTGAACCGGCATTTCCAGGCGGCGGTCAACCCGCTGATCCAGGTGTTCAAGCCGGTGTCACCGCTGGCCTGGTTGCCGCTGGTGACCATGGTGGTCTCAGCAACCTACGTGAGCGACGACCCGATGTTCGAGAAGTCGTTCCTGACCTCCATGATCACGGTCACCCTGTGCAGTCTCTGGCCCACGTTGATCAATACCAGCGTCGGTGTGGCCGCGGTCAATCCGGATCTGCTGAATGTCTCCCGGGTGCTGCGGCTGTCGTTCTGGACCCATGTCCGCAAGGTGGTGTTGCCTTCTTCGGTGCCGATGATTTTCACCGGCCTTCGGGTGTCGCTGGGCATTGCCTGGATGGTGCTGATCGCGGCCGAGATGCTGGCCCAGAGCCCGGGGTTGGGCAAATTCGTCTGGGATGAATTCCAGAACGGCAGCAGCCAGTCCCTGAGCAGGATCATGGTGGCGGTTCTGGCTATCGGGTTTATCGGGTTTGTGCTGGATCGGGTGATGCTTTTGATTCAGCGCCGGGTTGCCTGGAACGAATGAGCCCTGGTTTGGAGTATGCCGCACCGGGCAGGGGATGCCTCCCGGGACACGCGGTGAATACATCCATGTACGCTCCGCAAAAACATCCATGTTTTTGAGGGTCCCGGGAGGCATCCCCTGCCCGGAGCTCCGCATGATTGAGAGGTGACTTCCATGAGTAAAACACATTTGGAACTGACTGGTGTCGAGATGGCGTTTGATACGCCGAAGGGGCCATTTGTGGCCCTGGACAACATTAATCTGAAGATACAGAAGGGCGAGTTTGTTTCCCTGATTGGCCACTCCGGCTGTGGCAAGTCCACAGTCCTGAACATTGTGGCTGGCCTGCTTCAGGCCACCAAGGGTGGCTGTGTGCTGGATGGCCATGAGGTGAATTCGCCGGGGCCGGAGCGTGCGGTGGTGTTTCAGAACCATGCGCTGATGCCCTGGCTGACGGTGTACGAAAATGTCGAGCTGGCAGTGCAGCAGGTGTTTCGAAAATCGATGGGCAAGCAGGAGCGGCGCGACTGGATTCATCACAATCTGGAACTGGTGAATATGGCCCATGCGGCGGACAAGCGACCGGGTGAGGTATCGGGTGGTATGGCCCAGCGGGTGGGGATTGCCCGTGCCCTGGCCATGAAGCCCAGCGTGCTGCTGATGGACGAACCGTTCGGCGCGCTGGATGCACTGACGCGGGCCCACTTACAGGACTCGTTGATGGAGATTCAGCAGGAGTTGAACAACACGGTAATCATGATCACCCACGATGTGGACGAGGCGGTGTTGCTGTCAGACCGGATCATCATGATGACCAACGGGCCCGAGGCCACCGTGGGCGAGGATCTCTACATTGACCTGCCCCGGCCGCGCAACCGGGTGACTCTGGCCGATAACCCGGAATACGTGCATTACCGGCAGGAGGTCTTGCGCTTCCTGTACGAGAAACAGCGCAAGCTGGAGCACATCTCGCCACGTCGTTCGGGAAAGCCGGAAGCCTCCGAGGGTGAGCAACCGAAGGCCCGGGCCGCCAGGGCGTGATACGTTTCGGTTACTTCAGCACATCCGCCATGGACACCAGGGCCCGGGCTACCTCGGGCAACTTCCGGCCCTGGTCCATGGCCAGTTTCCTTAATACCCGGTGAGCTTCGTCGTTGCTGATCCTGCGATGCTCCATCAGCAGTAGCACGGCTTTTTCCTGGGTTTTGCGGTCTTCCAGAGCCTCCCTGGCACTCTGCAGTTCATCGGTCATCTGTTGCAGGCGCCGGGTCTGCTCCTGGACCAGATCGAAGATGGAGCGGCCAAACTGCTGACCAATACCATCGCTGGCCCAGGACTCACCGGCCTGTTGTTCGTTTCCGGAATCGCACAGCACCAACATGGGTTGAGAAGCCGGTTCCTGGGCATCCAGGGAAGTAATCAGGGTTTCCTGGTGGGCCAGCGAGTTTCTGGCATCGGCAAAACGCTCGGTGCAACGGGCATGAAAACAGCCCTCCACGGAATCCTCTATCTTTTTGAGTTCGTCCATCCGCTCAGACATGAGCCTGAACCATTCATCGGCCAGGGCCGGATCCAGGTCTTTATAACGACCGATGGCAGTGCCCCGCTGGCGAAGTTTTTCAATTTCGGACTCACGGGGGTTTTCGCGCAGTTTTTCCCACAGGTCCAGGGAACCCTCATCGGCAAAGCTGTTAAACACCTCGAAACAGCGCTCCTGCGCCTCAATCAGGTGCGCCATGCGCTCTGACAGTGCACGATCAAACCGGCCACTGGAAAACCCCGCCGAACCGACAGCCCGCTCCTGTCCACAGAATTCTTTGCCGTTCATCAGGTGCACCATGGCCACCAGAAGCCCCGCTATGGTGGGGTCAACCGCGGTATCGGCAGCTTCAAACACAACCGCAATCAGGTTGTGGATCAGGGTACTGTAATCCTCGGTGGCAGAGGCCGCAGTTACTTTCCGGGCCACCACACACCGTCGCAGTTCGGGCAAGCCCTCAAGGCCGTGAAGGGCGCTCGCAAGCTGGTTAAGCAGGCGGCTACTGACAGGATGCGCCGTCAGTTCCTGGTGAATCTCGGCAAGGGCCTGCTCAAACTCAGAACGGAGCTGATCCGACGTCGCAACCAGGTGTTTTCGCTCCTGGGCAAACTTTTCGCCGGAAGAACCAAGAAACACGTTAGACGCACCCCGCTCGCACTGCAGTGCATGTACCAGATTGCTGATGCACTGGACCAGTTTGCCCATCTGCAAGAAGTACTGGAGGTTCATCAACTCGCAGCTTTTCGAGGCAATCAGGTAGTCGCCCGCGGATGGCGATTTATAGGCGGGGGCACGTTTGGTGTTCATAACAGACTCCGGAGGCAGACAGCCTCAAATGCGACAATCACGGTCAGATCAGTCACTCGCGTAACCAACCTCCTGCCAGTGCGCAGCAATTACCGCGCCACCGCATCTGGCCCAAAACCGTGCAATCCGCCCCGTCGCAGGGCAGTTTTCAAGTGTTCGTACTGGTGATAGCAGCCTTATAAAATTCTAATTATCTGATTTTTAAAGGTTCGTAGAACTGGCACGAAGATCGCTTTGCAATTGGTAAGGACGAACGTCTCGGCCAAGGATCAGGCCGGACCATCAGATCATTGTTGTTGGCATTGGCGCCGGACCATCGACTTCCCCTCGGGAATAGATGCTCCGGCTTTTTTTGTTTGGTCGAAAAGTACGGGTTCGAGCGAAATGACAGGAAACACTGAATCGACACTGGTGATCTGCGGGCACGGCATGGTTTCGCAACGCCTGCTGGAAGCTCTCTGCCGTGGGCGAGTCAGACCGTTTACCCGCATCATCGTGTTCAACGGCGAAGCATCCGCTGCCTACAACCGGATACAACTCTCGCTGCTGCTCGCCGGTGAAACAAACGAAGCTTCGCTGGCCTTGCAGCAGGACGAGTGGTTTCGGAACAGCGGTATTGAAGTCTGCAACGGAGAACCGGTAGTCACCATCAATCGGGAAGATCAGACGGTGACCACCGGATCCGGTCGGGTACAGCCCTACACCCATCTGGTGCTGGCCACCGGATCGAGGCCCGCAAAACCGGGGCTACCGGGCGCAGACCTTCCGGGTGTCATGACCTTCCGGGACCTGGAAGACACCAGGACCCTGATTGAGTCTGCTGGCCGCCATCGGCGGGCGGTGGTCGTCGGCGGAGGCTTTCTTGGCCTGGAAGCCGCTGAAGGTCTCCGCCAGCGTGGTATGGCCGTCACCCTGCTGCACCGCAGCGGCCATCTTCTGAACCGTCAGTTGGACAGAATCGGGGGTCAGCTCCTGCAACAGCACATGGAAGAGCGGGGCGTAAATATTCGCACCGGAACGGCTCCCAAAGCCCTGCTCGGGCGTTCCATGGTCCGGGCCGTCCAGCTGGATGACGAAACTCTCGTCAGCACGGATCTGGTGCTATTCGCCACCGGTATCACGCCTGCTACCGAGCTTGCCCGGACTGCCGGCCTGGAATGCGATCGCGGCATTCTCGTGGACGGGCAGCTAAGCACCAGCGATCCGGCAATCTCTGCGCTGGGTGAGTGTTGTCAGCGTGGAAACACCACCTTCGGACTGGTGGAACCCGGGTACCAGCAGGCCGAGGTGCTTGCAGGCGTGCTCAACGGAAACACTCCAGACGCCGAGTATCGGCCGGTGGACACACCGACCCGCCTGAAGATCAGCGGCGTTCCGATTTTCTCCTGCGGACAGATCAGCCCCGACGGGGACACCGAATCCGTGGTCTGGCAGGACCACGAACAGAATCACTATTGCCGGCTGCTGATCCGCAATCAGCGCCTGACCGGCGCCGTACTGCTGGGCGACACCCGGGACGGCCCCTGGTACAGCCAGCGCATTCAGCAGCAGGACGATATTTCCCGCTACCGGGACTTCATTGCATTCGGCAAGAACTACTGCGAGGCGGCGGCATGAGCCGCTCCGGAAAGAGGACAGACCCATGAGCAAGAAAACCCTGATAGTCGTCGGCAACGGCATGGTCGGCCATCATTTCCTGGAACAATTCTGCGCCAGCCCGGCCGCTGCCGATTTCGAGATCATCGTGTTCGGCGAGGAAAAACAGCTGGCCTATGACCGGGTCCACCTGTCCGAGTATTTCGGCGGCTCCAGCCATGCCGATCTCGCCATGGGCACGCTGGAGTGGTACACCGAGCAGGGCATTCAACTGCACCTGAACGAACAGGTAACCGGCATCAACCGGGAAAATCGCACTCTGGAAACGCCCCGTGGCAGCTACCGGTACGACGAACTGGTGCTGTCCACCGGCTCCTATCCGTTTGTACCCCCTATCAAGGGCAATGACCGCCCGCACTGCCTGGTTTACCGGACCCTGGATGACCTGGATGCCATTCACGCCAGCTCGGAAGGTGCCCGCACAGGCGTGGTGGTAGGCGGCGGCCTGCTGGGTCTTGAAGCTGCCAATGCGCTCAAGAGCCTGGGACTGGAAGCCCACGTTGTGGAATTTGCACCCCGGCTGATGCCGGTTCAGCTGGATGCCGATGGCGGCGCCCTGCTGCGCCACAAGATTGAGGAGCTTGGCGTTCAGGTGCACACCGAGAAGGCCACCACAGCGATTACCGAGGGCGAGGATGCCCGTCTGCGCATGAATTTCAGCGACGAATCCTTCCTCGAGACAGACCTGATCGTCTTCTCCGCAGGCATTCGGCCCCAGGACGCCCTGGCCCGGGCCAGTGGACTGGAGATCGGCGAGCGCGGCGGCATCGCCATCGACAACCACTGCACCACTTCGGACCCCCATGTGCACGCCATTGGCGAGTGCGCGCTCTGGGAACAGAAGATATTCGGCCTAGTGGCCCCCGGCTACACCATGGCCCGCACTTTGTCTTCCGCCCTGAACGGTGATCGGGAGACTGCTTTCACCGGCGCCGACATGAGCACCAAGCTCAAATTGCTGGGCGTGGACGTGGGTTCCATCGGCGACGCCCATGCCCAGACCCCGGGCGCCCGCAACATCCGCTTCAACGATGAGCGGGCCGGCCACTATCGACGAATGGTGATCAGCGAGGATGGCAAGACCCTGCTGGGCGCAATTCTGGTGGGCGACAACAGCCACTACGACACCCTTCTGCAATATGCCCTCAATGGCATCACCCTGCCGGAGAATCCGGAAACGCTGATCCTGCCGGAGAGCCAGGGCGGAGCGCCGGCCCTGGGCCCGGATGCCCTGCCGGAAACTGCCTCCATTTGCTCCTGCCACAACGTCACCAAGGGCGATATCTGCGGCGCCATTGATGCCGGCTGCTCGGACCTTGGCAGCGTCAAGGCCGAAACCAAGGCCAGCACCGGCTGTGGCGGCTGCACCGCCCTGCTCAAGAACGTAGTGGACAGCGAGCTGGAAAAACGCGGCGTGGAGGTCAGCAAGGATCTGTGCGAGCACTTCCCGTACAGTCGCCAGGAGCTGTTCCACTTGGTGAAGGTGAACGGCATCCGCACCTTCCGCACCCTGATCAGTCAGCACGGCAAGGGGCACGGCTGCGACATCTGCAAACCGGCGGTGGCGTCGATTCTCGCCACCTGCTGGAACGAGCACATCCTGGCCACCGACCACGTGCCGCTTCAGGACACCAACGACACCTTCATGGCCAACATGCAGAAGAACGGCACCTACTCGATCGTGCCGCGCATTCCCGGCGGCGAGATCACCCCGGACAAGTTGATTGTGCTGGGTGAGGTGGCGAAGGAATACGATCTTTACACCAAGATCACCGGCGGCCAGCGCGTGGACCTGTTCGGCGCCACCCTGAGCCAACTGCCGGATATCTGGGAAAAGCTGATTGCCGCCGGGTTCGAGACCGGCCATGCCTATGGCAAGTCACTGCGTACCGTGAAGTCCTGCGTTGGCAATACCTGGTGTCGCTACGGCGTTCAGGACAGCGTAGGCATGGCGATTCGCCTGGAGGACCGCTACAAAGGGCTGCGGGCGCCCCACAAGGTGAAGATGGCGGTCTCGGGCTGTACCCGGGAATGCGCGGAAGCCCAGAGCAAGGACTTTGGTGTGATTGCCACGGAGAACGGCTGGAACCTGTATGTCTGCGGCAACGGTGGCATGCGGCCCCGCCACGCCGATCTGTTTGCCACGGATCTGTCTGACGAGGAGCTGATCCGGACCATTGACCGGGTGGTGATGTTCTATGTGCGCACGGCCGACCGGCTGCAGCGTACCAGTGTCTGGATGGAAAATCTGGAGGGCGGCCTGGAGTACCTGAAGCAGGTGGTTCTTGAGGACAGTCTGGGGATCGGCGCTGAGCTGGAGGAGCACATGGAGGGGATTGTTGGGACCTACCAGTGCGAGTGGAAGACGGCCGTCGAGGATCCGGAGAAGCGGAAGCGGTTCCGGGAGTTTGTTAATGCGCCTTCGCAGTGCGATCCGGTTCAGGAGTGGACGGTTGAGCGGGGGCAGCGTCGGCCTGTTTTGGAGTCTGCGTAGCCTTTAGGTTCTGGTGAAGAGCAAGGCGCCATGGGGGTGCTTTTCTTCTGGGAAAAACAACTCGCTTCGCTCAGACATCTTTTTCCCGACAGAAAAGCACCCCCATACCACCTCGCTCACCAAGCTTCCGTGGTATCGCTTGTAACGCACAGTTGAAATAAACGCACAAGGAATAGGAGAAACACAATGAAACCACGCACTCGTTGGGAAGCCGTTTGCACCGTAGACGACCTGGTGCCGGAATCTGGCATCGCGGTATGGACCGAAGAAGGTCCGGTGGCGGTGTTTTATCTGCCGCATCGGCTGCCGGCGTTGTTTGCCATCAGCCATACGGACCCGTTCAGCGGCGCCAATGTGCTGGCCCGGGGGATTACCGGGGATCTGAAAGGGGAGCCGGTGGTGGCGTCGCCGTTGTACAAGCAACATTTCAGTCTGCTTACGGGTGTCTGTCTGGAAGACGATACCGTGCGGGTCAAAACCTACCCTGTCCTGCTGGACGGCAACCAGATCCGCTTGGAAGTACGGGCCAACCAGCGAGAATCCATCGCGGCCTAGGCCCTTAACAATGCCGGCGAAAGCCGGCGCGTGGTATGGGAAGTCTTTGTGCAGGGGAAAAGATGTCTGAGCGAAGCGAGTTGCTTTTCCCCGGAAGAAAGACTTCCCATGGCGCGTGACGGCGATACTCCGAGGCTAAACCTCTCTGGAGCGACGCCAACGCTCCCGCCAGCCAAGAACAAAGATGGTCAGTGACGGCAGAAAAGTCACGGTTACGATCGCTGCCCCAAGCAGGCCAAACAGAACGATGGCGCCCACGCCCCGATACAGCTCGGTGCCTTCGCCGGGCAGGAACACCAGGGGCGAGAGGCCGCAGATGGTGGTCAGGGTGGTCATGGCGATGGGGCGCAGGCGGGTCTGGACGGCGGCGGTGACGGCCTGTACTACGGTAACGCCTTTCTGGCGCAGGTTCTGCCGGGCCTGGTCCACCACCAGGATCGGGTTGTTCACCACGGTTCCCATCAGTATCAGGAAGCCCAGCATGGTAATCATGTCAAAGGGCTGCCTCAGAGGCTGGAGGCCGATCATGGGCAGCAGGCCACCGACCAGGTTCATCAGGGCCAGGCCCACAATGCCACCGGCCACGCCAAGCGGTATTGCGGTCATGATCAGCAGCGGGAATCCCCAGTGCGCGAAGATGGCCACCAGCAGCAGGTAGACAATGGCAATGGCAATGATGAAATTGCCGGTCAGAGCCTCCCGTGTGGCATTAAGCTGATCGCTGGCGCCGGAAATATCCACGTTCACATTCGCGGGCAATGCGCCGCTGTCCCGCATGAACTGCAACAGTTCCGTGCGTACCCTCTCAACGCCGGCTTCGAGCGGCACATCGTCCGGGGGAATCACGTTCAGAGTCACCGTGCGGCGACCGTCCACCCGGCGGACCGTGCTGGTATCGACGGTTTCCTCGATGGTAGCCAGGCTGGAGAGCGGCAGGGTAGCACCCTGGGGGGTGTGCACCATGACATCCGGCAGGCTGTCCAGTGACGGGTTGCGACCCTCGCTGCCGTAGACGTAGATATCGATCTTTTCGTCGTCCAGGAAGAAATCGTCGACGTAGCTGCCCTCGGTTAGAGAGGCTACGGTGAAGCCAATGCTTTCTGCTCCCAGACCCAGTTCAGCCGCGCGATCCCAGTCGGGCATAATCTGGATCAGCGGTTGCGCCAGGGACAGCGTGGAGGGCTGGCTCTGGATGCGGGGGTTGTCGAAGATCTCCTCGGCCCGCTGGTAAGCGGCATTGGCGGCGCTGTAGACCGACACCAGGTCCGGGCCGGAGATGTCCAGGTTGATGCTGCGGGTGCCGCCGTCGTTGCTGGAAATGATGGAGCCCTTGGCCGCGAAGGCGCGCATGCCCGGGAACTGTTCATAGAACCGGGTGATCTCGTCCATCAGGGCTTCGATGTGCCTTGGATTCAGGGTCTCGGCGATGATCCGGATCCTGGTGGGCGTTACCTGCATGTTGAGATAGGCCATGGGCGGCACGCTGGTTTCGCCCGCGGCGTAGGCCTGGCCGTCCGCGTTCACGTGGGGCAGGAAGTAGTCTTCCACCTGGCGGGCAATGGCTTCCATCTCCTGCAGGTTGTAACCCGGCGGCGCCGACATGGCGGCAAAGGTCTTGGGCTCCTCGCCTTCCGGCAGGTATTCGGCGGGTGGGGTCAGCACAAAAATCACCCACAGGCTGAAGCCGACGGTGGCTGCCATCACCAGAAGCCGGCGCACCGTGCCATTCACCAGCCATCGCACCGCCCCCATGGCGGCCCCGCTCCAGCGACCCGAGGTTTCGTTGCCGTATTCATCGGTGGTCACGCCCCGGCGGCCGAAATCCAGCCGGGCGCAGAGGGTGGGTATGATGGTGATTGCCACCAACATGGAGGCGAGAATGGCGGCAGAGATGGCAATGGCTACGTCGGAATACAACTGGCCCGCCTCTTCCTCGATAAACAGGATCGGCAAGAACACCAGAATGGTTGTGGTGGTGGACGCCAGCACCGCCGGCCAGACTTCACGCACGCCCTTGAGGGCCGATTCGAAACGGTCCAGCCCCAAACGCCGGTGTCGCTCGATGTTCTCCAGCACCACGATGCTGTTGTCCACCGTCATGCCGATGGCAAAGGCGATACCGGCCAGAGAGATCACGTTGATGGTGCGGCCGGTGATCAGCAACCCGATAAACGCGGCTATGGCACACAGCGGTATGCCCACCACCCCGGCAAACGTGGCCCGGCCGGATCTCAGAAACAGGAACATCACCAGGGTTGCGAAGGCGGCACCAATCCCCAGGTTGGTCCAGACATTGGCCACCGAGGCTTCCACGTAACGGGCATCGTCTGCGGTCAGGCCCAGCCTCATGCCCGCCGGCTCCAGCACCTCCTGGTTGATGGCGGCCACTTCGTCCATCATCGCGCGTTTGATATCTATGACGTTGGAGCCGCTTTCACGGCGCACCTGCAGGCCAATCACCCGCTGGCCGTCGATAAAGGACAGCTCCCGGATCCGGGAATGGCCCTGCTGAACCCGGGCCACCTCACCAAGGCGCACCACGCTGTCACCCTGCCGGCGTACCACCAGCTGTTCCAGGGATTCAACGTCGTCAAAGCGCCCGACCGTGCGCAACAGATACCGGCGCTTGCCAGAGTCGATCTCGCCGCCGGAAATGTCCTGGTTACGGGCCACGATTGCGTTGCGCAGATCCACCAGGCTCAGGCCGCGCTGGGCCAGGGCGGATTCGTCCACAATGATCTGCATCTGCCGGTCGGCACCACCGCCAACGGTAACCTCGGAAACCCCCGGCACACTCTCCATCCTTGGCCGGACGCGATCCTCGATGAAATCGCGCATAAGCTCGATGTCCAGCTCGCGGGGATTGCCCTCCAGGGTAGCGACACGGAAATACATGAACGCATTGGATGAGAAAGATGCCGCCACTATGCGCGGCTCATCGACGTTTCTCGGGTAGTCAGGGACCTGGCTCAGGGCATTGTTGATCTGGATAAGGGTCTCGGTGATATTCACCCCGAACGGGAACTCCAGCTCGATCTCCGCCGCTCCGCTGGATGCGGTGGAAGTCATCCGGCTCAGGTTAGGAACATTGCGCAGGAACCGTTCCTGCTCAATCAGTATGTCCTTCTCAATGTCCTGGGGCGTCGCACCCGGCCAGCTGGTTTCAACGGTGACGGTGCGCACTTCCAGGTCCGGAATCATCTGGACCGGAATCCGGAGCGCCGCGGCGGTTCCAAGAATGGCAACGATCAGGGCGGTAACGGTAACCAGGGTGCCATGACGGATAATGCCGGCGAACATCAGCGGCTCTCCCGTTCGGCAATGCGCACGCTGATGCCCTCGCTCAGGGACTCGTTGCCACGGACCACCACCTGCTGGTCCGACTCAAGACCACTGGTAACCTCTACCCGGCCCTCGAAGCCGGTGCCAAGGCGCACCCGCTTTTCGCTCACGGTCCAGGTGTCTTCATCCCCCGGTTCGGCGATCCACACGGTGGTTCGTCCTTCGGGATACCGGTTGATGGCATCGCGGGAAACCGTCAGGCCACGTTCACCGGTAGTGACCCGCAGTACCGCCTGTACCGACATCCCCGGGAGCAGCTTCACGGATTCGGGCTTGATGGCGCGGAGGAGAAAGGTTCTGGACTGGGGATCGTTGACCGGTACCAGAACATCGATGGTGGCGCTGCTCAGTGCCTGGTCATCCTGCACCAGCAGCCGGCTGTTGTCGTCGATGCGTTTGTAGAAGGACTGGGGTACCTGGAAATCCAGACGAAGGTTGTCGGTATCCACCAGAGTCAGCAGCTGGTCACCGGGGGTAACCCATTCCCCGAGATCCCGGGAGCGCTGGCTGACCACACCGTCGAAGGGCGCGGTCACGCGGTGGCGCCCGGCCCGGACTTCCACCTGGCGGCGGGCGGCTTCCAGGCGAGCCAGGGTCGCTTCGCTGGCGGCCACTTCACTTTCCCGTGCACTGACTTCGGTGGCCGCGATATTGCGGCCTGCGCCAACGGATCTGGCCTCACGCAGGCGACGCCGGGCTTCCTCCAGGCGACTGCGGGCCTCTTCTGCCTCGGCTCTTGCCGCGGCCAACTCCCAGGTAACCAATTCGTCATCCAGCTCGACCAACACATCGCCCCGGTCAACACGATCACCGGTTTCCACCCGAACCTCGTCCAGCAGGCCCGCAACCGCCGCCGACATGCCAGATACCCGAAGGGCATTCACCGTACCATTCAGGGTCACTTCCTGAACGATATCTTCTGAAGAGACGGTTTCCAGCTGAACACCAGGCAGGTCCTGGGCAGCGGTGAGCACCGGAAACAGGCTGCACAAAAACAGAACAACACCCTGCAGGCTCTTCATGGGGGTAGCCACGTCCTTTTCTCCAAGATTCATTTCGATGGATGCAATTACTAACCTTAGTTCATGGCTTACGAAGAAAAACCCTGTCCGGACCTTGGCCCGCATTTGGCCTGGCCGGTGGGGAGAATGCGAACCGGGGTCAATCCCGTTGCCAGCTATCTGCGCTACTATTGTCACAACACCGATAACAAGGACGCCCTGTGAAACCTCTCAGCCCTACGGATCAGCTTTTTCTCTGGCTGGAAAAGCGGCAGCAGCCCATGCACGTGGGCGGTCTTCAGCTGTTTTCTTTTCCCGACGACGCACCGGATGATTACGTCGCACAGCTGGCCGACCGACTCAGGCAGTACACGAAGGTGACGCCGCCGTTTAATCAGCGCCTGGATTACCGTTTCGGCCAGCCGGTCTGGGTGGAAGACGAGCACCTGGACCTGGAACACCACTTCCGCTTCGAGGCACTGCCGACACCGGGGCGGGTCAGGGAACTCTTGTCCTTTGTTTCGGCAGAACATTCCCACCTGATGGACCGGGAACGTCCCCTGTGGGAGTTTCATCTGATTGAAGGCCTGGGGGAACGGCAGTTTGCGGTGTATATCAAAGTCCACCATGCCCTGGTGGACGGTGTATCGGCCATGCGGATGGTCACCCAGATGCTGTGCCAGGATACCGGCGAGCGGGACATGCCGCCGATCTGGGCCATGCCACCCCGCCCATCCCGTGAAAAGGATGATAGCGGTCCTTCCCTGTGGCGAAGTGTCGGCCATCTGCTGGGTGAATCCGGCAAGCAACTGGGCACCGTGCCCACCGTGGCCCGGGAACTGCTGCGAACCATCAACGACGCCCGCAAAGACCCGGCCTACTCCTCCATTTTTCACGCACCCCGCAGCATCCTGAACCAGAAGATCACCGGTTCCCGACGCTTCGCCGCGCAATCTTACTGCCTGAGCCGGATAAAGGGTGTGTGCAAGGCCTATGGAACCACGGTCAATGATGTGGTGATGGCCATGTGCGCCACCGCGCTGCGCAGCTACCTGATGAACCAGGACGCCCTGCCGGAAAAGCCGCTGATCGCCATGGTGCCGGTGTCCCTGCGCAAGGATGACAGCTCCGGCGGCAACCAGGTCGGCGTTATCCTCGCCTCACTGCACACCGATGTCACCAGCCCGGTGACACGACTGATGCAGATCCATGAGGACGTGAAAGCCGCCAAGGACCGCTACGCCGACATGTCTGCGGAAGAAATCATCAACTACACCGCCCTGACCCTGGCGCCGGCGGCGTTCAATCTGCTCACCGGCATGGCACCGAAATGGCAGACCTTCAACGTGGTGATTTCCAACGTTCCCGGCCCGCGAGAGACTTGCTACTGGAACGGCGCCACGATGGACGGCATGTACCCGGTCTCCATCGCCATGGATCGCCTGGCCCTGAACATGACCCTGACCAGCTACGGCGACCAGGTGGAATTCGGCCTTATCGGCTGCCGCCGCACGCTACCCAGCCTGCAGCGGATGCTCGACTATCTGGAAGAGGCCCTGGTCGAACTGGAAACCGCCGCCGGCCTTTAGGCAAAACCGATCAACCGAACCGGCGTTCTTCGTTCCGGATGGAAATCTGGTTGTTCAGGGTCCAGAAGTCATACAGCACGCCGATCAGGAACAGGCCGCCGGTAAACAGGTAGATGATGCCGGTAATCCACTTGCCCATGTACATCCGATGAATCCCGAACACCCCCAGGAAGGTCAGCAGGATCCAGCTTATGTTGTAGCTGACCTCACCTTCCCGGAACCGAAGATCCGCCTCCCGGTCCATGGCCGGGATCAGGAACAGGTCGATGATCCAGCCGATGAACAGCAGCCCCAGGGTAAAGAACCAGATGGTGCCGGTAACGGGTTTGCCGTAGTAAAACCGATGGGAGCCCAGGAATCCGAAGATCCAGAGCAGGTAGCCGATCAGTTTGCTGTGGGTGTCTGGCCTTTGGGTCATGTTCGTTTTCATCCTTTTGGGTTGGTGTCCGGTTTCAATTATGGCCCTAGCCGGGTTGATTTGGGGGCTGGCCGGGGGGAAGGAATATTTTCCCTCGGGAAAAACAACTCGCTTCGCTCAGACATCTTTTTCCTGTCGGGAAAATATTCCTTCCCCCCGTCCGTCAAACAATTGTGGCATAGGAAACGAAAAGCAAATTAAGACAGAGCAATAAAAAATAACACGGCAATCTCGTCTGTCAGCAGGGCGTGGGGTGGGGCATAATTTTTTTGGGGAAAAAGATGTCTGAGCGAAGCGAGTTGTTTTTACCCAAAAAAATTATGCCCCTCCCTGCGACCACGCTCCAAACCCAGCGGCAAGAGAAACCCAACCGCCCAAGCCAAACATCAGGGCCCAACTTCCGGCGCAGGGTCCGGACCACCCTCGCGAAACTCTCTGGCCGACTTCCCGGTCCACTTCCGGAAGGCCCGGCTGAAGTTGGAGAGGTCCGCATAGCCCAATTCGTAGGCAATCTCGCTGACCGACTGGTTGGTATACCGGAGCAACTGGATCGCCCGGTCTTTCAGCACCGATTCGAGGATCTCCCGATAGCTGGTATCCCGGTCCGCCAGCCGGCGTTTCAGGGTGCGCGACGAGACGCAGAAGCGTTCGGCCATGGCTTCCAGTGACGGCAACGGCCCGGGCATCATTCGGAGCATGTTGCGGATCGCCAGGACGATATCGCCCTGTTCCTTCAGCGCCTTCTGCAGCTCGAATTCGCATTGGTCCCGGGCCATTCGGGAGGCTTCCGCATCGGCCAGGCGCATACGCACATCGAGAAGCTCCCGGGGGAACACCATCATTTCGTCGGCCTGGCCGTACTCGAACCGAACCGGAAGCTGGTCGGCAAACCGCTGGTACCAGGGCGGCTCCGGAGCGCTCAGGCGAACGGAGACACCCGGCAGTTTGCCGTCTTCCAGGGCAAAGCCGTGTTTTGCCGCGTCCTCCCGATCCAGGAGCTGTTCGGTCAGCAGGATCAGAGTGGCGCTGACGGTCTCCGCCAGAAACGGATAGAGGCCGGGCACTTCGAATTCGGTGCACAGCTTTACCAGCACCTGATCGCCCGCTTCGGACTGGCTCATGCTAAGGAACGGCACCCGCAAATGCAGGTAACGGCGCACCGAATCCAGGGCATCGGCAAAGGTGGGACTGGTTAGGGCCGCGAAGCCCAGGGTGCCGTGGATTGTCAGCCGCAACTCCCGGGCCAGCGTGAAGCTGAGACCGTCCTGGCCGGCCAGGTTCACGGCCCGTTTGGCCATGATGATGGCATCGGTGACAAACACCCGACTGTCGTTGGACTTGAGATCGTCCGGGCTGAACTCCAGGCCTTCATAGAGTAACCGGTCGTTATAGCCCAGCTGGCGCACTGTCTCGGCCAGAACCCGCAGGTAAGCGCCCGGCACCAGGAACAATCCCAGCATCTGCCGTTCTTTGTCCGGACCAGTTGCGCTCATTGGCATTCCTTATTATTGAGTTGGCTGAAGCACTTGAACTGACTCTATCAGATGCCTCCCGCCGGAACAGTGGGGCCCGGCACACCCGGGTCGCCGTCAGCCTGGCCAATCAATTTCCCGCCAGTGTCCCATCCTGATCGACTGACGTCCCCTTTGCGCCTTCCTACCCGGCCTTGACTGCCACACACTGGAGCCATGACATCAGCCAGAGTGAGGAGTACACACATGCTGAGCAACAAAACCGCAGAAAACAAAACGGCGCCGGTTACCCGGGCCTCCAACACACCGGACAACGTCACCATCACAGCCCAGCGCATGGGGTTTGAGTTCGGTGAGCAGGTGCCCCGTTACTGGGTCGATAACAGCTACACCATCAGCCACATCATGAATGCCCTCTCGGTCCTGTTTCCGCAGGGCGAGCAGTTCTTCGTGGATTCGGTAAGAGCGTTCCGGGACCAGATCTCCGATCCCAAACTAAAAGAGGAGATACGCGGGTTCATCGGCCAGGAGGCCATGCACTCCCTGGAGCACATCGCCATGAACCAGCACGTTCGTGACCAGGACATGCCGGTGGAAGAACTGGAAAAGCATCTGGAGGTGGTTCTGGGGATTGCCAAGAAGCTGCCCAAGCGTCACCAGCTGGCCATCACCTGTGCCCTCGAGCACCTCACCGCCATGATGGCCGACATGCTGCTGGAGCGTGACGATGTGCGCCAGGACATGGATGAATCCATGCGCCCGCTGTGGGTCTGGCACGCCATTGAAGAAACCGAGCACAAGGCGGTTGCCTACGACGTTTTCCAGGCAGCTGGCGGCACTTATGCAGAGCGTGCGTTTTATCTTATGTTCAGCACCGCCGCACTGGGCGTGATGAGCACCTATTTCACCAGCCGGATGATGCTCAACGACCGCAAGAACTTCTCTCTTGTAGACACGGCTACGGGTCTCTGGCGCCTCTGGGGCGTAAACGGCACCTTCTCAAGTCTGATTCCCACATGGCTTGAGTACTTCAAACCGGGTTTTCACCCCTGGGACCACGACAATAGCGATCTGATTGCCCGTTTCAAGGAAGAAATCCAGGCGCATATTGCACCGCAGTATCAGAAGGGTAATCGCCGGACTCTGCAGTAATCTTCGGAGTTACGCGGACAAGCAGGTGGGGAGGTCTTTGTTCCGGGAAAAACAACTCGCTGCGCTCAGACATCTTTTTCCCTGCACAAAGACCTCCCCACCCACTCATCCGCTTGATCTGGCAGAGATCAGCTGCCCGCTTTGGCCACTCCGGATCGAATGACCTCACCTTTCTTCCATAACCGCCATTCACCTGGCTGGTAAACATCCCACTTTTCATCTGTGGTCAGAGGTTCAGTAACGATCACGCTGACGATGTCGTTGGGCGTCGTTTCCGATTCGAAATCCACCGTTACATCGGCGTCTTTCAGACGGGCAGGACCAAACGGGGCTCTCCGGGTGATGCTGGCCATTTTGGTGGTGCAGTAAGTGAACAGCCAATCACCGTTACTCAGTAGGAGGTTGAAAACGCCCTGGCTGGCGTAGGCGACGGACAACCGGACCAGGCGGTCGATGATTTCATCGGTTCCGTTATTGCGATCGCAGTGCGTTCGAAGGTGGTTAAGAATATCGCAGAACAGCGCCTCGCTGTCGGTGGTTCCGACCGGCTCATAGAACCCTGGAGTCGAACCGAAGCCGGAGAGCTGGCCATTGTGGGCGAACACCCAGTAGCGACCCCAGAGTTCGCGCATGAAGGGATGGGTGTTGGCCAGGCAGGTGTCGCCGACGTTGGCCTGGCGAATGTGGCAGATGGCCACTTCGCTTTTTATTGGATGAGTCTGGACCACTGCGGCGATTCGGGAATTGGCGCTGGCATCGGCGTCGTGGAAGGCCCGTACGCCTTTGCCTTCGTAAAAGGCGACGCCCCAGCCGTCCTTGTGCGGGCCGGTCTGTCCACCCCGACGGGTCAGGCCGGTAAAGCTGAAACACAGGTCAGTGGGGGTGTTGGCGCTCATGGCCAGTAATTCGCACATGGGTTACGTCATTCTTGCCGGAGGATGTCTGCCACAAGAATAACGTAATCAACTCGCTTCGACAGTGAGAATCTCAAGCTGGCGGGGATTGTGGCCGGCGCCGACCACACAGTTACGCCCCGCTCGCTTGCCACTGTAGAGCCACCGATCGGCAACCCGGAACAGGCTTTCGGCCTCGCGACCATGGTCTGGCCACTGGGCTATCCCGAAGGAGGCAGTCACCCGGATGCGGGCTTCCCCGTAGGGCAGTTCAAGGTCAGATATCCGCTGGCGCAGCTCGTCCATCAGGACAAAGGCATCCGCCGGCTTCACATCTCTCAGAATCAGGCCGAACTCCTCGCCACCCAGGCGGCCGACAAAATCGGTGCTCCTCAGCCGTTCGGTCATGCATCGGCTGATGTTTTTCAGAACAAAGTCTCCGGCCTCATGGCCCAGAGTGTCGTTAACGACCTTGAAGTGGTCAATATCCATCACCACCAGCGCAAAACCGGCTCCACTGCGATCGCACTCGGCAATGGTGCGATTCAACGTACCCTGGAAGTTGCTGCGATTGGCGAGGCCGGTCAGTGCGTCAGTCTGGGCCATGTCCACCAGGCGCTGCTCGGACTCTTCGCGGCGCACCTCATACAGGTGAATGAAGGCCAGCATCAGTGCACCGCACAACACCATGTTGAGCAGATCGATCATCGCGTGGGGGCTGCCGACCTGGCCAAGGTGAATGTAATAGATAACGCCCCCGACGAGCATAAAGGGTGCGCTGAGAATCATGCCTTCTTTCTTGCCAAGCAACAGGTAGGCGAGAACCGGCATCATCAGCACCCAGACGAAAGCGGACACCGAGGCTTCCGGTAACAGCATGATCACCAGGAAGAACGCGAACAAAGGCACCAGATAGGCATAGACCCACTGCTGCAGATGAGGAGTGGATTTCAGGCGCCAGACGCCGAAAAAAAGCAAAGTGCTGGCAAACAGCTCAGCAACCGCCACCCATGGGTAGCCATTGAGAAACTGCAGGCAAGCAAAAATCACCAGAGCCGAGCCGGTGATCAGAAAAAGCAGCCGCATCAGTGAGCGGCGATGGCTGTCGCGCAGACCCGAGCGGCTCTGTTCCAGAGTGGCCCCCAGGTCAGAATGGTGAGGCGTATTCATGCTGACTCTTCCTTGGATCAGCTTCCGAGTATAGCCCCGAAAAACTGTTTGTAAAACGTACAGCGAGCCCAAGCTTCAGGCCCGCCGCACGCATCGAGTCTTCAGATATAGAGGTTCTTGCGGGAGAAACGCTCCACCAGCGGCTGGTAAGCAGAACCCAGCAGGCGGTTGATCGCATCAATACCCCAGGCGTCCGGGCCCACCAATATGCGGGACTCATTCTTGAGGATGCCTTTTACAATGATTTCTGCGGCTTTCTCGGGCGTGGTCATGGCGAGTTTATCGAAGCCTTTACGCTGGGCGACGTTGTTCTCGGACTTGCCCATGCGCGCTGCATTGACAATGTTGGTGCGGATACCACCAGGATGCACACAACTCACCGCCACCGGCTGGTTCTCCAGCTTCATTTCCTGGCGCAGGGCTTCGGTGAATCCTCGCACCGCAAACTTGGCGGCGTTGTAGGCGCTCTGCTTGGGCACTCCAATCAGGCCAAATACACTGGAAACGTTCACCACATGGCCATCGCCCGAGGCAATCAGATGGGGCAGGAAGGCCCGGGTACCGTGAGCAACCCCCCAGAAATCAATGTCCATGACCCATTTGAAGTCTTCGTCGGTCATCTCACGGACCGTGGCAGACAGGGCAACGCCCGCGTTGTTGATGACCAGATTGACCTGACCGAAATCTTTCACAACCTCCTCCGCATGGGCAAAGATGGCATCGCGATCAGACACGTCCAGCCGGTAGGTTTTTACATCAGCGCCGCTTAGCGCTGCAGCGGTTTCGGCCAGGCCTGACTCATTGACGTCGGACAGCGCCAGTCGGCAGCCCCGGTCCGCCAGCGATTTGGCGAGCGCGCGGCCGATACCCGAACCGGCACCGGTAACAACGGCAACTTTGTTCTTCAGATTCTTCATGGTCACAGACCTCTTAATTGTAGGCACATCAATTAAAGCAGATACTCTAACAATTGCCTGCTTGCGGGATATGGCTTTAGTGAACCAGGCCACATGGCATTCCGGCCACCCTCTGACGCGGCACCCGGTTTCCGGTACAATCCCTTGCCGTTGGCCGGTGCACGACACCGGCCCTCTACCTCCCCCGAATCTGTGGATTTTCTGTATGGAATGGAGTCTTACGCATTTCTGGCTGATCCTGGCGCTGGTGCTGGGCCTGGCTGAACTGGCCTCAGGTGTCCTGTTACTTCTGGCCCTGGGCATTGCGGCCGCGCTGACCGCCTTGCTGGCCTTTCTGGGAGCACCATTCGAATGGCAGCTGGCCGGTATGGGGCTGTTCTCGGGAATTCTGGTACCTGTCGCCATTCGCTGGATCCGTCCGCGCTTCTCACCCAAAGGTGTGGCATATGGCACAACCGGTACCGGCGTGGAGCAAGGCCGGCGTTATCAGACCCTGAAGCGGGATTTCGATGGAGCCACAGGCATCAAGGTCAATGGCGATTTCTATCGCCTGCGAGTGACTGACACCGGAGAAACCGACCTTCCGGAAGGAACCGACGTCATTTTCAAACAGTTTGACGGCACGACCGCCGTTGTTGAGACGATCACACACAAGGAACAGTAAGCATGGAACAGTATCTTTCACCCGGGCTGATCATCAGCCTGATTCTGGTCGCTATTGGCATCTTCATCATCGCCAAGGGTCTGGTCATCGTGCGCCAATCCGAGGTTATGGTCATTGAGCGCCTCGGTTCGTTCAACCGGATCCTCGAAAGCGGTGTGAACATCATCATTCCCTTCATCGAGCGGCCACGGCCGATCACCATGATCCGCTACGTGCGCATGGGCGAGGATTATCATCCGGTGATGAGCGATGAGGTCCGGATTGACCGCCGGGAAACGGTTATGGACTTCCCGGGCCAGCCGGTCGTGACCACCGACAACGTGACGGTGAAGATCAACGGCGCCCTCTACTACCAGATCATCGACCCGCGCCGGGCCGTGTACGAAGTGGCCAACATGAGCCAGGCGGTGGAAGTGCTGGCCAAGACCACCCTGCGCTCGGTGGTCGGCAAGATGGAACTGGACAAGCTGTTTGAATCCCGCAGCGAGGTGAATAACGCGATCCAGGCCGAGATGGAAGAGGCCGCTTCCAAGTGGGGTGTAAAACTCACCCGGGTGGAGGTTCAGGACATCAGCATGCCGGAAGAAGTGGAAGAAGCCATGCGATTGCAGATGGCTGCGGAGCGGAAACGCCGGGCCACGGTTACCGAGGCCGAGGGTGAAAAGTCGGCGGCCATCGCCATGGCCCAGGGCCAGCGGGAGTCTGCCATTCTCAACGCCCAGGGCGACAAGGAATCAGCCATTCTCCGCGCCCAGGGCGAGCAGGAGTCCATCCGTCTGGTACTCAGTGCCATGGGTGACTCCGAGGAAAACAAACAGACCGTCATTGGCTACCTGCTGGGCCAGAGCTATATCAAGGTTCTGCCAAATATGGCGAAAGAGGGAGAGCGGGTGTTCGTGCCCTATGAATCCTCAGCGCTGCTGGGTTCCATGG
Source organism: Marinobacter manganoxydans MnI7-9 (assembly GCF_000235625.1). Classification (GTDB taxonomy): domain Bacteria; phylum Pseudomonadota; class Gammaproteobacteria; order Pseudomonadales; family Oleiphilaceae; genus Marinobacter; species Marinobacter manganoxydans. The sequence goes on along the minus strand of NZ_AGTR01000085.1, from coordinate 179,694 downwards.
GCATGTTCCGGGAACTGGCCGGCAGCCCCGAAGACACCGTTCGCCAGCACTTGCAGCGCGATGGCTTGCGTGGCGGACTGGTTGGCTCGGCCGGTAACAGTTAAGCCCTGAAAGCTTTCACCCCAGCAGGTTGTCCAGGGGTTGCTCGTAACTGGGGGCAAACACCTTCAGGAAATAGGCAACCTCTGACAGCCCGTCTGCGTCCAACCGCTGGCGGATCTGCCGGGCGGCCGGCTCGAATTCCTTGTTGCCGGCCCGGATCTCCGCCTGGCACTTGAGCCACGCCGAGAGCCTGTCGGCGGCCTTGATCAATTCCCGGTCTTCGGCCGGTAGCTGAGACTCCCGAACGTAGGGCGAAAAAGCCTCCCGCAAATCCTCCGGTAACAGCGCCAGCAGCTCGGCCTCGGCCTTGTGCTCGATGTCCCCGAACGCCTCACGCATCACCTTCGAATGGTATTTCACCGGTGTTGGCATATCCCCGGTAATTACTTCCGTCGCATCATGGTAAAGCGCTGCCGCTGCAATGCGGTCGGCGTTCACCTGGCCGCCAAAATGCCGGTTGCGGATGATGGCAAGGGCGTGGGCGAGGGTCGCCACCTCCCAGGAATGGGTGGCCACATTTTCCTCAATGGCATTTCGCATCAGCCCCCAGCGCTTGATCCAGCGCAGGCGGGAAACATAGGCGAAAAAATGGCTGGCAACGTTACCCATCACTTACAGACCTGTTTTGCATAAGTTCATAATCTTTTGCTTCAGGTGCACAAAATCCCCGTGCTATTCTGAATGCGTATTCAATTGTTACATAACCGGGGATATCGTGTCCGCTGAAGCCCATATTCGAAGATTAATGGCCATTCTTGTTGCGGCTATTATGCTGGCAACGGCGCCGGTTCGGGCAAACGAAACCGAAATCACTGTGGGCGTTTACCATTTTCCCCCGATCGCCAGTGTCAATTCCGATGGCAAAGTCGAGGGCTTCCTCGGGGGACTGCTGGAGGTGCTTGAGCAGATACACCCGGATGTCTCATTCCATATCATCCACACCTCCCCCAAACGCCGCCACCTGGATTTCGATGCCGGTCTCTACGACGTCATCTTCTTTCAAAGCCCTGACTGGGGTTGGACAGAGAAGGATGTGGACATTACCCGCCCGATCCTGGCCGACGAGGAACTTTATGTCGCTCTCAAGAAACCCGGCAGAGACTCCTCATTCTTTAACGACCTGCGCAACCGATCTATTGTGGCCATTTCCGGCTATTACTATGGTTTTACCGGGTACGAAACTGACAACTCCGTGCTGGAAGAAAAATTCAATATCGAGTTTTCCGACAGCCACACGCGCAACATGAATCTGATCAAGGCCGACCGGCCTTCTGTTGCCGAGGTTGCCATCATCAGCCGTTCTTACCTGCAGAAACATTTTGCCCAGCACCCGCAAGACCGGGACAAATTGCTGATCTCGAACGAGCCGGATCAACGCTACCAGCTCAGCATCATTGCCCGAAAGGGCGGCGCCCCGAGTGCGGACGAAATGCTTCGACTACTGGCGCCACTGGTGGACGACGGCCGCTACCGGCAACTCGTTGAAAACTGGGGCCTGCGGTTGCCAGCGGGCTTTCTGACCAGCTTCGAGGCACCCTGACTTCATCGCACGTCCAGGTTGAACGCCACGATAACGTTGCCCTCATCACCCACTTCCGCATTGCGGGCCGGACTCAGAAGGAACAATTGATCGGCAGGGACTCCGTGGGTTTGCTGCATGATGTTACGCAAGCTTTGGCCTCGCGAGGATGCCAGATTTCTCAATGCCTCCGGCGCAAGTGACCGCTCACCGGCCAGGTAGGCTTCCCGGGCCTCCTGCCATGCCTCCTCCGACAGGTCCTGCTCACCACTTGCAGTCAGTTCATCACGCAACAGGGCAAGGCCATCTGCCTGGGACTCAACGTTGCCACGTATGTTCAGCAACAGGTCCGGCCGGTCCAGCAGCGCGTCTGCCAGAGCGGCCAGCTTTTCCGCCTCGCCTTCGGCCAGTTGGATACTGCCGGGGATAAACCTCACCTTCCCGAGCTCCTCCCCGCTCAGGCCGGCGAGCTCGGCAATCGAGCCGAGCATACTGAACGGTGAGGCCGCTGCCTTGGCCAGAAGGTTCACGAACGCCCGCATCACAACTTTTCCGACGCTGAAGTCCGGGTCAGACAGGTCGCCGCTGATGGGCAAGTCGACTTCAATCACTCCCTTACTGTCCCGAAGCAGCGCGAGGCCGAGTTTTACCGGCGCATTAACGGCCTGATCACTGGCGATGGCCGAACCCAGCTCGAGACGATCCATCACCACCAGATTGGACGCATCGATCCTGGATCCGGCAATTTCATAATCAAGATTCAGGTTCAGCTTGCCACTGTCCACGCCATAACCCAGGTAACGACCAAAGTAAGGCGAAAGCGCAGGCAGGGACAATTCCTGCATATTCAGTTTCAGATCGCTGACATCCTCGGTACCAAGGGTGCCAATGGTGCCTTCAAAGTCCAGGTCCGCCACGCCGCCGACCCGGCCCCGGATAGAGACCTTGCCCTGTTGTGGGGAAATGTTGCTGAGGCCTGTCACGCTGCCGTTCAGCTCATCAAACCAGGTGGTAAACGCCGGCGCCAACGTGCGGTCGGTATACGCCAGCTCGCCATTTTCCAGCATCAGCTGGCCAATACGGAAAATGAACCCCGGCTCGGAATCCTCCCCCTGCTGAGCATCTGCGGTCGCCTCCTGCTGACCACCGGCCGCTGGCGCTTTGGCGATCCGCTCGACGTTGTGGATATTGTCGGTATTGCGGACAACGTTGATGACCGGCTGGGCCAGGGTCACCGTTCCTATTTCCAGGCGTGCCGGATACACGTTGTATTCAATAGGTGCCAGGCGCAGAGTTTGCCAGGAAACCAGCGAACCAGAACTGTCGGGCAGCTTCAGATCCAGACCGGCCACTTCCGCGGTGCCGCTGAAGGTGCCCGTGAGAGGCTCCTGCTGCCCATCCAGATCAAGGTTGCCGTCAACGCCCAGAGTGCCGCTGGTAATGGCGAGGTTGGCGCCTTCCTGAACGTAGGGCTCAAAGGCGGCCAGAGCGATGCCGTTTCCGGAGATGGCGGCTTCCAGGGTAAACGGTGCAGGTGTCAGCTGGCCGTTCAGTGACAGTTGGCCGCCACTGGCCAGGCTTCCGGTTATTTCGTAAGAGACCGGTTCTTCAAGTAGATGGCTCAGTGGCCCGATGGATGCGGAAAGCTGCTCTACGGCAATTTCAGTCGCTGTCGCCGGTTGACTGTCCTGCCAGAGAATACGCCCACCGGAGAGCGCGACGCCCGCCACTGACCAGCGGAATGGCTGGCCGCCGGTAGACGCTTCGCCGCCGCCCTCCGTCTCACCGTTGTTGGTGGCCAGCGGCGCCAACCAGTCAATCTCTCCGTTTGCGCTCCTGGCCACGGCCACATCGAGCTTGTCCAGAGAGACCTGGCCGATACGGATTTCGCGGCCATTCAAGTCGAACCCGACAGCATCCACAGAAAGCTCAGCGTTGGTCAATCTCGCCTGCTCACTCTGTTCATCCAGAGCGACGGCCAGATTCTCGAGTTGCAGCTGACCGTTGGCCGTCTCCAGGAAAAAGCCGTCGCCGGCCTGGATTTCATAGTCGGAGCTCAGGGTGACGCTGCCACCACGCAGATCATAGGGAAAGAAAGGAGCCAGGAAATGAGCCAGGGTTTCATAGCCCACCGATGACACCTTGAGCGTGCCGTTCGAGTAGAACGGGGCGACGCTCAGATCACCCTGCCACTCGATGGTCTGACTGCCCAGCGCCGCCAGCAGGGAGTAATCGCTGTCCTGCCCCTCGCGACGCCAGGTGGCCAGATCACTCAGGGTAAGATCCATCGGGGTAATCCGGAACTCGGCCATGTCCGCCTGGGTAAAATCCCGGAACAACATTTCGCCGCCGTTGAGTTCAATTTTCCCGAAGTACAGCCGGGGTGGCGCCGCCGCGTCATCCGATTGCGACGCTTCAGGCGCTGGTTCTGCAGGTCCCGGGTTGGCCGCCTGCCAGTCTCTCGCAAAATTGACGCTGTAGTCCTCCAGCAGATCCACCCGAACATAGGGCTCATCCAGCTGGATGGCTTCAAACCCGGCAATACCCCGAACCAGCTGGAAAAAGTTCATGTCCAACATGAGCCGGTCAAAGGCAACCACCTGCTCACCCTGGGGATCGTTGGCCGACAGACCCAGCGCCTCGACTCGAAGGGTGAACGGGTTGGTTCGGATATCAGTGATTTCTGCCTGCCAGCCCATACGCTGGTCCAGCTGCTCGGGTACCAGACGCTCCAGCCACCAGGGAAGTAGCAGGAAACCGGCCAGGGCATAGAGGATGAAAAGCACCAGGAATCCGATCAACAGATTCCTGGGCATATGACTGCGTTTACGGCTCTGGGCCACGGACATCTCCTTCTAAACGGCGGATTCCCGGGGCAATCTTGCCCACCTGCCTGTTCACAAGGATAGTCGTCCCAGAGGCTGTTTGTCAGCTGTGACGGTTATGACCCGGCATCACTAACTCCGGGTCGGCGGCCATGTTCGCAAATTCGCCGATCTCATTGAGGTCTCTGGGTACCATGGCAGCCCGCACCAACTTGCGGGTCGAATTGCCGGTTTTCGGATAGGCCGCCTGGCCGGCGCGCCAGGTAACCGGCATTGAAGGCGTGCCGATACGCTGATCAATCTGCCGCAACCGCTTGTACATGAAGGCATGCTGGCTATCTTCATGATCTGGCACCAGGGCAAAGAAGGCGCTGGCCGAGTATCGGGCGAGAAACACCTGATCCGACATCTGATCACGCAATGCCTCGCTGATTTCCCTGACGACCGCGTTCAACGACTCATCACCCATTCCGGTGGACAGTTCACGGAAGTTGGCGATGTCGAGGTAAATCAAGGCAAACGGGTTGCCGCGGTCGTTGTCCCGGGCAAGGATATCCAGCAGGCGTTGTTCCAGCGCTGACCGGTTGGGCAGGCCGGTAACGGCATCGGTAAAGGCAAGCTCTGCCACCCGTTTATCCTCTTCCGCCTTGAATGCCTCAAGTGCCCGCTGATGTTTTACATCCAGAACGGTCACAACCAGGGCCACGGCCAGCATCGCAATGCAGAAGACTGCCAGGGGTATTCCCATCCAGTTCCCCCGCAGGCCGTTGTCAGCTGCAGGCACGGCGCCCTCCGGAAAGGTCATCGCCATCATGCCCGTGTAATGCATCCCACAGATTGCAGCGGCCATCACCAGGGCGGCCACGAACTGTACCGCCAGGGTGCCGGATCCGTCCATGCCCTGCAGTTTCCGGCAGAGGGCAAGCGCAGCTCCCGAAGCCACAACGGCAATCGCGATCGAAATCAGCAAAAATACGGTGTTAAACGTTGGCGGCGCTGACATGCGCATGGCATACATGCCCAGGTAGTGCATCACTACGATACCGCTGGCCATGGACAGGGTCGCACTGACGAACAGAGGGACTCCCAATTGTTTGCGCCCGATGATGTGCAGAGCCACACCGGAAGCGAGCACGGCTGCGAGCCAGGAAACCAACGTCATCATCACATCAAACGACATGGGAACACCCATCGGCATAGCCCGCATTCCGACGAAATGCATCGTCCAGACTCCGGTGCCCATCAGCAGGGCGCCGGCCAGTAGCCATTTCCGACGTTCGCCAGACTCCGCATTAACGAGTCTGGCACCAAAAAACAGAGCCGCATAAGCTGCCAATACAGCAACCAGAAAGGAGGCGACAACCAGGGGCAGATCATATTCGGACATCATTTGTGCAAACCTTTGTTTTGTGTGTGCGCGCGGGCCAGCCAGGCAGTTTGCCCAAACCAGACCCGCATCGGCGTCGAAGGAGATACGGGCCAGCTGTGATACAGGTCTCACTTTATTGTTGGGTTTATGTAACCGTTTCAGACATAAGCAGCGCTGACAGTGAACCCTGAACCCGATATGCTTCTGGCTCGTATTTCTCCCGGGGCGTTTTACGCGCAGGCAAGAGGACAGGTTATGGACATCGGCGATATGCGTCGTGATTTCGAGAGCGAGGGGCTGGATCGCGATGCACTGGACAATAATCCGGTGCAGCAGTTCCAGAACTGGTTTGAGGATGCCCGGGAAGCAGGCATTCTGGAACCCAACGCCATGTCGCTGGCGACCACGGGGCAGGACGGCATGCCAGATCTACGCACGGTATTGCTGAAGTACTTCGACGACCATGGCTTTGTGTTCTACACCAACTACGGCAGTCGCAAAGCGAAGGAGATGGAGGAAAATCCGCAGGCGGCGCTTTTGTTCCCCTGGATCGGATTGAACCGACAAGTAAGGATCCAGGGTGCCGTTGAGAAAGTCAGCAAGGCCGAATCCCTGCGGTACTTCGCATCGCGCCCCAGGGGCAGCCAGATCGGCGCCTGGGTTTCCGAACAGAGCAAGGCCATTACGTCCAGGGGCCTACTCGAACAGAAGGTTGCCGAAATCAAGCGGAAGTTCAGCGAGGGCGAAGTGCCTCTTCCCAGCTTCTGGGGCGGCTATCGCATCGTGCCGGAGCGTATCGAATTCTGGCAGGGCAGGCCCAGCCGGCTTCACGACCGTTTTGAATATGTGAGGAAAGGCGATGGCTGGCTCATCCAGCGACTTCAACCCTGAATCCCGACCGTCGGTCTGGCTGTGTCACCAGACCGACGGGCCCGAAATTGCGCACCCGCACTGGCTGACTGACTACGAACGCCAGACAGCGAGCAAGTTCAGCGGTCCCCGGGAACGAGAATACCTTTCCAGCCGCTGGCTGATTCGTCAGGCCATCGGCAAGTCAGCGCAGATGGCACCGGACCTCTGCTGCCCGGTATCCGGGCGCCCTAATGCGTCCGGCACGCCCGAGGGCTGGCGACTGTCCCTCAGCCACAGCCAGGGCCTGTCTGCCTGCGCCACTCTATCAGGCTCCCCCATTGGACTGGATCTTGAACCCTGCCAGCGCCATGCTCAATGGCAGAAAGTAGTAAAACGCTGGTTCTCCCCCGTCGAGCAGGAGTGGCTGTTCCGCGAAGACGACTCCAACACCTTCCTCAAGGTCTGGACCCTGAAGGAAGCATGGCTGAAAGCCACGGGCAGGGGCATTGCCGGCAACCTGCAAACGCTTGAGGTGCGGAAGAATTTCGAGATCTACGGCGACCAGCCCGAGCAGGACTGGCAGGCGGCCTGTTGCTATATTGAAGGCTATCTGTTGACCGTGGTGTACCGTGGAAGCCGGCCCCTATGGCCGGAAATCACCCTACTTGAGCCGCCGCCACGGGACTTCGCCCTGGTGGATGCCGAGCCGATGGAGGCCTACTGGGAGCCACTGTTCCAACGCACGATTCGTCGAAAAAGCCCGTAACCCGAACCAGACACAAATAACACAGGCTATTGTATGGAGACCGCTGAACGCTGCCCCTGGTGTGGAAATGATCCGCTTTACGTGCACTATCACGACACCGTCTGGGGCCGCCCGGAGTACGACGATCTCGCCCTTTTCGAAAAACTCTGCCTGGACGGCCAACAGGCCGGCCTGAGCTGGATCACCATCTTGCGAAAACAGCACAATTACCGAGCCGCTTACGATGACTTCAATCCGGAAAAGATCGTCCGTTACGATGAGGCAAAGGTCGAGGAACTGCTGTCAGACCCGGGCATCATCCGCAACCGGTTAAAGGTCAGATCGATCATCAAGAATGCCCGGGGCTATCTGGATCTGCGAGAACAAGGTATCGGTTTCAGTGATTTTCTCTGGTCGTTTGTTGGCGATAAACCAATCCAGAACCATTGGCGCGCCTTCTCCGAAGTGCCGACCACAACCGCAGAATCCGAGGCCATGTCGAAAGCTCTGAAGCGGTCCGGTTTCACCTTTGTCGGCCCAACCATTGTGTACGCCTTCATGCAGGCGACCGGCATGGTGAATGATCATCTGGTTCAGTGCCCACAACACCGGGAATGCTATTTACTAAGCCAATGATCTCAATAGGCTGGGGGGTCGTAAGTTCTGGAGTGTTTGAAACCGCGGAGCTTTACTGTGCGAATCACTCTTGACCAACTCAGAAGCCTGCAGAGTCCGGTTATCGACCTGCTTGAGATCCTCTCGCTTGAGGGCCAGCACTACATGGCCCGCCTGAGTATGGACAACCAGACCCTGCTCCTCTCGGAAAAGAACGGAACCACCAGCCTTTTCCGGGGTGCCTGGCAGATCCAGGACACCCTGGCGTCGTTCGACATTCGGGAGACCCAGGTGGTCCACCCCTCCGCTTACCACGAAATGGTGGGAATGGAACCGACCGACGTTGAACCGATGCGAATCCGGGTGCAGAGGCAGAAACCGTGATTGCTGTAGCGAGACTAGCCATCCTTGTTGGCATCGCGGGGTTGATCCCGTTTATCGGCCTCTTGGCGGGGCTGTTTTTCATGCCGCAATACAGTGTGGCGCTTCTCGGCTACTTCTATCTGTACAGCGCAGGCATTCTGGCGTTTATGGCTGGCGTCTATTGGCCCATTGCCATGCAGCTGGACAACTGCTGCTACCCGTTGTCTCCACTGATGACTATGCTACTCAGCCAGGTCTTCTTTGTGGCCGCAGGGATAGGGCTACTTCTGCCTGTCAGTGGCCAGATTGTGTTGTATACCAGTGCCTATCTCGCCCTCTATCTGGTGGACGCCCGCTGGATGAAGGTCTATTGGCCAGCCTGGTATCTTCGCCTGAGACTCGTCCTCACCTCAGTCGTCCTGGTCTGTCAGCTTACAGCGGCAGCCTGGTTTCTCCTGCTGCACACTGCTCACTGAATTCTGAAGGGGAATGCGGGAGCCTGACGTAAATCAGGCTCCAAACGCATCTTCGGGGGATTCGTAACGACTCTGCAGCTTCTTCAGGGCAGTTTTCTCGATCTGGCGCACCCGCTCTCTGCTGATGCCAAGATCGTCGGAAATCACCTGCAGCGTTTCCGGTTCCGGCAGTCCCAGACCATAACGACGCGACAGAATGTCTTTCTCACGATCATTCAGCTCGCTGAGCATCGACTTCAGGGTGCGCTGCCGGTCCCTGTCCGACATCGGGTGATCCGGCGCCATCTGGTCGCCGGCGTCCAGGCTGTCTCCGAGGGTGACGGACCCGTCCTCAACAAGGGGAACATCGGTTGATATCTCCCGGGTCGCCAGCGCCCTTAACTCGCCGATCCTCGACGGGCTTGCCTCCATTTCGCGGGCAAGCTCCGATTGGGAAGGCGTCCGCCCAAGGCTCTGATGCATTCGCAGCGACACCTTGTGCAGCTGTCGAATTTCATCCACCACATTTTCCGGTGTGTGCACCAGCCGCGTCCCCCGCTGCAGGCAGCGTTTGACTTCCTCGCTTATCCACCAGTAGGCATAAGTCGAGAATCGGAAGCCCTTGGTGGGATCAAAACGCTCTACCGCCTTGATCAGACCGACGTTGGCGTCCTGGATGAGGTCAGACATAGGGATGCCGTGCTGCCCGTAACGGCGGGCAATATGCACCGCCAGACGCAGATTGCTCTGTATCAGCTTGCGACGACAAGCCGTCGCCAGATGAAAGGCCCGGCGACATCGAGATGAAAACGCACAGGCGTCTCCGAGGCTACCAATCACTTCCCGGAACGTCTGCGGAGTCTCCTCCGGCAGGGCCAGTTCGGTACTGATAATTCGGTAGCACAGTGTCAGTTTGCGGGAGAGGCGGCGTTCGGCCTCATCTGTCAGCAGTTCATACCGGGACGCATCCCTGAAGTACAGCCCGACCAGGGAATCCCTTTCACCATCGTTGGGCGTTGTCGGAGACGGTCCCAGCCTTTCGGTCGTTCGCATGGCTTAGGTACCGGTCAGAATTTACACCAAAGAATACGACGTGCTGTAGCTGATGGATTTACCGGGGCAGGGTCAGTAAAAACCCACAGGCGACACGGACGGTCGGCTGTGGGTATCGTGCGGGGAAGTTACAGAAACTCAGGCTGCGACGATCGCATACTCATGGTTGTGAGGCTCGATCAGAACGCCATGCAGAGCAACGATGGCTTTCTCATAGTCGTCCTCATCCACCACAAACTGGATGTCCACCTGACGCATGCACTGGTGCAGCGCAAGAATACTGATTTCCTCATCGGCCAGCGCCTTCACGGAACGGGCCAGAATACCCGGAACCTTCATATCGCTGCCGATGGCCGAAACAACCGCCACCTTCCGGGTGTTGATTTCGGCATTGGGGAACTCTTCCTTCAGCGCTTTGACCACCCGCTTGACGTGTTTCAGCGTGCTGCCCACATAGTGGGTAATGGTGTTGGCGTTGGTGTCCTTGGACATGAACCGAACCTTGAAACGGCTCAATACATCCAGAATACGGCGATCGGAGCCCGGCTCGCCCTGCATGTCCTGATCGAACACTTCCACGGCAAAAACGCCTTTGGCGCCCGCGATGATCTCCACCTGAGGCTTCTCACTGACGTAATCGCCGGTGATCAGCGTACCGGTGTGCTCCGGCTCAAAGGTGTTCATCACACGCAGCGGAATCTCGTTCTGGCGCATGCCTTTACCGGCACGGGGATGGATCGCTTCCATGCCCAGATTGGCCAGCTGGTCGGCCACGTCATAGTTGGTCCGGCCCAGTGGCACCACCTTGTCTGCGCCAACAATGTTGGGGTCGGCAGAGCTCAGGTGGTATTCCTTGTGGATAATCGCCTCCCGGGCCTCGGTGATTACTGCTACCCGGCTGAAGGTCATCTCGCTGTAACCCCGGTCGAAGGTACGCATCAGACCTTCCTTGCACTGGGCATAACCGGTCACGATCGGCAGCTCACGGGTGAGGTCCACCGCATCGAAGGCCTGCTTGAGCTTTTCGTCCAGCGGCAGCAACTCGTTATCGCGCCAGCCGGTCAAATCCACAAAGCGGGCATTGATGCCTTCCTGCTGGAGCTTCAGGGCGGTATTGAAGGCACTGTGGGCCTCACCAATACCGGCCAGCATTTCACGCACCGTCAGCAGATGTTCTTCCAGCTGGAACTGGCCATAGGAGCACAGGCGCTGCAGGTCGATGAGGCAGCCCCGAACACCTTCAATCCGGTCGGTGATAAACTGATCCGCCTGCTGCTTCAGCATCGGGTCTTCGAACAGCTCGCCGTTGATGTCGGTCAGGAACTTGACCAGCTTGGTGAGATCGTCACCCCAGGCCCAGTCAGACTCTGCATCCGCAAACAGGGCATAGACGCCTGGCTCACCGGTCTTCTTGTGTTCCAGCAGTTCATTGGTCACGCCGCCATAGGCAGAGACCACGAAAATGCGCTGGTACAGATTGTCCTTCTTGCGATTACCGATAATGATGTTGTCACGAACGGCCTCGTAGTTACTCATCGAGGTGCCGCCGATTTTCTCAACGGTATGTAGTTGGCTGGTCATAATCTTGCCTTTGCTATCCTGCAGCATGAATGTCCGGAGGTGCAGGCGTCTTACGACGCCTCGCTGAGCCCTTCCTGCATGATTTCGTCCACACTTTTTGCCAGCAGAGCAGCCCCTTTCTTGAGGTCTTCCTCGCTGGTTGTAAGCGGCATCAGGCACTTGATGACTTCATCATTCGGACCACTGGTCTCGATGATCAGGCCGTGCTCGAAGGCACGTTTGGTGATCGGGCCTGTGATGTCTGCGTGTTTTGCTTCAATACCACGCATCAAACCGCGCCCCTTCATTTTGAACTGACCGGGGTACTTGTCGCAAATCGACTGAAGGGCATCGCCCAGCACCTTGGTCTTGGCCTTCACCTCATTGGCAAAGGCATCGTCTTTCCAGTAGTTCTCGACAGCAGCGCGGGCAGTGATAAACGCCATGTTGTTGCCGCGGAAGGTACCGTTGTGCTCGCCCGGATCCCACACGTCCAGCTCCGGCTTGAACAGTACCAGGGCCATCGGCAGGCCATAGCCGCTGAGGGACTTGGAAACCGTTACGATGTCCGGCTTGATACCGGCAAATTCAAAGCTGAAGAACTCGCCGGTGCGGCCATTGCCCGCCTGGATATCATCCAGGATCAGCAGAATATCGTGCTTCTTGCACAGCTCCGACAGACCTTTCAGCCATTCCGCGCGACAGGCGTTCAGACCGCCTTCGCCCTGAACCGCTTCGACGATTACCGCCGCTGGCAGTTCAAAACCGGAGGAACCATCGCTCAGCAGTTTATCCATGATCGCCAGGGTATCGACATCGTCGCCCAGGTAGCCGTCATAGAACATGAAGTCGACATTGCCCAGGGGCGTGCCAACACCGCCGCGGTGATGCTTGTTACCCGTAGTGGCAACCGCGCCCATGGTCACGCCGTGGAAACCGTTGGTAAAGGAAATAATGCCGCTGCGGCCTTTCACCTTACGGGCCAGCTTCAGGGCCGCTTCCACACAGTTGGTGCCGGTGGGACCGGTGAACTGCATTTTGTAGTCCAGACCACGGGGATCCAGGATGTGCTTCTTGTAGGATTCCATGAAGTCGTGCTTGGCCGTGGTAAACATATCAAGGCCCTGGCTCACGCCGTCTGCCTCGATGTACTCAAGCAAAGCCTTCTTCAGGGTGTCGTTGTTGTGGCCGTAGTTCAGGGACCCGGCGCCGGCGAGAAAATCCAGGTATTCCTTGCCATCTTCAGTGTACAGGTGCGCGTTCTTGGCACGGTTGAAGATAACCGGAAACGCACGGCTGTATACACGTACTTCGGATTCAGTCGACTTGAAAATTTCCATCGTCTTGCCTCTTAGCATGTCAGGTTCGAGGTAGATGCGCGGTGGCTTATCAAAAACTGCTGATGGGGTAGCGATAGGCCTACCGTGCGTTGATTAAAGCCCTGTGACAGACCTACCTCAGTGGTCCGCCGGCTAATTCAAATCACAGCTTTACAGTCGTTCACAGCGCCGCAATCTTGTTGCAGGGCTGATCCAGGACCGCGGCCCTCAGGCTGGCTTCGTGAAAGGCCCTATGCGCAGCAAGAATTCGGAATCGTGCTTGCCGCCAAAGTGGGTCTCTTTCTCGAAATGCTCGTGGTAGGTGAGCTCGGCTCCCATATCACGGGCGAATGAACGGAACAGCGCCCATGAGGCCTCGTTGTCCTCGGTGATGGTTGTCTCCATATGGGTGACGTTCTTGCACGCATCACGGCCAACGATTTCTTTCAGCATCCGCTTGGCCAGGCCCTGTCCACGACCTTTCTCATGCACGGCCACCTGCCAGACAAACATGGTTTCGGGCTGTTGGGGAGGGATGTATCCGGAGATAAAGCCGACCAGATCGCCGTCCTTCTCCGCGGCCACGCCGGTTTCGGCAAAGTGGCTGCACTGCAACAGGTTGCAGTAAATCGAGTTGGGGTCCAGCGGCGGGCACTCTGCCACCAGCTGGTGGAGCCTGAAGCCATCATCTTTCACCGGTGTGCGAAGCGTGATGGCGGTGGTATTCGATCCTTCTGATGTCATAACGAGATCAATTCGTGGCAAAAAGTTAGTGTTGAATTATATAGACCACAAAATATATTTCAAGTACAGCTCAAACCCGCCTACGGCAAGGCTCCAGCTCACTCTTTCAGAATAGACCGGATTGAAGCATTCGCCAGTGACAAAATGGTTAAATTAGTGAAGGAAAAATCACATCATCGGCACTCAGTGAGGTGCCTTTCAGAATTCGGTTCCGATAGGACACAGCGGCAGGCGAGCCGACCGGCCACAACCGGTCAAACTCCGGCAACCAGGCCTCAAGTGCATAGGATACAGGCAGCAGAGACACATGCAGCCCATGCCGCTCAATTCCGGCAACCGGCTCAATGACGGGGCTGGACAGACCAATCCGGGTGATCAGCCCACGCGGGTCTGATTGCAGATTCCCCATGCCTGCGGAGCCATTGTTCACTACCACCCGATTCTGCTCACCCACCAACCCCGACCAGAGCACCGGCAGGCACGTGTGGGTTGAGGCAATGACATCGGCCCCCGACGCCAGGAACCATTGCGAGAGCTTGCCATCGTTACCCTCGACAAAAGCTTCGTGAGCCAACCCCCATCCGGCCAGGGACTCCAGATCCCCGTGCACCACCAAAACCTTTAGGCCTCCAAAGATCAGGCATCGATACCGCGGCAGCAAGGACAAGCGACGCTGGATATCCGGATGTTCCCCGGCAATCCCCTGAAGCCGCTCCATGATAAGGTTCGACCGCTCCACTACGCCCTGATCGACAAAATCCGGGTAGGCGCAACCGCATCCGGCACCGGCACTGGGATTCGCCAGCTCGAAATCCACATTCCCGAGACTGACCGTGTGATCCAACACCCGGTTATTGATGGTTCGGAACAGGCGATCGCTGGCGTTGAACCAGTTGAAGTCACCATTGAACACCAGCTTCACCCGGTGCCCCTGACGCTCCTCCGCCAGCGCCATCTGCTCGATTTCATCGAGGGCCCAGGGATTCCCGTAAAGCCCTCCAATGATATACAGCACGTCCTCGGAAACCGTGCGGGGATCCTCGCAAAGCGATTCGGCAGAGTACCGGTACGCCAACGGACAGCTGCGGCCTTCGCTCATCGGCTCAGGCCTCCCCCGCCGCCAGTGACCGTCCGGCAAGACGACGAAGCACTAAAGGCGTAAAGAAGCCAGCCGTGCAGATCAGGAAGCCATAGGCGTTCACGCCCAGCAACATGGCGTATTTGCCATCGCCAATGGCCCAGCTTGCTGGAATCAGCCCAACCGCAAGCAAGACCCCGAGCCCCAGGCCGGTCCAGAAACTCAGATGGAAACTCCACGGCGACCACTTGGTGAAACCGTAGAACAGGAACACCGGCGCCAGCCCCATGACCATCGTCCCGGAGATGGTCGTGGCCTTGAGGATATCGGTGCCGGCGAACATCGGCAGGTTGCCCAGGAAGGCAAAGATCACCATCACGACCGCACCCACCCGCATGCTCGGCAGCTTGTCAGAGGCACGTTGCGCCAGCCTGGGCAGATCTACCGCCAGCGACTTGGCCAGCGACGTGAAAGTGGAATCCAGGGTGGACCCCGCCGACGTCATCATGACCACGCTCATGAAGAACAACGCTGCCAGGCCCAGAGACTGGCCCACGGCAGCAGGCGCGTTGCCCATGGCCTCAATGCCGTTAAGACGGGCGTGAACACCCACCAGACTGAAGATAAACACCGCCACGAAGCCCAGTAGCCCGGCCACCACAAAGCTCTTCAGCATGGTCTTTTCCTTGTTCACAAAGCCCCGGTCGGTCAGCACCGGATCGTGGAACGGATAACTGAACAGCTGCAGCAAAGCCACCAACAGCAGGTCAAAACCGGCGTTGAGCCGGAACTCACCATTGGTCAGCAAGGCGCTGGTATCGTTGGCCGGAATGATCAGGAACAGCACCGCTCCCACAAAGAACACAAACACGAAAGCCTGAATCACATCGGTGAAAATCGAAGACCGCAGCCCACCCTTCAGGCTGTAGGCCAGAGTAAACACCGTAAACAGCATCGCCGCCGCGTAATACTCCCACTCACCGGGCAACCCGAAATAACCGCCCACCACCGCCGTATTACTCCAGACTTCGTTATAAAGCCGGATCAGAATCGCCGCCGCAAACGCCAGACTGGCCAGCCGGCCAAAGCGGGAGGTCAGAAAATCCTGCAGACTCCGCGCCCCGGTCTGGGTTCGGATCAGGTAAATCACATACCCCGCCACAGGAATCGACAGCCAGTAACTGGCATAGGCCAGACCGCCCACCACGCCATAAGCCGCACCCAGGTTCGCCGCATTGGTCACCGACTTGGCAAAGATCCAGCTGATAAGAATACTGGCCGTAAGCGACCACTGCCCCACCGGGTTACCCTGGTCATCGGCGCCTTTATAAAAAGAATTCGCGTTCTTGCTCCTGGGCGACAGCCAATACATCACCACGCCGTAGACCAGCAGGAATCCCCAGAACAGGGAGGCCTCTGTGAAGTTCATGTTTTCTTACCTTGTTCTTTGTCGTTTAATCCGGGGTTTTTCCCGGGTTTCTGGTTTGGGTGCCTTTCGGGACAGGCCGGTAGGGATTTCAAAAAAACGCCCGTGAACCCATCCATGGGGGGCTTGGTCGCGCCGTCCATGGCGCTCCACATTTTTTGAAATCCCTACCGGCCTGCCCCTTGTTCAACTTCCGTTCTGGTTTCCCCGGCGAAGGAGATAGCCAACAACCGAATAGCAAAGCCGTACCCGCGGTCTGGGTGGTGAGGTTATTTTCCCGCCAGGAAAAAGATGTCTGAGCGAAGCGAGTTGTTTTTCCCAAGGGAAAATAACGTCACCTCCCAGGCCGCCAATGACCAGCAATCAGTCCTGAGCGGCCCTACACCAGAATCAAGCCGGCGCCGAACAACTAGCCCCAAAGCGGTAACAGGAAAAACACCGGTGATGCCGCAACATAATGCGCTCATCCATACTCTCGGTCAGCGTCCCCCCCAGGTCATACTGCGGGTCATCGTCCACCAAAGTGCAGGCATACACCCGAACCTCATCGCCCTTCTTCACCAGCATCCGGGTATAGGTGCACATGAAATGAGAGCGAGCCTCCTTGGTCGGATACTTCTCCATGCAGGTCTCGGTAATCTCCGGGCTGCCGTCTTCCGAGCCTGGCGTACCCAGATCCGGAAATGCGGTGAATGCCAGGTTCTCCGGAATGCCCCACTCCCGGAAGATGTCACGGAACGCGGCTTCGACATCTGCCGGAATTTCCTCCGGATCGGTCTGGCGGGCAATGGACACCTTGAAGCCCTGATCGACCAGCCAGCGGATGCCCTGCAAGGCCTCATCAAAGCTGCCGTCACCGCGGTCCTTGTCGTGACGGGCCCTGTCCGGGAAGTCCAGGCTGACCCGGAAATGAATCGGGTAGGGGTTATCCAGCAAAGGCAGCACCTGATGCTGTCGCTTGTGCAGCGGCTCGGTGGCGTTGGTCAGCACGAAGCAGGGCCGGTGCTGGCTGGCGTAATTCAGAATATTGACGAAGTCCCGGATCACGAAGGGCTCACCACCGGTGAAGGAAAACTGCTCCACCCCCATGTCGATGGCTTCGTGGATAAACGGCTTCACGTCACTGAGCTTCATGCCCGGAATGCGGCCATCGCCGGGGTGCGAACCTTCCAGGCAAAACGGACACGCCAGATTGCAGGCGGTGCCGGTGTGGATCCAGAGCTCTTTGAGCTTGTCTGCATCGATGTAACCCCGGGGGTCGCCGTTGCGAGTGTGGGTCCAGCTATCACGGGCCCGGGGTTCCAGGACTTCAACGGCCGGAATTCGATTTTTCCGGGCCGGTCTGGCTTCAGTCAGGGGCATAGATGCTCCTCGGTGTATTCGTGTTTTTCCCACGGCGCCAGCCGTGCAGTTTCTCCAGCAGCTTCAGAATGCCTTCAGGGGCATGAGCGCGCTTCCATTCGCCGGCAGCGTATTTCGCCGACTCGTTCCAGGTCGGGTACGGGTGAATGGTGCCCAGGATCTTGTTCAGGCCCAGGCCATGCTTCATGGCCAGGGTGAATTCGGCCAGGATTTCCCCGGCGTGGCTGCCAACCACCACGGCGCCCAGGATCTTGTCCTTGCCCGGCGGGGTCAGCACCTTGATAAAACCATGATCCTCACTCTCGGCAATGGCACGATCCAGATCATCCAGCCCGTAGCGGGTCACTTCGTAGGCCACGCCCTGCGCGGTTGCCTCGGCTTCACTGAGTCCCACCCGCGCCACTTCCGGCGAGGTAAAGGTCACCCAGGGCATTACGCGGTAGTCTACCTTGAAGCGCTTGAACTGCCCGAACAGACCGTTGACCGCCGCGTACCAGGCCTGATGGGCCGCCGCGTGGGTGAACTGGTATGGACCAGCCACATCGCCGCAGGCAAATACGTTCGGGTACCTCAGGCTCATGTCTTCCTCTACCGGTACGGTTCCGTTCGGCAGGGTATCCACACCAATCCGCTCCAGGTTCAGGCCGGCGGTGTTGGCTGCACGGCCAACAGCAACCAGAACCTGGTCGAAAGGAATGCGCACCCGCTCACCCTCGTGCTCGCAGTAGGCAACTTTCTCTCCTTCCTCCATACGGAACTCGGCAGCAGCATGTTTCAGGCGGACATCCACGCCGTCTGCCTGGAACTGCTTCAGAACCAGTTCAGAGACATCCTCATCTTCCTTGGCCAGCAAGCGCTCGCCCATCTCCACCTGGGTCACCTTGCTGCCCAGTCGGGCAAAGGCATGGGCCAGCTCCGAACCGATCGGGCCACCGCCCAACACCAGCAAGCGCTCGGGCTGCTCCTGCAGTTCCCACAGGTTATCCGAGGTTAGCGGCTCCATGTCCTTCAGGCCGGGAATCGGTGGTACCGCCGGCTTGCCGCCGGTGGCCACCACAATGCTGCGGGCGGTCAGGCGTTCGGTGCGGCCGTCATTGTGCCGGACCTCTAGCTCCCAGGGCGACACGAAGCTGGCTTCGCCGGCAATGCAGTCCACACCCAGCTTGCGGTATCGCTCCGGCGAATCGTGGGGCTCCACTTTCGCGATGACATCCTTGACCCGGTTCATGATGTTCTTGAACGAGCCTTTAACGGGCACCGATTCCAGCCCGTACCGGTTGGCATGGCGCAGGGTGTCCGCCGCCTTGGCGCTGCGGATAAGCGCTTTGGAGGGCACGCAGCCGGTATTCAGGCAGTCGCCACCCATCTTGTGCTTCTCTATAAGAGCCACCTTGGCTTTCACGGCTGCGGCAATGTAGGCCGAGACCAGACCGGCAGAGCCACCGCCTATGACCAGAAGGTTGTAATCGAAATGTTCGGGCTTCTGCCAGCCGGCGTACACTTTGCGGCGGCGGATAAAGCCCACCACAAATTTGGCAATCAGCGGGAACAGACCCAGCAGCGCGAAGGAGAGCAGTAGATCGGCCGAGACGATGTCGCCGGTGGACTGGATCTGGCCCAACTGGGTACCCGCATTCACATAAACAAAGGTGCCGGGCAACATGGCGATCCAGCTTACCAGCGCATAGGTGCGCAGCTTCATGGCCGTCAGGCCCATGGCCAGGTTGATCAGGAAGAAGGGAAATACCGGCACAAGCCGCAGGGTTGCAAGGTAGAAGGCGCCGTCTTTTTCAATGCCGCGATCCATCTTCGCCACGGTTTCGCCATACCGTTTTCGAAGCGTGTCTCGCATCAGGAACCGCGCCACCAGGAAAGCAAGCGACGCACCGATAGTTGAAGCAACGGAGACGGCTGCCAGACCGTAGAGATTGCCGAAAAACGCACCACCAGCCAGAGTCATGATGGTAGCGCCTGGCAGAGAAAGCGCTGTTACCACGACATAAACAACAACGAAGCCCAGCACCGCAACCAACAGATTATGATCGATCCAGTTACCGAGGGACTGTTGGTTTTGCTTCAGGTTCTCGAGAGTCAGAAGCTCGCTACCACCACTGGCAATAAACCCGACAACCACAGCCGCAATCAACGCGACCAGAATCCATTTCTTGAGTGTCATGAAATAATCCTTTCTACCTTGAACGTGATAACGAAGAGACACCCCAATCCCGGAAGTGTTACATCAAACCTTGGGCTCAGTGTTCGTTACCGGCTTACCGTTGTTGTACGTCGTTCGGCAACGCATTGTGTCAACGATTGCTCATGAATATCTAACAATTTGATTACACCGCCTACCGAATACGCCGGGAACTTATCGACCGATTTCCAAACTTACTGCTATTCTTGAACAATTGCTCATAAAAGGGAACGGTCATGACTGACTCAAGTCGGGAAAAGGAGATAGAACTGATTCAGGGCTTGAAAACGGGTGATAATGACTCTTTTCAGGAAGCAGTACGTGCCTACACCCCCGGCATGTTAGCAGTCGCCCGGTTCTATCTGGATCATTCCAGTGCAGAAGAAGCCGTTCAGGATTGCTGGGTTAAAGTTATTGATGCGATCCATGGCTTTGAAGGTCGTTCAGGTTTAAAAACCTGGTTGCACCGGGTTGTTGCCAACCGTTGCAAGAATCAGCTTCGATCGGCCAACAGGGAAGTCCCAACAGACTTTTCGGACATCCTGGAGCCAGAACTGGCCCATCGTTTTAACGCCAAAGGACGCTGGGAGTTGCCACCCAAACTTCAATTCCATGAATCCGCCGACACCCTGATGGAGAACGGCGCCCTCAGCGATTGCCTCGACAAACACCTCTCCTCCCTTCCGGAAACCCAGCGCTCGGCGCTGATGCTCTACGAAGCCCACCAGCATAAATCCGATGACGTCTGTAACATTCTTGACGTCAGTGCCTCTAATCTTCGTGTTCTTTTGCATCGAGCGAGGCAAAAGATCTTTCTGATGGTGGAGAATTTCCAGGAGACCGGCGAATGCTGATGTGCAGGGATCTCGCGGTAATTGCCAGCGACTATATTGATGGCGAGCTGCCTGTTCTCCAGAACATGTCAGTCAAAATGCACCTGATGATGTGCAAGGACTGCCGGACCTTTATCGGCAATCTGCGGGCAAGCACCGACATGTTAAAAGCACATTCCTCTGGCGAGGCAGACGAGGAGCTTATCCGCAAGATTGACGAACGGGTGGCCGAGGCGCTAAAAGAGGGTCCCCGCGATTCCACAAACCGAGGCCCGAAATGATCAAAGTCAGTGTGATGTATCCGAAAACCGCAGAAAGCACCTTTGACCTTGCCTACTACCGAGACACGCACATGGCGTTGGTCCGCGACAGGCTGGGCGATGCCTGCAAGCGCACAGCCATCGAATCCGGGTTGGCCGGCGGCGCCCCGGGAGAGGGCCCCACTTACATTGCCATGGGCCACATGTATTTTGACTCTGTTGCCGATTTCCAGACCGCCTTCGGCCCCCATGCCAAGGAAATTCTTGGCGACATCCCGAACTTCACCAACGTTCAGCCAACGGTCCAGATCAGCGACGTTATCGAATAATCCTTCAGGTCGGACTCACAAACCGGACATCAAGGATCTCCCATGGTCAGCAATCTCCCTCCCGAAAGAAAAGGCGCCATCACCGCTGCTCTGGCAGGCGGCTGGGTCGCAGACGCAGCCAGCCTGGGTTTGCACTGGCTCTACAACAGCGAGCGCATTCTGGAGGTGGGTGGACAGTCGCCCGAATTCCTGCCTCCACGAGCCGAGTACTACACAAAGGGATTCGGTTACTTCGCTCACGAGGGGAAACAGGTTGGCGATGTGAGTCACTACGGCGCAGCCACCGGCGTGCTGACCGACAGCTTACTGGCCACCAACGGCAATCTGGACATCCGCGATTACCAGCGCCGGTTTCGTTCGTTCTTTGGGCCCGGTGGCCAGTGGCGGGGATTCATCGATAACCCGACACGGATCACGCTGGAGAATTTCAATGCGATCGAGCGCAAGGCGGTCGAGGAGGCGCAGTCCGGCATGCCGGATGATCTTTCCGACAAACAGAAGCGGATTCTGGTGCAGAAGGTCATGCCCTACACCCGCCGTCTGAGCGGCAGCGCGCTTGCGCAGCCGGTGCGGGAGGCCATCAGCCTGACGTACAAGGAAAAGGCCATTCAGGACGCCGGCGTTCATCTGGCGGAAACCATCGACCGCAATCTGGTACCGGCGAGTGGCGCCGACGACATGCAGTTGCCTGCGGTGTCCAAGCTGCCGCCACTCGTTGCCGCCCATAGCGGAAGCACAAACCTCCTGGACGTTGTTGAAGCAGCCGTGCGGGTTACCAATCACAACGACGAGGCCGTTGCCTGGGCAAAGTGTGCAGCGGTGCTTCTGGACGGGCTATTCAGGGGCGAGCCTCTTGCCAAGGCAATGAATTCGGCCATCGACGAAGCACCCGATCAGGCGTCCCTCAAACGGGCACTTGAGAGCTCGGAACTGAACGGCGTTGCTGCCGGTGACACGTTTGGCCGCACCTGTTACCTGCAGGAAGCCATGCCGGTCAGCTTTCACATTCTGAACACGGCCCGGAGCTACACCGAAGCCATCCGCGCCAACATTCATTGTGGTGGTGACTCCTGCGGTCGAGCCTGGCTGATTGGCCCGGCCATGGCCGCCATGCACGGTGTTGGCGGTGAGAACGGCATTCCTCTGAGCTGGCTCGCCAGGGTAACGGATGCTGCGACCGTCTATCAGGATATCGAGTCGCTTGTGGGAAATTGAGAATCTGCAGCGGGCATCAGACCCTTCCATCCAGCTGCAGCCAGCGAGCCAGACGGGAATGTGGGCGATGCCGCAGGTAAAGGGGCAACGTGCTCATGACCAGCAATACCGTAGCTGCCGCTATAACGGTCAGGGTGGGGTTAAGCTCGAGGGTATGCCCCAACCCGGCAAACACAAAGGTCATGGGTAACATTCCAATAACCGTTGCCAAGGCGTAACGCCAAAGGTGTATCGCCGTCACTCCGGCGGCATAGCTGATCAGGGCGAAGGAGAACACCGGGATTAACCGGGTGAGGAGGACTGCAATAAACAGGAACCGCTGTGACCCTCTGGCCGAGAATACCGGGTTGTTTTCGAGCTTCTGCTGAACAGCATCGCGACCAAGCACTCGCGCCAGATAAAAGGCAATCAGCGAACCCGCCAGTGCACCGGCTACCGCGATTGCCGTTCCGTTGAACATTCCGTAAACCAGGCCGGACGCCGCACTGATCGGCAACGTGGGTATTGGCCCGACCACGACAGCAAGAACCATCAGGAGCATCAGTAATACCGGCCCAAGAGTCCCCTGACTGGCAAACCAGTCGGACAGCACCGTTGGTGCAAAGCTGGCAGGCATGCCCAGTTGCCGCAGCAGAAGCCAGATCATGGCCATCAAAAACGCGACAATGGCAAGAAAGGAGAGACGGAAAACCAGCGGCGATCGGGTCATCCGGCTATTCTACCCGCTCATCAGGTAACAGGAAGCACAGCCGGTGCCTCGATAAAATAAAAAGGGCCGGATGTCTTACCAACATCCGGCCCTTGGGCACGCTCTCTCAAGCGTAATCTGCGATCAATTTCGTGATACTTCGATTAACGCCAGCCCACACGGTCGAAGATCTTCACCGCTTCCGGATTGTTGGTGCCCAGTACGCTCACATTGATGTCATCAATGTTCAGGTTGCCCCAGGAATCCAGCACCGGATTCTTCAGTACACCGTCTACCGCCGGGAACTCGTGATTGCTCTCAGCGAAGATCTGCTGGGCGGTATCGGAGGACAGGAACTCCAGGAACCGGACAGCGTTGTCGCGGTTAGGCGCGGTAGCCACCACACCCGCACCACCGATGTTGGCGTGAACACCACGGCCATCCTGGTTCGGGAAGATAATGCCAACCTCCCGGGCCACTTCACGGTCTGCAACATCATCAGAGTTCAGCAGGCGCGCGTAGTAGTAATGGTTGCCAACCGCCAGGTTGCATTCACCGGCAGCCACAGCACGGATCTGATCGGTGTCGCCACCCTGGGGATCACGGGCCATGTTATTGACTACGCCCTGCGCCCACTCCTCAGCGCCTTCTTCGCCGTGGTACTCAACGAGGCTGGCCAGCAATGACTGGTTGTAGATGTTGCTGGAGGACCGGATGCAGATCTCGCCCTTGAATTCCGGCTTGGCCAGGTCCTCGTACTGACTGATCCGGGAAGGATCAAAGTCTGAACGATCGTAGTAGATCACGCGCAGACGCTGACTGAAGCCGAACCAATGCCCTTCCGGATGACGCAGGGAATCCGGCAGACGGCTGTTCAGAACTTCCGAATCCACCGGCTGGAAGATGCCTTCCTGGTCGGCTCGCCAGAGGTTACCCGCGTCAACGGTAATCAGGATATCGGCCGGGCTGGCGACACCTTCTCGCTGGATTCGCTGGATCAACGCATCGGACTTCCCCTCAATCAGGTTGACCTTGATGCCGGTCTCCTCGGTGAAGGCGTTATAAATTGCCTGGTCCGAATCGTAGTGCCGCGCAGAGTACAGGTTGACTTCACTCGCGGAGACACTCGTTGCTGCCAGTGTTGTTGCCAGGGCAGCGGCTGCCAACTTCGCTTTATGAGATACCACGGGATCTCTCCTTG
Source organism: Marinobacter manganoxydans MnI7-9 (assembly GCF_000235625.1). Classification (GTDB taxonomy): domain Bacteria; phylum Pseudomonadota; class Gammaproteobacteria; order Pseudomonadales; family Oleiphilaceae; genus Marinobacter; species Marinobacter manganoxydans. The sequence goes on along the minus strand of NZ_AGTR01000085.1, from coordinate 155,587 downwards.
GTTGCTAATTACTATTGCAGGTGAAAACGATTAGTATTTAGATGCGATTTAAACGAACCCGGGCATAGAAGTCAATAAATAGGAATCAGTCGCTTTTACGTATTCAATACACAATCAGACGCAACAAGCTTACAATTGCACCTCCACTGGAGTTTGAACCGGGAGGCTGGATCGGCACCATGAGCATTTATCAGGAAAGCCCAACCTACAGCGACCAACTCGAGAACGGCCTGTCGGGCCCGTCATTGATGCTTGACCGCGTGCATTGCCAATTCCATGGCGATAGCGTTGTCAAAGACATCAACCTGCATCTGGAAGCAGGCGAGGTTGTCTGCCTCCTCGGCCCTTCTGGCTGCGGCAAAACAACGCTGCTGCGTATCGCTGCAGGCCTCCAGACGCCGTCCCGCGGCAAAGTCTTTCTCGGCAGCTCCCTGGTTTCGGCACCCGGTGGCGTGCAGGTACCCCCGGAAAAGCGGAATGTGGGCCTGGCATTCCAGGAATCTGCACTCTTCCCCCATCTGACGGTGCTGGAGAACGTCTGCTTCGGCATCAGCTCCATGCCGAAAAAGCAGCAACGTACGCGCGCACTCGAACTGTTGGGGCGCCTGGGCATGGCCGATGCCGCCAATGTTTACCCACATACCCTCTCAGGTGGTCAGCAGCAGCGGGTAGCCCTGGCCAGGGCCCTTGCTCCGTCGCCACGGGTCATGCTGCTGGACGAACCATTCTCCAGCCTCGACGCCCGGCTGCGCGACCAGATTCGGGACGATACACTGCATGTGCTGAAAGAGCTGAACACGGCCACTCTTCTGGTTACTCATGACCCGGAGGAAGCCATGTTCATGGCAGATCGGATCGCACTGATGCGAGACGGAGAGATCGTGCAAACGGGAACTCCTACAGACCTTTACTGCAATCCTGCCGAGCCGTTCGTGGTCAACTTTTTCGGGCAGGTGAACGAACATCGCGGCGTTGTCCACAACGGCGTGGTGACAACGCCATTGGGCCACCTGGAAGCTAAAGGTTTTGAGGACGGCAGCAGCGCTAGAATTCTGATCCGTCCGGAGGCGGTCAAAGTCAGGCAACTTGAAGGACAGGCCGGTGATGACCGCACCAGCCATGTTCTGATGTCCCGACTGCTCGGCCCGACCAGTCTGTTGCATATTTGTGCTCACGGGCCGGACGGGCAGGAAATGCACCTGCATGCAAAAGTGCCCGGGGTGTTTCTGCCGGAAGAGGGACAGGCTGTCTCGCTTGAGCTGGATATGTCGCAGGTTTTTCTGTTCGCCGAGTAAACCGTGGCTACCCCGTTTTACTTCCCGGGCGGGACCGACGCATCGCCAGGCTCAGAATGACCACGGGAATGATCCCGACCACAACAATGGCGAGGGAGGACATGGCCGACTCGGCCAATCGCTCGTCAGAGGCCAGGCTGTAGGCACGGACCGCCAGGGTATCGAAGTTGAACGGCCGGAGTATGATGGTCGCCGGCAACTCCTTCATCACGTCCACAAACACCAGTATACCGGCCGCCAGCAGGCTACTGCGCATGATCGGCGTATGAACCTTGCGCAAGGTACCACCGGCGGTTTGACCGAGGGTTCGCGCAGCTGCGTCCATTGAGGGCGTAACCTTCCCCAGACTGGCCTCAACCGTATTGAAGGAGACGGCCAGGAATCTCACCGTGTAGGCGTAGATCAGGACAAAAGCGCTGCCACTGAGTACCAGACCCACCATGAAACCAAAGTTGTCACGAAGAAAGAGATTGAGCTTCTGATCCAGCCAGGCCAGCGGAATCATGATACCCACGGCAATGACAGACCCGGGGATGGCATAGCCCATGGCCGCAATCCGGTTCGCACTCCTGACCCAGGAGCTGGGATTCAGCCGTGCGCCGTAACTCAGCATTACCGCAAGCGTTACGGCAACCAGCGCCGCGCTTGAGGCGAGTATCAGGCTGTTGAACGCGAATTCCAGAAAACGCGTCCCGAAAAGGCTGTCGCCGGTCGTAATCGCCATTTCCAGCAGAATCAGGGCCGGAACAATAAAACCAATAAGAACAGGCAGGAAACACACTGCAAAGGCGAGCGCAGCCTGGCCTGAATTCAGCGAATACTCGGGCAATGCCTGGTACCGTGCCGAGGTATGGTATTGCTTGCCACCGCGGGAAACGCGTTCCAGAACAACAACAAGAACCACGAACACCAGCAGGCAGGCTGCGAGCTGAGCCGCTGCAACCGGCTCACCCAGGCCAAACCAGGTCCGGTAGATTCCGGTGGTGAAGGTATCGACGCCAAAGAACTGGACTGCCCCGAACTCGTTCAGTGTTTCCATCAGGACCAGCGAAACGCCGCCGATGATCGCAGGACGGGACAGCGGCAGAGCAATGCGTTTGAACATACGCCATGGCCCCAGGCCCAGAGTGCGGCCAACATCAAGTGCACTTACCGACTGCTCCATGAACGACGCCCGGGCAAGCAGGTACACGTAGGGGTAGAGCACCATGGTAATCAGCAGGGCAGCACCGCCCAGGGACCGGATATCCGGAAAGTAATAGTCGCCAAACTCCCAGCCGAACCAGTCGCGCAAGGCGCTTTGTAGTGGCCCCGCAAACTGCAGGAAATCCGTGTAAGCATAAGCAATAACGTAGGTTGGCACCGCCAGCGGCAGCAGAAGGGCCCACTCGAACAGCCGCCTGCCGGGAAACCGGCACATAACCACCAGCCAGGCGCAGGCAGTGCCAATCAGGGTGGTTCCTACAGCCACAGAGACACTGAGCACCACGGTGTTACTGAGGTATCTTCCAAGAACCGTGCTGACAAGGTGTTGCCAGACTTCACCGGACGGGAAAAACACATGGGCAAGGATAACCAGCACTGGCATCGCAACCAGCAGGGCGATCACGAGGGTGCTGACCGTCCAGGCATTGAAACGACGCGCGCGATGACTGGCGGCGCCGGTTCCGGGGCCAGCGCCAGCAAAACCGCTTGTCTGTGATGTCGTATGTTCAGCCATAAAGCCTATGAAGGGCTGGTAGGGACACGGAGTATAAGGGATACGATGGCGTTATGAAAAATAGCCACCCTGAAGGAGGGATATTGAAGCCTCGATCGGCCTTAGCGAGTGCCAGGGTGGGCGACCGAGGTCGCCGCACACCTCTGCTCAGCTGACGAGCCGGTTGACCTGCTCCACGAACGCTGTGGGCAGGGCATCAATCACCAGCCGGGCGTCTCCACACACATCCGGATGCGGGGCGTCAGGCTCTCTGGCCAGAACATTGGGGTTTTCCGACCAATGCAGCAGCTCCAGTGTGCCGTTCTCCTGCTCCACCAGCGCCGTGCAGTGTTCTACCCAATCGCCGTCATTGCAGTAAAGACCATCTTCGCTGCGCAGGAAGCCGGCGGAGTGGATGTGGCCGCAGATGAAACCGTCGTAGTTGCCCTTTTCCGCGACCGTCAGCGCCGCCAGTTCAAACCGCCGGATGAACGTGCGCGCCTTGCCGATTCTGCTCTTTACCCAGGCTGCGAGCGACCAGTAAGGCTTGCCCTTGAGCCGGCGCCAGGCGTTGAACCAGCGGTTCAGGCGGAGCAGGATACCGTGGGCACGGTCACCGACCAGAAGCATCAGTGGGCTGCATCGCACCACCTGATCAAACTGGTCGCCGTGGCAGACCATGAAGCGTCGACCATCAGCCGTGGTATGCACAGCTTTGTACTGCAGTTCAATTCCGGCAATGGTCTGGCCGCAGAACCGGCGCAGGAAATCGTCGTGGTTACCGGGCACATAGACCACCCGCGTTCCACTGGCCGCCAGCTCAATGAGTTTGTGAATGACGGCCTGATGGGAATCCGGGAAGTGAACCCGTCGCTGCATCGCAATCAGGTCGATGATATCGCCCACCAGATACAGAGTTTCGCAGCGGACCTGGTTCAGGAAATCCAGCAGATACTCGGCCTGGCAGTCAGCCGTGCCCAGGTGCACATCGGAAATGAAAACGCTCCGGTAGCTCCGCATCTTGCCTCCCGTCTTTCAACCATTCCGGATGCTGACACCTTGGCAAGACCGGGTGACGGGGACATGACAACAACAAGACACTTCTGTGACGTTCAGAAAGGAATCAGGGGGAGGGAACGATGGCTATCCGGTAACCGATTGGGTTACCGGAATATCACTGCTCGGTGTCTGAATCCGTTAGCGCAGGTCCGGATTCAGGGTGTAGGTACCCGTCACCCGGGCGCTGGCCAGTACGTGACCTGCCATGGCTTCGCGCACATCGTTACCATCGAACTCGCCATCCAGGGCAAGGGTATCCACATCCAGTGCATGCACCTCGAAGTGGTAGTGATGGATAATCTCATCGTTCCAGGGCGGACAGGGACCATCGTACCCGGCGTAGGTGCCGTTCATGTCGGGATTGCCCGCCAGGAACTGGGTGTAATTGTTCACGCCGCGGATACCGATGGGGCCGGGCCCCGGCTCCTTGCCCTTGGGAATCACGCCATCGCTGTCTTCGCCTTCCGGAATCCGGGTGGTGCCGGCAGGCACATCAACCAGCAGCCAGTGGAAAAAATCGACCCTCGGGATGTCCCTGGAAACCGTCTTGCCTTCCTGGTTTACATCATCCGCAACGCTGGGCACGTCCGGATCAAACATCATCACCACGAAGCTTTTCGTGCCCTCGGGCGCACCGTCCCAGACAACTTCGGGGTTCCGGTTGGGACCGAAGCTCATGTGGTCATCTTCGCTGTATACCCCGAATGCGAACTTCTCGGGAATCGGCTGGCCTTCTTCGATGCCTTCAACCTGTAGTTTCACGGCGTTGCCTCCTGTCGTTTTTAGCCTTGGGCTCATTGACTGTGTCTGGGACAGTCTCATTCTGTGATAATACGTTTTTAACACAAAATCGATTGAACTGACCACGGAGCCCCGATGAGCCAACAGAAGCCCGGCAAGCCGCAACAACCCGCGAACCAGAAAGACGAGGATGCGGTTGCCTTCGCCCAGGGTATTTTCGAACTGGCCCGCAACGGCGGTGCCGGACCTCTGAGCGTGATGCTTGATGCCGGTGTCCCGGTGAACATGCGCACCAGCGAGGGCGAGACCCTGCTGATCCTGGCCAGCAAGCACGGCCACCCGGAAACGGTACGTCTTCTGCTGGAAAAAGGCGCCGATCGCGAAGCGAAGGACAGCAACGGCAATACCGCTCTGTCGCTGGCAAAAACCGACAGCGTAAAGCGCCTGTTCGAAGAATCCGGCCGGTAAGCCGGCATGTTCAACAAAGGCGAGATTATCCACCACACCCGGGATGCCCTGGGCAGCATTCTGGTGGTCGATTACCGCAAACACCGGGTGCTTACCTTCAATTCGGTGTTCGAGCAAAGCAAGATTGATCGCCGATTTCCCTATCTGCCAGTTCATGAGTACAACCGGGCCATGATGCTGCCGGCGGTCTTTGCCAACCCTCGCCACGTCACCATTCTGGGCCTGGGCGGCGGCGTGATGGCCGGCGCCTTTCACCATCTTTATCCCGAGTGTCGGATACACGCCGTCGAACTGCGCCAGGCGGTACTGGACACTGCCCGGGAATTTTTTGATCTGCCCGGCAGTGAGCGCCTTGAGGTAACCATTGCCGATGCCCGGGATGCCCTGGAAAAGCTGCCGGAGGCGAGCACGGATATGATTCTGGCCGATCTGTACAACGCAGACCGGATGAGCCCTGCACAGGCCCAGAAACAGTTTGTGGATGAGTGCGCCCGGGTGCTCACGGAGGACGGCTGGCTGGTGCTGAATTACCACCGGACTCCGGATGTCCAGGGGGCTTACTTCCGGCGGCTCAAGAGGCACTTTGCGGTGCTTCTTGGCTTTCGAAGCAAAAGTAACAACACCGTGGTTTATGCCAGCAAACAGCACTTCCAGTCGGTGCATCCCAAAGATCCGGTGTTGGCGGAACTTGAAAGCCGGCTGCCGATTGACTGGCGCCGGCTGATGGCGAAGGTCAGCCGGATGGAGTGAGGTCGCTCACAACCATTTTTCTTCGGGGCTCTGATAACCCTCAAAGGCTCGGTGAAGGGTCGCGGGCTGATCGGTCTGGATCAGCATGTCGATATATTGCTGCTTGAGAAAACCCGCCCGCTCCATGGTTTGCGCCATCGCCAGCAACGGGTCAAAAAACCCGTTGACGTTGTAGATGGCACAAGGCTTCTGGTGCAGCCCCAACTGGCCCCAGGTCCAGGCTTCGAACAGCTCTTCCAGCGTGCCAATACCACCCGGCAATGCGACAAAGCCGTCGGCCAGATCCGCCATCAGGGCCTTGCGCTCGTGCATGTTTTTGACCACATGCAGCTCGGTCAGGCCGGAGTGGGCCAGCTCCCGGTCCCGCAGATGCTCCGGGATGACCCCGTGGACCCGGCCGCCCGCGGCCAGGACCGCATCCGCCACAACACCCATCAGACCCACGTGGCCGCCACCGAACACCAGCTCAATGCCATTACGACCGAAGTAATCACCCAACTCCCGGGCCTTGTCCGCGTAAAGCGGATCATTTCCGGACCGGGAGCCGCAATAAACCGCGACCTTCATTCACCGCCACCAATCTTGTCCTGGGTTTGGGTCTCGAAATCACTGGCGTCGTGACGCTCGTGCAGCTGGCTGCTCGGCTCACCCCAGGCCCGGTTGACCATGCGGCCACGCCTGACCGCCGGGCGCTGGGCAATCTCATCCGCCCAGCGAATGACGTTGGTATAAGTGTGGGCTTCCAGGAACTCGGCCGCGTCATACACCTTGTTTTTCACCAGGGCGCCGTACCAGGGCCAGATGGCCATATCGGCAATGGTGTATTCATCGCCGGCAATGTACCGGTTGTCTGCCAGCTGACGGTCGAGCACATCCAGCTGACGTTTGACTTCCATGGTGTAGCGGTTGATCGGGTACTCGTAGTATTCCGGCGCGTAGGCGTAAAAATGGCCGAAGCCGCCACCGAGCATGGGCGCACTGCCCATCTGCCAGAACAGCCAGTTCATCGTTTCGGCACGCCCTGCGGTGTCCTTGGGCAGGAAAGCCCCGAATTTTTCCGCCAGGTAGAGGAGGATCGACCCGGACTCGAACAGGCGGATGGAGGGGCTGACACTGTGATCCATCATGGCAGGAATCTTGGAGTTGGGGTTCACCTCCACAAAGCCGCTGCCAAACTGGTCGCCGTCGGTAATCTTGATAAGCCAGGCATCGTATTCGGCCCCTTCAATACCGAGCTCCAGTAGCTCCTCCAGCATCACGGTGACCTTGACGCCATTGGGCGTCGCCAGCGAATAAAGCTGCAACGGGTGCTTGCCAACCGGCAGCTCCTTGTCATGGGTCGGACCGGCGATCGGGCGGTTGATACTGGCAAACCGGCCCCCACTCTCGGAGTCCCATTTCCAGACTTTGGGTGGCGTGTAGGTAGCGTCGGTCATGGCATTTCTCCTCACAAAGTAGCATTCAGCTGGCTCCGAGGTCGCATTGAGCCCGGGGCCGAAAACTCTAGCATGGAAGATCAAACAAAAAGAACCACAGGAGTACCCCATGGCAGGGCGCATTGTGCTCCTTCTTGCCTGTCTGTTTGTAATGCCCCAGGTTCAGGCCGAGCTGTCAGACAGCAAGCGGGCGCTGATCCAGGAGCTGTTTCCCTCGGCAACGGTCATTGAAGACAAGCTGCCGGATTTCCCGGTGTATCCGGTGTATCAACTCCAGGAACTGCTCGGCTATGCCTACGAAACCATAGACCACAGCCGCCTCCAGGGCTTTGCCGGCAAACCGATCAGCATGCTGATCGGACTGGATACCAAAGGGCGCTTTACCGGCATCAAGGTGCTGAATCACCACGAGCCGGTGTTTCTGCATGGCCTCGGCGAAGAGCCCCTGTTCGAATTCGTAGACCAATACGAAGGGCATTCGTTACAAGAGCAGATTATTGTCAGCACCTCCAACTCCAGCCGTTCCGGACGAACCAGCGACGGCAACGTGGTGCACTTTGACGGTGTCAGCAAGGCCACGGTCTCTGTGCTGATCATCAACGACACCGTGCTGTCCTCGGCCCTGAAAGTGGCCCGCCAAAAACTCGAGGGCTTTGCCCAGAGCGCCCCCACACGGGCGAAGCCGGATTTCTACCAGCCGATGTCCTGGCAGCAGCTGGTCGACCGCGGTTACATCGGACACTGGCAAATTGGCAGTGAGTCCATTGAGGCTGAACTGGGCCGACCTCTGTCTGACTACCCCATGAACATTGAGCCGGCAGAGGGCGAGCCCTTTACCGAACTGTTCTTCGCCTACATCAATTCGCCCATGGTGGGGCGCAACCTGCTAGGAGACGACGGCTACCAGCGCCTCATGGAACGACTCGACGACGGCGCGCAGGTTCTGGCTGTCATGTCCCGGGGCGCCTTTCCCCATGTTTCCCGCGAGTTCGTGCCTGGCAGTTCTCCCGACCGTGTCGGCCTTTCCCAGAACAACCTGGCCGTGGAAATGCGCGATCTCAACCTGCTCGACCAGAATCTCGAGTTCCGCGCCGCCGGCATGCCCTCGTTCGAGGCTGGCAATCTGTTTCGGGTGGGCGGCAACGCCGGCTTTAACCCGGGGGCGGAGGCCAACCTCAAGCTCAACGTTGAACTGGCCCGTAACCACCTGATGGTGGACCGCACATCCCTGGATATCCCGGTTCGGTTCAACGAAGAACTGTTTGAAGCCGTCGAGGTTGCTCCCAACCCTGAGGACACCCGTCAACCGGTCTGGATCGGGCTCTGGAAAGAACGCTGGTGGCAGATTTCCCTGCTGGTAATCGGCCTGACCGTTCTGACCGTGTTCTTCGCCCGCCAGAAGGCCCTGAGCCGCAACCCGAAGCTGGTACACCGGTTCCGCTGGGGATTCCTGTTTTTCACCCTGTTCTTTATCGGCTTCTACGCCCAGGGCCAGCTTTCGGTGGTTAACATCTACACCCTGTTCCTGGCGATCTGGGACGGTTTCTCTCTCAATGTGTTCCTGCTGGATCCGATCATCTTTATTCTCTGGGTGTACACATTCATAACCCTGTTCATCTGGGGCCGTGGCCTTTTCTGCGGCTGGCTCTGCCCGTTTGGCGCCCTGCAGGAAATGGCCGCCTGGCTTGGCGAGAAACTGAAGTTCCGCCAGATCAAAGTGCCCGAGCACTGGCACCGGCGCCTGATTCTGCTCAAATATCCGATCCTGCTGGCTCTGGTGGGCACCGCTTTCTACTCCCTGACCGTCGCCGAAAAAATGGCGGAGGTGGAACCATTCAAAACCAGCATAACCCTGTTTTTCGTTCGCTCCTGGCCCTTCGTTCTCTACGCCGTCGGCCTGCTTGTGATCGGCATGTTCATCCACAAATTCTACTGCCGCTACCTGTGCCCGCTGGGCGCCGGCCTCGCGGCGCTCGGCCGGTTACGCTTGTTCAGCTGGCTGGACCGGGTTGAGCTCTGTGGCAACCCCTGCCAGCACTGCAAGAATGAGTGCGGTATCAATGCCATTCGCAAGGATGGCCGGATCGATTACGACGAATGCATTCAGTGCCTGGAATGCGTCGTTATTCTTGAGGACGACACCCGGTGCGTCGACAAGCGGCTCGAGACCAAAAAACGATCAAGACAGGCGAACATACTGGCAACGGACGCGGGCTGACCTGTCCCGTTGCCGTAAGCCCGGCTTACTGCTTCTTTTGCCATTCAAACTTCTTGAACGGCTCATCAACGGGCGTCTCCGCAATGTGGTTGACGTAGTTACTCATGACTTTCTGGGACAACACCAGAATCACTTCCAGTACCTGGCGGTGCTGGTAGCCCGCTTTATAAAACGCGTCCAGATCCTCTTTGCTGACATTGCCGTGTTTGCGCATGACTGCGAGAGTGAAGGTTCTCAGCGCCTCGAGCTTGTCGCTCGGCAGCGGCGTTTCGTCCCTCAGTGCATTGGTAATGTCGTCAGACACGTCCATCATTTTGGCAATGCCGGTATGGGCCGGGACGCAGTAATGACAGGCGTTTTCCACGTTGATGGTCTGCCAGACGACGGTCTTTTCATCATTATCAAAGCTGCTGTCCAGCACCAGTTGATGCAGTTGCTGGTAACCCTCGAGGATGCCCGGCGCCTCCGCCATGACCGCGTGCAGGCCAGGAATCATGCCGAACGCCTTGAGCGAGTTGTCCAGCAATGGTCTGGATTTCTCCGGTGCAGTGTCTTTGTCGTGAAGGGGGAAATCTGTCATTGCCAACTCCTTTATTGAATGTTTGCTCAATTAATACTTCAGGCTAACTGTTATTGAGCGATCATTCAATATATAATTGAGCGGTCATTCAAATCACTACGATGGTGAATTGTTGTTATGGCCAGACACGCACGCTATGACCGAAAAACCGCTCTGGAAAAGGCCGTTGGCCTGTTCTGGGAGAAGGGCTATCACGGCAGCTCCATGAAGCAGATCGAGCAGGCCCTCGATATGCGGCCGGGCAGCATCTACGCCACGTTTGGCAGCAAGGACGGTCTGTTTTCAGAAGCACTGGCCGCCTATGCGGAACAGGGCGGCCGGGAGTTGGCCGTTCACCTCAAGGGTTTTGATTCCATTGTTGACGGCCTTCAGGACTATCTACGCGGCATCGCCTGCAGTTGCGGAGACGGAAGCGCGGCACCCTCACGAGCCTGCATGATCGTGAAAACGCTGCTGGAATCCAGCAATACGCATTCGGCCCTGGCGGACCAGGCTAACAGCATTCTAGCCGCGATCGAGGGATCTCTTGCAGACCTGGTAGAGCAGGCTCGGGTGAAAGGGGAGCTGGCGCAATCCGTAGACAGCCGTCGACTTGCCCGGCTCCTGCAGGCGCAGATCATGGGCCTGAGATCCATGGGTGAACGCAATCTGGATCCGCAAGCCATGAAAGACCTTGGTGACGATATGGCCGCCATCCTGGACGGGTATCGCACCCAGCATTAGACCCGCTGTTCCTTCTGCGGCTCCGGCGAGCGCGCCACCCACAGGTTCGCGAGCGCCAGGCCGGAAGGAAACAGCACTTCCGTAGAATTGTACCCACAGGTCCGGGCGCGTTAACATTATTGCCCGGCTCAGGCCCCGCCCTGTTTCCCGATCGAATTCCGGCTGCTCGTCTGGTTCCGAGTGAGGACAGCCAAGCATTCTCGCCTGAAGAGTGCTTGGCTCTCTTCACTTACAGGTCTGATTGGTATGGATAACCTTCATCACATTGTTGTGGTCGGCGGTGGCGCCGGCGGTCTCGAACTTGTTACCAGCCTCGGGAACAAACTGGGTAGAAAGGGAAAAGCCAGAATCACGCTGGTGGATTCCGGTCTGACCCACGTCTGGAAACCCCTGCTGCACGAAGTTGCCTCCGGTTCCCTGGATGCCAGCGCGAACGAGATCAACTACCGCGCCCATGCCCGCAAACACCATTACGAATTCCAGCTCGGCCGCATGAGCGGACTGGACCGCGATAGCAAGAAAGTGGTCATAGCCCCGTTCCACGATGTCGACGGTACAGAGGTCGTTCCCGAACGCCATATCCCCTACGACACACTGGTGATTGCCGTGGGCAGCACCGCCAACGACTTTGGCACGCCCGGCGCCCAGGACAACTGCCTGTTCCTGGACAGCCTCAAACAGGCCCGGCGCTTCCACAACCTGATGCTCAACGCCTTTCTGCGCAAGAATCACGAGGCGTTGCAGGGGGCTGAGCATACCCTGAATATCAGCATCATCGGCGCGGGTGCCACCGGTGTGGAACTGGCAGCAGAATTGCGACTGGCGTCCCGCGAGCTGCCGGTGTACGGCATGAACCACCTTCAGCCCTCGGACGTTTCCATTTCCGTGATCGAGGCCGCTGACCGCATTCTTCCCGCCCTGCCTGGCCGGCTGTCTGCGGCGGCCACCAGGGAGCTGGAACACCAGCGGGTGAAAGTACTGACCGGCCAGCCGGTGAGTGAGGTACGGCCCAGTACGGTCGTGATGAAAGACGGCACCGAATTACCCTCGGAAATGACCATCTGGGCAGCGGGCATCAAGGCCCCGGCCTTCCTGGCCGAGCTGGAAGGTCTGGAGGTGAACCGGAGCAATCAACTGGTGGTGGAACAGACCCTGCAAACCACCCAGGATGCCAATATCTTCGCCTTCGGCGACTGCGCTGCCTGTCCGCAACCGGATTCCGACCTGCCGGTTCCCCCCCGGGCCCAGGCTGCGCACCAGCAGGCAGACACCCTGTTCAAGACCCTCTGCAACCGCCTGGACAATGGCGAGGCGGTGCCCTTCGTCTACAACGACCACGGCTCGCTGATCAATTTCAGCCGCTACACCACCGTCGGCAATCTGATGGGCAACCTGTCCGGCCGCAGCATGTACATCGAGGGCAAGGTGGCCCGCATGTTCTACCTGTCCCTCTATCGGATGCATCAGGTAGCCCTGCACGGCATGTTCCGCACCGGGATTATCTGGCTGATGGATAAAATCAGCCGTGCCATGCAACCCCGACTCAAACTACACTAGAGATACAGTCGAGCGGCAATGAAGTGGAGCGGGTGAAGGGAATCGAACCCTCGTATGCAGCTTGGGAAGCTGCCGTTCTACCATTGAACTACACCCGCAAAAAAAGGGCCGCGAAAGCAATATAAGCGGTCCGCCCGGCAATGGGCAAGCATTCTGTCTGGAGCAACAATGGATCCCACCCTGACTCTGATTGGCGCCCTGATGCTGGTCATCAGTATTGTGCTCAGCCCGCTTTCCAGCCGGGTGGGCATGCCGGTGCTGCTGATCTTTCTGGTGGTCGGCATGATGATGGGCGAGGACGGCCCGGGTGGCATCCAGTTCGACGATTTCGAGCTCGCGTTCCTGATTGCCAATCTGGCGCTGGGCGTGATCCTGCTGGACGGCGGCATGCGCACCCGTGCGGAAACCTTCCGCGTGGGGCTGAAACCCGCCCTGGTGCTCGCTACACTCGGGGTCGCAATGACCGCCGCTGGCGCCGCGGTTGTCGCCTGGTGGGTGTTCGATCTGCACTGGCTGACCGCCTTGCTGATCGGCGCCATCATCTCATCCACCGATGCCGCCGCCGTGTTTTCCCTGCTTCAGGGCCGCGGCCTGCACCTGAACGAGCGGGTCAGTGCCACCCTGGAGATCGAGTCCGGCAGTAACGACCCCATGGCGATTTTCCTGACCCTGATGCTGGTCACGCTCATCGGCAACGATGGCGACCACGCGGGCTGGGCGGTCTTGACCATGCTTGTGCAGCAGTTCGGTGTCGGCGCCGTTGCCGGGATTATAGGCGGCTTCGCCGTGGTTGAGCTGGCCAACCGGATCCGCCTGACGCCTTCGCTGTATCCCCTTCTGGTCGCCGCTGCTGGCATCTCGGTGTTTTCTGCCACAAACGCCCTCGGCGGCAGCGGGTTTCTGGCCATTTATCTGACCGGCGTGGTGATCGGTAACCGCCATGTCCGGATGATGCCGATGATCCTGCAGGTGCACGATGGTCTGGCATGGCTGGCGCAACTGTGCCTGTTCCTGATGCTCGGACTGCTGGTAACGCCCTCCGATCTGATTCCGCTGGCCGGCGGCGGGCTGATCCTGGCCCTCTCGCTGATCTTCATTATCCGCCCGCTGACGGTCATGCTCACCCTCTGGCCGTTTGCCTTCAATCGCCGCGAGCTTGGTTTCATCAGCTGGGTCGGCCTCCGGGGTGCGGTGCCGATTGTACTGGCCCTGTTCCCGATCATCGCCGACTTGCCGGAAGCCCAACTGGTCTTCCACGCGGCTTTCTTTATCGTGCTGGTCTCGCTCCTCGTTCAGGGCACCACCATGACACCTCTGGCCCGGAAACTTCGCCTGGAAGTTCCTGCCGGAGAGGATCCCTATCGAAGGCTGCCCCTGGATGCGCCGGCCGCCGGCGACCACGAATTGATGCTGTTCCCGCTGCGAGGCGAAATCTGGGAGACGCCGCGGCGGCTGAGCCAGCTGCGGTTTCCCGAGAACACCGCGGTCGCTGGCGTCTTCCGGAACCGGGTTTGCCTGCAGCCGAAAGCCGATCTGGAAGTTTCCAGTGGCGACATGGTGGCGATGTTCGCAACCCCGAGCGTGCTGCCGGAGCTCGGCAAGGCTCTGAGCGGCCGCCACGCGCCCAAGTACCTGGCTGAACGGGCATTTTTCGGAGATTTTGTGCTCAACGGCGATGCCCTTCTGGGTGACGTCGAGCAGGTTTATGGCATTGAATTTGACGATCTGCCCCCGGAACTGTCCCTGGCTGAATGCTTTGCGAGGCGCACCAAGGGGCACCCGGTTGTCGGTGACGTGGTTACCCTTGGCCCGGTAACGCTGGTGGCCCGGGCCACCAGTGCTGACCAGGTAACCAAGGTGGGACTGAAGATGGACAATTCACAAAATGGTTGATCAGCGAACCAGATAGCCAAAAAAGTTAACAAAACCCCTTAACAGATCCCTTGCGGGCTATGGTATAAATCGCCTGTACAAAGATTAATCATTGGTAAGTTAAGGACATGAGCATTTTCCGCGCCCTATTATCCAGCCTCGCCCTGCTCTGCATGGCGGCCGCTCCAACCGCCTTTGCAACCGAGCTGCTGGCCAAGGCCGACACCCGGATGCCGGTTGCCACCATGTATGAGCCCGCGGACATTCAGAACGTCAGTAGGGTGGTGGTTCGCAAGGGAGAGCGCCGCCTGTACCTGATGGATGGCGAGGACGTGGTTCGCAGCTACCGCATTTCCCTGGGCGACAATCCGGAAGGCCACAAGCTGTACGAGGGTGACGAGCGCACACCGGAGGGCGATTACACCCTGGACTGGCGCAATGCCGAGAGCGATTTCTACAAATCCATCCACATCTCCTACCCCAGTGAGCGGGATCGGGAACTGGCATCCGCCTGGGGCCTGGACCCCGGTGGCAGCATCATGATCCATGGCCTTCCCAATGATGTGGGCGACATGGCCTTCGCCTACACCGGTCTGGATTGGACCGATGGCTGTATTGCCGTGACCAACGAAGAGATGGACGAAATCTGGCAACTGGTGTCGAACGGGACCCCGATCAGCATTCACCCCTGAGAAAAGCCTGACAGCAGAATTAAGTTGTTGTCATACGCTAAGAATATTTACCTATCCTGAGTTAACATTTTGGCTTACAGTGTTTTACACTGTTTAACGACTCCGGTAGTCAATGCCTATTATGCCTATCGGGCACAGGTTGACAGGAAGTCGTCTATACTGACTTTCGGATCACAGGAAATAACTCGACCAATAAGGGGATTTACAATGCGTAAACTGACGATCGCCGGGATTGCACTGGCCACTGCTCTGACTGCAGGTTGTGCCACGACTGACCAAGGCGCCCTCGACGAAGCGAATGCAACCGCCAGCTCCGCTGAGCGCACTGCTGAAAATGCAATGAACACCGCTAACAGCGCTGCAAGCTCTGCACGTACTGCCCAGCAGACTGCAGAAGAAGCTCTGGCCGCTGCCAAGGCAGCCCAGAAAGCCGCTGACGAAGCAAACGAGCGTGCCAAGCGTATGCTCGAGCGTGCCAGCCAGAAGTAAGGCTGATACGTAACAGAAAAGGCCGGCAATGCCGGCCTTTTTTTATGCCTCGGGTTCGGGTTTGTCCGGATCGGGCTTATCAGGCGTAAAGGGTTTGTTTTCCTTCAGGAACGTGGTCATCAACTCCATTGGCAGCGGAAACACAATGGTGGATGAATTGGTATTGCTCATATCCGCCAGGGTCTGCAGGTAACGCAGCTGCATGGAACCGGAGTTGGTAGACATGACATCCGCCGCTTCCACCAGCTTCTTGGACGCCTGTAATTCGCCCTCGGCGTGGATGACCTTGGCACGCCGCTCGCGCTCGGCCTCGGCCTGGCGGGCAATGGCACGAATCATGGACTCGTTGAGATCCACGTGCTTGATTTCCACGTTGGCCACCTTGATGCCCCATTCCTCGGTCTGGGCATCGATGATTTCCTGGATATCCGAATTGAGCTTGTCCCGCTCTGACAGCATTTCGTCGAGATCGTGCTTGCCCAGCACCGACCGCAGCGTGGTCTGGGCCAGTTGACTGGTCGCGGAATTGAAATCCTCCACCCGGATAATCGCCCGCTCGGGATCCACGACACGGAAGTAAAGCACGGCATTCACCCGTACCGTCACGTTATCGCGGGAGATGACGTCCTGGCTGGGAACATCCAGGGTGATTACCCGCAGATCCACCCGCACGATCTGCTGAATGCCGGGAATGACGATGATCAGCCCCGGGCCTTTGACACCCTGGAACCGCCCGAGAAAGAAAACAACGCCACGCTCGTACTCCGGCAGGATCTTGATGGCCGAAGCAAGAATGAGCAGTAACACCACCGTTGGTGCCAGATAGGGAATCAGATCGCCAATCATACGGCCTCCTTGTATTGCCGTTACTTTGTCTGCCGGGTCAACCGCTTTCCTGGATGACCCTGACGGTTACCGTCAAACCTTCAATTGCTGTCACTTGAACCCGGTCACCCTCCTTGACAGGCGCTTCGCTGATGGCATTCCAACGCTCACCGCTAAGCCGGACATGACCACGGTAGTGGCCATGCTCTCCCGAGAACTCGTCCAGTGCCACGGCTTCCTCATGGGTGATCTGCTCGGCCCCACTGACCGGATGCCGTCGACGCAGGCCGATGAAGCGGGTCACCGTCCAGAGGATAAAGCCACCGGCCACCACGGCGGTGCCGCCAATTGTCGGTAGCGAAATATCCCGGTGACTGCCATCCATCAGGATGATCGAACCGGTCACAAAAGCGACAATGCCGCCGACCCCCAATATCCCGAAACTGGGCACAAACGCCTCCCCCACGATGAACGCCAACCCGAGGATGATCAATGCCAGGCCGGCATAATTCACCGACAGAACCTGGAAGGCAAAGAGCGCGAGAATCAGCGAGATAGCGCCAATCACGCCCGGCACCACGGCACCGGGGTTGGCCAGTTCGAAGATGATGCCGTAGAAGCCGATAATCATCAGGAAGTAGGCAACGTTCGGATCGGTGATCACCGACAGCAGGCGGGTGCGCCAGTCCGGCTGGGACCGGACGATTTCCAGACTGGCCGTATTCAGGGTCATGTCGCCCGACGCCATGCGAACGGTCCGGCCATCCATTTGCTGCAGCAAGTCCTGAATGTTGGGTGCGACCACGTCGATGACGTTCTTTTCCAGGGCCTCATCGGCACCGAGATTCACCGCCTCACGGACGGCTTCCTCGGCCCACTCGGCATTCCGGCCGTGACGTTCCGCCAGCCCGCGAATATAACTGACCGCGTCTTCCAGAACCTTGCGTTCCATGGCGGTACCACCGCGCCGTTTGCCGTCATCGTCGCTGGCTTGCTGTTCGCCGTCAGACGAAGACCCGGATTCGGAATCAGAGCCTTCCTCCGTTTGCGGCTCGCCGGAGGCCGGATCGCTCTCCGGTTCCGGGCTGCCCGGCAGGCCGCCCATCTGAACCGGCGTCGCAGAGCCCAGGTTGGTCGCAGGGGCCATGGCGGCAATGTGACTGCCATAGAGAATAAACGTGCCAGCGCTGGCGGCCCGGGCGCCCTGCGGGGAAACATAGGTAGCCACGGGAACTTCAGAGGCAAGAATCACCTTGATGATATCCCGCATGGAATCCATCAGGCCGCCCGGGGTGTCCATTTCAATGATCACCAGGCCGGCACCCTCAGATTCGGCCCTGCGAATACCCCGGGTGACATAGTCCATGGTCGCGGGGCCAATGGCGCCCTCAACTGTAAGCACCAGAGCGGTCTCGGAAGCCTTCTGCTGGGCAAAAACCTGATGGGCGAGGGAAGCCAGTGCCAGCAGGGCGCCGGTCATCATCACCAGGGCCCAGCACCGAAGCCGGGCAGGGTTCTGTGATCGCATGGGATGGTTTACCTGCATGACGCCTCCCCGGATCCGGAAAAATTCTGATTGCTGGACATACGATGGCACAGTGGCCGCGGTTCTGTCTCAGGCACTCACGCAGCGCGGCACTCTTGCCCGGAACTCTATGTCAGAAGTATAGCCGCTGCTCCGGCTCGTTGGCCGATTCCGGTGACTTCTCTTCCACGGTCTTGTCTGCGGCCATTTGGGTAACCCGTTCACCAATCATGGTTGGCAGACCATCGGCCTGGTCCACTGCCAGCTCAATGGCGCCACGCTTGACCTCAACGCCTGGGTGCTGGCTGCGGAAAGCTTCAACTTCAGCGAAGACCTGCTGCCATAAACGGTCGCGATCTTCTCGGGGGTAGTCTTCATGGGGGCGGTGCACCTCAAGCCAGACCTCACCATCCGAGAAACCGATCTTGACGGCATCGTGGACAACCTGAACCGGTGTACCTTTCTCAACCTGGTAAACAAACCGGGAGATATCCTCGTTGTACATCCGGAAACAGCCATGGCTGACCGGCATGCCCACACCAAACTTCTTGTTGGTGCCGTGGATCAGATAGCCTTTCTCGCTCAGCAACAGGGCGTGGGTACCAAGCGGATTCCCGGGGCCCGGAGGAATCATACGGGGCAGGTACTCACCTGATGCCTCGTACTCCGCGCGAATACTGGCCGGCGGATACCAGGCCGGAGATTCCAGCGGCATGGTGACTTCGGCATCGGTCAGCGGAGAGGGATTTTCAGCCGTTCCCACTCCAACCGGGTACACCTGAACTCCCCCATTGGTGAAGTAATACAGGCGGTACTCCGCAAGATTGATGACAATGCCCTCGCGCCGGGAGTCGGGCAGCACATAATGGCGCGGCAGGGTAATCGTAGTGCCTTCTCCGGGTAGCCAGGGGTCGACACCGGGATTGGCCTTCACCAACTCCAGATAGCCCATGGCCAGACGGTTGCCAATGCCGGCAAAAGTGTCCTCGTAACGGGTCTCGAATACGCCAAGCTCTCCGGCCAGGTCCCCCTGGATCGGGAAGGTGGGCACACGAGGGCTTCTGTCGGGTTTCTCCGGGGTATCCGAATTACTGACAGCCTCCACAGGCTGTTCCGAACCGATGGTCGGAAATGCCAGGAGCTGTGCCAAAGCAAAAACCATTAAGAATCTGAACCACATAGAAAACATTCCGAAAGCATCAGGCAACCGGGTACAGTGACAGCAAGTACCCTCAGGAGTTCATAAAGGTTGCCCACACTGTTACAACGGCAAGCACCACGAACAGAACGCTTGCGCCAATCCGGGCTGTGGCAAGGGGCAACCGTTCCATCAGCCAGCGTCCTGCCATGATAACCGGTATGTTGGCCAGCAGCATCCCCACCGTGGTGCCCAGAATAACCCAGAAGGTTTCGGTAAAGCGGGCGGCGAGAACGACCGTTGCCACCTGGGTCTTGTCGCCGATTTCCGCCAGGAAAAACATGATGGTGGTGGCCATGAACGCCCCCATGCCCAGAAACTTCGAGTCTGCGCTGTCATCCTTGTCGGGCACCAGTAGCCACAGAGCGATGGCGACAAAGCTGCCGGCCAGAATCCAGGGCAGCCAGGCTTCTGGAATAAAGGAAGCGACCCAGGCACCGAGCCAGGCAGATAAGGCGTGGTTGAGAACCGTTGCGACAAAAATGCCGAGAATAATAGGCAGGCGTGTGGCGTATCTGGCAACCAGGAAAAGCGACAGCAACTGGGTCTTGTCACCAATTTCCGCTATGGCAACAGCAACCGTCGAGGCGAGAAAAGCGTCCATGAAAAACTCCAGGGCGGATAACCAGACATGAGGCAGCCCACCTTCCGCCCAATGGAGGTGAAACCGCCTCAGGTCTTGCCAATATCACCGGTGTTGCGGTGAAACATGATAGCCATGGGGATTTGGCCCCAAGTATGTTGACTATCATCCGCTCGGACATTCCGATGCGGAGGCTACTCCCCTGAAGAGATGCCGGCATAATAATGAATCCGGCGCGGGGCCGCAACCAAAGGTCTTCCTAGACCCGCATTCGCCAAACCGGGATCGCCGCAACCGCTACGAATGCCGCCACCAGCCACCAGGCGGAATGGAACGCATTGATCGTTGGCATGCCCGCACTGTGCTCGCCGAACTCGATGGTCAGGGCCACCAGGTTGACACCAAAGGCGCCCCCGAGCTGTCGCATAAAGTTCAGGCTACTGGAGCCGGCACCTAACTCCTGTGGCTCCAGCGGGTTCAGGGCACCGGTCGACAGAGCCGGAAGCATGAATCCGATGCCAACGCGCCCCAAAACGGTCCAGAGAACCAGCCAGCCGAACGCCAGCTCGAGGTCTGACATCGCGAACAGTACGGCTGAAAGGGCAAATACACCAATCCCGAAGACAACCAGAACCCGGGCGCTATGCCTGTCCGCCAGCCGACCGGCCAGCGGGAACGTCATACCCAGGACAATCCCTGCAGGCAGCATCAGCAACCCTGCCTCCGTCGCACTGAACCCGAGGGCTGTCTGGACAAACAACGGAATAAGATAAGTGGATCCGAACAGCGCCAGCCCCAGCGCCATGGCCCCGAGGCAGGCGAACAGGAATGCCGGTTTGCGCAGCAAGCCGATGTTCACCAGCGGGTGCGCAGTCTGCCGTTCACGCAACACAAAGAACACCAGCCCGCAAAGGGCCAGCAATGCTTCAGCAAGAATCCACGTCTGCTGTCCTGACGCCTGCTGCAGTCGGTTGAGGGTATCCAGGGACAGGGCAATGGTGAGGCCGAGCAGTAACAAACCGGGCAGATCAAACCGATAGGGCGCCGGCCGGGAGACCGGCAAAGGCAGGAAACGCCAGGCCATCAACACACCCAGAAGCGTAACCGGAGCCGGTGCAAACATCACGTAGCGCCAGTCCAGCTGATCAACCAGAAAGCCTCCCAGCACCGGACCGAGGGCCGGGGCCAGAATCACCCCCATACCGTAGATACCCATGGCCTGGCCGCGGCGATCGCGGGGGAAAATCCGGAACACCAGATACATGCCCATGGGCTGCATCAGGCCGGCCATGGCACCCTGGCCGATCCGGGCGGCGATAAGCTGCCCCGGCGTCTCGGCAAAACCGCCGGCAAGGGAAATCAGGGTAAAGAGAAACATGGCTACGGCAAGGGTCTTGCGAACCCCGAAGTGATCCAGCAGCCAGGAGGAGGCCAGCATGGTGGTGGTCATGGCGGCGATAAAGCCCGTTGCCAGCCAGTGAACCTGGCCCTGGCGAATGCCGAACTCCACCATGATATCGTGCAACGCCACGTTGACTACGGTGGCGCTGAGTACGGTAGCCATGGTGCCTATCATCACCGTGGCCACCGCCAGCCAACGCCAGCGATCCCCGTAGCGGGCTTTCAGACCCTCAACTGAGTTATCAGCCAAGGGTTATTTCTGCTTTTCGGCGTTTTCCAGGATCTTGTGGAACACCTTTACGGTGCACTCGATCTCTTTGTCGCTGATGCCTTCCAGCATTTCCTCGCGCAGCACCTCGGCTCGCTCGGAAAGGTCATCCATAAACGCCCGGCCGGCGTTGGTCAGATGCAGCCGCCGCGCACGGCGATCGTTCGGGCAGGGCCGGCGCTCAATCAAATTCTGTTGCTCGAGACTGTCCAGCAGTCGAACCAGGGTCGGATTCTCGATCGCCATCAGGCTTGCCAGCTCACGCTGTGTGAGGCCCTCACCGCCTTTTTCCAGGTACACCATCGTGCTCCAGCGCGCCTGGGTGACGCCCAGATCCTTCAGGCGCTCGTCCAGCATTTTTCTCCAGCGCCGGGTAACCCGCGCTACCGCAAAAGGAAACTGGTCTCTCATTTGTCGTCACTCCATATCAAAAGAGGGCTTGGCCCGGGCCGGGCGCTGCCGCGCCTTCGGCCAATTAATCACATTATCGGAAAGTCACCAATAGTATGCTAACCATTGTGATAAAAACAGATACGGAAGTAAAAACAAAATTGGGGAAAACCGAAAGCAGCGTCAGCTCGCCTGACGCTGCTCTTCGTGCATTTCCTCGACTTCAGGAGACTCATGGAACTCGCTGTTCCGCGGATCGATTTCAGCAAGCACCGGCGACGCTTCCGGCATGGCAGGTACGAAGTGCTCCTGATCTGCAACGGCAACGTCCTCGGTATGACTGATCCGGTAGCTGGTAATCAAGGCCAGCAGCAGCAGGAAGCCGGCATTACCGAAGAACAGGCCTTTCGGCCCCAGGAGATTGATCAGCTCCGCCATGACAACCGGCCCGATGACACTGCCAACGCCGTAACTCAGCAACAGCGTGGCACTGGCCGCCACAATACGGGTGCTTTCCATACGGTCATTGGTGATGGCCACGGCTACGGGGTACAAAGCGGCTGAAAGCCCCGTGAACACACCAACCAGAAGGGTCAAAAGCCACGCGTTTTCGGCCCCGAGAACTCCGACACCGCCTGCCGCTGAAGCCGCTACCAGAGCGATCCAGAACATCACGCGGCGCCGGTCGAAACGGTCGCAGAGCCGGCCCAGCGGCCAGGCAAGGATCATGGCCGCGACAATGGCACTGGCCATGAACGTGGATGTCCGTGCAACGTCCAGCCCGACCAGTGTTGCGTACACAGGCCCAAGCGCATAAAAGCCGCCGATCATGACGCCACAGATCAGGGCGCCGGCAACACCGGAAAAGGATTCCCGTGCCAAAGTGAAAATAGAGATGCGCTGAACCTGCTCAATGACGGGCGCTTCCATTTTGGTCAGTGCCAGCGGCATCAGCGCCAGTGCCAACAGAATCGCGGCAATCGAGAAAGGCATGAAATTGGCGGGGTCACCGATATTTACAATGAGCTGGCCGCCGGCGGCGGACAGATAAAAAACAATCTGGTACACCGCAAACAACGCACCGCGGTTGGCATTGGTGGCACGGCTGGAGAACCAGCTCTCGATGACCACCAGCACACCGGCAATACTGAACCCGGAGAGTACCCGCAGAACGGCCCAGAAAATCTCGGAAACAGCCATCGGATAGAGTAACGACGTGACAGCGGCAGCAGCGGCAAACACCGCGAACGCCCGGATATGACCAACCCGGCCGATAATCCGGTGAACATAGAGCGTACCCAACACAAAACCGATGGAATAGCAGACCAGAATCCAGCCGATAATATCTGGCGATATCGCCTCGATACTCAGACGGATGCCCAGCAGTGTCATCAGGAATGCATTGCCACTGACCAGCAGAATAATGCTTAGAATCAGGGCAGACAGGGAGGTGACCATTCGGGTCATTACAGCGGCTCCGGGCGTTACAGGGTATTCTGGATTGAATGAAAGACAAAATAGCAGCAAGTCCCGGACTTTGCCGGCGACGTATTAGATCAGTAGCGGGAAGTGAAGCCACTAGGCACTTCCCGAAACCTGTTAACTGCATCACAAAAACCCGCAAAGGCCGCCGTGTAGCGGTTTAACAGGGTTTTACATTAATGCGCCGTAACAGACCATGAGTGCCGGAGCAGGTAACATGAAAACGAGCTATTCATTGGACCGTGAGCGCCTGGTTATGAAAAAAACGGACTGGCCCATCCGCTGGGATCTGCTGCTTCGCTATCGACTTATCGAAACGATTGCCCTGTGGGAAGGTCGTCTGACTACCAACCACATCTGCCACAGTTTCGGGATCGGTCGTCAGCAGGCGTCCAAGGATATCAACACCTATCTGCGCGAACTGGCGCCGGGCAATCTGGTTTACGACCGTCACCTGAAAGGTTATGTCCCTGCCGATAGATTTCGCCCGGTGGTCACCCGAGGCGTGGTCAATGAATATCTGGACCTGCTTGCCCGCCAGCAAAACCTGAGCACCACGTTTGAATCCCTGAACATTGGCCTGCCGGACAGCACCGTGGTCCAGGGTCCGAATCGGGTCATCGCGCCCGAAACCATGCGTGCGGTGGTGACGGCAACACGACAGGGAAGACAGCTGCGGGCCAGCTATGCCTCCCTGAGCCGACCGGAAGCGGTGGAAAGCATACTTGAGCCGCATACTCTGGTTTGTGCCGGCGACAGCTGGCATTTGCGGGCATGGTGCGACTCAAACCGGGAATTCCGGGATTTCGCCCTGAGCCGATTCCGGACCTCGCCGGAGGCCCTCCGGCAGCGCGCCAGACACACCCGGGACCAGGACGAGCACTGGAACCGGCAGGTTACCCTGGTGGTCACCCCGGATCAGCGCCTGACCCAAGCCCAGCAAGAGATCATTGCCCGTGACTACGGCATGGAACATGGTCGTCTGGAAGTTGCTACCCGTGCCGCGCTTGCCCCCTACGTGCTGTCACGGCTCGGTATTACCTTCGACAATCAGCACCCGGATCCTCTGGTGCAACAGCTTGAGTTGGCCAATCCCGACCAGTTGGGATTTGGCAGCAAACGCGAACAGGCCCTCAAAGCCGTTGCCGGCCTCAGCTAAACCGCCAGTGTGAGCTCTGGGACCTGGCGGTATGTCTTTCTCGGCGTTCTGATTCTGTCGTTTCTGCCCGCAGCAGGGAGGGCAGAATCGGTCTGCGGTGATCCCGCAACGCCGATTTCCCGGGTCCAGGGAACTGGCCCGACCTCACCCATGGCAGGAGCTACCGTCACCGTCGAGGGCATCCTGACCCAGGATTCCCGGGCAAAGGGCGGCTTTGGTGGTTTTTACCTGCAGCAGGCCGACCATCAGACCGACGGAAATCCCGCCACTTCCGAAGCGCTGTTTATTTACACCGATCGTGAAATCGCCGATGTCGGCATGCGAGTGCGGGTAACCGGAAAGGTGAA
The DNA here is from genome assembly GCF_000235625.1 of Marinobacter manganoxydans MnI7-9. GTDB lineage: Bacteria > Pseudomonadota > Gammaproteobacteria > Pseudomonadales > Oleiphilaceae > Marinobacter > Marinobacter manganoxydans. The sequence goes on along the minus strand of NZ_AGTR01000085.1, from coordinate 130,830 downwards.
GGAATACCACGGGCTGACCGAACTGGTGTCGGTTCGGAGCATCCGGGCGTGCGGGCGTGGGCCGCTTCCAGCGCCCATTGCCATCACCCTGCCCTGGACCGTCGATCCGGAACATCTGGAGAACATGAGGGTTACCTTTCGCCAGCCCCTGACGGTGGTGGACAACTACAACCTGGCTCGCTACGGCGAGCTTGGGCTGGCGGCCTCAGACCAGGTCCAGCCTACGGAATACCTGCCCCCCGGCAAAGAAGCACACCGGGCATTCACCCGGAACGGGGCAAACCGCGTTCTGCTTGATGACAACCGGTCCAGGAGAGACCCCCGCCCGGCACCCTGGCCCCCGGGCGGCCTGTCCTCGGCAACCGTAAGGGCCGGTGATCAGATTAGAGGGCTCATCGGTGTGCTGGATTTCCGCTTCGATGCCTGGCGGCTCCAGCCTTCTCAGGAGCCGGCTTTCCTCGCCACCAATCCCAGAGAAACCGCACCCGGGCCGCGGCATGAGGCTTCGGTGCGGATCATGGCTCTGAACCTTGGTAATTTCTTTAACGGAGATGGCCGGGGCGGCGAGTTTCCAACGAGTCGTGGGGCCGGGACACCGGCGGAATTCCGGCGCCAGCAACAACAACTGGTGAACACACTTCTGGCCCCCGATCCGGACATTCTTGCGCTGACCGAACTTGAGAACGACGGCTATGGACCGGCAAGTTCCATAGCGGAACTTGCAGAGGCCCTGGGCGGCACCTGGCGGTTCGTCAGCACGCCCGGCCAGGACGGCGATGACGAGATCCGGACCGGCCTGCTCTACCGCAGCGACCGGATTAGCGCGGTTGGCTCGCCAGAACGGCTTGCCAAAGGGCCATTTGAATCGGGAGGCCGGCCTCCCCTGGCTCAGGATTTCGGCCGAACGGACGGTGATGCTACCGTTCGGGTCATTGTTCCTCACCTGAAATCGAAATCCTGTCGGGGCGCCCGTGGCGATAATCAGGACCAGGCCGATGGCCAGGGCTGCTACGCGAGCCGGCGGACCAACGAAGCAAAAACACTGGCGGCCTGGTCCGGCAGCGATACCCGCAGGCACCATTCAGTCGGCACCCTGATAATCGGTGACCTCAACAGCTATGCCCGCGAACATCCCATCGCGACGATGGAGCAGGCAGGGTTTACCAGCATGGTGCACCATTTCCATCCCTGCACCGAAAAGACCTGTGGTCACTACACCTACCGTTACCGTGGTCAGAAGGGCTCGCTGGATTTCGCACTCGCCTCCGAGACCTTAAAACCAAGGGTTACGGGCGCCTGGAGCTGGCTGGTGAACGCCGATGAGCCCCGGGTACTCGACTACCGGAGCGATCACCCGGCATCCGGCCGGGGACCCTGGCGATCCAGCGACCATAATCCGGTGATTGTCGACCTGAGTCTCTGACTTTCGACGCCCCATCACGGGCACTCTGTTGCCCATTCGCCGACGTCCACGGGCACTGTGGCCAAGGCTCCGGATTCTGGTCCCGGTAGACTGGCGGTCAGACCCCAAACCGGTGATCGCTGACAACCATGAGAATTCCTGCCCCCAACTTCTGGCCCGCTGCCCGCACGGGACAACGATTACTTCTCCAGGCCCGCCGCCATGAAACCATGGTCGATGGCCACAAGATGGTTTTCCTGGAACGGGGATCGCCAGGTGTCGGCCGCCCGACGATCGTCCTGATTCATGGCTTTGCCGCCATGAAGGAAAACTGGGGGCTGTGGCTGCAAAGACTGCCAAGACGCTGGCATCTTCTGGCGCCGGATCTGCCGGGATTCGGGGAGAGTGATTACCGGCCGGAGGCCTGCTACCGCTACGAAACCCAGGCCCGTCGACTGGCTCAGTGGCTTGCGGGCGTTAACACGGACAACATCCATCTGGCCGGCAGCTCCATGGGTGGCGCGATTGCCGCAATACTGGCCCACACACTGGATCCGGCGCCCCGCTCGGTGACGTTGCTCAACAGCGCCGGCATCCCCGAACATAAAGAGGCAGACATTCACGCCCCCCTGAAGCCTGACCGGGATGGCATCCTGATTCCACGGGACTGGAAAGGCGTCTACCGCATGTTCAACAGTGTTGGCACCGGCAAGCCCACGGTCTCCGGACTTGCCATGGCCGGCCTTCTCGGACCGGATCTCCTGGGCCGCACCGAGGCCCTCCGGCATATCTTCAGTGACATGGTGGCAGACGCGCTGGCACCGGCCCGCTACCTGGGCCCCGAGACACCACCACTGCAGGTTCAGTGGGGCGACCGTGACGTGATTACCCCGACCCGCTGCGTTGACTGGTTCAGCTCGGCCACGCCTCAGGCAGAAATCCACATGTTCCGGGGTGTCGGACATCTTCCGATGCTGGAAACGCCCGGGCGATCTGCCGCAGCTCTGGAACACTTCGTCCGCCGTCATGGCCAGTGATCGATCCGGATGCTTCCTGCCAACCGGCCGATGATTGGCCTTTCAGGCCATTTATTCCGTCACCGAAGTCATGGGGCAACGAGCCGCGAGGCGCCATAATCGTCGAAACCAAGCGTTCTGCGACATAACAAGAACAGAATCAGACGAGGAAATCCCATGCGCGCCTCCGTTTCAACGGCACAGGACCTGGGCATGCCGGCCATCTACCTGCATCTTCTGGCCGAACTGCTGAACACCATCGGTGTTGACGAACAGGACCTCCTCCTCCGGGTCGGTCTTGACCCGGTCCGCCTGCAATCCACCGATCGGCGGGTGAGCCAGACCCAGGCCAGCGAATTCGTCACCCGGGCCATTATCGAGAGCGGCGAACCGGGGCTCGGTATCATGCTCGCCAGGGAGCTGAAGCTGCCCCTGCACGGCGCCCTGGGTACGGCCGTCATGAGTAGCCGTACCCTGGGCGATGCCATGGAGCTGATGACCCGATACCTGACGCTAAGGGTGCCTCACCTTCGGGTCTGCAAACGGGAGACCGGCAACCTGGCCTGGTACGTTGTGCATTGTGATATCGACCTGGGGCCTCTGCACGGCTTTATCATGGATGCCATGCTGTTTGGTTGCGTTTCCATGGGGGCACAGTTGACAGGCTCGGTCATTGACGGTTTGCGGATTGTTCGCCGGGGAACGGAGCCGGCCTATTTCCAGCGTTTCCGCTCACAGATCCCGGTGCCGGTGGAATTCGGCGCTACGGAGAATGCCCTGGTGATTCCGGTTGGCCGTCTGAGCCTGCCCGTGCGCTTCACCGATGATCAACTGGCGGCCTCGTCCAAAGCCCAGTGCGAGGAGGCGCTGCGGCAGCTGACCGAAGACGCCGGATTTGCCTGTCGCGTCCGACGGGTAATCGAGACCAGCCACCCCTTCCCGCCAAAACTGGCCAGGGTAGCGGCCACCCTGTTTGTGTCCGAGAGAACGCTCAAGCGGCGGCTGCAGGAAGAAGACGCCAGTTTCCAGCAGCTGGTAGATCAGGTCCGCCTGGAACGGGCACAGGATCTGCTCCGCAGTACCACCATGAATCTGAGCCAGATTGCCGATGCCCTCGGTTACGCCGACGCGGCGAATTTCACCCGGGCTTTCAAGCGCTGGACCGGCAGCAGCCCCAGCCATTACCGAATTTCGCAACCCGGCCCCGGGCTGATTACCGCCAGGCGGGCACTGGCCACGGGGTAATCAGTCGATGCCGATGATCTTGTGCATTTGCAGGGTCAGGCGCCACTGCGGATGCGCGAGACAATAATCGGTGGCGCGTCGGGTATTGCTTTGTTTGATCTCATCCACAGCCGTTTCCGGTATCGAGGGAGAGGCCATCGGCGACAGGAAATAATGGCTTGCGCGAATGCCCAGGAATCGCTCCGGCATCGCCAGGGGCTGGGGATAGACCAGCTTCAGCTCGTCACAGGCCTCAAGCACCACCGGGGCATCGGCTTTCGGACTGACGCAGAGCCAGTCGATGCCTTCGGGCGCGGGCAGGGTACCGTTGGTCTCTACCCCTACCTCGAACCCTTCCCGGTGCAGAGCCTCGATCAGGGGAGCATCCAGCTGCAGCAGGGGCTCGCCACCGGTGCAGACCACGTAGGGCTTGCCGGGTGCCTCCGGCCAAAGATTGCGTATGTGACGGGCCAGTTCCTCCGGGGTTTCAAAGCGACCACCATTCTGGCCATCAGTACCGACAAAATCGGTATCACAGAAATTGCACACGGCAGTGGCGCGGTCCTTCTCGCGACCGGTCCAAAGGTTGCACTTGCTGAAACGACAGAACACGGCAGCACGCCCGGCCTGGGCACCTTCACCCTGCAACGTGTAGAAGGCTTCCTTGACCCGATACATCAGCTTGCCGCCTCGTAGTCCAGGGGATCTTTGACACCATTGGCAGCGAAGGCTTCCAGTCGTTCAACACAGGAGCCGCAGCGTCCACAAGCCCGCTCCCGGCCGTTGTAGCAGGTCCAGGTCTGTGCATAGTCCAGTCCCAGGCGCAGGCCTTCAGCCAGGATCTGACCCTTGTCCATGGTCATGAAAGGCGCCTCAATGCCGACCGGCTCGTAGTTGGCCACGCGGCAGACCGCGTCCATTTTATCCACAAACTCCGGGCGACAGTCCGGGTAGATAGCGTGGTCGCCACCATGAGCTCCGTACCAGACGGCGCCAGCACCTGCGGTCACGGCGTAACCGGTCGCCAGGGACAGGAGAATCATGTTTCGGTTAGGCACCACGGTCGCTTTCATGCTGTCTTCTTCATAGTGGCCTTCCGGCACATCGATATCCGAGGTCAGCGATGAGCCGGCCATCACCTCACTCATGGCGCGGATATCGATCACCTTGTGGGGTACACCCAGCGCTTCACAGACCGAACGCGCGCACTCAAGCTCCCGGACATGGCGCTGCCCGTAGTTGAAGGACAGGGCATGAACCTGGTAGCCGCGCTCCCGGGCCAGATGCAGCAGGGTGTAGGAGTCCATGCCTCCGGAATAGATAACGACTACGGTGTCTGTCATTCGGGCTCCCCGTATGGTGCGGTTCGGATTTGGCTGGTTTACTGTCGCGCCCGAGGCCTGTTGCTGTCATCGGGCTTTTACAATGAATGGACATATTGTAACAGTGCAGGAACAGGTTGGGTTCGCGTCTCGCTTGCGGGGCGGGTAAACTCAGCGAAAAACAACTCATCAGCTACACTGACTCCATGACCACTATCCAGCCGGCATTCATCGATTTCGAGGCATCAAGCCTTGATCTGATCGCGAGCTACCCCATTGAGGTGGGAATCTGCATGCCGGATGGCACTCTCCACAGCTGGCTGATCAGCCCCCACGTGCTGTGGCAGGACTGGTCACAAAGCGCTGAGCAGATTCACGGCATTTCCCGCGAGACCCTGGAAGCGGATGGTATTGCGGTGAGCGAAGTCGCCAGTGCCCTCAACGAACTGCTGCCGGAACAGGTGTTTTGCGATGCCTGGACCTTCGACAGTTTCTGGCTGCACCGTTTGTTCAAGGCCGCCCGCATGACGCCAACGTTTCAGCTTGAATCCATTTCAGCGCTGTTGGACACGAGGCAGGTGCGCGAATGGTCAGCACTTCGCCAACAGGTGATTACAGAGCTTGGCCTGCCTGTGCATCGGGCCGCAAACGATGCCCTGATTCTCCACAAGACCTGGGAACGGATTGCGCCGAATCAGGACGAACTGGCGCCGTTAACGGGTCAAACCCGGCAGGCCTGACGCATTCCCGGTTGATCAGTGCCTGGCGTGACGGACACGCAGTGCGATGACCTCGAGACCATCCCGAAGGGTATTCAGCGTCCAGTAGGTCACCAGGGCCATGAGCGCGGCTCCGGTCACGGTAAACACCAGATTCTCACCCACGACCTGCTCCTGCGCGACCAGCAGGTAAAGACCAAGTGCAATAATCAGGGCGAGTTCAATCAATGCGTGGGAACGGAACTTTTTACTGGCAGATCCGGCTTCGTCGGACATTTTGCTAGGTTTCAACCTCTGTCTGTTGATGGCGATTAATCGAATATTAGTGTGCGAATTATCGCCGGGACAGGCCGCAAAATCTGTAAGAAGTAATGGCTACGAAGATTCCACTACCCAAAAAAAACGCAGCCATAGAGGCTGCGTAGAAAGGAGAGATCCATCGACTGCCTGGCGCGGCAGGCAGTCGGGATTGCACAACGTAAAACACGTGACGGAAAGAATTATGCCAAGCGCCCCTGGAGGCCGTCTGTAGGGGTTTGCCGAAGAAGCCGGGCTATTGCAAACGGCCCATTAGCCTATACACTGGTAGTCGAACCGAAACATAAGAGCCGGTATGACCAGAATGATTCCACAGTTCAGCGCTTACACAGCAGCAGGTTGCCATGCAGGGCAGTCTGTCCGCGCGATGGTGAAAGACATCTAACGGCTTTCGGTCAGTCCCGGGAGCCTATGTAGCGACCGGGTCAGCTTCTCCGCGAAACCCCGGTCGCTTCAGGCACCGGGGTTTTGTTTTTGCAGCCGCAAAACGACAAGGAGAACATCATGAAAAGACATCCGACAACTCGCGCAGCAAACCAGCCCATGAACAATCGCCAGGGCCCGATCAAGCGTCCGGAGAAGCTGCCGCTGCTGGATGCCATCTGCGAAAAACTTAATCAGCGCGTCAATCTGGATGACGAACAGCGGGTGCTGGGAGTGTATGAGCGGGGCTGGATCTTCAAGGGCGTCCTGGGCAATATGAACGACGCCGAGGCAAGGTACGTCAGAGCATTGGCGACCCGTTACAATTCCTGGATTGCCCGGCAGGTCGCCTGATTCAGAAGCCGCGTGTCTGAACCGGTCAGTGGCGCCGGTTCAGACCCTGCATCATCGCCATATCGCCGCCGTGAACCATGGCGTAATTGTTGACCACATCGTGTATTTTTTCCTGGGAATAAGGCTTGACCACGTAGCCGTTAGCGCCGGCACTGATCGCACGCTGAATACTCTCGATCGAATCGTCCGCCGTCACCAGCACAATGTGCTGTTCCTCACGGGCGTCCTTGAATTCCAGCATCAGTTCGTGCCCATCGCCGTCCGGCAACCCCAGATCCAGCAGGATGATGTGAAATTCCCCGGCTTTGAAAGCCGTCCTGGCGGAAGCTGCGTCAATACACTCGATCACTTTGGTTGCGCCAGCGTTGTAGAGCATATCCACGAGCCGCTCTCGCATCACAGGCTCATCTTCCACTACCAGCACTTTCAGATCCGTCATGTGGGTTGCTCCTCTCAAACTGTCGGGTCGTTGCCTGTGCGCCGTGGCAGGTCCAGCGGCGCTGGTCGGGGCTCGCTCATGTCACTGTAGTCAGAGCGTGGCGAGGTCTCCGGATTGGCCGTCGTCCCGTCCTCCATGCCAAACCGTGTCAGTATATTGCTGATGCTCACAGCGGTTGTGTAGAGGGATATCGCAATAATCAGAAGGATCGGCTGAACAAAGGTTACAAAACCGGGTACATCCGCGCTTCCCAGTATACTCAGGATCAGAATGATTGCCGGCCCCAGCACCACGAAAAGCGTCAGGGCGATGAAGAAAACAATGCGCTCCTTGTAGCGCCCGAGCTCCCGGTTGGTCACGAGACCGAGCACGAACTTGCCGATAGCCAGACCGGCAAGGATAGCGGCGGCGATGCTCAGGTCCGGTCGCAGCAGGGTTTCGTAAAGCCGGCCTTCCCACAACCGTTGCATACCGATAATCAGAAAGGGAAACAACACAAACAGGATGTCGGCATAGGTACCATACATCATGCTCAGGGAATGGTGTTCTCGGCGTTCCGGCAGCTCACTCATCGGGTTCTTCCTGTTGGTCATACTCACACACGTCAGCCTGGCGTTTTCGCAGCGGCGAGGGCACGGTCTATCATTTCACCGAGTTCCTTCAGTTCGCTGCGAACACGTTCCCAGTCCGGCTCAGTGACTTTCAGCAGCTCTTCCAGTATACCCGCCTGTCGGGTCATCAGCGGATAGCCCATGGCACCCGCCGTGCCCTTGATCTGGTGGGCTTCGGTTTTCATTGCTTCACGATCTGCGTCCGCCAGCGCGGCATCCATTCGGGTCCGCCGCGCGGCAAGCCCATCAAGAAACTGTGCCACCAGGTGGGCAATTTCAGCGTCTTCGCCGGTATCCGCGGCGAAAACGGGGCCCGTGCCCAGCAGCCGATCCAGCAGGGCCGTCAGGTGGGACTGATCAATGGGCTTGTTCAGCACGCCGTCACAACCGGCCTCAAGCAATGCATCGGTTTCCTGCTGATCGCCGGCTGTAAAGGCAATCACCGGCCGGCGGAACCCGGCCTGGCGCAGCAACCTGGTGGCATCAACACCATCCATTCCCGGCATGTGACGGTCCATCAGCACCAGATGAACCGTATCGGACAATGCAGTCCGAACCGCGTCCTCGCCGCCGGTCACTGCCACGACGTCCAGACCTTCCCGGCGCAGCATACGCTCTACCAGCTGCCGGTTTTCGGTGTTGTCTTCGGCAACCAGCACCTTGCCCTGATAGCGTGAGGTTCGTTCATTAGCGGAGGCCGGCGTCACCGAAAGGTATCGTCCCAGTGTTTCATAGAAGCGCTGCTTGTCGATGGGCTTCGCCAGGTGTTCATTGCAGCCGGCCAGGCGATAATCGGCAATGTCCTCGGACATCACATTGGCGGTGAGCGCGATGACCGGCGTATTCACCCCGGCTTCGCGAAGTGCCGCCGTGGCGTCACGGCCGTTCATCACCGGCATCTGTATGTCCATCAGGATCAGATCAAAGGGTTCGCGAATCGCCATTTCCAGGGCTTCCGCTCCGTTGCTCACATGGACAAGCTCGGCTCCGGTTCGAGACACCAACAGGGAAACAAGCCGCCGGTTCACCTCGTTGTCCTCGGCACACAGGATACGCCCTGACAATCGCGGCGCGACAACCATGGGGATGGTCCGGCGGCGCTGGCTCAGCTCCGAGGCGTCGCGCAGGAAATGCACCTCATCCAGTGGCCCGGTCCGGATCGAAAGCTCAAACTCGCTGCCCTCGCCATAGGTGCTGTTCACCCGGATACTGCCGCCAAGCATTTCCGCCAGACGCCGGGAAATGCTGAGCCCGAGGCCGGTGCCACCATATTGCCTGGAAATGGCGGCGCTGCCCTGGGCAAAGGGATCGAACAGCCGCCCCAATTGCTCCGGCTTCATGCCAATGCCGGTATCCACGACCCGGGCCACGAGCAATTCCTGATCGCGATCACAACGGACCACCAGGGAAATGGACCCCTTATCGGTAAATTTAAGGGCATTACCACACAGGTTGATAATGATCTGGCGCAGTCGGGTGGGGTCAGTGCGCACCTGCTCCGGCAACGGGTATTCGCAGATGATGCTGAAATCCAGTCCTTTTTCCCGGGCTCTTGGCGCGAAGAAGGCGCGAATCTCGTCAAGAAGTTCCGGCAGATTGACCGATACGATGTCCACATCCAGTTTGTTGGCGTCGATTTTCGAGTGGTCGAGGATGTCGTTGACCAGGTCCAGCAGATGTCGGCCGCTGCGCACCACCGTCTCGGCACTGCTTCTTTTCTCCGGTTCACTGAGATCCGGATCAAGCAGCGTTTCTCCGTAACCGATGATGGCTGCCAGCGGTGTGCGGATCTCATGGCTCATATTGGCCAGGAACTGGCTTTTCGCCTCCGCGGAATTGCGGGCAAGCTCCTTCTCGAGACGCTCCTGCTCGCGCTCCCTCTCGATCCTCAAGCGATTGTGACTTTCGGTGGCGTCGATGCAGGTGCCTTCCAGATGGGTCGGCTCACCCTCGGTGTCATACACCGTATGCAGTGAGATGGTCGCCCAGCGCTCGTCACCGTCCCGGGTAAGGTATCGGGCCTCAATGCCCTTGACCGTGCCCCGGGCCTCCAGCTGCTCGATCACCAGCCGCCGCAACCGCTCGTCGGCGATGCAGGTTTCCAGTACGTCCGGGTTCCGCTTGAGCAACTCGCGGCTGCTGTTATAGCCCAGCAGGCGCGCCATGGCGGGATTGGCCGTGACAAATCGCCGGTCCGGCGACATCTGGAACACGCCCTCGATGGCGTTATCGAACAGCGACTGGTAACGCTGAAGGTTCGACAACGCCCGCTGGCTCCAGCCCAGGGCCTCGCCCTGGACCTGCTTGATCCTGTCTGCGAGGGCAAAAGAAAACAGGATAATCTGCGCGGTCAGACCAAACTGGGGTGAGTAAGCGGTGAAGGTGTTCAATGGCAGTATGCCCATCACCGTCAGGGCATAGATACCGAAGCCCACCAGCGCCAGTGTCCAGGCGAAAAAATAGGAACGGGCCGCCGGATTGTAATAGCGCCAGGACAGGTAACTGACCACGATCAAAATCAGGCTCAGCAGAATGGAGCCAACCACAATCCATTCCATGGCCACGTGGTAGGGCAGGAACAGCGACAGCACGAAAGTGGCAACCACCGAATACAGGCACAGGCGGATGACCTGATCAAGATCGGCCGACCGTTCCCGGGTTTCAAGCAGCGACCTTGCCATCAGCAGGCCCCAGAACCAGGTCAGAATGATCTGGAAGTGCAGGAACTGCTTGTCGAACAGAGCGGGCCGGCTGTCGAGAAGCTGGATACCGTGAACCTGTTCGGTGAAGATAAAGATGGCCGCAAAGACCAGGTAGAGCACGTAATAGATGTTGCTCCGCTCGCGAACCGAGACCGCGACGAACAGGTTGTAGGCAAGAATGGCCAGCACCGAACCAAGCAGGATGCCCCGCACCAGCTCATCCACCGAGACTTTTTCGATGTAGCTGTCCGGATGCCAGAGGCTGATCGGCAGACGGAAAGTATTGGTGTTGACCACCCGCAAGTAGACGTGGCTCAGGGAATCCGGTGCCAGTGAAAGGCGGAATGTCGGGTTGGGGACAGCCAGGTCCCGTTCCACCCAGTTGTCCTCATAACCCGCCTGTCGCTGATCGACCAGATCCCCGTCGCGGACCATGAACAGGGTGACTTCATCCACCAGAGGCAGGGCAAGCTCAAGGATCCATCCGTTCTGGTCCGGATTGCCCGCGGAGCGGAGATCCAGGCGCACCCAGTATGCGGATTCCGTGTAGCCGAAGTTCAACACGCCGCCTTCGTGGCGGGTAAAGGCACCCGATTCGAGAGCGCGAACCTCATCGAGGGTCAGTTCCTGCCCCGGGTCCTCGAGATACCAGATGCAGCCACCCAGATCACGGATACTCTCGATACCGCCGTCCAGTACAATCTCGCCATCATGGCAGGGCCCGGCCGCACTGGCCGACGCCGGCATCATGGCCGTGACCAGGAACAGCAGGACCGCTACCAAAGACGTCACCGCTGGAAGCGCCAATTCAAGCCGTTGCCGCAAAATGTGATCTCCGCGAGGGTAGATACCGGTTTTTTGTTTTACTGTCAGTAGCCACGCCGGGGCTATACCGTCCCGGTGACTCACTTTAGCCGTTTACACCGTTTTTCGCATCCCGGGGCCATCTGAAATGAGACATTCCTGCATTTTCGCCGCTGTTTCCATGACCACACTTGTCCTGAGTGGCTGCGGACTTGAGGATACCGGACCTTCCGCGTTCAATCCGGCGACCAATGTGGATCTGACGTTCTCGAGCTTCAACCTGGAAAACACGGAGGTGGCACCGGACAACCTCGGCAATACCCGTTTCTGGGACTTTTACCGGGGCATCCAGCCGGCAGCAGACGATTCCGACGACCTGCAAACCACCGGGGAAATACGCAGCCACATCGAGGTTTTCATCCGCGCCACGCCAACGGACGCCGGCACCAGCTATGACAGCGTGCGCAACCCGCTGGACCTGATGAACCAGGTGCTGGCCTCCGGCGAAGTCACCAATTTCCAGGAAGGCAAACGATACATCAGCCAGAGGATTGCAGATGGTGTCGCAGGCACCTACAACAGCCGGGGCAACGGCGCGCAGATCCGGTTCACAGACCAGTCGGCGGTGATTGCCAATCTGCCGCTGAACGACCAGCTCTGGATCTACCCGACGCTCGACTGGCGTTACCTGCCGGATGGCCCGGAAGGCTCGGACCTCGACAACAAGGTATATCGCACGATCCAGTATGTCAGCCGCAGTGTTGAAGAAGAGGAGCAGGCGGCCCAGCCGGAACTGGTCAGCGTGCTGGCAGGCAGCCGGTTTGATGCCAACAGTTTCATGACACTGGGCTACAGCCCCACCGAGTTTGCAACCGCGGACTACCTGAGTCGGAACCATGGCAGCATTGAACTGCGCCAGGATTTCATTGACGAAAACACCGACACGCTGTTTATAAAGAATGACGAATCCGAGGTGATCACACTCGATCGCTATCCAGGTTATGGCCTGGGAGACAACAGCCCGGACTGCCTGAGAGTCGAGCTGGATTACAACATGGATCTGGTGAGGATTTTTGCCTCGAACGGCGAGCCAGCGCGCATTGACGACCCTGACTCAACCGACGGGCAGGACACCATTCCGAATCCGGCCAATTGCACCTACCAGGAAGATGCCGACGCGATTACCAGCTGGACAACAGTGCCTGTCGCCGGCCGCTAGCCGGCGCCGCCATCCCTGAGGTCCCAGTTCTGCAGGAAGCCTTTCTTGCGGTCGATCATGCGTTCATAGGTGGAGATCATGATGGCCGCGTGGGGTGCTTTGACAAGACGCAGGGTTTCTATTCGGCGCTCCAGCCGTTCAACTTCAGAGCGCACCTGCTGGTGCACATGATTGCGAACGCTGTCGTGATGGTCCAGCTTGACCTCGCGGGAGGCGGGCTGGTTACTGGGGGGGGTGGGCTTGTCCATTCGGCTTCTCGTCCAATGAGTCGTGATAGATCCTTTTCCCATCACGCAAGTCTGCACAACTGTCCGACATAGTGCAATTAAAATGAATAGAGTTTCATTTTTATTTTCAGCTCTGCCGGACCACCTGTCATCCAGACGACAGAACCCCTGCTATAGTTCCCTGTAGAGACGACATTGCCCACCGACAGGAGCTCCCATGACCCAGACATCCGTGGCGGATACCCTCCGTGAATATCTGTCGCTACTGGAACTGCTGGACGATGCCTACTGGGAAGCCAGCAGCATTCACCACAAGGACATGCTGTACGACATCATCAGCATCTTCAGCCAGGAAGTGGCCGAGATAAACAAGCTCAGTATCCAGGACCACCACTACCCCTATGAGGTAATTACAGAAGGCATACGCCGGGTTGTGCCCAAGCTTGAGCGACTTGATGAAAACCGGGAAGACGTCATCCAGCGCACCCAGACCCTGACGGATTTCAGGGACATTCTGTCCTCCGTGCTGGGCATACTCGAAGCCCAGCTCAGGACGCTCTGAACCCTTTGCCTCAGGCGGCGATCAGCGGTCGCCGGTGCTCGGGTATGAGCGGAAAACGATTGCCCACGGTATAGACGAACTTTGCCAGTGCCGGCAGGTGATGACCGACGATCGGGATGCCGGTGTTCAGCAGACTGACCGAAATATCACGGGCCGCATCCGCCCAACACAGCTTGTTGATCAGACCGACGTGACCGAAAGCAAACCGGCTGTTCTGACCCCAGAGGCCCACCGGATTGCCACCCAGCATCATGCCGGCACTGAAGCGCATGGGTATCATCATGGTGCGGTCTATCTGTAGCGAACCGAACTGTTGAATGGCCCGGCGGATTGTGATTTCGCTGCAGATACGACGGCCGTTCCAGAGCCCGCCATTCAGCATCATCTGGAAGAAGCGGCCCATTTCCTCGGCGGTGCCGCACAGATTGCCCGCAGGAATCACCGCTTCCTGGAACCTCGGGTCATTGGTAACCCGCTCGACGGTCCGGATATCGCCACCCAGCGCGCGGTTAACAATCCAGGAAACGGGGAAACGGGGCGTTGGTCCGGTGGCGTAATTGCAGGCCAGCTCATCGAGATGCTCCGGGGCAATGCCATAGGTAAACCATTTCATACCCATGGGCCGACGCAAATGCTTGTCGAGGTATTTTTCAATGGTGTCGCCCGTGACGCGTTCCAATACCCGCTGCAGGACAAAACCGCCGGTGATGGCGTGATAGGCCACCTTGGCGCCGTCCACTTCCACCGGTCGTGCAGCACAGAGCAGACGCCAGATTTCATCGTTATCCCACAGCACATCAATCGGCGTTTCCCGTGGAATGGCAGGAATGCCCCCGCGGTGAGAAAGAATCTGGTGAACGGTGATGGTCCTTTTCCCGTTAACCCCGAACTCCGGGCAGTAGTAGGAGACGGGATCCATCAGGTTGACCAGGCCCTGTTCCGCCAGCATGTGCATAAGCAATGCCGTCACCGCCTTGGAGGCGGAGAAGTAGCAGATTGGGGTATCAGTCGTCATCGGAACCTTGGCGGCGTCGCGCGGGTCATGGGGGCCATTGCCACTGGCATGGCCAATCGCCCGGTGCAGAACCTGCTCACCCTTGTGGCGGATGGAAATCTGGATACCCGGGTGCACGCCGGTCCGGTAAAGGCTCTGGACGCTGCGCCACAGGGCATCAACCGTTTCCTGACTGACACCGGCAGCTGCCGGATTTTCACCGGCATCATCCCGAAAGGTGACGGATTCGAGATCCTCGGGAATCTGACTGCTATGGAGGGCACGGCGGGCAAGTCGGTTCATCGGCTCAAACCTTTTTCAGTACGATTGTTGTTTTTCTATGTTCAACAGAACCGGCCCGGGCCACATTGGCCGGGCCGCGGCAAAGCGGACGTCACCTCCTCCACCTGCCGGGATACGAGTCTCACTACTGATTATGGACCTGGTCGTGCAGGTGCGCCATGGCGACACAGTTGCGGCCCCTGTCCTTTGCCAGATACATGGCTTTGTCGGCGGCGGCGCAGAGTGTCGAAGCAGTCTGCCCGTGATCCGGGTAGACCGCAACGCCCACGCTGATGGTCAGGGGCACCGCCTCGCCATTCCCCAACGGCTGCGGCTCTTCCGCCACTTTGCGCCGCAAACGCTCGGCCGTTTCCTGGGCCTCCTCCAGATCCATTTCAGGCAAAACAATCACGAACTCCTCTCCGCCAAACCGACCGATGGAATCGACGCTGCGGACGCTGCCCAGCAACAGGCGGCTGATAGCTCTGAGAACCGAGTCACCTGCAGCATAGCCGTAGGTGTCATTCACATCCTTGAAATGGTCGAAATCCACCCAGAGCACCGCCATGGGTCGCTGGTAACGTCGGGCTCTCTGAAGCTCCTCATCCAGCACCCGGGACATTTCCCGCCTGTTCAGAAGACCGGTCAGGGGATCCCGAGTGGCCATTTGCTCAAGCTCTGTCTCCAGCACTTTGCGGTCAGAAATGTCCAGAATGATGCCTTCAAGGTGGAGCGAGCCATCGTCCTCCTGAACGCCTCGTCCCCGCTCCCAGACCCAGATACGACTGCCGTCTTTTCGGGTGACCTCGTATTCCAGGGAAAACGATTCTTCTTTTTCCAGGGCCACTCTGACTTGCTCGAACAGTTGCTGATTAGAAGCGTCGCTGACCAGCGCCGCATAGCTGGTGACGCGGTTATTGACCAACTCGTCCGGTTCATAACCAGTCAACTTGGTACACCCCTGGGAGACAAATTTCATCGTCCAGTCGGGATCATACAGGCAGCGATAGGCCATGCCCGGGAGATTGTCCATCAGGATCTGGAGCTGCCGCTCGCGCTCACGGAGTGCTTGCCGTTGTCGGTGCTGGAGGTTGAGCAGGGCCCGATCCTTGGTGAGTTGGCGGAGCAACACGGAAAAGAGAATCACCCCGGTTATCAGCACAAAGAAAGAGCCTTTCCAGGTCTGGATGACGGAGAGGGTTTTCGGATCGGGAAACCATGCTTCCGCGAGAGTGTCGGAAAACGCAATCCAGGCAAAGCCGGCGATCAGATAGACCACGGCAACCCAGCCAGCGCGCCGCAGGGGTGTGCGGTTTTCGTTCAAGCTTTTCATTCCCTGAGATTTCGACGACGAAGGCTCCATGAACACCGCCATCGATGTTTGAATAATTATAATGTACGAAAAATAGTCATAACGGCGCTTTAAGTCGAGCGTCAAATGTCATGCCCGGTAAAATCCACCCGGGAATCGGGTTTTGCCTCCACGCCAGACAGTTGTTGTGATGCCGCTTAGCTGCTTTAATTCCCGGTTTCTGCCGTCTTTCAGGAGCCCAGCATGACGCCTGGCATCAACGCTGCGCGCAAAGCCTCTGTACCCCATACCATCCATGAGTACGACCACGACCCGGCCAGCGAGAGCTATGGTACCGAGGCCGCCGAGAAAACCGGCGTGGATCCCGCCCGGGTCTTCAAAACACTGGTTGTGGCCATCGACGGCAAGGAGCTGGTGGTTGCCATTGTCCCGGTGACCACCATGCTCAATATGAAACTGATCGCCCGGGCCTCAGGTGGGAAAAAAGCCGGGATGGCAGACAAACAGTTGGTCGAGCGCACCACCGGCTATGTCCTGGGTGGTGTCAGCCCCCTGGGCCAGAGAAAACAGCTGACAACCTTTATTGACGACTCGGCATTGGACTTCGACACCATATTTGTCAGCGGGGGGCGCAGAGGGCTAGAGATTGAACTTGCGCCCCGCGATCTGGCCCTCCTGACCAAAGGCGCGTTCGCTCCGCTACATTCCACCCCCCACCAGGAGTAGCCCGTGAATCACGCAACGGATCTGCTACTAATCGGCGGCACCCTGCTGCTGGCTCTTGCCGCACACGGCATCGGCCAGCGCATACACGTGCCCAGGGTTACCCTGTTGCTATTGCTTGGGGCGCTTGCCGGGCCGGAACTTCTGGATCTTCTGCCAGCAGGTGCAGACGATCACTTCGGATTCATTACCCAATTAACGCTTGCCATGGTCGGCTTCCTGCTGGGCGAGCGCATGGCAGTGAAAAACCTGTCAGAAGGCCGGGAAGCCGTGATTGTGAGCCTCGCGGTCACTCTGGTGACGGCGGCATTTGTTGCCGTTGCAGTCTGGCTTGTTACTCGTAATCTACCCGCTGCGCTGCTCCTGGGTTCCATCGCAACAGCAACAGCACCGGCAGCAACACTTGATACGTTGAAGGAAGCTGGTGCGAACGGTCCGCTGACCCGGCTGGTGTTCCAGGTCGTCGCCATTGATGATGCCTGGGGCGCCATCCTGTTCAGTATCTGCCTGGTCGGTGCACAACTGCTGCTGGGCGAAGGCGGTACCGGGCTTTCGACCCTCGGAGTCGGTCTTTTGGATGTCGGAGGGGCGGTTCTGCTGGGCACGGTCCTGGGTCTGCCTATGGCCTGGCTTACGGGCCGGCTGCGGCCCGGCGAGCCGATGTTGCTCGAGTCCGCCGGGTTTGTTTTTGTAGCCGCCGGTATCGCGTTATTTCTTGGTCTCTCCTATCTGCTGACCTGCATGACCCTCGGCATCGTGGTCGCCAACCGGGCAAGGCATCATGTGCGCCCGTTCCGCTCAATTGAAGGGGTTTCCGAGCCGTTCCTGGCCCTGTTCTTCTTTATGGCCGGCTACCAGCTCGAGTGGGCCATGCTGCCAACCCTCGGCGCACTGGGCCTCGCCTATGTTGCCGCCCGGATTGCCGGCAGGTTGGCCGGCGGACGGTTCGGCGGCTATCTGGCCGGTTCTGCATCTCATACCCGGAAACGGATCGGCGCCTGCCTCATGCCCCAGGCCGGCGTTGCCCTAGGCCTGGCACTGCTGGCCACAGAACGGCTGCCGGAACTGACGTATATTCTGCCTCTGGTCATTGGTGCAACGGTGATCTTTGAACTGGTGGGACCCCCACTCACCCTGATTCAGCTCAGGCGAGCCGGCGAAACCGGCAAAGGCTATCAGGACGAACCGGACAAGGAATGAACGCCCGGTATACAGCCATAAAAAAACCGGAGAACCCGCCAGGGTTGCCGGTTTTTTTTGAGGGCATCCGGCTGTTGAACCGGATGCTCACAGGCTGACTTACTTCACGGATGCGCGAGCTTCTTCGAGAATCCGGTTCAGCGTGGCGCTCGGCTGCATCACTTCGCAGACCTTCTCCATCGGCGGGTGGTAGTAGCCACCGATATCCGCCGGGTTGCCCTGAACCACCGTCATCTCTTCCAGGATCTTGTCCTTGTTCTCTTCCAGCCGGGCAGACAGCTTGGTGAAGAACTCCTTCAGCTCTTTGTCGCTGTCCTGGTTGGCCAGTTCCTCTGCCCAGTAGCGGGCGAGGTGGAAGTGGGAACCACGGTTGTCGAGCTCGCCGGTAACCCGGGACGGAGACTGGTTGTTTTCCAGCAAACGCTCGGTCGCCTTGTCCAGAGTCTGACCCAGCAGACGCGCGCGCTCGTTGTTCTGCTTCTCGCCCAGCTCGTCCAGGGAGACCGCAGTAGCCAGGAACTCACCCAGGGAGTCCCAGCGCAGGTGGTTTTCCTGGATCAGCTGCTGCACGTGCTTGGGTGCGGAACCGCCGGCACCGGTCTCGTACAGGCCACCGCCGTTGAGCAGCGGAACGATGGACAGCATCTTGGCACTGGTACCCAGCTCGAGGATCGGGAACAGGTCGGTGAGGTAGTCACGCAGTACGTTACCGGTCACGGAGATGGTGTCGAGGCCGCGAATCAGGCGCTCCATGGTCCAGCGGATGGCGCGAACCGGGGACATGATCCGGATATCCAGACCTTCAGTGTCGTGATCCTTCAGATAGGTGTTCACTTTCTGGATCAGCTGCGCGTCGTGAGCACGCTCGTCGTCCAGCCAGAACACGGCCGGCATACCGGTGGCACGGGCACGATTGACCGCCAGCTTGACCCAGTCACGGATCGGCAGGTCCTTGGTCTGGCATGCGCGCCAGATGTCGCCTTTCTCAACGTTGTGCTCGGTCAGCACGGTGCCGTCTTCGGCAACAACGCGAACAACACCGTCTTCCTTGATTTCAAAGGTCTTGTCGTGAGAGCCGTACTCTTCGGCTTTCTGCGCCATCAGACCGACGTTCGGTACGGTCCCCATGGTGGTGGGATCGAAGGCACCGTGGGTCTTACAGAAGTTGATCACTTCCTGGTAGATGGTGGCGTAAGTGGACTCGGGCATAACCGCCTTGGTGTCCTTGAGCTTGTTGTCACGCGCCCACATCTTGCCGGAGTTACGGATCATCGCCGGCATGGAAGCATCAACAATGACGTCGCTTGGAACGTGCAGGTTGGTGATGCCCTTGACGGAATCGACCATGGCGATTTCCGGACGGTGCTCGTAACAGGCGTGCAGGTCTTCCTGGATCTGCTCCTGCTTGGATTCCGGCAGTTGCTTGATCTTCTCGACCACGCTCGACAGACCGTTGTTCGGGTTCACGCCGATCTCGTCGAACAGCTCACCGTACTTGTCGAACAGATCCTTGTAGAAAACCTTCACCGCGTGACCGAACACGATCGGGTGGGAGATTTTCATCATGGTGGCTTTCACGTGCAGGGAGAACATGACACCGGTGTTCTCGCAATCGGCAATGGCGTCCTCGAAGAACTTCACCAGCGCCTTCTTGCTCATGAACATGCCGTCCAGAACTTCGCCTTCCTGCAGCGGCAGGTCGGCCTTCAGAACCGTCTGCTTACCCTGCTTGTTCTCGAACACGATGTTGGCTTTGGTCGCCTTGTCGAGAGTGACAGACTGCTCGCTGGAGTAGAAGTCGCCACCGCGCATGTGGGCCACGTGGGTGCGTGAGGCCGGGCTCCACTCACCCATGGAATGCGGGTATTTGCGGGCAAAAGCCTTTACGGCAGTCGGCGCACGACGGTCGGAGTTGCCTTCACGCAGAACCGGGTTAACGGCACTACCGAGAACCTTGGCATAACGGGACTGGATTTCTTTCTCTTCGTCATTTTCCGGATTTTCTTTGTATTCCGGAACGTTGTAACCCTGCTCGTTCAGCTCCTTGATTGCGGCCCGCAGCTGGGGAATGGACGCTGAGATATTCGGCAGTTTGATGATGTTGGCGTCCGGGTCCTTGGTGTATTCACCCAGTTCGGCCAGGGCATCCGGAACCCGCTGATCTTCCTCCAGATAATCCGGGAAGTTCGCCAGAATACGCGCCGCGAGAGAGATGTCGCTGGTTTCGAATTCAATACCAGCCGGCTTGGCGTAGGTTTCCAGGATGGGAAGAAGCGACCGTGTTGCGAGGGCTGGCGCCTCGTCGGTCAGTGTGTAGACAATCTTGGCTTTGGATGATGTCATTTTCGTCCTCAGGCTAATGGGTGGGTTCAGGACGGTCATGGCGGGGTCAGGCGTCTTTTGAACGTCCGACCTGAGCAATGACTGATTAGGAACTTTTGATAGGGCTACTAAGATACCATTTTTTCGTTAATTTTGGTTACGATCTTAGTATAAGAACGGACTAAAAATGCCTGATCTTCGGTTACAAGACGATGAAATGGCGGGAATTTACGAAACTTTCTAACATCGGACATTCGGGTAGAGCGGCAGAAGAACCCCTTTCCAAAACACGCTCCTAACGGCACATCCCTGTGACGCTTGGGCTCCGCCATCCCTGGCTCCGCACAGTTTTGGAAAGGGGTTCTTCTGCCGCTCACCGGGCCTCTCGGTGTGCCTCCGCGCGGTCAATCAAGGCCATTCTCGGAAGCATTTTTGTCGACAAAATCAAGAGAGTAAGTCGGATTAGCACAGCATAAACCGACAGCCTCCATCAGATTTCAGACCTTCAACTGGGCAACAGCCCAACCTCGGCCAACCGCTCCCGAATGTGATCCAACGCTTCGGGGTTCCCCAAAGCATCCCGATTGTCCGCCTTCTTCGAACCATTGATCAGACGGGCCACTGCCAATTCCACCTTTTTGCCACTGCGGGTGTACGGAATGTCGTTCACCTCCACAATGTGCTTGGGCACGTGCCGTGGGCTGGCGCCTTCGCGGATTCGACTCTTGAGCTGTTTCAGCAGATCGTCGGTGATTTCCTGGCCGTCGGCCGGAACCACCAGCAAAACCACTTCCACGTCGCCGTCGATCTGACGGCCGACAACGAGGCTGTCTTTGACCTCGGCCACGGTTTCGACCTGGCGGTAGATTTCCGCGGTACCGATTCGAACGCCGCCCGGGTTCAGGGTGGCGTCAGAGCGGCCATAGATGATAGCCCCGCCGTGCTCGGTGAACTCGATGAAATCACCGTGGGCCCATACGTCCGGGAAGGTGTTGAAGTAGGCGTCGCGGTAGCGCTCGCCATCCGGATCCTGCCAGAAGCTAACGGGCATGGATGGCAGCGGCTGACGGCAGACCAGCTCGCCGCGACCTTCACTGACCGGCTGGCCATCGTCGCCGTAGGCAACCGCGTCGACGCCCAGGAAACGGCACTGGATTTCACCGCGGCGAACAGGCAGAAGTGGCGTTGAACCCACGAAGCAGCCGCAGATGTCCGTGCCACCGGCAATGGAGCCAAGCAGGGCCTCGGGGGCGCCATCGCTGTAGACCCAGTCATAGTCTTCCGGCAACAGCGGTGAGCCGGTGGAAAACACCACTCGCAAATTGCTCTGATCCAGGGTTTTTGCGGGCTTGAGTTCGCCTTTGCGGCAGCCGGCAATGAACCGGGCGCTGGTTCCGAAGTGGGTGACCTTCTCTTCCGCAACGGTGTCCCACAGGAAGTTCAGGCTCGGGTAACCCGGAGAGCCATCAACGGTGATCACGGCGGCGCCGGTCATCAGGGCGGAGGCCTGCCAGTTCCACATCATCCAGCCACAGGTGGTGAAGTACAGGAACCGGTCTTCGGGACCAACGTCGCCGTGCAGCATCAGCTCCTTGGCATGATTGACCAGCAGGCCAGCATTGCCGTGCACGATGCACTTGGGTTTGCCCGTGGTGCCAGAGGAATACAGGATATACACCGGATGATCCGGAGGCAGAGGCGTAAAGGAAGGAGCCGTTCCTTCGCCAGCAGCGAGGGCGTTTTCCCAGGTAGTCACCAGATCGCCCGAAATCGGAGCCTCGTCTGGCAGTTGCTGGACACTGACAACCGCCTTGAGCGTTGGCAGGCCGGCAATGAGCTCGGCAAAATCCTGCTGGCGCGCAAACACTTTGCCGCCGTAGCCGTAGCCGTTCACGACGATCAGAGCTGAAGGTTCGATCTGGCCAAAGCGGTCAAGAATCGCGCCGATGCCGAAATCCGGTGAAGCGGAACTCCAGATGGCCCCAAGACTTGTAGCGGCCAGCATCCCCACCAGGGCTTCATAGCCGTTGGTAACAACACCGGCTACCCGGTCACCCTGTTTGATGCCTTTACTTCGCAGGAAGGCTTCCAGGGCACCGGCGTCGGCTTTCAGTTCGGCATAGGTGCGACGCAGCACCGGACGGGTTTCACAGTACGCCACCACGGCTTCGCGATCGCGGTGCTCACCATCTGCGAGCCTCAGCAGGTTGGCGGCAAAGTTCAGCTTCATCCCGGGGAACCATTCGGCGCCCGGCATTTCATGCTTGCCCAGTACTCTTTCAGCCGGTGTATCGCAGACAAGACCACAGTAATCCCAGACTTTTTGCCAGAAGGTTTCCAGCTCATCAATGGACCACTGGTGCAGTGCGTGGTAGTCAGCAAACGGGCCGAAGCCCTGCTGCTCCAGCCAGGCCTTGAACTGGCCCATACGGGAATTGGCCAGGGTGTCTTCCGACGGAGACCAGACTACCGGTGATTGTTCTTCATTGCTCATCCATATCTCCTGAATGTTACTGCATATGCCAGCCGTGACTGACTACGATGGACTGGCCAGTCAAAGCCGCAGAGGGGAATGCAGCCAGATGAACCGCCAACTCTGCCACGTCTTCCAGGGTCGTGAATTCGCCGTCCACAGTGTTCTTGAGCATAACTTTACTGATCACTTCCTCTTCGGAAATGCCCAGCTCCTTGGCCTGTTCCGGAATCTGCTTGTCCACCAGAGGCGTGCGCACGAACCCGGGGCAGATGATGTTGCTCCGCACCCCGTGTTCCGCACCCTCTTTCGCCACCGCCCGGCACAGCCCCAGCATGCCATGCTTGGCCGCCACGTATGGGGCTTTCAGGGGCGAGGCTTCCTGGGAATGCACCGACCCCATGTAGAGCATGGTGCCCCCGCCACTCTCGTACATGTGCTTGAGTGCCGCGCGGGTCACCAGGAATGCGCCATCGAGATGCACATTCATGACTTTGCGCCAATCGGAGTAGGCCAGCTTGTGCACCGGGTCGATGTGCTGGATGCCGGCGTTCGCGATGGCGATATCCAGACCACCCCACTGTTTAACCACAGAATTGACGTTTACGTTAACTGCATCTTCGTCAGTGACATCCATTTCAAGGGCGATGGCAGTGCCGCCGGCCTGCTCGATGGCATCTACGGTGTCCTGGGCCGCCTCGAGTGTCAGGTCAGCCACAGCGACCTTGGCGCCTTCGCGGCCGTAGGCCTCGGCAATGGCCCGGCCGATGCCGCGACCGGCACCGGTAATCAAAGCAATCCGGTTTTCCAGACGCATGGTTATTTTCTCCTTAGTCGTAAGCCACGCTGGGCAGCCAGGTCGCGATTTCCGGTACCACGAACACAATAGCCAGCGCTGCCAGCTGAATAATGATGAACGGTATAACGCCACGGTAGATGTCGGTAACGGCGATCTCCGGCGGCGCCACACCCTTGATGTAGAACAGCGCAAATCCGACCGGCGGCGTCAGGAAAGAAGTCTGCAGGCACATGGCAAACAGGATGGTGAACCAGACCAGATCAAAGCCGAGGCTTTGCACAACCGGGGCAACCAGCGGCAGGATGATCAGTGTGATTTCCACCCAGTCCAGGAAGAAGCCGAGCAGGAATACGCCGAACAGAATGGTCAGAACCACACCATAAGGGCCGAACGGCAGACCCAACAGGGCGTCCTCGATCACCTGGTCGCCGCCCAGACCCCGCAGGACCACGGAGAACGCGGTGGCACCCAGGAAGATGGCAAAGATGAACGCCGCCGTGCGCGTCGTCTGCTGCATGGAAGAGTTCAGCACGTTCAGGTTCAGTCGGCCAGACATCAGTGCCAGCAGGAGAGCACCCAGGGCGCCCACACCGGAAGCCTCCGTTGGAGTCGCTATGCCGGCAAAGATGGAACCCAGTACGCCCAGGATCAACGCGGCGGTTGGCACTACTGCCTTTGCCACTTCCCAGACGATGGCCCAGCTCACTTTTTCGGTACCTTCCGGCACCGGCGCAATGTTCGGCTGCAGCATCGGACGGATAATCGCGTAGGCCACGTACATGGCACCCAGCATAAGGCCGGGGAAGAAGGCGCCCATGAACAGGTCACCGACTGACGCCTCGGGAACCGCCAGGCGGTCGGCCATCAGAACCAGCATAATGGAGGGCGGAATCAGAATACCCAGGGTTCCGGTGGCACACGCCGTACCCACCGCAAAGCCCTTGTCGTACTTGTTCTCCATCATTACCGGCAGGGACAACATGCCGAGGAGCACTACGGACGCCCCGATGATACCGGTGGTCGCGGCCAACAGAACGCCGATAACGATGACGGTCACCGCATAGCCGCCGCGAACGGCGCCAAACAGTTTGACCATGCTGTTCATCAGTCGCTCGGCTACGCCGGACTGGTCAAGCATGATGCCCATGAATATAAACATGGGCAGTGCCACAAGGGTTTCGCTACTGACCACCTTCCAGATTCGCTCGGGCACAAGCCCCATGGAAGATTGATAATCGAACCACAGATTGGCTCCAAAATTCTCAACGGCGACGACACCAACAACGGTCCAGATAACCGCGGTGCCGCCCAGTACCCAAGCAACCGGATAGCCGGTCATCAGCAGCGCCCCGAAGGTGAGGAACATGCCGATTACAAATAGGGTTTCAAGCTCCATCAGGACGCATCCTCTTTCTTGGTCTCACCGGACTCGACCCGGATTGGCTTCGGAAAGCCGAAAAGCAAAGCCGTCACTTTCAGCAGACGGGACAGGGCCGCGACGATCAGGAGCCCAAACGACAGCGCGAGAACGCCCTTGAGAATCCAGCGGTAAGGAAGGCCCGCCGGCGCCTGACTGGTCTCGCCCTGCTCCCAGGAGCTCACGGCATAGGGAATCATTTCGTAGACCGCCAAAACCAAAAACGGCAACAACAGGAACACCAGCCCAAACAGCTCGATCCAGGCCTGGCCTTTCAACGACAAGCGCTCATGGATAACGTCCACCCGCACGTGATCATCGGTTACCAGGGTGTAGCCCAGCCCCAACAACCAGCCCGCGCCAGCCAGATGCCATTGAACTTCCTCCAGAGTGACCGACCCCATGCCAAAGGCATAGCGCCCCACCACTGCGTAGATAATCACGCCCGTGACCACAATCCAGAGCCAGGAGGCACTCTTGCCTATTGCAGAAATCACGGCGTCCAGAACCCGGCTTAGCCAGGTGGTTGGAAACTCGGTGTGATGATGAATAAATTGACCGGCGTCCGACGCCGATGCATGCACCTCGGGCGGAGAGCCTTTATCAGACACTGTCATACAACAGTTCCTCGTTCAGAAAGCCTGCCGTGAAACAAGGATGGCCCCGCAGGGCCATCCAGACTAAATCAAAGGGCACCGGCATTGCGTCCGGTGCCCAGGGTCAGCCCCGAACCTTACAGGTCCGCCGGAACGTAGGCGCGGGTATCCCACACCTTGTAGGATTCCATGAACTCCTGCTGGCTTTCGTAAACACGCTTGAAGTCAGCATCCTTGGAAGCTTCTTCTTCGAGCACTTCCTCGGTTACTTCCCTCAGCTTGAGCAGAACGTCGCGGGGGATCTGGTCAGCCTGAACGCCTTTGTCCTGGAACTCGGCCAGAACCTTGCCGTTCTTGTACTCGCCCTCGGCCAGACCACGGGTGGTTGCCGCAGTGCAGGAAGCCTCAACCAGCGCCTTCTGTGCCTCGGTGGCACGTGCCCACTCGTCCTTGTTGATCAGCATGTACTGGGCAGTGAACTGCTGGTGCCAGCCCGGGAACAGGTTGTACTTGACCACCTGGTTGAAGCCCAGGATCTGATCGATGGCTGGCATGGAGAATTCGGTGGCATCGATGGTGCCCTTCTCCAGTGCCTGGTAGAGCTCGCCGCCAGGCATCATGGTGACAGAGGCGCCCAGTTTCTCGAGAACCTTACCACCGAGACCGGCGAAGCGGATCTTCAGGCCTTTGTAGTCTTCCAGTGTTTCGATGGGCTCGGAATACCAGCCGGCTGTCTCGGGCCCAATGATACCGCACAGCTGAGCGTGAACGTTGAAGCCCTTGTTGGCATAGGTTTCCTGCAGCATTTCATGACCGCCACCGTAGTAGTACCAGCCGATATAGGCAGGCGGCTTCATGCCGAAGGGAACAGCGGCAAACAGGGGAATCGCA
Organism: Marinobacter manganoxydans MnI7-9; assembly: GCF_000235625.1. GTDB lineage: Bacteria > Pseudomonadota > Gammaproteobacteria > Pseudomonadales > Oleiphilaceae > Marinobacter > Marinobacter manganoxydans. The sequence continues at coordinate 104,479 of NZ_AGTR01000085.1, read as the reverse complement.
GGCACTTTGCCCTGGTCGTAACCGATCCAGGTGTAACCGGCGGAAACCTTGCCGTCTGAAACAGACTGCAGGATATCGAACGGCGGAACCAGCTTGCCGGGCTCATAAACACGGACCTGGATGCTGCCATCAGAAGCGGTAGTGAGGTTGTCTGCAACCCAGGCGGCGGGAGAACCGAGGCCCGGAAGGTTGGTTGCGAAGGCTACGGGCATTTTCCAGCGCAGATCTTCTGCAAACGCAGAGCCCGTGGTAAGAGCGATCGCACCGGCCACACCGGTGAGAGCCTTGAGAAGTTTCATTGGCAAGTCTCCTAACTTTGTTGTTTTGTCTGGCCTGGCGGCTTACAACCAGAAAGGCCTGAACTGAGTATAGTCAGAGAATGCAGGAACAGACGGACAGGGTAATGTTTGGGGTCCAACAGTTAGCGTCAGTCTTGTTCTGTGCATTGTTCTGACGTCCTGCGCCTCGGATATAGCAGACACTATGCCATGTTAATTTTATTGATATATTTCAGCTAGTTATAAAATACGGCCGGGGCCGGCACGAGGGAAAGTGTCCGGAATCGAGGACATCATTAGACGTCAGTCGTAAGGGATTGTACGGATGGGCAGACAGTCGTCCGGATTTCAGGACAACTTGGCCAGTTTCTCGTACAGAACAGATCGGGATATACCCAACAGCTTGGCAGCCCGGGTACGGTTGCCACGGCTTGCCACCAGAGCTTCTTCGATGGCCTGGGCCTCTGCCTCGGCGAGTGTCTGGGACAACGGCCTCACCGGTTGCGGCGCCAGAGAAGACACCGGACGTGTCCCGGCTCGGGGCAACACCTTGAAAATAGCGTCGGCATCGAGCAAGCCGCCTTCCTCGCCCATGGTCATTGCCCGCTCAAGAACGTTGCGCAACTCGCGGATATTGCCCGGCCAGTCATAACTGCCCAGCGCCGAGACGCCAGCATCCGTAATCTCACCACGCAACTCCAGACCCTCGCAGATCTCTTCAAGAAGCGCTTCGCAGAGCACACCGAGATCCGCCAGCCGATCCCTCAAGGGTGGGATGGGGATTTCCAGGACATTAAGGCGGTAATAAAGATCGGAGCGGAAAGTACCTTCGGAGATCATGACCTCAAGGTTTCTGCTGGTGGCAGCAATAACCCGAACATCCACCGAAACCACCTTGTTGGAGCCCAGCGGTTCAATCTCTCCCTCTTGCAGGGCCCGCAGCAGCTTGGCCTGCAGTGGCAACGGCATGTCACCCACTTCGTCAAGAAACAGGGTGCCACCGTTGGCCAGTTGAAACTTGCCTTCCCGCGTGCGGCGATCGGCACCGGTGTAGGCGCCGGGTGCGACGCCAAAGAACTCGGCCTCAAGGAGGTTGTCCGGAATGGCGGCCACATTCACTCCCACGAATGGTTTCTCCGCACGTCCCGAGACCGTGTGAATCGCCTGGGCGAGCACTTCCTTGCCGGTGCCTGTCTCACCAAGCAATAGCACCGGCATGTCGCGACCGGCCGCCAAGCGCGCACGACGCTTGACCTCCAGCGCTGCCGGGCTGGCACCAACGAAATCACCGAGGCTGTAGCGAGTACCTCGTGCCTTTTTCGCCAACGCCTTGCGCGCGGCCGCCAGATCCTGGTGGAGCCGACGGTATTTCGACACCAGTGGCGTCAGGGGCTGAAGGTCGTCGTAAAGTACAAAGGCCACGGCACCGACGATTTTTCCGTTGTCGTCGTAGTACGGCAGGCGCGTTACCACCAACTGTTGCTGGTTGTGCTCCATGATGTCCAGCAGCAGGGGTTTACCGGTTTCGACCACTTCGGGCATTCGGGTGTGAGGGATTAGCTGGCGCACCGGTTTGCCGATGATGGTAGACGGATCGCCCAGGCCAAGAAGATGGGAGTAGCTGCTGTTAATCCAGGTAATCCGTGCATCGCAGTCCACGGCGATGGCACCGGCGCTGGCTTCCTCGAACATGGGAAACAGGGCTTCGATCAGGTCTCTGGTCAGGCCACTTTTATTGTTGTCAGAAAACAGCTGTGTCATGTACCGCGCACCAACGGGTCGAATGTCATTCATCTGGATAACCCTCGCACCCGACAGGCCGGGTGCAGTGACGGAAGTATATGGGGCCCCCGGACCGGGGGCAAACGAAGCCGGCCCCGCAACGGGCCGGCGCGTGTCACACTTATTCCGGGATCCGGACCTGGTTGTCAGTAAAGACAATCCGGTCGCCGGCATCCGGCGCGGGATTGATCGCCGGCAGGTTGACCTCCGCCAGCGGTGTTGTGATAGCCCCCCGTGGCACCGTCCGGACTACCTGGCTTGGCGGCAACGCCTGCTTTTCAGTCAGATTCGCCCAGACCAGGTCCAGCGCCTGGAAATAATAGTGGTGCAACGGCACATACCGGTCAGCAACGCCCGGGAACCCATTAAGTACGTCCAGATGATGCGCGTTCAGGATTTCGTAGTACCGCAGGTTGCTTTTCTTTCCTTCCACTCGCTGGTTCAGGCCAAAATAGGGCCGGGAGGTGTGGTTGATGGGTAGAATCGCATCGGCACGGCCGGTCACGAAAACCGTCGGCTTGCCCTGCAGATCACCCGAGGCACGGACTTCGGCGATACCCTCGGCAATAGCCGTTGCCAGCTCGGCGTCAGAGCCCTGCAGATCAGCTCCGCTGACGGGGTCGCTGCCCTGGGCAAGGCTACGAAGGCACAACAGTGCATCCAGGCCATAGTCCAATTGGTTGGTACTTGGTGAAGCACTGGCAGGCAGATTGGTGGGCTGACCATCGGCACCATCGTAGACGATGTTTACGCCGGCCGACGGCGGAATGCCATTGCTGACAGAGAACAGAGCGGCCTCTACCCCCGGCGCTATCGGAGCCACTGCCCCGGCGCCATCCACTGCCGCCAGGCTGAGATCACAGACACGATCCTCGACACCGGCGCGACCATAAGCATTGGCATAGGTCATAGAAATACTCTGGGCTACGGCGAGCCCGAAGTGCACCGGCGCCAGCAGATTCTGCTCCGGCTGAATACCAAAGTCCTCGTTCAGGATGCGCAGCGCGTCTGTGGCTCGGTCATCCAGCGTGGCACCACTCACCAGCCCCTTGTTGGCAAGGGAGTTACAGATATTCTCGCCGATTGCAGGGGGATTGAAGGTGGCGTTCAATGGCGCATCGTCCCGGATCGCCGGCGCCTGGTTGGCACAGCCCTGATAGACGGCAAGGGCCGTGGTGTAATCCAGCAGGCTGCGGCTGTGCTCGGTAATCTCCAGGCCCTCGCCCTGGCGTATGGTGAAGCTCCGGTCCACCTGCGGGTTCACGTTGGGCTCGGACACCGCCACGCCATCGATAAGGCCCTTCGTATCCTGCTCGGCTGCACGGACGGAAGAACCACCACCGTTGGAGACACTGGAGGCAATGACCACGGTGTTTTTGGGTTTGATGGTCAGCAGCGTTTCGCCGTTGCCCAGCTCACGGCCAAACTTCTCGTTCAGCACGTAAAACCCGAATTCAATGGACTGCAGTACATGCTGGCCCCAGTCGGCTTCCGGATTGGCTCTGGAGTGAGCGTGCTTCCAGGCAAACCGATCCGGCCAGGCGCTGTCGAAATCCGCTCGCTGCCCATCGGTCAGGTCGGCCCGGAACTGCACTGGTTCGACATCGGAGGTGAGCGTGCCATCAATCCGCTGGGCGGTGTTTGTAGCCAGGTTATGGGAACCTGTTCCTGTGCCCTTGTCGGTGTATACGACAGCACACCCTTTTTTCAGGCCCCACTCGCCGGCCGTACCGATAGCACCGTAGATGCCACGGGAGCCGGAGGACGGCGCCGTGACCATGCAGGGTCGATCCGGGTCAAAGCTATCGGGCACCTGAGCCATCACCGTAACCGGCACGTCGGTTCCGGGCACTGACATGTAGGCAATGAATTCTTCACCCGCAATCAGGCCTTCACCGCTGGCGTTAACCTGCGGACCAAAGAAGGTCCCATAACCGCCTCCGGGGGCGGTATCCACCAGTGCGCGATAGTTGTTATAGATCGCCAACCGTCGAAGTTCTGCAGCGGTAGGGTTCAAAGGGTCTGCGAATGCAGGCCCGGGCGCACTGGCCAGACCGCTGGCACCCAGGCCCGCAGTAAGCAGGTCATCGGTAATACCGTCGTAGCTGGTCTGACTGATATCGCCCTGAATGAAATCGGGGATTTCGTTGAACGGTGGATTATCCTTGCAGGCTGAGAGGGTCAACCCCGTGGCGCCGATCAGGGCGCAGAGCATTATTCGTTTCATGATCGTTCCTTGTTTGTTGTTGTAAACGAACAGACCAGGCCGCAAGCCGGGCCCCGGGAACGCCATGCGCATCCTGTGCCAATTGGCTATGTCTATGATTTATAAAAATTAAATTTACCTCTTACTTGAGCCTTAGAGAATAATTCCGGATTTCCGGACAGCCCCGGGGCCGGCAATCATCGAAAAACACGCCTATTGCGAGCCTTGCAGAGATTGTCCTTGAAACCGGACACTGTACTGAATGTCAGACAATGGAGTCTGGATAAGGCAACCCGCCCCGTACCGGCATCCATCAATATCAGTCTGTCGTAAATTTGGTGTGAAACCTCAATTCGCCTGAAAAAGGAGAGCCCAGTGCCCGGTTACCGAACAGGGGGCAGACGGGGTGGGTTGGTCGGCGTGATTGGCAGCCTGCTGTTGCTGGCCGGGTGCGCGACCCACCACAATGCACCAGAGAACGCGGCCTTGCCGGGAGAACAATCCTTTCAGGTAGAGCGCAATGTACAGTTCTCCCCCGATAACTGGCCACAACGACTGTTCGCCGACCTTTACCTGCCCGAAAACGGGGCCTCAGGGCATCGCCATCCGGTGGTCCTGATGGTTCACGGGGGTGGCTGGCAACGACGGTCCCGTGAAGACATGGCCTGGATCGCGGAAGAAGTGGCCAGCCGCGGTTTCGCGGTGCTGAACATCGACTACCGGTTTGCACCGGAATACACCTTCCCGGCGCAGCTGCATGATCTCCAGCTCGCCCGCCAGTGGTTGAACGAGCATGCCGACAAATACCGCCTAGACCGCAAGCAAGTCAGTGGTTTCGGGTTTTCATCCGGCGCCCATCTGATTGCCCTGCTGGCCCTGGTGGCAAGCTCCGACAGCGAGCTGAACCAGCCCTACGGCGGGCCGGAGTCCCGGCTGCACGCTGTTGTCGCCGGCGGCTTGCCGTCTGACCTCATGGCGTTCGGTTCGAGCAAGTTGATCCGGCAGTTCCTCGGTGGCGAGCAGCAGGCGATGCCGGACACCTATCGCAGTGCCTCACCGATCAGTCACGTGACGGCCAACGCACCGCCCTTCTTCCTGTTTCACGGCGCCGTGGACATGCTTGTGCCCTTCAGCCAGGCCGAACGTTTCCGGGACGCACTCGCAAGTCATCAGGTATACAGCGAACTCTATGAAATGCATCTGCGAGGACATGTCACCAGCTTTCTCACAGCCGGCGATGCGGTTGACGAGGCAATCGCATTCCTCGACCGAAAGAAAAGCAACTGATTGCCGGGTCGCTATCCGATCCGGATGAACGGCAGCAGGCTCAGACCCATGATGACCAGAATGGCAATGCAGGCCGCCAGAGTCCGGATTGGCCTCTGCCTGAGCATGAACCAGAAACCGCCGGATTCGCCCCGGGCCAGGTGCTCCTCGTAGGCCTGTCGCTGGGTTTCATAGCGTTGCCTCTGATACTCATCCAGCAGCGCCCTGGCCCTGGCCGCCTCATCGTCGTCGTGCACCCAGAAACCGCCCATGCTGATGCCCCAGCGGCTTGGTGGCGTCTCGTAATAGGCTACCTCGTGGGCATCAAACAGGGCCCGGATTTCCTCGGCCTCGTCATCGGGTACATGGCGCAGGTTCATCAGATGGTGGGGCATGGACTCTCGTTGTCTGGTATCAGGTGCGGGTATCCCTATATCCTAGCACTAAAGCCCGACGGGGCCCGACAGCCCGAATTCGACACCGGAACCCTGAATGACCGACAACCCCCTCCGATTGCTGCTGGAGTTTGACAGCCAGGCGCAACGGGACAGATCACAGCCGCCTACCTTCCTGCATCGACGCGATCGCAAGTTTGCTCTCGTCTGTGAAGAGCAGGGCGAGGCCCCGGACGCGGCCCGCTGGCTCGCCCACCTGAACCGCCTCAGCGGTCCCCGGGCAACCCCGACATCCGCGGACCGGACACTGGCATCGTGGCGCCGGATCAACGGTGGTTTTGCAGTGTCAGGCGCGGTCGCGGGCACGCTGGCGATGGCCGGGCTGCTGTTCTATGACGGCGGCCAGCGCATCAACATCACGGTTTTCCTGGCGTTCGTGTTGCTGCACCTGATATTCGCCCTGTTCACCACCGTGCAAGCCATGGCCGGATGGCAGCCCTGGCGCTGGTTGGCGCATCGATTGGGGGTCAACCCGGGAGATGGCGCCTTCACCAGGCTTCAGCCTGCCCTGATGGCCAGAGCGGCTCACCTGGGCGGCATTGCGTTCGCCATCGCAGGGCTGTTTACCCTGCTGGCCATGGTCGTCTTGCAGGACCTCGCCTTCGGCTGGAGCACCACGCTGGACACTGCCGCCACCAGCTATCACGGATTGGTAAAGGCCATTGCGACGCCCTGGGCCTGGCTCTGGCCTGCCGCGGCCCCGGATCTTGCGCTGGTCGAGGCGACGCGTTTTTTCCGGGCCGGTAACCCAACGGCAAGTCCTGACCCGGCCCTCTGGGGCCTGTGGTGGCCGTTTGTGGCCATGATGTGGGCAACCTGGGTTCTTCTGCCAAGGATAATTCTCTGGGCGTGTGCGTCCGTGCAGGCCCGGCAAAAATCCCGGCGCCTGCTCACCAGTCATCCAGCCATGCACGCCCTGCTGTATCGCATGGAAACACCCGCCCTGGACACTGGCAACAGCCATCATGACGCCGACGATCTTCCGGACACCGACACTCGAGGCAACCTGCTACCACTGCCCGACAGCGACATTCTGTTGTGTTGGGCCGGCGCCGGTGAACCGGAATTGCCAGAGTCGCTTCGGTCAGGCAAGCAGCTCGTGCTCACGGCCGGCGGCAGCGCCAGCCTTTCGGACGATGATCAGGCTCTGCACCGGATCGCCGAGCATCTGAAAAACAACGCCAAGGCAGTCATCCTGCTGGTTCGCTGCTGGCAACCCCCGACCGGCGAGCTTCAGGACTTCCTCGCGGCCGCCCGGGACATCTGGCCCGACAACGCCAGGGTCGCGCTGGTGCCACTGGCCACGGACAGCAATCAGCAACCCGATGCCCACCAGATCCAGCCCTGGCTGCGATTTGCCCAAAGGTTGGGCAGCGAGTTCGTCCAGGTGTCTCTGCCCCCATTCCAGATGCGGGATCCCTACACAGCCATCGGGGACGGGTCATGACTCAGATACCCACGTTTGCGGTCGTCGGACACCCGAACAAGGGTAAATCCAGCGTGGTGGCGACCCTGTCCCAGAACGATGCCATTGCCATTGCCCTGGAACCCGGCACCACACGCAGGCATCAGGCTTACCCGCTGAAGGTGGACGGCCAGACCCTCTACACTCTGGTCGACACGCCCGGATTCCAGCGGCCGAGACGGGTAATGGAGTGGCTGGAAGCTCACAGTGTCTCCGTCTCTGATCACGCAGACACCGTCAAAGCCTTTGTGGCACAGCATGAGGGGGACGGCCGATTCACCGATGAATGTGAGCTTCTCAGACCGCTGATTGAAGGCGCCGGGATCATCTACGTGGTGGACGGCTCGGTGCCCTACAGCGCAGAGCACGAGGCAGAAATGACCATCCTGCGCTGGACCGGCCGCCCGAGCCTGGCCCTGATCAACAGCATCGGTGCCGACGACTACAGTGATACCTGGCAGGCCGCGCTGGGCCAGTTCTTTCAGGTTGTCCGCCGTTTCGACGCTGTTCGCGCCCCATTCGAGCAACATCTGGGCCTTTTACGGGCTTTCGGACAACTGGAGCCGGACTGGGAAACACCACTGGAACAGGCCACTCACTACCTGTCCGCCCAGCGGCAGCAGCGCCGCCATCAGGCCGCAGTACTGATCGCCAGGACACTTGAGAGCATGATGTCCTACCAGGAAAAACGGACGCTTACCGCCGGCCAGGCTGCAGAAACCAGTGACGGCTCCCTGGCCGAACAGCTGCGGGAACGTTGGTATCGTCACCAGCGCAAGCGGGAACAGACCCTGCGCGTGGATATCGAACATCTTTATCAGCACCAGCGCATCCGTCGCCAGGAAGCCGAACTGGAGTGGCACAGCGAACACGACCTGTTCTCGGAAGACAGCCGCAAAGCCTGGGCGGTCAGCAAGCGCTACCTGGCCACCGCCGGCTTCGGCGCGGGCGCCGTCAGTGGCGCCGGAATCGACGCGCTGACCTTCGGCTCCTCCCTTGGAACCGGTGCTCTGGTGGGCGGTTTGATCGGTGCTGCCGGCAGCTATTTCTACGGCGATCGGCTGGCCTTGCCGGCGCTGAGTATCGGCGTGCTCAGGGACGGATTGAAAACAGCCACCTTCGGTCCTGTACAGGACAGCCAGTTCGGCTATGTTGTATTGGGAAGGGCCGTGGATCACTGGTGGCATATCTCCCATCGGAATCACGCTGGTCGCGACCTGCTGGACCTTGAGCCAGCAGACCATCACTGGCTCGAGCGACTTGAAAAATCGAGCCGACAGGAAATTCAGAAAGCCTTCGACAAGTGCCGGAAACGGCGCCCCCTGGATGAACGGCAGCGGGAAAGATTCGCCACCTCGCTCGAACAGGCCATGGCCGTTTACGACGATTGGCGGTTGAACCGCACCTGAAAGGGATGTTTATACTAAAAGGCTATTCCATCACACAATGAGGAATGCTCATGAAAATCGTACGAGTGCAAGACATTATCGGTACCGAGCGGGAAGTCACCGGACCAGGGTGGACAAGCCGCCGCATGCTGCTCAAGAAAGACGGCATGGGCTTTTCCTTCCACGAGACCATCATCCCTGCCGGGGCCGAGTTGAACCTCTGGTACAAGCATCACCTGGAAGCCGTCTATTGCGTTGCCGGCAACGGCAAGATCCTGGACAAGGCCACCGGTGAAACCCACGAGATCACTGACGGAACCCTGTACGCACTCGACAAGCATGACCAGCACACCCTGTACGGTGGCACCGAGGACATGCGACTGATCTGTGCCTTCAATCCACCGGTTACCGGCCGTGAAGTCCACGACGAAGACGGAGCCTACCTGCCGGACACCAGCGAAGACTGAATCGTCTTGCCCGTGGCTGAACACCAGGCCGCGACCACACCGCCACCGCCAGCGAAGCTGCTGCCGGTGGCGGTGTTGCTTTGGCTGGCCGGCGTTTACCTGCGGATACCGGTACTGGTCGCGCCGCCCCTGGCGCCTTTCATCAGCAACGAACTGGCACTCACCCAGGCACTCACCGGCGCCCTGACCACCCTGCCCATCCTGATGCTGGCCATCGGCTCCATGCCCGGCTCACTGGCCATTGCCCGGATTGGCCCCCGCAATACCCTGGCTCTGGCCATGGTGATTATGGTGATCGGCTCCGCCGGGCGCGGCCTGATGCCCGACACCCTGACCCTGATGATTGCCAGTGCCGTCATGGGCATCGGCGTCTCCATGATGCAACCATCACTGCCGGCACTACTGCCCCGGTGGCTGGAACCCCACCACCTCGCGTTAGGCTCGGCGATCTACATGAACGGCATGCTGATGGGTGAGTTCATCGGTGCCGGCATCACGCTGCCTGTGCTCATGCCCCTGCTAGACAACAGCTGGCGCGCCACCCTGGTGGCCTGGTCACTCCCGGCGCTGCTGGTTGCCGCAGCCCTGTTCCTGCCCAAACGGGACCGGGCTAAACCGGTGCGAAAAGTAGCCTGGCTACCGGACTGGCATAACCCCTTGACCCTGAGAATCGGTCTACTGCTCGGCCTCTCCGGCTCGCTGTTTTTTGGCCTCAACGCGTACATGGGCAACCTGCTGCAGCATCAGGGCCAGTTCGACAAACTGCCGGATGCCCTGTTCTGGTACAACCTTGCCCAGGTCTTCGCCTCCCTGATCATGCTGAAAATGGCGCGCTACTGGGTCGGGCGTCGTGGCGTCATCGCCACCCTGGCCAGCATCAGCCTGCTCGGCGCCATTGGCGCGGTCATGCTTACCGGCTGGTGGTCCATCGTCAGCGCCACTCTCATGAGCCTGGTCGCCGGCATGCTCCTGATCCTGCTCGTAGCGATACCCCCGCTGGTGGTCTCCGCCGCCGAAACTGGCCGCCTCTCCGCCGGCACCTTTCTGGTCGGTTACACCGTCGCTTTTTGCGTGCCCATGCTTGGCGGTGTCGTCGCCGACTGGACCGGCGATGCCCGCCACGCCCTGATGCTGATGATCACCTACGGCCTGCTGGTCTTGCCCCTGGCCTTTACCCTGAACCTGGAACGAAAAAAGGACCAGCCCGGAAGCTGATCCTTCTCTGAATACCAATTTTCCCTTCGCGGACTCCCCGTATCCAGCCGGAACGGCCGTGGGGCGGGGGTGTCCTTTCCGCCGGGAAAAAATGTCTGAGCAAAGCGAGTTGTTTTTCCCAGAGGAAAGGACACCCCCGCCCCGCGGCCAGACTCCGAACTAATACAGGGTCAGATGTAATAGTCCTTCAACGGAGGAAACCCATTAAACTCAATGGCACTGTAGGTCGTCGTATAGGCTCCGGTAGACAGCCAATACATCCGATCCCCAATCGCCAGATTCAACGGCAACGGATACTTGTGATGCTCATACATGATATCGGCACTGTCACAGGTCGGCCCGGCAATCACACAGTCCTCGCCTTCGCCCGCCTTCTCAGTCCAGATCGGAAACTTGATCGCCTCATCCAGGGTCTCGATCAGGCCTGAAAACTTGCCCACATCGGTAAACACCCAGCGATGCAGGGCAGTACGGGATTTCCGGGAAATCAGAACCACCTCGCTCACCAGAACACCGGCGTTGGAAATCAGCGATCGGCCCGGCTCGATGATGATCTCCGGCAGCTCCGCACCAAAGTCCTCGTGCAGGAAGCGGGCAATCTCCTCGGCGTACACCTTCAGCTCATTGGTGCGAGTGATGTAGTTGGCCGGGAAACCACCGCCCATGTTGATCATCTTAAGCTCGATACCGTCTTCTTCCTTCAGACGCTCGAAAATCACCTTCACCTTGTTCAGGGCCGCATCCCAGGCGCCAATCTCGCGCTGCTGGGAACCGACGTGAAACGACACGCCGTAGGGCACCAGACCCAGGTCACGGGCAAGGATCAGCAGGTCCATGGCCATGTCGGTCTGGCAGCCGAACTTGCGGGACAGCGGCCAGTCTGCCGTCAGGGTACCTTCGGTCAGGATACGCACATACACTTTCGAGCCCGGGGCCGCCTTGGCGATGTTGCGAAGGTCTGCCTCCGAGTCGGTGGCAAACATACGAACGCCTTTCTCGTAGAAGGTGCGAATGTCCTTCGCCTTCTTGATGGTATTGCCGTAGCTGATCCGCTCACCGGTCACACCCAGGGCCATCACCTTGTCCAGCTCGTAAACCGACGCGATATCGAAAGAGGCACCCTTGTCGCGCAGCATGGTCAGGATCTGCGGGGCCGGGTTGGCTTTCACCGCATAGTAAACCTTGGCGTAGGGGAAACCCTCGACCAGCTCGTCGTACTGACGGTCAATCGTTGCGGTGTCGATCACCACAAACGGAGTTTCCTTGCCGTCGGCAAAGTCCTTGATGCGCTTGAACGTGTCGGCTTCGTAGTAATCGGCGATATTGGCGTTAGCGGCTTCGGTCATGGGTGGTGTGTCCCTCCACAGGGCAAACAGGCATAAAAAAAGGCACTACAGCAACGCTGCAGCACCCGTTAGATAGCGCGATCATCGGGCTTTTTTGAGGGCCCGGATATGAGCATATCTACCCATAAGTAATGGGCAATACTGGCAACGCCACTGGCATGAATTCTGGCGGGAATTCCTAGACCGCCACCGGCCATATCGGCGGTGGTTCGGTGGGGCCGTCCGGGTCTTCCGGTTCGGTCTGTTCCCGGAGATAGCCGAGAATCGCCTCCTGGAGCTCCGTGCCCTGGCCCAATCCCTTGTTTCCGAACAGCCGGTTGAATTCCAGTACGTAAGGGTGGCCATCCACCAGCGCAATATCAAAGCCTGCGTGATCAACACCCAGATCCCTGGCCAGCCGCAACGCCAGGTCCGTCATCACCGGGGGAACCGGACTGTTGTCAATGCGGCCACCCCGGGCCACATTGTTGTAGAAGCCCTGATCGGCCTGGGTTCGCCAGTAAGCCGTCAGCACCTGATCGCCAACCACCACAACTCGCGCATCCCGGTCCAGAGGGAGGTATTCCTGGCCGTAGAGCACGTCGGTGCGTTCGCAGTAGCGGCGCCAGTCCTCGCGGGATTCAATCAGCCAGACGCCTTCGCCCATGCTGGCCTTGGGAAGCTTTGCCACGAACGGATGCACCATGGCATCCCAGATCATGTCACGTTCCACCGGGCCGTTGGCCTCAATCATGGTCCAGGGCGTGTGCTCCGGGGCCACCGTCTGGAATGCACGGGTCATCTCCACTTTGTCGTGGCCGATGCGGTAGCTGGCTTCGCTGGGAAACACCCGGCACTTGAGACCGTGAACCAGGGCATTTAACTGCCAGTACTCTGGAAACAGGACCCAATCTGCTTCCCGCAACAGTTCTTTATGACGCAAAAACTGGTCCGGCTTGAGGACGGTGGTGTCGGGAAAACCCAGGGTTCGGAAAATATCGAAGGAAACAAGGTGCATGGATACTGCGCACTCGGGGTTGAGTTGCGCGTATTTTATACAGGGCTGACATTCAGGCAAGTGCTATTTTCACCTCCAGACATCAGGAAAAGACCGTACAGGTGCTACCCTTGAAGCAGCACATAAGCACGGAAGAGCGGAATGCAGGAACTTGATGCGAGGGCAAAGTCCCTTCTGGCCGCACTGAAAGCGGACTCCCGGTCAGGCGCTACACAGCTGGCAATGAACACCCTCGATCAACTGCTATCTTACCTGGACGAGGTCGAGCCAGAGGGCGAGACATTTCTGAGGCTACTGGCAGAACTCCGGGCGGCACGCCCGAGCATGATCGTGATTGGCAATGCACTGGCCATGATCGAGCAGCGTCTTTCCAGTGATGTTCAGGTCGCCCTTCAGGCCGTCATGGACATCAGAGACCAGCTGGAAAATGCCACCGGAACCATTGCCCGGCAAGCCCTCGATCTTCTGCCAGAGTCGCCGGTGATACTGACCCATAGCGCCAGCTCCGCGGTACTGGCGCTGTTTCGTAACATGGCGGAACAGCGCCAGGCCTTCTCTGTCATCTGCACCCAGAGCAGCCCGGGCTTCGAGGGCCACTCCCTGGCACGGGCGCTGAACGAGCTAGCCATACCCGTCACCTTGATCACCGATGCGCAGATGGGGCTGTTTGTGCCCCAGGCTGACCTGGTGATCACCGGGTGCGATACCTGGCTTTCCAATGGGCATTTTATCAACAAAAGCGGTACACACTTGTTGGCTCTGGCGGCCCATGCGGCCGGGAAGCCCCTCTGGGTTCTTGCCGACAGCTTCCGGAACAGCGACGCCGACCCCGGGTCGGTTGAACTCGAGGAAATGCCCGCGGAAGAACTCAACGCACCGCCGGGAGACTGGATAACGCCACGGAATATCTACTTTGAGCGGGTGCCACACGCGCTGGTCAGCAAACGCATCAGCGAGTTGGGCGTTTTTTCGTGCCCTGCTGAGCCTCGGCGGTAAACGGATCTTCCGGCCAGGGATGCTTGGGATACCGCCCACGAATTTCCTTGCGCACCTCGGGGTAGGCGTTACGCCAGAAACTGGCCAGATCGGCGGTGACCGCCAGAGGCCGTTGCGCGGGGGACAACAGATGAAGCACCACCGGTACCCGCCCACCGGCAACGGCAGGGGTTTCTTTCCAGCCAAACAGCGCCTGGAGCTTGGCCGCCAACACCGGGCCATTGTCGGCGGTGTAATCCAGACTCACCCGCTGGCCGGTCGGTATGGTCAGATGTGTTGGCGCCAGACTCTGAAGCTGCTGCTGGGACGGGTAATCAATCAGGCTGTTAAGGGCCGCCAGCAAGTCGATCCGGGCCAGATCGGACCATCGGGTCATGCCGACCAGAAACGGGCCCAGCCAAACCTCGAGACTATCCAGTAACGCCGCGTCATCGGTGTCCGGCCAGCCGGAATCCGGGAAGGTTCTGGCGAGCAACCTCATTCGGGCACGCCACTGGCGACTGCCATCACTCCAGGGCAGGCTTTCCAGGCCCTTCTTCCGAATCGCGCTGAGCAGCCCCTGCCGGACCAGTTCCGGATCCACCCGGCCGAGCGGCTTTTCCTGAAGCACGAGTTCACCCAGTTTTCGCGCACGCCGCGCCAGAATTTTACCCTGGCTGTCGTCCCACAGTGCCTCTTCGATCTCCTGTATGTGGTCAGCCAGGTCGAGCTCCAGGTCCGGAATGTCCACCGGCGCGGCCAGGTAAATCGTGGCTTCGCGGGCCTGGCCATCCAGCTCGGCCGCCACCAGCCACTCGTGCCGTGCCAGGGGATCATCCTCTCTCAGTACCGCACCTTTGCCATTACTGAGCTGATACCTCGCCGCCTTATCCGATCGCCGCCTGGCAATACGGTCCGGATAGGCCAGGGCAAGCAATCGGCCGATTTCGGTCTCCGAGGGCGGTGTTGCCTCAGTCGTCCCGGGCCCGGAAAGACGCCGGGCCGACTGGCGTACAGCCTTCAGGCGAGCGACATCCAGCGTGCGATCCCGCCGTTCCCCGAAGAACACCCGAACCCGCTCGTGCATGTCCGCACCAGTTCCGGGGCCCAGGAGATCACGCTCTTCCAGCAAGGCGGCCACGGCCGCAGCCGCGCCTCCGAGCCCTATAGAACGGCCTTTCAGCACCATATGCGCCAGTCGCGGGTGTATACCCAGCTCCCGGGCCGCTTTGCCGTGGTCCGTAATAGCTCCGTCTGAATCGAGCAGATCGAGCCACCGCAGGAGGGCCACAGCCTGCCTCCAATGGGCGGCAGGGGGCTTATCAATCCAGGCGACGGCATCGGCTTCCCGCGCGCCCCACTGGGCTAATTCCAGCACCAAGGGTGCCAGATCGGCCTTCAGAATTTCGGGCGGCGTGTAATCGGCCAATCCGAACTGTTCCGATTCGCTCCACAATCGATAACAGACCCCGGGCTCCATCCGGCCGGCCCGGCCTTTACGCTGTTCCGCAGAAGCCCTGGATACCCGGCCAGTGACCAGGCGGGTCATGCCACTGTTGGGATCAAAAACGGCCCGACGCTGCTGACCGCAATCGATAACAACCCGAACCCCTTCAATGGTCAGACTGGTTTCGGCAATAGCCGTAGCCAACACCACCTTGCGCTGGCCTTCGGGAGCCGGCGAGATTGCCTGGTCCTGCTGCTCCGATTTCAGATTGCCGTATAGTGGAGCAAGTATCACCCGGTCCGGCAGGTTTGCACGGAGCTGTTGCTCAACCCGACGTATCTCACCCACACCGGGCAGAAACACCAGCAGTGAGCCGCTTTGATCAGCCAATGCCTCCCGAACCACAGCGGTAACCTGATCCACCATGCGGCCACTGCGCGGCAACGGCCGGTAATGAACATCGACCGGAAACGCCCGTCCTTCACTGGTTATTACGGGAACGTCTCCAAGCACTTGCGCAATCGGCCCGGTATCCAGGGTTGCGGACATCACCAGCAACCGCAGATCCTCCCGCAACGCCTGCTGCGATTCCCGCACCAGGGCCAGGCCCAGATCCGCCTGCAAAGAGCGCTCATGGAACTCATCAAAGATGACCGCCGCGTACTCCTCCAGCATCGGATCCGCCTGGATCAGCCGGGTCAGGATGCCTTCGGTCACGACTTCGATCCGGGTGGCCGCAGACACACGGGTATCCAGCCTTGTGCGATAGCCTACCGTCTGTCCGGGCTGTTCATTGAGTTGCCGGGCCATGAACCGGGCGGCAGAGCGAGCTGCAAGCCGACGGGGCTCCAGCATCAGGATCTTGCCGTCACCGCGCCAGGGCGCATCCAGAAGGGCGGCAGGCACACGGGTGGTTTTACCGGCACCGGGCGGAGCCTGCAGAAGTACGGTAGTCGTGCGTTCCAGGGCCGCTTTCAGGTCTGGAAGAATGGCATCAATAGGGAGCATCGGATTCCGGGTTTCTGAAGCGTCAGGAGCTCACCCGTTCACGATTGGCCTTTGCCCACTGGTAAATCCGCTCAAAGGCCTCGGCCAGGTTGTGCGGATTATGGGGCGGCTGGATCACAGCAGCAAGTTCGCCGTCGGGGTTCAGCAGCGCAAAATGGCCGCTGTGATCCACCAGCAGCTCGCCATCCACCTCACGATGGACAAACACCGCGTTCAGGCTTTTGGCCAGTTCCCGCAAGGTGTCCAGATCTCCGGTCAGACCATGGAAATGTTCACCGAAGAAGTCCGTGTAGGCTTTGAGTTTCTCCGGCGTATCGTGCTCCGGGTCAGCGCTGACCAGCAGATAGTCAGGCTGGGGCAATTCCTTGGACAGCAGCTTGTCGGTCTGGCGCAAATTGGCCATGGCTGCCGGGCAGATATCCGGGCAATTGGTGTAGCCCACGAATGCAATGGTCCAGCGACCCCTCAGACTCTCCCGCGTGACCGTTTCACCGTTCTCATCCGTCAGCGTGAACTCTGCCAATTGACGAGGCTGATCATAGACATACGTATTGAACTCCGTCAGCTCCGGCGCCGGAATCGGTTCCTGGTTACCCACCAGAAATACCTGCCGTCCAACAACCAGTCCAAAGATCAGAACAACGATTAGCAGAAGGCAGAACAGGGTAAGGCGAATAGAGCTGGAGCTTTTCATGGGTGGTCCACTTCGTTGATCAGATAAGCAGACGGGGATGGCTTTCCGAAACCGTGCGGAGCCATGGATGGCGTAGCCGGGCGTACACGGACGTATTTACAGCGTGTTTCGGAAAGCCATCCCCGCCTGCGTCAGCACAATGTCTGACTCAAAAGAATACAAAATGATCCACAAGCAATACCACAAACAGGGCCATGAGGTAAGTGATGGAATACTTGAAGGTATTCAGGGCCACCCGCCGATCGTCACCCTTCAACAGCCTTACCGCATACTGCAGAAAGCGCAGGCCAAGGGCCAGGGCGCCCACCAGGTAGATACCGCCGGACATGCCTGTGACAAAAGGTAGCAGACTGACCGCCAGCAACATCAGGGTGTAGAGCAGGATGTGCAGCTCGGTGAACTTGTTGCCATGAGTGACCGGCAGCATGGGAATGCCCGCCTTGGCGTACTCTTCCTTGCGATGGATAGCCAGAGCCCAGAAATGCGGCGGGGTCCAGGCAAAAATGATCAGCACCAGCAGCAGAGCGTGGCCCTCAACCTGGCCGGTCACAGCGGTCCAGCCCAACAACGGTGGCATGGCCCCGGCAAGACCTCCGATGGTGATATTCTGGGGCGTAGCCCGCTTGAGGAACAAGGTATAAACACCGGCGTAACCCACCAGGGAGGCGAGGGTCAGCCAGGCAGTGAGGTGGTTCACCTGCCACATCAGCACGGCCATACCAACACACGCGAGTATCGTTGCGAACAGGATCGCATCCAGAGGCGAGATCTTGCCTGTGGCCACCGGGCGCTTGCGGGTGCGAGCCATGACGGTGTCAATTTTCTGGTCTACCACATGGTTGACCACCGCAGCCGAGCCGGCAAGCAGGGCAATACCCAGATTGCCCCAGACCAACACGCCCCAACCGGGCACGCCTGGCGCCGCCAGCAGCATGCCGATCACCGAGGTAAGGATCATCAGCGCGACAACCCTGGGCTTGGTCAGCTCCAGAAAGTCACGCCAGGAAATGGTTGTTCTGGAGTCGCTCGCAATTGCCTGGGCCGGCAGTGCTTCCACTTGCTCGCTCATGCCGTAACCTCCTGGTTCATTGTTGTTGTGTGTGTTGCCGGGACGCTATGTGGTTCGAGTAATAGCTGATGCCGCCAGATCAGGTGAATAACTGAAAGAAGGAGTCCTGCGCCCATGGCGTTATGGGCCACGGCGATGGACAGGGGAATATGGAAAATCACGTTGGCCAGACCCAACAGGATCTGGACACCCAGCAGGACCGCCACCAGTTTAACGGGGTTGTCGAGTCCGGATTCGCCCCGTCGCCGCCACATCAACGCCAGCAATGCCGTGAAATAGAATAGTACCACCACAGCACCAAGTCTGTGTGTAACATGGATCGCCACCCGCCCGTCAGCGGTAAGCTGACCTCCCAGATAGTTGGGGCCCACGTGCTGGGTAACGTCAAAGCCGTGCCGGAAATCCATGCCCTCAGGCCACCACTGGCCCTGGCACGTAGGCAGATCGGTACAGGCAACGGCCGCGTAATTGGCCGCTGTCCAGGCCCCCAGGGCGATCTGCATCACCACTAACAGCAGCCCGCCATAGAGCCAGGGCCGGAAACCCGACAGGGCGGTTGATAGCGGTGGTTCCCGATCCTGCGTCTGCCTGGCCTGACGTCGCAACCTGAATGCCAGCAACGCCAGCAGACTCAGGGTGGTAAAGCCGCCAAGCAGGTGCAGCGCCACCACCTGGGGCCACAGTTTCAGGGTCACCGTCCACATGCCGAAAGCGCCCTGAAGAATGATGAAAACGGCGATAAACAAAGGCAGCTTTACCGGAACACCCTGGCGCCGGTTACGAACCGCGTAGGCCGCCAGGCCGAACACCACCAGCCCCAGGGTGCCGGCGGCGTAACGGTGGATCATTTCGGGCCAGCCTTTTTGCACATCCACCGGCGTATCGGGAAAACGGGCATTCGCTATGGCAATGTTCGATTCGCTCTGGGGCACCGTGAGAAAACCATAGCACCCGGGCCAGTCAGGACACCCCAGCCCTGCGTGCACCAGGCGGGTCCAGGCACCCAGCATGATCACGACAACCGCCAGCAAAACGGCAAAGGTTGCCCACTTTGCCATCTTGTGGGCTGCCGTGGTTGGGGAAACAGATGACTGATTCAAGGCTGACTCTCCGCTCTGGCCATTAACCGATCTGCGACAGTTTGAGCAGATGCTTGAGATCCTCCAGCATATCCTTTCCAGTATGTTCGGAACCGTAATGCATCATCACATTACCGAACGGATCAACCAGCAGGATGCGCGGCTCCGCTTCCGGATTGATACCGGCTGGCCAGTCCGGCCGGGCACCCGCCGCAGGCACAAGGCGCTCCATGGAGCTGTATTCGGAGGACCAACGCGCCTGCAGATCGGAGGGCACACTACCCAGTGCGGCAGCCCGGGAGACTCGGTTAGCGTTCTTGCCAAGGGCGATATTCACCTGCCTGGCCAGATAGAGCAGCTCTTCACACTGGCTACCACATTGGCCGGAAGCCACAATCATAAGCCAGTCCGGATCGATTTTTTCCGGGCCAAAGCGTTCTGCCAGCGGAGTACCGGAAGCCGTTTCGAGATTGAGCGTTGAAACCGGGGCCACTGGCTGGAGCAAAACGCCGTTATTGGTGTGGCCGGCCGGGTTCAGCCAGCCGGTATAAAACATGATGGTTGCAACAATCATCGGGCCAAAACCCAGCGCAAACAGGAGGAATGCCGTGCGACGGCCGCGACGCACCTGTTCCGGGGTTGGCCCTTCGTTGTGTTCCTGGTCGGATATCCGGTTAGCCATTGTCATTGTCATTATTGGCTCCTGTCTTTCGGTAACTCGCCACTATAGTCAATATAGTCAGCGCCACGGCCAGCGCAAACCATTGCGTGGCATATCCGTAATGGGTTTGTGGCCCCATCAGGTCCGGTTCCCAATCCGCCCGGTAAGCGCCCGGCTGGCGATTGCCGGAAAGCCTTACTATTTTGTCGGGAAGATCCGGAATCTCCTTTCGTGCGGCCTCTCCGGACAGACTCTGTACCCGCCGGGGCCACGGACCGCCTGCCTCTGGCTGATCCACCAGCACCGGCGGCACCGGATAGTCACTGAGTCGACCTTCCAGGGTAAAAATCCCTTCCGGCGTTTCCAGCTGCGGGAGCTGATCCCGGGTTCGCGGCGCCTGGACCCAACCGCGATTAACCACAACCGGCGGCCCTTCCAGAGGACGAAACTCTGTCAGGACTTCATAACCCGGGATGCCATCACGGGTCCGGTTATCCAGCAGCCAGTTTCGGCTTCCGTACATCCCGGTCAGTGTCAGAGGCCGACCACGGGTCAGATCACCGGACTCCATGTCCTGCCAGGCCCGGTTTTCCGCTTCCTGCTGCCACTGGTTCAGCAGAAGCTGCTTTTCTTCCGCCCGATTCAGCTGCCAGACACCGAGGCCAATAAGTATCGGCAGTAAGACCCCACTGAACACCAGCAGCCGCCAGTCAAACTGCCATCGGCGGTGTTTGCCCTGCGAATCAGACATGCTCTGCTATAGTGACCTCAGCGAGTCCGGAACCGTTTGCGAACCGTACATCCATCAAACCAATAAAAACAGGAAGTCCCATGCTCAAAGCAGTTATTGTTTTCCTGATGCTTTCTGTGGTTGTAAGCCTTTTCAGTGGCCTGTTTTTTCTCATTAAAGACGGCGGCAAGACCAATCGGGTTGTTAACTCTCTGGCCGTCCGGGTGACGCTTAGCATACTGCTCCTGGCTGTGGTACTGATTGCTCTGTGGAACGGGAGCCTGACTCTTAATCCGACTCCCTGACTACGCAGATCAAATGATGTAAACGAACACGAACAATCCCAGCCAGACCACGTCGACAAAATGCCAATACCATGCGGTTGCCTCGAAACCAAAATGGTTTTCCGCAGTGAAGTGGCCCTTGTTGATTCGCACCAGCATAATGGCCAGCATCAATGTGCCAAGCATCACATGGGCACCGTGGAAGCCAGTCAGCATAAAGAACGTACTGCCGTAGATGCCGGATTGCAGGGTCAGGTCGAGGTCACGGTAGGCATGGAGGTATTCATAGCCCTGAACAAACATGAAGACCACGGCCAGAGCGATGGTTGCAGCCAGCCAAAGTTTGGTCTTCGCCCGATTACCTGCCTTCAATGCATGGTGCGCCACGGTTACCGTAAATGAAGACGTCACCAGCAAGATCGTGTTCATCAAAGGCAGGCCCCAGGCGCTGATAACCTCCTTGGGGCCGGGATAAGCTTCCGGGCTGGGATTGTTGATAAGAGGCCAGGTCGACTGAAAGCCCTCCCACAACATGTTCGAGGAACCTCGGTCACCCTCGCCACCAAGCCAGGGCACCGCAAACACCCTGATGTAGAACAACGCACCGAAAAACGCGGCGAAAAACATCACCTCTGAGAAAATGAACCAACTCATCCCCCAGCGGAACGAGCGGTCCATCTGATCACTGTAGAGTCCCGCCCGACTCTCTTTGATGACGGCTCCAAACCACCCGAACAGCATGTAGGCCATAATCAGGGCGCCGATCCAGAACATTATCCAGGCACCGGTTGTGCTGTCCCCCTGTTTGCCATTCACCAAGATTGAGGCCACCCCGTAAAGAGTTACCCCAAGGCCAATCGTGGCGACGATCGGCCACTTGCTCTGTTCCGGAACGTAATAGGTCTGGTTATCCGCCATGACAGTCTCCGATGGCTTATCCGTTGTCGTTTGTTGTTGTTTCTTTCCGGGAGTTTTGTGCTGCCGACACCTGTTTACCCTGATCGTAGAGCGTGTAAGACAGAGTTAGTTTGGTGATATGCGCCGGCAAGTCCTTGTCGACGATAAAGATCAGAGGCATTTCGGTACTTTCACCCGCTTCAAGAGGCTGTTGGTTAAAGCAGAAGCACTCGGTCTTATGAAAATACAGCGTCCCCTCTGAAGGCGCGAGGCTAGGGACCGCCTGGCCTACCATTGGCTCACTTGTCGGGTTTTCGGCATAGAAATTCACAGTAGTCGGCTCACCGGGGTGAACATCCACCGACCGCACAACCGGGCGGAATTTCCAGGTCATCCCCGGTCCGTTGGAGGCGAGAAACTGAACCTTGACCGTTCGGGTCACGTCTGCTTCTGCCACCTCGGTGGATTCGTACCGCCCCCCGGTCTTTCCGTTAATCCCGGTAATTTCGCAGAACACGTCGTACAGAGGCACCATGGCAAATCCAAAGGCAAACATGCCGACCACGCTGACCATGCACCAGCCCACCACTCGAGCATTGCCCTTGGGGGCTCCGGCGCTATTTGCCTGTTGTTCTGCCATAGCCAGTGCCCCCTACTTCACTACCGGCGGCGTTGCGAAGGTGTGGTATGGCGCCGGTGAGGGCACAGTCCATTCGAGACCTTCAGCACCATCCCAGGGCTTGGCCGGAGCCTCTTTGCCACCCCTGATGCACTTGACCACGATAAACAGGAACAACAGCTGTGTGGCACCGAACATGAATGCACCGACACTGGAAACCATGTTGAAATCGGCGAACTGCAGCGCGTAATCCGGAATCCGTCGTGGCATGCCTGCCAGTCCCAGGAAGTGCATCGGGAAGAACGCCAGGTTCATGCCAACAAAAGACAGCCAGAAATGGGTCTTGGCCAGGGTTTCGTCATACATGTGCCCGGTCCACTTGGGCAGCCAGAAGTAGGCGGAGGCAAAGATACCGAAGATCGCACCCGGTACCAGCACGTAGTGGAAGTGGGCGACTACGAAGTAGGTGTCGTGGTACTGAAAATCTGCCGGCGCAATAGCCAGCATAAGGCCGGAGAAACCGCCGATGGTAAACAGGATGACGAAGGCAACTGAGAACAGCATCGGCGCCTCAAAGGTCAATGAGCCCCTGAACATCGTGGCCACCCAGTTGAAAACCTTCACCCCGGTGGGCACTGCGATGAGCATGGTGGCGTACATGAAGAACAGCTGGCCGACGATGGGAATACCCACCGTAAACATGTGGTGCGCCCAGACCACAAACGAGAGCAGAGCAATGGCACCGACTGCGTAGACCATGGAGGCATAGCCAAACAGCGGTTTGCGGGAGAACGCCGGAATGATGTGTGAGACCGCCCCGAAGGCCGGCAGGATCATGATGTAAACCTCGGGATGCCCGAAGAACCAGAACACGTGCTGGAACAGCACCGGATCACCGCCGCCGGAAGCATCGAAGAAGCTGGTGCCAAAGTTGATGTCCATCAACATCATGGTGACGACGCCGGCCAGTACCGGCATGACTGCAATCAGCAGGAACGCGGTAATCAACCAGGTCCAGACAAACAGGGGCATTTTCATCAGGGTCATGCCCGGTGCCCGCATATTCAGGATCGTGGCGATCACGTTAATCGCACCCATGATCGACGAGACACCCATTATGTGAACCGCAAAGATAAAGAAGGTGGTGCTCGGCGGCCCGTAGGTCGTCGACAGGGGGGCGTAGAAGGTCCAGCCGAAGTTGGGCGCACCCCCTTCCATGAACAGGGTGGAAACCAGGATCAGGAAGGCGCACGGAAGCAGCCAGAAACTCCAGTTATTCATCCGTGGCAATGCCATATCCGGCGCCCCGATCATCAGCGGCAGCATCCAGTTGGCGAGCCCGACAAACGCCGGCATGACCGCACCAAACACCATAATCAGGCCGTGCATGGTGGTCATCTGGTTAAAGAATTCCGGCTGCACAATCTGCAGCCCCGGCTGGAAAAGCTCCGCCCGGATGACCATTGCCATGGCCCCGCCGAGCAGGAACATGGTGAAACTGAATATCAGGTACATGGACCCGATATCCTTGTGGTTTGTGGTCAACAGCCAACGGCTTATGCCTTTGGCCGGGCCGTGATGATGATCCTGGGCGTGGGTATCTGCAACCGCACTCATGAAAACCCCCGTTACCGCCATTTTTTGTGGCTGGTGATATCTGTTATCTGGCGATGATTACTGTTGGTTCTTGTAATCAAATATTTCTTTCGGAGTGACCATTTCGCCGGTGTTGTTACCCCAGGCATTACGCTCGTAGGTAATCACGGCTGCAAGGTCCACTTCACTCAGCTGATTGCCGAAGGCCTGCATGGCGCTTCCCGAGACACCATTCACAACGATGTCGATATGGGCTGCCATGTCTTCAGTAACGACCTGGGTTCCGACCAGAGACGGGAAGGCTGGTGGCGCGCCCTGACCGTTCGGCTGGTGACAGGCGGCGCAGGCGGTCTGATAGGCTTTCTCGCCGCGCTCCATCAACTCTGCCATGGTCCAGTCTTTCTGGGTCAGCTGGCGTTCTCGCTCGGCGGCCTCTTTCTTTTCAGCGACCCAGGCGTTGTATTCCTCCTCGGGCACCGCCTCGACAACCACCGGCATGAAGCCGTGATCCTTCCCGCAGAGCTCAGTACACTGGCCGCGATAGATGCCGGGCTTGTCGACCCGGGTCCAGGTCTCGTTGATAAAGCCCGGGATGGCGTCTTTCTTGACGCCAAAATCCGGAACCCACCAGGAATGGATGACATCGTTGGCCGTTAACAAAAAGCGAACCTTTTTCCCGACAGGAATTACCAGCGGGTTATCCACTTCGAGGAGGTAGTTCTCTCCCTTGGCCTGGCGATTCTCGATCTGATCCCGGGGCGTGGACAAATTCGAGAAGTAACCGAAATCTTCATTAATGTATTCGTATTGCCACTTCCACTGATAGCCGGTGACCTTGATGTCCACTTCCGATTCCGAAGTGTCATACATGTCCACCAGAGTTGCAGTGGCAGGAATCGCCATAACAACCAGTATCGCAAAAGGTATGATGGTCCAGAGAATCTCGACCAGAGTGTTTTCGTGGAAGTTCGCCGGTTTGGCGCCCTGGGATTTACGGTGGGCAAAAATAGACCAGAACATGACACCGAAAACCACGACGCCAATGACGACGCAGATCCAGAGTATGGTCATGTGAAGGCTGAAAATGTCATTACTGGTGCCGGTCACCCCGGGGGTCATGTTCAGTGTCCAGTCCGCCATGGACCAGGCGGGGAACATCAGACCGCCTAAAAGGGCACCTGCCCGCTGAGCGTGCACGCGCATACTGTGTCTCCACAGAGTGTTATTCTTGTCGGATTTTGCGTTATCCCGCTGGCATTTTCGGCGTCGCATACACCGCAAAACCAGAGTGGAAGCCTGCTTTCGGATACTCAGCTTGGAGTATAGACACAGATCAAAAAAAGACTAAAAAATCGGCTAAACCCAAAAAAGCTAAACAGAATTTTTTAAGAATTAAAACGCATATGCCTTTTAACTTGCCGGCAACCGACCGACGTCTCTGGGCCCTGGCCTGGCCATTGATGCTCACCAACCTCACCGTCCCTCTCCTGGGACTGGTGGATACGGCCGTGCTCGGCCACCTGGAAAGCCCGGAGTATCTTGGCGCCGTCGCCGTTGGTGCCAATCTGTTCAGCATCCTGTACTGGACCTTTGGCTTCATGCGCATGGGCACGACCGGCCTGGCCGCTCAGGCATGGGGCAAGCGGGACAACTTCAGTCAGGTGGCATTGCTGCTGCGCTCGATCCTGTTGGCAACCGGGATCGGCCTTCTTCTCATTCTGTTTCACCAGCCTCTGATACAGACCGGCCTGAGCCTGATGAATCCCAGTGACAACGTGACCGAACTGGCGGCCGAGTACGCCGGAATCCGGATCTGGAGCGCGCCGGCCGTTCTCTGCCAGTACACGCTGGTTGGCTGGCTCATCGGCACCCAGTTTCCACGGGGCCCGATGATCATGCTGATTGCAGCAAACGGCCTGAACATCGTGTTGGATATTCTTTTTGTTACCGTGCTTGGCTGGAACAGCCGTGGCGTGGCCATTGCCACTGTGATCGCCGAATACGGTGCCGCCGCCATCGGTTTCCTGATCGTATTACGGCGAATGCCTGAGGGGCAGGGGCTGACGAAGGCTCTGTTCGGCAAACTCGAGGATTACCTGAGGATTCTCCAGGTTAACCGCTACATCATGGTCCGAACCATCGCGCTGTTATTGGTGCTGGCATTTTTTACCGCCCAGGGCGCCCGTCAGGGAGACACCATCCTCGCTGCCAATGCCGTTCTGATCACCTTTCTTCTGTTGATCTCCAACGCCCTGGACGGTTTTGCCAATGCTGCCGAGGCGCTGATTGGCGAGGCTATCGGCAAAGGCAGCCGGCGGCGCTTCCGGGTGGTCTTTCGAAGTGCCCTGCGATGGTCACTCTGGGGCGCCCTCTTGCTCACCATTGTTTTTGTGGCCGGCGGGCATTGGCTCATTGCACTGCTAACCGGTATCGAGGAAGTGAGAGCCACCGCCTGGCGCTACCTGCCCTGGCTTTGGCTGCTACCTTTTGCCGCAGTCTGGGGCTTTCTTCTTGATGGGATTTTTATCGGCGCAACCCGAACCCGGGACATGCAGAACACCATGCTGTTTTCGGCCCTGGCCGTGTTTGCACCGGTCTGGTGGCTGACCACGGGCTGGGGCAATCACGGGCTCTGGTTCGCGCTGATCTCTCTGATGGTAGCGCGGGCCCTGAGCATGGGATGGCTGTGCTGGTCCCATACCAGGAACGACCGTTGGTTCCAGAGCCAGTGACGCAGATTCAATCCGTAACATTACAGCCGGGTATTTTCATCACAGCGGAAAAGCAGTCGCAAAAATCTCGGCTACACTTGTCTGAAAAGGCAGGCACGATGTGGTAGCCAGCCCTCCTCTCCTGCCCGGGAACTCGTTGCTATCAGTTGCTAACAACGGGAGGCGCCTTGCGACCTCAATTCGTTCAGACATCGGCTTCTCCTGAAATGACACCACAGGTAGTCCTTGAGATTATTGACCAGGCGCGGCGCAAGGAAGCCCGCTCCGGGACCTTCCTCCGACAGCTTCACGAAAAGGTTGCCGCGCTCCCGTCTGCGGTCACTATTGAGGGGTATCAGCCCGCCACCTGCCTGTTCCAGTTCGTGGTTGAGTACATCGAAATGGCACCAAGGCTCATCGAATGCGTTGAAGCCTGTGCCCGGGAAGCCGGAAAAGCCGATCTGTTTGAGCCCTTTGTGAATGCCGCCATCCGGTATTTTACTCAGCCATCAGCGCTCCTGGTTCGCTACGACGGTCTCGATGGCCTACTGATCCGCGCCTACCTTTGTCATCGGTTGATGGAAGAAATGTACGAAAACAACCGGTGTACCCGGGCCAGCGAAATCGTGGATATGGAAGCAACTCGTGCTAATCTTCTGGCTCATCAGCTTATCGGCGAGCCCTTTGCCAACGAGCTGGACGACTCCATCACCGTAACCGTGTTGCAGATAGCAGGCACGCCGGACTACTACGAACTCAACCTCGACCCGTTTGTCGAGCAGGTGAACAACGCCGCCTGGGACTGGATGCGGCATTACTGGGAAAATCTGCTGGTAAGGAACCACATTCGATTTTCTCTCGGGTCCGGCCTGGCCTGACAGGTTCAGAGGTTTAATGAAAGTATCAGCGATTGCAGTGCTGGCGGGACTGTTGATTTCTGCCATGGTATCGACAGCCAACGCGTACGAGCTGTCCGTAACCGTCACCCTGGAAGGCAACACCGAACCCGTGGCCAATGCCGTGGTTTCCGTAGACAGTGCCCGTCCGGCAACACCGGTTTCTGCCGAAATCTATCAGAAGGATCGCGCCTTCCATCCCCATGTACTGGTGGTGCCAGTCGGCTCCAGCGTGGATTTCCCGAATCGCGACAATACCCAGCATCACGTGTATTCCTTCTCGCCGGCAAAAACCTTCAACATCGAGCTTTACGCCGACCGCCCGGCGGCTCCCATTGTTTTCGACAAGCCAGGCATCGTTGAACTGGGCTGCAACATTCACGACCACATGCAGGGCTTTGTGGTGGTCACCGACACCGCTGACACCGGCCGGACAGATACCTCCGGCAAGGTCACCCTGTCGCTCGATACACTGCCCAGCGAGGGCAGCCAGGGCACGGTGACACTTGAGATCTGGCACCCACGGCTGCCGGATAATACCCGCCCGGTCACCCGTGAAATCGAACGTGATAGCGAGTCCGCAATCGTCACCCTCAATCTTGAGCCCGAGCCTGCCGCAGAAGGCTCGCTGGACCGTCTCCAGCAGCGCTTTCGGGAGCTTTGATGGGTCTGGTATCTCGTCTCGGATTCCGGGGCCGGCTTATTGCGGCGATGATCTCACTGGTGGCGCTGGTCAGCCTGGTGATCATCGCCCTGCTGATGGTGTACCTGTTCGAGGATGAAAAAAGCCGTGCACTGGAACAGCTGGCCATCGGAGAGCGGCTGACCAACGAGGTCATTGATCGCCGGACCGATCTGGAACTGTCCCGGCTCAGTGTTGTGGTGCAGGATTTCGGCTTTCGCTCGGCCATTGCCAGCCGCGACCCGGCAACCATCGACAGTGCCCTGGAAAACCACAGCGGCAGGGTGGGTGCCGACTTCGCGCTCTTGCTGGACAGTCAGGGAGAGCCCCTGGCCTCGACCCTGCAAAACCCTTTTCCTGCCGTCAGCCAGGAACAGCTGACAAGCACCCGTCGTAATGGGTTTACCCGGTCACTGCGGGCCATTGATGGCAGGGGCTACGAGATTCTCATCATCCCGATAGAGGCCCCGGGGCTTCGGGCCTCGCTGGTCAGCGGCTTTGCCATGGACCAGTCCCTGGCAGAGGTCATCGCCAGGCTCAGTGGCACCTCGGTGATCTTCCGGGCGCGATCGAACCAGAACGACAACCTGAACAGTTTTGCCGCCACCAGCAGCATCGATGCCAAGCTGGAACAGGAGCTTGCAGGCGCATCCGCCAACGCCAATTTTATTGAAAGTGCCGGTTATTTCACCCGGATCATCAACCTGGGCGAATCAGACCCCGCCGCCGTCCAGGCCGTGCTGCTTATTAGCCGTGATGCCACGCTCCAGAATTACTACCGGCGAGCGGTGGAAATTGCCCTGCTGGTGACCGCCATCCTGATTTTCGCCATTCTGCTGGCGCTGGTCATTGCCCGGAACCTCGGGCGCCCGGTGTTGCAGCTGGCAAGCTACGCGCGGGCTATCGGTGAGGGCACCACACCCGAGGCACCGGCCATCCGGGCCGGCGGCGAACTGACCCAGCTCCGCAACGCCCTGCGGGATATGCTGTCTGGCCTTCGGGAGCGGGAAGCCCAGATCCGCTATGCGGCAACCCACGATGACGTCACCGGACTGAAAAACCGCAACGCCCTGATGCAGGAGGCCGCCGAGCTGTTTGAGAACCGTGGCACGGGTTCACTGGTGGGGATCCGGCTCAACGATCTCTCCGATATCAACGACACCCTGGGGCTGGAATTCGGCGACAAGGTCCTGATCGGTATTGCCAAGCGCCTGCAGCAGGAACTCCCGGACGCCCATATCCTCGCCCGCACCGGTGGCGGCGAATTCCTGGCCCTGATCCCTTCACTGCCCCCGGAGCAAGGCAGTGACAGAATCCGGCAACTGCACGCGCTCATCGAATCTCCCTTGCAGGTAGACCAGACGCCCTTCTCCCTCAGGGTCACCATCGTCACCATGGAACTGCCGGAAGATGCCTCGGATACCGACGCCCTGCGTCGCCGGCTCAATCTCACCTTCGAGCAGGCGGAGGCCCACCCCGAAGCCTTCACGCGCTACAAGCCCGGGCAGGATGAGAGTCACCTCAGAGAACTGAAACTGATCACCGACCTGCACGCCGCAATTCTGCATAACGGGTTGCACATGAACTACCAGCCCAAACTGAACAGCCAGACCGGCGAATTGGTGCAGGTAGAGGCCCTGGTGCGATGGATTCACCCGGAACTGGGCTTTATTTCCCCCGAGGAGTTCATCTTTCTCGCCGAACAGTCAGGGCAGATCCACGACCTGACAGCCCATATCCTGCAACGGGTGGCCAGCGATGCCCGGCGATGGCACGAGCAGGGTGTTGACGCGGGCGTTGCCATCAATCTGTCCGCCATGGACCTCACCTGGCCCGCCCTGACCCGGCACATCGCGGAAACCTTTCACGATTGGCACCACGATCTGGAACGGGTGACCCTGGAAGTCACGGAAAGTGCCCTGATGGAAGATCCGGAAGAGGCCATGGCCACCCTGAACCAGCTCAGGGCGCTGGGAGTGACCCTGTCGGTGGACGACTTTGGCACCGGCTACTCCTCGTTGTCCCAGCTGCGCAAGCTGCCGGTACAGGAGCTGAAAATCGACAAGTCATTCGTGCTGAAGCTGGATTCCGAGCCCCAGGACCAGCTGATTGTCCGGTCCACCATTGATATGGCCCACGGCCTCGGGCTGAAGGTCGTGGCAGAAGGGATCGAGAACCTGGAAGCCTGGCAGCTGCTGCAACACTGGGGCTGCAACCTCGGCCAGGGTTTTTACCTGAGCCGCCCGATTGCCCCCGAGGATCTGCCGGAGACTGCGCTGTCCCTGGCTGCCCGCAAAGGAGAGCTGAGCCGACCCAACCCGGAGTATTCAGAATGATAAAGAGACGTCTGATGACACTGACCGTGGCGCTTCTGATGGCACCGGCCGCCATGGCCGACATCGGCAGCCGGATCTGGGCGACCGGAGGCGTCACCACCATTGAGGGCAGTGCCGGCGGTGGCCTGGTTCCCTGGGCTCTACTGGGCAGCTACGCCAGCGACGAGGAGTGGGGCGGCACCGTGGCACTCAGCCGGGCCGAAGTGGACGATTACTCTCTCTCGGTGACCGGTGCCGGGCTGAACTGGAATAACCGCCTGGAGATCACCGTGGCCCGCCAGACCCTGGATCTGGACAGCCTGGTGTTTACCCTCAAGGACGGCTTTGGCCTGGAGCAGGATGAACTGAATCAGGATATTTTCGGCGCCAAGGTCCGGCTCGCCGGCGATGTGTTGTACAGTCCCTGGGGCCAGTGGTCTGCGGGCGTTCAGTACAAGCGCCAGCGGGATTTCACCGTGCCGTCGGCGATTGGCGCCCGGGACGACAGTGGCACCGATGTGTATGTCAGCGGCAGCAAGCTGTTCTTTGCCGCCGTGATGGAGCGCAACCTGCTGGTAAACCTGTCCGCGCGGGCAACCCGGGCCAACCAGGGCGGGCTTCTCGGTTTTGGCGGCGACCAGAACAACAGCCACGAACTGATGATGGAGGGCAGCGTCGGGCTTTTCCTCAACCGCCAGTGGCTGGTGGGCGCGGAATACCGGCAAAAACCGGACAACCTGGGGTTTGCCACCGAAGATGACTGGTGGGACCTGTTCGTGGCCTGGGTGCCGGACCGTCGTCTGGCGGTCACGGGCGCCCTGGTCAACCTGGGCGACGTTGCCACACTGGAAGACCAGCAAGGTCTGTATCTGTCGCTGCAGGGGAGTTTCTGATCATGGCACTTACCAATCTCTACCTTACGCCTACCGCCCTGTTAATCTCGCTGGCACTGATGCTCGGTGGCTGCCAGAGTCTGAACAGCCAACCTGATAGATCCCTTTATCAGCAGCTCGGTGAACGTGAAGGCATTGAAAACGTGGTGGAGGACCTGCTCTACCTGATCGTCGAGGACGAACGCATCAACCAACAGTTCAAAGGCATGGATGTCGCCCGGTTTCACCAGAACCTCACGGATCAGTTGTGCGAGCTCAGCGGTGGGCCCTGCAGCTATACCGGGCGAGAGATGCGTGAACTGCACTCTGACATGGACATCACGGACACCCAGTTCAATGCCCTGGCCGAGAACCTGATTCTGGCCATGGAACAGAACGATATCCCAACCGGCGCCCAGAACCGACTGATCAAACAACTGCTGCCGCTTTACCCTGACATTCGCAATCTGTAGAACGGAGACCTGTACCTTGCTCGAAAACGCTGATCTGGGAAAACTGATTATCCGCCTGACCCTGGGCGGCCTGATGCTGTTCCATGGCATTGCCAAGCTGCTCAACGGCATCGGCTTCATTGAAGGGGAGCTGGCCAGCCACGGCCTGCCAACCTTCCTCGCCTACGGGGTGTACGTGGGTGAGATCATCGCGCCGCTGATGGTCATCCTTGGGTATCAGACCCGGATCGGTGCGCTGCTGATTATTTTCAACATGCTGTTTGCCATCATCCTGGTTCACGGCAACGAACTCCTGAGCCTTGGGCGCAGCGGCGGCTGGGCGCTGGAGCTGCAGGGCTTCTTCCTCTTTACAGCAGTTGCAGTGATATTCCTCGGACCAGGGCGGTACAAACTGAAGAACTGAAGATCCGGGAGACCTCAGGCACCAGGTGCGCTCGCCGCCCTGAAATCCCGCGCCACCATAACCCGGTTACGGCCAGACTCCTTGGCCGCGTATAGCGCCTCATCGGCCTGACGGATGAGCTCCTGGGGCTCCATATCTGGCCCTGGCACCAGGCACGCCACGCCCACACTGATGGTAAGACTGACCGGAGCCACCCGTTCCCCGGAATGCACCGGGGAACGGGCCACCGCCTGACGCACTCGCTCGGCCACCCGAACCGCTCCCTCCTCAGGCGTGGCTGGTAGCAGGATGCTGAATTCCTCGCCGCCATAGCGGGCCAACAGATCCCCGGAACGCTGCACTTCTGCGACGCACAAGGCGGCCACCGCGGTCAGGCAATCGTCGCCAACCAGGTGTCCCAGCTCGTCGTTTACCCGCTTGAAGTGATCAATATCCAGCATCAACAGGCTCAACGGGTGACCGTGTCTCTGGGCCCGTCGCCACTCATCGTTGAGTTTTTCATCGAACCGACGCCGGTTGGCCACATGGGTCAGACCGTCGGTGAGGCTGATCGCCTTGAGCTGCTCATTGGCCCGTTCCAGTTCGTCGGTGCGCGCCTGAACCCGCATCTCCAGGGTCAGGTTGGCCTGCTGCTGGATCGCCAGCGCCTGCTCCTGGGCCTCATGGCGCTTGCGACGTTCCAGGTTGATCCGGTAGGCAAGCGCAAAGGAAAGCAGAACCACCTCCAGGGCCACGCCGATCTGAGGCATGAACTCGGTCAGGAAACTGCGGGGCATGATGCCAAGCTTGCTGACCGCGAGAATCAGATGGCCGATCAGCAATGGCGTCCAGGCCAGAACGTAGAAACCGCCCAATACCTGACCTTTCCGCCAGACCAGGAAACCGATGAACCAGACCGCGGGAGTGACCACTGCCGCAATCGCGCTGACCAGGACAATCCCCGTCTGGTAACTGCCAAAAAGAGTAAAGACGAAGCTGGCAGAAATGGCGGCCAGAATCCACTGCAGGAAGCGGTAACTTCTGAGGCTGTAGGACCGGATATTGAGAAAACGGATGGCGAAGATAATGGCGGAGAACAGAGCGAAACAGATAACCGGAATGGTGAAATACCGGTTGATACCCGGGGCATTCGGCCACAGCCACTGGAAGAGCACACCATTGAAGTTGAGCTGAACCAGCCCGGTAAACACAACAGTCAGCACGTACCAGAAGTAGGTGGAATGGCGCACGATGACAAACAGAAACAGATTGTAGAGCGCCATCGCAGCGATGATACCCAGAAACATCGTCTGCCAGCCGTAAGACAGCTGCTCATTGGCCAGGAATTCGGCCGAAGGCGTGACTGCCACGGGAATCTGTACCGACCCGAGCGTTTGCACGCGCACAAAGGCGGTCGCCGTATCGGTATTCGACGGTACCAGGAAGACGAAATTGCGGTGATAAATCGGGCGACTGCTGAACGGGAGGGTATCGCCCGTATGGTGGGTCTGGATCAGCTCGCCATCAACCACCCAGTGCACGGACACCTCGTCCAGCAACGGATAGCCGATTTCCAGAACCCGGTTCACCGGCTCTGGCGGAATCTCGACTCTCAGCCAGAAACTGCCATCGCTGAACCCGCGATTAAAAACCTCATTTGAGCCAAACCTCTGCCAGGCGCGCTGGCCAGGCATGCCAGCGACAGAAAAATCAGAAGGATGCAGGATAACTGCCGCATCATAGCGGTTTCCGGTTTCCGGTTTCCGGGCCCTTCCTGGTGTTCTACACTTTCAGGCCCTGACTGAGTCTTTTTGCATCCTTGCAGTTGCTTCCATTTTAGACGGTTGCGCGTGCTGCGTCCTCTATAACTGCAAGGCCAGCATTGCCTGAAACCATCGAGGCCGAGAATGACCGAACGCAAGAACGACATACGCCCTGGCCGTTACCGGCACTATAAGGGCAAGGATTACGAAGTACTCGGGATCGCCCGGCACAGTGAAACTGAAGAACAGATGGTGGTTTATCGCTGCCTGTACGGTGATTACAGCCTCTGGGTACGCCCGCTGACCATGTTCCGGGAAACCGTGGAAATGGCCGGCGAACAGGTCCCCCGCTTTGCCCGCCTTGACGAAGTCTGACCGTTACACAACCGCTTTGACTACCGCGATCATTTCCTGCACATTACCGCGCTTTTCATGATGCCGGTCCCCACAAGGGGCCGGACAAACCATTAATTCCTACCCGGAGTTTTGCCATGAATGCCGTTGTTGCTGCGGTTGCCATCATGCTCGTCCTGAGTTTGTGCCGCATTCACGTTGTTGTTGCCCTCATCATCGGTGCCGTATCCGGCGGCCTGATTGCAGGAATGTCCCTGGAAGCCACCATCGAAGCCTTCAATAGCGGCCTGGGCGGCGGTGCCACCGTGGCACTGTCCTATGCCACCCTCGGTGCTTTCGCCGTTGCCATCGGCAAGTCCGGCCTGGCCCACGCCCTGGCCGACAAGGCCCTGGCCCTGGTCGGTCGCCAGGAAGAAGGCGCCGCCGTTAACGGCATCCGCTTCCTGATCATTGGCCTGCTGCTGGCCATTGCCATCTCGTCCCAGAATATCCTGCCGATCCACATTGCCTTCATACCGTTGGTAGTACCGCCGCTGCTGTACGTGATGGCAAAACTGAACATGGACCGCCGCCTGGTTGCCTGTGTGCTGACCTTCGGCCTGATTACACCCTACATGTTCCTGCCCGTCGGCTTTGGCGGCATCTACCTGAACGAGATCCTGATCGCCAAGATCAACGCCAACGGCGTCGATGCCTCCGGCCTGAGCGTCATGAAAGCCATGGCCCTGCCAGCGTTGGGCATGCTCTGTGGTTTGCTGATCGCGGTCTTTTTCAGCTACCGAAACGGCCGCACCTATAACCTGGAAACCATCACCAAAGCGGAACGGGTAGACACCAGCTACAGCCCGCGCACCCTGGTGATGGCCTTGGTCGCCATCGTCACTGCCTTCGTGGTGCAACTCTGGCTTGGCTCGATGATCCTGGGCGCCCTGGCCGGGTTCGTGCTTTTCAACCTGTCTGGTGTGGTGCGCTGGAAAGAAGCCGATGACCTGTTCACCGAGGGCATGAAGATGCTGGCCATGATCGGCTTCATCATGATCGCCGCGTCTGGTTTTGCCGAAGTGATGCGGGAAACCGGTGAAATTGCCGCCCTGGTGGACAGCTCCGTGGCGACTATCGGCGAGAACAAGGCCATGGCGGCGCTGCTGATGCTGGTGGTGGGTCTGCTGATTACCATGGGTATCGGTTCGTCCTTCTCGACCATCCCCATTATCGCGGCCCTGTACGTGCCCCTGGCCCTGCAGTTGGGTTTCAGCCCCCTGGCCATCGTGGCCCTGGTCGGCACCGCCGGCGCCCTGGGGGATGCCGGTTCCCCGGCCTCCGACTCCACCCTCGGCCCCACCGCCGGCCTGAACGCCGACGGCCAGCACAACCACATCTGGGATACCGTGGTGCCGACGTTCCTGCACTACAATTTGCCGCTGCTTGGCTTTGGGTGGTTGGCGGCTATGGTTCTTTGAGCTGGGAGGTTTTTCTGTAGCCTGCTTGTTGAGGGGAGTTGCGAGGGGGCCGGGATATTTTTCCCTTGGAAATGGCAACTCGCTGCGCTCAGACATCAATTTCCGGCGGGAAAAATATCCCGGCCCCCTCACATAGAAACCATCAGATATCGCTGAAAAGAATTTGCCTTAAAGAGATATCTTTTGAGTCAGATCGAGAGGGTGTGGGTGTGCTTTTCTGCCGGGAAAAAGATGTCTGAGCGAAGCGAGTTGTTTTTCCCAGAAGAAAAGCATTCCCATGGCCTCTCCGCCCCTCAACCAGAAGGCCAGGAGATAAGAATTAATCCTCGTCGTCAGCAGCAGACTTGAAAAACACAACCTGCTTGACGGTGTGATCGTCCTCGTTCTTGCGCTTGTTCACCCGGGTCTCGAGCTCGGGGTTGGACGGTTGTTCGGCGTCAGACACCGCATCGGTGAAGCCGCAGGCCACGCACTCGCGTACCTGGTCATCGTCGTCGGTGGTGAACATCATGATCTTGTCCATCTCCGCGCAGCGAGGACAGACGGCGCCGGCGATAAAACGTTTTGGACTCGCCATATAAATACTCCCGTTTGGAACAACCGGCAGCCTTTACGACTGCCGGCTCAAATTGGGTCAGGCCGCTTCGTCCGTGATGCCGGTTTGTTTCAGTAGCGCATCCACCTGCGGTTCGCGACCCCGGAAGGCCTTGAACAATTCCATCGGCTCCTGTGAGCCGCCTTTCTCCAGAATATTATGGAGGAAGGCCTTGCCGGTTTCCGGGTCGAAGATACCTTTTTCCTCGAACAGGGAGAAGGCATCGGCCGCCAGCACTTCCGCCCACTTGTAGCTGTAGTAGCCAGCCGCATAGCCACCGGCAAAGATGTGCGAGAAGGAGTTGGGGAAGCGGTTGAATTCCGGGGCTTCCACCACGGCAATCTCGCTTCGCACCTTGCGATGCATATCCAGCGGGTTGGTGGGCGCTTCGTCGGTGAATTCCGCGTGCAGGCGGAAGTCGAACAGTGAAAATTCGAGCTGGCGCACCATGCCCATGCCGGACTGGAAGTTCTTGGCCGCCAGCAGTTTCTGCAGCAGATCTTCCGGCAGCGGCTCACCGGTTTCGTGGTGCGAGGCGATCAGGCCCAGGGATTCCGGATTCCAGCACCAGTTTTCCAGGAACTGGCTGGGCAGCTCGACGGCGTCCCAGGCGACACCGTTGATGCCGGACACATCCAGCACGTCCACCTGGGTCAGCATGTGATGCAGGCCGTGGCCGAATTCGTGGAACAGGGTGGTGACCTCATCGTGGGTCAGCAGTGACGGCTTGCCGCTGACCGGCGGTGTGAAGTTGCAGGTCAGGAAGGCTACCGGCAACTGGAGCTGGCCACGCAGGTTGCGCCAGCGCACCCGGCAATCGGCCATCCAGGCACCGCCACGTTTGCCTTGGCGGGCATAGAGGTCGAGATAGAACCAGGCCAGGGGCTCACCGTTGCGACTGATACAGTAGGCAGTCGCATCCTCGTGCCAGGTTTCCACTTCCGGCTTCGCTTCAATCTGGACATCGAACAGCTTTTCAGCGACACGGAACAGTCCGGGCACCACCTTGTTCACCGGGAACCAGGGACGCAGGGTTTCCGGAGAGATGTCGTAGCGCTTCTGGCGAAGCTTTTCGCTGTAATAGCCGATATCCCAGGCCTGCAGTTCCTCGGCGCCGTACTCGTCTTTCGCGAACGCCCTGAGTTCGGCAAATTCTTTTTCGGCCTGGGGCTTGGACTTGGCCGCCAGCTGGTTCAGGAAGTCCAGCACTTCGTCGCTGCTGCGGGCCATCTTGGTGGCCAGAGAGCGCTCGGCGTAATTGTCAAAGCCCAGCAGCTTGGCCTGGGCGTGGCGGCGCTTGAGGATCTCCGCCATCACCGGGGTGTTGTCCCACTGGCCGGCATCCGGGCCCTGGTCGGAGGCGCGGGTCACAAAGGCTTCATAGACTTCCCGGCGCAGATCCCGGTTGTCGCAGTAGGTCATAACCGGGAAGAAGCTGGGGAAATCCAGGGTGATCACATAGCCTTCCAGCTCTTTCTGGCGGGCGGCCTGTTTGGCGCTCTCAATAGCCGTCTCCGGGACGCCGGCGAGCTCATCCACGTCTGTGATGTGCTTGAACCAATGCTGGGTTGCGTCCAGCACGTTATCGCTGAACTTGTTGGACAGCTCGGACAGCTCCCGGGACAACTCGGCATACTGCTTTTTCTTGTCTTCCGGCAGGTCGACACCACCCAGATGAAAATCCCGGAGGGTGTTTTCCACAGACTTGCGCTGGGCTTCGCTCAGGTTCTTGAAATCGTCTCGCTCGGCCAGCTTCTTGTAGGCGTCGCAGAGGGCCGCGTTCTGGCTCACTTCGGTGCTGTACTCGGTGAGCTTCTCCAGGCAGTTCTTGTAAACCTTGCGCAGCTCGTCGTTGTTCATCACGCCGTTCAGGTGCGAAATCACCGACCAGGCATTGCTCAGCTTGTCGTCCAGCGCCTGCATCGGCTGCGCCAGGGTCTCCCAGGTGGGATCCTCCTGCTCCGCGAGCTGGCTGATCTTCATCCGGTTTTCACTGAGAATCTGGTCAATTGCCGTTTCCATGTGCTCGGTGCGAACATGGTCAAACTTCGGCAACAGGTCGTCAGTCAGTAACGGGTTATTCATAGGTCCCCTTCTCAGCTAGTCGAATCTTGGGTAGTTTGGTTTCTTCAAGTTATGAGGCTGGCACCTGTGGGAGAGGCCCTTCCAAAACACGCTCCTTGCGGCACCCCTCCGGGGTCCGGCCTGCAATCATAGATTGCAGTCGTTCGGCTGAAGCATGAAGCTTTGCTTCATAAACGCTCAGCCTCACCCATGTGACGCTTGACTGTCGCCATCCATGGCGACAGACAGTTTTGGAAGGGCCTCTCCCACAGGCACCCCGGGCCTTCGGGTAATTCATCAATGAGTACTATGTAATGACGAATATACGTTCACACAAGGGTATCACGCCAGATTTTGGGGAACGGGCGTGGGTAGATCCAAGTGCAGTGGTGATTGGCGATGTTGAAACCGGCGATGACGTTTCCATCTGGCCGATGACCGTGGTGCGTGGCGATATGCACAAAATCCGTATCGGGCATCGGTGCAGCATCCAGGATGGGTCGGTTCTGCATATCACTCACGCCAGTGACTACAACCCCGGTGGTTATCCGCTCACACTGGGGGACGACGTGACTGTGGGCCACAAGGCGCTGCTGCACGGCTGCACCATTGGCAGCCGCGTTCTGGTGGGCATGGGCTGCATCATTATGGATGGCGCCGTGGTGGAGGACGAGGTGATTGTTGCCGCGGGCTGTCTGGTGCCACCTGGCAAAACCCTGGAATCCGGGCACCTTTATGTGGGATCGCCCTGCAAAAAAGCCCGGGCGCTGACCGAGAAGGAGCGGGGGTTCTTCAAATACACCGCCGCCAACTACGTCCGCCTGAAGGATGAGTACCTTAACGATCAGTAAGCCAGTGGTCTGAACTCAGGGCCGTAGCCGTATGTTTCGGGGTAACCCAGCATCCCGGAGACCATTGTGGATTCATCGGACGAACCGTTTGATCGAGCATTGCTGTACCTGCGTGCTGCAGGCCACGATACCGGCCCGGAAACCCGAGCGCGGGTACACAGCATGTTGCAGGCGCGCGAGGCTGAGAGCCCGGCCTTGAGTACCGGGCAATTACTGGAACAAATGTCCCAGTGGTTTGTCCTGCCCGCGCTTCATCAGGGTCGTCATCTGCCACCCATAGCCCGGGCCAGTATCAGGTATCCCCGTGATTAATGCCGGCTCCTGGCGCCCGGTTGCCTTCCGGCGCCGCTTCCTGCTTGTCTTCCTCGTTGCCGCTCAGACGCTGGCCGGCGTGGTTCTGTGTGCCCAGACTATCCCGGATCAGGCCAGTTCCGGAATGATCGCCTTATTGCTGTTGGTATTCGGGGTGCTGTTTGCCTGGATTGGCGTGGGTTTCTGGACGGCCGTTTTCGGATTCGTTGCCCTCCGTTTCGGTGGCGACCCCTGGAGCCTTTCCAGCCGTGCAGGGCCGAGTGGGCCCTCGGAGTCGCTCTCTGCCCCAACCGCGGTCGTGATGCCCATCTGCCATGAACCTGTGCAGCATTCCCTCGGTGGTTTGAAAGCGATCATCCAGGATCTTGAGCAACAGGGGCAGGCCGGGCCCGTGGATTTCTATGTGCTCTCGGACAGTCGGGACCCGGACATCTGGCTGGAGGAACAGGCGACCTGCGAGCAGATACGCCGGGAGCTGGGCCCAGGCCAGCACCTGTTCTACCGGCGGCGCAACATCAACCTGAACTACAAGAGCGGCAATATCGCCGATTTCCTGCGTCGATGGGGTCGCCGCTACCGCTATATGGTTGTCCTGGATGCCGACAGTCTGCTCAGTGCCCACTGCATTACCCGGCTTATACAGCTCATGGAAGCTCGGCCCAAGGCGGGGATCATCCAGACCACACCCCGCCTGGCCCGGGCAGAAACCCGGTTTGCCCGTCTGCAACAATTTGCCAATCGCTGCTATGGCAGGCTCTACAGTGCCGGTCTGGCAGCCATCCAACTGGGGGAAGCCACTTACTGGGGCCACAACGCGATCATCAGGGTAGCCCCGTTCATGGCTCACTGTGGTCTTCGCAAGCTTCGGGGGCCCGGTCTGTTCCGGGGGCCCGTTCTCAGCCATGACTTCATCGAGGCTGCACTGATGGGCCGGGCAGGCTACGAAGTATGGCTGGAACCGGCCATCGCCGGCAGTTTCGAGGAATCACCGCCGACACTCGAAGACGACCTGATCCGCGACCGGCGCTGGTGTCGGGGCAATCTCCAGCACCTGTGGCTACTGGTAACCATGGGCAAGATCCGAATGGCCCACCGGATGGCCCTGTTGACCGGTATTCTCTCCTATCTGGCTTCTCCGCTCTGGCTGATTTTCCTGGGCTTATCCGGCTATGTGGCGTTGGCCGGCCCGACGCCCGAGCCTGCGCTACCCGGCGTAATGGCCACAACGGAAGCCGGCTCAGGCACAGGTGCCCTGCTGGTTGCGGTAACCGCACTGCTACTCTTTGGCCCCCGGCTTCTTGCCGTGACGGACCACGGTCTGGCCCGACGAACCGCCAGGTTTGGAGGCCCGTTCAGGCTCTATGGCAGCACTCTCGTCGAAACACTGGCGGCGCTGGCGCTCGCTCCGATCCGGATGCTGGTTCATACCCTCCATGTGGTCCGGGCTCTGCTGAATCTCAAGGTGGGCTGGCAGGGGCAGAACCGGTCCGGCGGTTTCACTCCGGGGCTCAGCTTCCAGCACTTTGGCCCGCTTCTGTTATCAGCCGCCGCAGGCCTTGCTCTGATTCACTGGCACGCGCCGACTCTGACGCCCTGGGCCCTACCGGTAATGACACCGGTATTACTGGCGCCGGCTCTGGCCTTCTTGCTGGCCCAAAAGCCCAGCACAGATACCTGGCTGAAAGTGCCCGAGGATGGTCATATCGCGAGAGTGATTGAACTGGCCAGCGCCATCCCCCTACTTCGCCATAACCCCGACCGGTTAAGCTGGTTCGAGCAGATGGTTCTGTCGCCGGTCTTTGCCAGGGTTTCCCGATATGACGCTCAGCCGGCCCCGGTAAAAAAGCACGGGCACTGGAACGGCTGGTCAATCTTTGCGCCACGGGAGGTAAAGAGGCACTGAATCACCGGGAACTCAGCCTGATCTGCAACCATCCGGGGGCCCTGGAAGCCCTGCATTGGCGAGCCTGGAATGCCTCATCAGAATCACCATGGCGTGACGTGCTGGTTCGTATGGCGCAGTCCGTTGAGGGGGCCCCTCCGGCTGCAGTGTCCTTGCCCCGTCGGCGAGACGAACTGGCATGGGTAGAGGCGGCCTCGTGATACTGGTGTGGCTGCTCATCCTGAACGGATTATTCCTGCTGCCCGCCCTGGCATTGCCCGGCGACAATCCCTGGTTTTCCCTGGAAGCCCTGGTCGTCTGGGCCGTCATCTGCGGGCTCAGAGTGCCGCAACAGCGGTATCGCGTCGCCCAGGTGCTGGCCGTTCTGTATGGGCTGCTGGTGCTTCTTGTTCTGGCAGATGCTCTGGTTCGGGAAAGTCTTGGCCGAGGACTGAATCTTTATCTGGAGTTTGGTCTGCTGGACGCCGCCTGGAACCTGCTGGATACCAACCTGGGGGGCGTTCTGGCGGTGCTGGCTCTCGGTGCTCTGGCAGCCGTGCTTGTCGGGATAGGCTGGCTGTTTCACTATGGACTGGACCGACTGGGCCATCATTCCCCGGCCCATCTGGGCAAACCCCTCTGGCTGATGTCCGGGCTTTTCCTGGCCGGGGCCGTAACCCCGTGGATTGGTAGCCCGGCACTGGCGTTCGTTGCCAATCAGGCTTCCCTGATCACCCACACCCACCAGACAACCCGGAACTTTGCCGCCGAGCTGAACACCCGGCCCGGACGACAGAGCCAGCCCACTCCGTTGCCAAAGCTGGCGCAAACGGATGTAATTCTGGGTTTTATCGAATCCTACGGCGTGTCGACAATCACCGACGAGCGCTACCGTTCGACGGTCAGCCGAGGCCTTGAAGCCATGGGCCGGTCACTTGACGCGGCCGGGCTGACGGTCGCCACCGGCCGGCTGCAATCACCCATCCAGGGTGGCCAGTCCTGGCTTGGTCATCTATCCGTGTTGAGTGGCCAGTGGATCCACAACCAGCTTGCCTACGAAACCCTCCTCAGCTCCGGCTACGCCACTCTAATCGATGACTTCCGCAGTACAGGGCACAGCACTGTCGCCGTGATGCCGGCAATCACCCAGGCTTGGCCCGAGGGCCGACTGTTCCGGTACGACCGGATCTACGATCACGATGATCTGGATTACCAGGGGCCGCCGTTCAACTGGGTCACCATGCCCGACCAGTACACCTGGCACCGGTTCCAGGCCATTCGGGAAGCCCATCAGGGGCCGCTGTTCGCCGAACTGGCGCTGATCAGCAGCCACGCACCCTGGGTTCCGATCCTGCCGGTGCTTGAGGACTGGCAAAGCATCGGCAACGGAGAGGTGTTCCGGCGCTGGGAGGGTGCCGGCGAGGCACCGGTTTCGCTATGGCGCGATCCGGACCGGGTTCGCCAGCACTACGGACAGGCCATTGCCTATGCCCTGGAAGTTGCCGGAGGCTTCGCCACCCACTATCTGAAACAGGACGCTCTGATGGTCATCCTGGGCGACCATCAGCCGGCGCCGCTGATCACCGGTGAGGACGCCAGCCGCGATGTGCTCGTTCATGTCATCAGTGCCAACCCATCGCTGGTGGAACCTTTCCTGTCCGGCGAGCTCCCGGGATTCCAACCCGGTATCCGGCCCGATCCGGAGACGGCAGGCGCCACCATGAGCCGATTCCGTCCGTTTTTACACCGGCATTTCGGGGAACTCTGAAGCCAATTCGACCCTGATCAAAATTCGACCAACCCCACCCTTGAAAACATTTTTGCTGCACCTACATTCGGAATTAGCAGAGGTTCACGGATAGCCATCCGGCAGGCGCTACCGGCATGGAGCTGTTCCGCGATCGAAGCTGATATTCAATTATTCAGATTCGTTTCGTTTGAAAAGGAGGGATGCTTTATGAGCAATCTTACCCGTTGGAATCCGGTCAATGAGTTCGAAGACCTGATGAACCGCTATAACCGCATGTTCGGCCTGACCCGCTCAGGCGGCGAGCGCGAAAGCAAAGACGTGTTCAGCCGCAGCGACTGGGCTCCGGCCGTGGACATCAAGGAAACTCCGGAGGCCTTCACCATCGAGGCGGAGTTGCCGGGCATGTCCAAGGAAGACGTAAAAGTAACGGTACACGAGGGCGTTCTGAGCATTCAGGGTGAACGCAAGAGTGAAAACGAGACCGACGACAAGAAGCACCACCGGATAGAGCGTTTTTATGGCAGCTTCCTGCGCCGCTTCACGCTGCCGGACAATGTCGATGAGAACAGCGTGAAGGCCAACTTCAAGGACGGCATGCTGACCCTGACGCTCCAGAAAGCCGAGCCGAAGGAGCCCAAGGCCATTGAAGTCGACGTGCAGTAAACGCCGACAACCTCAGGCAATAACGCACGGCCGCAGCGGGATCAGTTCCCGGCTGCGGCCGTTTTTTTGGCACCGGCCTTTTCCAGCGCGCGGGCATAATCCACACTGCGGCGATGCCGGGAAATCAGGTCCAGAATGGTTTCCCCGTCCGGGCCGGTGGCATTCAGATCCCGTCCTTCGGCAACGAGAAATCCGATAAAGCGTTCGAAATCTTCCGCTCGCATGGCCTGGTAGGCTTTCAACAGAGCGTTATAGTCGGCATTCTCCGCAGCATCCCAGGGGCGGATATCCAGAAAACTCCTGACCCGCTCATCGCTCCATTCCTCGCCAATCACTTTCGGCTTATCCGGTCCACTCATGGTTGCTCTCTCGCTTCGCTGTGCCAGTGAATTATCGGGCGCACAGTATAAAGCCCTGAAAGCTGGACAGTTATATGGATTGCGAATGAGAAGCTACGCCTCAGATATAAGGCTCAGGGCCTGATTTCGACGGGCAGATCGCCGGTGGGCACCTCGTCGTTGCATTCGGGATTGCGAATGGCGATTTCCACCCGGCGATTCAGGGCCCGGTTCTCCGGTGTGTCGTT
The DNA here is from genome assembly GCF_000235625.1 of Marinobacter manganoxydans MnI7-9. GTDB lineage: Bacteria > Pseudomonadota > Gammaproteobacteria > Pseudomonadales > Oleiphilaceae > Marinobacter > Marinobacter manganoxydans. The sequence goes on along the minus strand of NZ_AGTR01000085.1, from coordinate 59,944 downwards.
CGGCGCAAGCGGGTTGGTCTCGGCACGCCCGGCCGCCACCACCCGTTCGGCCGGCACCTGCCGATTCATCACCAACTCGTGCACCACGGACACGGCACGGGCCGCGGAAAGATCCCAGTTAGAGCGGTAGCGGTCACTGGAAATGGGCCGGTTATCGGTGTAGCCGGACACCAACACATCACCGGTACACGCCGACAGCACGTTCACCACCCGTTCGATAATCGGGATCATCTCGGGCTTGATGGCGGCCTCGCCGGATCGAAAGGTAGCCTCCTCGGAGAAGCGGATCACCACCTGGTTCTGGTCGTAATTGACACTCAGGGCTTCCGAAGCCACCTCCGATTCCAGTTCCCGGATCATCCGGCTGGCCAGATCGATCACACCACCCGGAATCTGGGTGGGCGCGGCACCCTCCGCGCGCTCATCAATGAACTCGGGCTCCCGTGCCTGGGATTCTGTGGGCTCGGGAAGGGAGACCGTGTCCGATTCAATCATGGTCAACGGGGAGCCACCAATATCCTCCGCCAGGACGTTGCTGGAGCCAAAGGCCACGGCCATGGAGTTGGCCATGGCCCGGTACTTCTCAACGTCCATTTCGGCAAACGACAGCAGCAGTATGAAAAAGGTCAGCAGCAGGGTGGCCAGATCGGCAAAAGTGACGATCCAGGCCGGCGTCTGGTTCTGCAGACGCTTCCTGTTTTTCTTCTGGACCAGTTCCAAACCCTCAGGCCTCCCGCTCCGGCGCCAGGCCGGTGCGCTGCTCAGGGGTAACAAAGGAGGACAGCAGTTCCGTCATTACGCGGGGATTCTCGCCGCGCATGATGTTCTTGATGGACGTGATGATCAGCATCTGGTTCCGGGCCTCGTCCTCGGCTTTCAGCTGCAGCTTGTCGGCCAGGGGCAGGGCAATCAGCTGGGCAATAAACGCACCGTACAAGGTGGTGAGCAGGGCGATCGCCATGGCCGGGCCAATGGAGGACGGGTCATCCAGGGTATTGAGCATCTGTACCAGACCCACCAGGGTGCCCAGCATGCCAATGGCCGGGGCCGATTCGCCAATACCCCGGAACACCCGCTCGGCCACTTCGTATCGCTCGGCGGTCTGCTGGGTTTCCTGGGCCAGCGCCTCTTCCACCAGTTCCGGCGGGTGGCCGTCGACACACAGATTGATCGCCTTCTGCAGGAACTCATTATCCGTCTGGTGGTTTTCCAGGCCGAGAATGCCCTCTTTGCGCACCACCATGGCCAGCGCGCCCACTTCCCGGATCAGCTCCGCCGGCCGCGCCATACGGTCGGTAAACGCGGCAGACATGGCCAGGCGGAACGCGCTCATCACCGACGCCATGCGGAATTTGATCAGGGTTACACCAAAGGTTCCGCCCAGCACAATGGCGAGGCCCGGAAGGTTCAGGAACGTCAGGAAGGAGGCGTTGGCCAGCATCGCCAGCAAGACGATCAGGACACCAGCCACAAGCCCCACAAGGGTAAGAATATCCATCGAAAATCCCTACGGAATGTTGACCCTGAGCATAGCCCAATCCGGGGGCCGCGACTCAGTCGTTACGCAATTCCTCAATGACAGGACGTGTGGCGGGGCTGATGCCGCGCCAGATCCGGAACGATTCAGCCGCCTGCTCCACCAGCATACCAAGCCCGTCATGGACGATCTGTGCGCCCTGTTCAAGTGCCCACTGATTGAAGGTGGTGGTCTGCAGAGAATACATCATGTCGTAGACCACCGTTTGCTCTCCGAGTACCTCCGGTGACAGCGGTGGCAGATCGCCCTGGAGGCTGGCACTGGTACCGTTGATGATCACGTCAAAAGGCTCCCGGGGCTGTTCGAATCCGCAGGCAGAAAGCGCGGTCTCGCCCGCCACGGGTTTAAACAGCTTAACCAGCGCGTCAGCCTTGGCAACCGTCCGGTTGGCAATGGTAATGGCGGCAGGATGCTCCGCCAGGATCGGCCCCAGAACACCACGAACCGCGCCACCGGCCCCCAGCACCAGGATGCGTGCCTGCCCAAGGACAACACCGTGGTTCACAACCAGGTCTCGCACAATACCGCACCCGTCAGTGTTGTCAGCGGTGAGCCGGCCCTCGTCATCGAGATACAGGGTATTGGCGGCCCCGGCATTCTCGGCCCGCTCGGTACGACGGTCCGCCAGCTTCCAGGCGTCCTCCTTGAAGGGCACGGTTACGTTCAGGCCCTTGCCACCCCGTTCAAAGAATTGCCTCACCGTGCCGGCAAAATCATCCAGTGGCGCCTGGATGGCCGTGTACTCAACCGGCTCACCGGTCTCGCTGGCAAACAGGCTGTGGATCCTCGGCGATTTGCTGTGGCTGATGGGGTTGCCAACTACCGCGTAGAGATCGTTAGTCATGTTGGGTCTCCAGCCAGTTCCGCCCGGTCAGGAAATAGTCTGTCAGCCGGGCTTCTTCCGAATCGGGCTCCGCGGTCCGGTTGTAGTCCCAGCGCACCAGCGGCGGCAGCGACATCAGTATGGATTCGGTGCGACCGCCGGATTGCAGGCCAAACAGGGTGCCGCGGTCATAGACCAGGTTGAATTCCACGTAGCGCCCCCGGCGGTAGAGCTGGAAATCCCGCTCACGGTCACCAAACGGATGATCCATTCGGCGCCGGACGATCGGCTCGTAGGCGTCTATGTAGCTATCGCCCACCGCTTTCATCAGGCCGAAATCCTGCTCGAAGTCGCCGGTGTTGTGGTCATCAAAAAACAGACCACCAACACCCCGGGGTTCATCCCGGTGTTTCAGATAAAAGTAATCATCGCACCAGTCCTTGAAGCGCTTGTAGGTGCCCTCTCCGAACGGCTCGCAGGCATCGCGGGCTGTTCGGTGCCAGTGCACACAGTCTTCCTCAAAACCGTAGTAAGGCGTGAGGTCGTAGCCGCCGCCAAACCAATAAACCGGCTCGCTGTTCTGCGGCGTGGCAATAAAAAACCGCACGTTGGCGTGGGAGGTCGGCACATAGGGGTTGTTGGGGTGGATCACCAGGGACACACCCATGGCCTGCCAGGGAGCACCGGCCAGATGGGGACGATGAGCGGTGGCCGAAGCTGGCATGGTATCGCCCATGACGAGAGAGAAATTAACACCGCCTTTCTCGAACACCCGGCCTTCGGTGATCACCCGGCTGACACCGCCGCCGCCTTCCGGCCGGTCCCAGGCATCCCGGATGAACGATGCACCGTCATCGACAGCCTCCAGTCGGCTACAGATCGATTCCTGCAATCCCAGCAGGTACTGCTTTACCGCCTGGCTATCGGGTTGCTGTGCCATAAACGCTCCTAACGAAGTTGCTGACCACTGACAATATCAATAATACGACTGGGTTTGCGATTACCACCCAATGCCCCCGGTACGATCCAGTCAAGCTGATCGCCAAAGTAGCCCCTGACCTGCCAGATATGTCGGGCTGGCTGGCGCCCGGCCGGATTGCAGGATGTGGAGACCAGAGGCATGCCCGTGGCCTCGCAGAGCGCACGTACCACAGGATGTTCGCTGACCCGGACGGCAATGGAACTGTGTTGTCCACGGACCCAGCCCGGAATCTGGCGCTCAATGTCTGGCAGCAGACAGGTCACAGGACCTGGCCAATGGCGCTCCGCTTCGGCCTGCATCGACCGGGTAAGGGGATCGAGCAGAAAGCGGATCTGGTCCACGGACGAAGCCACCAGAATCATCCCTTTTTCGACCGGGCGCTGTTTCAGTTCCAGAATCCGCTCCACCGCCTCCTGATCCCAGGGGTCACATCCCAGGCCCCAGACAGCTTCGGTGGGATAGGCAATAACACCGCCACTGAACACTGTGCGGCGAGCACAGTGCAGTTGCCAGTCAGAAAGGGGATGGGAGTGGGCCATACTGCTCGTGTCAGAATTGATCAGGGTAGATGGTTACACCGGATTCAGGCGATTTTCTGAAAACCTCCCGGCGCCGAACTGACCAGGCCCTGCAACTCCAGAAGCAACAGGGACTGCATGAGTTGATCGGCTGGAAGACCGGTTGCTGAACTCAGTGCGTCGGTTGACTGTGGATCATACCCTAAAGCCTCAAACACCGCGATTTCACGGCCGTCGAGGCCAGCCAGGAGGCCCTTGCCTCCGGGCTTCGGTTCCGGGGTGCCAGCCGCCTCGGTTACCAGCGGCGGGGACCACCAGGCACCAAGCTCCTCCAGGATATCCTCCACCGTTTCCACCAGGCGGGCCCCCTGTTTGATCAGGTGATGACACCCCCGGGCAACAGGGCTGTGCACCGAGCCGGGAATGGCGAATACTTCCCGCCCCTGCTCCAGCGCCATCCTCGCGGTAATCAGGGAGCCGCTGCGCAGTCCCGCCTCGACCACCAGCACCCCACGGCTCAGGCCACTGATAATCCGGTTACGTTGGGGAAAGTGCGCGGCTCTTGCCGGCGTGCCAGGAGGATACTCGGAAATCATCAGTCCGTCGGCAACGACTCGCTCACCCAGGCGGCGATGCTGGTGAGGGTAGACGCGGTCGAGGCCACAGCCAATCACCGCGACGGTGGGATACCCCGCATCCAGTGCCCCCGCATGGGCAGCGCCATCGACCCCGAGCGCCAGACCGCTGGTCACCATCAGATCGCGGGCGCTCAGTTCGGCGGCAAAACGCCGGGCATGATCCAGGCCGGCGGGCGTAGCCTTGCGACTACCGATGATACCGATCTGGTCCCGTGCCAGGAGCTCCGTATCACCTCGGGTGAAGAGCACCAGGGGCGCGTCGTGAATGTGCCGGAGCTGCTCGGGGTAGTGGGTATCTCCCCAGGTCAGAATACCGACGGCATGCTTCTGGCAATCGTGCATTATGGTCCGCACCTCACGAACCGCCGGATGCGCATCATCCTGCTTTTGCCAGGCCTGGATTGCGGCCATGGCGTCTGCAGTCATGCCCACGGCCCGCAGGGTTGCAGCATTCATGGAAAGCATTTGGGGCAAATCAGGAAATTCAGTCAGCAGTTCACGCCGACGGGTACGGCCGAGGCCGGGCAGGCAAGTCAGGAACAGCCATTGGGCTGTGGCAGAGGAAAACACGGCATCATCCTTGAAAACAGCGAGGCCGGACCTTCCTGGTCCGGCCGTTGCGTCTATCGGTAGTCAGTCAATCAGGGGTTGGTCACCTTGTCGCCCACCGTCAACACGCGGTTGGCCTGCAGCACCAGACCGTAGCTCATTTTTTCATAAGCCTGGAACACCATCAGCAACCCGGCACGCTCGGAGGGCAGCTCGATGGTTTCTCCGGTCACCGGATCGCGAACCAGGTTGCCGCTTTTCAGCACGGCCATCACGTTGCCAGCTTCCAGACCTTCCCGAGTGCCGCGGTTTATGGCAACCACATCAAACTGACCGATCTGGCTTACACCGCCATCAACCGAGATCATCTGCCCTTCAATATCCTGGTCGGGAGCACTGGGCACAAAGCTGGTGGTCAGACGGCGGTCTTCACTCACCATCAGTCGGTCGCCAATGCGAACTTCTTCGCTGGAGCTGGTCAGGTTTACGGTCAGCACATCGCCGTTTTCCCGGGCGACATCACCACGGGCAATACTGCGCGCCTCAAGACCGAGGAACTCGCCAGTATCCGGATCCCGGAACTCCTTGCTGCGACGGAATACACCCACTTTGTCTGCAGGCTTTTCTCCGCGAGCATACAGCTTGTCGCCAGCACCGGTGATAATCCGGCCGTCTTCACCTTCGAGAACATACGGAGCACCGTTGATCTCTTCCGGGCTGACAATACGGGTGTCCGTCAGGAAACTGCCAATGGCATCAAGCGGGATCGCCGGGATGGGCGTATCGATGGGCTCGGAACGTACCTTGGGCGACAGCTTTACGACATCGTTGCTGGCAACCTTCGTAATACGGGGCTTGCCATCAATATAAACCAGGGCAAGGCGATCACCGGGATAAATCAGGTGAGGGTTGGCGACCTGCGGGTTTACATGCCATATTTCCGGCCAGTACCAGGGGTTGTTCAGAAAACGGGCCGAAATGTCCCAGAGGGTGTCACCCTTAACTACGGTGTAACGCTCGGGATGATCGGACCGCAGCTCCGGTGCAGCATGAGCCCAGGAGGTTATAAGCAGCGTAGTTGCTGCCAGAGCGTACAGCAGTTTCCTCATTGTGTAAGTCCTTGATCGCGTGCCTTGATTCTTTGCATTCTGTTGGGATGCAGTCAGTTACCTGCAGCTTATTACGTTGTTATTCCAGTTACTATAGAAGAAGTCTCGCAAATTGTGATGTTATCTTTTGTTCTTCCAGTAAATTCTATCCCGTCGTTGAAAGATTTTAACTATTAACTGATCAGTTTGTACTCAATCGACGAATTGTTGGATAATACTCGTATAAAGCTTGAGAACCCCTCCAGCCGTTGAAAGCTGGGGCCTTGCCCCGATAATAGTAGAGGCAAGGTGAAAATTTGCGCAGTACGCTGTCGCATTTCGGAGATCAGTTTCACACTGTTACAAAGAGCAGCAAAGTCAAAAGGCATGCCGGCACAATACCGCGGGCATCCCGACATACAGGCTAAAAGACCGACCTATGATACTAGAGATTCTCGAATACCCGGATCCCCGTCTACGCACCATTGCCAAACCGGTAGAAGAGGTGACAGACGCCGACCGCAAGCTGATCGACGACATGTTCGAGACCATGTACGATGCGCCCGGCATTGGCCTTGCGGCCACCCAGGTGAATGTGCACAAACAGATCATCGTTATGGATCTGTCCGAGGACAAGAGCGAGCCGCGGGTGTTCATCAATCCCGAGGTGGAAGTGCTGGACGGCGAACGGGAAGCCATGCAGGAAGGTTGCCTGTCTGTGCCCGGTTTCTACGAAGACGTTGAGCGGATCGAACACTGCATGATCCGTGCAATGGACCGGGACGGCAAACCGTTTGAACTGGAAGCGAAAGGCCTGTTGGCTGTCTGTATCCAGCATGAGATGGATCACCTGAACGGCAGGTTGTTCGTTGACTACCTCAGCTCTCTCAAGCGCAACCGCATTCGCAAAAAGCTGGAGAAGCAGCACAAGAAAAGTGCCTGATCAGGCTTTGGCCTAGCCCAAAACCAGACACTATTCCGGACCGGGTCATGACCCGGTCTTTTCGTATACAACGGAACAGAGATCACTACACCGTGCGACTTGTTTTTGCTGGTACACCGGATTTTGCGGCAACCGCGCTCCGCGCCCTTATTGCAGCCGGCCACACCATTGTTGGCGTTTACTCCCAGCCGGATCGTCCCGCCGGCCGTGGCCGGAAGCTGCAGCCCAGCCCGGTCAAGCAGGTGGCGCTGGACCACGGGATCCCGGTCTTCCAGCCCGAAACACTGAAAACGCCCGACGCCCAGAAGCAGTTGGCCGATCTGAATCCGGACGTGATGATTGTCGCGGCCTACGGTCTGATCCTGCCGAAGGCGGTTCTGGACATTCCAACCCACGGCTGCCTGAACATCCACGCCTCTCTGCTGCCACGCTGGCGCGGCGCCGCACCTATTCAGCGGGCCATAGCGGCAGGCGATGCGGAAACCGGCATCACCATCATGCAGATGGACGAGGGCCTGGATACCGGCGCCATGCTGTTGAAATCCCTGACCACCATCGAGGACAACGACACCGGCGGCAGTCTCCATGACCGCCTGGCTGAACTCGGAGGCCAGGCCATCATCAAGGCCCTGGAGCTTCTTCAGAAGGGCGAACTCACCGGGGAATTCCAGAACGACCAGCTGGCCTGCTACGCCAGCAAACTGAGCAAGACTGAAGGCCATATTGACTGGGCCGCAGATGCCATAGCGATTGAACGGCTGGTTCGCGCCTTTAACCCCTGGCCCGGAACCTACACCGATCTGGGTGACCAACGCATCCGGATTCACGAAGCCCATGCCCTGGTTACCGCCAGCGACGCTTTCCCCGGCACCGTAGTACAACGGGACCGGGACGGGATCGACATTGCCTGCGGCAACGGCACCCTGCGCATCACCCGTCTCCAGCTGCCGGGCTCCCGCGCCCAGAGCGTGAACGACCTGATCAATGGCAGCAAGGAACTGCTCATGCCCGGCCAGGAGCTGCGCTGAGATGGGCGACCGACAACACCCCATGCGCGCCATCGCCGCGGGTGTGATGCTTTCCGTGGAGAATGGCCAGTCCCTGTCCCAGTGCCTGCCGCCCGCACTGAACCGCCTGCCCGCCAATGAACGCCCGGTTCTCCAGGCGCTCTGTTACGGCACCTGCCGCTGGTTTTACCGCCTCGACGGCGAGCTCAACAGCCGGCTGAAAAAACCTTTGCGCAAGCCCGACCGCATCATCCATCACCTGATGCTGGTTGCCCTGTTCCAGTTGCGCTTCAGCCAACAGGCCAATTACGCCGTTCTCAATGAAACCGTTGAAGCCTGTCGCGCCCTGGACAAACCCCATCTGACCGGGCTGGTGAATGGTGTCCTCAGGGCCGCGGAGCGGGAAGGCGCACCAGAACCGGCAGACGATGCCGCCAGGTTCAGCCACCCGGTGTGGATGGTGGAAAAGCTCCGCCACAACTGGCCGGAAGACTGGCAGCACATTCTCGACGCCAACAATGCCCAGGCCCCCATGACCCTGCGGGTAAATGCCCTCCGTTTTGCCCGTGATGAGTATCTTGGCCTGCTGGCTGAGGCCGGCATCGAAGCAAAGGCAACGCGCTTCGCACCCCACGGCATTCAACTGGCCACTCCGGTTCCTGTCGACCGGCTGCCCTGGTTCGCCGATGGCGCTGTCAGCGTTCAGGATGAGGCCGCACAATTGTGTACCACCCTGATGGACCTGGCGCCTGGCCAGAGGGTCCTGGATGCCTGTGCCGCTCCCGGCGGCAAAACCTGCGCGATTCTGGAGGGCTGTGGCAAGTTGGCAGAAGTGGTCGCCATCGACGAATCCGCTGATCGCCTGCCCAGGGTTCAGGAGAATCTGGACCGACTTGATCTCAACGCCACCCTGAAACAGGCGGATGCGGCTGCGACCGACCAATGGTGGGACGGCGAGGCATTCGATCGCATTCTGCTGGACGTGCCCTGCAGCGCCAGCGGCGTGATTCGCCGCCACCCTGATATCAAGTTATTGCGCCGTGAATCGGACATTACCCCCCTGGCGGCCATACAACTCGGGTTGCTGGACGCAATGTGGGCTATCCTGAAACCCGGAGGCCGGCTGGTGTATGCCACCTGCTCGGTGTTCCCGCAGGAAAACCACCGTATAATTCAGCGGTTTTGCAAGCAGCAGACCGATGCCATTCTCGTTGAGCCGGAGGCTCAATGGGGACGCGATATGGGTGCGGGGCGGCAACTGCTCCCGGATCCGGACAGCCATGACGGCTTCTTCTACGCCGTGCTGGAGAAACCCGAACCATGAAAATCCTGATTCTCGGTGCCGGCCAGGTCGGCGGTACCCTTGCCGAAAACCTTGCCAACGAAGCCAACGACATCACCATCATCGACAGCGATGGTGCCCGATTGCGCGAATTGCAGGACCGGCTCGACATCCGCACCGTTCAGGGCGCGGCGTCCTATCCCACGGCACTGCGACAGGCCGGAGCCGAAGACGCCGACATGCTGATTGCCGTCACCAACAGTGACGAAACCAATATGGTCGCCTGCCAGGTGGCCAAACTGCTGTACAAGACCCCGACCACCATATGCCGGGTACGAGCCAACGCCTATCTGGCGAAATCCGAACTTTTCTACCAGCGCGACCAGACCAAGGACCTCGACAGCCTGCGGGGCTTTCCCATTGATGTTCTGATCAGCCCCGAACACCTGGTGACCAAACACATCACCCGACTGATCGAGAACCCCGGCGCCCTCCAGGTACTGGAGTTTTCCAAGGGCCTGACCCGCCTTGTGGCCATCCGTGCCACCAAGGGTGGCCCGCTGGTGGGCCATGAGCTGTCTTACCTGCGCACCCACATGCCCAAGATCGATACCCGGGTGGCGGCCATCTTCCGCAAAGACCGGGCGATCATGCCCGAGGGCAACACGGTGATTGAAGACGGGGACGAGGTGTTCTTCATTGCCGCCGGCGACCACATCAAGTCGGTGATGAGCGAACTCCAACCCCTGGTCAAACCCTACAAGCGCATCTTCATCTGCGGGGGCGGCAATATCGGTCAGCGGCTTGCCCATACCCTCGAGAACCGGTACCAGGTCAAACTGCTAGAGCGGGACCACGAGCGCTGCGTCATGCTCTCGGAGAACCTGCGTAAGACCGTGGTTCTGGAGGGTAACGCCGCCAACAAGGATATCCTGCTGGAAGAGAACATCGAGAGTACCGATGTGTTCTGCGCAGTGACCAACGATGATGAAGCCAACATCATGGCGTCGCTTCTGGCCAAGCGCCTGGGCGCCCGCAAGGTCCTGACCCTGATCAACAATCCGGACTACGTGGATCTGATTCAGGGGGGCGACATCGACGTGGCCATCTCGCCCCAGCAGACCACCATTGGCAGCCTTCTGACCCACGTTCGCCGGGGTGATGTTGTGAACGTTCACTCACTGCGCAGGGGCGCAGCGGAGGCAATCGAAGCGATTGCCCACGGGGATCACAGGTCTTCGAAAGTGGTCGGTAAACGGCTTGATGAAATCAACCTGCCAGAAGGCACCACCATCGGCGCCATCGTGCGCCGCAACGAAGTTCTGATCGCCCACGATCACCTCCGGATCCAGCCGGACGACCACGTAATCCTGTTCCTGGTGGACAAAACCCGCATCCGGGATGTGGAAAAACTGTTCCAGGTGGGTCTCACCTTCTTCTGACTTAGAAATACACAGCCAGCACGCGTATAATGCGCCTTTCTTTTTTCGGAGCGCCCCGAAGGACAACCGGGGCGCCACACACAGACTGATCAGCAGGCAACCGTCGTGACAGACAAGGCAACGAAACAGACAACTCCGGATATCGGGACCTTCCAGGGCCTTATCCTGGCTCTGCAGAATTTCTGGGCGCAGCATGGCTGCGTGGTCCTCCAGCCACTGGACATGGAAGTGGGTGCCGGCACGTTCCACCCGGCCACCTTCCTGCGTGCCATCGGGCCGGAAACCTGGAACGCCGCCTACGTTCAGCCCAGCCGCCGTCCTACCGACGGCCGTTACGGTGAGAACCCGAACCGCCTGCAGCATTACTACCAGTTCCAGGTGGTTCTGAAGCCATCACCGGACAACATCCAGGAACTGTACCTGGATTCCCTGCGGGCGCTGGGGCTGGACCCGCTGGTTCACGACATCCGGTTTGTGGAAGACAACTGGGAGTCCCCGACGCTGGGCGCCTGGGGTCTGGGCTGGGAAATCTGGCTGAACGGCATGGAAGTGACTCAGTTCACCTACTTCCAGCAGGTTGGCGGCCTGGAATGCTTCCCGGTGACCGGCGAACTGACCTACGGGCTTGAGCGGATCGCCATGTACCTGCAGGGCGTCGACAGCGTGTACGACCTGGTCTGGACCGAGGGCCCGGACGGTGTGGTCACCTACGGTGACGTGTTCCACCAGCAGGAAGTGGAGATGTCCACCTACAACTTCGAGCACGCTGACACCGAGTTCCTGTTTCATAGCTTTGATGTTCACGAGCGGGAGAGCGCACGGCTGATCGAAGCCGGCCTGGCCCTGCCAGCCTATGAACAGGTTCTCAAGGCCTCCCATACTTTTAACCTGCTGGACGCCCGCCACGCCATCTCGGTTACCGAGCGTCAGCGCTTCATCCTGAGGGTTCGCACCCTGGCTCGTGCCGTCGCCCAGGCGTACTTCGACAGCCGTCGCTCGCTTGGCTTCCCGCTCGCCCCCGAGGCGTTGCGCAAGGAAGTCCTTGCCGCCGCTGAGGCCGCCGACGACAAGGCGAAAAGCAAGAAGGGCAAGAAAGCGAAGAAGGTACAGCAGGAACAGGGGAACGCATAACCATGGCAACACAGGATTTTCTGGTCGAACTGGGCACCGAAGAACTGCCCCCCAAGGCCCTCAAGCCGCTGTCTGACGCCTTCACCCAGGGCATTGCCCGGGGCCTGGAAGAAGCGGGCATCGAATTTGGCAAGGTTGAAGCCTTTGCCGCTCCGCGCCGCCTGGCCGTGCGGATCCGGGATCTGGCTGACTCCCAGCCGGACAAGTCGGTTGAAAAACGTGGCCCTGCCGTCAAGGCGGCATTCGACGACGCTGGCAATCCGACCCGCGCGCTGACCGGCTTTGCCACCTCTCTGGGCGTAACCCCGGACCAGCTCGACACCCTGGAAACCGACAAGGGTGCCTGGGTGGTCTACCGCACGGTCGAGCAGGGCAAGCCCACCGTAGAGCTGATGCCGGAACTGGTGGAGCAATCCCTGGCCGGCCTGCCGATTCCCAAGCGCATGCGCTGGGGTGCCCACCGCACCGAGTTCGTGCGTCCGGTGCACTGGGTGGTGATGCTGTTTGGCAACAAGGTGATCGAGGCGCCCATCATGGGCCTGACTCCGGGCAACAAGACCCGCGGTCACCGCTTCCATTGCCCGAAATCCCTGATCGTACCTACGCCGGGTGATTACGAAGTCGTCCTCAAGCAGGAAGGCTATGTGATTGCCGATTTCGCCGAGCGCCGGGAACAGATTCGCGCCGGCGTCACCGAGCTGGCCGAGAAGGAAGCCGGTGGCAAGGCCGTCATCGATGAGGACCTGCTGGACGAAGTCACCGCGCTCAACGAGTGGCCAGTGCCGTTGATGGGCCGATTCGAGGAACGGTTCCTCGAGGTTCCAGCGGAGGCCCTGATTTCCTCTATGAAGGAACACCAGAAGTACTTCCACGTGGTGGCCGCCGACGGGGAAATGCTGCCGCTGTTCATCACCGTGGCAAACATCGAAAGCAAGGACCCGTCACAGGTTGTTTCCGGTAACGAGAAAGTGATCCGGCCCCGGCTCTCCGATGCCGCGTTCTTCTACGAGACCGACCGGAAGACCAAACTCGAGGATCGCATCGACGCCCTCAAGCCCATCGTGTTCCAGGAAAAACTGGGCAGTATCTACGACAAGTCTGTGCGCGTTGCCGCACTGGCCAAGAAAATCGCCGACGCCATCGGCAGTGATCCGGCCCTCGCCGAGCGCGCCGCCATGCTGGCGAAGACCGACCTGGTCACCGAAATGGTCCTGGAGTTCACCGACCTGCAGGGCATCATGGGCCAATACTACGCCGCTAACGACGGCGAACCGGAAGACGTGGCCAAGGCGCTGAACGAGCAGTACATGCCTCGTTTCGCTGGCGACGACCTGCCAACAACCCTGACCGGCTGTGCCATTGCCATCGCTGACCGTCTGGACTCCCTGGTGGGCCTGTTCGGCATCAACCAGCCGCCATCCGGCACCCGGGACCCGTTCGCCCTGCGCCGCGCCTCTCTCGGTGTGCTTCGCATCATCATCGAACGTGAACTGCCGCTGGATCTGCAGACCTGCTGCGAGTGGGCGGAACAGAACTTCACGGTGCTGACCGAACAGAATACCGCCAGCACGGTTGTCGACTACATGCTGGAGCGTTTCCGCGCCCATTACGACGAGCAGGGCATTGGTGCCGAGGTTTACCTGGCCGTTCACGCCCGCCGTCCGACCCGCCCGCTGGATTTCGACCGCCGGGTGAAAGCGGTGGAAGCTTTCCGCCAGCTGCCCGAAGCGCAGGCCCTGGCCGGCGCCAACAAGCGGGTTTCGAACATCCTGACCAAGCAGGGTGGTGACAGCATCGGTGAAACCGTCGACGTCAGCCTGCTGCAAGACAGCGCGGAAAAGGCGTTGGCCGAGCAGGTTGACCAACAGGCCGCCAAGGCCCTGCCGCTGTTCGAGAACGGCGACTACGCCAGCGCTTTGAGCTCCCTGGCCAGCCTGCGGGAACCGGTAGATAACTTCTTTGATGAGGTAATGGTCATGGCCGACGACGACGCCATCCGGAACAACCGACTGGCCCTGCTGAACCGTCTGCGCAACCTGTTCCTGCGCGTCGCGGATATCAGCCTGCTGCCCACAGCAGGCTGATAACGTCTGCGGGGCGCGCGCGCAGCAATGCTGATCATTCTGGATCGGGACGGGGTCATCAATGAATACGATGGCAATTACATCTGCTCAGCGGATGAATGGCACCCCATTCCCGGCAGCGTAGAAGCGGTGGCCCGGCTCTGTAATGCCGGCCATCGCATCGCCATCGCCACCAACCAGTCCGGCATCGGTCGAGGTTACTACGACACCGATGCACTGGACGCCATGCATGAAAAGCTGGAGCGACTGGTGGAAGCCGAGGGCGGCTGCATCGATTTCATCGCCTACTGCCCCCACCATCCCGACGACCAATGCAGCTGCCGCAAGCCTCTGACCGGCCTGCTGGAGCAGATCCGCCAGCACTTCCACCTAACGAGCCTTGAAGGGGCCATCATGGTCGGCGATAGCCGAAAAGACCTGGAAGCCGGCCACGCTGAAGGATGCCACCCGGTACTGGTACGAACCGGCAATGGCGAGGAAACCGAACGCCACCTCGACGCCAGACCCATACCCGGCGCCGATGTCAGTATCTACGATAATCTCAGCAAATTTACGGATGCCCTTTTATCCGCCGAGGGCTGGTAAAACCAAAGCGAATCCGTATAATACCGGCCGTTGATCGGCGTGTGGCGCAGCTTGGTAGCGCACTTCGTTCGGGACGAAGGGGTCGCAGGTTCGAATCCTGCCACGCCGACCATTTTCCCGCTTTTTCTTCCTCATCTTGTTCTCGTTTTCCGTAATTGCCCACACGGGTACTGCGGTTCTGTATCCTTGATAAGTCTGCTAATGTTCTCGCGTAAGACTGTCGCGGAGGGATACATTGAACAAGGCAACGGAATTCAAGTCCGGCAGCTTTTCGTTTCTGTCAGAACACGATTCCTTGTTCGTGGAGCTGGCCGAATCCGCCGAACGTGCCTTCGCCAGTGATCCCAACACCACCCTGATCAAACTCCGTCAGCTCGGCGAAGCCTTGGCCCAGCACCTGGCTGCGCTCTCAGGTATCGAATTTGACGAACAAACCAGCCAGTCCGAGCTTCTTTACCGCCTGAACCGCGAATTGCGGCTGGAACCGCAGATCAAAGAGCTCTTCCACATCCTGCGCATCGAGGGTAACAAAGCCACTCATCAGTTTCGCACCCAGCACAAGGAAGCGATGGACGGCCTGAAAGTAGCACGAGGCCTGGCCATCTGGTTTCACCGCTCCTTCGGGAAAACCGGTGCCAGCTTCAAGCCCGGCCCCTTTGTACCGCCCGCGGACCCCAGCGCCCAGTTGCGCCAGCTTCAGAGCGATATCGAAAAGCTCCGTCACGACCTGCAACACGCCAACATGGAGCTGGACAGCAGCCAGCAGCTCAGCCAACTGATCGAGAAAGAGAAGGCCGAATACGAAGGCCTGGCCCTGGCCATGGACGAAGAGTCCCGCGCTTTGGCAGAACAAGCCCGCCAGCACGAACAGGCTCTGAGCCAACAGCAACTAGCCTACGAGCAGAAGATCAAAGCCCTGCAACAACAGCTCACAGAGCAAGGCGAACAAACCGTTAACCAACAGCGCCAGCAGGTAGCCAAGCAGACCAAAGCCGCCACGGATACTCTGGTACTGAACGAAGAACTCACCCGCATCCTCATCGACCAGCAATTGCAGGAAGCCGGGTGGGAAGCCGATAGCCAGGAAATTACCTTCCAGAAAGGTGCCCGCCCCGAGAAAGGCATGTATCGCGCCATTGCCGAATGGCCCACCAACGACAATGGCGAGAAGGGCCGGGCCGATTACGTGCTTTTTGTGGGTTTGACCCCTATCGCCGTGGTTGAAGCCAAGAAAGAAAACACCAACGTCGCCGGCAAGATCCGCCAGGCAGAGCGCTACAGCAAAGGCCTGAAAGTTGAGACACCTTTGGTCGGTGCCTGGGAGCTGATGGGCCGCACCATCGCCTGGCCTGCCGATGAAAGCGGCCATTACCATGTGCCCTTCGTGTATTCCTGCAACGGCCGCCCCTATATACCCCAACTGGCGGAACAGTCCGGGACCTGGTTCCGGGATGTGCGAGAGCCCAGCAACCTGCGCCGGGCACTGCCGCAGTTCCACACCCCGGGCGGCCTGCTGGATTTGTTGGAACGGGACAAGGAAAACGCCGAGAAATTGCTGAAAGGCGAGCCCTTCGGCTACCTGAAACTTCGGGATTATCAACAGAGCGCCATTGTCGCCACCGAACACGCCCTGGCCCGTGGCGTGCGTACCGCGCTGCTGGCCATGGCCACTGGCACTGGTAAAACCCGAACCATCATCGGTTTGATGTACCGCTTCCTGAAGGCCGAGCGCTTCCACCGTATCCTGTTCCTGGTAGACCGCACCGCCCTTGGGCAGCAGGCCATCGACGCGTTCAACGAAGCGCCGCTGGAGCAGAACCACACCCTCAGCAAAATCTACAACGTCGCCGAGCTGGGCGACATGGCCGCTGAAGCGGAAACCCGCATTCAGGTGGCCACCGTGCAGGCCATGGTCAAACGCATCTTCATGAGCGACAACCCGCCGCCCATTGACCAGTTTGACTGCATCATCATCGACGAAGCCCACCGTGGCTACACCCTGGACCAGGAAATGACCGAGGGCGAACTGGCCCTGAGGGACACCAGCCAGTACCTGTCCAGCTACCGCCGGGTGCTGGACTATTTCGATGCCGTGAAAATCGGCCTGACCGCAACACCGGCCAAACACACCAGCGAGATCTTTGGTAAACCGGTGTACACCTACTCCTACAGGGAGGCGGTGGCCGACGACTGGCTGATCGACCACGAACCGCCTGTTCGCTATGAAACCCTGCTCACCCGCAACGGTATAAAGTTTGAGAAGGGCAAACCAGTCGAAGTGATCAACACAAAAACTGGCGAACTGGACACTACCGAACTCGAAGACGAACTTAATTTTGAAGTAGACGCCTTCAACCGCCGGGTGATCAATGAGAACTTCAACCGGGTAATCTGCGAGCAACTAGTGCAGGAACTGGACCCGTTTGGCGACGAGAAAACCATGATTTTCTGCGCCACCGACTTACACGCAGACATGGTAAAAAGCCAGCTCGATAAGGCCTTCAAGGACTTGTACAACGGCCAGTACAACGAAGCCGCCGTGGCCAAGATCACCGGCCAGAGCGACAAGGTGGAGCAGCTTATCCGCCGCTACAAGAACGAGCGCTACCCCAACATCGCCATCACGGTAGACCTGCTCACCACCGGCATCGATGTACCACGCATCTGCAACCTGGTGTTCATGCGCCGGGTGCGTTCACGCATCCTGTACGAGCAGATGATCGGCCGAGCCACCCGCCGCTGCGACGAGATCGGCAAAACCGTGTTCCGCATTTACGACCCGGTGGACATCTACGCCGCATTGCAGGATGTGAACACCATGAAGCCCCTGGTTAAAGACCCCAACATCACTCTGGAGCAACTGGTCGACGAGCTCACCGACGACGAACAACTGGAAAAGGCCCTCAGCAGTCCCGGCGAACAACCCGATGAAAGCCAGGCTGACGTGGTGCTCAGCCAGCTCAGCCAGAAACTCATGCGGGTGCTGCGGAAGGCCGACAACAAAGCCGAAAGCCGCCCGGCTCTAAGACAGAAACTGGATGAACTGCACCAGAGCTGGGGCGTGCAACCCAAATCCCTGCACCAGCACCTGCATAAACTCGGCTCCCGCCAGGCCTCGGAATTCATCAAACAGCACAGCGGCCTGCTGAACCAGCTGGCCGAGGTAAAGTCCCTGGTGGGCAGCGAGTACATGCCGCTGATCTCCAACCATGAGGATGAAATTCGGGACCGCACCCAAACCTACGGCGCTCACAGCAAACCGGAAGACTACCTGGACAGCTTCAACGAGTTCATCAAACAGCAGCTCAACCAGTCCGCCGCCCTGGCCGTGGTAGTGAACAAACCTCGCGACCTCACCCGGGAACAGCTACGGGAAGTGAAACTGCTGCTAGACAACCATGGTTATTCCGAAGCCCGCCTGCAAAGCGCCGTGCGTAACCAGACCAACAAGGATATTGCCGCCAGCATCATCGGCTACATCCGCCGCGCCGCCCTGGGCGAGCCATTGATTCCCTTCGAACAGCGCGTGGCCGAAGCCATGGACCGCATCCTCACCCAGCACAACTGGACGCCGAACCAGCGCAAATGGCTGGAACGCCTGGCCAAGCAACTGGTGCACGAAATCATCATCGACCGGGAGTTTGTGAACCACCGGTTTGCCGATGATGGCGGAGCAAAGCAGATGGACAAGGTGCTGGGAGAGCAACTGGATACGGTGCTGGAGGAGTTGAATGCGGCGATGTGGCCGGACCAGAGTGCCTGATTTAACCGTGTTTACCGGATCGACATAGATTCAGTCTATGTCGATTTTTTCGCCTTTTTTCGACATAGCCCGAATGACATGCATAGAAAACCGGCTTTTCTTAACATGTCGCCCGCAACGTGCAAAGATTTCGGCATTTTTTATACATGAGGCGCTGACGAAAACGGCGCGCCTATCAAAGGATCACCCATGACCAACAACGACATCGTCCAGAAACTCTGGAATCTCTGCGACGTTCTGCGGGACGACGGCATCAACTACTCGGACTACGTCACCGAACTGGTGCTGCTGCTGTTCATCAAGATGGTGCACGAGAATACTGAGGCCGGCACCCTGAAAAAGCACCCGTTGCCAGAGGGCTGCCGCTGGACGGACATTAACGGCAAATCTGGCATCAATCTGCTGAACGATTACAAACGCATCCTGCTCAGCCTGTCCACTGGCAAGGACGGCGATGGCAATCTCGTGCATGATGACCCGCTGATCAGCGCCATCTACGCCGATGCCCAGACCCGCCTGCGGGAGCCGCGCCATCTGGAACAGATGATCAAAACCCTGGACCAGATCGACTGGTTCAGCGCCCAGAAAGACGGCCTGGGCGATCTGTACGAAGGCCTGCTGGAGAAGAACGCCAACGAGACCAAATCCGGTGCCGGCCAGTACTTCACGCCCCGTGCCCTGATCAACACGATGGTAAGCTGCCTGAAACCGCAACCCGGCGAACATATCCAGGACCCGGCGGCGGGCACGGCGGGCTTTCTGATTGCTGCCCATGAGTACATCAAAAGCCAGACCGACGACCTGTACGAACTGAGCGACAAAGACAAAACCTTCCAGACCACTCAGGCCTATGTGGGCATCGAACTGGTCCCCGGCACCCGCCGCCTGGCCCTGATGAACTGCCTGCTGCACGGCATGGAAGGGGATGCCGAGGGCGTGGTGCATCTGGGCAACGCCCTGGGCCAGACCGGCGCCGGGCTGGAAAAGGCGGATCTAATCCTCGCCAATCCGCCCTTCGGCACCAGCAAAGGCGGCGACGCCAGCATCACCCGGGACGACCTGACCTACAAAACCAGCAACAAGCAACTCGCCTTTTTGCAGCACATCTACCGCAACCTCAAACCCGGTGGCCGCGCCGCCGTGGTGCTGCCAGACAACGTGCTGTTCGAAGCCGGCGTGGGCACCGACGTGCGCCGGGACCTGATGAACAAGTGCAACCTGCACACCATCCTGCGCCTGCCCACCGGCATCTTCTACGCCCAGGGCGTGAAAACCAACGTGCTGTTCTTCACCAAAGGCAGCGCAGCGAACAAAAACCAGGAAGAAAACTGCACCGAACACGTTTGGGTCTACGACCTTCGCACCAACATGCCCAGCTTCGGCAAACGTACCCCCTTTGGCGACCAGCACCTGAATCCGTTTGAAGCCGTTTATGGCGAAAGCCCCAACGGCGACAGCCAGCGCAAAGAGGGAGAATACAGCTTCCATTCCGAAGACATTGAGCTGCCGGAACACAGCGATGAAAACGAAGGCATCGACCCCCGCCTGGCTCACAGCCGCTGGCGCAGCTTCAGCCGCCAGTGGATTGCCGAGCACAAGGGCGACTCGCTGGATATTTCCTGGCTGAAAGACAGTGACAGCGTGGATGCGGCCAACCTGCCGGAGCCGAGTGTGTTGGCAGGTGAGGCGATGGGGGAGTTGGTGCAGGCGCTGGGCGAGCTGGATGCGTTGATGCGGGAGTTGGGGGCTGAGGAGGAGGCTGATGGGGCTAGGGTACTTTTGCAGGAAGTGATGGGAGAGGTTAAGTGATCAGCAATGACCTTCCTGTTAGCTGGCTGCCCGTTCTACTGAATGATGTGGGTGAAGTTGTAACTGGCAAAACTCCAAGCACCAAGAGCCCCAACAACTTTGGTGGCGACATCCCGTTTATCAAACCCGCTGACTTGGATAATAGTGGGTACATCACGCGGACTGCGGAAACGCTGACTGATCTTGGAGCATCGGCAGTCCCGACCGTACCAGCAAACTCCATTCTCGTTACTTGCATTGGGAATTTAGGGAAAGTGGGTATTACCAACCGAACCAGTGCGACGAACCAGCAAATAAATACATTAGTGTCGTCTTCTCTGGTAGAGCATCGTTTTTTTTATTACCAACTGCAAACTTTGAAGCCTTGGATGAGGGAAAACGCATCCGCAACGACAGTAACGATCATCAATAAGGGAAAATTTTCGAAAGCACCTGTGGCTCTTGCTCCCCTCGCCGAACAAAAAGCCATCGCCGACAAACTCGACACCCTGCTGGCCCAGGTGGAAAACACCAAAGCCCGCCTCGAACGCATCCCGCAAATCCTCAAACGCTTCCGCCAGTCCGTGCTGGCTGCGGCGGTGAGTGGGCGGTTGACGGAGGAGTGGCGAGGTCAGAATAGTGTAAGCATTACTGATTGGGACGCTCTTACTGTTGGTGATGTTGCAACCGTTGCAACAGGAAAAACCCCTAGCCGAAAAGAGCCCAAATACTGGAAAGATGGCGATGTGCCATGGCTGACCAGCGCCAGTACAGGAGCAATTTATACAGAATTAGCGGAACAATTTGTAACTAAAAGGGCCGTTGATGAGTACTCTCTTAAGGTCTTTCCACCAGGCACACTGTTGTTGGCAATGTACGGTGAAGGTAAAACTCGTGGACAGGTAACAGAATTGAGACTGTCCGCCACATGTAACCAAGCCTGCGCTTCCGTCACAGCCGATGAACGAAAGATCCTACGCAGTTATCTGAAGCTGAGGCTTCTTGAGAATTACGAGGAAACCCGAAAAGCAGCGGCCGGTGGGGCTCAGCCAAACCTTAATCTCAACAAGGTTCGTGCCATTAGCATTTCAGTACCTGATAAAGAAGAACAAACCGAAATCGTCCGCCGAGTAGACCAACTCTTCGCCCACGCCGACCGCATCGAACAACAGGTCAACAACGCCCTGGCCCGCGTCAACAACCTCACCCAGTCCATTCTGACCAAAGCTTTCAGGGGTGAACTTACCGAGCAGTGGCGCAAGGACAACCCGGAACTGATCAGCGGAGAGAATAGTGCGGAGGCCTTGCTGGAACGGATCAAGGCGGAGCGGGCGGCGCAAAAACCAGCGGGACGCCGGACAAAAAACAGGAAATCGGAACAAGCTGCAAAATGACCAAGGAAATCGAAAACTCAACCACCGTCTCGGTGAATTGCCCCGCATGTTCTGCCGTCAACAAACTGGATCAGCACCGCAACATCAAGTGCGAAAAATGCCAAAAACCCATCACGGGCCATAAGTACGGAGCAAAAGGCGCTTTATCAGCAGTTCTGGCATTCACGGTTGGTTTTACCGGATACGGCCTGGTCGATCGCAATTTGCTGGACGACAAGCGCTACCCTATGGAACTGGAGTATGCGTTGGTGAATGCGTGTACCAATGGGGATATCAACGCTCTACCACGCGGACTTTACGAATCAAAGCAGGAGATCTGTCTTTGCGCTGTGGGTAAAACCGTGGAGGCGCTGCCCTACAACGAACTCGACGAGCGCAAATCTGAACTCAAAACCGTGCTGTCAGCCAGCGCAAAGGAATGCAGGTAGAACGGGGGCAGACATGCCCCCGCTTGTGCGACTCGGTTTACTTGGAGCGGGGCGGATTGTTGCCTTGCCCTTTGCCAGATTTACCGCCAGTCGTGCTCGGTCCGTTAGGTGGACGTCGACCACCGGAAGCCAGATTCTTGGCAGCGGCAGATTGCGCTTTCGCGGCAAAAGAGCCTTTCGGCGTGTTTCCGCCATGCTGTTTTGCGGTTGCACTCTGAATACGTGCAGCAGCGGCCGTCGACATCGGTGTTTTTGCTTTGCTCATGGTATTTCTCCATCAATGTTTGGTTTATGTCCCCGCTGGGACAATTCAAAGATACATAGGAGGTCGGGGACAAATGGGGACGGAAAGAACGCTGGAGCTTCAGAAGGCAATTGAGTCTTTGATCGCCAGGGTGGGCTGGTCACGCAAAGCGCTTGCCCGACAGCTTCATTGGGAGCTGACTGACACTGATGATGAGGAAGAACTGAAGCGCTTCGAGGAGCGGCTCAAGAAGGAGCTCACGAGACCCACCACCAAACCTGAGCTACTGGAGCGTTACCTTGATGTTCTGCGCCAATTACCTGATGTAGAAAAGGCGGGGCTTGTTATACCGCAGTATGTCGCTACCAAACACCTGGATCCGGATGTTGAGTCCGTATTAATGGATCTTTCGAAGGATCTGTCACAATCGCTCAGGAATAAGAAACCAGTATGATGAGCAGCAATACAGCGATGTGGCCAACTCAACGGGCAGGAATGTAAAAAAAGACCGTCTGCTATATTCAGGCGTCTTCGTCCGGTGGAAACATCTGTCCCTGAACCGCTGGCGGCTCGATATCCGCCAGCGACTTTATCGCCAACCCTTTGGCGCTTGCGATCTTGCGGAGCGAGTCATCGTGCGACCAGACTTCATCAGTCATGGCAGCGAGAGCAATACCGACAATCTGGCGGTCGTATTTGAGTTTGCTGGCGACCTGCCCGGGTGAGATCTGAGCGAGCTCTTTCCTGTCCGGGAGCTCGGCACACTCAATCGCTGCCGCAGTATCGAAATCCACAACTTCGAAGCACGCACTGCCATTCAGAACATCCAGATACTCCTGATACTTTGATGCTTCCACACCAATCAGGAATTCAGACAACACGGGTGTCGGTATGAGAATAAGAGCGTTCCTTTTCTCTGCCTCAGAGACAAATGCCTGCGCGCGCTCAGCAACACGGTCCAGGATAGCACTCGTCTCCGGATGGGTAAGACCCGTTTGGCTTGGGGCAAGAATCTGTATCAGAATGTTGTTGTCGACTAATAACTTCAAATCAGCCTCTCAAATCCCTGGCCACTCCATGCGGATCTTCCATATCCGCCCATTTTAAACCGCCAATTGCCTGAAGACGGCCAACAACATCACCGACCTTGGCTGCACCCAGCTCCCGGTAAGATTCTATTTTGAGCTTTTTGAGCCGCCAGCCACCTTCCGGCGACCGCTCCCAGGTACCATGCCCACTAACCCGAACCTGTTTGAACAGCAGGGAAGAAAGCTCTCGGGCAATATCGATAGAGGCTTCGCAACGAAGCGTTTCCCCGTTAGCACCTTCCAGACTCACCGGGATGGTGTCATCCTTGCCGCCAACGCGGTACAACCGACCCTGAACGGAACCGAGTTTGTTAACCACCAAGGGCTTCTCGTCATCGGGTCTTTTCCTGAATGACAGGATTCGAGTGTCAGTATCGTTCAAAATCACACCTCCTGTGCCATCCTCGTCCATGAGTTGCTGCAAACTACGATATGCAGATAGCTGTTTCTTCGCACCCATCCCGTTCGGAACTTCCCGCACATGGGTGAGTACCTTCTGATAATGCAGGTCTTCAACATCCACATTCAGCATGGCACTGCCCTTGCTGACCGACTCAAAATGCACATGCTCCACTTCTCCGAGCATATCGGAGAGCTGGGTAATATACTGCCCCAAGCGCTTCATTGAGAGCGTTTCGGGGGTGCGGTCATTTAACTTAAGGGTCAGCTTTTTCATAGTTGTGATTATAGAAGGGCACTAGCACACTTGCTACCACGTGTTTGGCAACTCAAGCCCACGATATCAGACTCCAAAGCGCACCTGACTTAAAGCAACGGCTCAACCGGCAATAACGAAAACAGATACACCAATGCCCTTTTGAACGGGCCGGTATTCGGCTCATGACGGTGCTCGACAGTCTCCGCCCCGTTGAATTCCAGCCAACGCAGTTCACCCTCTTCGTCCAGCACTACCTCGTAGGCCGCCAGCCTCACCTGCCCGGCAAAGGCCGACTCCAGGGCGTTGGCCAGTTCCGGGCTCTTGATCAGGAATCCCAGCTCGGTGTTCAGGTTTGCTGAACGGGGGTCGAAATTGAAGGAACCAACAAAAAGCGTCTCGCCATCCACTGCGAACGTTTTGGCGTGAAGGCTGGCCGCAGAGCTGCCGACAATACCGCCAGAGCTACGGCGCTCGTCTTCATTCTCCGACCTGAATTTGCGCAGCTCGAACAACTCAACACCCGCTTTTAATAAAGCCTCCCGATATTTCGCATAGCCTGAATGCACCAGGGCGACATCGTTGGCTTCCAGGGAGTTGGTGAGAATCCGCACCTCCACACCGGCGTTTTCAAGGTCGCGGAACAGCTCAACGCCAGGGTTACCGGGAACGAAGTAGGGCGAAACCAGGGTCACTGTCTTTTCAGGTTCACCCAACGCCAGAGCCAACTGTTGGCTCAATAGACCCTGCTCTCCTTCGAGCCCCTGGGCCTTGGCAGGATCATCGCTCACCATTTCTACCGGCGCCCAGACAAAAGAGACCTCCCGGTCCAGCAATTCCCTGAGAAACTCTGAATTCTGCAAAGCAGCCACGAAGCGCCGGGCTTCAGCATCCTGTTGAACGGAAGCAAGATCGGCTGCCATAGCATCCAGATCCTCCTCATCGGCCCCTGATAGCAACCGATCCGCCGGATACGCGGACTGACTCGCCCAGTAGCGATCAAAATCCCTGGAAACACGATCCACGACAGGCCCGATCGCCAGAACGTCCAGATCCGCGAAAAGGGCACCGTCACCTACACCGAAATACTCATCGGCAATGTTGCGGCCGCCAATGATGGTGGCCTGGTTGTCAGCCGTGAATGACTTGTTGTGCATCCGGCGGTTCAGGCGACCAAAGTCCGTCAGAAAACCCAAAGTCCGGGAACTACGGATCACAAACGGATTGAACAGCCGAACCTCGACGTTGTCGTGATGATTTAACGCCGCCAGGAGATCGTCCAGGCCGGCGATGCCGTTGTCATCCAGGAGCAACCGAACCCGAACGCCACGTTCGGCCGCGCGATATAGCGAGTACAGAAGCAGCTTGCCGGTAATATCGTCCCGCCAGATGTAGTACTGGACATCCAGGGATCTCTCGCTGGCCTCTGCGAGCAAAGCGCGGGCAACGAAAGCGTCCAGTGGATGCTCCAGCGTTGTAATACCACTGAGATCGGGGTGGGTTTCAATCTCTCTGCCAACTGCGCTGCCAAGGCGCGTATCTGCCGTCTGCGCCTGAACGAATGCAACAGACTGTGAGCGGTCTTTCAGGGATGGCAACGCACAACCTGCCAGCAGACCTGTGAGCAGTAGGAGTGCGAGAGGGGCGAAAGTTCGGCTTTCGATCATTTTCAAAGGGGCCTGCGACTATGGGCACAATCTGAAGCATGCCACAGAGTAATCGCTTTATCAGGACAGAGAAGAAACGTCACGGTAGAGCGATCTACTGAGAAAGGCCCGTCCTCAATTCGTTAAGCCTATTTGTTCTATAGATATAACTTTATTGGCTAAGAGCCTCCTGACGGGTTATTGTTATTCCGACATCAAGAGGCGACCCGCCTCCACCAGCAAAACCCGACAGGAGATTCATCATGAGTTTATTGCTTGGCTCTACCGCCCCGAACTTCACCATCGACAGCACCGCCGGCCAGATCAACTTCCACGACTGGGCAGGTGATTCCTGGGTATTCTTCTTCAGCCACCCGGCCGACTTCACGCCGGTGTGCACCACTGAAATGGGCCGCACCGCGCAGCTGGCGAAAGAATTCGAGGCCCGCAACGTGAAGCCCCTGGGTCTTTCCACCGATACCGTGGAAGAGCACGTAAAGTGGATTGAAGACGTCAACGACACCCAGAACTGCGACCTTCAGTTCCCGATCGTTGCCGACGCTGACCACAAAGTGGCCGAGCTGTACGAAATGATCCACGCCGGTGAGAGCGAAACCGCAGCCGTACGCAGCGTGTTCATCATCGACCCAGACAAGAAGATCCGCCTGACCATGACCTACCCAATGGCGGTCGGCCGTAACTTCGACGAGATCCTCCGGGTCATCGATGCCCTGCAAACCGGTGATGCCAACAAGGTTGCCCTGCCGGCCGACTGGCGCAAAGGAGACGACGTGATCATTCCGCCCTCCATTTCCAACGAGGAAGCCAAGGGTCTGTTCCCGCAGGGCTGGAATGAAATCCGTCCGTATCTCCGCACCACCAAGCTTTAATCCGACTCGCGGATAGATAAGGGGCCCGTCGTTCGGCGGGCCTCCTCAATGCAGGAGGAAACCATCATGAAGCATATACTGACAGCCCTGCTCGCCACTTTCGCCATTGCCTTCAGCGCCCAGGCGGAAGAAGCGCTATCCCTGACCCCACAGGAAACCTATGACATGGTTCAGAAGCAGGGAGACCAACTCCTGTTTGTGGATGTCCGGGATCCGGTGGAAATCATGTTTATCGGCTTTACCGACGTGATCGACAAGAATATCCCGTTCAAACTCGCCGATCGCTCCGACTTTCTTGCCGACAAGGGCCGGTTTGCCATGAACACCAATCCGGAGTTCGCGGCGGAGGTAGAAAAAGCCCTCAAAGAGAAAGGCCTTACCAGGGATGACCTGGTGATTACCATGTGCCGCTCCGGTTCCAGCCGTGGCAAGCCCAGCGCGGAATACCTGATGGAACGGGGCTTCACCAATGTGAAGTACATTGACCACGGCTTTCAGGGCAGTGGCGCCAAAGAAGGCGAGAAGAAAGGCATGAGAATTGTGAATGGCTGGCAGAACGAGGGCCTGCCATGGTCCATGAAACTCAATCCAGAGAAGATCTATCGTCCTTGATTGGAATGTAAACGCCCGGGGGCGGTCCGTCCCGGGCTACCGCCTCAGAAGGTGAACGTACGCATCTTCGGGTTCAGCATCTGGCCGGCCATTTCCGGCGGCATGGCAACGCCAACGCCGTCAATCAGATCGTCCTTGCCGTAGTTGCTGTTCGGAAAGTACAGGGCACAGACCTTCGCCTCGCCACCCTGCTTGAGCAGGCCACGCAGCATCTGCCCCGGTGTCACATCCTTGGGCTTGAGCGCAGGCGCTTCGTAGGACTTAAGTGCCAGGTCACCGGCCTTGTCGCAGAGCAGCACGTTTACCTTCGCCCCCTGCTGGGCCATGGTGTTCGAAAGCACCATCGCCATGCCCTGGGTCTGCAGCGAATCGCTGGACAGGATCACCAGCACTTCTTCAACGCCACCTTTATGACTGTCGGCGTGAACGCTGAAAGGTACGGCGGCAATCAGCGCAGCGGCGGCGACGGCTTTGATTGATTTGATCATGGGAAAAACTCCTTTTTGGTTGACCGAAAAGCTTCGAAACCAATGTATCGAGCCAAGATCGAGCCTTCAGTGACAAAGTCACTTTCAACGCTATGCCTGTGGCAGAGCAGACCAACCCCGCATATTGCCATTTATTCTAACGTTAGAACCTGAAGTTTGGTAGGCTTTGATATATCTCTAACACCACTCGCGCAGAGCAAACAAACACAAGAGGTTCGAGGCATGATTACCAGCACTACCGACACAGGCAGCGTCAAAACTCATACCGTCGTGATCGTGGGAGGCGGGGCAGCCGGTATATCGGTGGCATCGAGCATCCACAAACGGGATAGCAATATCGACATCGCCATCATCGAGCCCGCTGCCCGGCATCACTACCAGCCCGGCTGGACCATGGTCGGCGGCGGCGTGTTCCGGCCCGAGGTCACCTCCAAGCCGATGTCAGACGTGATGCCCGGTTTCGTGTCCTGGTATAAGCAACCGGTAACCGCCATCGACCAGGACAACAACCAGGTTACTATGGGCGACGGCTCTGCGCTGGCATACAAAGCCCTGGTGCTCGCCCCTGGCCTCGAGTTGAACTGGGGCGGTATTGAAGGCCTGGAAGACGCTCTCGGTTCCAACGGCGTCACCTCCAACTACCGGGAAGGCATGGCCAGCTACACCTGGGACATGGTCCAGAACCTCAAAAAGGGTCGCGCCCTGTTCAGCCAGCCGCCGATGCCGATCAAGTGTGCCGGCGCCCCCCAGAAAGCCATGTATCTGTCTGCCGATTACTGGCTCAGGCATGGTGTGTTGAACGACTTGGATATCCAGCTCCATAACGCCGGCGCCGTTCTGTTTGGTGTGGCCGATTACGTCCCGGCCCTCGAAGCGTACATCGAGAAATACGACATCGATCTGAATTTCCAGAGCACACTGGTTGCCGTGAACGGGCCTTCGAAAACAGCCGTTTTCCGCTCAACCGATGGCGAGGGCAACAGCCAGGACCGCGAAGTAAGTTTTGATATGCTGCACGCCGTGCCGCCCCAGCGGGCACCGAAGCTGATCCGGGAATCCGCACTGGCCAATGAAGGCGGCTGGCTGGATCTTGAGGACGACACTCTGCGCCATAAAACCTTCGCCAACATCTTTGGCCTTGGCGACGTGAGCGGAACCGGCAACGCCAAAACCGCCGCTGCGGTGCGCAAACAGGCGCCGGTGGTGGCGGAAAACCTGGTGGCCACGCTTCGAAACCAGCCCCTTGAGGCCGCCTACCTGGGCTATGGCTCCTGCCCGCTGACCGTGGAAAATGGCAAGATCGTACTGGCGGAATTCGGCTACGGCGGCGTACTCCAGCCCAGCTTCCCGAAATGGATCAACGATGGCACCAAGGCGACCCGGGCCGCCTGGTGGTTGAAGGCCAAGCAACTGCCAACACTGTACTGGCACGGCATGCTGAAGGGCCACGAATGGCTGGCCAAACCGGCGCCGCGCTCAGCCAAACACTAGCTTGTTACCAAGACTGGCCAAAGTCGAAAATTCCCCCCATAGTATGTGGAGAACGGAGCAGATCGCGAGCGAGCTCCACGAACTGGTGGTGAGATTCAAATAATTTCTGAATCTCTGACGGAGATGGCTCAGGATCAGACCTCGCTGGGAGAACTGGGCTCCCAGCGAGGTCTGATTGCACAAGCTAGTCTTATGGTAGACATGGAACTGACACCGGAAATCCGACTGAAAGCAATACTCGAAGGCACCGGTGCCGGTACCTGGGAATGGAACCTTGATACTGGCGAGGTTATCTACAATCCTCGCTGGGCAGACCTGCTCGGCTATTGCCTCGAAGAACTCCAGCCCGTCACCTTCAAGACCTGGGAGAACCTTTGCCATCCGAAGGACCTCCAGGAGGCCCGCGAGGCTCTCGCCCGCTATCTGGATGGTGACGCCCCACAGTTCGATTGCGTGGTCCGCATGCTCCACAAATTCGGGGACTGGCGCTACATCCACACCCGCGGCACGCTGCTAACCGACGATCAGGGCCTGGATACCCGCTGGCTGATGGGAACCCACCTCGATGTCACCCGGGAGAAGCTGAGCCAACACCAGATGGAGCAACTCGCCAAATCCCTGCCGGGCATCATCTACACCTTTGTGCTGGAACCGGGCGGTCGCTATTACTTTTCCTACCTCAGCGAAAAAACCTGGGATTTTTACGGGCTGACAACAGACGAATGCCTGGCTGATCCCGACAAGATCTTCAACCTGATCCATCCGGATGATCTTCCCAGGGTGCACGAGAGCATCGCCGTTTCTGCCGAGACTCTGGAGGAGTGGGTTTGCGAATACCGTGTCCAGACCAAACGCGGAAGCTACTGGCTCAAAGGTGTCTCGCTGCCGGAAAGAGACCCAGATGGCCGGATCAGCTGGCACGGCATGACCATCAATATCGACACCCAGAAGAACCTGGAACTCGAGCTGGAACAGCTCTCGATCACCGATGAACTGACCGGGCTATACAACCGACGGTATATGCTGAGGAAATTGCAGGAGTCCGTGGCACAGGGTGAGCGGTACGGAGATACCTTCTCTCTGATTTCTCTGGATATCGATTTCTTCAAAATCATCAATGATTCCTACGGGCACCCAACCGGCGATGCGGTGCTCAAGCGGTTCGCCGATATCATCGAGTCCAGCACCCGAAAATCCGATATCGTAGCCCGCACCGGGGGTGAGGAATTCATTATCTTCATGCCCAATACCGGGCTGTCCGAAGCCGGCCAGGTGGCCGAATCCCTGCGGGTTACCCTGCAAACAGAGAGCTTTGTCAGTGATGAAGGAGAAACCTTCAGCATCACTTTCAGTGCCGGCGTGGTTAACTGGTCCGGGTCAGATACCCAGAGCACTTCGGTTCGGGATTTACTATCGGCCTGCGACCAGTCACTGTATGCCGCCAAACGATCCGGGCGTAACCGGATAGTGGCCGATGGCGACGGAGAATGATCCCGGCCCGGCATTCAACGTATTAAATTCGCCTAAAACAACCATCAACGGAGAACGCATATGATCGGATACGTCACCCTTGGCGTCAGTGATATGGAACGAGCAAAGGCATTCTATGCCGAATTGTTGAGCGACCAGGGGGCCAGGATGCTTCTGGACATGGGCCGTATCGCCTTTATCGGCAAGCGCATGAGCGAGCCCATGATCGCCGTTTGCGTTCCCTTCAATGAAGAACCCAACCATCCCGGCAACGGCAATATGGTCGCCCTTCCTGCGGGTTCCAAAGAGGGTGTGGATGCCATGTACAAGAAAGCGATCGAACTTGGTGCCACCTGCGACGGCGAGCCCGGGCAGCGAATTCCGGACCAGTTCTACGGCGCCTATGTGAAAGACCCGGACGGCAACAAGCTGGCGTTCTTTGTATTCGGTTAACTACTCTGGTGCGCTGAACCACCAGCGCGGCAATAACGGATTGATGGCCGGCTGCAGAAACCGGTCATCAATCAGCCAGATAACACCCCGGTCTTCCGGGGTGCGGATCACCCGCCCGGCCGCCTGGGCCACTTTCTGCAAGCCCGGAATCAGATACGTGTAGTCGTAACCGGCCCCGAAACGCTGTTCCAGGCGAGCCTTCAGGATTTCATGCCAGGCATCGAAAGGCGGCAACCCAAGGGTTGCAACAAAGGCCCCGATCAGCTGGTCCCCGGGCAGATCGATGCCCTCACTGAACACCCCACCCAGAACCGCGAACGCCACATTGCCTTCCGGTTCCCTGAACCCTGCCAGAAAGTCCGCCCGTTGCCGGGGCGACATACCCGGCGCCTGCGCCCGCTGGGGGACATCGGGAGCCAGCTGCGCCAGAGCGTCGCTCGCCTGCTGCGCGTACTTGAAGCTGCTGAAAAACGCCAGATAATGCCCGGGCCGGTCCCGGAACTGGCGAGCGATCAGCTCGGCGATTGGCTGGAGCGAGGCTTCCCGGTGAACCTGCCGGGTGCTGATGCCGGGCGTGAAATGCACCTGCAGCTGATCCGCGCTGAACGGGCTGGGCAAGGAGGTAAAACGGACATCCCCGGGCAGACCCAGCAGGTCCCGGTAGTAGGCACCCGGACTCAGGGTGGCGGAAAAGAGCAGCACCGAATGCGCGGCTTCAAACCGCTCCCGCAGAAAATCCGCCGGGATCAGGTTCTGGATCGTCAGGCTGGCCCGTCCCCGACCGGCCCGCTGGAGTTCACACAGGGAGTGATCGCCGAACGTGTCCGCCAGCTTCATGAAGGCGACGCTTTCAAACAACAGTTCCTGCAGGGCCAGATCCGGGGGATTGTCAGCCAGATAATCGGTCAGATTGGAGACCATGGCCTGCAGGGCACCCAGCAACTGCGTCGGCAGTGTCTCCAGGAAGTCCGGGCTCTCTGTATCAGCCTGGTGATCCCGGATCAGGCTCTGCCACGCCCGGGCTGTCCGGTCGATGGCCGATTTCAGCGGCTTCGGTGCGGTTTTTTTGATCTTCAGCAATCGCTGCTGATCCAGCCGAACTGAATACATGCCCCGGCCTCGGTCCACCAGGTTATGGGCCTCATCCACCAGCACACTGGTCTTCCAGTTGTTCTGGCGAATCAAACCATGGAGCAGGGCGGATTGATCGAACAGCCGGTTCACATCACCGATCACCACATCGCTCCAGCGGGCCATTTCCTGGGCCAGAAAGTAGGGGCAAATCTCGTGACCCGCGGCGATCTTCGCCAATGTGTGTTGATCCAGTGTGCCTTCAGTCCGGGCCGCTTCCGCCCGGGCATCGGGCAGCCGGTCAAAGAAGCCTTTGGCCAGGGGGCAGGATTCACCATGGCAGGCTTTGTCCGGGTGCTCGCAGGCGTCGTCTTTCGACACCAGTTCCAGGGTTCTCAGGGGCCAGTTCGGGGCCGCTTGCGCCGAACGCAGGCGCGCCACGGCATCCATGGCAAGCTGGCGCGCGGTATTACGGCAGGTAAGGTAGAACAACCGGTCCTGCCCGGCGGCAGGCATGGCCATTAGCGCCGGGAACAGCGTGCCAAGGGTCTTGCCCAGACCGGTGGGGGCTTCCAGGAGCAGGGTGGCGGACTTCGCCGCGTTCTTGTACACCGTCTCCGCCAGCTGGCGCTGCCTGGGGCGAAACTCGGCGAAAGGAAACACAAGACCCGCGAGCAGGGCGTTGCGCTGTTCGCGGTGATGCGCTTCCTGTTCGGCCCAGGCCCTGTAGTTGCTGCACAGGGTTTCCAGTTCCTGCCAGAGTTCGTCGGCACTGACGGTCTCCACCACCGGCGTTTCCTTATCCCTGCCGGTGTCGTAGTAGATCAGCGCCAGTTCCAGGGTTTTCCGGTTTTCCTGCCGGCACAACAGCGCGCCGTAGGCTCGCAACTGGGCCCGGTGGAGCGCTCTTTGGTGTTCGCGGATTCGGCTGAGGTCTCCACGATGGGTCTTGATTTCTTCCAGCCGGCCACGGTGCGGGTTATAAATATCCGCGCGCCCGGAAAGCAATAACCCCAGGCACTCACCGGTCAGTAAATACTCGCTTTTATAGCCGAAACCGCGCCTGGACTGGATTGCCTGATGGCCAGCGATGCCTTCCTCGGCACTGGGGGCCGGAGTATAGCGGAAGTCCAGATCACCCTTGCGGGCGGCAAATTCGCAGAGGGTCCGGACGGCCACCTTCACCGTCATTCCATCCCCCCATCGCCTTGCCAGCGCACGTAGCAAACACTGGCGGGGATGCCTTCGCCGGCAAAAAATTCGAGCCAACGGATCTGGTGATCCTGCAGACGGTCACCCGGCCCCTTCACCTCGATCATTTCATAGCGCTTTGCCGTGTCGGTGGCACCCGGAAAAAAGCGAATCAGATCCGGGAAGCCACTGCGATGCTCCCGGATATTCAACAACAGGCGACGGAACAGGCGTTCCAGATCCTCCGGTGGAATACAGTCCAGCGCCAGGCCGAGCAGCTCCTCGGTGATGACCGGCCAGATCACGAAGGGGTTGGTGGTGCCCTGCTTGGCCCGGTAATTCTCCAGAATCCGGTCCCGATAACGACCATCCGCCAGCAACCCAAAGCACTGCTCGAAGGATGCCTGGCGACGGCTTACGAAATCTTCCCGGGTCAGGTCCGCGGGGCCGACATGGAATGGATGGAAAAAGGCCCCCGGCACCGGTGCAAAGATGGTTTGCCAGCAGAGCAGGCCGAACAGTCCGTTGATCAGGGTGTTTTCCACATAGAACACCGGAGCATCGTCCTGATACAGATGGTGCTGGACGGCGTACTCCACGGATCCGATTTCCGGTTTGGGCAGGGTCAGGGTGATGTCCCGGATTGGCGGCTGCATCGGCAGTCGGGGTGGTGTCTCACCCAGCCGGCCCGCGAGGCGTTTCAGAATTCGCGCCAGACCCTGTGCTTCTGCGTCGCTGAGTTGTTGTTGCTGCCATCGGGAGGCAATGGCCCAGGCTTCCCGGTGACGTTTCATCCGCTCCAGCAACCGCAGTTGCTTCAACCTTGCTTCCCGATGGCCACTGCTGGCGAAGGCCTCAACGGCCAGCTCCCGCTCACCCTGACGCTCCGCCTGGCGGCCCAATTCCAGCAACAACCGGTCCCGGCGGCTGGTCAGCCAGGCGTTCTCCGAAGGACCGGGCACTTCGCGCCATACCTCGCTGGCAGGTACCCCTTCATCGAGCCACTCCCGGCACTGGTGCATGGCAAGGTACAGGTCGACCTCTGAACGATGCTGGAACGCCCGGGAATCCGGTGTAAAGGTGACCGGCTCATACTGCTGATGACCCAGTTCCACCAGTACAAAATCCGACCAGCTCTGGCGAAGGTTGCCGAAAAACATCAGGCGGACCCGGTCAAACAACGCCATGGTTTTGAGCCTGACCACCGGCCTGGCGTGCTGACCGAGCCAGTCGGCGACGGTCAGAGGGTCGGGAAATCGCGCAAGCAGGGCGTCGCGCATCTGGCCCTTGGGCAGGTTGGCAGGCTCTCCGGCCGCCTTTAGCAGAGGCCCCAGGGCCGGACGCAGTTCTCCCAGCGTGAACAGGCGGAACAGCTCGTCCAGGCTGAGCAGGGGATCGGTGTCCAGCCAGCCCGTGTCAGTCAGCTCCTCCAGGGCCTGTTGCTCTGGTACGCCAAGCTCCGGGTACTTGAGTTTGTCCGACCGGAAGATATCGCCCGTGCGCATCACCATACGGGTCAGCAAGGCCCGGGCCGGCAGTGAAAGGGTATGAAAGCCGGTCAGTCGATCCAGCTCGTCCGCCGTCAGCAGGTCGCCGTGATGGCTTTGCACCCAGCCAAGGACGGTTTCCATGTTCTCGAGGTAGTACAGCGGATTGTTCAGATCTGCGGTACCCGGTTGTGGGCTTATCGGGTTCCGTACTGCCATAGTCAGTGTGGGCGTTATGCCTCCGGTATCAATCGTCGAAAAATGGTCTCACATAATCAAAGATCTGTCCCCTGGTGGTTAGCCACAGTTCTCTTTGCTGGGCACATCGCTTAACAATCTCTTCAAACGCCCAGGCACCGGCAGGCCGACCGTAGCAATGGCCGTGAACAATCACGTCCAGAATCAGCGTTTCGCGATTGCTCGCCAAGAGCCTGTCCAGCGTCGTGGTGAACATCTCAACGAATTGCTCGGGCGTTCTGCCAAATCGCATGGCGTGTGGCAGATCATTGAAATCAATGGTTACCGGGATCGCCATGATCGTACTATCGGAAAACCGCTGAAGGTACGGTCGATCATCATCCAGTGCATCGCCGTGCCACTTGTAGCCATGCAGGGATAGCCGGCACTGAACATCCAGATCGGAGGTGATTCTGGGACTGATCCAGCCGCCAGGCTTGTGACCGGTGGCTTGCTCAATCAGCGCAGTCGATTTTTTTATATTGTCTTCGATCTGCTGTTCATTCAGATACGGGAAAAGCATGTTCTGGCCATAGCTGTGGCCGATGATCTCGTGCCCATAGTCAAAGCGTTTTTTGAGCTCATCCGAACAGTGCTCTGCAACCAGCCCGGAGGTAAACACACTGGAGGCCACGCCGTAACTCTCCGCAATATCAAACAGCCTTTTTGCGCCCACGTTGGCATTGTAGCGACCATAACTGTCGGCATTGGGGTCCACCATATCACCAGCGAGAACGTTGCCCATGGGATTAACGCTGGAACACGAATCCGGTGTCCACATTTCAAAAGCGATATTAAAGTTAACCGCCAATCGTTTGTTTTCAGGCCATAAAAAGTCTTTTTCCAGGCGCTCTATTTCACACGACATTTCCTGGCTCATCGCTTTTTCCTTTTATTAATTAACACCGAATCACTTTGAATAAATAATTAACTCACAAATAAATAATATTATTTCTCCGATTTTGCAAATTCAATTATATTCAGCTGGTTATGAATGGAATTCAGCGGGGTGCCTTTTTTAATTTCATTCACAAACAGCTGAATAATATTAAATTTGCGCTTTTGTTTTTCTTACCCTAGATTAATTTTTACCGATCAGAATCGGAGCAAATAAACACAATTAAATTTGGTACAACCTGCCTGACTGGAAAGCGGATACCATCAAGAAAAAACACATTTCCAGTTTGATTTACATCGGAGAGCAACAATGAAACTCATGAATCGTAAATTGATCGCCGCCGCCGTTCTGGCCAGCGCCGCCACGTTGAGCCAGGCCCAGACAACCATCAAGCTCGGCTGGACCACGGCTGACAGTAAAGTCGACCCCTACGCAATCGCCGCCCACTACTTTGCGGAAGAACTCGAGGCCGCCGCACCGGGCGAATTCAACGTCCAGTTCTACCCCAACCACCAGCTCGGCAACGACACCGCAATGCTGCAAGCCATGCAGTTCGGCACCATGGACGCAGGCGTGATTACCGGAACCCAGGTCGGTACTCTGGAGTCTGCGTTCCAGCTCAACGATCTGCCTTTCCTGTATGCCAACAATCAGCAGGCACACAAAGTTCTGGATGGCGAAGTCGGCCAGACGTTGCTTGCCAAGCTGGATGCCAAGGGCATTGTCGGGCTCGGATTCCCGGAAGCCGGCTTCCGGCACACCATCAATAACGAGCGCCCAATCCGCACACCGGAGGATTTCAACGGCGTAAAGCTTCGGGTGCAGCCCAGTGACCTGTTCATTGCCAGCTTCCGCGCCATAGGCGCAAACCCGGTACCCATGGCCTGGAGTGATGTTTTTACCGCGGTACAGCAGGGCACGGTCGACGGGCTGGAAATTCCACTTCCTGTCATCTTTGCCAACAAATATCCGGAAGTAACCGACTATCTTTCACTGACAAGCCATACCTACAACGCCCTGGCCCTGCTGATGTCCAAGCAGACCTTCAACAAACTTTCCCCGGAGACCCAGGATCTGGTTCAAGAGGCCGCCAAACGGGCCATTGACCGCCAGCGCGAAACCGTTGCCTCCAACAACGGTGAGGTTCTTGACCAGATCAAGGCGGCGGGTATGACGGTCAATGAAGTCGACGATGTTGAGGCGTTCCGGAGCAAGGTCGCCAACGTCTACGACGAATACCGCAGCAAGATTGGCGCGGATATTCTCGACAAGGCCCTGGAGCAGGTGGCCGAGTAACGCCACCTGCCCGGGAACACCCTGAGGCTATCTGACCGGGAACCGTTTGGATGTATCAGTATCTGGATAAATTTGGACAAGGCCTGGCCTTTGGCTCACAGGCTGTCGGGGCGGTGACCGCTCTGGTCATGATCGGCAGCCTGCTACTGGGTGTTTTCTATCGTTACGTTCTGGGTGATGCGCTGGTGTGGAGCGATGAGGTGGCGGCCCTGGCATTCACCTGGACCGTCTTCCTGTTTGCCAGCGCGCTGGTCCGTTCCGGTGGCCATGTCCGGGTGACTTTGCTGGTAAACGCACTGCCACCACTTCTGGGTGAATTGGTTGAACGCGGCATCATGGTGCTGATCATCGGCTTCGGGCTTGTGATGTTCTGGAACGGCTGGAACTTCGCGGAGTTCACAGCCGGCCAGGTGTCCCCTGCCATCCGCTATCCAGTCTGGATGAAGAATGCGGCGGTCCCTGTCGGGGGCGCGCTGATCAGTATTCATGCCCTGATTCTTCTGATCCGGCCACAGCCGATCCACAAATCCTCGGAGCATTAACATGGGTGAGATTGGCCTGGTCATGATCATTGGCCTGATAGTTCTCCTGGCCCTGGGTGTTCCCATTGCCTTCACCATCGGCCTGCTTGCGGCTGCGGGCATCTGGATGGCCGATGTCAATCCGATGATTCTTCCCCAGCAATTCATTGCCGGAAGCAGCGTTACAAGTCTGCTCGCGATTCCCGGTTTTATCCTGGCGGGTGAGGTGATGAGCGCGGGGGGTCTTTCCCGGCGACTGGTACGGGTGGCCGAAACCTTTTTTGGTCACCTGACCGGTGGCCTGTCCATGTCTACGGTAGCCGCCGGAACCTTCTTCGGCGCGATCTCAGGCTCCGCACCGGCCACGACAGCGGCCGTCGGTTCGATCATGATTGATGAGCTGGAAACCCGGGGCTACCAGCGGGGGTATGCAGCGGCACTGGCGACCGCGGTGGGACCACTGGGGCAGATGATTCCTCCCTCCATCCCCATGGTCATCTGGGGTGTCCTCGCGGAGGAATCCATCGCCAAGCTGTTCCTGGCTGGCATCATTCCCGGTCTTATTGCCGCCACCGGGTTCTGCGTTGTGAGTGTGCTTTATGCCCGTTATCACGGTGTCGCCAGGCAGAAGCGTGCCACCGGCAAAGAGTTTCTGTTCGCTCTGAAAGATGGCATCTGGGCGCTGCTCGCTCCTGTTGTCATCCTCGGTGGCATCTACAGCGGCATGTTCACGCCCACGGAAGCGGCTATGGTCGGTGTTCTCTACAGCGCCATTGTTGGCCTGTTTCTCTATCGCGATCTGGACTGGAAAAAAGTGCCCTCCATCCTGATGAGCTCCATGAGAACAACCGCCGTTATCATGTTCATTGTTGCGGTGGCGTACGGGTTCGCCTGGGTCATGGCCAGTGAACAGATTCCGGCCCAGCTCACCCAGGCGCTGCTTGCGCTCACGGACAACCCGATCATCCTGCTACTGATCGTGAACATCATGTTGCTCCTGCTCGGGGCCGTCATGGATAACATCTCGGCTATGGTCATCCTCAGTGGCGTCCTCATAGGCCTGGGCCAGCAGATTGGTCTGGATCCGATCCAGTTGGGTGCCATGGTGGTGATCAACTTTGCCGTCGGCATGGTGACGCCACCGGTGGGCTACTCCATTTTTGTTGCCTCCAGCATCAGCGGGCTGCGCGTGGAGACTGTCGCGCGCCATATCTGGCCCTTCATGCTGGTTCTGCTTGGCGTGGTGGCACTGGTGGCCTATGTCCCGGCCATTACCCTCTGGCTGCCCGCTACCTTCGGCTGAACCCGGGGCCTGTAAGGTCCTCTTCCCGTAACCGCTTCTCTAAAGCCGGTGCTCACTCACGGAGCGCCGGCTTCTGCCTCGTTGGTAGTGCCCCCGGAATCTGGCGCAAATATCAGTGGTCTGCGAGACTTGTCAGTGTGTTTGGCAATCCCTGGCGGGCCTTGGGCACGACGGCAAGGCCAGGGGAACCTTGCAATAACAATAATGATGAATAGCTGCGAGAGTTGAAAACTATGGTGAATTTGCGCGACTTTGATCTGAATTTGCTGGTAATTTTCGCCAACATCATGGAACAACGCTCGATTTCAAAAGTGGCCAGTGAGCTGGGGCTGTCCCCCTCGGCCGTCAGCCACGCGCTCGGGCGACTGCGCCTGATGCTCAATGATCAGCTGTTCTACCGCACAGCCAAGGGGCTGGAACCCACCGACAGAGCCAGAGAACTGATTGTTCAGGTAGAAGACGGCCTGTCTTACCTGTCTAGCGCGATCAGTGCCCAGCAGCAGTTTGTGCCAGCCGAATCAAAGCGCGTGTTCAGCATGCAAGTGGCCAATTATATCTCCGGCTTTTTCCTGCCAAGTTTTTCCCGGCGGATTCGCGAAGAAGCGCCGAATATCACCATCGATATCCTGCCATTCTCCATTTCTACCGAGAGCTCCGAATGGGATCGGGTAGACGCGCAGATCCGTTTGACGCCGGGCCGTTTGAAGCCCAAGGCTGTGCGAAGTAAACGCCTGATGGCCGATGACGTTGTGGTGTTGATGCGACCAGACCATCCCAGCGCGTCGGAGCCAATGACTCCGGAACTGTATGCCAGGTTGCCCCATGTAAAACTCTCCCAGGCGTCCACGGGTACAACGGTGATTGATGACGCCCTCGCCGGGCGTGGTTTTGAACGACATTCTGCGTTGATTGTGTCCAGCTGGGACGCCATTCCCGATATCCTTTTGAAAACAGATTTGATTGCCATAGCGCCACAGCGCCTGCTGGCCCTGGATCCGCGCCTGAAACACCTCAAAGCCGCCCCGCTGCCACTGGAAGAGGTCGTTTTCTCGTTTGACCTCTGCTGGGATCAGAATTCAGAGAAAGAATCCGGCCATAAATGGCTCTGCGAGACGATTATTGACGTATTCAATTCGGAGATTAAGCAGATTGAACCCTGATTGGAGACGTCATGACCGCACCTATTCTGATAACCGGCGCCGGCCAGAGAATTGGCCAGGCCTTCGCCAGAGCCTGCCTTGATCGTGGCCAGCCCATCATCGTTACCTACCGCACCTATCGCCCGGCCATCGATGCGCTTCAGAAGGCGGGAGCCGAATGTCTCCACGCGGATTTTGCCACCAACGAAGGCATTGATGGCTTTATCGACGCCCTGAAAGCGCGGACGGACAAACTCCGCGCGATCATCCACAATGCCTCGGACTGGCTACCGGAGAGCGAGGACTCGGATCCGGCAGACGTGATGAACGCCATGATGCAGATCCACGTGATGACACCCTACCGAATTAATCTGGCATGCCGATCTATGCTGGAGCAGGGTGATTCGACAACCGATATCATCCATATGACGGACTATGTGGTGGAAAAAGGCAGCGCGAAGCATATCGCCTATGCCGCCAGCAAAGCGGCGCTGACCAACCTGACCCTGTCGTTCTCAAGATTGCTGGCGCCGAAAGTGAAGGTGAACGCGGTTGCGCCCTCCCTGATCATGTTCAACCCGGGCGACAGCGAGGCCTACCGGGAAAAAACCCTCAAAAAATCATTGATGGGCATCGAGCCCGGGGCCGAGGTCGCTGTCGCTACACTGCAGTTCCTGCTGGACAACCCCTACATCACGGGCAGGACCCTTCCCCTGGACGGCGGGCGGCATCTTGCCTGACCCCGTTAAATGCCCAGCTCGGCCGGCTGGAGCCTCACGCCGGCCACCTTCCAGGCACCTTCAGTGAGCACCATCCGGTAATAGGCGTCCCACCGCTTGCCTTCCGGCCCCTGCAATCGCACAACCTGGATTTCAAAGGCGCCATGGGGCACGCGCTGGGTAAATTCGATGGCCGTGGCGTTGTGCACAGCCGGGTAGGCTTCGCGAACCATATCAACAAATACCTGGGACGATCCGAATCGACGCTTGATGCCCTCGGAGGCGTGGGCCCAGGCCTGTTCCTCGTCGTTGTTGGCAAAGGCTTCGATCTGGCGAAGGATGGTGTCGCGGATGTCCGCATCTTTGTCGCTGGCTACAGACTGTGAGGACCCGAGGATGGCCAGCCCCATAAAAGTCAGAAGAACGGGAATCAGCCACTTTCCGAACATGATGTTTTGGTGACCCATGATGGCACCTCTCTATTGTTCATCTTTTAAACAATACGGGGTGTCGGGCGCGCCGGACCCTCCTGATTGCTCGTTTATTGACCTGTTTGCCTGTGTGTTCCGTAACCTTCATTACGACAACAAACCTGCGGGAGACTTCCGATGCATATGGACACTGGCGAACTGAAAAGCCACAAACACGACACCATTTCCTTGCTGGAGATCGTCTCCATGGAGGGGCGTTATTACATGGCGCGGTTCTATCTGGATGGCCAGGGCTATGTTCTGACCGACCCCCACGACAAGCCGGTTCTGTTTTCAGGTGCCTGCGCGGTACGGGAATACTTTCACGATTACCAGGTGGCCAACACCGAAGTGATTCCGCCTACCGGTACCGACGAAATGATCGGTATGCCGGACAGCAGCGGCGAAACCATGCGGGTTCCCCTGT
This sequence comes from Marinobacter manganoxydans MnI7-9, assembly GCF_000235625.1. GTDB lineage: Bacteria > Pseudomonadota > Gammaproteobacteria > Pseudomonadales > Oleiphilaceae > Marinobacter > Marinobacter manganoxydans. The sequence continues at coordinate 18,166 of NZ_AGTR01000085.1, read as the reverse complement.
AAAACAGGGGCTTACGGCAAGGATCCACTTCGCCAGCCGTCAGCTTGCGGCAAACGACAATGAATCCACCAGATCGGCGCCGTTGAACACGGCACCGTGAAAATCACTCTCCGGAACCTGGTTCAGCGTGAACGCCAATGCACTGGCGGCTTGTTCGGCGGTGAGGCAGTCGCCGGACGAGAGGCGCCTGTTCAGCCATTCCGCATGGGGAAGGTTCATTTCACCCGCCTTATGGATATGGCTCCGGATTCCGAGGGTATCCACCAGCCCGGGCTGGAACAGACTCACCACCGGTCCGTCCGACATGGTGTCGAATTCCACGGACATCTGGCGCACCAGCCGACGCAACGCCATTTTGCTGATCCCGTAACTGCCGGTTCCCGGCTGGGCGTGCTTGTCCATGCCCGCACCAATCATGACAATCCTCGACGCGGGATCGCCGCCTTTCAGTACCGGCAGCAACGACTGGGTGAGCAGCATCGGGGCAGACACGTTCACGGCCAGCGCTTCCTGAAAATCGATCAGGCCAAGGCTGGCAAAATCCGCGGCCGGCTCACCCACGCCGGCACAATAGACAAAGACTGAAAGGTGATCGACCGCATCACTCACCTGGTGGGCCAGATCGCGGGTACTGGCGGGATCCGCCAGGTCGACGCCCAGTGTCATCACTTCACAGTCAGGTGCATCGGCGCGAAGTGCTTCCGCCACCTCCTCCAGCTTTGCCAGGGTTCGGCCGGCAAGAATCAGGTTATGGCCCCGGGCGGCAAGCTCCAGAGCGAGGGCCCGGCCAATGCCCGAACCGGCGCCGGTGATCAATGTCCACATAATGCACCTCTCCTGCGCAGATAGCTCACGACACCGCCTGTCGCAACGGGCCGTCATGATTTCCGGTGATCGAACGTTTCAGACTGTCCGCATCTGTGGTCACATACGGTAACCTGTGGCAACAGGATTGAACTGCATATCAGACAAGGAAACCCATGGCCGCTCTGTCCACCGATAAACCCGCTCCCATCGAACCCGGGTTTCACGCGATTCACGCCAACCATCTGGAAGATCTGCGCCGGGCCGTTGTCTATATCTGCCGGCACAATCCCATGCCCCCGCTGCAGAGTGAAACCTTCCTGGTACAGAGTAACGGCATTGCCCAGTGGCTGAAGCTGGCACTGGCGGAGAAGCGCACTGACGATGGCATGGAAGGCGGCCTGGGAATTGCTGCCGGCATGGATTTTCTGTTCCCGGCCCGGTTTATCTGGCAAGCCTACCGGGCCGTGCTTCCGGACGGTGAGGTACCGGAACAGTCGCCCTTCGACAAACGGCGGCTGGTGTGGCGGCTGTACCGGTTATTGCCACGTCTGGTGGGGCAGGACGAGGCCTTTACACCGCTCGCCCGGTTTCTGGAAGGTAACGATCCGGACCTGCGCAATTTCCAGCTGGCCGAAAAGGTGGCCGATCTGTTTGATCAGTACCAGGTGTTCCGGGCCGACTGGCTGGCTGCCTGGGAGCAGGGCAAGGACGTGATTATCACGGCCCGGGCCGAGGAAAAGTCGTTGGATGCGGAAACCCGCTGGCAGCCCCTGCTCTGGCGCCGGCTGGTTGAGGATGTGGGCGCAGACGCTCATACCAGCCGCTCCCAGATCCATACCCGGTTCATGGAACAGGGCCAGCGACTTCAGGCGCCGGCCAACCCGTCCCGGCTGCCAACCCGGATCGTGGTGTTTGGCGTCTCGTCGCTGCCACGGCAAGCTCTGGAAGCCCTGTACGTCCTGAGCCGGTTCAGTCAGGTGGTGCTGTGTGTTCACAACCCCTGCCAGTTCTACTGGGCCGACATCATCAGCGACCGGGAACTACTCACCGCCGAACGCAAACGGGGCAGGACCCATCCGACACTTTCCGCCATTGAGGATCCGGACCAGCTGCACCAGCACGCCAATCCACTGCTGGCCGCCTGGGGCAAGCAGGGCCGGGACTACATCCGGCTGCTGGACGAGTTCGACAACCCGGACCAGTACCGGGGCAGCTTCCAGACCCCCGACCAGAAAATTGATATTTTCTCGGACCATGGCAACGAGGACGCACCGCGCCTGCTGCATCAGCTGCAGAACGATATCCACAACCTGACGCCCCTCCAGGAAATCCGCCAGCAACAACGACAACTGGATATTCAGCGGGATCATTCCCTGGCGTTCCACGAGGCCCACAGCCCCCAGCGGGAAGTGGAAATTCTGCACGATCAGCTTCTCGCCGCCTTCAACGTCGATCCCACGCTGCGGCCCCGGGACGTCATCGTGATGGTGCCCGATATCAACGTGTACGCGCCCCACATCCAGGCCGTATTCGGCCGCTACCAGCCGGGCCGGAAGCGCCACATTCCCTTCACCATTTCCGACCAGGGCCAGCGCCACCACGAGCCGGTGCTGATTGCCCTGGAAACCCTGATGTCACTGCCCCGCAGCCGTTTTGCGGTGAGTGAGATCATCAGCCTGCTGGAAGTACCCGGCATACGGGACCGTTTCGGGATCAATGAAGACGAGATCCCCCTGGCTCGTCGCTGGGTCGAGGGCGCCAATATCCGCTGGGGTCTGCACGGCCAGCACCGGGAAAGCCTGGACCTGCCCGCCGAGCTGGAGCGCAACACCTGGCAATCCGGGCTGCGTTCGATGCTGCTGGGCTATGGCATGGGCGACGATGAGCCCTGGGCCGGTGTGGAACCCTTCGGGGAAATCGGGGGCCTGCAGGCCAGCCTTGCCGGCCGCCTGAACGACTTTGTGCATCGGCTGGAAACCCTCTGGCAGGCGCTGCAGACCCATCGCACACCGGACGAATGGGAGGGCCTGTTCTCAGAGATGCTCGGGCAGTTCTTCCATAAGGTCGAAGGCAGCGACCTGTTGCTGCTGAACCGTTTCCGCCGCCAGTTGGCGCAGTGGCTGGAAGACGCCCTGGCAGCGGGCCTTGAGGAACAGACCCTGCCCCTGAACATCGTCAAGGATGTGCTGCTGGAGGGGCTGGATGAAGGCGGCCTGAACCAGCGTTTCCTGGCCGGCAAGGTCAATTTCGCCACCCTGATGCCCATGCGTGCCATACCCTTCCGGAAAGTGTGCCTGCTGGGCATGAACGACGGCGACTATCCCCGCTCCCGGCCGCCGGTGGATTTCGATCTCATGGCCCATGATTACCGCCCGGGGGACCGATCCCGCCGGGAAGACGATCGCTACCTGTTCCTGGAAGCCCTGTTGTCTGCCCGGGAGCAGCTTTACATCAGCTGGGTCGGCCGCAGCATCAAGGACGATTCGGAACGGCCGCCGTCGGTTCTGGTGGGGCAGCTTCAGGATCATCTGGACAGTCTCTGGTCTGTGTCAGGGCAACCCGAAACCAGGGTCATCGAGGCACTGACGACCCAACACCCGTTGCAGCCGTTCAGCCGGAGCTATTTCCCGAAAGCCAACGGGCTGGAGGAGGGTGGAAAGGGGGAAAACAGTTCGCCCCGTCCCCTGGCCGAGGTGTTGGAGGCACGCCGGTTATTCACCTACGAGCGGGAATGGCGCAGTGCCCATGGTGGTGAGGCTGCCGCGCAGACACAGTCGGCACTACCTTACCAGGCGCCCGAAGAGCCCATCAGTCTGAACGATCTGGCGGCTTTCCTGAAAAAGCCCATCGACACCTTTTACCAGCGCCGGCTGCAGGTGCGCTTCGAGGATGTCGAAGACGACGACACCGACAACGAGAATTTCGAGCTGGACGGCCTCGACCGCTGGCGCCTGGACAACGAGCTGATCCAGGACGGGCTATTGAAAGCCAGCAGCGAAGAGGAACTGCACGACCGGTTGCAGGCAACTCTGGACCGCATGGCCCGACGCGGGGACCTGGGTATGGGCGTGACCGAACACCGCCTGCGTTCCGAGCTGGCCGGGCGTTTGCCCGATCTGTTCGAGCGTTACCAGAACGCACTGGCTGACTGGCCGGAAGCAATCGTTGAACCGCTATCCTTTGACTACCGGTTTGAAAACGCCCTGGGTTCGGTGGAAATCGCGGATCTGATCGACAACCTGCGCTGCAATGCCCAGGGGGAACTGTGCCGGCTGGTGGTGGCGAGTTCCAGCCTGCTGACCGGTTCAGGATCCAGCAAGAAAGTACGCTATGCCAATCTGATGCGGGACTGGCTGATCCATCTGGCAGGCCAGCTCGGCGGTCAACCTTTTGAGACCCTGGTTCTGGGCAAGGAGGAGGGACGGAAATTCCGCTTTGCTCCATTGCATCCAGAGCGGGCCAGACCGTTGTTCGAAACGGTGCTCAGCGGATGGATGGACGCCACCACCCGGGCGCTGCCCATTCACTGCGAGGCCGGCTTTGCCTGGATCACCAGTTTCTACGGCAGCAAAAAGTACGTCGGTGACCATGAACGAGCCATATCAGAGGCGCAGCAGGCATATACCATTGCTCTGGAGCGGGATACGGGTTACCTGAGAGGAGCCTTTGAAACACCGGAGCTGCTGATGGCCAGCGGTGAATTCGAAGCCCTGCTGCATCAGCTCTACGTGCCGGTTTGGGAAGCCGAGCAGGACAAATCGGCTGCAGATCAGATCGGAGGCCTGGAATGACCGAGCAGATGACCAACCGGAATCCGAACCTGGATCCCCTGGCACTGGCCCTCAACGGCAGTGCTCTGATCGAGGCCAGTGCCGGCACCGGCAAAACCTTTACCATTGCTATTCTGTACGTACGCCTGGTGCTTGGCCACGGCCAGTCGCCCGACAGCCCTCTGCAGAACCTGCTGCCTCCCAACCTGCTGGTGGTCACTTTTACCGAGGCCGCCACCAAGGAACTGCGTGACCGTATCCGCACCCGGCTCACCCAGGCCGCCGAGGTGTTTTCTGACGCGCCCGACGAGCCCAATCCACCCGCGGAGACGGCACTGATCTACCAGCTACGGGATGAAAGCTACCCGGATCCGGCCAGCTGGCCGGAATGCCGAAAGAAGCTGCTATTGGCCGCCGAATGGATGGACGAGGCGGCGGTATCGACCATCCACAGTTTCTGCAACCGCATGCTCAGCGAGCACGCCTTCGACAGCGGCAGCCTGTTCAAACTCACCCTCGAAACCGACCAGAGCGAATTGCTGGACGAGGTCGCCCGGGATTACTGGCGCACCTTTGTCTATCCTCTGCCACCGGCGCTGATGGACGAGGCCCTGAGCCACTGGAAAACCCCCGGGGACCTGCGCCAGGGTGTTCGCAATCTGATTGACGATCCCCTGAGCCTGGGCACACCCCCGGACAGCGTTCATCAGGCCATTGATCAAGTGGTTCAGCAGCGTCTGGAACAGTCACAGTCTCTGAAAGCCCACCCCTGGAGCCAGTGGCGCGATGACGTCATCGAGCTGCTGAACGATCTGAACAAGAGCAAGCGACTCCATGGCGCCAGCAAGAATGCCATGATCAAGGTCTGGGACTTGCTGGTTGCCTGGGCGGAATCGGACGACCTTTTGCCGGAAAAGATCGATAGCGCCGCGGGCTTCAAGAATCAGACGCCCGAAGGGCTCGACAAGATTCTCAAGGGCGATGATTCTGCCCCTCATCACCCGGCCTTTGATGCCATCGGAGCGCTGCTGGATTTCAGCCAGAACCAGCCCAACGCCAAATCCGACATTCTGCGCCACGCCAGCCACTGGATTGCCGGGCGGCTGGAGTCAGAAAAGCAGAAACGCTCGGAAATGGGCTTTGACGATCTGCTCACCCGGCTGGACGATGCGCTGCACGGCTCCCGGGGCGACCAGCTGGCCGCGACGATCCGTCGCCAGTTTCCCGTTGCTCTGATTGACGAATTCCAGGACACCGACCCGGTGCAGTACCGGATCTTCGACCGCATCTATGATGTGGCTGGCGGCGATTCCGGTACCTGCCTGCTGATGATCGGGGATCCCAAGCAGGCCATCTACGGCTTTCGGGGGGCCGATATCTACACCTACCTGCAGGCCCGGCAGGGTGTGAAAGAGCAGACCTACACACTGGGTAAGAACTTCCGCTCCGCCAAAACCATGGTGGCGGCGGTTAACCGGGTCTTTGAACACAGTGACCAGAACAGCCGGGACGGCGCCTTCCTGTTCGGCAAGGGCGATACGTCACCGCTGCCGTTCCAGGGTGTGGACGCCAATGGCACCAAACGAGTCTGGGCGATTAACGGGGAAGCGCAGCCCAGCCTGGTGTTCTGGACCCATGAATCCGGGGAAGAGGACAGGGATGGCAATCCGAAAGGTATGGCCAAGGGCACTGCCACGGCCGATGTGGCGGAAACCTGCGCCAGTGAGATCGCCCAATTGCTGACCCTGGGCCAGGCCGGGCAGGCGGGTTTTGCTTTGCACGATAATTCAGAGAATCTGGAGCCGGTTGCCCCCAAAGACATCGCGATACTGGTCAACAACCGCAACGAGGCCAGCGCAGTGCGGGACGCCCTGGGCCAGCGGCGTATCAAGAGTGTGTACCTGTCAGACCGCGATTCGGTGCTGACCTCCCGGGAATCACAGGAAATGCTCTGCTGGCTTCGGGCATTTGCCGAGCCCCGGCAGCTGGCCTATATCCGCGCGGCCCTGGCTACACCCACCCTCGGTCAGTCCTGGCATGCCATGAATCAGCTGCTGACCGACGAGCTCGTGCTGGAACGGGAAATCGAGCGCTTTATTGGTTACCAGCAGCAATGGCAGAAACAGGGTGTACTGCCCATGCTGCGAACCTTCCTGATGGATTTCGAGGTGCCAGGCCGGTTACTGCAACGCCCTGACGGCGAACGGCGGTTGACCGACATTCTGCACATTGCCGAATTGCTGCAGCAGGACAGCCTGCAACTGGACGGCGAACATGCCCTGGTGCACCACTACACCCAGATTCTGCGTGCAGCCGACGAGGAAGATGAACACCGTACCCTGCGGCTGGAGAGTGATGCCGGCCTGGTGAAGGTCATCACCGTGCACAAGTCCAAGGGCCTGGAGTACCCGCTGGTGTTTCTGCCCTTTGGCACAGCTTTTCGCGCCCAGAGTGAAAAGCAGGCCTTCGTGCGCTATCACAATGAGCAGGGCAGGCTGGTCACGGTATTCGACCCGTCGCCGGACGACGTGGCCAGGGCTGACCGTGAGCGCCTCGGCGAGGATATCCGCAAGTTCTACGTAGCCCTGACCCGGGCCCGCTTCGCCACCTGGGTCGGCACGGCGGCCCTGGACAACTGGCAGCAAAGCGGACTGGGCTACCTGATTGCCGGCGAAGGGCAAAGCCGTATCAGCGATTGCCTGGGGAAACTGGCAGAGGGCAGAGCAGAGATCCGGATAACCCCGTTACCGGATCCGGACGACACGCACTACCACGAACCGGCGCCGGAAGCGCTTGGCCCGGCCATGGTCTCTTCCCGCGAGGCCAGAGAGGACTGGTGGATTGCCAGCTACTCCTCCATCGAATACACCGGCATGACCGGCACCGGGATCGCGTTTACCGGTGAGGTGGAAGATGCCCAGACCCAGAACCTGCTGGAAGAAAGTACCCTGGACGAAGAGGAAAACCCGGCTCAAATGGCCAACCAGCGCAACCAGCATAACTTTCCGAAAGGCGCCGGACCCGGCACCTTCCTGCACGAATTGCTGGAATGGTGCACACAGCAGGGGTTTCAACGGGTTGTGGATAACCCGCCGCTACTTCATGAGCAGCTGACCCGGCGCTGCGGCACTCGTGGCTGGAACGAATGGGTGGAGCCGCTGGAGCGCTGGTTGCTGGCATTGATCAGCAAACCATTGAGCCTCGACCGGGCCGGTGCAGAAACCGTCTGCCTGGCGGACCTGATCACCCTGCGCCCGGAACTGGAGTTCTGGTTTGAAAGCCGCAACGTCAGTATCCGCAAACTCGACGAGCTGGTAACCGTGCACACCCTGAATCGCGCGGACCGTCCCCGAGTCGAAGAGACCCGATTCAACGGGATGCTCAAGGGGTTTATCGATCTGGTGTTCGAACACAACGGGCGCTATTACGTGCTGGACTACAAATCCAATACCCTGGGCGAAGACAACAGCGCCTATACCGATCAGGCCATGGGCAACGCCATCCTGGATAAACGCTACGATCTGCAATACGTGCTCTACCTGCTGGCCCTGCACCGGCTGCTGAAAGCCCGTTTGCCGGATTACGACTACGACCGACACATTGGCGGCGCGGTGTATCTGTTCCTGCGAGGCATTGATTCCAGCACAGGTGGCGCCTTCACCGACAAACCGCCCAGAGCCCTGATTGAACAACTGGATGCCCTGTTTGATGGCGAGTCGGTTGCGGAGGTGGCCGCATGAGCCGTTCCCGCTCCCAAACCGGAAAGTCCGACCACCAGATTGATCTGTTCGCGGAGGACATCGCTGCGGAAACGCCGACCATACCCGCTGCCGGTGATACCACCTTCGCTATCAACGATCTGCTCTCGAGCCCGGATAGAACCGAGACCCTGCTGCTGCACTGGCAGCAGGCGGAGTGGATCCGCGCGCTGGATGTGGGGTTTGCCCGGCTGATCCGGGAGCTCTCGGAAGAGCAGGGCGAACGCCCGGACCCACTGCTCCTGCTGCTGGCGGCACTGGTCTCCCATCAGGTGGGGCGTGGCCATGTCTGCGTCGATCTGGGCAATCTCCTGGCCGATGCCGGGCATACCCTGTCACTGCCGCCAGAGGAGTCGGTCCAGGAGCCGCTCACCGATTCCGGCACCAGCGAGCCGGACCGGCCCAAGCCCGCCGACGTGCTTGCACTTGTAACGCTGCCGGAATGCTTGATCATACTGGAAGGCGCCTGCGCCGTAAGTGATGGCTCACATACAACACCCCTGGTGCTGAACGGAACCCGGCTCTATCTGCGCAGATTCTGGCGCTACGAACAACGCATTGCGGCGGGTATCCGGCACCGCCTGGCTTTGCCATCACCCCTGGCAGATCCGGAATCCGGTCCGGCCCGCACCCTGTCTCTCGCTCTGGATACGCTGTTCCGGTCGTCAGAACCGGTGGATTACCAGAAACTGGCCTGTGCCCTGGCGGCCCGCAACCATTTCGCCGTGATCACCGGCGGGCCGGGCTCCGGCAAGACCACCACCGTGGTCAACCTGCTGGCGGCCCTGCAGGCCGTCGCCGGGGAATCCCCCGAACGGGCCGGTCGGAAATACCGGATCCGCCTGGCAGCCCCGACCGGCAAGGCGGCGGCCCGACTGAACGAATCCATCGGTGGTGCAGTGAGCCGGTTACCCCTTGCCGAACTGCCGGGCAACGTGGACCTGAATGATATCCCCACCAGGGTCACTACCCTGCACCGGTTACTGGGCAGCCGGCCGGATACCCGCAAATTCCGCCATAACCGGGACAACCCTTTGCTGGTGGATATCCTGGTGATCGACGAGGCCTCAATGGTGGACGTGGATCTTATGGCGTCGGTGTTTGATGCCCTGCCCGCCAACGCCCAGCTGATCCTGTTGGGCGACAAGGACCAGCTGGCCTCGGTGGACGCCGGTGCAGTACTGGGGGAACTTTGCCAGCGGGCGTTGCTGGCGCATTACACACCGGAGACGGCCCGGTGGCTGGCCGCCATGGCCGAAGGCGAGATACCGGAGTCACTGGTGGACGAAACCGGCCAACCCATGGATCAGGCCGTGGCCATGCTGCGCAAGAGCTACCGGTTCCGGGAGGACAGCGGTATCCGCGCCTTTGCCGAAGCAGTGAACACTAACGCGCTTGATAACGCCATGTTGCGCCAGATCCGGCAAGCAGAATTCGACGACGTAATTTTGCTTAACAGCCGGTCGAAAAGTGGGGACACGGAAGACACCCTGGACCTGGTGTGTCGACATGCCATCACCGGCTCACCAGAGGCATTCCGAAATGCCGGGCAGGGCCGGCAAGTGAATGGTCAGAGCCTGCCACCACCCGTTGGTTACCGCCATTACCTCGAACGCTTGCAGAATCATGGCCTGAACGAAAACAGCCCCCGCGAAGACTGGGATGCGATGGCGGTGCAGCTCCTTGAAGCCTTCAGTGACTTTCAGGTGCTCTGTGCCCTGCGCAAGGGCCCCTGGGGCGTAGAAGGCCTCAACGACCGGATCGCAAAGCAGTTACTGGCTGAAAAACTGATCCCGCGGGCCGAGGGCTGGTATGAGGGCCGGCCTGTGCTGATTACCGGCAACGACTACAACCTGGGCCTGATGAACGGCGACATTGGCATTGCCGTCAACGTGCCCTGGGATCGGACCGACACCGGTGAGCCCCGCTATACCCTGCGGGTGGCGTTTCCGGATAGCGACACCGCTGGCGGTATTCGCTGGATCTCGCCCAGTCGTCTGCAGCAGCTGGAAACCGTGTACGCCATGACGGTGCACAAATCCCAGGGTTCGGAGTTCAACCACACCTGCCTGGTCTTGCCGGACCGTTTGAGCCCGGTCCTGACAAAAGAGCTGGTCTATACCGGGATCACCCGCGCCAGAAACTGGTTCAGCCTGATTGCCGGGGACATTCCGGTGCTCAGGGAGGCCGTCTCGCAGCAGGTCTCCAGGGCCTCAGGTTTGGCGCTCGCACTTGTGGAATCTACTGACTAATGGGTATCGCCTCCAGCTACATGTTCTTATATGATCGCCGGGAACTCTCTGACATGCAGTACGTGGAATGCCCTCTCATTCTTTTTATCTTCAGCAAGACGAAGCCTCACGTCTAAAAACCATTCTGGAAGGGACCGGCGCCGGAACCTGGGAATGGAACGTCCAGACGGGGGAGACGATTTTTAATGAGCGCTGGGCGGAAATCATCGGGTATTCGCTGGAAGAACTTCAACCGGTGTCCATTGACACCTGGATGAAGCACGCCCATCCGGACGATCTGGCTCTGTCAGAGCAGAAGTTAACGGCTCATTTCCGCGGCGACTCCGAGTATTACGAGTGTGAAGCCCGCATGCGTCATCGCGACGGCTATTGGGTTTGGGTCCGAGATTATGGTCGCCTCGTCAGTCGGACACTTGAAGGTGAGCCCGAGTGGATTTCCGGAACGCACATAGAGATCTCCAGCAGCAAGCAGTACGAACAGAGGCTGGAGCAAATCAAGGCTGAGCAACAGCAAACGATCCAGCGTTTTGAAAAAATGGCGTCGCTCTTGCCGGGTGTGGTGTTCCAGTTCGAGATCAGACCGGACGGAACCATGACGTTTCCCTATGCCAGTGCCGGCATTGAACGGGTCTATGGCGTGACGCCTGAGCAGGCGCTCGCCGATGGGACTATTGTATTCCAGGCCATTCATCCAGAAGACCGCGGCTTTGTTGAACAGACCATTAACCACTCGAAGAAAAGCGGCGAAAACTGGATCTGTGAATATCGGGTTATAAACGAGGGCGTGGTCAGCTGGGTTCTGGGCCGTTCCAAACCGGAATTCAAGCCGGACGGTACGGTCATCTGGCACGGCGCGATCCTGGATATCACCTCCCAGAAAACGCTTGAAGAAGAGCTCCGACAGACATCAACCACTGACGATCTCACAGGTGCAGCCAATCGGCGTCGCTTCACCGAGGTGCTGTCCTGGGAGTTTGAGAGGCTGAAACGGAACGGCGCCGGCTATGCGGTCGTACTCTTCGATTTTGACTGGTTCAAGAGAGTGAATGATCATTACGGGCACCACGTTGGTGACCTTGTCCTGAGGGAGACTGCCCACCGCATCAAAAATGAACTGCGTACGGGCGACACGCTGGGGCGAATCGGTGGCGAGGAGTTTGCCGTGCTCTTGCCTCAGTGCGACGAGAACAGTGCCAGGCAATTTGCAGAACGCCTTCGCCGATCCGTTGAACAATTGCGGTTCATTGGCTTTGATGAACTGCGGGGCACCATAACCTGCGGCGTTGCCATTTCCGACCGGACTGACGAAAAACCCAGCCAGATTCTGGTACGTGCGGACCAGGCGATGTACCGGGGCAAGGCTCAAGGCCGCAATCAAGTGGTCGTGTTTGACTACAACGATCAGGATTCCGGCTGAATTTCGGTATCCCCGCCATCAGACTGGTGTTGCTGGAACCACAGCCGGGCGTAGTGCCCGTTCCGGGCCAACAAATCCTGATGGTGTCCGCTCTCCACGATTTTTCCGCCCTCCATCACAAGGATGCTGTCCGCATCCATAACAGTCGACAGCCTGTGGGCAATCACCAGTGTTGTGCGCCTCTGGCTGACTTCCTTGAGCGCCGTAAGGATGGCCTGCTCCGAAAGTGAATCGAGGGAGGACGTGGCCTCATCCAGGATCAGCAACGGCGGGTTCTTCAGGATCACCCGGGCAATGGCCACCCGTTGTTTTTCACCACCGGAGAGCTTGAGGCCCCGTTCGCCGACTTTGGTTTCATAACCCTCCGGCAAGCTGTGGATAAAGTCTTCCAGGTGGGCCATTCGAGCTGCCCGGTACACCTCTTCTTCCGTGGCTTCCGGCCGGCCATAGGCCAGGTTCCGGTACAGGGTATCGTTGAACAGCACCGTATCCTGAGGAACCACACCAATCGCCGAGCGCAGGCTGTCCTGGGTCACTTGCCGAATGTCCTGGCCGTCGATCCGTATGGCGCCCTGATCGACGTCGTAAAAGCGGAACAGCAGGCGGGCGAGGGTGGACTTGCCGGCGCCACTGGCTCCCACCACGGCAATCTTGTGGCCGGACGGGATGGAAAAATTCACATCCTTCAGAATCGGGCGGTCCGGGCGGTAGGCAAAGTGGATGTGGTCAAACTGCACTTCGCCTCTATCCACGGCCAGCTCGGTAGCATCCGGAGCATCTTCAATCGCCGGTTTGTCCCCCAGCAGTTTGAACAGGCGCTCGACATTCACCAGTGCCTGCCGGATTTCCCGGTAGACAAACCCCAGGGCGTTCAGGGGAATGAACAGCTGAAGCAGGTAGGCATTGATCATGGTGAAGTCACCGAGGGTGATCTCACCACTGGCCACTTCCCGGACCGCCATGGCCATGATCACGATCATCGCCAAACCAATAATCAATGCCTGACCGGAGTTAAGCGCGGCCAGGGACAGGCGGTTTTTCAGACGGGCCTGTTCCCAGTCGTCCAGATCCCGATCATAGACCTCCGCCTCGTACCGCTCGTTATTGAAATATTTGACGGTTTCATAGTTCAACAGGCTGTCTATGGCCCGCGAGTTGGACTGGTTATCCCGGGCATTGGCTTCGCGCACGAATTTCGTTCGCCATTCGGTGATCTTGATGGAAAAGACCACATACACCACCACGGCCACCAGGATCGCCAGCACATAACCCACGTTGAACACCACGAAAAGAATGCCGGCGACCATCAGGATCTCCAGCAGGGTGGGCACAATGTTGAACAGGGTAAAGCGGAGCAGAAAGCTGATGCCGTTGGTACCCCGCTCGATATCCCGCGCCAGGCCACCGGTCTTTCGATCCAGGTGGAAGGCCAGTTCCCGCTGGTGCAGGTGCTCGAACACTCGCAGGGACACCCGGCGCATGGCCCGTTCAGCTACCCGGGCAAATACCGCATCCCGAAGCTCATTGAACAGGGTGGCGCCAAAGCGCAGTGTGCCGTAAGCCACCACCAGGATCACCGGGATCCAAAGCAGCATGTCCGCGCCGCGGTTCTGGTCGAGGTAGTCGACGATGTATTTCAGGGCAATGGGCGTGGCAACGGTCGCCAGCTTGGCCAACACCAGCAAAACCAGGGACAGGACTACCCGGCCGCGGAATTCGGCCAGATAGGGCCAGAGGCCTGAAATGATTTTCCAGTCCGGTTTATGATCTGCCGGGTAATCGTTGTCGGCGTAGGCTCTCAATTCATGTTCCTTCCGCTTCGGAGTAGTCGAGCGCGCGGGTGGAGCAGCTTGCCAGGACACGCTGTAAATACGTCCCTGTACGCTCGGCGAAAGCCATCCCTGGCTTTCGACGGTCCTGGCAAGCTGCTCCACCCGCACGCTCTTGCGTAGCTGTATGATAGGTCTTGTATGGAGTACAAACCGTATTGTTAGCGGAGTCTACAGCACCCCGTATCCAGGAGGCACATCATTAACACTCGTCACCGCAAGGCCCTGAGACTGGTCATCGACTTTATCAGCCCCTATCGCCGGGCTGTCGCCGGTGCCCTGGTGGCGCTGATTTTTACGGCCGGAATTACACTCGGGTTAGGACAGGGTCTACGTATTCTTGTCGATCAGGGATTAGCCACCGAGTCGCCGGAGAACCTGGCCAGGGCCATCGGTCTGTTTTTCATACTGGTATTGGGGCTCGCATTTGGCTCGTTTGCCCGGTTCTATCTGGTGTCCTGGATCGGCGAACGGGTGGTGGCGGATATCCGCAAAAAAGTCTTCAACCACCTGATTGATCTTCATCCGGGCTTTTTCGAGCAGAACCGGGCCCTGGAAATCCAGTCCCGGTTTACCGCTGATACCACGGTTCTGCAGTCGGTGATTGGCTCCACGGTTTCCATTGCGCTGCGCAATGCCCTGATGCTGGTCGGCGGGTTGCTGCTGCTGTTCATTACCAACGCCAAGCTGGCGAGTATCATTCTACTGGGCTTTCCACTGGTGATTGCCCCCATCCTGTTCTTTGGCCGGAGAGTTCGCGCGCTGTCCCGGCTCAGCCAGGACCGGGTGGCCGATGTTGGCAGTTATGTGGGCGAGAACCTTACCCAGATCAAGACCGTGCAGGCCTTTAACCATCAGCCCCACGACCGTCGGTATTTTTCCGAGGTGTCGGAACGGGCCTTCGACATAGCCCGGCAGCGTATCCGGCAGCGGGCCTGGCTGACCACGCTGGCTATTTCCCTGGTGATGGGCGCTGTGGGCATCGTTATCTGGATAGGGGGCCTGGACGTTATTCACGGCCGGATCAGCCCGGGTGAGCTGGCGGCCTTTGTCTTCTACAGTCTGCTGGTGGGTGTTGCTGCCGGCGCCATCAGCGAGGTCATCGGCGAGTTGCAGAGGGCTGCAGGCTCGGCGGCGCGGCTGTTTGAACTGTTACAGACTGAGCCGGCGTTTGAACGCAAGGAGTCGACACTGACACTCCCTGAACACGTTCAGGGGGCAATCCGGATTGAGCGGCTGAGCTTCAGTTACCCGGGGCGGCTGGAACAGCCCGCGCTGACAGATCTTTCGCTGGAGGTCAGGGCCGGCGAGACCCTGGCCCTGGTGGGGCCGTCCGGAGCCGGAAAATCCACGCTGTTCGATTTGCTGCTGCACTTCTATCAGCCGACAGAGGGCCGAATTCTACTCGATGGCGTCGACACTGCCGATCTGTCTCTCGATGCGCTGCGCCGGTGTTTTTCCCTGGTGCCCCAGAATCCAGCCCTGTTCCATGGCACGGTGGCCGACAACATCCGTTACGCCCGGCCTGATGCCAGCCAGCAGGATGTCGAGCAGGCTGCGAAGGTCGCCCATGCCCATGATTTCATCCAGAGCCTCCCAAAGGGCTACGGCACGCTGCTCGGAGATGCCGGCCTGGGGCTGTCCGGTGGCCAGAAGCAGCGTCTTGCCATCGCCCGGGCGCTGCTGGCCGATGCGCCAGTGCTGTTGCTGGATGAGGCCACCAGCGCACTGGATGCAGAGAGCGAGAATCTGATCCAGCAAGCGATGCCAGCTCTCACTGCCGGGCGTACCACCCTGGTGATTGCCCATCGCCTGGCCACGGTCCGGGACGCGGACCGGATTGCCGTTATGGACCAGGGACGCCTGCTGGCGGTGGGCACCCATGATGAACTGATGCGCCATAACGCCCTCTATCAACGCCTGGCAAAACTGCAATTCCGGGACAATGCGGCCTGAGGGCGACAATAGTCGGTTTGTTTCCTGTGACCGTACTACTTACACTGTTAGGTGAAACTTTCGAACCTGAACCCAGGGAGAATGGCAAAGTGAGCAATAAAGAATTGCAGGCACTCAAAGAACGCTACGTTGCGGCGGGCGCGGCAAGTCCCAATGAACAGTTTGCCGACCATGCAACGAATGCAGAGCTGTGGGATGCAGACGGCAAGCGCATGATCGATTTCGCCGGCGGCATCGGCGTACTGAACATCGGCCATCGCCACCCGAAGGTGGTAGAAGCGGTCAAGGCACAGCTGGACAAGCTGATGCATACCTGCCAGACGGTTATGCCCTATGAGGGCTACGTGAAACTGGCGGAGAAGCTCAGCGGTGTGGTTCCTGTGCGTGGCCACGCCAAGGTAATGCTGGCCAACTCCGGTGCCGAGGCCCTGGAAAACGCCATGAAGATCGCCCGTGCAGCGACTGGCAAGACCAACGTCATCTGCTTCGACGGTGGTTATCACGGCCGGACCTTCTACACCATGGCCATGAACGGTAAGGCAGCGCCGTACCAGACGGATTTCGGCCCCATGCCCGGCACCGTTTATCGCGCGCCTTATCCGGTTCCGTACCACGGCGTCAGTGAAGATGAAGCACTGCGTGGCCTGAAAATGGCCATGAAAGCCGATTCCCCGGCCCACAACACCGCAGCGATCGTTATCGAGCCGGTGCTGGGTGAGGGCGGCTTCTACGCGGCTCCGACCAGCTTCCTCAAGGAAATCCGCAAGATCTGCGACGAGAACGATATCCTGATGATCGCAGACGAAGTGCAGAGCGGCTTTGGCCGGACCGGCAAGATGTTTGCCATCGAGCACAGTGGCGTTGAGCCGGATCTGATGACCATGGCCAAGAGTATGGCTGATGGCATGCCGATTTCCGCCATCGTCGGTACCGACAAGTATATGGACGCGTCCGGTCCGAACTCTCTGGGCGGCACCTACACGGGCAGCCCGACCGCCTGTGCAGCAGCCCTGGCCGTATTCGACGTGTTCAAGGAAGAGGACATTCTCGGCAAGTCCCAGGCGCTGGGCGAAAAACTGAAGCAGCGCTTCAGCCAGTGGCAGGAACAGTTTGCCCACGTCGACAATGTGCGCAACCTCGGTCCCATGGCTGCGTTTGAGCTGGTGGAAAGCAAGGAAAGCCGTACGCCCAAGCCGGAACTGGCAGCGGTGGTAACCAAGAAGGCGAAGGAGAAGGGTCTGATTCTCCTGAGCTGTGGTATGTACGGCAACACCTTGCGGTTCCTGATGCCGGTCACCATCGAAGACGAGGTGCTGGAAGAAGGGCTGGCGATTGTGGAAGAAAGCCTCAAGGAAGTGGGTGCCTGATCGGCGCTGACGTTCAAGAAGAAACAGAAAAGCCGGGCATAAGCCCGGTTTTTTTATGCCCGTTTGGAAAGCGTCTATTCAGTCAACCCGCCGCTTCTGTGTGCGGTGACGGCGGTTACGTCCACACTTGGATTCATCGTATACTGCCCAGACTACTCCGGCAGTGCCTTCCGGCCTGCTCCAGTTTCACCAATCAGGCTAGAACATGACGTCTCCGAGCTCCGCCAACGTTCCGGACCACAAACCAAGGCCCTGGGTCGACTTGCTGGTCAGCATTATCATTCCATCCGTTATCCTGATGAAGTTCAGTGGCGAAGAACATCTGGGCAGCGTGAACGCACTGGTCATCGGCCTGGCGTTTCCACTGGGCTGGGGGTTGTTCGAACTGATCAAGTACCGCAAGAAAAACTTCATTGCGGTACTCGGTCTGGTCAGTGTCGGGCTGACAGGCGGCATTGGCCTGCTTGAGCTGGATGCGGGTTGGTTAGCCATCAAGGAAGCCGCGATTCCCGCGATCATAGGTCTGGCGGTACTGGCTTCCACACGAACCAAGTACCCTCTGGTACGCACCCTTCTGTATAACCCGAGTGTTCTGGATGTCGATAAGATCCACAAAACCCTTGAAGAACACAATCGGGTTGAGGAATTCGAGGCCCGCCTGCTAAAGGCGAGTTACTTCTTTGCGGGCACCTTCCTGTTTTCATCCATCATGAACTACGTGATTGCTAAATGGATCGTGGTCAGCCCGTCCGGTACCGAGGCGTTCAATGAGGAGCTTGGTCGGATGACCCTGGTGAGCTATCCCATGATCGCCATTCCTTCCATGATTATGATGATGTTGATCTTTTATTATCTCTGGCGCACCATCCGCCGGCTGACCGGGTACACGCTGGAAGAGGTGATGGCACCGCATCTGGCGGAGAAAGAGAGGGAGCGAAACGAATCGTCGGAATCGAGCACCGGTAAATAAAACCTCCGGTGGATCGTTGTCGCACGGGATCGAAAACAAA
>NZ_AGTR01000086.1 GCF_000235625.1 Marinobacter manganoxydans MnI7-9 | reverse complement strand
GTGGCACCGGGTGACACCGTCGCGATCAGCATCACGGACGTCGATGGCGCAGTTGTGAACACCACCGCCACCATCGCTAACGATGGCTCCTATTCCGTGTCCGATGTGGATGTCTCTGGCCTCGTAGATGGCACGCTGACCGTTGACGCCTCTGCTACTGATCGAAACGGTAACAATGTATCTGATTCCGAATCCGGCGTTCTGGATGCTGCAGCAGGCGGTCTGACTCTGGTCATCGACAATGTCGACAACGCTAACGAGACCGTGGATCTCTCCGGCACCACGTCCGACGTGGCCCCGGGGAACACCGTCGCGATCAGCATCACGGACGTCGATGGCACGGAGGTGACTACCACCGCTACCGTCGCTAACGACGGCTCCTATTCCGTTGCCGATGTGGACGTGTCCAGCCTGGTGGATGGCGAGCTGACGGTGAATGCTTCCGCCACCGACCGGAACGGCAATTCCGTCTCCGACTCTGATACCGACACTCTGGACGCCACCGCAGGCAACCTCACTTTGGCGATCGACGAGATCGACAACGCCAGCGAGACCATCGACCTGTCTGGCACCACGGCGGACGTAGCTTCGGGCGACACCGTTGCCATCGACATCACCGATGTGGACGGCACGGTGGTGACCGCCACGGCCACGGTGGCAAACGACGGCACCTATGCGGTCTCGGGGGTGGATGTCTCCAGCCTCGTCGACGGTAACCTGACGGTTAACGCTTCAGCGACTGACCGCAACGGCAATTCGGTCTCCGACTCTGAAACTGGCACCTTGAACGCCACCGCGGGCAATCTCACTTTGGCGATCGACGAGGTCGACAATGCTAACGAGACCGTGGATCTGTCCGGCACTTCAACTGACGTCGCACCCGGCGAGACCGTTGCCATCACCATCACCGATGTGGACGGCACCGTGGTTAACACCACCGCCACCGTCGCCAATGACGGCTCTTACTCAGTCACTGACGTTGATGTCTCTGGCCTCGTCGACGGCACGCTGACCGTT
>NZ_AGTR01000087.1 GCF_000235625.1 Marinobacter manganoxydans MnI7-9 | reverse complement strand
GCTGACGAGCGGCGGACGGGTGAGTAATGCATAGGAAACTGCCCAGTAGTGGGGGATAGCCCGGGGAAACCCGGATTAATACCGCGTACGCCCTTCGGGGGAAAGCAGGGGATCTTCGGACCTTGCGCTATTGGATGTGCCTATGTCGGATTAGCTAGTTGGTGGGGTAAAGGCCTACCAAGGCGACGATCCGTAGCTGGTCTGAGAGGATGATCAGCCACATCGGGACTGAGACACGGCCCGAACTCCTACGGGAGGCAGCAGTGGGGAATATTGGACAATGGGGGCAACCCTGATCCAGCCATGCCGCGTGTGTGAAGAAGGCTTTCGGGTTGTAAAGCACTTTCAGTGAGGAGGAAAACTCTGCGACTAATACTCGTAGGGCTTGACGTTACTCACAGAAGAAGCACCGGCTAACTCCGTGCCAGCAGCCGCGGTAATACGGAGGGTGCAAGCGTTAATCGGAATTACTGGGCGTAAAGCGCGCGTAGGTGGTTTGGTAAGCGAGATGTGAAAGCCCCGGGCTTAACCTGGGAACGGCATTTCGAACTGTCAGGCTAGAGTATGGTAGAGGGTAGTGGAATTTCCTGTGTAGCGGTGAAATGCGTAGATATAGGAAGGAACACCAGTGGCGAAGGCGGCTACCTGGACCAATACTGACACTGAGGTGCGAAAGCGTGGGGAGCAAACAGGATTAGATACCCTGGTAGTCCACGCCGTAAACGATGTCTACTAGCCGTTGGGACTCTTGAAGTCTTAGTGGCGCAGCTAACGCACTAAGTAGACCGCCTGGGGAGTACGGCCGCAAGGTTAAAACTCAAATGAATTGACGGGGGCCCGCACAAGCGGTGGAGCATGTGGTTTAATTCGACGCAACGCGAAGAACCTTACCTGGCCTTGACATGCAGAGAACTTTCCAGAGATGGATTGGTGCCTTCGGGAACTCTGACACAGGTGCTGCATGGCCGTCGTCAGCTCGTGTCGTGAGATGTTGGGTTAAGTCCCGTAACGAGCGCAACCCCTATCCCTAGTTGCTAGCAGTTCGGCTGAGAACTCTAGGGAGACTGCCGGTGACAAACCGGAGGAAGGTGGGGATGACGTCAGGTCATCATGGCCCTTACGGCCAGGGCTACACACGTGCTACAATGGTGCGCACAGAGGGCTGCAAACCCGCGAGGGGGAGCCAATCTCACAAAACGCATCGTAGTCCGGATCGCAGTCTGCAACTCGACTGCGTGAAGTCGGAATCGCTAGTAATCGTGAATCAGAATGTCACGGTGAATACGTTCCCGGGCCTTGTACACACCGCCCGTCACACCATGGGAGTGGATTGCACCAGAAGTGGTTAGTCTAACCTTCGGGAGGACGATCACCACGGTGTGGTTCATGACTGGGGTGAAGTCGTAACAAGGTAGCCGTAGGGGAACCTGCGGCTGGATCACCTCCTTAAACGAAGCCGAACGCTTCGGTCAGAGTCCACACGAATTACTTGGTTAGCTGAATAAAGAGAGCAGATGGGTCGTTGCAGGCCCGTGTTTTTGGGTCTGTAGCTCAGGTGGTTAGAGCGCACCCCTGATAAGGGTGAGGTCGGTGGTTCAAGTCCACCCAGACCCACCAGAATTT
>NZ_AGTR01000088.1 GCF_000235625.1 Marinobacter manganoxydans MnI7-9 | reverse complement strand
CATCCCGATTACACATCAGCCGGCAGTCGCTGGAGATTTTGTTCTCGAGATTCACTGTCGCGCCCGGAGCCGGCTTCAGCCCCTCGACTGCCGATGCCAGTGCAGAGACCAGTTTGTCGGCAGATAACTCCTCGGCCAGCCGGGTTTCGCCCCGGGCGAAAATGAGCATATCCCGCACCTGCTGTTCCAGGTGGGTCAGGCGCGACATCAGGCGGGAAGCACAGCGCTGACGCATTTCTTCGTCCAGATCCTCCTGGCTCAGATGGCCACCGTAAAGAATGGCCGCGGACAGCGGGGTACGGATCTGGTGAGCGAGAGACGCAACCATCTTGCCCATGGCAGACAGACGCTGGGCGTGAGCCAGCTGCGCCTGAAGGTACCGGGTTTCGGTTAGGTCTGTCAGCAGGATTAACTGGCCGGGCTGGTTTTCCATGGTCCGGATCTCGATGCTGACCCTGCGACCATCCTTCAGAGATACTTCGTGGCCATCGTCCCGCCGGGGCGCAAAGCAGCGATGGATGACATCAACCCAGCGGGCACCGTCAAGGGGCTCCCCCAGAAGCGCAATAGCTGCCGGGTTGGTCTGCGTTACCACGCCCTGGCTATCCAGAACGACAACGCCGGCAGGCAGTGCGTTCAGCAAGGTGGACAGACGATCTGCCAGCTGCTCTTTTTCTTCAAGCTCCTGCTGACGCTGGAGCGATTCCTGGTTCAGCTCGCCGGAAAGCTGGTTGACCCGGGATTCGAGGGTCCGGTAGGAGTCAGTGATCTGCCGCGACATCCGGTTGAACAATTCCAGGGCGGTATCCACCGCCTCATCGTCCTGTTCCGGAAACAGGGCGGTAACCTTGTCATTGACGTCCGCCGCAGCGTTGGTCTTTGTGCCGCCCGCGCCGGACTGAAGAACAAATTGTGCCTGACTCATAACCTGACTCCCCGATCGGCCCGTCGGTTCGGACCTCATAGTTCGGATACTTCGTTTGCAGGTTTGTAAGCCAGCAACGTGCCAACTTGATTTTTTCTATATATTTCAAAGGCAAGGAGATTCTTGAAAGAGTAGAATGACAATTTTACGTCGGTCAGAAACGGAAACGGCGCCTCAGGTTACGAACCTTTGACGCCGTTCAGGGAGCTCTAAATTCCGGGCGATCCTGCTCAGGACTCCTCAGATTCCTCTTCCCGCAGCCCGTACTTTCGAACCTTCTCTACCAGAGTAGTGCGTCGGATCCGCAGCTTCTCGGCAGCCCTGGCCACAACGCCGCCGGCCTCGTCGAGCGCCTGCTGGATCAGCTGTTTCTCGAGGTTGGAGAGGTAATCCTTCAGGTCGATACCGTTCACCGGCAGCAATGCCGGGGCATCCAGGCCCACCAGGCCAGGAATACCGGAAGGCATACCCGTGTCCTCCACCGGGCGATTCTCATCATAGTCGTCAACGTAGCGGAACTTCTTGGGCAGCTCCTGCACGCCGATTACACCATAGGGATGCATGATCGACAGGCGTTCGACAAGATTCGCCAGTTCACGCACGTTACCGGGCCAGTCGTGCCTGCACAGACTCATGATGGCCGCGGAGTTCATCCGCAGCGAGCCACGCTTCTCCTTCTCCATCCGGGAAATAAGCTCGTTGATCAGCAAGGGAATATCTTCCACTCGCTCGCGAAGGGCCGGCATTTCGATGGGGAACACATTCAGGCGATAATAGAGATCTTCCCGGAAATCCCCGGACTCGATCATGTCTTCCAGATGCTTGTGAGTGGCGGCGATTACCCGCACATCGGCCGACTGGGTCCGATTGCTGCCCACCCGCTCGAAGGTACGCTCCTGCAGAACCCGGAGAATCTTGACCTGCATGTTGAGCGGCATGTCTCCGATCTCATCGAGAAACAGAGTGCCCCCCTCGGCCATCTCGAAGCGCCCTACCCGGGCCGTGATGGCTCCGGTAAAGGCCCCTTTTTCATGGCCGAACAGCTCGCTTTCCAGCAGCTCCGCCGGAATGGCACCACAGTTCACCGGAACAAATGGTTTATCACGACGGGAAGAATGGTAATGCAGGTTGCGGGCGACCACCTCCTTGCCGGTACCGGACTCACCGGTAATGAGAACGCTGACGTCCTTATCCGCCACCTGCTCCATCAGCTGGCGTACCTGCTGGACTTTTCGGCTGGTTCCCACAAGGCTCCGGAAGAGCTGCAAACCGCGCTGCTGGCCACGCTCCCGGGAGCGGGTGAACTGATCCCGATAGATCTGGGCCCGGTAGAGCGAATCAACGAACTTGGTGTAATTGAGCGGCCATTCCATGCGAGCAATGATGCGACCGCTGATCTCATCGGACAGTCCCTTGAGTTCAGGGTGACCAACAACCAGAAACGGTACGCCCTGAACGGCATCACACACAGCGGTGATCGCCTCGGTGGCTCCTGCCTCCTCGCCATTCACCACCGCGACTGCGATATCTGAAAGGCTTTCCTCATCACCACTGCTCAAAAGTGCCCTGGCTTCATCGCCGGCAAGGACCTGCTCCTCGCCAATGAACTCAAGAATGGTGACTATGTCCCGCAATCTTGAATCATCCTCGCTCAGCACCAGCACTTTGTTATTTTTAGACATTCAACCGAATCTCTTGGGGGATTTGTGCGGTATTTAAGACTGTAAGAACCCCAGAGTCAATTTTATGACGCTATTTTGGTCGATTCGAAGAAACGTTCTGGTAGGCCTTCGCCGCACTCCGGTTCCTGTTTACACCCTTCAGCCCATCTTCCGCCTCCTTGCGGGCCATTCGGGCCGATTCATCGGCGGCGTCAATAAACTGCTGTAGTTCCTGCAAGCGGAGCCTCACCGGCTCCGCATCAACCTCTCCCGCTTCCAGGGCAGCCATCAGCGGCTCGACTGCCGGCTTCACCTGCTCGTTCAGCCCCGCCATCGCGTCCCAGTCCTTTTCGGCCAGGGCGCGACCGAGATCCCCCATCAGTCTATCCAGGTGGTCCAGGTGAGCTTGCGGGTCTGCCATGTCAGTCTCCTTGGAAATCAGCGGCGAGCGGCACGACGGGCGGCGGAGGCAGTAAATTCGTTGCCACGGAACCCCGGGGCGAAATCGTACGCCGGGAATCCATTATCCAGCCCATCAACGTAATAACGCTCCGCCTTCAGGTCGTAAGTCATTTCCATGGTAGTCCAGAATACCGGCTCACTGTAATAGCTGATGTTGTGAGCTTCCGACACACGCCACAGATTCCCCTCTGCATCGTATTCCTCGGACGCGAGGATCTGCCAGCTGTCTTCATCCACGTAAAACACGCGGCGATCATAAATGTGGCTGATACCGGTACGGCGTTTCGCTTCGACGACCCAAACCCGATGCAGTTCGTAGCGGGTAAGCTGCTGATTGATATGGCCCGGACGAATCACATCGTCGGCTTCGATTTCTGGCCCGTGAAGCTTGTAGGCATTGTAGGGCACGAACAGCTCGCGCTTGCCTTTCAGCTCCCAGTCGTATTGGTTAGGCGCACCGTTGTACATGTCTTTCTGGTCGACGGACCGCAGCGAGGATGAATTCGGCAGGTCGGTTTCGTAGGCCAGGTTGGGCGACCGACGAAGACGACGGGAACCGGAATCATACCGCCACGCAAGACGCGGCGACCGCACCTGGTCAAGCGTTTCATGCACCAGCGTGATGGTGCCGGCCAGTGACGACGGCGAGACAGTGTCCGTCTTCAGGTAAAAAATCTTGTTATCGATTTCCGCCAGCTCCGCACCCCTCTGGCTGTATGCGAAGAAGTAGTCGTAATCATTGACCACCGGGTTGTAGGAGCCATCCCTCTGGGGCGTTGCAGAGGCACTACGCAGGGAAATTTCTTCGCCCCGATAGCGCAGGATATGGTTCCAGATAACCTCCAGACCATTTTTTGGAATCGGGAAGGGACTGGTCATGATGGTGTCGCGAACGCCGTTACCGTTGTCCAGCAACTGCGCTGTCAGCGCGTTCTCACGAAATTTGTCGTAGACGTGCTCGGGAAACGCAGCAGTCCGTCGGGTCTGGTAAACCGGCATGAAGAAGTCGGGCCCATACTTCTCCAGCATGGCAATGTGACCGTCTGAAAGCTTGTCCCTGTATAGCTCCAGGTTGTTGGAGGTAATAACGAAAAGAGCTTCATCTTCGGGAAACGGGTTAATTTCCACTTGCCCCTCACGCCAGCCGTCCGGCGGCGTGGCCAAACCTCCGGTCCATTCGGGTATGCTGCCTGAGCGGTTGCCCGCCTTTTCGGCTCCGACCGGGGTCAGTTCACCACCCAGCCGCTCGGCCTCGGCGGCCGTGACCTTGGACAGGGCCTGTCCGGAAAACCCGAGAAAAACCAGTGCGACACCTGCAACCAGTTGGCTTCGCATCCCTTATACCTCCAGAAATTCATGCTGTTGGGTAGCCGCCACGAGCAGAACTCGCACAGCCGGGCGCCTTTTTGCCAAATTCAAACGGTCGTTTCAAGTGAATGTTTGTGTTTTATTGTGAAACCTCACCGCACAGAGAATGGAAGAAATTTGATAGCGAAAATGATATAGTGACGAATTAATTTTCGGGGTTATACCCGCGCTGGGGGATTGAAGGTATTCCATGGCCTCGCAATGGCACTCACTGGTTTCTCAAAAGCTCTTTCTCGCCCGCACGCTGCTTCAGCCACTCGACCGGCCCACAGACGAGGCTCAGGAACAACGTCCCAACGAGGCGGAACAGGCGCTGCGCCGGGAGGCCGCTATTCAGGGGGCGATCGAGCTGCTTCTGCGGTCTCGAAAACTGTTGCTGGTCATGGTTGCGAGGCTATACCAGAGAAAATCAGAGGAGCCTTCAACCCTTGATGAGCTGGTCGCTCTTATCGGGCCAGAACCGAGTGAAGTTGGCCGCCTGAAGGAGCTGGAACAGCGATCCGGGAGTTGGTGGAACCATCTGGAGCAACTCGAGCGCGCCCAAAGCAGACCCCCGGCGACCAAAAAAACCGTGAGCGAAGAAAACATCATTGCGGTATCGGCCGATTCCGGCCCGGATCGATCGTCGGCTGCTTTGATGAAAACGCTGACCGCCGTCAAACATTTTGCCGACGATCTGGAAGAGCAGCACAGCGAGTGGTAAGCCACTCCCAGCTCCGGTTATTCAAATCGTATTAACTTGAAGGTTTATTGAATGTCACCATCGTTTTTTGAAATCGTGCAATTGACCAATGGCGATTACGCCCTGCGCCGCATTGATGATGACAGTGCGCCACTGGTAAAAATCTCTTTTTCGGAAGAAGCCCGGGAAATGATGGAAGATCGGGATATGTCGGTTGCCAAAGCAATGATTGCAGCTGGCATTGAGGCTGTAGGCAATGTTGCCCACGATATCGACTGGGAAGATGACGAACTGGACGCCTCAGACGCCCAGCCCTCCTACACTCTGCATTGATCGGTTAACGCTGCCTGAGAACGACGCCGTGGCTATTGCCCTCGGCCGAGGCTCTTTGCAGGGATTCGAAGGCAGTTCGCCCCAGTTTACGGGTCCACATGACCACCGCGTGACAGGTGCCGGCACTGAGGGCTCGCTCTGCCAGGTCCTGGGCAGGATAGTCCGGTGTTGAACGCAGCACCAGCAATTCGCCGGCGACAATCCCGTGCATTTTTTGCCACTTGCTGACCAGCGCCTGGGGCGGGTCGATCCAGGCCAGCCAGCGCTTCTCCTGATTCAGCTGGGTTAGCATTGGCAACAGCAGCTGGAAATTTTCTACCTGGCCTTCCGGCAGAATGATCTCAGTCACATTGCCACAGACTTTGGGTTCGGTGGTTTCCGGAGCGCGTCGGGCGCGAATGACGGAACGTCGCTCGCGGGCGGCGGTTGCCGACACTGAACAGGACAGAGCATTGGGGTTGTAGGCCAGATTCTGATTAAAGCTCATTTGTTCCATAATTCACCCGTTATTCAAACTATCTGAGGCTATCCGAACCGCTCAGTGCAGGTCAGAGCGGCGGATAACACCAACACCCAGACCCTCGATGAACAGCTCCTGTTCGGTCAGGTCCACTTCGATCGGTGCGAATTCTTCGTTTTCGGCAATCAGGTAGACTTTCGAGCCTTCCTTGCGGAAACGCTTTACCGTGACCTCATCGCCAACCCGGGCAACAACCACCTGGCCGTTGTGAACATCCTGGGTACTGTGAACTGCCAGCAGGTCGCCATCGAGAATACCGATGTCTTTCATGCTCATGCCCCGGACCCGCAGAAGATAATCTGCAGACGGCGAAAAGAATTCTGGCTGCAGTGTGCAGTGATCCTCGATGTGCTCCTGAGCAAGGATCGGACTACCGGCAGCGACCTGACCAATGACCGGGAGGCCCAGGTCCTCTTCCGCCTCAGGCAGACGGATGCCGCGGCTCGCTCCCGGCACCATCTCGATGGCACCTTTCCTTGCCAATGCCCGGAGATGTTCTTCCGCGGCGTTGGCCGAACGGAAGCCCAGTTCTGCCGCGATTTCAGCACGGGTTGGCGGATAGCCGGTCTCGTCGACGTATCGGCGAATAATATCCAGTACCTGGGACTGCCTTGCTGTCAGCTTCATCAAGCTACTCCGCTATATCGGGATCGGGCCGCTGCAAACATCGGCCTCTCGTAAGAGTGGCTCCGGTGGCCCTGTTTTTTTATACAGTAAACTGACTATATACAGTGTTTTATCCAGTGTAAAGTCGGCTCCCTGATTTTCTTGCATCCGCTTAATAATGAGGATCAACAGCGGTGTGATATGGTTAGGGCACTATTCCTCACGAACCAGGGAGCACCATGACTCAAGTCAGTGCCTGCAGGATGCCTGACATCCTAGAGACGAACGAAGGGAAGGAACGCCGGGTTGGCGTCGAGATCGAACTGTCTGGTCTGGGCTACGATGAGCTGGTTACATTGGCGGCGAAGATGCTGGAGGGCACTCCTGAGCTCAAGTCACGCTATGTGACAAACTTGCAGACATCTCTTGGCGACTTCACGGTTGAGCTTGATTCCGATCCGATCAAGGATCTTGATCTGGCGGATGAGCGCCTCCCCGAGTCCATTCGTGAACTCGGTGGACAGGCGATGGATGTGATCGACGCCGCGGCCGAACGCGTGGTACCCCTCGAGATCATAAGCCCACCTCTGAAGTTTTCCAGCGTCGAGGTGATTGAAACGCTCGTCGACAAACTCCGAAACGCCGGGGCACTGGGCAGCCGGGACGCCATCTATTTTGCGTTTGGCCTGCAGCTTAATCCTGAGTTGCCCGACCTCAGCCCGGAGACCCTGGTTCGTTATTTCCAAGCGTTCGCGGCCCTGTATGAATGGCTCAAGTACCGGCATCAACTGGACGTCAGCCGCAAATTCACCACCTACATCGAACCCTGGCACGGCCGCTACACAGAGCTCCTGATGGAGGATAACTATCATCCAAACCTCGGGGAGCTCATGGAGGATTACCTGGAGTTCAATCCTACCCGCAATCGCGCGCTTGACCTGCTTCCACTGTTTGCCCACCTGGACAAGGAACGGCTGGAACGCCATGTTCAGGATCCCCGGATAAAAAGCAGGCCAACCCTGCATTACCGGTTGCCGGATTGCGACATCGACAATCCCGGCTGGCATTTCTCAACCGTTTGGAACGACTGGGTCGTTCTGGAGCAACTGGCCAACAATCCCGACGACCTGGCCGATATACGGCAACTGTTCCGGGAGCGGCGTAAACTGAATCTTCACAACCTGACCCACAGCTGGCGGGAAACCACTGACGACTGGCTGGCCAAAAACGGGTATGTCTGAAGAGTCCAAAGAACAGGAACTTGAGGTTCCGGGCCTGACGATCGGCATCAGTGGTCCCGCTCGAAAAAGCCTTGCCCATCGGCTGATCAGTCTGGGCCTGCGCCTCCACGGTGCCCGGACCCACTATATTCGTCCGGGTTCACGGGTTGCCGTACCCATGCTTGATGGCCTGGTGCTGTCAGGCGGCACCCACGTCCATCCTGAACGTTATGGGCAGGAGCCACAGGTTACCGCCAATTATGACCGCAAGCGGGATAAAACCGATCAGTCACTGCTTGAGCAGGCTGAAGCCATTGGCATTCCCGTGCTCGGGATTTGCCGCGGCGCCCAGTTCATCAACGTTTTCCACGGTGGGTCCCTGTGCCAGAACGTGACACCGCTGAGGGTCAATACCCGGCATCGCCCGCTGCTCTTGCCCTTGCAAACCGTGCGACTGGTAACGCACAGCCGGCTTGAGCAAGCCATGCGCTCCCCGGTGATCGGCGCCAACCGGATTCACAGCCAGGCCATCAAGCGCCTGGGCCGAAACCTGCGCGTAACCGCCGTGGACAATGATCTGTTCGTACAGGCTATTGAAAGCACCGGACGCCAATGGCTAACGGGCATCCAATGGCACCCGGAATACTTGCTCTACCATGGCGGACACCGGCGCATCTTTGGCCAGTTCGTGGATGCTGCCCGCCGATACAAACTGGCGCGCCTGGAACCGGATTCCGACGACGCCTGATCCATCAACGGTTTCCAAAGGAGGCACTACCATGAACGGACGGAACCGAAAGATCCGTTTTAACCTGAAGTCCGGTTTTATTCTCCCTCTCGCGCTCACAGTACCTGCCCTGACAATGGCAGGTGAGGTTACGCTCACCGGCGAGGGCAGTGTCCGATACGAGCCCGACAGCGCCCGACTCCAGTTCACAGCCAGTGCCGAGCACGAGCTTCCCCAGAAGGCCACCGAACGGGTAGCGGCTCTGATGGCGCAGTGGCGCGAGGGTATTACCGAGTACCAGGATCAGCTCAATGATTACTCAGACGCGTCGGTAAACCTTTACACCCGAACTCTGCCCGCACCTGAAAGGGAGGAGCAGCCCCGCAAACAGGCCGTCGCCTCCCAGACCGTCAGCTTCAGCATCAGTGATCTTACCCTGCTCAATCCCCTGCTCCAGCAGGCCCAGGCTGTGGGCCTGGATTACCACCTCGGCCCTCACCAGTTCTTCCACTCGGATGAGACCGGTATGGAACAGGAAGCACTGGCCAGAGCCATCGCAGACGCCCAGGCCCGCTGCCGATTCGTGGCCAGTCAGCTCGACCAGACCTGTGGTGATGTGGTCACCATCAAC
This sequence comes from Marinobacter manganoxydans MnI7-9, assembly GCF_000235625.1. Taxonomy (GTDB): domain Bacteria; phylum Pseudomonadota; class Gammaproteobacteria; order Pseudomonadales; family Oleiphilaceae; genus Marinobacter; species Marinobacter manganoxydans. Next base: position 29,902 of record NZ_AGTR01000088.1, on the reverse strand, counting down.
ATCAATGGCGGGCACCGCCCGGTACCAATGATGATGGCGGAGGCAAAATCCATGTCGGATACGGTCTCGAGCGTGGGTGAGCGGGAAATCCGGGCCTCAGTGAGCGCCACCTTCGAGCTGGACTGAACTCAGAAATCCCGGGTGTAGAAAATATCCAGGGAGGCCGCCAGCCCGCTGGCAGCCTCCAGATAGAAGTAGCGGCCCAGATCGTAGCGCAGAGCAACCGTGGTGATCGGCTCGAAGATGCCGACACCGTAGCGGACACTCAGCTCATCCGTCAGATACCCGCTCGCCACCACCGACGTCTGATCGCCGGAACCCTCCGCTTCCAGGGTGAGCTGGCGAATACCTAACTCTTCGCCAATTTGCCCAGTCACCTTGTTGGCCTGGGTCAGTCCCAGGGACAGCGCCGCCCGGCTCATCTGGCCCTCATCACCCCGGCTCTGGGGCGCCCGGCCAAGAATGACATAGGAAAGCGCCTCCGTCTGAGGCATGTCGGGGTTGGAGAATACTTCCGTCTGGGGCGACTGCACCGGGCCGGTCAGGCGAATACCGGCCACAACGGTATCCACGGTGCGGACGGCCTCGATGTCCAGATAGGGTTGGGTAAGGTTGCCCACGAACAACAGTCTTGCCCGCCTGAGCTTGAGCTCCTGACCATAGGCTTCATACTGGCCATTGACCAGTTGGAGCGTGCCACGGGTATCCATGTCATTGCCAATGCGAAGAGATCCCTCCAGATCACCGGTCACGCCGAAGGCGGCAAAATTCACCTGATCTTCTCCAACAACCACGGTCACATCCATATTCAGCGATCGGACAACGGGCTCTTCCCGCTCCACACCAACAATGACCTCATCCTCCGATACCGATACGGCCTGCTCCGGCAAACCCTGTATCTCTATGTCGCCTCTCGGCACTCCGACCTGTCCGGATACTTCCAGGGCTCCCTCACTGAAAACAATGGTCAGGTCCGGCTCCACCTCAAGCTGCGCATAAGGCTCCAGGTTGAATGGCACACGGCTGCCGGAAATGGTGATTTCGCCCCGGGGAGACTGTTGCCAGTCGATTACGCCATCCAAAATAGTCTGGCTTCGCGCATTGCTCCGGATCCTGCCACTGATCTCGGCCGAGTAGCCGGCGAACCGAACGCTGGCGATCATCTCCTCGATCGGTACCGGCAAGCGGGGATCGGAAACTCGTCCATTCACCAGGTGCAGTTCGCCGGTCACCGCCGGGTTCATCAGCGGGCCGGAGAGCAGGCCCTGGCCGTTCACCCGACCGGCAACTTCGTCCAGTCCGGAAAGCAATCCTGCAAGGGCAATATCCAGACCCTCGAGACTGAAGGAACCCTCAACGCTACGGTCGTCCGAGTTCGGATCCAGGTTCATATCCAGCGTGAAATCGCCAAGCTCGGGTCCGGAAAGACGGACCGCAAGGTCGGCTTGTCTCGGCTTCAGGCCGACCTCGGTTGTCAGGGTATTGTAGGCGAGTGACTCCCACTCGCCGTCCACCAGCAACTGGAATTGTCCTTCACCGGCGTCCAGGAAAACGCGTCCGTCCGGGCCGTCGTCGGTTGTGGTGAAATCAACCTCTCCGTTGATCCAACCGTCCCAGCGTAACGTCTCTGGCAGCAAGGGAGCGAGGGCAACGGTTGGGAAGCGGTCGATACGATAGGCAATGCGGGGAACCGGGAGCAGTGTCTGGTCCTCGGCACAAACCGTACTCTCCTCCCAGCGCCAGCAATGATTGCCAAATGTGAGCTCACCATCGGCTTTGTATGCCAGGGTCGCCGGGGCCTGAAGCCGCCATTGCTGGGACTGTTCCGGAAGGTCAATCAGGCCGCGGGACAGCTCTCCCTGCCAGGTTCTCCAGTCAGCGCCGGCCTCTCCTGCGAAAACCAGCTCAAGGTCAGCCTCGGCATGACGTGCACCGATGCTCACGGTGTGCTTTCCCTGGGTGCCATTGGCTTCCAGAGTGAGCGTTTCAAGCTCTTGCCCGAACCCGTTGAGGTTCTCCGCCTGCAAACGGCTGACAAGGCGCATGCCGTCCTGCAGATCGGCCTCAAGACTGAGGGTTTCAATGGCGAGCTTATCCTGCCAGCCCAGGTTTTTGCCACTTGCACTCAGCTCGCCCCTCGGGCGCTCTGGTGTTCCCTCCGCCGTCAGAGTGGCTTGCAGATTCCCCGTCAGGCCAGGCAGGACAATTTCCGGCGCGGGCAGGTTCAGAGCCAGATCACCACGCAGAACGTCGCCCCAGGTACCGCTACCCTCAATACGGTTGTCACCCACCAACAACTGCAGGTCGGATAGCTCCCAACTGCCTGATGAGGTATCTAGCCGTCCCTGCAGAGACGCGGGATTGGAACGCCAGTCGCCCTCAAGATCCCATCCGGCATTCATGGCAGGTACCGGTCCATCCCCGAGTTGTCCCTCGGTCGTCACATCACCGCTGAGACTGGCTTCCAGTACAGGTACCCAATAACCGGGATTGAAGTCCTTCAGGCGCAAGGCCGCCTGCCAGGAAAGCGGCCCGGAAAAGTTCACCGAGCCGTTGCCGGTAAGAGACCCGGCGCCTGTGCTGACGGTCAGGTTGGTCAGTGTGGTCTGCCCGGCATCGCCATCCACCGTGGTGGTCAGTTCCGCGTTGCCCTGGGGACCCTCGACACCGGCTTGAAGCTCTGCATGGTAGTTCCCCTCACGCCAGGACACGGTGCCATCCAGGGAACGAAGGGTTACCACTGGCGGCTCAAAGCCCGGGATCAGCGTATACCAGGGAAATCCGCGCAAACGGATGTCGGCACTGGCTTCGAGGCCCTCGCTCCAGGAGACATTGCCATTGGCCACCACAGTGTCTTGCCCTGCACCATTCTCCTTGTCTGCGGCCAACTCGATCCGGATGTTCTCCGCCGCACGAGTCGTCGCCAGGCCCTCCAGCGTCAGCCGTACCGGGCCTGTCGTGCCCGGAAGCGTAGCTTGCCCCCGGGTGCGAAACCCCTGCTGAAGGCTACCCCTGGCGTCCACAGACCAATCATTGAGCACAAGGGTCTCCGGCAGCGCCTGCGCTGCGCGGAACTGATCCGAGGTTAGCCTCAACTGTGCCGGCAGGGCCGGATCGAGCGGCTCGACTTCCCCCGAGAGTTCAGCATCCAGGTAGCCACGACTGGATGCAGCGACCATCAGGTCCCGAACGCTGCCGGAGAGCCGGGCGTCGAGAAGCCACTCGTCTCCATAAGGCGGCGGGATATCCGCTTTGACTTCCAGATTGACAGGCCAGTCCCGGCGGGTTTCTATCCGGCCAGCGGCGGACACCGTGTACTCACCCAGCTGATACCAGGCGCGCTTTATGTTCCAGGCGGCGCCCGACCCTCCGGCGTCCAGCTCAAACCGGTCCCAGACTTTGTTGCCGTTGAAGGTAAAAGGCCCGAGCCGGACGCCACTGATATTCAGCGCCAGCGGCAGGTCCACGCCCGGCAGTGTAATGGGGCTCCCGCCTTCGGCTTTGTCCGTCGGAGGCAATTGCGAGACTTCGAGCGTCTCTGCTTCCAGATTCTCTATACAGAGCTGTTTTCGGAACAGACAGGAAGGGGACCAGTCCACGAGTGGCGACTCAACGACCACTTCGACCCCGTAACCACGCCATTTCAGGTGGTCGGCTTGCCACCGACCAAACAGAGATCCCCGGTCATTTTCCACCTGAAGCCCTGGCACCTGTTCTATAACCCAGGCGGTTCCCGTCTCAGAGCGCAGGGCCAGCAAAACAGCGGCCACCACAAGGACAGGCACGAGAATCAATACCGCCAGCCCTACCAACAGCCAAAACCGGAGGCGGCGCGGGCGTGCCGATGGCTTGTGCGGCCTGTCTTCCGAAGTTTCCGGTGTCCTCGTCACAGCTCAGGCCCCATGGAAAAGTGAATGCGCCAATCCCCGCCAAATTCACGATCCAACCCTTTGGCGATGTCCAGCCTCAACGGCCCGACCGGGCTGATCCAGCGTATGCCGACACCAGCGCCGGTGGCCAGCGGGTCGCTCGGATTGTTGATCGCGTTGCCGTGGTCGACGAACATGGCGGCACGCCATTTGTCCGCAAACTGATACTGATACTCGGCACTGCCAACCATCAGGAAGCGTCCGCCCACCGGCACGCCGTTATCATTCTCTGGCGACAGGGTTTCATAGCCATACCCTCGCACACTCTGGTCACCGCCAGCGAAGAAACGCAGGGATGGAGGCACATCTTCAAACCGGTTGGTTGCCACAGCCCCCGCCTGCAGACGACCCAGAAACCGGTGCTTGTCCGCCAGCGTAAACAGCCCCTTGACCAGTGCGTTTACATGAAGGATATCCACATCGGACAGCGCCGCCCGATGCGAACCGGTAACATCGAACTGCAGGCGATAGCCCCGGGATGGGTCCAGTGGCGAGTCCGTGTGTATTTTCGAGTATCCCGCACCGGGCAGCAGGAGTGTGCTTGTGCCTTTCTCGTCATTGCCGATGTTAAAGCGCTCACCTTCCCAACGCAGCGACAATATCTGTAGCCAGCCGTTATCCAACTGATGCTGCCACTGCTGCCCCAGGCTCAGAAGTTCCGATTCCACATTCTCGATGTCCTCGCGCTGGTAACCGGCGCTCAGGCGGATCAGGTCGGTCATGGGCGGATCCAGGGGCAGCTCGTACCAGGTACTCAGGTTCTGCCTGGGTACCGAGAGTTCTGTCTCGGCGCCCCGCTTGTGCCCCATGGGATTGATCCAGTGTTCCCGCCAGTTTCCACGGAACCTGGGTCCGACATCGGTCGAAAACCCCACGCCCGCCGCCACAGAGCGGGCCTCGCGCCGGGTGAGATCAACGCGGACCGGAATCACGCCGTCCTCGGCACTACCCGGTGAGGCATCGATATCAACACTGCTGAAATAGCCGCTGTTCAGGAGATCCCGGTTGAGCCTTGCTACTTCATCAGCATGGAAGGGTATACCTGGCTCGAAAGAAACGAACTGCTCCAGTAGACCGATCTCGAACCAGTGTCCCTCGGCAAAGGTTACCTCTCCGAGCCGGTACCTTTCGCCGCTATCATAGATAAGCGTAACCGCAGCGCTTCGGGTTGCCGGATCCACTTCCAGGGTACGGGTAACAAATGTGCCGTCGAAATAGCCACGCCGTCGGGCACGGGTCTGGATGGTGTCTCGCAGGCTGGCATATTGACCGTGGTTGAGAATGTCGCCTTCCGCCGGGTGCTCTGGCAGATCGGCGTTAAACCGTTCATCTGACGCAGCTGCCCCCCTGATCTCCACGGTCCGGGACGTAACTCGCACCGGCTCCCCCGGTGTAATGGACAGAACGAGCGTTGCCGTTGTGTCGGAACCACCCTCTTCAATCCGCCAATCAATCAACGGGCTGTAATACCCGAGCGCCCGCAATGCCTCCTCGGCCTGACCAACGGCCGTGGGGGCATAACGCCTGAGATTACTGGCACTGCGGCCTTCAACCTCCCCGATAAACGCCTGGGCATTTGATTTCAGATCCGGGTAGTCTCCCTCCATGTTCACGACGACCTGTTGCGCGCAAACCCACGACGGCAGCCAGCAGAGCAACAAGATCAAAAGCCGGACCCGGCCCGAATTCACGACTTGATAGATTGATAGCATCCGGCTATTTCAGTGTTGGTGGTAACAAGAAGGATTTCCGTTCAAGCGTGGGAGTTTAATGGCAGACGGTCAAGTTAATCCATGGTTGGCCTTTCGGACTGCCTTGAGCGGCTCAAGGGCGAGTCGTTTGTGGCGTTGAAATAAGCTAACCTGTCAGATACTTAGCAACAGACCGGACCCTGGCGAATGCTGAAGATAAATCGAGAAAACCTGAAATCCAGCCACCAGCTTGTCTGGTTCATCATTGATTTCCTGATGCTGGGCCTGCTGATCATCAACCTGGCGTTCATCATCTGGGACTCGATCTATAACTTTGTAGCCGTTCAGAATCTGCTGAAAGAGCATGCTCCGGCCATACAGTCGGCCTACCACCCCATCCATGAACGCTTCATCTTTTACGATCTGATCTTCGTCAGCATATTCCTGACCGAGTTCTTCGTCCGCTGGGGTTACGCCATCAAGGCAAAAATCTACGACCGCTGGTACTTCTACCCGTTTATTCACTGGTATGACCTGGTGGGCTGTATTCCGGTGGGAAGCCTGCGTTTCCTCCGTATCCTCCGTGTGATCTCCATCATCTATCGACTGCACCAGTACAAGATCATTGACGTTACGAACACCAAGATCTACCGCTTCGTAAATTTCTATTACGAAGCCTTTATGGAAGAGCTCTCTGATCGCATTGTGCTGAAGGTGCTGAGCGGCGTGCAGCAGGAGGTCAAACTGGGCTCTCCGCTGTTTGACAAGATCCAGAAGGACATTCTCTATCCCCGACGGGACATGCTCTCCGACTGGATTTCCAAACGGGTTGCCGAGGCGGCCCAGGAAGGCTACGTACCCAATCGCGGAGCCCTCAGGAGCTACCTGGAAGACACAGTGGATAATGCCCTCAAACAGAACCTGGAACTGTCACGACTGAAATATCTTCCGGTGGTGGGCCCCACCATTCAGGAAACCCTGGAAGAAGCGGTCGGCGACATCGTTGCCCATGTCATCCACCAGATCCTCGAAGACCTGGCTTCAGCCTCCAATCACGCCTTCATTGAAGACATCGTGAATGTTTTCCTGCCGACACCCGGTGAAGTGAAAGCCGACGAAGCCCAGAACGAGGCCTTGATTAACCTGATTATCGAAATCATCGACGCAGTCAAGGACCAGGTGAACGTAAAACACTGGCGATCAGAGCTGCCGTGACTCGCTGGCGACAGGCCTTAAGACCAACAAAAAAAGAGAACATCCATGGATGTACAAGACACCCCGACTCATTATCAGCCGGCCCATGAGCTCCTGAAACAACTGGAGGCCGGCACCCTGACCAGCGAGGCACTGATTACCGCCTTACTGGAAAGAATCCGGGACCAGAACCCTGCCATCAACGCGATTGTGGCGCTGGATGAACACAGCGCACTGGCCAGCGCCCGCGAAGCGGATAAGCAACGCGCGCTCGCTGGTTTCCTTCCGCGGCCACATCCCCGGCCCGCCCGGCACCCAGTCCCGACCGGATCTGGTCGAGGGCGGCCCCATGGCCCGCAATGCCCGGGTCGGTTTATGGCTGGAGGATCCGCTGTGCCCGGTGGAGCATGAGCTCACCGGGGGTTATCGCACCCTGGGCAACTCCCTGGCCGACAGGGGCGCCCTGGTGAACCTGGATATCGATCCGGGCCGAAGTAAGCCAAGATCATCCGGAAATACAGGAGTACGTCCGGATGGCCGGAAAAGACTTCCATAGTTCCGGTAACTCCTGCAAGCGTCCCAGTTTCCGATAAGGTTTGACGAACAGCAGTTGCCTAATAAATGATAGTCCACCTACTTTTTAACCCACTGAAACTTGCTGGGAACAGCGTAAGGATGGAAAGGCATGAGCAGGGAATCCTTGCCGGAAGGCGGGCACCTGGGGTCCCGGGAAAAGCCAACGGGAAAGACGAGCGCAATTCACCGTAATCTTTTCCTGCAGGCGCTGAAATCTCTTCAGTTCGGTTCGTTATCGCTTACATGGCCGGATGGAAAGACGACCCGCCATGAAGGAAAACAAGACGGTGTGCATGCGGAAATGGCATTGCTGCAGTGGGATGTCATCGATCACCTGATCACCCACGGTGACGTGGGATTGGGCGAAGACTACATGGCAGGCAAATGGTCCACACCCGACTTGCTTGCCCTGATGCGCCTCGCCGCAGGCAATATCGTTGTTTTTGATCGGGTTTTGCACACCAGCGTATGGCTCAGGTTATGGCACTGGTGCAGGCACCGGTTGTCTTCCAATACACTGAAACGCAGCCGTAAGAACGTCCAGGAGCACTATGATTTAGGCAACGACTTTTATCAGCTCTGGCTGGACCGGAGCATGACATACTCCTGCGCCCTGTTTGACGGCAATACGTCCCTCTCGCTTTACGAGGCCCAGAAAGCGAAATATGAACGCATCCTTCAGCGACTGGCACCGGAACCGGGAAGCCGCATTCTGGAAATAGGCTGTGGCTGGGGTGGTTTCATGGAAATCGCAGCCACACACGGATGCCATGTGACCGGTGCGACCCTGTCCGGCGAACAGGCGGATTATGCCCGCCAGCGACTCGAGTCCGCCGGACTGGCGGAAAATGCCGAGGTTCGTTTACAGGACTACCGGGAGCTGTCCGGCCCCTTTGATTACCTGGTATCAATCGGGATGTTTGAGCACGTTGGCGAATCGTACTGGCCCGCCTACATGAGGGATGTGCACGACTACCTGAGACCTGGCGGCAAGGCAATGATACAGACCATTACCATTGCCGAGGAGCGATTTGAGCGATATCGCTCCGGCAACGACTTTTTGAGGGAACATATTTTCCCCGGTGGTATGCTGCCTTCCAGAAAGCGTTTTGAAGCTGTTGCCGCCGATAGCGGCCTGGTGGTGAACGATGTGTTCGAATTCGGGCAGGATTACGCCATTACGCTGGAAAAGTGGCTGGCGAACGTCGACGAACAGATACCGGCGATACGGGCGCTCGGGTACAGCGAGATGTTCGTGCGAAAGTGGCGGTTTTACCTGGCCAGCTGTGCCGGTATGTTTCGCGCCGGAGGTATCAATGTGATGCAGGTGGAGTTAAGCCGGGAGTAGCGACCCGGCTTTTCCGCAGCGACGAGCGTTATTGGCTGCAGGCATGGGAGCCTGTAGCCATGGGAATTATTCTTGACTTCGGGTGGGGTCCGCGGTTGCCCCCCAGCGCCATTGGGTAATCTCCGGCATATCCACGCCGTGCTCGATGATGTGATGCCGATGCTCGATCAGCCGGTCACGCAGCCATTGCTTGAGATAGGCGGCCCGTGACCCCAGTTGCGGAACCCGATCAATGACATCCGCCACCAGGTGGAAACGGTCCATGTCATTGCGCACCACCATGTCGAACGGCGTGGTGGTGCCTTCCTCCTTGTAGCCACGCACGTGGAGGTTCTTGTGATTGGTGCGCCGGTAGGTCAGGCGATGGATCAGCCAGGGATACCCGTGATAGGCGAAGATGATCGGTTTATCGGTCGTGAACAGGGTGTCGAAGTCCTTGTGTGACAGCCCGTTCGGGTGTTCCGCCTGGTCCTGCAGGGTCATGAGATCCACCACGTTGATCACACGCACCCTGAGCTCGGGCAGGTGGCGGCGCAGAATATCCACCGCCGCCAGGATCTCCAGAGTCGGCACGTCGCCGGCGGGCTCGGCCCGGCACTGGCTTGTTCGGTTTGTATAGGTTTTTCAAGATCAGGTCCTCCACAAAGTCAGGGATAGGAGTGCTTCAGGTCAGGCTCAGGTTTCTGTTGCGGCCGGATGACCTGCAGGCAAGCCCAAACTTCCCAGACCAGGAAAACCGCCAGCGCGACACGCTCCGCCAGGCCCGGCGCGATATCCAGTTGAATGGCGATCACGAACGCCGTCACCGCCGTCGCCGCGATCGCCGACAGCACCAGCGAGGCGGCGCGCTGGCGGCGCCAGTCGAGCTGACGGCGAAAGGCCGCTGAAAACACGAACAGCGCGGCGAGTTCCAGTGCAAACGCCAGGCTGGCTGCCCCCCGGTGTATCTGCCCGGGCAGGTTCGGCGCCTGGCCGGGTGCCTCGATGGGAAACAACGCCGCCAGCAGGATACCGACCGCGGCCAGGCCGAACAGCAGTACCGACCAGGTCCGCAGCGGCCCCGGGCGCAGCGCGCCGCGCAGGGCCAGGGTCAGCGCCAGGTTACCCCAGCCATGCACGAAGGCGCCAACCATGAACAGCCAGCCAAACGGCTGGTTAGCCAGGTCGCTGACATAATCGCTGGTCCAGTCGACCCCGCTGCCGGTCAGGTGCAGGGCGATAATTGCCGCCCCGAACACCGCAACCCCCGCCAGCCCCAGCAGCGCAAGCCTGCGCACCGGCCATGAAAACCTGTGTTCCCTGGTCATACGTGCTTTCATCTCTCCTGAGTGTCTCCTGCGCGCCAGGACACCAACCCGACTCGCGATCTTCCTGGATGCGCGATACCCGCCCGCTCACCGTTGCCAAAGGATGTGAGCAGCTTCCAGGGGGATCGCCACACCATTGTGATGCGGCATGAGTCGCGCGGTATAGTCTGTCGCCGGGCGGGCCGCAGGGGCTGCTGCGCGATAGCTGTAGCCGCTTTCGCCGTCCGTCGGTTGCCGCAGGCGCTGCATCTCCACCCGTTCAGGTGCGCTACCGTCCCTGCCGTCGGCGTAGAGCTCAACCCGCACGGCCTCCGGATCAAGGTCTCCGAGGTAGACCTGAACCTCGAAGAGGTGTTGTTCACCGTCAGGCTCGACCTCAACGTCGCCGAAGCGTATCGCGGCCCATTTGTGATCCAGCGCGTGCCGCCATTCAACCAGTTCCGCGCCGACTCCCCCTTTGCCAGCGGCCCGCTCACGGTATGCAGCGGCAGCCGGGAGGTAGTGTTGCTCGGTGTATTCGCGCACCGTACGGTTGGTAGAAAAGCGCGGTGTCAACCGCGCCATGCTCTCGCGCATCCGGTTCACCCAGGCGGAGGGAATGCCTTGTTCATCACGCGTATAGAACTCGGGGATCACTTCGCGTTCGAGCAGGTCGTACAGCGCATCGGCTTCAGCCGCATCCCGGGCCGGATCGTCGCCATGTTCCTGGCCGTCCCCCAGTGCCCACCCCACATCGGGCGTGTAGGCTTCGGCCCACCAGCCGTCCAGTTCCGACAGATTGATACCACCATTGACAAGTACCTTCATCCCACTGGTGCCACTGGCCTCCCAGGGCCGGCGAGGCGTATTGAGCCAGACGTCCACACCCTGCACCAGGTGCTCCGCCAAGTGCATGTCATAGTCGCTGAGGAAGATCACCCGGGAGCGTACCTCGGGCCGCCGGATGAAATGCATCCACTGCTGGATCAGGGCCTGGCCTTCCCGGTCCTGCGGATGGGCCTTGCCGGCCATAATGAGCTGCACCGGGCGTTCGGGGTCAGTCAGCAGGCGCAACAGGCGCTCCGGATCATGCAGCAGCAGGTTCGGCCTCTTATAGGTGGCGAAGCGACGGGCGAAGCCCAGCGTCAGTACGCCGGGATCAAACAGCTGTTTCGCAGCATCAGCGGCCTCGGGCGCCTCGCCGGAGGCGGCCAGCTCCCGGGATAATCGATCACGGACATATTCAACCACGGCCCTGCTGCCGGCCTGGCGAAATTGCCACAGACTGGCATCTGAGAGGGCGCGAATGTGCTGCTCATGGGCTTCCGTCGTCCCCAGCCAGCGATCCTTGCCACAAGCCCGGGTCCAAAGGTCATCCGCCGCCGCCGAATCCCAGGTCGGCATATGAACGCCGTTAGTCACGTGTGCGACTGGCACCTCATCCACCGGCCAGCGTGGAAACAGCGGCGCAAACAGGTGCCGGCTCACCTTGCCATGCAGGTGGCTCACGCCATTCACCGCTCCGCTGCCACGGATCGCCAGATACGCCATATTGAAATCCTCGGCCGGATCGTCCGGATTCCGGCGACCCAGCGCCAGCAAATCCTGGAGCGTAATACCGAGCTGGTTGCTTGCGTATCCACCCAGACAGTGTTCGATGAGGCCCGGTGCGAAACGGTCGAAGCCGGCGGCCACCGCCGTGTGGGTGGTGAAAAGATTACCCGCGCGCGTGGCGGCCAGTGCGACATCAAAGGGCTGCCCGGTCTGCTGCATGAAACTGCGCGCGCGCTCCAGCACGGCGAGTGCCGCATGCCCTTCGTTCAGATGACAGACTTCCGGTTCGATGCCGAGCGCGGCGAGCAGCCGCCAGCCGCCGACTCCGAGAATCACTTCCTGCATCAGGCGCTGATGTGGCGCCCCGCCATACAGTTCACTGGTTATTCCGCGGTACGGCGGGTAGTTCGCCGCATCATTACTGTCCAGGAGATAAAGCTTCACCCGGCCGACCTGAACCTGCCAGGCACGCAACCAGATCGCGTGCCCGGGCAGGTCGAGCTGTATCCGCAACCACTCCCCGTCGGGACGGCGCAACGGCGTAATCGGCAACTGGCCCGGATCGTTAAACGGGTAGAGGGCCTGTTGCGCGCCGTCCCGGTCGATCAGTTGGCGAAAATAACCTTGTTGATAAAGCAGCCCCACGCCGATCACCGGAACGCCCAGATCGCTGGCGGCCTTGAGCTGATCACCGGCCACATTGCCCAGCCCTCCGGAGTAAATGGGCAACGCCTCACCCAGCATGAACTCCATGCTGAAATAGGCAACACAGGTCAAAGACGAGTGCGGATAGGTTTGCTGAAACCACGCCGGCGCCTGAGAAGCATCTCGCCGGCTTTGCACCAGATCCTCGGTTTTTTTGCGGAAAACGGGATCGGCCAGAACACCCTCGAGCTTCTCCCGCGAGACCGTCTGCAGGACAACCCAAGGGTTCTTGGTCAACTCCCAGAGGTCGGGGTCCAGCTGTCGCCACACCCGGTCGGTGGCATGATTCCACGACGAACGCATATCAAGGGCCATCTCGGCCAGAACATCGAATCCCTCGACATCCGTATGCAACAGGCCGTATAGCGGCTGGCTGACAGGGGTTTCATTATTCATTGGGTCTCCTTCCTTTTTAGGCCGGGGCCTGCGCCCGCCGGAGTCAGCTGTGCTCCGGGGGATTAAACCGTGGGTGCGTGGCCTTCATCAGGACCACCACGCCGGCGACCGCCGACAGCAGCGAGCCCGCAATCACACTGAGACGGGCGCTGCGAAACGCCTCCGGATCGGGGAAGGCGAGGCCGGCGATGAACAGGCTCATGGTGAAGCCGATGCCGGCGACCATGGCCACGCCGGCGAGCTGACCCCAGCTCACCGACTCTGGAAGTCTTGCCACCCCTAGCCGCACCGAAAGCCAGGTGAAGCCAAAGATACCCAGCGGTTTCCCGACGAACAGCCCTAGCAAGATCCCCAGCGACGTCGGAGAGGCCAGCGTGGCTGCACTCGCCAGCGTCAGCACAATGCCGGAGTTGAAGAACGCGAAGATGGGTACCACGCCGAGCGCCACCCACGGCTGAAGCGCCTGTTCCGCATCTTTCAGCGGCGAGAAAGAGCGGCCGCCCTGCCTGGCCCGCATGGGAATCGCCAGGCCTATGGCCACCCCGGCCAGCGTCGCATGAACACCGGACTTGAGCACGGCGACCCAGAGAAACACACCCACGACGACGTAAGCCCCGGTACGGGTGACCTTGAAGACATTGAGCGCCACCAGGGCCGCAATCCCCAGGGCCGCCAGCACCAGCGATGTTGTGGCGAGCTGCTCGGTATAGAACAACGCGATGATGACGATTGCCCCCAGGTCATCGAAGATCGCCACCGCTGTCAGGAACACCTTGAGCGAGACCGGCACACGTGGGCCAAGCAGCACGAGCACGGTCAACGCCAGCACCGCGTCGGTAGCGGCGGGAATCGCCCAGCCGCGCATGGCCTCCGGATCGCCGGCGTTGAACACTGTATAGATCAGCGCCGGGACAGCCATGCCGCCGAGGGCGGCGAAACCGGGTGTGGCAATCGCCTTGGGTGTCGCCAGTTGTCCTTCCAGCACCTCGCGTTTCAGCTCCAGGGCAATGAGCAGGAAAAAAACACCATCAGCCCATCATTGATCCAGAGGATGATGGGCTTGTCGATGGCAAACTCACCGACGCGCAAGGACACCGGTAAATGGTGGATAATGTCATACCAGGCTTGCGCGGGCGAATTGTCGATCAGCAGCGCAAGCAGCATTGCTGCGAGCGTCGTCAGGCCTGCGATGAGCTGCAGGCGCGACAGAGCCCCGGAGCTCACCCCGGATTCCCCTCAAAACTTGTCATAGTTGCAGCACTTTCAGTACTTGCCGAGGCGGAGCCGGACCGGAACGTGCGGATGCCCTCCAGCCGCGTGCGCTTGAGCAGCAGGGCATTCACCGCCACCAGTGCCGAGCTGCCGGACATGGCGATCGCCGCCACCGTGGGACTCAGCACCAGTGGATAGAATACGCCCGCCGCCGCCGGGAAGGCGACAACATTGTAGGCCACGGCCCAGAACAGGTTCTGGTGCATCTTGCGCAGGGTGGCGCGCGACAGCTCAATGGCCCCGAGCACGTCGTAGGGATCGCTCTTCATCAACACCACATCGGCACTTTCCATGGCCACGTCGGTGCCGGCGCCGATGGCAAAACCCACCTCCGCCTGGGTCAGTGCCGGGGCGTCATTGACGCCGTCGCCCACCATGCCAACCTTCTTGCCCTGAGCCTGGAGCTCCTTGATTTTGTCCGCCTTTTGCCCCGGCAGTACATCGGCGATCACCGTGCCGATGCCCAACTCCCCGGCGATGCGCTCGGCGGTGGCCTGGTTGTCGCCGGTGAGCATGGCCACCTCCACGCCGCGTTCCCGCATCTTCCTGACCATCGCCGCAGCGGTGGGTCTCGGCGCATCCGCAATGGCAATGAGGCCGACCAGTTTCCCATCCCGGGCAACATGCACCGCGGTTTGCCCCGCACTCTGAAGACGAGCCGCCTCGTCCTTCAGGCTCGCCATATCGACCGTTTCTTCGTCCATCAGCCGGCGGTTGCCGAGCAGGACGGTCTTGCCGCCAACCTCGGCCCGGGCACCCTTGCCCTCGATGTTGGTGAAGCCGGTCAGCGGTTCGAGTTGCAATCCTTCGGCCCGCCTCTGAATGGCCTGGGCCAGGGGGTGGTCCGAACCCTGCTCCACGGTTCCAGCCAGAGCGAGGAGCGCCTCCTCGGTGCTGTCCGCCGCCACGACGACTTCGACCACCTGGGGCTCGCCCAGGGTCAGGGTGCCGGTCTTGTCGAACACCACGATATCCAGCCGGGTGGCATCCTCAAGTGCCGAGGCGTTCTTGAACAGAATGCCGTTCTTGGCGCCCAGGCCGGTGCCTACCATCACCGCCATGGGCGTGGCAAGACCCAGGGCGTCCGGGCAGGCGATGACGAACACAGTGATGGTCAGGGTCACGGCGAATAGCAGCGTCTGGCCGAGCAACCAGAACCAGACGGCGAAGGTGAGCAGGCCAACTACAATGGCGATCACCACCAACCACTGGGAGGCCTTGTCCGCCAGCAGCTGTGCCGGCGCCTTGGAATTCTGCGCCTCCTGCACCAGCTTGACAATCTGCGCCAGGGCCGTGTCGGAACCCACCTTGGTGGCGCGATACCTGAAGCTGCCACTCTTGTTGATGGTGGCACCGATCACCGTATCGCCAGGTTTCTTCTCCACTGGCATGGACTCGCCGGTGAGCATGGACTCATCCACCTGGGACTCGCCCTCCAGTACCTCGCCGTCCACCGGGATCTTGTTGCCGGGGCGGATCACGACGATGTCGTCCTTCAATACCTCGGCCGTGGGAATCTCCTGTTCCTGGCCATCACGCAGCACCGTCGCCTTGGGTGGTGCCAGGTCCATCAACGACCGGATGGCGTCCGAGGCCCCGGCGCGGGCGCGCATCTCCAGCCAGTGGCCAAGCAGGATGAACACCAGCAGCACCGCCACCGCCTCGAAAAATTGCACACCCGGGAAAAAGAGCGTGGAACCGATGCTGAACAGGTAGCCGGTGCCCACCGACAGCACCACCAGCACCGCCATGTTGAGCACGCCATTTTTCAGCGCGCGCCAGGCGGCAACAAAGAATGGCCAGCTTGGCCAGAGCACCGCGATGCTTGCGAGAATTAACAGCCAGAGGTCAAGCCGCAGCCCGAAGGGCGGCGCCGGCGGGTCGAACAGCCCGCCCATGGGGGAATAAATAAAAATCGGTATGGTGAAGATCAGGCAAACCCAGAAACGGTTGCGCATGTCGCGCACCATCGCCTGCATGCCCATGCCTCCGCCGTGACCCATCTCTTCGGCCATCTCGTCCTTGGCGCCGGTATGCTGGCCGTGTTCAGCAGGGTGGGCCCCATTGTCGTGGGCGGCGGCAGCATGGGAGGTATGGGCATGGCCACGCACCGCCTTATCCCCCGCCTCACCCGACTGGTCCCGCCGGTCGCATACATGCCTGGGTAACTGTTCTCCGGAACAGTGATAGCCGCACTCGTGTATCCGGGCCTTGATGGCCTCAAGATCGACCTTGACCTCATCGTAAGTGACCGTCGCGCTGCCGGCCACATAGTTGACCTCGGCTTTCTTGACGCCAGGCAACCTCAACAACTGCTTCTCCACGCCCTGGGCACTCAGTGCCGATAACAGACCGCCGACTTCCAGTGTGCTGGTCTTCATGGTTTGCCTCCTGCGGCATATTTGTGGGGGATCCTGTAACTTTGCAACATGTGCCTGTAAGCAGCCCGTTCGAAGGCCATTGCGTCCTTCAGGTGCAACTGACTCATGCGGCCACGGATATCGCCGAGCGAGTCAATGCCGCGTGCGGACAGCAAGGCGGTCAAGCCGTCGATGAGAGTCCGCATATGTTCGGGGCCGTGGCGCAGCAAGGCGGCGGTGGTCATGACCACGTCCGCACCGGCCAGCAGATATTTGAACACATCTTCCGCCGACTCCACCCCGGTGCTGGCAGCCAGGGCCGCCGGAATACGTCCATGGAGCACGGCAACCCACAACAGTGGCAGCCGCATCTCCGCCGGCGTGCTGAGCTCAAGATCCAGCGACAGCCGTAGCGTCGCGACATCGATGTCGGGTGGGTAGATCCGGTTAAACAGTACCAATGCGTCCGCACCGGCCTCGGCGAGCGCCCGGGCCATCGCCCCCGGCGCACTGAAGCAGGGGCCGATCTTGACCGCAACCGGGATCGTAACCGCCCCCTTCACCGCCGCCAGGATGTCGAGATGGCGCTGCTCGACGTCGCGACCTGCCATCGCCAGATCGGTCGGGACAAAGTAGATATTGAGCTCTATCGCATCGGCGCCGGCGTCCTGCAGCCCGCGCGCATAGTCGACCCAGCCGGACTGCGAGACACAGTTCAGACTGGCAATCACCGGGATGCCGAGCGCCTCCTTGGCTCGGCGCACCATGTCGAGATAACGCTCCGGCCCAAAGCCGCAGCCACCGTGGCCCGGAAAAAAGCTCAGTGCCTCGGCGCATCCGTCCGCCGTCCCTTCGGTGCGATGTTCAAACTCATCCCGCTCCGCGAGAATCTGCTCCTCGAAGATCGACGGCAGCACGACGGCGCCGGCACCGGCATTTTCAAGCCGGCAGAGCTGGTCGAGATCGCCATTCAGCGGTGATGCCGAAGCGACCAGCGGATTGCGCAGGCGCAGCCCCATGTAATGGGTCGTCAAGTCCATAGGCCATTCTCCATCTTTGGGTTATCCCTGTTCCAGAATGCAAGTATTCACGACCGTTGTGTCACCGTTATGTCACCCTTGTGTCACACCGGGCTCGTCGATGACCGGATGGAAACACTGGCTACCGCGACTGGCCAGTTCCTCGTACTGCCGATATTTCTCGGTCACGACCTGCTGTGCCTTGGCCAGCAGCGCCTCGGCCGCGTCCGGATCCGTATGGGCAAGCGCCCGGTAGCGCAATTCGTTGTAGGCGTACGCCTTGAACGGGATTGTCGGTCGTGGTGAGTCGAGCCGGAATGGCCGTTCGCCAATGGTGTGCATGGCCGGGTTGAAACGGAACAGCGGCCAGTAGCCGCTCGCGGTCGCCAGATCCTGCTGCTGCATACCGTGGCGCAGATCAAAGCCGTGCGCGATGCAGTGGCTGTACGCGATGATCAACGACGGGCCAGGCCAGGCCTCGGCCTCGCGGAAGGCAAGTAGCGTGTGCTGAGGATTGGCGCCCATCGCCACCTGCGCGACATAGACGTCGCCGTAGGCGATTGCCTGTAATGCCAGATCCTTGCGGGCCACGCGCTTGCCGCCGGCGGCAAACTTGGCGACCGCGCCGAGCGGCGTCGCCTTGGACGCCTGGCCGCCGGTATTGGAGTAAACCTCGGTGTCCAGCACCAGCACGTTGACGTCGCGACCACTCGCCAGCACCTGATCGAGTCCGCCGAAACCGATATCATAAGCCCAGCCGTCGCCGCCAACGATCCAGACACTGCGGCGCAGAAGATGGTCGACAACCGATGACAGGTCGGCGGCGGTTTCGTCATCCAGAGTGGCAAGCGTGCGCTTCAGCTCTTCGATACGGCTGCGCTGGGCGCGGAGCTCGGATTCGCGCAGTTGCGGCGCATCGAGGATCGAACGGGCGAGTTCCTCACCCACTTTCGGCGCCAACCGGCGCAACAACGTTCTCGCCAGCTCGAGGTGCTGATCGGCGGCAAGACGGAATCCCAGCCCGAACTCGGCGTTGTCTTCAAACAGGGAGTTCGACCAGGCCGGCCCCCGTCCGCCCTCGTCCCTGGTCCAGGGCGTGACCGGCAGGTTGCCACCGTAGATCGACGAACAGCCGGTGGCATTGGCGATCTGCAGGCGGTCGCCGAAGAGTTGCGACAGGAGTTTGAGGTAGGGTGTCTCGCCGCAGCCGCCGCAGGCGCCGGAGAACTCGAACAGCGGCTGCAGAAACTGAACACCACGGACGTTGGCGAAATCGATGCGCGCGCGGTCATTCACCGGCAGCGCCTCAAAGAAGGCGATGCTTTCGCGCGAGCTTTCGAGGATCGGCGCCTTGGGCCCAAGGTTGATTGCCTTCACCCCGGGGTTGAGCGGGCTGTGCGCCGGGCAGACCTCGACACAGATACCGCAGCCCGTGCAGTCTTCGACGTAGACCTCCAGCGAGAAGCGGACATCGGGATTGCCGCGTGAATTGACCGGTGCCGACTTGAAGTCAGCCGGCGCACCGTCCAGCTCGCTCTGGCCATAGTACTTCGACCGGATCACGCTGTGCGGGCAGGCAAAGCCGCACTGGCCGCACTGAATGCACAAGTCCGGCTCCCACACCGCCACATCATCGGAAATGTTGCGCTTCTCGAACGCCGCGGTGCCGGACGGGAAGGTGCCGTCGGCGGGCAACTGACCGACGCGGAGCTCGTCGCCCAGGCCGAGCATCATCATGGCGGTGACTTCATGCACGAATGGCGGCGCCCGGTCCGGCACGACCGGTGGCCGGTCGAACAGACTGGTCGCCGCGCCCGGAACGGCCACTTCGAACAACTGCGCCAGCGTCTGGTCCACGGCCGCGAAATTCTTTCGCACCACGTCGGCGCCCTTGACGCCATAGCTTTTCTCGATCGACTGCTTGATCCGTTGTATCGCCTCGTCACGGGGCAGCACCCCTGAGATGGCGAAAAAACAGGTTTGCAGCACGGTGTTGATACGCCCGCCCAGACCGGCATCGCGCGCGACTTTCGAGGCGTCGATCACATAAAAGCGCAGCTTCCTGTCCAGAATCTGCCGTTGCAGTGATCGCGGCAGGCTGTTCCATACCGAGTCCGGTCCATGGGGTGTGTTGAGCAGGAAGGTTCCGCCTTCGGCGGCCAGCCGCAGCACATCGATGCGATCAAGAAAACCTGCCTGGTGGCAGGCGATGAAGTTGGCCGATTCGATCAGGTACGGAGCGCGGATCGGCTGTTTTCCAAAACGCAAGTGTGAGACAGTCTGTGCGCCCGATTTGTGCGAATCGTAAACGAAATACCCCTGGGCGTAGCGCCCAGGCTCCGCGGCGAGGATTTTCACGCTGTTTTTGTTGGCACCGACTGTGCCGTCAGCACCCAGGCCATAGAAGAGCGCGCGTACCACGTCGTCGCGCTCAAGCGAGAATGCGGCGTCTACCGGCAGGCTGGTGTGAGCAACATCGTCCTCAATGCCGACCGTGAAGCCGTTCTTCGGTTCAGGCAGCTTCAGCTCGTCAAACACGGCCTTGACCTGGGCCGGGTTGAAGTTCTTTGAGCCCAGGCCGTAGCGCCCGCCGATCACCCGCGGCAGGACTGCGCGCGTGCCGTCGGTGACCGCCCGGGCCAGGGCCGCGACCACATCAAGATAGAGTGGCTCGCCGGGCGCCCCCGGCTCCTTGCTCCTGTCCAGCACCGCGATGGCACGGCAGGTCTCGGGCAAGGCGGCGAGGAAGTGCCCGACGGCGAACGGACGGTAGAGCCGCACCTGCAGCACGCCCACCCTCTCCCCGGCACGCCCCAGGAAATCAGAGGTCTCGCGCGCGGTTTCCGCCGCCGACCCCATCAGTACAATGACCCGCTCGGCGTCGGGTGCCCCCTCATACTCGAACAGGCGGTAGGCTCGGCCGGTGAGCGCAGCAAAGCGATCCATACTGGCCTGCACGATCTCCGGCACTCGCGCATAGTAAGGATTACAGGCCTCGCGCGCCTGGAAAAAGGTGTCGGGATTATGGGACGTGCCACGCACCACCGGATGTTCCGGCGTCAGGGCGCGCGCCCGGTGTGCGCGCACAAGGTCTTCGCGGATCATTGCCCGGATGTGCTCATCAGACACCAGACTCAGGTTGTTCACTTCGTGCGAGGTCCGGAAGCCGTCAAAGAAATGCAGGAAGGGAACCCGCGCCTCGAGCGTTGCCGCCTGCGTAACCAGCGCCATGTCGTGGGCCTCCTGCACCGAGCCGGAGGACAGCAGCGCAAAACCGGTCCCGCGGGCGGCCATGACATCGGAATGGTCACCAAAGATCGACAGCGCGGAGGTCGCCAGTGCGCGGGCCGCCACATGAAATACGGTCGGGGTCAGCTCGCCCGCGATCTTGTACATGTTCGGCAGCATCAGCATCAGCCCCTGGGAGGCCGTGAAGGTGGTCGTCATGGCGCCCGACTGCAGCGCGCCGTGAACAGCGCCGGCGGCACCGCCCTCGCTCTGCATTTCCTGCACCACAGGAACGCTGCCCCAAAGGTTGGTCATCCCCCGGGCCGCCCACTCGTCCGCCAGCTCCGCCATGGACGAGGCAGGGGTGATGGGATAAATCGCACACACTTCGTTAGTGCGATAGGCAACGCGGGCAACCGCGCTGTTGCCGTCCAGGGTCTCGGTCCGGAGTCTGTCGGTTTCGTGGTTCATTACTTGTCATCCTCCCGGACCGGTTCGGGAATTATGCTGATCGCGTGGGTTGGGCAGGTCTCGTAGCACACCTCACAGCCAGTGCACCGATCATAAAGAAAGCGATAGCGCCGGCCCGGCCCCAGCTTCTCGATCGCCTGCTCAGGGCAGGCAGCGTAACACTGATCGCACTCGAAACAGTTGCCGCAGGAAAGGCATCGTTGTGCCTCATAGCGCGCCTCGGTGCTGCCCAGCCCTGACAGTACCTCGGTGAAATTGCCGGCACGGGCCTCGACCGGTAGCACCTGCTGCGCCTTCGGTTCGGCGTCGCTGTAGATTGGCAGGTTCAGCATGTCGAACGTGGCGAGCCGGTGTTTCTCGGGGGGCTGGAAGCTGCCCCCGTGCAGCCAGGCATCAATGTGTCGTGCCGCTTTCTTGCCGTGCCCGACCGCGGCCGTCACACTCCGTTCGCCCGGCACCAGGTCGCCGCCGGCGAAAATTCCGGGGTGAGCGGTCATCATGTTTTCCGCAACCACGACCGTGCCGTCGGGCTGGAATTCGACCCCCGGGATCTTGCGGAGGAAGCCACTATCGCTCTGTTGCCCAAGGGCCAGCACGACCGCGTCTGCTTCGAGCGTCTCAAACTGGCCGGTCGGTTGCGGCCGCCCGTCCGGATCCAGCTCCATGCGCTCAACGCGCAGCGATGGCCCGGCGATTTCCTTGATGCTGGTGAGCCATTGAATCCTGACGCCCTCCTCAAGCGCCTCGTCCGCCTCAAAAGCATGGGCAGGCATGTGCGCCCGGTCGCGGTGGTAGACAATTACTGCCTCCTCGGCACCCAGGCGCTTCGCTGTGCGCGCGGCGTCCATCGCCGTGTTGCCGCCGCCATAAACCACCACTCGCCGGCCGAGCTGCAACTGCCCGCCGGCACCAACCTCACGCAGGAGTGTGACGGCATCGAGCACACGGGCAGCATCGCGCGCCGGAATGTCAACATGTTTCGAGGCATGCGCACCGATGGCGACGAACGCCGCATCGAAGCCACCCGACGTCTGCTCCGCAAGCAGGTCCTCAACCTTGTGACCGAGGACAATCTTGACGCCCATCGCCTCAATCCGCCTCACTTCCTGCATGAGCACCTCGCGCGGCAGCCTATAGGCGGGAATGCCGAAGTGCAGCATGCCACCGGGCTGCGAACCGGCGTCGCGGATCTCCACGGCATGCCCCAGCCGCGCGAGGTGATAGGCGGCCGAGAGTCCACTCGGTCCCGCGCCAACCACCAGCACGCGCTTGCCCGAGGCCGGCGCCTCGACTGGCAGTTGCCAGCCTTCCTGTGTGGCAAGGTCGCCCAGAAACCGCTCAACGGCGTGAATGGAGACCGCGCTGTCGAGTGCGCCGCGGTTGCATCGGGTTTCGCACGGGTGATAGCAGACCCGCCCGTGGATCGCCGGAAAGGGGTTGTCCCGGGTAAGAGTGAGCCAGGCTTCACGGTAGCGGCCCGAACGCACCTGCTCGAGCCAACCCTGGATGTTCTCGCCAGCCGGGCAGGCCTGGTTGCAGGGCGGCAAAAGGTCCTCGTAGACGGGCCGCCGCGTACGTGTCGGCCCGGTGCCCCGCTCGGCAAGAAGGTCTATGAGCGGTGTCACGTCGGCGGGAGGCTCAATCATTTTGCCTCCCGCCGGGCGTTGAAGCGGCGATAAAGCCAGTTGTAGATCGGGCAGAACACCAGCCCCGCATAGGCGCCGTATAGAAAACTCTCAACCAAGCCTAGCAGGAATCCCCACCAGGTCAGCCACTTGAATGCCGGCAGTACCTGCTCAAGGAATGTGTGCATGTGCACGCTTTGGGGTGTCACCAGTCCGTAGATAACGCAGACGATGAAGGTGACCGCTGTGAAAAGCCCCAGCGCCCAGGCAACCAGTCTTGTATTAAGCATGCTCTACCCCCCGTCAATGCTGATGGCCCGAAGGCCTGTCCCGGTCGCTGTCCGGCTTGTCCGGTTTGTCCGGCGCGCCATGTCCGCCGTGCCCGCCCCCGCCGTGGCCACCATGCCCACCGTGACCGAACATGTGCATGGCCACGAACAGGATGCCGATAACCACCCAGAACCAGTTTTCCGCTAACCATTCCATATAACCCTCCTCCGTCTGCGGTTGCGCCCGACTGCCATTGTGTGATCTCCGGAGCGGGCATGCATCTCCAGCGAGATAAGCAAACCACAGTCACCTGAGTTCAACCTGAATTATTGGAGCGAACCGGATCGGGATTTGACCTCAATCAAGTCAGGAATGGGAAACTTTCTGCGGACAAATAAAAAAGGCAGACCAGTAGCTTACTGATCTGCCTTTCTCTTAGATGGTAGCGGGGGCTGGATTCGAAGGTTATGAGACTGATGTTTTAGGCACACTTTTTTTGTGCCAAATTGATGATATTTGATATAAATTGATGTGTGAATTAGAATTTTGGATAGAAGGGAGAGTGGAGACTAAGTACAACAATGCCAAGTAACGACAAGCAGAAATGGCACGGGGCTGATCAATCAGACAACGAGGACTTGACCTTAAGGCATCCAGGCCCTCACTTTCAAGCCATCCGTTCTTGGGCTGAACAAAACAACGTCTCCGACATCTTCGACGCCATAGCGCTCGCCTTTGGCTTCACTGAAAACTTCACGATCGTCGGCAACCTGTATCGCGAACTCTCTAACCCGGACTCAAAGGCCATTCTGCATCAGTGGGCTGACAATCCCTACATCAGCCACCTAAGCAGGCTTCTTTTCTCGTTCAGCCAAGATAAAGACTTTGCCAATAACTATTCCGGTCTTCACCAGGGCGTATCAAGAGGCAACACGAAAACCATTCTGCGGTCGGCAGGAGCAGATCTGAAAAACGAGCATTTTCTGCTCGAACTGGTTATCCAACCACAGCCCCCTTCCGACAATAAACTACTCGACCGATTACGAAGAACTCTAAAAATATGGCTGATCGTACAGGCACTGGAAAGAACCGCAGAGCATAACTGCCCACACGATAACCAGATTCAGCAGGTCGCCAGCACACTCTGCCTCCCCGGAGAGAACAGCAAATGGACACTTATTGACAACATTCTTGAAATGTCATTGAAAGCCTGCCCGTCAGACCACTACTCGTACTCCCAATTCAACCTGGCAATACGACACGCCGCATCTCAGCTAATCGCCAGATACTCAGGGCCAGAAACCCGTAAAGAGCTGCTGCTTCTTAGGGCCATCCAACGGGTTGCAGAGGGCCAACTCAACCCCACCAGAGCTCAAAAAACAGAGACCGCTTTTCAGACTTCCTTTACGAACCTACTCCAAGCAACAGAGGGCGCATTGGATCTGAGCAGCTCGGCAGGCGGGCCTCAACTTCTTGCCTATTCAGACAGCGAAACAGACTCTGCCGATGAAGAAGCCCTGCATCAACTGCTGCTGTTCGGCGTCGACCCGGAAGAAACACCAGAACAGCAGAAACTCTCGGGTCAAAGCATACTGATGCAGACGGCAGAACTGTCAAACTATCTTCCTTGGTCATGGGAAAAACCACTTCCCCCAGAAGCCCATCAACTCGATCAGTGGATTAACTGCACTCTGGCTGAGGACCGCCCTGAAGAAAAACTGGGGGGCGCGTTAGTCTGGCTGGCCGTTCATCTTGAACGCTCCCTGGAGTTCATACAGGAAATTGAAATAACGGATGACTTACGCGATGAATGGAGCATTTCCCAAGACCTAGTGACTGCCCACCGGGAACGACCGAGGCGACACAGCTCTTGGCATCCGGATGCCGAAGCTCAACCTCTGATCGAACCGTTCCAGGACAATCTCCGCGTCACGCTGCCAGAGCAAATACAGAGCGCTCTCCGAGAGGCTACCCAGGTTTTCCCGGACATCGCCACTCTTCGGCAACTATGGGCACGGGCCAGCCCTCATGCCCTAACAACATGGTTCAGGCAACACGCGAAACGGCATTTCCCGAGACTCACCAGCGCCAAACTCGCTAACGCACAGTCCCAAAGTGTTTTCGAAGAGACATGCGATCATTCATTGGCTCGCTTACTTTCGGCCCACCCTCGAGCTACGTTACCAGCAGCTTGTGGATACGCCAACTGGAGCATCGCTCAGGTTCAAAACGGATTTGGGCTTCCATTACAAAACCCCGCATTAGGCGATGAGAGGACCAATCTTCTCGGGAGCCTCCTTGCGCCACTCGAGTCCATTTTGGTCGAGGGCATTCGGGAAGCCACCCAAACCCTGCTGGAAAGCTCGCAAGGCGACCCCATCACTTTCCACAACCATCTGGTCCAATACACTGTCACGGCCCTGAATGCCGCAACCGGTTGCCGTAACCTGTCAGAGCCTTTCGAGTCGATCGCCCACTTCTGTGATCACCCCCCGGCCGTCTTTATCAATGATAAATCCGACGACGGCCTTCACTGCGGACGAATGGTTCCACTTGCAGATGGCGCAAAAGGGCTATTGGAGGACTATCTCGAGCACCTTCGTCGGTTCAAGGCGAGCCTTTCAGGTCAACACAAAGACCTTGCGCATCGCATCCAACAGGTTCTGGAAGGAAACTCCGACACCCTGCCCCTGTTCTTCCTGCTCGATAGCAATGGTGCGTGGCATCCATTAACCGATTTAGCCGTCCCAGGATCGGAACTCTTCTCGTGGCCTCTTCCGAAGAACCTGTTCCGGCACAGGTTTGCCCAGCAGCTAGCTCGAATGAACGTTCACCCCGAAGTCATAGACGGCTGGATGGGCCATGGGGAGCGGGGAACAACCTCCTACAGTGATCACTCGGCGAGGTGTTGGCGAGAGGACCGTGAACGGTATAAGGAAGCCCTGGACGACTGCTTTGAACGGCTAGGCTTTATAGTGCGACTGCCCAAGACCAACTTCGACATCACTGCCTTCGAAGCCAAACAACCCGCTGATACTTACCGGGAGCCTGAATGCTTTGGTCAGGCACGGCGACACTCGGAACGGCTCAAAGCCCGTGATCTGGCGCGTTCTGCAGCCCGGAAGGAGCTGGACTTGGCACTAGATGCCAGCCCAGTCAGCGATGAGAGCGAACTCAATCAAAGCTACATTGATCGTCTGGCAAAAAGAATGATCTCCCGCGAAAACGGGATGCCCCACCCTCAGGCGGCTGTTCGGATGGAAGTGTTGGTCCAATGGCTGGAGGAACACCGCCCCCATACAAGACAATTCATACGACACAGAACATTAAGGGTAGGCACCGAACGCTCACTGGTCAGAGACACTTGCCCCAGAGCGCTTCAAACCATGCCGAACCTTGCACAATGGGCGCGGGACACGAAGCAGGCCATCCGGCAAGCTCGACTTTCGAAGTCCGATAGTCTGGCGCTGGCCACTGCATTCGTTGCGATTGAAAAGCGCATATCCTATCTCAGACTACTGGAAGATCTGGTTCAAGGGCAAAACTTCCGGGTAATACAACACAAGCAACGCGTGTACCTGGAGTACTCCGAATTCCTGGAGCCCAATGATTACAATCAACCGGTTCAACGGCATCAGATCGACCACACCACCGGACGACTGTTAGCGAAAGGGCTCGGAATCAAAGACAGCAAGGATCTCGACACAGCGCCCTGTCCGAAGTCGTTACAATCACTGGCCACAATACTGGCGGAAACCAGACACCTTGATGATGTAAAAAGAAACGAGCGGTCGGTAGGCGCGCTGTTAAAAGAGCTGAGCCGGTTAATTGAACAGGCTAACCTGATTGACCTTCCAGGTATGGTGGCAGGCGCTCTCAGTAATAGAAACCCTCCTACCAGCCTGTGCTTGTACGATTATTTTCGCCTGACAGAAGGTCAGCGATATCAACCACCGGAGTCCACTCCAGAGCAGGACCTTCCAGAAACTGAAAATTTACCCCCGATTCCAGCATCAGCCTCTGGTACTTATCCCGAACCTTTTTACGACTCGGCGAAAGCTTTTCTTGGAGGACTGCAGGACATTCTGAATCAATACACAAAAGCCAAGTCACGAGAGATTGCCAAACAGGTCGAACAGCACTGCCGGGCCCATACTCACTCTGTCAGCAGTGCCGTTTTACTACTTGGCTACTGGGTCGCACACCGAATCCGAAAAGGTAAAGGCCGAGCTAACTATGCCCACAAAGCCTACGCGACTGGGTCTATCAAACGGTACTTAAGTGAACTGTCTGGCCCATTTCGTGGTTTCGCCTACAAGGCGGATTTGCTGTTGATGGCCGAGGAGGACGTCACTGAGCTTTGCGCCAAAATGCTGTCTCACTGCGCTCACAAACTGAAAGACCTGGCGTATTTTTCGGCACGCCTTATTGAGTTCTTCGACTGGGCGAGTGAGCGCGGAGTATCCACTCCCGACTGGGACGAACTTGA
This sequence comes from Marinobacter manganoxydans MnI7-9, assembly GCF_000235625.1. Taxonomy (GTDB): domain Bacteria; phylum Pseudomonadota; class Gammaproteobacteria; order Pseudomonadales; family Oleiphilaceae; genus Marinobacter; species Marinobacter manganoxydans. The sequence goes on along the minus strand of NZ_AGTR01000088.1, from coordinate 2,489 downwards.
TCTCGGCAGTGCCCGACGCTCGGTTCGCCCCAGGCTCTTTTCAGAAAGCGAGTACCTCCAGGCCCTCCAACTGCTCCTGCATCCTGACACCGAGGAGATCGAACGGGGTATGCAAGCCGCCTTTGTACTTCTGTTAGGTTTCCGCTTCGGGCTCAGGGCCCAGGAGGCTATTGGCTTACTCCGCTCGGACTGGTGCGAAGCCGCTGGGTTGACCTGGGTACTGGTTCAAAGCAATTCCATACGTGGCCTGAAAAGCAGCGTCCACAGCCGGCGAGCTGTACCGCTGGTATTTCAACTGAGTGCTGTCGAGCGGTCACTGGTTACATCAATACTGACACGATATACGACCAGGCTGGGTAACGCCGACAATAAGCCGATCCTTGCCGACAAAGAGGGTAACCTCACGCCGTTTGCGGGATCCATTCCATCGGATATTGCACGGACGCTTAAATTGGTGACCGGAAACACCCGCATGAGCCTGCACCAGGCCCGCCACGGATTCTGTAATGTGCTGAACAGCGCCTTGTTTGAGATAGACACACCGCTTGCCCAAAAACTCACTGAATCGGTCGATAGGGAGAGCCTCCGAAAGGTACTGCTCGGCAACCACGGGCTGCCGTCAAGACGCGGCTCTATGGCGATCGCCCGGGCGCTCGGGCACCACTCGCCTCGAACGCAATTTCGCTCCTATAACCGCATGATGACAGAGTGGGCAGACAGGCTCACTCCGGTAACCACCCACTACGCCGGCACGATTTCAAAGGCCGTCCAGATTGATCGTTGGCCTGTAAAATCCGCCAGTGAAGTCGAGAGTGCGGCTCCCACCATTTTTGCACAGCGAACCAGACTCACGCCCCTTATTGTGATGGAAGCTCTGAGACTGATGGCGCTTGGGTACGCGGCTCACGGAATCGAACCGATGCTTCGCCTGCCACCGGGAGAACTCGCCGATGTAGAAATTCTGGTTGACCGGATAAATGCGGGGTTGCGGTTCAAGGTCTATGACCCGGAACAAATGAAGAAGGCATTCGTGTACGGCACCAAACTGCCGAAGTATTTACTGAAATCTCGCTCGACTGCCGTATGGCCCCGACTGCTGCAGATGTGCGACGAGCTGCACAACTGTGAGGAACTGGACACCGACCGACCGCTACCTTCTCTCGCCCAGGCCTCGAATCTCGTTGGTAGAAATGGCCACTTGCTGATGAACGAGGTCGAAGATGCTCACCTGATGCGGCTTCTGGTGGACGCATTCAAAATCCCCGAGAATTCGTACAAAGTCGTCATAAAGAGCAAACCGGATTATGCTCCCCGAGCTCAAAGAGTGGTTCTGGCAGGTGAATTTGTACCGGCAGCCGCCTCGCTGCAACTCGACACCTTCAACGAGGATTACGATAAAAACTACACCAGGGCGCGCTCTTACGCGGGATTAGTCCTCACCAGCCCTATGATTACCCAAATCCATGATCGCCTGGAGTTGGTACTACTCTTCATCGCAATTGCATCGGCCTACTGCCCGAAACCCGCACCACTGACGCCGTTACCCCCCCTATCCTAACTGAAGGTCGAAGCTCTCCGCAGGGTCCACCGCCACTTCTTCTAGTTCAAGAAGAGTCAATACCGTTTTTTGCTTTCTGGCTTCTTGTTGGCTCACCACTTGAAACTTAACCAAACTGCGATTCGCATAGGCTCTGGCGAAGACACGAAGGAAATCCAGATCGTGGCACAAAATCTCAGTTCTTCCCTCGATTTCCGAGGCGTCCTCATCGTTAGCGCCGGGTGTCACCCACAGCGTCACCGTACTTTTTTGCTCGTCGAACCCTAACGGCCTGCCTGCCGCCCACATGGTGCCAAGAGCTTTTTGCTCGACCGTTAAAGACGGCATGACACCCTGTACCGTTGCCCCACCGAGATCTTCAAAGCCAAACCTCACCATGACGCCCTGCTTGATCGAGCGGCTCGCAAATTTTGCCGCTATCCCTCGGCTAAGGGTTCCAAGAAACTCTTGCTCCTTTTCGGAAAGAATTGGCTCATCTTCCGGTTCGCCCAATATCCTCTGTGGGATCAAATCCCTAAATACCAATCGAGCGGCAGCCCTGAATACTTCCACCTCCGAAGCCGTAGCCCCAGGCCCTACGAGCCTCACAACGTAAGTTGCCGGGAATTCGACATTGTGCGTAGGTTCAATCCTGAGACGCCACTCTACGGAAGTCGCCGCCAATTTCCTCATATCTCGAAAATCGTTAAGAGCTGAAACCACGGCGTCCTTTAGCTGTTTTTGGGCAGGCAGGACAATTGAGGAATCTTCCTCAAACTCAAGCACCCCGCCGGAATTAACGACGTGTGGTGCACTTGCTGGATGTAAGACGACGATTGTACCGTCGAACGAAACGGAGTCTTCATGAATACCCATAAGATTTTGTTTCCCCGAGCTTTCCCATATGTGTTTTTTTCGCTATTGACACAAACGATATAGCCGCCATTGACCC